>NZ_CYSD01000045.1 GCF_001458415.1 Tritonibacter multivorans | reverse complement strand
TTCTGTGGCCTTGGGCGCGGCCGAATGGCGCCGCACTGAAAACACCGTCACTGCGCGCAATCGCCTGGGTCTTTTTGGCTGGATCATCAAAATGATCGCGGGCAACCCGATCATGCCGCTGGTGACCCTCGCGGTTGTTGGCTTTGGTATTGCCACCGTGTTCCAGACCTTCAGCCAGAACAACTATGGCGTTGAATTCTTTGTCGAACAGGAACCCGAACAGGCCACGGCTTACGTCCGCGCCCGCGGCAACCTGTCGTTGCGCGAAAAAGACGCCATGGTGCGGGCCACTGAAAACCTGATCATGGAACATAAGGCCGTCACCAATGTGTTCTCCTTTGCGGGCGATGGCGGTCTGAACACAGACAGCTCTGGCGCCAGCACACCGCCAGACACCATTGGTCAGGTCCAGTTCGAGATCATCCCATGGGAAGATCGCCCAACACAGGAAGAACCCATCCTCGGCGGTCTGATGTCGCGCGAAGTGACCGCAGACGATTACGATGGCGATCTGGTGCTGGAGCAGCTGCAGGCCGCTGTCGACAGCCTGCCGGGCTTCGAAGTCGAAGTCCGCGCCATCGCAGGTGGCCCTGCGTCCGGCAAACCGGTGCATCTGCGCATCAAAGGCGACGACT
Source organism: Tritonibacter multivorans (assembly GCF_001458415.1). GTDB lineage: Bacteria > Pseudomonadota > Alphaproteobacteria > Rhodobacterales > Rhodobacteraceae > Epibacterium > Epibacterium multivorans. The sequence goes on along the minus strand of NZ_CYSD01000045.1, from coordinate 247 downwards.
GGGCAACCCTGCCTGACCGAAGCCACAGTTGCGGCCCGCACTCAGTTCGAGGAGACCGCCGGTCTGGTGCAGATCGAAGACAGCCTCCCCCTGCCCGGCATTGACTGGGAAATCGACGTCGATGTGGCCAAAGCGGGTCGTTACGGCTCTGACGTGGCCTCTGTTGGGGCAATGGTGCAGCTTGTCACCCGTGGGATCTTGCTGGACACCATGCGGGTCGACAGCTCGGACGAGGAAATCGAAATCC
>NZ_CYSD01000044.1 GCF_001458415.1 Tritonibacter multivorans | reverse complement strand
GCTACGTTCGGTCAGGGTACGGCTCCAATTACGGCTACGCATACTCTTCCTTTTTCAATATTATTGAAGCATTTATCAGGGTTATTGTCTCATGAGCGGATACATATTTGAATGTATTTAGAAAAATAAACAAATAGGGGTTCCGCGCACATTTCCCCGAAAAGTGCCACCTAAATTGTAAGCGTTAATATTTTGTTAAAATTCGCGTTAAATTTTTGTTAAATCAGCTCATTTTTTAACCAATAGGCCGAAATCGGCAAAATCCCTTATAAATCAAAAGAATAGACCGAGATAGGGTTGAGTGGCCGCTACAGGGCGCTCCCATTCGCCATTCAGGCTGCGCAACTGTTGGGAAGGGCGTTTCGGTGCGGGCCTCTTCGCTATTACGCCAGCTGGCGAAAGGGGGATGTGCTGCAAGGCGATTAAGTTGGGTAACGCCAGGGTTTTCCCAGTCACGACGTTGTAAAACGACGGCCAGTGAGCGCGACGTAATACGACTCACTATAGGGCGAATTGAGTGAAGGCCGTCAAGGCCTAGGCGCGCCGGATCCCCCGGGCCATACTAGT
>NZ_CYSD01000043.1 GCF_001458415.1 Tritonibacter multivorans | reverse complement strand
CAGAGCGCAGGCCGTCATAAGGCGCGTCGTCTTTGAAGGACCGCTGAGAATTCATCGCCTGAACCTGCACGTCGGACTGCACAACACCAAAGTCCAGCTCGCCTTCGCGGATGGTGCGGGTGTTGTAGACGGAGCCGCCGGTGGATTCCACAGAGCAGCGCACGCCATGTTCTTTGCGGCCCTTGTTCACCAGACGGCAGATCGCGCCGCCGGTCGGGTAATAAACGCCGGTCACACCGCCAGTGCCGATGGTGATAAAGGTCTGGTCCGCAGCTTGTGCTGCACCACCGAAGGCCAGGGCCGCCGCGAGGACGGAGCCGGAAAGCTTGGTTTTGATTTTCATGGGATAATCCTCCGAGAATTTTAACGGTGGCTTTGGTGCCACCTTGACGTTGCTATATGCGACGCGCGGGAAATAATTGGTAATTGCTAATTTTGATATTTTAATCACCTTTCCTTATATGTATGAGCAGCGCACCAACTTTTCCCGGGTGCGCACTATGTCCATGACCTTCCTGCAAATGTCTGCTTTTCGAGAGGTCATGCGCCTTGGCTCTGTCTCTGAGGCGGCGCGATCCCTGCTGCGCACGCAGCCCGCAATTTCTGCGCAGATCAAGGCTTTAGAGGCAGAACTTGAATGTTCCCTGTTCGAGCGCAAGGGCAAGCGGCTGGTTGCAATGCCCGAGGCGCATTATCTGTTGCGCGAGGCCGAACGCATTCTCGACAGCTTGGAGACCGTAGAGCGCAACATGCGCAACCTGCGCCATCAGCTTCGCGGTGAACTGACATTGGTTTCTATGCCGGGGCCGACGGTTGAATTTTTGCCAGAGCTCATTTCCGACTTCATCGAGGATCGGCCGGACGTCAAAGTCACCCTGATTTCACGCACCAGCCCGCAGGTCGAACAGCTGATGGCGACGCAGAATTATGACATCGGGATCGGCGATTCACAGTTTGCGGGCGGCAAGGGCAGCACCGTGCTGAACCACAAGATCTTTCGCTTTGACACCTTCTGCGCGCTTCGCAAAGACAACCCGCTGGCCCTAAAGCCGGTTTTGACGCCGTCGGACCTGTCTGGGGCACCGATTGGCTGTCTGAATGCCGACCACCCCGGCGCCAAACGTCTGCAGCAGGTGTTTGATGACGCCGGCGCCGAGCTGAACGCCCGCATCCGGTCGCGGTTCTTTGTGCCGATCTTCCGGTTTATTGAGCGTGGCCAATGCTTTGGCATTATGGATTCCCTTGCGCGCGAGACCTATAATGTCATGCGCGGCAGCCATGCGGATCTGGTATTTGTGCCGTTTTCACCGGCGATCTCGCTTGAAGTCAGCCTGATGACACCGAAACACCGCCCGCTGTCGCAGCTGGCGGATCTTTTCCGGGAATCACTGGAAGAGCGGCTCGCCTCCCTGTGAGGCTCAAGGGACGGGGTACATCACGCACCAAGCTCTGACGGCTCTACCCCCATCAAATACCCCAGAAACAGGCTGAACAGCTCGCGTTCGCTGGTGACATCCACCTTTGCGTAAAGCCGTTTCTTGTGGTTCTTTACCGTGCCAATGGTGACGCCCAGACGCTGGGCGATGGCGCGATTGTCAAAGCCTGCAAAGGACAAATGTACAATTTCGCGTTCTTTTGGCGTCAACGCACCGGGCAGGAAACCGGCGGTCGCCTCAGGATAAGTCAAGGGCGGCAGGCCCGCCTGCGGGGCGGGTGATTTTGCCTGCGGCCCTGTCATGCGCCAGTGGCTGCGCACAAGGGCGGCCAGGGGGGCATAGCCTGCCTTCAGCACGGCCATCTCTTGCGTGGAAAACACACGGCACCGTTCCAGCGTCAGAGCCACGGCTGTGTCCGTGTCGATGGGGCAGATCAGCGCCACGTCATCTTCAAATTTTGTCATCGGGACAAAGCCTGACAAATAGGCCGCATCCCCCTGATCCATATTGGAAATATCGCTGAGCCGAAAGACGCCGCCCTGACGTTCATCGCGCCAGAAACGGTAGAAAGGATCGAACCGGAAATAGCCCGCGTCATAGGTGCGGCGGATCAGGTCGTGATCGACCACGCCAAGGCTGCCCTGCGGCATGCTGTGGCCCAGAACCTTGGGCGCCATGGTCGCGGAATAGACAATGCTCCAGCGCATATCATGGGGCAGAACCCCGTCGAAAAGCTGCTCCATCTGCTTTGGAAATCCGGGGTGACCCACCGCGTCAGCCGGGGCGGCAAACTGTTGGAGAAGTATCTGCAAAGGGTTCACTTTTCGCCTCATGGTTACTGGAGGGATCATCCCGAGGGGCGCTCGATCTGTTAGCCTGTCACCACAGCCCAACCGGCCGCGGCCTGGATGACTATGAGGAGACAACGCTTTGACGACAAGAGACAATACCGGTCTTGACCTGTCTGCCGCCGCACCCGAGACCGCGGCCAAATTTGATGCAGCACTGCGCGAACTTGCCCTCTGGCGCAACCCAATCGCGATCCTGAACGCGGCCACAGATGAGGAACCGAAATTCATCATGGGCCATATCTTCAAGGCCTATATGGACATGGCATCCACAGATCGCAGATACGCCAACATGGCGGCGCAGCGCCTTGAAATCATTGAGGACTTATGCACCAAAAACTGCCTTGCGCGGGAAAGGCTACATCTGGATGTGCTGCGCCAGTGGCATGCAGGGGATTGGATCGCGGCAAGTCGCGGGTTTGATCACCTGTTGGCCACATATCCGACGGATTTCCTCGCCCTGTGGATGGCGCATCAGCTGGATTTCTACCTTGGTCATTCTGCCCGAATTCGCGACCGCATAGCCGACGTGTTGCCGTTCTGGGATCCCACACATCCGCTTTATAGCTTTGTGCAGGGCATGCATGCTTTTGGCCTGGAAGAAGCCGGCGAAACAGAGCGCGCACTGGCAGCTGGCCTGTCCGCGCTGAACGCGGAACCACGCGACGTCTGGAGCATTCATGCCGTTGCACATGCCTATGAAATGTTGGGAGATTTCGATCGCGGCGCAGATTTTATGGACGCGGGGACCGACAGCTGGTCGCAGCAGAATGTTCTGGTTTCGCACAATGCCATTCACACGATTCTTTACCGGCTGGAGCAGGGCGATCTTGCCCGCGTGCTTGACCTCTATGACGCCTATGTGCAGCCCAGTGGCAAGACGCCCGCACTGTTGGGGCTGGTGGATGGCTCATCCGCCTTGTGGCGGCTGCATCTGGACGGCACTGAGACGGGCGATCGCTGGCAGCGGCTGGCCAACAGCTGGGCGCCTGTGGCCGAACAGGCCTTCTGCGCCTTCAATGATGTGCATGCGATGATGGCTTTTGTTGCGGCCGGCCGTGACACGGAGGCCGCGCGCCTTTTGGCGGCTCTGGATCGGGTGTTGGAACAGGGGGATCTGAAGCACAATACAAATCTTGCCGTCACCGCAACGGTAGGTCGGCCGATTTGCGCGTCTTTACAAGCCTTTGGTCGCGCGGATTACAGTGCGGTTGTCGACGGGTTGCTGCCCATTCGGGATCAGGTCATCCGGTTTGGCGGCAGCCATGCGCAGCGTGATGTGGTCGAACGCACCCTTCTTGAGGCGGCGCTGCGCGACAATCAGAAATCACTGGCCGAGGCATTGATCAGCGAACGGCTGAACCATCGGCCAAACAGCCCTTACAACCGCCAGAAAACAGCACAGCTTGCGGCGATGGCCTGAGTTAAAAACACCCGCAAGGTCAATGACTTTGCGGGGGCTCTGATGTGCTAGACCTTGCTCAGATTACACATGTGCAGTTTCAGGTTTGGCTGCTGCGAGATCGGATCAAGCGCCAAGCCTGTGAGTTTATTGACCGACTCTGCCGGGTGATAGGGCTGCTTTTCATCCCAGCCAATGGGAATGAAGATCGCGTTTTCACGGATACCGGCATAGCGCCACGCGCGCACTTTGACCTCGCCATTCTCGGTTCGGACCAAAACCTCATCCCCATCTGCAATCCCCAGCGCATCGGCTTTCTTTGGGTGGATCTGACAGTAAAGCTGCGGCCACATTTCCTGCGCCTGCCAGAAGTAATGCGTCCAGGAATGGAAATGCGGTGCAGGGGGACGGCCCGTGACCAGTTCGGTGTCAAATTCGCTGACAACAGGTCGATCTGAGGGGGCCACCAGCGTCCCTTTTTCCGCGTAGGTGTCGGCATGGAAGAAAGAAGACACCACATCCTCGCCACTGTAGCGGAGCGTGGGCGCAAGATGGGCCGAGGGTTTTTCGGTATAGAATTCGGGCAGGGCGGTCAGGCCCATGGCGGCAAACCGCCCTTCCAACGTCGGGGTAAAAAACTCCAACTTGCCCGAGGGCGTCGGGAAACGGTGGCCTTCGGGGGCGTCAAAGGCGGTGGTGCCTTCGAGATAGAGGGTATCGGGCGCAATACTGTCTTCATCCTTCGCCGGAATGCGCATCCATCGGCTGGGCTGTTCGATCAGACGTTTGGTGGTGATGCCCCGGACGCCGGGGGTGGTTGGGGCCACCACCTCGTCCCACAGAACACGGGGGTCTTTGTAGCGGTCCTTCAGGATGTCGTCGAAACCAAAGCGTTTGCCCAGTTCAATCCAGAACCAATGGTCCGACCGTGCCTCGCCCGGCGGGTCGATCAGCTTGTCGTTCCAGACAATCCGGCGGTCTTCGGCAAAGCGGGTGGTGCCGCCTTTTTCAATGCCGCTGGCCATGGGAAGTACATAGTCTGCGTGATCCGAGGTGGCATTGCGGAACAGGTCCATATGCACCACCAGATCGAGCCCTTTGACCGCGCGGCGGGCGCGGTTCAGGTTCGGCCATTGCCCCAAGGGGTTGTTGCCGGTGATCATGGCGCGGATTGGATATTGCGCCTCGCCCAGCATGGCCCCCACCCAATCCGCCGGGTTTTTGGAAATCGCCGGACGGGTCTGCGGTTTGCGGCTCGTGGGGACCTCGGGGTATTTCCAGTCGGGCTCAGAGGACACATTGAAATACCCACCGCCGCGACGACCATAGTTGCCGGTGATCGCCACAAGGAACTGATAGACGCGGTTGGTCTGGGCCGAGTTCGTGTGCTGGTTCACACCACGGCTGAGGTAGATCATGCAGCCGTCGACACGGGCGATCTCTTCGGCCAGTTTGCGGATCTTCTCGGCGGGTAAATCGGTGATCGGCGCGGCCCAGTCGGCGTCATAGCCTTTGGCAAAGATATAATCGCGCCAGTCTTCAAACCCTTCCATCCAAGTGTCGCAGAAGTGCTGGTCCTGCAGAGCGTTGGACAAGATGTGATGGATCATCGCCAGACCCAGCGCCATGTCCGTGCCAGGCCGGATCGCAAGCCACTCATCCGCCTTGGAGGCAGTGACCGTCTGGCGGGGATCGACCACCACCAGCTTGGCTTTGTTCTGCAGCCGCCAGTTGTTCATCAGGCCAAAGTTGACGGGCCGGGTTTCGGCCTGATTGTCGCCGATATAGACATACATCCCGGCGCTGCCGATGTCTTCGGGCGTGTAGACATTGGCCAGCATGGTGGAGCCTTGGGTCAGCTCGAGGCTCACCGATTTGCCAAGGTCGCAGAAGGGTTCGGTGGCGGCGAGGTTGCCGGTGCCCCAGAGATCGGCAAACAGCGGCACCGCGCCCATGATGTTCAACACGCCCGTACGCGACCCTGCCTGAATGGCCAGTGCTTCGGGGCCGTATTGGTCGCGCACCTGTGTCAGCTTGGCGGCAATCTCAACCAGCGCCTGATCCCAGGAGATCTCCTCGAACTGGCCAGATCCGCGTTCGCCCACACGTTTCAGTGGCGTCAGCAGCCGGTCGGGGTTGCCGTACATCTGCAGCGTCATTTGCGATTTTGGACAGATGCGGCCACCAAAGATCGGGTCGTCCTTGGTGCCATAGATATTGGTGACCTTGCCGTCGCGCAGCTCGTAGGTGATCGGGCAGGCGTTAAAGCAGATATTGCAGCCGCCCTTGTGTTTGATCGCAGGGGCCTCTTCCGCTTGTTCGCGGGTGGCGCGATCAAACGTGCCGTGCTGGACATCACTGGTCAGATTGGCACGCGCGGCGTCATCCGCCATGAGGTTTGGCACCTCGGCCGCGGTTTTGTCGCGGTCTCCCAGACGCTTGAAGTAGACAGTTGCGGGTTTCTGCAGGAAGTGATCGGTGTCCAGAACGTCGCGGTCTTCGGCTTTTGCCTTGGCAATGTGGTCATTGCGGGTGCCGAACTGGATTGCCTGTGTTGGGCAGACAGAGGCACAGGCGGGGCCATCGCCCTCGGCGCGGCGATGGGCGCAGAGATCACATTTCACCGCGTGGTGTTTTTCGGCGTTGTAGCCAATGGCCCCATAGGGGCAGGAGACCGCACATTCGCCGCAGCCAGTGCAGCGGTCCTCGTTGATCTGCACAACACCGGTGATGGGATCCTTGCTGATCGCCTTGGGCGTCACAGGGCAGGCGCGCAGACAGGCGGGGCGCTCGCACTGCTGGCAGGTCACGGTCAGAAAATCGAGCAGGGCCGGGCGGAACTGTTCGGTCTGTTCCTCGCCCTCGCCGTACCACATCACCCGGTTGCGATAGGTGTGCGGCCCCAAAGCGTTGGACTGTTTGCAGGCCGCTTCGCAGCTTTTGCAGCCGATGCAGCGTTCCAGATCAATAAGCAGGCTCAGCGGGTTGTCGGGTGCGACGGTCATTTGCTTCCCCAATTCGCGATATGCCACCAATAGACCTCGCCGCCCTTGGCCGCGTATCCGGCAAAGAACAGCATGACCACCACATGGGCCAAAAGGCTGAGATAGAAGATGGCCGCCACGGCAATATGCAGCTGACGCGCATAAGACAGGACAAAGCCTGCCCGCGCCCGCGCCCCGACCAGCGCGGCCTCGCGGCGGGCCAGCAGATCGTAGCGCAGCGCCTTCAGCGGCGCACGCAGCCAATGACGCAGCCGCGGGGAGAATGTGGCCTCGTTTGCCTGCGGGTCGAGCATGGCCAGCAGGGCGGTTTTCTGCTCGATCACAGCGCCAATGGCGGCCCGGTTGTCGGGCAGGGCGGTGCCGAAGTCAAAACTTTTAGGGGATCGCGCAAAGAGGAAGGACAGCCGCCGGGTCAGAAAGGCCCGCACCCAGAACCCCTGGCACACCAGAAACATCAGCGCGACCAGCGGCACCAAAGCAGGCGACAGCGCAGACACCGAGGCCACATGGATCGAAATCAGGAAAATCCCCATAAAACCGCAGATCGCGTGCAACACGAACCAAAGCGGAGGATTTTTCGCCGCGCCGCCGCGTTTTGCAAAAAAGAAAACCGCAGGCATCAAAAGACAGATCGTCCCCGCAATCGCGCAGGCCTGATTAAACGGCGCGCCCGGTCGCGTGTCGCGGAACAGCGGGACAGCCACAAGAATGCCCAAAAGGGTCGCACTTACCGCAACGACCAAAGCGCGACGGCTCAGGTCGGGGCGTGTGGAACTGGCGCGCTTTGCAACCGACCAATCCGATGAATGTCCAGAAGAGGAGGCAGAGCGCATCATCTGCCCCCAGCCGAAAACGGTGCGCGCCCTGCATCGGCAGTCTGGCGACCACGCGCAGGGGCATGAAAGGTGAGTAGGGGCATTATGGCGTCAAAGCTGGCTGATCACGCGGCACAGGAAGCCATCCCGCCGCTGGTCGATGTGTTGATGTGGCTAAAATCGGTTTAACCGACCAAAAAACCTTGGAAAACGCATTAAAAACAATACTTCAATCGATTTTGCCGATCAATATCACCGATCGCACCCAAAACCCATTGAAACTGCCGAATGCCATACGCTTGGTCAGCGTGTCACGCATCCAGGATGGATGTGGTCATTGGTAAGTTGTTTGAAGGGGGGTATTCCGGGGGAATAATGGCGGAGAGACAGGGATTCGAACCCTGGGTCCCCGTGAAGGGACAACGGTTTTCGAGACCGCCCCGTTCGACCACTCCGGCACCTCTCCGCGGGGGGGTGAGGGGGCGTTTAATGAGGTTTCAAAACGGACGCAAGGGGTTATTTGGAAGAAACTCTTCGAATTCGAAATTTTGTTGAAACCTATCTTAAAAATCCCCACACTGTTCATATGCGCTCTTGGTTTTTACAAAACGCGGTCTTCCGCTTGTTCCCTGTTGGTCTTTGTCTCTGCGCAATAGCATCAATGCCCCCCGCAGCGGCCCGGGCCGAGCAATCTGCGTTCCCCGACGCCGTGGACGCCGCGCCATATGCGCAGGCTGCGATCGAGGACTTCCTGAATATCACCGGTTTCGATGTGGCCCTCGACAGCATTGCCCATTCCGCCGAAAACGCGCCGGCCATGATTGGGCTGGATGCGCGCAGCTTTGGGGTGACTTGGGAGTCGATAGCGGATGAGGTTTTTGACCCGGAAAACATCCGCGACATGGCCGTTCTGATGCTGCGTGAAACCCTGTCCCCCGAGGCCTTGGACCACGCCAACAGCTTTTACGCCTCGGATCTGGGCAAGAAATTGGTGCGCGCCGAAAATGCCTCGCATGATATCGTCGACGGCGATGTCACGCTGGAGGCGGGCAGTCGGATTATTGCCCAGATGGTGCAGGAGAGCGACCCGAAGATCGAAGTGTTTCGCCGCATGACAGATGCGATCAGCGACAGCGACGACACCCTGCGTGCGGTTCAAACCGTGCAGCTGCGCTTTCTCAATGCGGCCTCAGATGCCGGCATTATCGACCTGAGGATGGATCCGGAAACGCTGGAGCAGGCCCTGCGAGAGCAGGAACCGTTTCTGCGTCTGTCGATCAGCGAAGGCGCCTTGGCCAGCAATGCCTATACCTATCAGGGGTTCACCATTGACGAACTGAACGCCTATGTGGACGCGCTGGAGCATCCGCTGATGCAGGAGGTGTACAGCCTGCTGAATTCGGTGCAGTACGAAATTCAGGCCAACCGTTACGAGGCACTGGCCCGCCGCATGACAGAGCTGGCCCCCAATTCCGACCTTTGACCTCCGTCTTCTAGTGGCGCTTTAACTGCGATATCCGAAGGGTGATTTCCACAGCCGAAGGGGCCTGTGGAAAAAACTTGACTTCATCCGCGAAATCGAACAAAAGCGCGCATCCCGGCGTGGAATCTCTTTTGAGGTCCCATGATCCGGGATGTTTTTATCATACAGCCCCAAAGGGGGCGCGCTGTTCGAGGTGACGGGGGCAACCCCATCAAAAACGCCCGATTGGGGACCACAGAACGCGGTTAGAAAAGGAATGACTGAAATGTTCGCAGTCCTCAAGACTGGCGGCAAGCAGTACAAAGTACAGGCGGGCGACGTGCTCCGCGTGGAAAAACTGGCTGCAGACGCTGGCGAAACCATCCAATTCAACGACGTCCTGATGCTCGGTGGTGATGCACCGGTCGTAGGCGCGCCCTTCGTCGAAGGTGCCGCTGTTCAGGCAGAAGTTGTCGACCAGATCAAAGGCGATAAGGTCATCAACTTCGTTAAGCGCCGTCGTAAGCACTCCTCCAAGCGCACCGTTGGTCACCGTCAAAAGCTGACCCTGGTTCGTGTGACCGAGATCCTGGCCTCTGGCGCAGACGCAACTGGCGTCAAAGCAGCCACCGGCAAAGGCGAAGCGGGTTCTTCCTCTGCTGACGATCTGTCCCAGATCACCGGCGTTGGCCCCGCAGCTGTTAAAAAGCTGCAAGCCGCAGGCCTCACCACCTTCGCTCAGATCGCAGCCTTGTCGGACGACGACATTGCTGGTATCGAAGGCATCAAAGTGAAACCCGAGTGGGTTGAGCAAGCCAAAGAACTGGCTCAAGGCTAAGGAGAGACAAGAATGGCACATAAAAAAGCTGGTGGTTCCTCCCGTAACGGTCGCGACTCTGTAGGTCGCCGCCTTGGCGTGAAACTGTACGGTGGCCAAGCCGCCATCGCAGGCAACATCATCGTGCGTCAGCGCGGCACCAAGTTCTGGGCCGGCGAAGGCGTTGGCATGGGCAAAGACCACACCCTCTTTGCAACCGCCGACGGTGCTGTGACCTTCCACAAGGGCCTCAAGGGCCGCACCTTCGTTTCGGTTCTGCCGGTGGCGGAGGCCGCTGAGTAAGCCGAACCTGATAGGTTAGAAAAATCTTAGGGGGGATCGGCTAAACAGCCGGTCCCTTCTGCTTTTGGGCATTTGGCACTGCGGAAGAACGCATGACGGGGATTTGATTGTCCCTTACCTTGCATCCCACCGCCGCAAGCCCCAAATCGGCGCCACCGGGGTAGGGAGTAGGGCCCGGCACCGCGTCATCGAGTTCTGAGGAGGACCGAGCGTATGAGTTTAGATCAAGTGGATCAAATGGAACAACAAACGGCAATCACCGGTGCGCGCTTTGTGCTGCGCCCTCTGCGCGTCTCTGACGCCGGCCTGATTGCGCATTATGCGGGCGACAAACGTGTGTCCCGCCTGACCAGCAGCATTCCGCACCCTTTGCCGCCCGGCGCGGCAGAGGCTTTTGTGGCGCGGGCCATGAAGGGCGATGACAATGAAATCATCTGGGCCATTGACGGCACCAGCGACGGCGGCCCCGAACTGAAGGGCGTGGTCAGCCTGAAGCGTATGGACCGCGCCCAATCCGAGATCGGCTATTGGATCGCACCGCCATTCTGGAACACCGGCCTTGCGGCCGAGGCGCTGGATCTGCTGATCGACGCCAACCCCTTTGGCGACACGGCGCTGTTCACAGCTGTGTTTCAGGACAACCCCGAAGGTGCGCAGGTCATGACCGGACGTGGCTTTGAATACCTGGGCGATGCAGAGACCTTCTCGGTCGCGCGTGGCGCTACTGTCCCAACATGGACCTACAGCCGCAAGCTGTAAGTCACAGCCACCGGCACCAATCACGCGGGCGCGCCATTCGGCGGGCCCGTGTTTCATTTTCCGGAGACCTTTGCAGTCAGGCTTGAGGCATCCCGGCAATTCCGTTAAGGCCTGATACACTTTCTGCTTTTGAGGCCCGACATGAAATTCCTCGATCTCGCCAAGGTCTACATCCGCTCCGGCGCAGGCGGCAACGGCTGTATCAGCTTCCGCCGCGAGAAATACCAAGAATACGGCGGACCCGATGGCGGGGACGGCGGCAAGGGCGGCTCTGTCTGGGTCGAAACTGTCGATGGGCTCAACACCCTGATCGACTTCCGGTATCAACAGCACTTCTTTGCTAAAAACGGCCAGTCCGGCATGGGCCGCCAGCGCACCGGCGCGGATGGCGATGACATCATCCTGCGCGTGCCCGTTGGCACCGAAGTTCTGGACGAAGATCAGGAAACCGTGATTGCCGATATGACCGAGGTTGGCCAGCGCGTCTTGCTCGCCAAAGGCGGCAATGGCGGCTTTGGCAACCTGCACTTTAAATCTGCAACCAACCAGGCACCGCGCCGCGCCAATCCGGGTCAAGAGTGCATCGACCGCACCATCTGGCTGCGCCTGAAGCTGATCGCCGATGCGGGCCTCTTGGGTCTGCCGAACGCCGGGAAATCCACCTTCCTCGCGGCGAGCTCCAACGCGCGCCCCAAGATCGCGGACTATCCGTTTACCACGCTGCACCCGAACCTGGGCGTCGTAGGTATTGATAATGCGGAATTTGTTGTCGCCGACATCCCCGGCCTGATCGAAGGCGCAAGCGAAGGCCGCGGTCTGGGCGATCTGTTCCTGGGTCACGTTGAACGCTGCTCGGTGCTGTTGCATCTGATCGATGGCACCTCGGACACCATTGCCGAGGATTACAACACCATCATCGGTGAACTTGAGGCCTATGGCGGTGAACTCGCCACCAAACCCCGCATCACCGCGCTGAACAAGATCGACGCGCTGGATGAGGAAGAACGCGCCGAGGCGCAGGCGGAATTGGAAGCTGCCGTGGGCGGCCCGGCTCTGATGATGTCCGGTGTCAGCCGCGAAGGTCTGGACACCGTGCTGCGCGCTGTTCGTGCGAAGGTGGATGAAGACCGCATTCGTTACAAGAACACCGACGCGGAGGAAGCGCCTTGGCAACCCTAAGCGCCTCTCTCGGCACGGCCAAACGGATTGTCGTCAAGATCGGCTCGGCCCTGTTGGTGGACCGGGCCAGCGGCGCGTTGCGGGCAGACTGGCTGCAAAGCCTTGCCGATGACGTCGCCTGGCTTAAAGCGCAGGGCAAGGATGTGATCCTTGTCTCCTCTGGCTCGATCGCGCTGGGGCGCGAGGTGCTGGGCTTGCCGCGCGCAGACCTGCCGCTGGAACAATCGCAGGCCGCCGCGGCCGTCGGTCAGATCCAACTCGCCCGCGCCTATGAAGAAGCGCTGGCGCCGCATGGCATCAAAACCGCGCAGGTGCTGGTGACGCTGGAAGACAGCGAAAACCGACGCCGCTACCTGAACTCGCGCGCGACGCTGGGCACGCTCGTCAATTTGGGCGCGGTGCCGATCGTGAACGAGAACGACACCATTGCCACCGATGAGATCCGCTATGGCGACAATGACCGTCTGGCGGCACAGATCGCGGTGACCACGGGCGCTGATGTGCTGGTTCTGCTCTCGGATGTCGATGGCTTCTACAGCGCCAATCCCGCGCTGGATCCCAAGGCGCATCGCTATGATGTGATTGATGAAATCACACCCGAGATTGAGGCGATGGCAGGGGATGGCGTGTCTGGCCTGTCGAAAGGCGGGATGATCACCAAACTGTTGGCCGCCAAGATGGCCACTGCGGCGGGTTGCGCCATGGCGATCACAGAAGGTTCACCCCTGAACCCGTTGAGAACGCTTGAAAATGGCGCGAACTGCACCTGGTTCACGGCGGATGAGGACCCGCAGCTGGCGCGCAAGCGCTGGATCGCGTCGATGAAGACGCGCGGTGTTATCATGGTCGACGAAGGCGCTGAAAAAGCTTTGAAAAACGGCAAAAGCCTGCTGCCCGCAGGTGTCCGTCACGTGGAGGGTGATTTTGGCCGGGGCGATCCCCTGGCCATCCTTAGCCCAGCCGGTCACAAGCTGGGTCAGGGCCTCGCGCGCTATACCGCCGAAGAAGCCCGGGCCATCAAAGGCCACCGTTCGGACGAGATCGAGGAGATCCTTGGTTACTCTGGACGCGCGGCCTTGATCCACCGCGATGACATGGCGCTTTGACTTTGTAAGCGAAGCTGCCATTTTGCAGGAAATTTCGGCCAGCCGGTCTGGCCCGCCTCCCGAGGAAAGGCAAAGAAGATGAAAGACGAAACCAATATCCCCGCGCTGATGCAGGATCTGGGCCAACGCGCCAAGGCCGCCGCACAGGTGCTGTCCACCGCCACGGCTGAACAGAAAACCAAAGCGCTGGAAGGCGCGGCAGATGCTGTCTGGGCCAAGCGGGCAGAGATCATTGACGCCAATGCCAAGGATCTGGAATTTGGCCGCAATAAGGGCCTGACAGACGCCATGATGGACCGGCTGATGCTGGATGAGCCGCGTATTCAGGGCATCGTCGATGGTCTGCGGGCCGTGGCCGGTCAGGACGACCCTGTTGGTCAGGTGATGGAAGAATGGCAGCAGCCCACCGGTCTGAACATCCAGCGCGTGCGCACGCCGCTTGGTGTGATCGGGGTGATCTATGAAAGCCGCCCCAATGTGACCGCAGACGCCGGCGCGCTGTGCCTGAAATCCGGCAATGCGGTGATCCTGCGCGGTGGCTCTGAAAGCCTGCATTCGGCGCAGGCGATCCACAGCTGCCTCGCCGAAGGCCTGCGCGCCACTGGCCTGCCCGAAGACGCAGTGCAGCTGGTGCCGACCCGCGACCGCGCAGCGGTTCAGGAGCTGCTGACCATGACCGACTATGTCGACGTGATCGTGCCCCGTGGCGGCAAGGGCCTTGTGGGTCTGGTCCAGCGCGAAGCCCGCGTGCCGGTCTTTGCGCACCTTGAGGGCATTGTGCACATCTATCTGGACAAAGACGCCGACCCGCAGAAGGCGCTGGATGTGGTGCTGAATGCCAAGACCCGCCGCACCGGCATCTGTGGCGCGGCAGAATGCCTGCTGATCCATCAGGATATTGCAGAGACCCTGGGCAAGGCCGTGCTGACCGCGCTGGCGGATGCAGGCGTCGAGATCCACGCCGAAGCAGGCCTGCCCGGACCCGAGGGCATGATCGAGGCGACAGCTGAGGATTGGGGCAAGGAATACCTTGACGCGATCATTGCGGCGAAATCCGTGGCCTCCATCGACGCGGCGATTGCGCATATCCGTGAAAACCACTCGCAGCACACCGACTGCATCATCACCGAAGACGAGAGCGCCGTGGCGCAGTTCTTTGCTGAACTGGACAGTGCGATCCTGATGCACAATGCCTCTACCCAGTTTGCCGATGGCGGCGAATTTGGCATGGGCGCGGAGATTGGCATTGCCACCGGGAAGATGCACGCCCGCGGGCCCGTCGGCGCCACCCAGCTGACCAGCTTCAAATATCTGGTCCGCGGCAACGGCACCACACGCGCCTGAAATAACAAAGCCCCGCAAATACTTGCGGGGCTTTTCTAATTTCGGCTTAGCGATTTTCAGAACTGGATCGTCAGCTTTTCTTCGCTTGCCGTGGCCGACACGGTGCGTCCGGTTTCAGCGCCCATTGCAGGCATCAGAGCAAACTGAACCAGCGCCGGGGTGATCTCTATCTCGCCCGTGCCGCCAGACAGCGACGCCCAGAGCGCGCTGTCGGCGTTGACCTTGCGGCCTTCGCCGGTGATGGTCCAGCTGTCCTCGGACCGGGAAATTTCGACCGTGCCACCATAGGGCAGGCCGCTTTCCATACAGAGACCCGCAAGAAACGCCAGCCGCACATCCGCGCGTGGGGCAGAGCCTTCCACGTTCCACTGATATTTGACCCGGCCACCTTTGCTGACGTCGCTTAGGACGCCTTCGACCTCGGCCCGGCCAAGTTCTTGCATGCCTGCGGCGCCAAAGGCGATCCGGAAAAAGCGGATACGGGCATTGGCATTGTTCACACTGTCAGAGATCAGTTCCAGCTCGGGCCCATCCATCGCGCCCGCCATGCCCAGAAGTTCCAGACCGTTGTTGATCGCGCCAACAGGGCTGATCAGGTCGTGACAAATCCGCGACCCTACCAATGCTGCGAGTTTGGCATTATCTGTTGCCATAACTTTCCTCCGATACGGGCCATTCTCAATATGAACGACCTCAATGCAATTCTTGCGCCAGGCATGTACGTCCGCCACCCCGACCACCCCGAATGGGGCGTGGGACAGGTGCAATCCAATATCGGCAACAAGATCACCGTGAACTTTCCGGATCAGGGCAAGCTTGTCATCGACGCAGGACGCATCGCCCTTGTTCCGGTCTTTGATCTGTGAAGAAGGTTTATGAATGGTTAACGCGCGTTAAACAAGTGTTGATATTTCTTGAAACACACGCGTTTGCTGGGCTATTTCCCTTAAAAACTTGAAAAGACACCTTGATAAGACAGGGGCAGGGCATGCAGGACGAAGCCGCAGGCTTTACCGTGAAGATCGCCGAAACCGAGGACGAGCTGCGCGCAGCCCAGGCCTTGCGGTACGACGTCTTCGTCCGCGAATTGGGCGGCGATGGGGATCTGGTTGACCACGAACAGGGCCTTGAACGGGACCGGTTTGACCCTTTCTTCGACCATATGATTGTGAAAGATGACGCCACAGGACAGACCATTGGCGTCTACCGGCTGCTGCGCGACGATCAGGCGGCTGAGATGGGGCGCTTTTATTCAGAAGATGAATACGACCTGAGCCCGCTGCGCGCCTCTGGGCGCAAGCTGTTGGAACTGGGCCGGTCCTGTCTGCATCCAGACTATCGGGGCGGGGCGGCGATGTTTCACCTGTGGTCGGGGCTGGCCGACTATGTGGCAGAGCATAAGATCGAGATTTTGTTCGGCGTGGCCTCCTTCCACGGCACCGACCCGGTGCCTTTGGCCAATTCCCTGTCGATGCTGCACCACAACCACCTCGCCCCAGCAGATCTGCGCGTGCGGTCGAAAGTGTTTCAACCGATGAACCTGGTGGCCCCAGACGCGCTGGACCGGCGTCAGGCGATGATCGACACCCCCGCGCTGATCAAGGCCTACCTGCGGCTTGGCGGCTATGTGGGCGAGGGCGCTTTTGTGGACCATGCTTTCAATACAACCGATATCTGTCTGATTTTAGACACAGAAAAAATGAGCACCCGGCAGAGCCGCCTGTATGGGCAAGGCCCCGGAAAGCGCGGCGCATGACCATGCGGTGGGAAAGTGACCGCCCGGTTCAAACGCGCCAGCTTGGGCCAAAGGACTGGCTGCGCGCGGTGGCACGTGGGCTTCCGCTGGCCGTTCTGGTGTTTGGCGGGCTGCTCCTGTTGCTGCTGCTCCGGCTGGTTGAACGCCCGCTTTTTGGCCTGAAACGGCCGGTGACCCCTTGGATCACCGTGTTTGTCTGCCGCAATGCGCTGCGCATCATGGGGCTGCGCCTGGACACGGAAGGCGCGCGCCTGCAAGGCCCTGGCATCTGGGTCGCCAATCACTCTTCCTGGCTCGATATATTTGTGATGAACGCGCGTCAGCCGCTCTACTTTGTCTCAAAGGCCGAAGTGGCCGACTGGGCCGGGATCGGCTGGCTTGCGCGCGCCACAGGCACCGTCTTTGTGGAGCGCAACCCCGCCAAGGCGCGCGAACAGAAGGAAATCTTCGAGGCGCGCCTTCTGGCCGGTCACCGACTGCTGTTTTTTCCGGAAGGCACCTCTACTGACGGGCAGCAGGTTTTGCCCTTTAAATCCACGCTGTTTGCGGCGCTGTTTGACCCGTCCCTGCGCGACGCGCTGTCGGTTCAGCCTGTTTCGGCGTATTTTCAAGCGCCCGAAGGTCAGGATTCGCGGTTTTACGGCTGGTTTGGCGATATGGGGTTTGAATCCCATCTGCTGCAGGTGCTGGCCATGCCACGTCAGGGGCGGGTGACGCTGCGCTATCATCCGCCCGTAAAGGTGGCGGAGTATAAGGACCGCAAAGCACTGGCAGCGGCGACGGAAACCATGGTACGCGAGGGCCATCAGGCGCTGCGCAGCAAAATCTGAGCCCAAACACGGGCCCTGCGGCGGGATCGTCGAAAACCCCCTTGCACATCCCCCACCGCTGCCGTATACGCGCGCCATCGAACCCGCAGGCGGGGTTTGGTCTGTTCAGGGGAGACATCCCTGACATACCCCCGGTTGGAGCCACATGCTCTGAACCCCCGCCGAGGAATGAAACCGGAAAGGAAAGAAAAGCATGGCTCTTCCTGAGTTCACCATGCGTCAGCTGCTCGAAGCTGGCGTTCACTTTGGTCACCAAACCCAGCGCTGGAACCCCCGTATGGGCGAGTACATCTACGGCTCGCGCAACGGCATCCACATCATGGACCTGACCCAAACCGTCCCGATGCTCGACGCGGCACTGAACGTTGTGCGCGAAACCGTTGCAAAAGGCGGCCGCGTTCTGTTCGTTGGCACCAAGCGTCAAGCGGCAGCACCGATCGCAGAAGCAGCTGAGAAATCCGCTCAGTACTTCATGAACCACCGCTGGCTCGGCGGCACGCTGACCAACTGGAAAACCGTTTCCCAGTCCATCAACCGTCTGAAAGAGATCGACGAGCGCATGGAAACCGGCGCCGAAGGTCTGACCAAGAAAGAGCGTCTGGGCATGGAGCGCGACCAAGAGAAGCTGAACGCTTC
Source organism: Tritonibacter multivorans (assembly GCF_001458415.1). Lineage (GTDB taxonomy): Bacteria > Pseudomonadota > Alphaproteobacteria > Rhodobacterales > Rhodobacteraceae > Epibacterium > Epibacterium multivorans. Next base: position 267,063 of record NZ_CYSD01000043.1, on the reverse strand, counting down.
CCTGGGCGGCATCCGCGAAATGGGCGGTGTTCCTGACCTGCTGTTCGTCATCGACGTCAAAAAAGAAGCACTGGCCATCGCAGAAGCCAACAAACTGGGTATCCCGGTTGTTGCTATTGTCGACACCAACTGCTCCCCCGACGGCATCGACTACGTGATCCCGGGCAACGACGACGCGGCCCGCGCGATCTCCCTGTACTGCGACCTGGTTGCACGTGCTGCGCTGGACGGTATGTCCGCTCAGCTGGGCGCTGCAGGCGTTGACCTCGGTGCACTGGAAGAGGCACCGGCAGAAGAAGCTCTGGCGGAAGAAGCCGAAGCCTAATCTGAGCTTGTCATATATTTGACATGCGGGGCAGGGTATCACCTGCCCCAAACCGCATTTGACTTGAGGAGAGCCCAAGATGGCAATCACTGCAGCAATGGTGAAAGAACTGCGCGAATCCACCGGCGCAGGCATGATGGACGCGAAGAAAGCACTGGTCGAAAACGACGGCAACATGGATGCCGCTGTTGACTGGCTGCGCACCAAAGGTCTCGCGAAAGCAGCTAAGAAATCCGGCCGTACCGCCGCTGAAGGCCTTGTGGCTGTTGTCGTCGATGGCGGCAAAGGTGTTGCTGTCGAAGTGAACTCCGAAACCGACTTCGTTGCGAAGAACGGCGAGTTTCAGGAAATGGTTGGCAAAATCGCTTTTGCCGCTCTGGGTGTGAACACCGTTGAAGAGCTGTCCGAAGCGAGCCTGGGCGACAAATCTGTTGCACAGACCCTGACCGACAAAATCGCCACCATCGGCGAAAACATGAACCTGCGCCGCATGGAGTCGCTCGAAGGTGACGCGGTTGTGTCCTACGTGCACAACGCTGTAACCGGCGGCATGGGCAAAATCGGCGTTCTGGTTGCAATGACCGGCGGTGATGAAGCCTTCGGCAAGCAGGTTGCAATGCACATCGCAGCTGTGAACCCGGCCGCTCTGGGCGAAGACGACCTCGACGCAGCGATCGTTGACAAAGAGCGTCAGGTTCAGATCGACATCGCACGCGAGTCCGGCAAGCCGGAGCAGGTCATCGAGAAGATGATCGTGGGCCGCATGAAGAAATTCGTGGCGGAATCCACCCTGCTGAACCAGCAGTTCGTTGTGAACCCCGACCTGACCGTCGAAGCCGCAGCAAAAGAAGCTGGCGCAACCATCACCGGCTTTGCACGTGTTGAAGTTGGCGAAGGCATCGAAGTCGAAAAAGAAGACTTCGCAGCGGAAGTTGCAAAAGCAGCTCAGGGCTAATCCAGCTTTGGATCCCTCGTGGCCCTTTGGGGCTGCGACACAGGCCAGTGCGGTTTCCGCGCTGGCCTTTTGCGTGGCCTCCAGTCAGGCGCAACAAAGATGCGCTGGCGCGTGAAGCGGCCACAGTTAAAGCGCAGGGGGAAAGCAAAGGGGGAAAGCACAGGGGGAAAGAACAGGGGTCAAACGCAAAGACACCCACCGCACAGAGCAGCCGGCTTCAGCACAAGCAGAGTAATTTAGGGGGATATCAGGTTCCGGTGACCAACGCTGAAAAATACACGTCACTCACCGGAGGAGAAAAACAGGGCCCTGATATTGCAGGGGTCTCATTCTCAAAGTTCCTAGGCTAAAGCCACCACTCACGGAACGACGCTAATGTGCATCAGTTCCTTTTTCAGAGCCAGTCCTGATTTCCATACCTTTTAATTTATTGACTGAAATAATTGCAGTTTGACGGAACAAATCTGACTCTGACTGGGGGTTCGTTCCGAGGTTTCACTCGAGCACATACATCTGATTGTGCAAAGCAGCCTTAAGTACAGCTTGCGCGGTTGTTTCAACACAAAGCGATTCTCTTGCGAGACGAAGGTGCTTTTCAATGGTGGCGGGCGTCAGACCCAAAAGCACGGCAATGTCCTGCGTGGTCTTGCCATCGCCAACCCATTGCAGCACCTCGCGCTGACGTTTTGTCAAAGAGCGGTTGGGCGCCTTGTAGGGCAGGGACCGAATTTTCAGGTGCAGCACATTGTTGATCACGGTCAGCACATCGCCATGCTCCAGCCAGAGATCATCCACCTGGGCCTGGGTCATCCCATGGCGCGCGGCCATGGCAATCGCGCCCTTGAAGCGATGAGACGGAGAGTTGAAGCTGATGGTATACCCGGCGGTCACGCCCATGCGCTGATTGAATTCATGCACATTGGCCTGCGCGTCGGTCAGAAGACCCGCAGCATAGGCCTCGTGCCCAAGTCGCCAACTGGCAGCCCCTTCGTTGTCCAACGTCCACCGCATCATCGGCGCGTCCATATACAGGCCTTCGCCAATGAACCCATCCAGATACACTTTGTCGTGGTTGCTCAGGATGACAAAATCATCCGGATCACCGAGCGAATTTTCTGTCTTGAACACGGTGTAGCCGTAGATAAACCGGGTAAATCCAAACCGGGACATCTGACGGACATGCAATGGCCACAGCGCTTCGAGATCGGCAGCGCGGGTGACCTTTAATAAATACTCTTCCAATTCCATTATGTTCAGGACTTTTGCTGGAATTGATCCGCAAGCGCATCCAGCGCCAGAAGGTAGCCCTTGCTGCCAAATCCGCAGATCTGACCAACCGCCGCCTTGGCGAGATAAGACACATGGCGGAAGGATTCCCGCGCATGGATATTGGACATATGGACCTCGACGGTCGGAATCTCGACCGAGAACACGGCATCCATCAGGGCAATCGATGTGTGCGTATAAGCACCGGCATTGATAATCAGCCCGTCCTGCACCCCTTTGGCGGCGTGGATGGCATCGAGCAGGGCGCCTTCGTGGTTTGACTGCAGGCACGTGACCTCGATCCCAAGGGACTGACCATGTGCACGACAGGCGTCTTCGACCATCGTCAGGGTCTCATGCCCGTAAACCTCTGGTTGGCGGGTGCCCAAAAGATTCAAGTTGGGGCCGTTCAACACCAAAACCTGTTTCATATTCGTCTTCCTTCACGCGCATATGTTCTGCGCTCATAGTATTTCCAGGTGAACGTTCGCTTGCCGGGCCATCCTGGCGCGCCGCTTTTCAAACTTCAGCGGGGAGTTACGTAAACCGCGCACGCCTTGATCAAATATCCACGGCGCTGCGCATCAACTGTGCCAGCAAAAGGGCTCTGTATTCTGACAAGCTAGCCCCTAGGTTCGGGCTGATTTTCGCCTGCAAGCCCCCAAACCGCAAGCAATTTGTCGCTAATTCGCGACAGTTTAAACCCTTAAAGTTGTAAGCGCACTTACGGGATCCCCAAAACCGTTAAAATTGACAGATCCTTCTCCGGGGACCGTAACGCAATCACAAGATTCACGGCAGAAAAAGGACAGGACGAAGACGCGCCTGATGGCCGACCCTGATGGCCGATAAGGAAGAACCGAAAGAGAGCATCCCAATGGAACAACAACAATGGCTGAACCGCCGCGTGCACGGCGAGGGTGTTGTCGAACTGAAACTGGGCCACGCGCCCCAGAACACGCTTTCGGTTGAATTTCTGATGGATTTCCAAAGCCAGATCAGCCTCCTCGAAGAGGATCCTGAGGTGAAATCCATTGTGCTCACCAGCCCGTTCAAAGACTTCTCGACCGGCACAACATCCAAGGACTGGCATCAGGACAGCACATCAAGCGAAGCGCTGGAGCGCGCGCTGAATGCGGCGTTTCTGACCCTGTTTGCCTGCCCCAAGCCCGTTGTCTGCGTCGCCCGCGGCGAAGTGTTGGAGGCGGGCATGTTCTTTGTGCTGGCCAGCGACATACGTGTGGCCCATGCGCGCGCGGCGTTTGAAATGTCTGACGTATCACGCGGGCAGATCTATCCCGTAACGCTGATGGAAATCGCCCGTGCAACGCTGGACCCGCAATCGCAACGTCGGCTGATGCTGGGCGGCCAACGTCTGGGCCCGATTTCGGGGCGCCATGCCGGGTTCATTGACGTCATTGCCGATGACTATGAGGATCTTATTGACTATGCGCTGAAAGAGGCCCGGAAGCTGGCGAACCTGCACCCGGAGTCCTATGCACAGGTCAAGATGGAACTGCGTCAGGACGCCCTGGCACGGATTGCTGCCTCGTTGTCGGAAGATCCGGAAATTGCAAACCACTGGTTGCCGCATCACACAGGGCGTCGGGACACCGCCTGATACGCGCAACATCACCCAAACCGGCATGCATATTTGGTTGTAAGGGGAGTTGGCGCACCTGAGAGGATTCGAACCTCTGACCTCTGCCTTCGGAGGGCAGCGCTCTATCCAGCTGAGCTACAGGTGCATTCCGTGAGGGGCGGTATACTAGGGGGCATCCGCCTCTGCAATGGGGAAAATCGTAAATCTTTCCAAAGCCCTCAGTTTCATTTCAAGACAGGTCTGCTGATCGGCTGGGACAAAGCCGAACATGGGACCGCTCGAAAAAGAGGGCTGGGTTTAACCGCGCCGCTTAACCACGCCAAGTGCGAACGTCGCCGCAATCCATATGCACAAAGTTGGAACCATAGTAGCGGCCAACGCCGCCTGCGCGGCACGATTGCGCGGCTTTTGCCATCTGCGACACCGACCGCGTGGCCAGTCGCAGGTCAGCGGCCTGACCGCGCATATGAAGCGAGTTTTTCGCAACACCCCGGGACCGGTTGCGCAGGGCCGAATTGGTTGCAGGGCTGCGATAGCCCGACAGCAGCAGATAAGGTTCGCTGATGTCCAGAAGATTGTGCGAGGCCGCCATAATGTCGATCGTGCGGGTGTCGATCGATTTGACCGCGTCCTGACGCCAGTCGCGCATGAAGTAGTTCACTTCTTTTAGCGCGTCTTTGATGTAATTGCCGTCGATCCAGTACACCATGTCGATCCGCTCGCCGGTGCGACCGGAATACATGCGAATGCGACGGATATCTCCGCTGCCGCGCAAGAAGCCAGCTGCGTTGGAGTAGGTGGGCGCGGCTGCGACTGCTGTTGCAGCGAACGCTCCAAGGATTGCTCGACGGCTGAAGCCGGTAGTTTTTTCTGCCATTTTTAGCGCTGTCCCGTACGCTTAAGGTCTTTGGTTGCCCGGTCGTTGCCGGACGGTTCTTCACGTTTTGTTACGTGTCGTAGGTATGCCACAGCATTTTTTTTCTGCCAAGCAAAGCTTCGTTAACCAAGACAGAGCGTGGAAATATAGGCGGAAATTTGCGCAAATTGGGAAAAGAGATACATTTTTCCCCGCACACTGGCGTCCATTCAGTGCTTCATGCGCGACAGTTCTTCAACACGGTCAACTAAGAATTGCGCCTTCAGGAGAATGTGAATAGACAGCCGCAGGGCAGAGTTAACTATTGTACAATAGACAAAAACGACGTTGCTGAATGTGATACTGGGAGCCTTTGACAGAATGCCGATGACACGCCTTTTGCCAGACCTGAAATTTTTGCAGATCGGCGGCCTTGCGCTTGCGCTGGGTCTGACGGCACCAATCGCAGCGACGGCGCAGGACAGCGCGGCTGTGTCTTCGGCGGGTTTCCGCCAGGCCATTGCCGAAATGGCGTGGGAAGACGAAGCGGTTGCAGGCTTTTATCGCAGCAATGGGTTCCAGCCACTGTGGACCGGCGCGGATGCGGCCGCGGCGCAGCGACGCTCTGCCTTGCTGCAAGCGCTGAGCGAAGCCGCGCATCATGGCCTGCCGGATATGACAGCGCAGGCCAATGCCTTGCTGGACCAGATGCGCAATGTTCAGTCGACCCGCGATCTGGGCGAGGTCGAAGTGGCGCTGAGCCGTGCGCTGGTCGATTATGCACGCGACATTCAGACCGGGCTTTTGGTGCCGTCCCGCATTGACGAAGGCATGGTGCGCAAAAAGCGCAAGATCGACAGTGCCGCGCTGCTCGCCGGGATGGAGACCGACCGTCCCTTTGCCTACATGCAGTCACTGGTGCCGCAATCGCAGCAGTACCGCGCCCTGATGCGCGAAAAACTGCGCCTTGAGGCCACGATGACCGCGGGCGGCTGGGGCCAAAGCGTTCCGGAAAGCAAACTGGAAGTGGGCGCAAAGGGCGCCAAAGTCGTGGCGCTGCGCAACCGTTTGGTGGCGATGGGCTATCTGGGTCGCAGCCTGTCCAACGAATTTGACGACAAACTACAGGACGCCGTGCGCCAGTTCCAGGAAGACCATGGTCTGAATGTGGACGGGGTTGCAGGCACCGGCACGATCCGGGAAATCAACCGCACTGCGGAGGACCGCCTGAAGTCCGTTCTGGTCGCGATGGAGCGCGAACGGTGGCTGACGCCAGAGCGCGGAGAGCGCCACGTGCTGGTCAACCAGACCGATTTCACTGCCAAGATCGTGGATCAGGGCGAGGTGACCTTTGTCACCCGGTCCGTGATTGGCAAGCACACCTCGGACCGTCGCACGCCCGAGTTTTCGGACACCATGGAACACATGGTCATCAACCCGAGCTGGTACGTGCCTCGTTCGATCGTGACCAAGGAATACCTGCCGAAGCTGAAGAACAACCCGCACGCGCACAGCTATATTGAGATCACCGACAACCGGGGTCGGGTTGTGAACCGGGATGCCGTGGACTTTACCCAGTTCACCGCACGCAGCTTCCCCTTTGCCATGCGCCAACCGCCAAGCTCTCGCAACGCGCTGGGTCTGGTAAAGTTCATGTTCCCGAACAAATACAATATCTACCTGCACGACACGCCGGCCAAAAACCTGTTCTCGCGCGAAGTGCGGGCCTATTCCCACGGCTGCATCCGTCTGGCGCAACCCTTTGAATTTGCCTATGCGCTTTTGGCAAAACAGTCCGAGGACCCAAAGGCGTTTTTTGACCGCACGCTGAATTCTGGTCGTGAAACCAAAGTAAACCTCGAAAAGAACGTGCCGGTGCATATTATCTATCGCACGGCCTTCATCGACGAAACCGGCACGCCGCAGTTCCGCCGCGATGTCTATGGTCGGGATGCCAAGGTTTGGGAGGCTTTGGAACGGGCAGGGGTGGCGCTCCCTGGATTTCAAAGCTAAAGGCTGGGGCCAGATCCCCAATCAGGAGGAATGGCCCCATGTTCACTGTTCGCGCAATTGCTGAAACCCTCGGCGCAGAGGCCGCAGGCAACCTTGATCTGGAAATCCTGAGCGCGGCCGAACCGCAGGACGCAGGCCCGGATCAAATTGCGATTGCAACACAGGCGAAATACGCAGAACAGCTGAGCGCGGGTCAGGCCCGCGTCGCCCTTTTGTGGGAAGGGGCTGACTGGCAAGAGATGGGCCTTGAGGCCGCTATCTTTGCCGCGCGCCCGCGTATGTCCATGGGCGGCATCACCCGGATGCTTGATGCGGGTCAGCATTTCGCGCCGGGTATTCACCCCTCAGCCGTGATTGATCCCACCGCCGAATTGGGCGAGGGCGTGAGCATCGGTCCGCTGGCCGTGGTGTCCCGCGGTGCCAAAATCGGCGCCGGGTCGGTGATTGGGCCGCAGTGTTTTATTGGCGCAGATGTCCGCCTTGGCGAACAGGCCTTCCTGCGCGAAATGGTGTCAATCGGCGCGCGCGCCACGATCGGTGACCGGTTCTGGGCCCAACCCGGGGCCAAGGTGGGCGGCGACGGGTTTTCTTATGTCACACCCGAAGTCTCGGGCGTTGAAAACGTGCGCAAGACATTGGGCGACAGCGGCGATGCAAAGGCGCAAAGCTGGATGCGGATTCATTCGCTTGGCGCTGTCACCATCGGCAACGACGTAGAGCTGGGCACCAATGTCACCATCGACAATGGCACCATTCGCAACACCGTGATTGGCTCGGGCAGCAAATTGGACAACCAGGTCCACATTGGCCACAACACACGCGTCGGCCAAGACTGTCTGCTGTGTGGGCAAGCTGGTGTTTCGGGGTCGGTTGATATTGGCAATAATGTTGTTTTGGGCGGTCAGGTCGGCGTCGCGGACAATCTGTTTATTGGAGATGGCGTGATTGCTGCTGGCGGCACCAAAATCCTGTCCAATGTCCCCAAAGGTCGCGTCATGATGGGCTACCCTGCGGTCAAGATGGAAACCAACACCGAAATGTACAAAGCTCAGCGTCGCCTGCCACGCCTGATGAAGGATATCGAAGCCTTGAAAAAGGCTGTTTTCAAATAGTGCCACAGGCATTACATCACTGGTAACCTAAAGCAAGATCAGGGGCACGACAGCCATGAGCATTCAGGACAAGGTCATCGCAATCATCGCGGAGCAGGCAGTTCTTGAACCATCCGACGTGACCCTCGACAGCACGCTCGAAAGCCTTGGCATTGACAGCCTTGGCCTGGTCGAGAGCATCTTTGCCATCGAAGAAGAGTTCGACATCTCCATCCCCTTTAATGCCAACGAGCCCGAAGAAAGCGATTTCGACATTTCCAATGTCGCCGCGATCATCCAAGGCATTGAAAAGCTGGTCGCCGAAAAAGGCTGACCTTCGCACAAAGGGAAGAGATGATGAAACGTGTTGTGATCACTGGCGCAGGCACGATCAATGCGCTCGGCCATTCGGTATCTGAAACACTGACTTCGATGCAGGAAGGGCGCTGCGGCATTGGCGCGCTGGAGTTTCAGGACGTCGACCGGCTGTCGATTAAGATCGGCGGCCAAGTCCGCGATTTTGAAGCCGAAGGTCGCTTTAACCGCCAGCAGATGGCGCTTTATGACCGCTTCACCCAATTCACCCTGTTTGCTGCCGATGAAGCCATCCAGCAGTCGGGCCTGGCATTCGACGGCGAGCTGGCCACCACCACCGGTGTGGTGCTGGGCACTGCCGGGGGCGGGGTGTCGACCTGGGATGACAATTACCGGTCTGTCTATGAGGACGGCAAAAACCGCGTGCATCCCTTTGTTGTGCCAAAGCTGATGAACAATGCGGCCGCCAGCCATGTGTCAATGGAACATAACCTCAAGGGGCCAAGCTTTACTGTCTCCACCGCCTGCGCGTCCTCGAACCACGCGATGGCACAGGCGTTTCAGATGGTGCGCACAGGCATGGCCACGGCAATGGTCACCGGCGGGTCTGAATCAATGCTGTGTTTTGGCGGCGTAAAAGCCTGGGAAGGCCTGCGGGTCATGTCCAAAGACGCCTGCCGCCCGTTCAGCGCCAACCGCAAAGGCATGGTTCAGGGCGAAGGCGCAGGTATTTTTGTCTTTGAAGAATACGAACACGCCAAGGCACGCGGCGCAGAAATTCTGTGCGAAGTCATCGGCTTTGCCATGTCTTCTGACGCAGCCGACATTGTCATGCCGTCAAAACAGGGCGCCGCGCGGGCCATTTCCGGCGCGTTGAAAGATGCCCGTCTAAACCCGGAAGACGTGGGATACATCAATGCCCATGGCACGGGCACGGCTGCCAATGACAAAACCGAATGCGCCGCAGTGGCGGATTCCTTTGGTCAACATGCCGATCAGCTGATGATTTCTTCGACAAAATCCATGCACGGCCATTTGATCGGCGGCACCGGCGCGGTCGAATTGCTGGCCTGCATTATGGCCCTGCGCGATGGGGTGATTGCCCCGACCATTGGCTATGAAGAACCCGACCCGGAATGTGCGCTCGACGTGGTGCCAAATGAAGCGCGCGACGCCAAAGTGGATGTGGTTCTGTCCAACGCCTTTGCCTTTGGTGGGCTGAACGCGGTTCTGGCGCTGCGCAAAATCTGACACGCCAAAGATCACGCAATGAAAAAGCGCCGCTTTGGACCTTCCCAAAGCGGCGCTACAACTTTTGCGTCGGGGGGCGGGTTAGTTCGGCAGGACCGGCTTCAGGCCGTCAAACCCGGCGGTAAAGCCTTTCAGCGACATAGGAACTTTGACAATCTGCGCCGGCGCTTCGGCTGGGCGCAGCGAAACAGTGGCTGCGGTGCCCTGTTTGAATGCGGCGATGTCGCCATCGGTCAGACCGATCTTGGCGATACAGCCGCCGGGTTCACAGTGGCTGAAGTTGTACCGCTTGCCCGGTGCGCCATCGACCGAGAAAGAGACGCCAGTGGTCAGCAGGGTGCCCAGCGGCGCAAGAAGCTGAGCGCCCGCAACCGCCTGGTTGCCTTCTTCAAGACGATAGAGGTTGATCTCGGCCACCGGACCGCCGGCATCATTCAGGGTTTGCGACAGATGACAGGGGTCTGCGTCTGCATTTGTCTTGGTGCAGACAACAAGCCAGTCGCCAGACTTTTCCTTCATGTAAAGCTGGCCCAGAACCGTCTGGCCCATGTCCAACCCACCGGCAACAGGGGCCTCGCCTTCAGATGTTTCTTGTGCCGCGAGGGGCTGCCAAAGAACACTCAACGCGACAATCGCGGAAACTTTGGTGAGGGAGTTAAGCATAAAAGCCTCTTCTCTATGTCTGCTCAATAACTGCGTGTTTGCGGTGTAACACGCACAATCCAGCATGTCAGTCCATAAAGGCTGCAAAGATATGTGAGGGGGGAGCGTGGTGGAACGCTTGCGGCGCGGCGGCGGAACAGAACCGGCAACCGCGACCATTTTTGCCGCCTAAGTTCCCGTTCCTACAATATGAAAAAGAGGATCTGACAGATCCCCTTTTTCAATTTCTTCTCCCCGCCGGACTGGCCGACTTAGTTATTAATCAGGACGTTACGGTCCAAGATCCCAATGGTCAACAGCCAATGACAAAAAAATACGACAACAGTTTCAAACCTGAGTGAGTGACGGGGCAAACTCCGGCTTCGTCTAATAAAACGTGCCAGATTCTGCGCCCAGTGGCGCGATATCGCAGATGGAGAGGACGATTGAAGATTTGCGGAACAGATGACACGCCCGGACAGGCCACGAGTCAGGCGGCGTTTGGAAAAAAGTAGGCCGTGCACAAGGCACGGCCCAGTCTGACAGGGAGGAAATGTCCGTCAACCCAACCGCATTTGGATCAACGGGCAAATATCACTTTTGCACGAAAGGGTTAAAAATGTATGGTCATGTGGATAAGTCGAGCGGGAGCGGCATTTGTATGACTGACAAGATTTTTATAGGCGGCGGCGGTGCTGATTATTCCGAAGCGCAGGAGCTTTCGCTCAGATATGCCAATCGCCACGGCCTGATCGCAGGCGCGACCGGCACCGGTAAAACCGTGACATTACAGATCCTTGCCGAAAGCTTCTCGAACAATGGCGTGCCGGTTTTCATGGCCGACGTCAAAGGCGACCTGTCGGGGCTTGCCATGCCCGGATCCAGCAGTGCCAAGCTGCACGCCCCCTTCATGGAGCGGGCGCAGAAAATTCTTTTTGAAGAATTCACGTATCATGACTGCCCAGTCACCTTCTGGGATTTGTTTGGCGAACAGGGCCATCCAATCCGCACCACGGTGGCAGAGATGGGACCATTGCTGCTGTCACGCCTGCTGGAGCTGAGCGAAGCGCAGGAAGGTATCCTGAACATTGCCTTCCGACTGGCCGATGAAGACGGCCTGCCGCTGCTGGATCTGAAAGACCTGCAGGCGCTATTGGTCTGGGTCGGCGAAAACCGCAAAGAGCTGTCGCTGCGCTATGGCAATGTGTCCACCGCGTCGATTGGCGCGATCCAACGCAGGCTCTTGGTTCTGGAAAACCAGGGCGGCGCTGGTTTTTTTGGCGAACCCGCACTGGCGCTGAACGACCTGATGCGCACAGCGGACGATGGCCGCGGGATGGTGAACATTCTGGCCGCCGACAAGCTGATGGCCTCGCCGAAACTCTATGCGACCTTCCTCTTGTGGCTGCTGAGCGAATTGTTCGAAGAGCTGCCCGAGGTTGGCGATCCCGACAAACCCAAGCTGGTGTTCTTCTTTGACGAGGCACATCTTCTGTTTGAGGACGCGCCAAAAGCCCTTGTCGATAAGGTCGAACAGGTGGTGCGGTTGATCCGGTCCAAAGGGGTTGGCGTCTATTTTGTCACCCAAAGCCCGGATGATATTCCCGAAGATATTCTGGGTCAGCTGGGCAATCGGGTGCAACATGCGCTGCGCGCCTTTACCGCCAAAGACCGCAAGAAACTGCGCCTTGCGGCAGAGACCTATCGCGACAACCCGCGTTTTTCTACGGAAGACGCCATCCGCGACGTCGGCGTCGGCGAGGCCGTGACGTCGATGCTCCAGAAGAAAGGCGTTCCCGGCGTGGTCGAACGCACCCTGATCCGTCCCCCGTCGAGCCAGCTGGGCCCGATCACAGCGGCAGAACGGGAGGGCGTGATCCTTACCTCGTCGCTGCATCAGAAATACGCCGAAGCCCTGGATCGGACATCGGCCTATGAGATTTTGAAGAAACGATCAGAGGCGGCCGCAGCCAAAGCTGCGCAGGCCGAAGACGCAGCGGAGATGGCACCGGAGCCCATGGCGCGCGAATTTAATGCGGCACGGCGATACAATGGCAGCCGCGTCAGCCGGTCGTCTTCGCGCCGGATGAGCCGCCGGTCGCCGGATACTTTTGGGTCTGCGCTGTCTCAGGCGGTTATCAAGGAACTGAAAGGCACCACCGGACGCCGAATTGTGCGCGGTATTCTGGGCGGGTTGTTCAAAGGACGCTAACGAAAAAGCGGCTGCGCGTTGCGCAACCGCTGCCTCCGGCGGGAGTATTTTGGGCCAAAAGAAAACGCCGCCTTTCGGGAAGAGAGGCGGCGTTTTTTGTTATTTTTCAGGGATAAGCCCACGTGGGCTGAACCGCAGCATGAGGAGCAGAACAAGGCCCATCATGAAGAGGCGCATATGTGCAGCACTGCCCAGAAGATGCGCTTTGAGTGCGCTGCCGTCTGCCATGCCAGACGTCACAAGCTCCATCAGCAGCTGGCCCATCGGCTCCACCTTGATCCAGAAGAACCAGACCAGCAGGCCGCCCAGCACCGCGCCAAAGTTATTGCCGGACCCGCCAACGATGACCATCACCCAGATCAGGAAGGTGAAGCGCAGCGGGTTATAGGTGCCCGGTGTCAGCTGGCTGTCCAGCGTGGTCATCATCGCACCGGCGATGCCGCAGATGGCAGAGCCGAGGATGAAGATCTGCAGGTGACGTTGGGTGACGTTTTTGCCCATGGCTTCGGCCGCGACCTCATTGTCGCGGATCGCGCGCATCATTCGGCCCCAGGGGCTTTTGAGTGCGAGCTGCGCCATGACCAGCAGAACGATCAGAACAGCCGCGAACATCAGCGCGTAGCCGGTTTTCACATAGAGCGACGACGCGGTGGTGACATCCAGCCCCCAGGAGGCTGCCCCGGCAATGAAGTCTGCGTCCTTTTGCAGATCAACCTCATACGGCAGCGGACGGGGCAGGCCGACCACGTTTTTCACGCCGCGCGACAACCAGTCTTCGTTCTTCAGCACTGCCAGAATGATTTCTGCAATGCCAAGGGTGGCAATCGCCAAATAATCAGAGCGCAGACCCAGCGCGGTTTTGCCAATCAGCCAAGCCGCACCGGCCGCGATCAGACCCCCAACAGGCCAGGCCAGCAGCACCGGCAAGCCCAGACCGCCGATATTGCCTTGCAGGGCCGGGTTGATTTCTTCCACGGCGGCAACGCCCGGATCAAAGATCCCGCGATAGACGAAGAAGCCAACAACGAGAATAGCCAGCACAGTGAAGCTGCGCGCGCGACCTGCAGACAGTTTGGTGTAGGCAAGAACAGCCGCCACGATGGTGGCCGCACCAAAGATCAGGCCGCCCACAATGCGGAAGCCACCTGCGGACCATGCGCCTTCGGTCACCGGCATTGCGGTCAGAACCACAGCCAGACCACCCAGCGCCGTAAAGCCCATGATGCCGACATTAAAGAGCCCCGCAAAGCCCCACTGCAGGTTTACACCCAGCGCCATAATGGCCGAGATGAGACCCATGTTGAGAATGGTCAGGGACGAATTCCAAGACCCTGAAAAGATGCCGAAACTCACCGTGCCATCCAGCACGATCAAGAGGGCGGCGGCTGCGAACAGCAGCCCGGTTTTGACAGTCTCCGTCATACCGCTTTTCCTTTGAAGATGCCGGTGGGTTTGAACAGCAGCACAATCACAAGGATCGTGAAGGACACCGCAAATTTGTAATCGGTGCTCATCAGCTGTGCGAGGCCACTGGGCTCGAGCCCATCGGGCATGGTGTAATTCAGCACTTTCTTCCAGGCATAGGTCACTGTGACCTCGCTCAGGGCAATGACAAAACCGCCTGCAATCGCGCCAAGCGGGTTGCCCAGACCACCAACGATTGCGGCTGCAAAGATCGGCAGCAGCAGCTGGAAGTAGGTGAAGGGTTTGAAGGATTTATCCAGACCATAGAGCGTGCCGGCAATGGTCGCCAGCGCGGCCACGATCAGCCATGTGTACATGACCACGCGGTCGGGATTGATGCCGGACAGCAGCGCCAGATCTTCGTTGTCGGAATAGGCGCGCATGGATTTACCGGTGCGGGTCTTGTTCAGGAACCAGAACAGCGCCGCGACAACGATGATCGCAGTGATCACGGTGATGCCCTGGCTGGTCTTGATCGCCAGACCTTCACGCAGACCGGTCATCTGTTTGAAGGCGCGGGCCTTCATGATGAACCGCTCACCATCGGCAAAACGCTGATCGCCCGGGCCAATGATGAAACGCACAAGACCGTTCATCATGAACATCACGCCCAGCGAGACCATCACCAGCACAACCGGTTTGGCTTTCTGGTGGCGATAAAATCCATAGACGGCTTTGTCGGTCAGCAGCACCAGCGCCATGGTGGCCAGAATGCCAAAGGGCAGGGCCAGAAGCGCAGTGGGCAACGGCCCCGCCGAGATCCCCATGGCCTGAAAGCCCCAGGTCACAAGAATGGTCACCATGGTGCCAAACGCCATGGTGTCGCCATGGGCAAAGTTCGAGAACCGCAGAATACCATAGATCAGCGTCACACCCAGCGCACCCAGCGCCAGCTGGCTGCCATAGGTGATGCCGGGGATCAGCACAAAGTTTGCAAGTGCCACGAGGGCATTAAGGAAATCCATCTCTTAACCCCCCAGGAATGATTTGCGCACTTCTTCGTCGGCCAACAGCTCTTTGCCGGTGCCTGTATGTGCGTTACGGCCCTGAACAAGGACATAGCCTTTGTCCGCGATTTCAAGCGCTTGCTTGGCGTTCTGCTCCACCATCAGGATCGGCAGACCGGTACGAGAGACCTCAATAATCCGGTCGAACAATTCATCCATGACGATCGGCGACACGCCTGCAGTGGGTTCGTCCAGCAGCAGAACCTTGGGCTGGGTCATCAACGCGCGGCCCACGGCCACCTGCTGACGCTGACCACCGGACAGCTCGCCCGCCGGTTGGTTGCGCTTGTCTTTCAGGATCGGGAACAGGCCATAGATCTGCTCCATCGTGTCCGAGTAATCATCCGTGCGGATAAAGGCGCCCATCTCCAGATTTTCTTCCACCGTCATCGAGGTGAAGATATTGCTGGTCTGGGGCACAAAACCCATGCCTTTGACCACACGCTGCTGCGGGGTCAGGTTGGTGATGTCCTCACCACCCAGTCGCACCGCGCCAGACCGCACGTTCAACATGCCAAAGGTGGCCTTCATTGCCGTGGATTTACCGGCCCCATTGGGGCCCACGATCACGGCAATCTCGCCGGGATTTACAGCGATGGTGCAATCATGAAGGATATCCGGCCCCTTGCCGTATCCTCCAGTCATGGCATCGCCAATCAGAAATGGTTCACTCATAGCGCCCCTCAAATAGGACTTTGGACATAAGCCCGTGGATGTCTTTCCAGTACTTGCCCCGTGCATAGGGGAAGACCCGGTCATAGCCTTCGTATTTGGCGACCACCCAGCCATCGGCAGTCGGGTAGGCGGTTGCGATCACATCGCGGGGTCCAGATTCAAGAACCGTGCGATATGCCACGGAAACGACCCCACAGTCTTGCGTGGTGGCATCATGGTCCCAGTGCATTAGAAAGCTGTCCTCGCCTTCCGTTGCACGGGCCTGACCCTGCGCCTTCAGGATCTCTGCGACCTCGGCAGCACTGCCAGCGGCCAGCGTTGCAAGGTGCATCTCGTAGCCGCCGATCACGCGGTACGACCGCAGGTCGCCCTCGGCCACATCATTCGGGAACCAGGTACTGGGCACATCGCAGATACCCAACCCAGGGGCCAGCGTTTCGCAGGTTGCTGCATCCCCTTGGAATGTTGCCGGGCAGGAAAAATCATCCGCAAAAAGAGATGTCGCCGCTGCTGAGAACGTCATAGCAGCTGCAATAGCGGACTTCAGGGTAGTCATAGTCAGGCTTCCAGTTTGTCTTTGTTTTTCAGACCTGTACCGAGATAAGCTTCGATGACTTGCTCGTTTGCTTTGATCTCGGACAGGGTGCCTTCGGCCAGTTTTTTGCCCTCGGCCATACAGATGACCGGGTCGCAGATCTGACCGATGAATTCCATGTCGTGCTCAATCACCACAAAGGTATAGCCGCGTTCCTCGTTGAGACGCTTGATGGCATCACCGATGGTGTAGAGAAGGGTGCGGTTCACGCCCGCGCCGACCTCGTCGAGGAAGACGATCTTGGCGTCGACCATCATGGTGCGGCCCAGTTCCAGAAGCTTCTTCTGACCACCCGAAATCTCGCCTGCTTTCAGGTCAGCGATATGGCTGATGGTCAGAAACTCCAGCACCTCATCGGCTTTGGCGCGCAGGGCGCGTTCCTGGTCGGCAATACGCTTGCGGCCAAACCATGTGTTCCACAGGTTTTCACCAAGCTGGTCGCCCGGAACCATCATCAGGTTCTCGCGGCAGGTCATGGTGGAAAACTCATGCGCGATCTGGAAGGTGCGCAAGAGGCCCTTGTGGAACAGCTGATGCGGCGGCAGACCGGTGATGTCTTCGCCATCCATCAGAACACGGCCTGACGTCGGCTTCAGAACGCCGGCAATTACGTTGAAAAGGGTGGTCTTACCCGCGCCATTTGGCCCGATCAGACCGGTAATGGATCCCTTTGCGATTTCCAGCGAAGCGCCGTCAACCGCGTGGAACCCGCCGAAGTGCTTATGCAAGTCCTCGACGACGATCATATGTGATATCCCCTGCCGCATTTTGCGGCTTATTGAATTTGGAAAAGCCCGGGTCAGAAACCCGGGCTGATCTAGATTGTATCCAATTAGCGCAGATTAGCGATACTTAACAGTCTCGATCTTGCCGCTTTGGACTTCAACTTCACGGAAAGAGCCCGCGCTCTCGCCGGGGCCGACCAGCTCAACACCGGTTGCGCCCTGATAGTTGATGTCGCCGCCAGCTGCGAGGATCTCCAGACCTTTGGCCAGCTCACCCGCAGAGATCTCTTCGCCAGGTGCGTTCGCTACATCCATGACTTTGCTTGCATATTCCGCCGGGTCAACAGAACCCGCGGCCTGCATTGCCAGCATCAACAGCGCAGCTGCGTCATAGGATTCTGCCGCATAGCTGGAGGTGCCGTCAAAGCCCGCTTCGGTTGCCGCCGCATAGAAGACGTCAGCACCCTTGTTTTGGGAACCTGCAATCTGACCAAAGGAGCCGTCCAGATCCGGACCGACGTTCTCGGGCAGAGAATCACCAATCATGCCGTCGGGCAGGCCAAAGGTGTCAAACGCGCCGGTGTCGAGGGCCCCCTGGATGATGCCCAGACCGCCTTGGTCGAGGTAGCCTGCAACAACCAGAACGTCGCCGCCGGCAGATGCAAGTGCTGCAACCTCGGCAGAGTAGTCACCTTTGCCATCTTCATGCGCAGCAACGATGGTCACTTCACCACCAACAGCTTCGAAGTTTGCTTTGATGGAATCCGCCAGACCCTTGCCGTAGTCGTTGTTGGTGTAGGTCAGCGCGATGGATTCGATGCCACGCTCTTTCATGACTGCCGCCATAACCTGACCCTGACGGGCGTCAGACGGGGTGGTGCGGAAGAACAGGCCGTTGTCTTCGACGTCGCTCAGACCCGGGGAAGACGCGGACGGGGAGACCATGACCAGACCGTTCGGGATCGCCACGTTGGCCAGAACCGCGCCGGTCACGCCAGAACAGTCAGCGCCCATCAGGCCGTTGATGCCGTCGGCGATCAGCTTTTCAGCCGCCGCAGTGGCCGCACCGGAGTCAACGCAGGTGGAGTCCGCGCGAACCGGGGTCACCTTGGCGCCGTCCAGCAGCTTGCCAGAGGCGGTTGCTTCCGCCATCGCCAGCTCCGCGCCAGCGGCCATCATCGGCGTCAGCGATTCAATCGGGCCGGTGAAGCCGAGCATAACGCCCAGTTTAACTTCTTTCGCGTGACCGTCCGCAAATGCGGTCCCAGCGCACAGTGTCATAGCAGCGGAGGCCATGAGGAATTTTTTCATTTGATTTCTCCCCTATCGGAACGATGTTGTTCGACAGGAACCCTAGGCGCGCAACCTCCGAAAGGGAAGAGGTCAGATGTGATTTTGTATCCGAAATGGATAAATCCATCGTTTTCCGCGTGTTGCAGTAAATCACATCACCAAAGGGAGAGAGGTTTCATGTCCAAAGTCAGCCCGTTTGGCACGCTGGCGGCCCTTGCGATCTGCACCGGGTCGGCCGCATTTTCTGGCACTTTGACGACCACATTGGGCGCGATGCAGCTCGATACGATGGTCGAGGGGCTGGACGTGCCCTGGGGCTTTGCCTTTCTGCCGGAAGGCGGTGTTCTGATCACCGAACGCGAAGGCGCTTTGCTTTTTTCCAAAGGCGGACAGACACATCAAGTCAGCGGCATGCCGAAGGTCGAAGCGGACGGGCAGGGTGGCCTACTGGACATTATGCTGCCACGGGATTTCAGCGCCACACGTGAGGTGTTCTTCACCTTTTCCAAACGTCAGGGCAGCGGCTCTGGCACGGCCCTTGCCAAGGGGCGACTTTCAAAGGACCTTCGCCAAATCAACGATGTAGACGTCATCTTTGAAGCCACGCCATCGACCAGCGGTGGGCGTCATTTTGGCTCTCGCATTGTGGAGGCCCCGGACGGCAGCCTGTTTGTCACCCTGGGCGAACGGGGCGACCGCCCCAGCGCACAGGACTTGGGTCGCGAGCAGGGGTCCATCATACGCATCAACCGCGATGGCAGCATTCCGGGCGACAACCCCTTTGTCGGCACCTCAGGCGCTCAACCCGCAATCTGGAGCTTTGGTCACCGCAACCCGCAGGGCATGGCGCTGGACGCAAGCGGGCAGCTCTGGGCGGTGGAACATGGCGCCCGCGGCGGCGATGAGGTCAATAAGATCACCAAGGGCGCGAACTATGGCTGGCCGGTGATTTCCTATGGGCGCCACTATTCTGGACGTAAGATCGGCGAGGGGACGCAGAAGGCCGGCATGGAACAGCCAGACTGGTATTGGGATCCGTCGATTGCGCCGTCTGGCATGATGATCTATTCCGGCAAGCTTTGGCCGGAATGGCGCGGGGATATTTTTGTTGGATCCCTGAAATTTGACTATATTTCAAGGCTGTCTGGACGAAACCTAACAGAAGTGGAGCAGCTTCAGTCGGATGAGACAGGCCGCATCCGGGACCTGCGCGAGGCCCCGGATGGGTCGATCTGGTTTGCATCCGAACAGGAAGGCGCGCTGATCCGCATTTCGCCCAAACCGTAAGGGCCTCAGCTGGCGCGCGCGCCCTTGGCGCCACGTTCGCGGTAAGGCGTGGTGTCGTAATGCGTCCGGTAACATTTGGAGAAATGCGACGGAGAGGCAAAGCCACAAGCCAACGCCACATTGATCACGCTCATATCGGTCTGCATCAGCAGGTTGCGCGCTTTCTGCAGGCGCAATTCCATATAGTAGCGCTTGGGACTGCGGTTCAGGTAACGGCGGAACAGCCGTTCCAGCTGGCGCGTGGACATGCCCACATCTTCGGCCAGCACCGAGGGGCTGATCGGCTCCTCGATATTGTTTTCCATCATCTGGATGACCTGCGACAGCTTCGGATGGCGCACGCCAATCCGGGTCGGGATCGACAGACGCTGGGTGTCCTGATCCGTCCGAATAGAGGAATAGATCAGCTGATCCGCCACAAGGCTTGCCAAGTCTTCGCCGTGATCTTCGGCAATGATCTTCAGCATCAGGTCCACAGAGGAAGTGCCGCCCGCCGTGGTCATCCGGTTGCCATCAATGACAAACACCGATTTGGTCAGGTCCACATCCGGAAACTCTTCGGCAAAACTGTCGGAATTTTCCCAGTGGATCGTCGCCCGCTTGCCATCAAGCAGCCCGGCGCAGGCCATGGAATAGGCCGCAGTGCACAGCCCGCCAATTGTAATACCCTTGCGTGCCTCGCGTCGTAGCCACGCCATGAGCTTTTTGGATGTCGCCTTTTGCACGTCAATGCCGCCGCACAGCAGAATGGTATCGTCCCGCTGCAATTCGCTCAGATCGCCATCCAAATTAAAGCTGGCACCGGCCGAACAGGACACGGTTTCACCGCCTTCGCCAATCACAGTCCAGGAATAGACGTCGGCCCCAGCCATGCGGTTGGCAATGCGCAGGGATTCCATGGCCGCTGAAAAACAAAGCAACGTAAAATTGTCCAAAAGAACAAAGGCAAAGCGACGGTGTTTGTCGGCTGTCGGGAGGTCGGTAAGGGTCTCCGGATGGCTTTGCATGGCGCGCGTCCTACAACAACTTGGAATTTCGTGAGTGTCTTCAAGGTCCCGCAAATCACTTGCGGGAATTTGATGACCCTGTTCATAGCTTAAGCCTAGCGTCAAGTATGTGAAAACAAAACTGGCCTCTGTTTTCTCTCTATTGTATAGGGACGCTTCGAAAAGAGGAAATGATCTCTCAGAGCCGGAGGAAAAGCGATGAGTGAATGGCAAAAAACGAACTGGCGCCAAAAACCGCGCGTCCAGATGCCCGATTACACGGATCCGGCAGCGCTGAACGCAGTTGAAGCACAGCTGTCGAAGTATCCTCCGCTGGTGTTTGCAGGCGAAGCACGCCGCCTCAAGGATCAGCTGGGTGCAGCTGGCCGCGGCGAAGCCTTCCTGCTGCAGGGCGGTGACTGCGCCGAAAGCTTTGACCAGTTCAGCGCAGATGCGATCCGCGACACCTTCAAGGTGATGCTGCAGATGGCGATGGTTCTGACCTATGGCGCCAAGGTGCCAGTTGTGAAAGTTGGCCGTATGGCCGGTCAGTTCGCGAAACCGCGCTCGGCCCCGACCGAAACCATCAACGGCGTGGAACTGCCCAGCTACCGTGGCGATATTATCAACGAACTCGACTTCACCCCTGAAGCGCGAATTCCCAACCCAAGCAAGATGTTGCAGGCCTACACTCAGGCTGCTGCAACCCTGAACCTGCTGCGGGCATTCTCCACCGGTGGTTATGCGGATGTGAACCAGGTCCATGCCTGGACACTTGGCTTTACCGAAAGCGAAAAGGCCGAAGAATACCGCGCGCTGGCAAACCGGATCACCGACACGCTGGACTTCATGAAGGCCGCAGGCATCAATGCGGATACCGCGCATACCCTGCAGACCGTGGATTTCTACACCAGCCACGAAGGTCTGCTGCTGGAGTATGAAGAAGCCCTGACGCGTATGGACTCTACCTCGGGCAAATGGCTCGCGGGGTCTGGTCACATGATCTGGATCGGCGATCGCACCCGTCAGCCCGACGGCGCGCATGTGGAATTCTGCCGCGGCGTTCTGAACCCGATTGGCCTGAAATGTGGTCCGACCACCACTGCCGAGGACCTGAAGGTTCTGATAGGCAAGCTGAACCCGGAAAACGAAGAGGGCAAGCTGACCCTCATCGCCCGTTTCGGCGCTGGCAAAGCAGGCGAACACCTGCCGCGTCTGGTTCAGGCCGTGAAAGAAGAAGGGGCAAACGTGACTTGGGTCTGCGACCCGATGCACGGCAACACCATCAAATCCTCCACCGGCTACAAAACCCGTCCGTTCGAGAACGTCCTGCGCGAAGTGCGCGACTTCTTTGGTGTGCACCAGTCCGAGGGCACCATCCCCGGCGGCGTCCACTTCGAGATGACCGGTCAGGACGTCACCGAATGCACCGGCGGCCTGCGCGATGTGACCGATGAAGATCTGTCCGCGCGTTACCACACCGCCTGTGACCCGCGCCTCAATGCGGATCAGTCGCTGGAACTGGCCTTCCTCGTGTCCGAGGAACTGTCCAAACAGCGCGCTGACGCCGAAAAGCGCAAAGCCGTTTAAACCGCGCAATTGCGCACCGTAAGAACCTAAAGTCCCGCAGTCCTGCGGGGCTTTTGTCATTTCAGCTGCGCCCTGAAGGATCACGCCCAGAGTGACGCAGGGACACATCCTTTCTGGCGCATAGTCCAGATTGATTGCCGCAACCGGACGGGCCTTTCGTAAAAATGAAAGGCAATGACGGTGTAAGGAAACTTTAACGACCCAAAGGACACCCGGATGAACAGATCGCAACCCCTTCACCACTTGATCGTAGGCGACGGCGTAACAGCTTTGGCGCTGGTTGCGGCCATACCTTTGGCCAGTGGTGACAGGTTGACGATCGTGGGCCGGACGGCGCATGCCTTTGGTCGGGGCGCGGCCTATGCGGCAGACCCCAACGAGACCCCGTGGCAGTTTGCCTATCTGCTGAACTCTCCGGCGGATGATATTGACCCCGACTTCGCAGACTGGGCCGCCGAGAATTTTGACCGCATTCGCGCCCAGATGGAAGGCCGCAGCCCGAATTGGCTTGGGGCGGCTCAGGATCTTGTGGCCAAGGGTGATTTTGCCGGGCTGAATTACCCGCGATCGACGTTTGGCGACTATCTGGAGGCACAGGGCAAATCCGCGCTTGCCGCCCTAAAGGACAAAGGTGTCGACGTCGCGGTTCTGTCCGACGAAGCGTTAAGCGTCACCCGGAACGGCGCGTATCTGGATGTGGCGCTGGCCTCTGGCCGCGTTCTGTCCGCCGACCGCGTGGATGTTGCCCCCGGCGCACCCACCACCCAGCGGATCGAAGGCGATGACAGCGCGTTCAGCGTGCCAACCCTGTTTGGCTATGAAGAGGTGGTGGCCGAACATGTGCGGGCCGGACGCGAAATTTTCTGCGTCGGCACCAATGCCACCATGCTGGACAGCCTGCGCCTGTGCCAGTCCCTTGCAGCGGAAACCGACATCTCCTTTGTGGCCTGTTCGCCCAGTGGCCGCTTGCCCGCAGCACTGATCCCGCAATTGCCACGGCGCAGCTTTACCCCGCAGCCGAACACCGGCCACACAACCGCCGCCAGCTTCCTATCGGACCTTCAGGAACAGATCCAAGCAGCTGAGAACGATGGGCTTGCCATTCGCGAAGTCCGCGCAGGGATGCGCGCGTTCTTTGTTGAAAATTCGATCACCGACTTTGTGGCCGCCCCAGAAGAGGCGCTCAAGGTTCCCGCAAAACTGCGACACTGGCTGCGCGCGGGCACCCGCGACAGCATTCACGACTTTGAACGCCTGTCGCAGACCGGCCAGACCCGGTTGCTGTCCGGGGCCGTTGAGAAAATCGAAAGCCACGACAACGGCGCGGTTGTGCACTACCGCGATGCAGAAGGAAACGCGCAGCGCCACGAAACGGGCCTTGTGATCAACTGCTCGGGGTCGGTGATGACCGCTGGCCATGATCCGCTGACACAAAACATGATCGACCGGGGGATTCTGGAGGTCTCACGCGCAGGCTATGTGGTCGGCGACCGCTGCGAGACCGCCTGGCCGAACCTGCGGCATCTGTCCCCCGCAACCGCCAAGATCGGCGCGGAAATTCTGCCCATGCCACTGTTTGATGCGCATTTGCTTCGGGTTTGGGCCGCGCGTTGCTACGGCTGAGCGCCCGAAAAACCTGACATAGAAAAACGCCCGGTGCTTCTGCAACCGGGCGTTTTCATTTCAACTCTGTGTCCAGCAGGTCGAATTTTGCGATAAATTACCGGTACATTCGCCGATAATTTTAACGATCAGTCCCGCGAAACCACCAGACGCAGGTGCGAGGCGTCTTTCTTCAGTTTGCCGCCACGGGGCGGGCGAGACACCAGATCCGCGCCAGTTTCAACACCGGCATCGCGCACCGGCTTCATGTCACGGCGCTGAGACGTGAACTGAGACGCCAGCGGCTTGTTGTTTTCGCTGCGGGCCCGGTCCAGCAAGGTGCGGGCCTCATCCATCAGGCTGTTGGGTTTTGTGTCTGCTTTCGGTGCGAAGGCCGACTTCCGCTCTGCAAACCCTGCAACCGGCGCGTTTACAGACGGCTTCGGCGTGGGTTTGGGCGCAGTTTTCGATGCGGCCTTCGGCG
Organism: Tritonibacter multivorans; assembly: GCF_001458415.1. Classification (GTDB taxonomy): domain Bacteria; phylum Pseudomonadota; class Alphaproteobacteria; order Rhodobacterales; family Rhodobacteraceae; genus Epibacterium; species Epibacterium multivorans. The sequence continues at coordinate 242,826 of NZ_CYSD01000043.1, read as the reverse complement.
CGGCTTTCTCGCCCACGGACACCGGGCGAATGTCACACTCTGTCACGGTGAAGCGCTGAGAAATCTTCGAGGCACCACCTTCAGACACCAGCACGCCCAGCGCGCGGCTCACGTCACCCAGATCAGAGCGCAGCGGCAGCAGGATCATGCGCGCAGTGCGGCTGCCACGCAGGCGGGTGGCTTCGGTCTGCAGCTCCATTTCGATAATGGAAGGCTCATCAAACATGTTTTCCAGCGCGGCAGAAACGGTTTTGCGGGCATCTGCAGTGAAGAACGCGGTCAGCGGCATGCCACGCACCTCCATACCTGCCAGTTCATTGACGCGCTGACCGGCCAGACGGAACCGCGCAATACCAGGGGCCACACGTTCCAGAATGAAAGTTTGGCTCAGGATGTTTTCCAGACCACGGGGATCGACCTGTGCACGGCTGGGGATTTCGTCACCGCGACGCAGACCGGCCCAATAGGCTTCGGCCTGACGCAGAGGGGACAGGGTGGTGCGGCTGCGGAACCGATCCATTACGACTACTTTCTCTTTGCCCGCGTTTTTGCCCGAGCTGTTCTGACCGCCAAAAATCATCGCATCATCCTCTGCTGCATCCGCTGCTGGCGTCCACCGGAGCTAAGAACTTGCTCACTTGTGTTAACGCCTAATAAGTTACGTTGGAGTTAACATGACACAATGCGACTAAAGTTTGGACCAATAGTTTAATCAATGGTTAACACTTTAGGATAGCACCCCTGACCCTTGTGCAGACAGATTGCGTCTGCCGCATAGGTCATCACTTTCGGAAGGATCAGATATGTCTCTCAAGTCCATGACTGGCTTTGCCGCAGCGCAGGGCGCTTATGGAATCTACACCTGGAGCTGGGACATCCGCTCGGTCAATGCGAAGGGTCTGGACCTGCGTTTACGGGTGCCAGATTGGCTTGAAGGGTTTGAAAACGCGCTAAAAAAGAAGATGGGGGTAGAGCTGGGCCGCGGCAATGTAAACCTTGCGCTGCGCCTGTCGCGCGCAGAAGAGGAGGGCGCTCACCTTCAGGTCAATGCAGCGGCACTCGAGGGGGCTTTGGCGGCTGTTTCAGCGGTTCAAAAGGCCGCAGAGGCCGCGGGAACCGCTCTGAGCCTGCCCAGCGCCACAGAGGTCCTGGCCATGCGCGGGGTGCTCGAAATTGCCCAGACTGAGCAGGATACGGCCCCTTTGATTGAGGCGCTCCTATCCCAATTCGACTCGCTTTTTGCCGATTTTATTAACTCTCGCAGCGAAGAAGGCGCGGCTCTGCAAGCCGTTCTGATGGGGCAGCTGGATCAGGTCGCACAGCTGCGGCTGGATGCCATTGCCCATGCCGAGACACGCAAAGACCTGATCCGCGACAGCCTGCAAGCCGCGCTGGCGCGGGTGATGGACAATGCGGACGGGGCAGATCCAGAGCGCGTGGCCCAGGAACTGGCGCTGCTGGCAGTCAAGGCCGATGTCACAGAAGAACTGGACCGGCTGGCCGCGCATATTGATGCGGCGCGTAAACTTGTCACAAATGGCGGCCATGTGGGGCGCAAGCTGGACTTTTTGATGCAGGAATTTAACCGCGAGGCGAACACTCTGTGTTCCAAAGCGCAGAATGCCGACTTGACCGCAGTGGGTTTGGAACTCAAAACCGTCATCGACCAGATGCGTGAGCAGGTCCAGAACATCGAATAAGAAAGAGGAGCCCCCGATGGCCAACCCTACCGTAAACCGCCGTGGCCTATTGATCATCCTGTCTTCGCCGTCGGGCGCGGGCAAATCAACGCTGGCCAAGCGGCTGCGGGCCTGGGATCCCGACATCAGCTTCTCGGTCTCTGCGACCACGCGCAACCCGCGCCCCGGTGAAGTGGACGGGCAGGATTATCACTTTACCTCTGTCGAGGACTTCAAACACGACGTGGCCAATGGCGATATGCTGGAACATGCGCATGTGTTCGGGAATTTCTATGGCTCGCCCAAGAAACCGGTACAGGCCGCGATCGAGGACGGCAAAGATGTGCTGTTTGATATCGACTGGCAGGGCGCGCAGCAGATCACCAATTCGGATCTGGGCAAACACACGCTGTCGATCTTCCTGCTGCCGCCGTCGATCACCGAACTGCGCCGCCGCCTAGAAAGCCGCGGTCAGGATGACGCCGCAACAATTGCGCGCCGGATGGAGAAGAGCTGGGACGAGATTTCGCACTGGGGGTCTTATGACCATGTGCTGATCAATGAAGACCTCGACAAAACCGAGGCCGAGCTGAAAACCATCATTTCCGCTACCCGCCTGCGTCGCATTCAGCAGCCGCATCTGATTGACCATGCCCGCAAACTGCAAAGCGAGTTCGAGGAACTGGAATGACCCTATACGCTCTTGGTGATCTGCGCCCTGACATTCACGAGGACACTTGGGTTGCACCCTGTGCCAAATTGATCGGCCAGGTGGTGGTTGAAGCAGCAGCCTCTGTTTGGTTCGGTGTCACCATCCGCGCCGATCACGAGGTGATCCGGGTCGGCAAAGGGTCAAACGTTCAGGAAGACGTGGTGATGCACATCGACAAGGGCTTCCCGCTGACCATTGGGGAGAACTGCACCATAGGCCATCAGGCCATGCTGCACGGCTGTACCATTGGCGACAATACCCTAATCGGCATGGGGGCCACGGTTCTCAATGGCGCAAAGATTGGCAAAAACTGCCTTATTGGGGCGGGCGCGCTGATCACCGAGGGCAAAGAGATCCCGGATAATTCTCTGGTCATGGGCGCGCCGGGTAAGATCATCCGCGCGGTCGACGCCGCCGGGGCCCAGCGTCTGACTGCAAGCGCGCTCCATTATCAAGAGAACATGCGCCGGTTCAAAGCCGACCTGAAGGAGATTTAATTGAAGAATTCCCGTCCCTCGATCATGCGCCCGCATGGGATTCCTGACAGTGTTAGCACGCCCGTCGCAACCCCGCTGAGCCCCTCTGTGGTTTATGCCTCTGCCCATCCGGACGAACTGGATGCCCAGTATGAAGGCAAGCTTCAGGGCTACACATATTCCCGCGAGGGTCACCCCAATGCCGATGTGGTTGCAAAACGACTGGACGCCATGGAAGGCGCGACGGGCGGGGTTGTTGTGGGCTCAGGCATGGCGGCGGTGTCCTGCGTGCTCATGGGATTGTTGCAGAGCGGCGATCATGTGATTGGGGCGGATCAGCTGTATGGGCGATCCCTGCGCCTGATGAAAGAAGACCTGCCGCGTCTGGGGATTTCGACCTCGCTGGCCAATCCCAGCGATATTGACGCCGTGCGCGCCGCGATCAGACCGGAAACCAAGCTGGTGCTGGTTGAGGTCGTGTCGAACCCTACGCTGGCAGTTGCAGACATCACAGGTCTGGCGCAGCTGTGTCACGAGAAGGGCATCCTGCTGGCGGTGGACAATACGTTCACCACGCCACGGGCGTTCAAACCCTTTGAACATGGGGCGGATATTGTCATCCACTCGGTCACCAAACTGCTGGCAGGGCATTCTGATGTGATGCTGGGCTATGTGGTGGCAAAAGATCCGGCGCTGAATGATCGGATGCGGGTGTTTTCTGTCACCACAGGTATGACGCCATCGCCCTTTGACTGCTGGCTGGCCGAGCGCGGCCTGTTGTCGTTTGACCTGCGCTATGATCGTGCGGAAGCCACTGCTAAGGACCTGGCGGATCATCTGGCTACCCTGCCGGGGATCAAACGGGTGATTTACCCGACGCGCGAAGATCACCCCGACCAGGCACGCGCTTTGGCGCTGCTTGGGGGCAGGGGCTGCAATATGGTGAGCTTTGAGCTGAATGGCGGGCGCGAGGCCGCAAACGCTTTTGCCCGCGCGGCCGAGGGTTTGAACTTTGCGCCAACCCTTGGCGACGTGGGCACCACGCTGTCACATCCGGCATCGTCATCGCACCGCGCCCTCAGCGCGGACAATCGTGCCGCTCTGGGTCTGCACGAAGGGTTTTTCCGCGTGTCCGTAGGCCTTGAGGAGCCGGAGCTTTTGCGCCGGATTTTCGCCGATGCCGTTTCGGCTGCCACATGAGAGTTACAATCGCTCTCTAAGAGGCCGCCACTGTACTGAACGAGGCACGACTCATGTCGCAAGAATTGATCGACGGATTTCTGGCAGCGGTTCCGCTGCCGGCCGTCCTGGTGGACCAGACCGAACGCTTTATCGCAGCCAATGTGGCGGGCTCTACCTTGCTGGGGCCGCAGATCATTGGCCGCCATTTTGCAACCATCCTGCGCCAGCCCTCTGTGTCTTCGGCGATCGAAAGCTGTCTGCTGGACCGCGCCTCACGCAAGACCCGGCACCTGTCAAATGACGGCGCGCAGGACACCACCTTCGAGGTCAACCTGCGTTATGTCGCGGGCATTGGTGCGGTCAACGGCGGCGCGGTGATGATTTGCTTTGAGGACATCACCGAACGCGAACAGGCCGGCCTGATGCGGCGGGACTTTGTCGCCAATGTCAGTCACGAGTTGCGCACGCCGCTCACGGCTCTGATGGGGTTTATTGAAACCCTGCGCGGACCGGCGCGCAACGACGCAAATGCACGCGACCGCTTTCTGACCATTATGGAGGGCGAGGCAAACCGGATGAACCGTCTGGTTGGCGATCTTCTGTCGCTGAACCGGGTGGAAAGCGAAGAACGGGTCCGCCCCAAAGAACGCATCGATCTGGCGGCACAGCTGGAGTCCACAATCAAGTCACTGGAACCCCTGGCCAGCAATGGTGGGGTGTCCCTGCATCTTGAGGCCCCCGCCACCCCGGTCGAAATTCCCGCCGATCCCGACCAGATCCAGCAGGTCTTTACAAACCTGATCGAGAACGCGGTGAAATACGGCGGGTCCGACGCGCGTGTGGTTGTCACCCCGGTTGAACGGGACCGCGCCCTGCGCGCGCCTGCCGTCCGGGTCCAGGTGATCGACAATGGCCCAGGCATTGACCCTGTGCACCTGCCGCGCCTGACGGAACGGTTTTACCGCGCCGACAGCCACCGTTCGCGCGAAATGGGCGGCACCGGGCTGGGGCTGGCCATTGTAAAACACATAATCAACCGTCACAGAGGGCGGCTTCGGGTCGAAAGTGAATTGGGCAAAGGCGCCGTGTTCACCGTAATCCTGCCACAATAATTAACAACGGCGATTTCGGCGTGATATTTCAATATGCGCCGAAATCGCTGCCGTTGCAAAACCGACACCCATTATCGCAATCCATTGTAAAAAATAATCTTTTTGCCCATCGGCAAACCAGTCCAATTGTTGGAAGAATTGCGCTCTTTTTTTGCCGCAGCGCGGAAAAATCCTGTAATTCCGTAGGGGAAGCCCCCTGTTGTCATGTAACCGTTACATACGTGTCACAAAAGGCTCATGTGAAGCTTCTAGGAGAGGCTGCAAGATCATCTTGGGGGTGATCGTAAATTCATAAATCTCATGGAGACGTAGATGTCCTTTGTGAAACTCACCGCATCGACCCTGGCAATTGCTGCCGTATCCGCAACCGCAGCTGCAGCGCGCGACCAGGTTCAGGTTGCCGGCTCTTCCACCGTTCTGCCTTATGCTTCCATCGTTGCCGAAGCGTTCGGCGAAAACTTCGACTTCCCGACACCGGTTGTTGAATCCGGTGGGTCTTCCGCTGGCCTGAAGCGCTTCTGTGAAGGCGTTGGCGAGAACACCATCGACGTTGCAAACGCGTCCCGTAAGATCAAAGAAAAAGAAATCAAAGCCTGTGCGGAAGCCGGCGTAACCGACATCATCGAAGTCCGCATCGGCTATGATGGCATCGTGTTCGCCTCCGACATCAACGGCAACGGTTTCGAATACACCCCGACCGATTGGTTCCTGGCTCTGTCCGACAAAGTTCTGGTAGACGGCGCGCTGGTCGACAACCCGAACAAAACCTGGGCCGACGTAAACGCTGCGTTCCCGGCACAGCCGATCCAAGCTTTCGTTCCGGGCACCAAGCACGGCACCCGCGAAGTTTTCGAAGACAAAGTGATCCTGGCGGGCTGTGAAGCCACCGGCGCATTCGACGCCCTGCTGGCCGCCGCTGAAGGCGACACCGACAAGGCGAAGCACAAAGCCGCTGAAAAAGCCTGTATCGCTCTGCGTACCGATGGCGTTTCCGTTGACATCGACGGCGACTACACCGAGACCCTGGCGCGCATCGAAAGCAACAAAGACGGCATCGGCGTCTTCGGTCTGGCCTTCTACGAGAACAACACCGACAAGCTGCAAGTTGCAACCATGTCCGGCATCGTTCCTTCCACCGAGTCCATCGCGACTGGTGAGTACCCGGTTTCCCGCCCGCTGTTCTTCTACGTGAAGAAAGCCCACATCGGCGTGATCCCCGGCCTGAAAGAATATGCTGAGTTCTTCGTGTCTGACGAAGTTGCTGGTTCCGACGGCCCGCTGTCCGAGTACGGCCTGGTTGCTGACCCTGAGCTGGTCAAAACCCAGGAAGCCGTTGCGGCAGAAGCAACCATGGGCGGCAACTCCTAAGTTCCCGGCATTCGGTTAAAAAAACTGGCCGGGGTGGTTGCGCTACCCCGGCCTTTCGTTTCAATACACCCCTGCAAATTCGCTTGGAACGGAGCACTCAATGCCTCTCCTATGGCTCGTCCTCATTTTGCTGGCACTTTCTGTTGCCGGTTTCTTCCTCGGCCGGCAAAGAGCGCTTGCCTCTGCCGGTGGAAATTCGAAGGATCTTCATTCGCTACCCAGCTATTATGGGCACAACGTCGCGCTGACCGGCCTTGTCCCCGCACTGGGTGTTCTGGCCATCTGGCTTCTGGCACAGCCGCTTTTCATCGAAAGCCGCGTGTCGAGCCTGATCCCCGAAGAGGCGATCCCCGAAAGCTCCACATTGGGCCTCGTCATGAGCGACGTGCGCCGTGTTGCAGAAGGTCTTGATCTTGCGGTTTCCGAAGGTGTCATGACACCTGAACAGGCCCGCAACATGCGCTCTGAATTCTCGGATGTGCGCGGCCGTCTGGGCGAAATCGGCGTGGCCCTTGGGTCCGACGTGCGCCCCGAGGTTCTGAATGCGGCACAAAGCTATCGCAACCTGAGCAACACCGGCACCACAGCAATGATCTTTGTTGTCGCGCTGATCGCGGCCGTTGGATTTGCTTATTCCTATTCCAAGACACACAAGGACTTCCGTGCCCGCAATGTGGTGGAGCAGGGGATCATGGCGCTGCTTATTCTGGCGGCTTCCCTCGCGATCCTGACCACCATTGGCATTGTCCTGTCGATGTTCTTTGAGACCATCAACTTCTTTAGCCTGCACAGCTGGACCGATTTCTTCTTCGGCGGCACCTGGGCGCCGAACTTCCGCGGCGACTCTGAGCTGTCGATCCTGCCGCTGTTGTGGGGCACGCTGTATATCTCGGTGATCGCGCTTCTGGTTGCGGTGCCGATTGGCCTGTTTGCTGCGATCTACCTGTCGGAATACGCCAACAATGCGGTGCGCTCTTTTGCCAAGCCGCTCTTGGAGATCCTCGCCGGCATCCCGACCATTGTTTACGGTCTGTTTGCCCTGCTGACCGTTGGCCCCGCGCTGGTGCGGTTCTTTGGCCAGGGCGAAAATGGCATTCTGGGTGTTGAGTGGATGTCTGGCGCGACCTCGGTTCTGACCGCAGGCGTGGTCATGGGCATCATGCTGATCCCCTTTGTGTCCTCGCTGTCTGACGACATCATCAACGCAGTGCCGCAGGCCATGCGCGACGGCTCTCTTGGTCTGGGCGCCACCAAGTCCGAAACCATCCGCCAAGTGGTTATGCCAGCCGCGCTTCCGGGCATCGTTGGTGCGGTTCTTCTGGCGGCCTCCCGCGCGATTGGGGAAACCATGATCGTGGTTATGGGGGCAGGGGCGATTGCAAAATTCTCTGCCAACCCGCTGGAGAGCATGACCACCATCACCACCCGTATTGTCAGCCAGCTGACGGGCGACACCGATTTTGCCAGCCCTGAAACGCTGGTGGCCTTCGCCCTTGGCCTGACGCTCTTTGTCCTTACCCTGGGCCTCAACGTGCTCGCGCTCGCCATCGTGCGCAAATACCGGGAGCAGTACGACTAATGTCTGAGAACACTCAAAACACCCCGCGTCCCAGCTCCTCGCTTCTGGAGCTGACAGACCGCACCAAGCGCCGCAATGCCGCTGAAAAACGCTTCCGCGCCTATGGCATTGGCGCGATTGCCATCGGCCTGCTGATGCTGGCGGTGCTGGTTTTCAATATCGTATCCAAAGGCACGGGCGCGTTTCAGCAGACCTTCATCACGCTGGATGTTGAACTGCTGGAAAGCAAACTGGACAAAAAAGGCAATCGTGATCTGGCGGATATTAAGAAGGTCACCACCTTCGGCTATTCCCCGATCATTCGAAATGCGATCGAAGCCAAGGTGACCGGCCTCGGCATTGATACCCCGCTGAAAGCCAAGGCCATGGCGGGCCTGCTGTCCAAGGATGCGGCAGCCCAGCTGCGCGAATTTGTGGTCGCCAACCCCGAAAAGATTGGCGACACCGTTGAATTCCGCTTCCTCGCGCAATCGCGTGTAGACGGCTACCTCAAGGGTCGCGTGATCCGCGCCAATATTGCCAATGACAAGAACATCTCCTCCGAGCAACTGGATCTGGTGGATGCGCTTGTGGAAGCTGGCGTGATCGCAAAGACCTTCAACTGGGACTTCATTCTGGGCGCAGACGCTTCGGACGCGCGTCCCGAAGCGGCCGGTATCGGTGTCTCCATGATGGGGTCGCTGTTCATGATGCTGGTGGTTCTGGCGCTGGCGCTGCCGATTGGTGTCGCAGCTTCCATCTACCTGGAAGAGTTTGCCCCGCAGAACTGGCTGACCGACATCATCGAGGTGAATATCTCCAACCTCGCGGCTGTTCCGTCCATTGTGTTTGGTATTCTGGGCCTTGCGGTCTTTATCAACTACATGCACCTGCCGACCTCTGCGCCGCTGGTGGGTGGTCTGGTGCTGACGCTGATGACGCTGCCGACCATCATTATCTCTACCCGTGCCTCGCTGAAGTCGGTTCCGCCGTCGATCCGCGATGCGGCACTGGGGGTAGGGGCCTCGAAAATGCAGGCGGTGTTCCACCACGTGCTGCCGCTGGCCGCACCGGGCATCCTGACCGGCACCATTATTGGTCTGGCACAGGCGCTGGGGGAAACCGCACCGCTTCTGCTGATCGGCATGGTGGGCTTTATCGCCTCCAACCCGCCGCAAGGCATCGCCGAAGGCCTTCTGTCCCCGAACTCTGCCATGCCTGCCCAGATCTTTGAATGGGCCAAGCGTGCGGACCCTGCGTTCTATGAGCGCGCCTGGGGTGGTATCATCATCCTGTTGATCTTCCTCGTCACCATGAACACTGTGGCAGTGATCCTCCGCCGCCGCTTCGAACGCCGCTGGTAAGCTGAAGGGGTAACAAAAATGAACGATATGACCGCAATGGATAAAACCATGGAACAGCAAAAGACCAAGATCGCAGCCAAAGGCGTAGACGTACATTATGGCGAAGCCCATGCGATCAAGGACGTCAACGTCGAGATCGAAGACAAGACCGTCACAGCCTTCATCGGCCCGTCGGGCTGTGGCAAATCCACTTTCCTGCGCTGCCTGAACCGGATGAATGACACCATCGACATCTGTAAGGTCACCGGTGACATTCTGCTTGATGGCGAAGACATCTATGACAAGCGCGTCGACCCGGTGCAGCTGCGCGCCAAAGTGGGCATGGTGTTCCAGAAACCGAACCCGTTCCCCAAATCGATCTATGACAATGTGGCCTACGGCCCACGCATCCACGGCCTGGCCAAGAACAAAGCCGAGCTGGACGAGATCGTCGAGAAATCCCTGCGCCGCGGCGCAATCTGGGACGAGGTCAAAGACCGTCTGGACAAGCCGGGCACCGGCCTGTCTGGCGGCCAGCAGCAGCGTCTGTGTATTGCGCGTGCCGTTGCCACCGAGCCCGAAGTTCTGCTGATGGACGAGCCGTGCTCGGCGCTAGACCCGATTGCAACCGCACAGGTCGAAGAGCTGATCGACGAGCTGCGCAGCCGCTATTCGGTTGTCATCGTCACGCACTCCATGCAGCAGGCCGCGCGCGTCAGCCAGAAAACCGCCTTCTTCCACCTGGGCAACCTCGTGGAATTTGGTCCCACCGGCCAAATCTTCACCAACCCCGAAGACCCGCGCACAGAGAGCTACATCACCGGCCGTATCGGTTAAGATCACCGGTTACTTACTGAAGGGGAGTTTTCCCATGGAAGAACAACACATTGCATCCGCATTTGACCGTGATCTGGAGGCCATGCAGGCCCAGATCATGAAAATGGGTGGCCTTGTCGAAGAGGCCATCCGCCTCGGTGCGAAAGCGCTGGAAACCCGCGACGAGGATCTCGCGCTCGAGGTCCGCGATGGCGACAAAGCCATCGATGGCCTGGAAGAGTTGATCGACGAGGAATCGGCCCGTCTGATCGCGCTGCGCGCGCCGACGGCAAGCGACCTGCGTCTGGTTCTGTCAGTGATGAAAATCGCGGGCAATCTGGAACGTATCGGTGACTATGCCAAGAACATGGCCAAGCGCACCTCGCTGCTGGCACAGGGGCCGAACATCTCGGATGGGACCGCTGCGCTGCGCCGCATGGCGCGCGAAGTGGAACTGATGCTGAAGGATGCGCTGGACAGCTACATCCAGCGGGACGCCGAACTGGCCCGTGATGTCATCGCCCGCGATGAAGAAGTCGACCAGATGTATAACGCGCTGTTCCGCGAATTCCTGACCCATATGATGGAAGATCCGCGCAATATCTCGGCCTGTATGCACCTGCATTTCATCGCCAAAAACACCGAACGCATGGGCGACCATGTGACTGCAATCGCAGAGCAGGTGGTCTATCTGGTCACCGGTGAAAAGCCGGAAGAAGACCGCGCCAAGGCTGACATCACCTCGACCACTGAGCAAAAGGTGTAAGTCATGAGTGCCGATCAGCCCGCAGTTCTGGTGGTCGAAGACGAATTGGCACAGCGCGAAGTGCTCGCATATAATCTGGAAGCCGACGGCTTCCGGGTTATCAAGGCCGAAAACGGCGAAGAAGCGCTGCTTCTGGTCGATGAGGACATGCCCGATATTATCGTTCTGGATTGGATGATGCCCAATCTGAGCGGGATCGAAGTGTGCCGCCGTTTGAAATCCCGCTCGGAAACCCGCAATATCCCGGTCATTATGTTGTCCGCGCGCTCGGAAGAGGTCGACAAAGTGCGCGGCCTGGAAACCGGGGCTGACGACTATGTGGTCAAACCCTATTCCGTGATCGAACTGATGGCCCGTGTCCGCGCACAGCTGCGCCGGGTGCGTCCTGCCACCGTCGGCATGCGACTGGAGTTTGAAGACATCGTTCTGGACGCAGAAACGCATAAGGTGTCGCGCAGTGAACAGCCGCTGAAGCTTGGCCCGACTGAGTTCCGGCTGCTGTCCACCTTTATGGAAAAGCCGGGCAGGGTGTGGAGCCGAGAGCAGCTTCTGGACCGTGTCTGGGGCCGCGACATTTACGTCGATACACGCACCGTGGACGTCCATATCGGCCGTCTTCGCAAGGCGTTGACGCAGCATGGCGGCGCCGATCCTGTGCGCACGGTGCGCGGCGCAGGCTACGCATTGGGTTGATTTCAGCTCCGTTTTAAGCGCCAAAAATCGTGCAAAAGGCAGCGTAAATTCGTCGCCATTGGTTACGCAGAACCTACCAAAATCCCGGGCTTGATCATGGCCCGGGATTTCGTTTTTCGGGATGCCGAAGCGGGGGTTTTTAACCAGTAGAACCAGCCGATCCGACTGGTAAAGCGCATGGGATTGCACATCAGCAAAGGGCAGCAAGCCTCTGTTAATACTTCAGAACTCTCCAAAAACACCCGCTCGTTAACTGACGCCTTAACAACTCTCATCTGGATCTCATGCTGCCAACGGATTGAAGTCGCAAGCGCGTTAACATTGGTTTTTGAGATTTTGCAAAACGGACCAATATGCAAGACAAAGACGTGTTTGATCCTGTCAAACCGATACCCGTGCAAACCCGATTTCGCTGAGTTTGAGCGGGCACAAATTGCAATATTGCAGGACGGATACGACTTTCATAATCAGTATTATGTAAAATTATAGCACTTATGTGGGGGCTTTTCCCTAAACTCCTACGCTTTTTGGTCAAAAACCCAGCCATCGGCGTTAGCGAATAAGCAACAAAATAAGGGTACTTATGTCCGGGACGGAACAATCAAACAGTGACAAGGCCCATGTTTTTTAGAAAAACCTCATCCCCCCCGGTTGCCGATACAAGCCTGAACAACGACGCGTTGCGAAAAATGATTGATCGCACGCAAGCGATGATCGAATTTGAACCCAATGGGATCATCAAGCACGCCAACCAGAACTTTCTTGATACGGTCGGCTACACTCTGGATGAGATCGTGGGCCAACATCACAAAATGTTTGTGTATCCGTCCTTCGTCAAGAATCCACTGTACCAACAGATGTGGGATGATCTGGCCGCTGGCAAACCAGTAGCGGACCAGTTTCCGCGCCTTCGCAAGGATGGTCAGGTTGTCTGGATCCAGGCCACTTATGCGCCTATTCTTGACGACGATGATAATGTTACAAGCATTGTCAAAATCGCGACCAACATCACCGCGCGCCGTGCCGAGATTGCGGAAATCGCCTCCGCGCTGGAAGAGCTGCGTGACGGGAATCTGACGCATCGCTGCAAACCGTCGTCCATCGAAGATATTGCGCGCCTCGCGAAGTCCTACAACGAAGCCGTTGTGTCGCTCGAAGGCGCTATCAGCACCGTCCGTACCGTGGCCGACGGTGTGGAGAAAACCTCGGACGAAATGAACACCTCGTCGAGCGAACTGTCCCAGCGCACGGAAAACCAAGCAGCGACGCTGGAAGAAACCGCAGCCGCGATCGAAGAGCTGACCTCCACTGTGCGCTCCTCGGCTGAAGGTGCCAAAGAAGTGGAACACGCCGTTCAGACCGCACGGACCACCGCGGAAGACAGCGGTCAGGTTGTGTCCGATGCGATCCAGGCCATGTCCCAGATCGAAAGTTCTTCGGAAGAGATTGCAAAGATCATCTCTGTGATTGACGACATTGCATTCCAGACCAATCTGCTCGCTCTGAACGCAGGCGTTGAGGCCGCGCGCGCTGGCGAAGCTGGTCGTGGGTTTGCGGTTGTTGCCTCCGAGGTGCGTGCGCTTGCCCAACGTTCCGCGGATGCGGCCGGCGAAATCAAAGGCCTGATTCTGGAAAGCTCCAAACATGTGTCCAACGGTGTGACCCTTGTGGGCCGTGCCGGCACCGAGCTGGAGAACATCATCAGCAGCGTCAACAGCATTTCCGAGAACGTGACCACCATCGCCCGTGGTGCCGAAGAACAAGCTGTCACCCTGGGGGAAATCAACACCGGCATCGGTCAGCTGGACGAAGTGACCCAGCACAACGCCGCGATGGTCGAAGAAGCGACCGCTGCCAGCCAGACACTGGCCAATGATTCCAAAGAGATGAGCCGCCAGATGGCGCGCTTCACCACCAGTGGCGGCGCCGGTGCGGCCAATGTCACGCCATTTGTTGAACCCAGCGCGCCACAGCCTGCGCCTGTGGAGCAAGTGGCTGTGAATGCACCGCCAAGTGCCCATGAAACCCCAGCGGGCTGGGAAGATTTCTAAACAAAAAACCGCCGCATCCTTCAAAGATGCGGCGGTCTTTCTTTTGTGGCTTAGCCGAACAACTCATGCGCCAGCTCAAGCGCATCGACCAACACATCAACTTCGGCCTTTGTGTTGTACATCCCAAAAGACGCGCGGCAGGTGGCGGAGACACCAAGGTGATCCATCAACGGACCCGCACAGTGATGCCCTGCCCGTACGGCAACGCCCTTTTTGTCAAGGATGGTCGAAATGTCATGAGCGTGCGCGGCACCTTCAAGGGTAAAGCTGAAAATCGCCGCCTTACCAGGGGCTTGACCCTGAACATTCATCCAGTTCAACGACTTGAACCGGCTTAGCGCATAGTCGCGAAGCTCCGCTTCATGCGCGGCGATTTCGGCCATTCCGACGGACATCATGTATTCGAGTGCCACACCAAAACCAATTGTTTGGACGATGCCCGGCGTGCCTGCTTCGAACTTCATCGGCGGGTCATTGTAGACCACATTGGTTTTGCTGACCTCTTTGATCATATCGCCGCCACCGATAAAGGGCTGCATTTCAGCCATCCGGTCGGGGTGAATATAGATCGCGCCAGACCCGGACGGGCCATAAAGTTTGTGACCGGTGACCGCATAGAAATCACAGCCGATATCCTGCACATCCACAGGCATATGGACCGAACCCTGCGAACCATCGACCAGCACAGGAACCTCCTGGGCCCGCGCGCCTGCACAGATGGATTTTACATCGACCACGGTGCCCAGAACATTTGAACATTGGGTGATCGCAATCAGCTTGGTCTTGGGCGTGATCGCATCCAGAACCTTCTGGGGATCAAGGCTGCCGTCAACCTCGGTATCGATCCATTTCAAAACCACACCCTGACGTTCGCGCAGGAAATGCCAGGGCACGATATTTGCATGGTGTTCCATCACCGACAGGATAATCTCATCGCCCGCTTCCATGCGCGGCATGGCCCAGCCATAGGCCACAAGGTTGATGCCTTCGGTGGTGCCAGAATTCAGGACAATGTGATTTTCATCCGCGGCGTTCAAGAAGCGGGCAATGATACCTCTCACGCCTTCGTATTTTTCCGTCGCGAGGTTAGACAGAAAGTGCAAGCCCCTGTGAACATTAGAATATTCCTCAGCATAGGCTTTGGTCACCGCATCGATCACGACCTGAGGCTTTTGCGCCGAGGCACCATTGTCCAAATAGGTCAAAGGCTTGCCGTTCACCTCTCGGGAGAGGATCGGAAAGTCCGCGCGGATTTTTTCGACATCATACATAAGACAGATCCAGTTCGACCTCGGGGTTTCAGATCCCGCTGAGAATAAGAAGCATCATGGCAACCGAACAGGCCGACATTGCCACCACGCCAAAGGATTTCATAAGGCTTTCAAAGCCATGCGCGACATTCACAAAGTGCAGCGCGACGTAAAAACCATAGATCACAACCGCCAGGTTCAAGAGGCCTGCCAGCAGCGGTGACACAATCAGCAAAAGCACAGCAACCGTCTGGAACATCAAGCTTACCAATGTCAGCCAGCTTTGCAGGCCCAGCAGATCCAACATCCCTGCCCGGCCGCCCAGCCAGCGACCAACTCCGGTCATGGCGGCGACAATTGCCAGCTGCATACCACCGACAATAAGGATGAAGGTGACCGGCGACACGCCAGCGGCCATGAACTCTTCTGGCAGCGGCACGATCAGGCGCTGGACGATCTCCAGAATGGCCGCCACAACCAAGGACAGCGCAAACATGGACACTATGGCCTGACGGCCAAGCTGCATGTCCAGCAGCCGTTTCCCCGCTGTCGCCGGAGAGAAAATCGTTTCGGCCACCAAGGCCTTAAGATCGGTCATTGTTTTGCCCAGTATGCTTCTGCCAGTCCTGCAATCCAAAACCACAGGAACACAACAAACCACAAGCCCCCAACGACATTCAACGCAGGTCCGGCGCCGATAAAACCGGCAACCAGCCCGTTGAGCAGGATCAAAGGCGACGATGCAAGCAAGGCCCAGAACAGGGTCAGACGCCCCCGGTAGGCTTCGCCCTGCCCGCCCACGGCCCGCACAGCCAGATGGACAACCCAGGCCAGCAGATACAAGATCAACGGCAGAATGAACACAAGCGCCAGCAGCGATCCGCCAAGCATCGGATTCAGTTCCTGACCCGACAGATGCGCCTCGCGGGCCAGACGCGGCATTTGTGCGACGAACAGCAAGGCACAAAACCCCATCAGGACCGCCAAAAGCCGATCTTCACGCGCGCCCATTTGAAGAAGCCGCGCAATCACCTTGCGCGGCCCCCGATAGGTTGCCGTGATATCCGTGGTCACGGCCATAGATCAGCGGCGGCGGGCCAGCCAGCCCGTCAGACGCTCGATCAGGGCGGTGCCCAGATCTGTATCTTCGATCTCTTCGATGGCTTCAGCCAGGAAGGCCAATGTCATCAGGTCGGTGGCTTCCGCCAGCGGAACCCCGCGCGACCGCAGGTAGAACAGGCCTTCCTCATCAATCGCACCCGAAGTGGAACCATGCGAACAGGCCACGTCGTCGGCATAGATCTCGAGCTCTGGCTTGGCGAGGAACTGGCTGTCATCATCCAGCAGCAAAGACTGAGAAATCTGATATCCGTCAGTCTTTTGCGCGCCTTCCTTCACCAGGATCTTGCCCTGAAACACGCCGGTTGCGCCATTGCGCAGAACCTTTTTGAACACCTGACGGCTTTCGCAGTTCACCGCGTCATGCGTGATGAAGACGGTGTCATCGTGATGGAAGTCGCCATCACCAACACAGGCACCGGCAATATGCGCGACGGCGTCGTCGCCAAGGAATTCAACAACGGCTTCGTTGCGAGTCAAGACACCATTCACAGTGAGCGTGAAGGCCTTGAAAACGCTTTCTTTTCCAAGGCGGGCAAACAGATGCGTTGCGGCGCGGCGTTCGTGGTCGCGCCCCTGTGCGCGGATCAGATGCAGGGAACCGCCGTCCGCAACATCGATCTCCATCGCCTTGTTAAAGCGCGACGCCGCGGGGCCGTTTTCCAGAATGGTCGCTTCCGCGCCGCTGTCGACCTTGATCACGTGATGCAGGATCGCATCCGACGCGGTTTCTGCGTGCTTATAGACCAGATTGATCGGCTTGGACGGTTTGCCAGTCACGTGAACAACCACGCCATCGGTGGCAAACGCGGTGTTCAGCGCCGCCAGCGGGCGTTCAACCGGGTTTTGACCACGCGCTTCAAGAACACCATAGAGGTCCTTGGCCCAGTGCAGATCTTTCGCACTCAGGTCAGACAGGCGTTCAATGGTCACGCCTTCCAGCGACAGATCATCAGAGGCTTCGGCGTCAAAAACACCATCCACAAAGACAACCTGCAGGCGGTCGAATTCGTTGAACATGGCCACTTCGCCGTCGTCAAAGACCGACGCTTCCGGAGCAGCAGCCTGAACAAGGGTCTCGGGACGGGTGTATTTCCAGTATTCGTCCCGTGCGCCCGGCAGGCCCATTTCCTGCACCCGCGCCAAAGCCGCGCGACGGCCTGCCTCGAGACAGCCACCGGTCGGCAGCGAAAGCGCGGCCAGACGCGCCTCCGTTGCGGTTTGTTTCACTTCGGGAAGCGCCATTATTCCACCTCTGCCAGAATGTCGGCGTAGCCGTTGTTTTCAACCTCAAGCGCCAGCTCGGGGCCGCCGGTTTTCACAATGCGGCCATTGGCCAGAATGTGCACGACATCCGGTTTGATGTGGTCCAGCAGGCGCTGGTAGTGGGTGATCACCAGGAAACCGCGACCTTCGTCACGCAGCGCGTTCACGCCCTCGGAAACCAGCTTCATCGCGTCCACGTCGAGGCCAGAGTCGGTCTCGTCAAGGATACACATCTTCGGTTCCAGCATCGCCATCTGCAGGATCTCGTTGCGCTTCTTCTCACCACCGGAGAAGCCGACGTTTACCGGACGCTTCAGCATGTCGGCGTCGATCTTCAGCGATTTCGCTTTGGCGCGGACTTCTTTCAGGAAGTCTGTCGCGGACAGCTCTTCTTCGCCACGCGCTTTGCGCTGTGCGTTCACGGCAGTGCGCAGGAAGGTCATGTTGCCCACACCAGGGATTTCAACCGGGTATTGGAACGCCAAGAAGATGCCCAGTGCCGCGCGTTCTTCTGCTTCCAGTTCCAGCAGGTCTTCGCCATCAAGCGTCGCGGAGCCATCGGTGACCTCGTAGCCGTCACGACCGGACAGAACATAAGACAGCGTGGATTTACCAGAGCCGTTCGGGCCCATGATCGCGTGCACTTTGCCAGCCTCAACCTTCAGGTCCAGACCTTTGAGGATGGCCTTGTCTTCGTCCTCAAGTTTAACGTGCAGGTTTTTGATTTCGAGCATTTTTACCTCGTATTCCTAAGAAAGGTGTCGCAGTCAATGTGACCGCGACAGCAAGAAAGGGCGCGCAACGCTGCGCGCGAATTTCAGTGATTGAGATGTTCCGGTGTTCCGCAGTGTCAGTCGCGGTAAATCACCTTGGGCGTGACATTTAGAGGGGCGCCATATTCCATGTCGCGCTTGCTGAGACGTATGTATTTCGGCCCGATAAGGACAGAATTCGGCGCGGCTTCGACCTGCTGCTGCCGGACCCAGTCGCCGGATATGGCCAGAGACATGGTTTCGGGAAACCAGAAAGCAAGATTGTGGATGCCGACGGCCATGAGGAGTATACCGACCGCCTGCGCCAATTTGTTCTTCAGGTTGTAGTTGTTTTGAAACTGCCCGAACCCCCAGGTCAAAGCCAATGCGCCTGACACATCGGCGAGCGTGAGAACCATCGCGCTCTCGTCGCTGTATCCATACAGCCTCATTCGCGCGGATGTCGCGACGAATAGCAGCACCATGCCAAAAGCGATCGCCACGGCAATTGTGAAGGCCTGCCACCACTTGTTTACTTTGACTTTTTCTTCCTTGGGAAGATTTGCAAGCATTAAGCGGCGTTGCTCGGCTGCTTCTTTGTGTGATGCAGAAATGCGATCGACGCGGTCCTGAAAGGACGGCTGTGGCGTGGTTTCCATAAAAATTGTCCGTATTCAAATCGAAGAAAAAAATATCTCCGGACAATTTTACCGAGTATTGAACACGAGATGCAATCAGGAAGTGTCCGCGCGGCGGGCACGACACAGTCTTTGCCAATGTCCTAATTTGCATCTGCATCTCGGTTTACCCCAAAACCACAGCGGTGCCGCTGACGGAGACCATCAGCATGCTGTCCGCGACGACCTCGTAATCGATGTCGACGCCAACCACGGCGTTTGCGCCGCGGGCGCGCGCATGATCTTCGAGCTCTGCCATGGCAGTCTCGCGCGCGTCCCGCAGCTTGCTTTCATATGCGCCCGAACGGCCGCCGACGATGTCAGTGACCGAGGCAAAGAAATCCCGGACCACATTGGCCCCCATGATCGCTTCGCCCACAACGATGCCTTTGTATTCAGCGATCTGATAGCCTTCGACATTAGGAGTGGTGGTTACGATCATGGAAACAGGTCCTTTTTTTCTTTACCTTTGGAAGCGACATTAACCGACGGAACCTTCCAGAGAGATCGCCACCAACTGCTGGGCTTCCATGGCGAACTCCATCGGCAGCGCCTGCAGGACGTCCTTACAGAAGCCGTTCACAACCAGGGCGACCGCTTCTTCTTCGTCCATGCCGCGCTGGCGGCAGTAGAACAGCTGGTCGTCATCCACCTTGGATGTGGTTGCTTCGTGCTCCACGCGGGAAGAGTTGTTCTTCACCTCGATATAGGGAACCGTATGCGCGCCACATTTGTCGCCGATCAGCAGGCTGTCACACTGGGTGTAGTTCCGGCTGTCCTTGGCCTTGGGGTGCATCGACACGAGGCCACGGTAAGTGTTCTGCGCCTTGCCCGCCGAGATGCCTTTGGAGACGATCCGCGACTTGGTGTTTTTGCCCAGGTGCACCATTTTGGTGCCGGTGTCGGCCTGCTGCATATTGTTGGCGATGGCGATGGAGTAGAATTCTCCCTGGCTTTCTTCGCCGCGCAGGATGCAGGACGGGTATTTCCAAGTTACGGCAGAGCCGGTCTCGACCTGCGTCCACATCACCTTGGAGCGAGCGCCACGGCAATCTGCGCGTTTGGTCACAAAGTTGTAGATGCCGCCCTTGCCGTTCTCGTCCCCGGGGAACCAGTTCTGAACGGTGGAGTATTTTACTTCGGCATCTTCTTCGATGATGATCTCAACCACCGCTGCGTGCAGCTGGGCGGTGTCGCGTTGCGGTGCAGTACAGCCCTCCAAGTAGCTGACATAGCTACCTTTATCCGCGATGATCAGGGTGCGTTCGAACTGGCCGGTGTTTTCCGCGTTGATGCGGAAATAGGTGGACAGCTCCATCGGGCAGCGCACGCCCGGCGGGATGTACACAAAGGAGCCATCCGAGAACACGGCAGAGTTCAGGGTCGCATAGAAGTTGTCGGTGACCGGCACAACAGAGCCGAGGTATTTCTTGACCAGCTCCGGGTGTTCTTTGATCGCTTCGGAGATCGAACAGAAGATGACACCTGCCTTTTTCAGTTCGGCCTGGAAGGTCGTGCCCACGGAAACGGAGTCAAACACCGCATCCACCGCGACCTTGCGGCCTTCGGTTGGCATGTCCTCGGCGCCTTCGACGCCTGCCAAAATCATCTGTTCTTTCAACGGGATACCAAGCTTTTCGTAAGTGGCCAGAAGCTTGGGATCGACCTCATCCAGAGACTTCGGCTTGGTCTCCATGGATTTGGGACGCGCATAGTAGTACTGGTCCTGGAAATCGATTTCCGGGTAGTTCACCATCGCCCACTTGGGCTCTTCTTTCTGGGTCCAGCGCTCGAACGCCGCCAGACGCCATTCCAGCATCCATTCGGGCTCTTCGTTCTTTTCCGAGATCAGACGCACGATATCGGGGTTCACGCCTTTGGGGGCGTATTCCATCTCGATGTCGGTGTCCCAACCGTATTTATAGGTGCTGACCTCGCGGACCGCATCCACGGTCTCCTGGTCGACACCTTCCTTGGCTTCAAACTGGTCCAATGCGGCCATGTCGTCTTCTCCTTGGAAAATCACGCCCGGCGGGCACGATGTTTCTTTTCCTTTGCGCACCACGCCTCGGCAAAGCGCAGCACATCGGTTTCTGTTGTTTCGGGCCCCAGCGAGACGCGCACCGCGCCTTGTGCTGTTTCCTCGTCGTATCCCATGGCCGTCAGAACGGCGCTGGCGCGGACTTTGCCGCTCGAGCAGGCGCTGCCTGCACTGATCGCAAAACCCGCCAAATCCATCTGCATCACCTGTGTCTCGCCCTTCCAGCCGGGGGTAGCGAAACATAAGGTATTTGGAAGGCGTGCGGCCTCATTTCCGACTAAAATAGTCTGTGGTGCCTCAGCTGCAAGAGCTTTTTCTAGAATTATTCTAATTTCAGAAACCCGCTCCCAGACACCCTCTGCAAGATCCTTGGCTGCCGCTTCAGCTGCGGCACCGAAGCCCGCGATTCCAATGATGTTTTCGGTGCCAGAGCGACGCCCCATCTCTTGACCGCCACCGCGAATTTGCGCAGGCAAATCCGTGCCACGCTTCAAAAGAACCGCGCCAATTCCCTTGGGGCCACCAAATTTATGAGCCGAGGCAAGGGCCATGGTCGCCCCCATCCAGTTAAAGGAGATTGGCAGCTTGCCAAAAGCCTGCGTCGCATCTGTCACGGCCAGGCCATCAGGAAGCTTTTGCAGGACACCGGTTTCGGAATTGGCCAACTGAAGGGTGCTGTTTGCGGGATCCGTCACGGTGACTTCCCCCGTCGGGGACACCGAAAGATCCTCGTGTGTCCAAGCCCTTACAGCGTCATGCTCAACAGGTGCACCATGCAGTTTGCGCCCGCCAATCGCAAGCGACGCCCCTTCGGTGGACCCGGAGGTAAAAACAATATCCGCCCCATCTGCCCCAAAGGCCGCAGCAATCTGGCCTCGCGCTTTTTCGACCAGCGCCTTTGCCGCACGGCCTTCGGCATGGACCGACGACGGGTTTCCACACAGATCCATTGCGGCGATCATGGCATCGCGCGCTTCGGGCCGCAGCGGCGCGGTCGCATTGTGGTCCAGGTAAACACGTGTCATGGAGTCATCTTTTTCAGCAGATTTCAGGTCCGAGCCATCCGCCCGCGTCAGTCGTCAACAACGGCAAACAGGTTTGGAACCGCCGGACAGGGGGCGAGGTCGTTCTTGATAATGTCGCTGAGCCGGGTCTGGTGCAGAAACACGTAGACATGGGCGCTCAGACCTTCCCACAGGCGGTTGGTCAGGGACTGCGCGCGGCTGCCACTGGAGCCACCGGACGCCCCTGCCCCTTTGTGCATGGCATCGACAGTTTCATCCACCGCGGCCAGCACATCGACAATCCGAATGTCCGACGGCGCCATGGCAAGACGATACCCGCCTCCCGGACCCCGCACAGACTCCACAAGTCCCGCGCGGCGCAGCTTCACAAAGAGCTGTTCGAGATACGGCAAAGAGATATCCTGACGTTTGGAGATTTCGGACAAAACCACCAGCCCGCCGGCAGGTTGCAGCGCAATATCTGTCAGCGCCACCATGGCATAACGCCCCTTGGTCGAGAGTTTCATCGCCCTAGTTCCCTTCGTCCGATCATCCAAACGCAGCAATTGATTGACGATTGTCCCGTCAACCCTTATTTCAGCGGGACGGGGCCGAACTTTTGCGCGCTCTGTTTAGAACCGTTCTAAGGTGCCCGAGGGAATGCGTCAAGTATATCCACCGTGCATTCCCGCAAAATGAGAGTAGGATTAACCCACCCATGCCCGAGGTCATTTTCCCTGGACCCGAAGGCCGCCTTGAAGGCCGTTACCATCCGCAGAAAGAACGCGACGCGCCGATTGCCATCGTCCTGCATCCGCACCCGCAGTTCGGCGGCACCATGAACAACAAAGTGGTCTATAACCTCCACTATGCGTTCTACAATATGGGGTTCACGGTCCTGCGGTTTAATTTCCGTGGCGTGGGCCGCAGCCAGGGTGAATACGACCAGGGCGTAGGTGAGCTGTCCGATGCGGCATCCGCTCTGGATTATTTGCAGTCGATGAACTCCAACTCCAAGCACTGCTGGGTGGCTGGGTTCTCGTTCGGCGCCTGGATTGGCATGCAGCTTCTGATGCGCCGTCCCGAAATCACCGGATTTATCTCCGTCGCGCCGCCTGCAAACATGTATGACTTCTCGTTCCTGGCGCCCTGCCCGTCTTCGGGCCTGATCATCAACGGCACAGCCGACCGCGTGGCCCCGCCCGCAGATACGCTGAACCTGGTGAACAAGCTGCATGAGCAGAAAGGCATCACCATCACCCACAACGAGGTGGAAGGTGCGGACCATTTCTTCCAAGAGCAGCACATGGACACCATGATCGGCGATGTTTCCGACTACGTGAAGCGCCGCCTGACGGAGAACACCCGCTAATGTCAACGATCGATCGGCTGGCTGAAAAGCTGGCCGAGGACACGCTCAAGGTCCAAGACGCCTTGCAAGAAGACAGGCTCTATACAGAGGTCGCCCAGGTTCTGGCAGCGGCCTCTCAATCCTTGGAAGAAGCCTTTCTGACCGAAATGCGTGTCCGCCTTGCTGAACGCAAGGCCCGAGAGTTCCTGAACACAAAAGTTGCGGCCGCCAAGGCCGCGCTTGAATCTCAAGCTCCCAAACCGGAACAGTAAAATGCCCCAATCCCTTGCGCCGCACTTCGAGTTTCTCAAAGAAATCGAGGGGTTGCGCGGGATAACGCGGCACAATCTGCTGCTCGATGGCGCGCGGCGGGAAAATTCTGCCGAACACAGCTGGCATCTGGCGCTCTATGCGCTGGCTTTTGCACCACATGCCGCCGATGACGTGAACATCACCCGCGTCATTACCATGCTGCTGATCCATGACATTGTGGAAATCGAAGTCGGCGATCACCCGATCCACGAGGCCGTGGACTGGCAAGAGGTCGAGGTGCGTGAACAGGCGGCGGCTGCGCGGATCTTTGGCCTGCTGCCGGATGGCGCGCAATACCTGGATCTATGGCAAGAGTTTGAATCCGACCAAAGCGCGGATGCGCGGTTTGCCAAGGCGCTTGATCGGTTGCAGCCGCTGGTGCAGACCCTGTGCGGCGCACCCCGCCTGCCCGATCATCTGGCGATCTGCCGGGAAAACCTTGAAACCGGCCGCGCCCGCAGTGTCCAAGACCGCCTGCCAGAGGCGTTTAACGCAATGCAGCGCCTGCTCGAAGACGCCAACGCGCCGCTTGAGGGCGACCTTGCACGTCAGATTGCCTTTGTGAACGAGGCCGATAAGCTCAAACACATCCACCGCGCAACCCGCATTGGGTCGGGCAGCCGTCAAGAAAACTCGGGCGAGCACAGCTGGCATATTATGATGTTTGCGCTGATCCTTGCAGATTTTGCCGAAGACGACATTCAGATCGATCGCGTACTGCAGATGCTGCTGCTGCATGATCTGGTGGAAATCGACGCAGGCGATGTGCCGATCCACGCGGCACCCAGCGCAGAACAGCTGGCCGCGATCGAGGCCGAGGAACAAGCCGCTGCCAAGCGCATCTTTGGCCTGCTGCCCGACGCACAAGGGGATGCGATGCTGTCGATCTGGCAGGAGTTCGAGGCCGCAGACAGCAAAGATGCGCGCTTTGCCAAGGCAATGGACCGGGTTCAGCCCGTCTTGCTGAACCTGCTGACCAATGGCGGCAGCTGGGTCGAATATGACGTCCGCCTGCCGCAGCTGGAAGCGCGTGTGGGCGACAAGGTGCGCCGGGGCTCTCTGCGGGTCTGGCAGCATCTTTTGGATGAAATCACCCCGTGGTTCGCAGAACACGGCCGCCTCTGACGCTCAGACAGCAAAAAGCCCCGCATAAGGCGGGGCTTCTTTCATCTTGAACCGAAGACCGGCGCTTAGGCGACGGAGGCAAGCGGCGGCTTCTGCGTGCTGCTGCTCCCGCTCTCAAAATGAGCCAGCACTTCGGTCAGGTCGCGGGACTGATTGTCCATCCGCGCACTCATGGCCGTCATCTCTTCGACCATCGCCGCATTGGTCTGGGTTGCGTTGTCCAACAGACCCAGCGCTTCTGCCATTTCCTTCAGGGCAGAGGCCTGCTCGCGCGAGGTGCCGGAAATCCCGTCAATCAGCTCGGAAGTTTCGGTCACGCGCTGTACAATCGACTGCAGCGCCTGACCGGCCTCATTCACCAGATCAGAGCCTTCCTGAACCTGCCCCGCACTGGTTCCGATCAGGCCTTTGACCTGATTGGCCGCATCTGCGGTGCGTTGCGCCAGCGCCCGGACCTCGGCCGCGACCACCGCAAAGCCACGCCCACTTTCGCCGGCACGTGCGGCCTCAACACCGGCGTTCAGCGCCAGCAGATTGGTCTGGAAAGAGATATCCTCGATCACATCAATAATGGTCGAAATCTCTTGCGACGACGCCTGAATGCCGGCCATTGCTTCAACTGCCGCCTTCATGACATCACCGCTGTTTTCCGCATCAGTCTGCGCCCCACGGGCCCGGTCACTTGCTGCGCCGGAATCTTCCGCGCTCTTCTGCACAGAGCTGGACAGCTCCTGAAGCGCGGCCGTGGTTTCGGTCAGCGTTGCGGCCTGCGACTCTGTGCGGCCAGACAGACTGTCCACCGCGCCAGCGACTTCGCCTGCCTGACTGCGGAAGTCGAGCGCCGTTTCCTGCGCGGCCCCAATGCGGTTGCCCAGCGTGTCGGCCAGACTGTTGAAGTCCTCTTTGACGCGGACATAAGCCTCGGGGAAGGTTGCATGAATTTTGCAGGACAGATCCCCACGCGCCATGCGGCCCAGATGATCGCCAAAGACCTGCACCACCTCAAAGGCATCGCGTTCCGCCTCTTGCGATCGCGCCTGCGCTTCTTCTGCGGCCATGGCCTGATCTTTGGCGGCCTTGCCCTGCGCCACCACTTCGCGGTCCGCCTGAATGCGCTTCAGCTGCCCCACCAGCAGAACGCCGGTTTCGACCACAACAATCACCGCATGCATCAGCGTGCGCGACAGGTTTTCTGCCGAGCTGCCGGCGGGATAGACCATTTGCGGCAAAAGGAAACTGAACGACAGGTGATGCACCGCCACCAGAACGGTCGCAAACAGCAGAGCCTGCGGATTATAAAGCGTGGAGACAATCGCCAACGAGGCAAAGAACAGCATATGGCTGTCGATCTGCCACGGGTGACCCACAAAAGACATTGTGAACAGCACGCAATGCGCCACAAAGCTGAAGCTGATCATGAAATCACGGGTGTCTGATTTCAGAAATTTCGCAAAATAGGCCAGCGCACCAAAAGCCGCGCCCAAGCCCCCCATCAGCCACCACGGCATTGCATCATTCAAAAACAGGCTGACCAACATCGGCGTTGGCACAAAGAGCCAGTTTGCGATCTGCAAAACGCGCCACTCATCGCCCTGTCCCGCCTCTGACCGCTCCGGGCGGGTCAGAATATCCTTCAAGAACATAGTTCCAAGACCTTTCTGCCATCCAGCACAAAGACGGCACCCGCCTGCTGGAGTTTTTTCACGTCATCAAGTGTGTCGATCTGGGCAAAAGCACCAAAGGGTGCTCGTTCCGGGCCGATCTCGGCCAAACCTGCGGCGGCAATGATCGTCTCTGGCGACAAGCCAGGACGCGCTACAATCAGGGCAACCCCCGGCTCTGAAACGCCACCGGCCACAGCCAGAAACATTAAGGGCGCTGCCGCAACGGCCAAGATGGCCGCACATACCACTGTGAATTTCCCCATACGATCACCTCTGCTACCGTGAGTAGCCCATTAAGCACTCACAAAAAGTTACCAGAGCCACGCAGTGACGCCGGGTGATCAGGGTTTTCATTTGGAAAAAGCAAATTTGGGCGCAGAAAAGCTTCAAACTTTAGCGAAGGGCTCCGACGGCATGAGGGCATCAAAATTGGATCAAAGCGACATATGAAGTGCACATATTGATTTTCTGTTGCCACCGGGCGGCGCTTCAAGAATTTTCGCTTTCAAAGGCGCGACCACAGCAGCCCGCGCCGAAATCTGCCGCTGCAGGGCCGTGTCGCTGCGGCCTTCCTGGCGAAAGAAGGATTTCCTCTGGCCTTTAAGCCCAGATCGCGCTATGCGCGGCGCAACCTCCATTCAAAGGCATACACCCATGGACCTGCGCAATATTGCGATCATCGCGCACGTTGACCACGGCAAGACAACGCTGGTTGACGAGCTTCTGAAACAATCCGGTGCGTTCCGCGAGAACCAGGCCGTGGCAGAACGTGCCATGGACAGCAACGATCTGGAACGCGAACGCGGCATTACCATTCTGGCGAAGGCAACTTCGGTCGAATGGAAAGACACCCGCATCAATATCGTCGACACCCCCGGCCACGCCGACTTTGGGGGCGAAGTGGAACGCATCCTCTCTATGGTAGATGGCGTGGTTCTGCTGGTGGACGCCGCCGAAGGCCCGATGCCGCAGACCAAATTCGTGACCTCCAAAGCGCTGGCTCTGGGCCTGCGTCCGATTGTGGTTGTGAACAAAGTCGACAAACCCGATGGCGAACCGGACCGCGCGCTGGACCAGTGTTTTGACCTGTTTGCCAACCTCGGCGCCACCGACGAACAGCTGGACTTCCCCTCCATGTACGCATCCGGCCGCTCTGGCTGGGCTGACATGGAACTGGACGGCCCGCGCAAGGACCTCTCTGCTCTGTTCGACCTGATCGTGGAACACGTGCCCGCACCCGCGCAGATCGCGAAAAAAGACGAACCCTTCCAGATGCTGGCAACCACCCTGGGGTCCGACCCGTTCATGGGCCGCATCCTCACGGGCCGCGTTGAATCCGGCACCCTGAAAGTCGGCGACAGCATCAAGGCGCTGAGCCGCGAAGGCGAGCTGATTGAGAACTTCCGCTGCACCAAAGTGCTGGCGTTCCGCGGTCTGGCGCAACAGCCGATTGACGTGGCCGAAGCAGGCGACATCGTGTCCGTTGCTGGCATGACCAAAGCCACCGTTGCGGACTCTCTGCTGGACCCGAGCGTGGAAAACCCGCTGCCCGCACAGCCGATCGATCCGCCGACCATCACCGTGACCTTTGGCATCAACGACAGCCCTCTGGCGGGTCGTGACGGCAAAAAGGTTCAGTCCCGCGTGATCCGTGACCGCCTGATGAAGGAAGCGGAATCCAACGTGGCGATCCAGATCACCGACACCCCCGGCGGCGAGGCCTTCGAGGTCGCGGGCCGTGGCGAACTGCAGATGGGCGTTCTGATCGAAAACATGCGTCGCGAAGGGTTCGAGCTGTCGATCTCCCGTCCGCAGGTTCTGTTCGACGAACAGGACGGCGTGCGCATGGAGCCGGTCGAAGAAGCCACCATCGACGTGGATGACGAATACTCTGGCGTTGTGATCGAAAAGCTCACCGGCCACCGCAAAGGTGAGCTGGTCGAGATGAAGCCCGCAGGCGCAGGCAAGACCCGCATTATCGCCCATGTTCCGTCGCGCGGCCTGATCGGCTATCACGGCGAATTCCTGACCGACACCCGCGGCACCGGTGTTCTGAACCGCGTATTCCACGGCTGGACCCCGCACAAAGGTGCGATCCCGGGCCGTCGCGCCGGTGTTCTGATCTCTATGGAGAACGGCACCTCGGTCGCTTACGCGCTGTGGAACCTGGAAGAGCGCGGCAAGATGATGATCGGCGCGCAGGAAGATGTCTATCAGGGCATGATCATTGGCGAACACAGCCGGGAAAACGACCTGGAAGTGAACCCGCTGAAAGGTAAGAAACTGACCAACGTGCGCGCGTCCGGCACCGACGATGCGGTGCGCCTGACCACGCCGATGACCCTGAGCCTCGAAGAAGCGATTGCTTATATCGATGACGATGAGCTGGTGGAAGTGACACCGAACAACGTGCGTCTGCGCAAGCGCTACCTTGACCCGCACGAGCGTAAGCGGATGGCAAAAGCCAACGCCTAAGCTGCGGCTTCGTACAGACAAAACTGCAAAAGGTCGCCGGTTCGGCGGCCTTTTTTCTTTGCCTGCGGTTAAACGCGAACAATGTTCTGCTGACCGGGTCCGGACAGCACAGACAAAAAGAAAGGGCGCCCAGTTGGCGCCCTTCTTTGCATTTCTATAGGATCTTCGGATCAGTCCGTGGTTTCCACCACCAGAAGTTCCCGCTCAGAGGCGCCTTTGGCGTGGCTCAGGGCTTCCTGATATTCCGGGCTGTTGTAGCAATCGACAGCCGCTTCGACGCTGGCAAATTTTGCCACCACATTGCGCGGGCGCTCTTTGCCTTCCAGCTGAACAAAGCGACCCGCACGGGCGATGAACTCACCGCCGTGTTTGGCAATCGCCGGGCCCGCAAGCTCGGCATATTTGCCATAGGCCTCTGTGTCGGTCACAGTCACATGTGCAATCCAAAGTGCGCCCATTGTTCAGCCCTCCAACAGCTGTTCTGCGAGTTTGATCGCCTCATCAGCGCCCGCGAAATCCTTGCCGCCACCCTGCGCCATGTCGGGACGACCACCGCCGCCCTTGCCGCCAACGGCCGGTACGGCTGCTTTCAGCACGTCCACAGCAGAGATCTCAGCTGTCAGATCGTCGGTGACCCCCGCCGCGACAGCAACCTTGCCATCATCTTCGGCGATCAGCAGGACAACGCCAGAGCCGAGGTTCTGCTTGTGGGCATCGATCAGGCCGCGCAGATCCTTGCCGGACACGCCTTGCAGCGCTTGCGCCAGGAACTTCTTGCCGCCGATCTCTTTCGCCTCGGCACCACCACCAGAGCCACCGCCCATAGCGACCTGTTGCTTCAGGTTCGAGATCTCGTTCTGCAGCGCCTTGCGTTCATCCATCATCGCCTTCAGGCGATCCATGACATCCGCAGGCTGGGTTTTCAGCGCGGCTGCGATTTCACCCATGCGGGTCGCTTCGCGATCCAGATGTTCAAAGGCCGCCGCACCGGTCAGCGCTTCAATCCGGCGCACGCCAGCCGACGACGCGGAGTCGCCAAGGATCACAAAGGTACCAATGTCACCGGTCTGTTTGACATGCGTGCCGCCACAGAGCTCGATCGAGTAGGTGTTGCCATCCGCGCCTTTGCCAGTGGGGGCACTGCCCATGGAGACCACGCGGACCTCTTCGCCGTATTTCTCACCAAACAGCGCCTGCGCACCCATGTCGCGGGCGTCATCCGGGGTCATGATCCGGGTCGACACTGTGGTGTTTTGGCGAATGAAATCATTCACTTCGGCGGCAACCTGCACCAGTTCCGCAGCTGAGAGACCTTTGCCGTGGCTGAAATCAAACCGCAGACGGTCGGCTGCATTGAGCGACCCCTTCTGCGCCACATGTTCACCGAGCGCATTGCGCAGAGCTTCGTGCAGCAGGTGAGTGGCAGAGTGGTTGGCCCGGATCTGCGCACGACGGGCGTGATCCACTTCCAACTCGGCCCCAACGCCAACCTTAATCTCGCCTTCGGTCACTTCGCCGATGTGCAGGAACAGGCCTTCGACCTTCTTGGTGTCGGTGATCTTGGCTGTGCCGCCCTCAACGGTCAGCTGACCTGTGTCGCCCACCTGACCGCCGCTTTCGCCGTAAAACGGGGTCTGGTTCAGGATAATCTGAACCTGATCGCCCTTGGCCGCCGCGTCCACGCGCGCGCCATCTTTGACGATGGCCGCGATCTGACCTTCGGCCTTTTCGGTTTCATAGCCGAGGAATTCGGTCGGGCCAGCTTCGTCCAGAATGTCAAAGTAAACCTTCACATCTGCCGCTTCGCCCAGACCAATGCCGCCTGCGCGAGACTGTTCTTTCTGCGCCTTCATTGCGGCGTCAAAACCGTCGGTGTCGACCTCGATCTCTTTGGCGCGCAACGCGTCCTGGGTCAGGTCGAGCGGGAAGCCGTAGGTGTCATAGAGCTTGAACGCGGTTTCCCCCGGCAGGGTGTCGCCCTTGCTCAGATCCACCGAGGCATCGTCCAGCAGTTTCAGACCACGATCCAGCGTCTTGAGGAAGCGGGTTTCTTCCTGCTCGAAGGTTTCTTCGATCAGGGCCTGACCCTGCCCCAGTTCCGGATAGGCACCGCCCATTTTCTGAACCAGCGCAGGCACCAGCTTGTGCATCACCGGGTCTTTTGCGCCGAGCAGCGAGGCATGGCGCATGGCGCGGCGCATAATGCGGCGCAGCACATAGCCCCGGCCTTCGTTCGACGGCAGCACACCTTCGGCGATCAGGAAGGAACAAGACCGCAGGTGGTCCGCAATCACCCGGTGGTGCACGTTCTGGTCGCCAAACGGATCGGTGCTCGTGGCATCCGCCGAGGCTTCGATCAGCGCCTTGAACAGATCGGTTTCATAGTTGTCGTGGGTGCCCTGCAGCAATGCCGCAATGCGTTCCAGACCCATGCCGGTGTCAATGGACTGCATGTCCAGATCGGTCATGGAGCCATCTGCAAAACGTTCGTTCTGCATGAAAACAACGTTCCAGATCTCGATAAAGCGGTCGCCATCTTCTTCCGGAGAACCCGGAGGGCCACCCCAGATGTGGTCGCCGTGATCATAGAAAATTTCGGTGCAGGGGCCGCAGGGGCCGGTGTCACCCATCTGCCAGAAGTTGTCCGAGGTGGCGATGCGAATGATCCGGTCCTCGGGCACGCCCATTTTCTTCCAGATTTCAAACGCTTCGTCATCGGTGTGATAGACGGTGGTATAGAGCTTGTCCTTCGGAATATCGAATTCCTTGGTGATCAGCTCCCAGGCAAAGGGGATCGCTTCTTTTTTGAAATAGTCGCCAAAGGAGAAGTTCCCCAGCATTTCAAAGAAAGTGTGGTGACGCGCGGTATAGCCCACATTGTCGAGGTCATTGTGCTTGCCGCCGGCGCGGACACATTTCTGCGCGGTGGTCGCGCGGGTATAGTCGCGGCGCTCAACCCCGGTGAAGCAGTTCTTGAACTGCACCATGCCCGAGTTGGTGAACATCAAGGTGGGGTCATTGCGCGGCACCAGCGGGCTGGAGTCCACAACCTCGTGGCCCTGCTTGGCAAAGTAGTTCAGGAAAGTCGACCGGATGTCGTTCAAGCTGGGCATCGAAAAGGCGCTCTCATTGGTGGTTTATAACAGTCCTCAGCGGTTTATCGCGCGTGCGCGGGGCTGTCTACTCATCAAAATGCGCCATGGGGGTCTGACCTCAAGTTTCGCAACGACTTAACACCCGTGCAGCCCCGCAAAAACACACCGGCCGCCCTGCAGGAACAGAGCGGCCGGTCGGAATTCAATCTTGGGGGCGTTTAGCCTTCGAACAGAACATCGTCGTCGCGTTCTTCCGGCGGCATCTCGAAATCAAGGCCGTGGGAGGCGCGGATTTTGTCTTCGATCTCCAGCGCGATGCGGGAATTGTCACGCAGGAAGGTTTTGGCGTTCTCGCGCCCCTGCCCGATGCGTTCGTCCCCGTAAGAGAACCAGGCGCCGGACTTGTTGACCACACCTGCGGCCACACCCAGATCCAGCAGTTCCCCCATTTTGGAGATGCCTTCGCCGTACATAATGTCAAACTCGACCTGTTTGAACGGCGGCGCCACTTTGTTTTTCACAACCTTGACGCGGGTGGAGTTGCCCACGACCTCGTCCCGGTCTTTGATCGCGCCAATCCGGCGGATATCCAGACGGACCGAGGAGTAGAACTTCAGCGCGTTACCGCCAGTGGTGGTTTCCGGAGAGCCGAACATCACGCCGATCTTCATGCGGATCTGGTTGATGAAGATGACCATGCATTTGGACCGCGAGATAGAACCGGTCAGCTTGCGCATTGCCTGGCTCATCAGGCGGGCCTGAACGCCTACGCTGCTGTCACCCATGTCACCTTCGAGTTCCGATTTCGGCGTCAGCGCCGCAACCGAGTCAACAATGACCATGTTCACCGCGCCGGACCGCACCAGCGTATCGGTGATCTCAAGCGCCTGTTCGCCGGTGTCAGGCTGCGAAATCAGCAGCTCGTCCAGATCAACGCCCAGCTTTTTCGCATACTGCGGGTCCAGCGCGTGTTCCGCGTCCACAAAGGCACAAACGCCGCCCTTTTTCTGCTGTTCGGCAATGCAGTGCAGGGTCAGCGTGGTTTTACCCGAGCTTTCCGGACCATAGATTTCAATGATCCGGCCCATCGGCAGACCGCCAATCCCCAGCGCAATATCAAGACCCAGAGAGCCGGTAGAGCTCGCCTCGATCTCGTGGATCGCATTGCCGTCGCCGAGCTTCATAATAGAGCCCTTGCCGAACTGCCGTTCGATCTGCGCCAGCGCGCTGTCCAGCGCCTTCTGCTTGTCGCCTGCTTTCTTGTCGTCCTTCATGGTCAATAGATCCGCCATAGTCCCGTGTTCCTCTCTATGTGTCATACCCGGAGGCTGACGACAATGATTGCTTTGTGACTGCTTTGTTCACCTCTTGTTCCATATGGGATCAAAAAGAGAACATTGCAAGAAAAAACGAACAACACAAAAGGACTGTCCCGGCGGTTAAAGAATGGTTTACCATGAGCCAAGAGCAGAAGTATTACCGGATCCTTTACGCAATGATGGTATTTTATAAGGCGCGGCTGGCGCTGTTGTCCGTGCCCAAAACGGGCACAACCGCGCTGCAGGCGGCGCTGCGCCCCCATGCGGATATGGTCATTACCGACCCACCCGAACTGAAGCACGCCCCTGTCTACCGCTACAACCGCTGGATCCGGCCGATGTTTGACAAGGTCTGCGGTACGGAGTTGGAAGTTGCAGCGGTGATGCGCGAGCCGGTCGACTGGTTGGGCAGCTGGTACCGGTTCCGCCAACGCCCCCATCTGGACGGCAAGCCTGCCTCGACTAAAGACATCACCTTTGACGATTTTGTCCGCGACTATTGCCGCGGCAACCGACCGCCTTATGCCAATGTCGGCTCGCAAGCGAAATTTCTGGAAGCACAGCCCAACGGCTGCAAGGTCGATCACCTGTTCCGCTATGAAGCGCTGAGCCAGTTTCACAGCTTCTTGGAAGACCGGCTTGGCCTGACGATTGAGACGGAACAAAAAAACGTGAGCCCGAAGATGGAGCTCACGTTATCTGAGAAGACCGAAGCCATTCTGCGCCGCAAATGCGCCGAGGAATTCGACCTTTACGACAGCATCCCCTAGAGGTCCAGCTGCTCTTGGACCGTCTCGGTCAGCTGGCTGAGTGAGAAAGGTTTCGGCAGGAAGGTCGAATTCGGCACCTCGGGCTGTGCGTCGCCAAAGGCTCCTTCCGAATAGCCAGAGACAAACACAACCTTCGTGCCGGGGCGCGTTTCCAACGCCTGGCGCACCCAGGTTGGCCCATCCATGCCGGGCATAATCACGTCGGTGACAAAGACATCCACACTCAGATCCGCATCCGACAGGACATCCAGCGCGTCTTCGGCGGATTCGGCCTCGAGCACGGTATAGCCCCGCATCCGCAGCGCGCGCGAGGCAAAGGCGCGCACGGGGGCCTCATCCTCGACCAGCAGGATCACACCTTCGCCGTGTTTAACCGCAGGGGCCGCTTTTTCGACAACCACTTCTTTTGCAGCTTCCTCGACCTCTTCGCGCTTTTTGTGAACCGGGAAGTACATGCAGAAGGTCGTCCCCTGCCCGACGGTCGAGTCGACAAAGATAAAGCCACCGGTTTGTTTGATGATGCCATAGGCGGTCGAGAGGCCAAGCCCGGTGCCTTCACCGGTGCGTTTGGTGGTGTAGAAAGGTTCGAAGACCTTCTGCAGCTTGTCGGCTGCAATACCGGTGCCCTCGTCGCTGACACGGATGGACACCCAATCGCCTTCGGGCACCACGGCACGGTCCCGCTCCAGCGGCTTTGTCAGGGACACGGTTTCGGTCTCAATACGAATTTCCCCGCCCTGCGGCATCGCATCCCTTGCGTTGACCACAAGGTTCATCAAGACCTGCTCCAGCTGGCGTTTGTCGGCGCGAATGGCGCGCATCACCGGATCGTGGCTTAGGGTCAGGGTGACCCGTTCGCCGACAAGACGGTTCAGCAGATGGGTGAGATCCGACAGGGTTTCGCGCACATCCAGCACTTCGGGTTGCAGTGTTTGTTTGCGCGAGAAGGCCAGCAGCTGGCTCACCAGGGCTGCGGCCCGGTTGGCGTTCTCATGGATCTGGATCAGATCCCCATAGTCGTGATCACCTTGATCGTGGCGCAGCAACAAAAGATCGCAGTGCCCGGAAATCGCAGTCAAAAGGTTGTTGAAATCATGCGCCACACCGCCCGCAAGTTGGCCAATTGCCTGCATCTTCTGGCTTTGCACAAATTGCGCTTCGAGCGTCTTCAGCTCGGTCGCGTCATTCAAAACCGCAATGATCGAGGTGCCATCATCTTCGACCACGCGGGCCAGCGTGACCTGAACAAAGACCTCTTTATCTTTGCGGCTGACGCGCAGGAATTCGGATTTGTGCTGCGCCAGACCCAGCGCTGTTTCTTTCAGCCATTCGGTCATTGGGCGGCCAAGGCCCTCCATCAGCTCACCCAGATACTGGCCTTTGAAATCTTCGACCCCCAGCAGGTTCATCGCCATCCGATTGACCGACACAACCTGACCATCGGGCAGCACTTTCAACAACGGCACCGGAAGGGTCTCAAACCCCGCCTGCGGGCCGCTGGAGATCGGTTTTGCCTCAAGGAAATACAGCTCCGAACGCCCCTGCGGACGCTGATGTTCCTGAACCAGTACATCCACCGGGCCCTGCGCCGTCATCAGCGCCTGCACCTGACCGCTCAGCACCGGGCCGCCCGGAAACAGGCGTTCAGTGGATTTAACCCGCTCACCCACCAGTTTTCGGGCCGCCTCATTCATGAACAAGATGGTGCCCGTGCGACCAATGGTGACCATCGGGATCGAAACCGTCTCGGTCGCGCGCCCCGTGGACCGTTCGGGGGTCACGTCCTCAATCCGCCACAGGAAGTTGCCCGCTGTCATTTCATGCACGCTCAACCGCAGTTGACCGCTTCGCGCAGACAGTTCCTCTTTGGCGTGGCCCTCTTTGGTGGCCTTGCTACGCATGCGGAACAAAACAGCGGAAGGGTTCGCCAGCAAGGAACGCAGCGTGGCCGTCAGCGTTTCCGAGGCCGCGCCCTCAAACCGGTCCAGCGCGGCACGGTTGCAGGCGTGAATGACACCATCCGCATCGGTGACAAAACTGGGGGTGGCATCATTGTCAATGAAGCCGCTCAGCATATCGCGCACCATGGCGCGTTCGGTCAGCTGTTTTCGGGCTTGCAACGCCACAATCGCGGTGACTGCGGCAAGGGTCAGCCCAACAGCCGCCATGGCTCGCATCACCCACGCGGGCCCCTCAACAAGCCACGAGGCAAGGACAAGCACAAGTGCCAGCACCAAAATGGAAATGAGACGCGCCTGTTCTGGCGTTTGCACCTTGAGCGACGGTACAGAAGACGTGGGACGACCGAGCATTCGCGCTCCGTTAATGAAAGGTTTAGCCGCACTATCACGACAAGATTGGTTAAGGCCAAGTTAACCAAGCCATGATCTTTAACAATTTCCTAAAACGTGCTGTCAGGCCACATGCCGCAGGACAGCAATATAGAAGCCATCCGTGCCCTGATGGACAAACCACGCCTGATCCGCCTCAAGAGTCCAGCCATTGGTGCGAGCCAGAAAAGCGTCAACCTGATCGCGGTTTTCCTGCGCCAGCATGGAACAGGTGGCATAGGCCAAGACACCGCCCGGCGCGACAAGCTCGCAGGCCTCATCCAGGATCCGAGACTGGATCTGCAGCGTGCGGTCTAAACCGTCACGGTCCAGACGCCACTTGCCTTCGGGGGCGCGACGCCAGGATCCGGTGCCGGAACAAGGCGCATCGCACAGCACCACATCAAAAGGCGCTTCCTGCTTGGGCGCGCCGGGATTGAGGAGTTTGATTTGGG
Source organism: Tritonibacter multivorans (assembly GCF_001458415.1). Classification (GTDB taxonomy): domain Bacteria; phylum Pseudomonadota; class Alphaproteobacteria; order Rhodobacterales; family Rhodobacteraceae; genus Epibacterium; species Epibacterium multivorans. Next base: position 206,065 of record NZ_CYSD01000043.1, on the reverse strand, counting down.
CACCGGCACGCTCTGCACGCGGCGCGATGTCCTTCATCCGCTTGGGATCTGCGTCATGCGCGAACAATCGCAGCTTCGCCCGCGCCGCCAAAGCGAGCGATTTGCCGCCACCGCCTGCGCAAAAGTCCAGCACCTTCTGGCCGTCTGCGAGCGGAACAAAATCCACAACAGCCTGGCTTGCGGCGTCTTGCAATTCCACAAGACCGGACTGGAACGCATTGGAATTTTTGACCTTTCGCGCGCCTTCCAGAACCGTCAGCGCGGTCTCGGACGCGGGGTGCGCTTCGGTGATGATGTCCTCGTCGGACAGTTTCGCAATCGCCGATGCCCGCGTGCCTTTGGCCATGTTCACCCGCAGATGCACAGGCGCACGGGTCCGCAACGCTTGCGCAGCATCCGTGGCCTCGGCCCCAAGGCTCGCCTCAAAATCCGGCCAGAGCCAGTCTGGGATGTCGTGCTCTTCGGACGCCGAGGAAAATCCGGAAGGGGGATTTTTTTCGCCTTCAGTCAGGGGCTTGGGCGCATGTCCTTCACCGGTGAAAACCGCTTCAGGATCAAGTCCCGCCGCGCGCAGTGCCCCCAGCACAAGCCCGCGTCCGCTGCGTGCGCCCCCAAGCACCGCATAAGACCGAAGGCAACGCAGTGCTTGGAACACATGATCCCGCACAGCCGCGCGATCCTTGGAGCCTGCAAAGCGGCTGCGGCGCCCCCAGGAGGTCAGCGCCTGTTCGGCCGCACTGCCGTCCAATACGTGATCAAGGATTTCTATGGCCGCTTGATAGCGGGCGGCAGGGGTCATGCCCCTGCCCTCTGGTGCCAAACGGCCATGAGACGCTCCTTAGCCGATCCGGTAGTTCGGCGCTTCGCGGGTGATTTGCACGTCGTGGACGTGGCTTTCTTTCAGGCCTGCGCCGGTGATGCGGACAAAATTGCTGTTTTTGCGCATTTCCTCGACGGTGCCGTTGCCGGTATAGCCCATCGCAGCGCGCAGACCGCCCACCAGCTGGTGCAGAACGGTGCCTGCCGGACCTTTGTACGGCACCTGACCTTCGATGCCCTCGGGCACCAGCTTGTCAGAGGCTGCGTCTTTCTGGAAATACCGGTCGGCAGAACCACGCGCCATTGCGCCCATGGAGCCCATGCCGCGGTAGGATTTGAAGGAACGACCCTGATACAGGATGACTTCGCCCGGAGATTCATCCGTGCCCGCAATCATGGAGCCAACCATCGCGCAGGAGGCGCCAGCGGCGATTGCCTTGGCAAAATCGCCCGAGAATTTAATGCCGCCGTCAGCGATCACCGGAACATCGCCAGCCGCACTGGCACAATCCATAATCGCGGTCAGCTGCGGCACACCAACACCGGCCACCATACGGGTGGTACAGATAGAGCCCGGACCAATGCCAACCTTCACAGCATCGGCGCCAGCGTCGATCAGCGCCTTGGTCGCATCGCCCGTGGCAACATTGCCTGCGATGACCTGAACGGCGTTGGACTGCGCTTTAATGCGTTGAACCGCCTCAATAACCCCGGCAGAGTGACCGTGGGCAGTATCAACCACAACTATATCAACACCGGCATCAATCAGCGCTTCAGAGCGGGCGAAACCGCTGTCCCCCACAGAGCTTGCCGCAGCGACGCGCAGACGCCCCAGATCGTCCTTGCAGGCCGTGGGGTTCAGAACCGCCTGTTCGGTGTCTTTTAGGGTCAGCAGACCGGTCAGCTTGCCAGCACCATCGGTCACGAGCAGTTTTTCAATGCGCCGCGCCTTCATCAGGCTTTTCGCCTCTTCCAGATCCGCGGGCTCTTGCAACATGGCAAGATTGTCCGAGGTCATCATGACCTTGACTGGGGTGGCATCATCGGTGGCAAAGCGCATGTCGCGGTTGGTCACAATGCCCACAACGCGGCCGTCTTCGCCGACCACCGGGAAACCGGTGACGCGGTAGCGTTCCTGCAGCGCTTTGGCATCAGCCAAGGTCTGGTCGGGCGTCAGGGTAATCGGGTTGTAAACAATGCCGCTTTCAAAGCGTTTTACGCGGCGAACCTGACGCGATTGCTCTGCCACATCCAGGTTTTTATGGATCACGCCCATGCCGCCAGCCTGCGCCATTGCGATGGCCATGCGGGCTTCGGTCACGGTGTCCATGGCCGAACTCAGAAGCGGAATGTTCAATGCAATATCGCGTGTCACCCATGTGCGGGTGTCAGCTGTGTTCGGCAGCACGCTTGAAGCGGCTGGAACCAGCAATACGTCGTCAAAGGTGAGTGCCTCACGAATCTGCATCTGTCTTCCCCATGCATAGCCCGTTTGACGGTGACCCTATTGCACAGATCTTTTTTGGGGAAAAGGCCCTTACCGCAAATAATTTCGCATTTTTGCGAAACCTTTGAATCAGGGCCTTATGGACTGATCTGGATCAAAGGAAACCAGACCCGTTCTTTCTAGATCACCCGTAGTGCAGACCATAAAATGGAGCCCTCCCATGTCCCAAAGCAACGAGAACACTGCAGGGGCCGCGCCGCTGGCGGGCCTGACAGTTCTGGACCTGACCCATGTGCTGGCCGGACCCTATGCATCGATGACCCTGTCCGATCTTGGCGCCCGGGTGATCAAAGTGGAACGGCCCGGTCTTGGCGATGACACCCGCGCGTTCCCACCGTTCAAAGACGGAGAAAGCGCCTATTTCGCGACCATCAACCACGGCAAGGAAAGCATCGCACTTAACCTAAAGGACACCTCTGATCGTTCTGTTTTTGAACAGCTTTTATCAAAGTCTGACATTCTACTTGAGAACTATCGCCCCGGCGTGATGGACAGATTGGGCTATGGCTGGGACCAGCTTCATGCGCAGCATCCACACCTGATTTACGGCGCTGTTTCCGGCTTTGGGCACACCGGGCCCGAAGCGCTGCGGCCCGCCTATGATATGGTGGTTCAGGCCCGTGGCGGGGTCATGTCGATCACCGGAGAGCGGGACCGCGAGCCTGTGCGCGTCGGCGCGTCGATTGGAGATATTGCGGCCGGCATGTTCCTGACCCAAGGGGTGCTGGCCGCCCTGATTGCGCGGGAAAAAACCGGCCTTGGTCAGAAGATCGATATTGCCATGCTAGACAGCCAATTGGCCCTGCTGGAACATGCGATTGCGATCACATCGGTCACGGGCGACGCGCCGCGCCCTTCTGGCGCGCGCCACCCGTCTATTGCGCCCTTTGAAACCTTTCATGCGAAAGATGGGCTCTTTGTGATCGCGGCCGGAAACGATGCCCTGTTTGCCCAGCTCTGCGTCACGCTGAACTTGCCACTGGCGCAGGACCCGCGGTTTTCCACCAACCCCGAAAGATGCAAAAACGCGCGCCTTCTCAAACGGTTGATCGAAGCAGTTACCATCGACAAACCGGCCGAGCATTGGATCGAACTCCTCACACAGGCAGGCATTCCGACGGGACCCATCCAAACCGTCGATCAGGTGATGCAGGACCCGCAGATTTTAGCGCGCAATATGGTTGTGGATGTGCTGGACCAAAGCGGCAGCCCGGCCTATGTCGCGGCCGGCAATCCGATTAAGATGAGCGCCCTGCCCGATCCCAGCACCCGCGCGCCCGCGCCAAAGCTGGACGAGCACCGCGACCACATCCTCCGTTGGCTGGAAAAAAGCTCATAAACGACGTGAACATTTCCCATAACGCCGCTGCTTGCCTTTCAGATTAGAAAAAGTGACATATGGTCGATATCTAAAGAAGATCACGAAAAGGCATGACCTGATGGCAGAAGATCCCCTCGTCGTCTTTACCCCCTCCGGCAAACGCGGACGTTTCCCGGTTGGCACACCTGTGCTGACCGCTGCACGCCAATTGGGCGTGGATCTGGATTCCGTGTGTGGCGGCCGCGGGATTTGTTCCAAATGCCAGATTACCCCGTCTTACGGAGAATTTCCGAAACACGGCGTAACGGTTGCAGATGACGCGCTCAGTGAATGGAACAAGGTTGAGCAGCGTTACAAGGACAAACGCGGGCTGATCGACGGCCGCCGTCTGGGCTGTCAGGCCAAGGTCGAAGGCGACATTGTCATCGACGTGCCGCCAGAAAGCCAGGTGCACCGTCAGGTGGTGCGCAAGCGCGCCGAAGTGCGCGACATCACCATGAACCCCGCCGTGCGCCTGTATTATGTCGAGGTCGAAGAACCCGACATGCACAAGCCCTCCGGCGATCTGGAGCGCCTGATCGAAGCGCTGGAGAAACAGTGGGAGATCAAAGGCGTAGAAGCCGATCTTCGCATTCTTCAGCTGATGCAGCCGGTGCTGCGCAAAGGCGGCTGGAAGGTCACCGTTGCGGTTCACCTGGGCGATGAGACCACCCCGCCAAAGATCATGCAGATCTGGCCCGGCTTCTATGAAGGCACGATCTATGGTCTGGCCGTTGACCTTGGCTCCACCACCATTGCCGCGCACCTCTGTGATCTGAAAACCGGCGAGGTCGTGGCCTCTTCGGGGATTATGAACCCGCAAATCCGCTTTGGCGAAGACCTGATGAGCCGCGTGTCTTATGCAATGATGAACGCAGGCGGCGACAAGGAAATGACCTCTGCCGTGCGTGACGGCATGAACGCACTGTTTGATCAGATCGCGGGCGAAGCCGAGATCGACAAAGAGCTGATCGTCGATGCGGTTTTTGTCTGCAACCCGGTTATGCACCACCTGTTCCTTGGCATTGATCCCTTTGAGCTGGGTCAGGCCCCCTTTGCGCTTGCGACCTCGGACGCGATGCGCCTGAAAGCAACCGAACTGGATCTGACCCTGCATCCGTCGGCGCGGGTCTACCTTTTGCCCTGTATCGCAGGCCACGTGGGCGCAGATGCGGCAGCGGTTGCTCTCTCTGAGGCGCCGGATAAATCCGAAGACCTTGCCCTGATTGTGGACGTCGGAACAAACGCCGAGATCCTATTGGGAAACAAGGAAAAAGTCCTTGCGTGCTCGTCCCCGACCGGACCTGCATTTGAAGGTGCGCAGATTTCTTCGGGCCAGCGGGCGGCGCCGGGTGCGATTGAACGGGTCGAGATTGACCCCGTCACCAAAGAACCCCGGTTCCGCATTATCGGATCGGACATCTGGTCTGATGAAAACGGCTTTGCAGAGGCCATAGCGACCACCGGGATCACCGGGATCTGCGGGTCCGGCATTATCGAGGCGATTGCCGAAATGCGCCTTGCGGGCGTTCTGGATGCCTCTGGCCTGATTGGGTCGGCAGAACAGACTGGCAGCGTACGCTGTATTCAGGACGGGCGCACCAATGCGTATCTGTTGTGGGATGGCTCGGCCGAGGGTGGTCCGACCATTACGGTCACCAACCCAGACATCCGCGCCATTCAGATGGCCAAGGCCGCGCTGTATTCTGGCGCGCGCCTGCTGATGGATAAGTTCGGCGTCGACACCGTGGACCGCGTGGTGCTCGCTGGGGCCTTTGGCGCACATATCTCGGCCAAACACGCGATGGTGTTGGGCATGATCCCTGACTGTGTGCTGGACAAGGTCACCAGCGCGGGCAATGCCGCAGGGACAGGTGCGCGGATTGCCCTGTTGAACACCAAAGCCCGCGGCGAGATCGAAGACACGGTGCGTCAGATCGAAAAGATCGAAACCGCAGTCGAACCGCGTTTCCAAGAACATTTTGTCAACGCTTCGGCCATTCCGAACTCGGCAGAGCCTTTCCCGATTTTGGAAAGCGTCGTGACCCTGCCGAGCGTGAACTTTAACACCGGTGGAGACGCCGGAGGCGCAGGTGCCGGTGGCCGCCGCCGCCGCCGTCGCGGCTAATCCACAGCTCACCCTGATAGACCACATAAAAAACAACGGCAGCCCCTTGACCTTCCTGGGGCTGCCGCTTAGTTCTGGGCCTCGCGAGCGCGGGTATGGTGAAAAGGTATCACGGCAGCTTCCCAAGCTTTAGTTACGGGTTCGATTCCCGTTACCCGCTCCAACCTCCTGAAATCGATGAATTTGTCTGGCCGACCCTAAGGGGATCAGCCCAGGTCGCGCAGCCGCTGTGCCATCTCGCCATAGCCCTCGTAGCCATGGTCTTTCTGCATCTGCTCATACCATTCGATCCAGGGCTGACGTTGGTCTTCCGGGAAGGTGTCGGACCACGTCCCTTTGATGACCTGGATTTGCCCATCGTCGCGGCGGGTTACGGAGATTTCTTTGCTCATCGGATGTAATTACTTCGGGTACGACTTTGATTTCAAAGGAGCTCCAAGGCACGTACTTCGCACCTTGGAGCGGTTGTTGCACGCCCTTTACGGCGCCCAATGCACCGTGGCCTCGGACAGCACCGCGTTAATCGGGGCCTCTTCCGGCGGCAGGCTCACCGCGCGATCCAAAGCGGCCCGCTTGCCTTCCCCAAAGATGACAAGATGCTTATTTATGGCCCCGTTCAGAACCTGTGCACTCAGGCTCATGCGCACTTCGGGCTGACTGTCGGGACGCAGGACAACCAAAGCAGGCGCATCTGCGCTAAGCGCGGCCTCCAAACCGGCTGTACCGGGAAACAACGACGCCGTATGCATGTCTTCACCCATGCCCAGAAGTGCCACAGCCAGCGGGCCCGTAGCGTCCACTTCGGCGGATACTTTTTCGGCTGCCGCTTCGGGCGTCAGGCCTTCCCGAAAAAACGGCAGGAACTGTGCCTTTGCCGCGTGCTCTACCAACAGCCGCTCGCGGATCAACTTTGCATTGGAGCGTTCGTGATCCGTTGGCACCCAGCGTTCGTCCGAGGCCATGACATTGACCCGATCCCACGCCAGATCGACCGCACAGAGGTCGTCAAAAATCGGCCCCGGCGTCGTCCCGCCAGCCAGCGCGATGGCAGCCTGATCGTTGTGATCCAGATGTTGTCTCAAATCACTGGCGATCCGATCCGCTACCGCTAACACCAAGAGTTCGCGATCTGCGTATTCTTTAAATTCCATCGTCCTCACCTCGATTTTCGCGGAAATTCTGGCCCGAGCGGCAGCGCCCTCAAGCCCTCTCTTCATAATTCACCGAGCGTCGACTGCAAAGGGGCGAAAACAGCCGCCAAAGCGACGATTTGCGACGAACAAAGCGCCCCACAAGCGGCTGATAGCTTGCGCTGGATATGCGGTTCCTGATAAGGTCGTAACACAAAATATAGATTTCAAAAAAGAACAGGCTGCCAACGTGAGCGATACGCCGGAAACTCCTGAAAACGCAGACGAAAATCTTCCCGAACGCCCGGTCTATGACGGCCCCACCGTCTCTATCGAAACCGAAATGCGCAACTCCTATCTGGATTATGCGATGTCGGTTATCGTCAGCCGCGCGATCCCGGACCTGCGGGACGGTTTGAAACCGGTTCACCGCCGCATTCTTTATGCGATGCACGAAACGGGCAACAGCCACGACAAGTCCTACCGCAAGTCGGCGCGTCCTGTTGGCGATGTGATGGGTAAATACCACCCGCATGGCGACAGCGCGATCTATGATGCGCTTGTCCGCATGGCGCAGGACTTCTCTATGTCGCTGCCGCTGCTGGACGGTCAGGGCAACTTTGGCTCTATGGATGGCGACAACCCGGCGGCAATGCGTTACACCGAAGTGCGCATGGACAAGCCTTCGGCCTTTATGTTGGCGGATATCGACAAGGAAACGGTCGACTTTCAGGACAACTATGATGGCAAGGACCGTGAACCCACAGTTCTTCCCGCGCGTTTCCCGAACATGCTGGTCAATGGTGCTGGCGGCATTGCGGTTGGTATGGCCACCAATATTCCGCCGCATAACCTTGGCGAAGTGGTTGACGCCACGCTCGCGCTGATCGATGACCCGGACCTGACCTCAGAGCAGCTGATCGACTATGTGCCCGGTCCGGACTTCCCAACCGGCGGTGTGATGCTGGGCCGTTCTGGTGCGCGCAAAGCCTATCTTGAGGGCCGTGGCTCTGTGATCATCCGCGCAAAAACCCGCGTGGAAGAGATCAGAAAAGACCGCTATGCCATTGTTGTGGATGAGATTCCCTATCAGGTGAACAAGGCCGCAATGATCGAAAAGATCGCAGAACAGGTGCGCGAAAAGCGCATTGAAGGCGTGGCTCACGTGCAGGATGAATCCGACCGTAACGGTGTCCGCGTTGTGGTCGAGCTGAAGCGCGATGCAACCGCCGAAGTGGTCCTGAACCAGCTCTATCGTTTTACACCGATGCAGACCTCTTTTGGCTGCAACATGCTGGCGCTGAACGGTGGCCGCCCGGAACAGCTGACCCTGCGCCGGTTCCTCACGTCTTTCATCGACTTCCGCGAAGATGTTGTGGCACGCCGCACGGCCTTTAACCTGCGTAAAGCACGCGAACGCAGCCACATTCTCTGTGGTTTGGCCGTGGCCGTCTCCAACGTGGACGAAGTCGTTGCGACCATTCGCGCCTCGGCGGATGCCGCCGAAGCCCGTCAGAAACTGATGGAACGTCGCTGGCCTGCTGGTGACATTGCGGCCTATATCCAGCTGATCGATGATCCAACCCACAAGATGAACGACGACGGGACCTATAACCTGTCCGAAACGCAGGCCCGCGCCATTCTGGAACTGCGCCTGCAGCGTCTGACCCAGATTGGTGTCAAAGAGGTCACCGACGAGCTGGAAGAACTGGCGCGTAAGATCAAGGAATACCTCGAAATTCTCGGTTCGCGCGAACGCATCATGGGCATCATTGCCGATGAGCTGCGCGAAGTTCGCGAGAACTTCGCAGTCGACCGTCGCACCGAGATCGTTGACTGGTCCGGTGACATGGACGACGAAGACCTGATCGAGCGCGAAGACATGGTTGTGACCGTGACCTCGGGTGGCTACATCAAGCGCACTCCGCTGGCCGATTTCCGCGCGCAAAAACGCGGCGGCAAGGGTGTGTCGGGCATGCAGACCAAAGAAGAGGACGTGATCACCACGCTCTTCGTGGCCAACACCCACACACAACTTCTGTTCTTCACCACCGATGGCATGGTCTACAAACTGAAGACCTGGCGCCTGCCGCAAGGTGGCCGGACTGCGAAAGGCAAGGCGATCGTCAACATCCTGCCGATCCCGACCGGAGTTTCCATTGCGGCGATCATGCCAGTGGACCGGGACGAAAAAGAATGGGCTGATCTGCAGATCATGTTCGCGACCTCTGCGGGCACTGTGCGTCGTAACCGCCTGTCGGACTTCACAAATGTCATGCGCAACGGCAAGATTGCGATGAAGTTCGAGGACGAACACGAAAACACCAAGCTGATCAATGCGCGCATCTGTTCCGAAGATGACGACATTATGCTGGTGACAAACACGGGCCGCGCGATCCGCTTCCCCACGACCGAGGTCCGCGTGTTCAACTCGCGTAACTCTGTGGGTGTGCGGGGCATTAAACTTGGCGACGGCGACGAGGTTGTCTCCATGTCGGTGATCCGTCACTTTGACGCGACCTCGGACGAGCGTGCGGCCTACCTGAAAATGCGCCGTGCGGTGGCGGGCCTTGCAGATGATGCGGAAGGCACTGCGGATGAGGAAGCCAACGCCAACGCGACCATCAGCCAGGAACGCTATGCGGAAATGTCTGCAGCCGAAAACCTGATCCTGACAATCACTGCAGGTGGTGCCGGTAAGTTGTCGTCCAGCCATGATTATCCGGTTCGCGGCCGTGGCGGCATGGGCGTCACAGCGATGGACAAAGGCATGCGCGGCGGCGCGCTGGTGGCGTCCTTCCCGGTTGAACTTGACGATCAGATCATGCTGGCAACCTCCAAGGGGCAGTCGATCCGCGTGCCTGTGGATGGCATCTCATTCCGCTCCCGTTCGGCTGGTGGCGTGCGTGTCTTCAACACCGGCAAAGGTGAAGAGGTTGTGTCCGTGGCCTGGATCGCAGAAAGCGGTGAAGAGGACGGCGCGGAAGAATAAACCCTGCCTATTTCGCGAAGAATTGACGCCGCTCCCATCCGGGGGCGGCGTTTTCATTTACCGATCGCCCATCTTGGCGCGGCAGACTCTGGAAAGTTTTCCAGTGGGAAACGCGCTTTTGAGGAGGAGCGACGCGATGAACCTCTACCATTGTCAGATCGACCTGCATCACGAAGCCAAGGCGCTCGCTTTTGCGAGCGCTTTGGATCAATGGCTTGGATATCTAAAAGACCGGGGCGTGGTCCGAAACTGGCGTCTTTTGCGCCGAAAACTGAGCCTTGCCAGTGACAGCTGCCGCGATTTCCTTTTGGAGATCGAGTTTGACGATATGGTCCAACTGGACGCGGCTTTTAAAGTTCTGGGCGAACATGATGAAGAGGTGGAGCGTCTTTACGCCAATGTGACCTCACTGATCGCGCATCACGACATTGGGCTGTACCGCCCGTTCCCAGACACCGAAAGAGCCGAACGTATGGCATTGATATAAAACAAAAAAGGCCGCGAAACACGCGGCCTTTTCTCAAAGATCATAAATCTCGGAAAACTTCTTTTCGAGGTAGCCCTTAAGCGGCTCATGGGTTGGCTCCCCGCCGATCGCATGAACAATCGTGTCTTTCGGGGATCTGAGGCCGCCGTGCTGTTGCAGGTTTTCCCGCAACCATTCCGTTGCACGGCGGGTGTTGCCCTCGGCCAGATCCGCCTCGAGGTTTGGAACCGCCTGGGTCAACGCCTCGTACAGGCAACCGGCATAGATATTGCCCAGCGAATACGTCGGGAAATACCCGAACAGGCCAACCGACCAATGCACATCCTGCAGCACACCGTTGGAGGGTTTGTCGACGGCATAGCCAAAGTCCGCCGCAAAACGGTCGTTCCAGGCAGCCTCAAGATCGCCAACCGACAGGTCACCGGTCATCAACGCGCGCTCCAGCCCGAACCGCAGCATCACGTGCAGGTTATACTGCAGTTCATCGGATTCGGTCCGAATGTAACCACGATGAACGGCATTGACCGCGGCGTAGAATTCATCCGCGTTTTCAATGCCAAAATCACCAAAGCTCGTCTGCATTTGCGCAAACAGCCAGCCCGTAAAGGCACGCGAACGCCCCAGCTGGTTCTCGTAAATCCGGCTTTGGCTTTCGTGCACGCCCATGGACACACCACCCCCCAGCGGGGTCAGCAGATAGGCCTGATCGACGTTTTGTTCGTAGGCCGCATGGCCGACCTCGTGCACGGTCGAGTAGAAACAATTGAACGGATCGGTCGCGCTGGTGCGGGTGGTCACGCGCACATCCTGCCCGCTGCCGGAACAGAACGGATGCACGGCCTTGTCGATACGCCCATTGTTGAGGTTATAGCCAAAGGCCACCGCCAATTGTTCAGACAGCGCCAGTTGTTTGCCCTCATCAAAGCGGCCTTCCAGCGCCTTGGGGGCAGGTTTTTCCAGCACACGGGCGCGCAGATCGACCAGACCGGGGCGCATGGCATCGAAGATTTTCGCAAGGTCCGAACCGGTTACGCCACGTTCGTAATCCGCGACCATCGCATCATAGACGTCACCGCCTTCGGCCAGCGCCTGACCTTCTTCGCGTTTCAGTGCCACAACTTCTTCCAGAACCGGCAGGAAGGCAGCCACATCTTCATCCGCGCGGGCCTGGGCCCATTTGGCTTGGGATTCTGAGGTCACCTGCGCAATGCGTCGCGCCAGATCGGCCGGCACTTTGCGGGTGCGGTCATAGCCATAGCGAATCTCGCGCAGGATTGCGGCGCCTGCCGCATCTGGGGCTTCTGCGCTCGCAAGCCACTCCGCGATTTTGGGATCGGACCGTCGCGCGTGCAGCACGCCTTCGATTGCGGCCATTTCCTCACCGCGCTGCGCGCCCGCGCCCGCAGGCATCATGGTTTCCTGATCCCACCCCAAACGGCCAGCGATCTGGCCGAGCGCCTGCGTGTCGCGTGAAAATGCAAGAAGCTGCTCAAAAGCGTTCATATTCAATGACCTTTGATCGAAGTTGCAATCGGGTATCCGGCCAGGAAACGCGCCCGCAGGATCACCGCCCACAGAAGCACAGCAATCAGCTGATGGACAATCGCAATCTCAACCGGTGCAGCGGTAATGACGGTAATTACACCCACCAGCATCTGCAGGCTGAGCACCGCAAAGACCACGTTGAAGGCAAAGCGGGTCGCCACATGGGCACTGCCACGCGACCGCAGCCAGACCACAACACCGAAGGCCATCAGAAGATAGCCGCTGACGCGGTGAACAAACTGGACCAAACCCGGGTTTTCAAAGAAGTTTTTCCAGATCGGCTCAACCATCCACATGTTCGGCGGCAGAACCTGACCGCCCATCAGCGGCCAGTCGGTGAAGGACCGGCCCGCATCAATACCCGCAACCAATGCGCCCAGCAGGATCTGAAGGAAGGCAAAATGCATCAGGCCGGTGGACATGGAAAACAGCTTGGCCTCTTTGCCGCGCCGCGCCTGCATCAGGTCGCGCTCTTCCCGGCCCATCATCAGGATGTACCAGCCAAGGAAGCCAAGGATCACAAAGGCCAACCCAAGGTGCGTTGCCAGACGGTAGGACGCCACGGCGGTCATCCCTCCGCCAGATGTCACGCCAGAGGCAACCATCCACCAGCCAATCGCACCCTGCATTCCACCCAGAAGACCCGGCAGCGCCAACCGGCCCGTCCAGCCCGCAGGGATCTGACGCGCAATCAGGAACCCAAAGAATCCCAAGACCCAGACCAGCCCAACCACACGGCCCAGCTGGCGATGGCCCCATTCCCACCAGTAGATCACTTTAAAATCAGACAGTTCCATCCATTGGTTCATGATCTGGTACTGATCGATCTGTTTGTATTTTTCGAACTCTGCCAGCCAGTCGGCCTCGGACATGGGGGGGATCGCCCCAGTGACCGGGCGCCATTCGGTGATCGACAGGCCGCTGTCGGTCAGACGGGTCAGGCCGCCCACCACAATCATGGCCACCACCAGCGCAAACAGCACAGACAGCCAGACGCGGATCGCCCGGCGCGCGCCACCTCGGCCACGGTCGATCAGACCCGGCTCTGGCGCTTTGGTCTCTGCCTTCTCGGTGGACACCTCTTCAAAAATGCTGCGGTTGCTCATGTCGGCCTCTTATCGTCGCTTTGAAGGAAGCTAGGGGGCGCAAGGGGTTGCGTCCACCTTCCCGCGATTTATTTGTCGCTGTGTTCTTTCCAACGGACCATTTGCCGCATGATCCCATGCAGCATCTGAACATCGGCACGGGTCAAACGCATGCGGGACCAGAGGTTGCGGAACACGGTCTTCATGCCAGGTGCTTTTTCCGGCGGGAAGAAATAGCCCGCCTCCACCAGACGGTCCTCGTAATGGGTGACCAGCGCTTCGATTTCGGCATTGGTGGCCCAATCGTTTTTGCCCAGATCGGTGACCTCCTCCGGCACTGTATCCGCCTGGCGGCGCCACTCATACGCGGTCAGCAGCACACATTGGCCGAGGTTCAACGAGGCAAATTCGGGATTCACCGGCACGGTAATGATCGCATTGGCTTTGGCGATGTCGTCGTTTTCCAGCCCGGCCCGTTCGGGGCCAAACAACACCGCGACCTTTTCACCCTGCCCGATGAGCTCGGCCGCTTTCTTCATCGCGCCTTCCGGGCTGAAGACCGGCTTGGTCAATTCGCGTGGGCGGGCAGTGGTGGCAAAGACATAGGTGCAATCCGCCAGCGCTTCGGGCAGATCGGCCGCCATTTGTGCCTCGTCCAGCAGACGCCCTGCGCCAGAGGCCATCGCCACAGCCTTCGGGTTCGGCCAGCCATCGCGCGGCGCGACAATGCGCATACGATCAAGGCCAAAATTCCACATCGCGCGCGCAGCAGCGCCAATGTTTTCACCCATCTGCGGGCGTACCAGAACAAAGGAAGGTTGCGGGGTCTCGCTTGGCATCTTTACGTCTCCGGAAAAAGTGATCTTCCCCTACTGGGCATGGCCCAAAGGGGCAAGGGCTTCACGCGGTGCACTGCGGGAAATTCGACGTTTTCCCCCTTCAAATCCTTGCGCAAACCGCGAAATCAGGTAAACAGCGCCTTCACCTTCCCCTCCGACATCTTTCTCAGGAGAGCAGCCATGGCCAACGCCGACCCGTCTCAGGATCAACTTGAACAGCCGCAGATCTACCTGATCTCCCCGCCGAGCTTCGAGCTGGATGTCTTCCCCGAGCAACTGGCGCGTGTGCTGGACCATACAGATGTCGCCTGCGTGCGCCTGGATCTGGCATCGCGGGACGAAGATGTTCTGCTGCGGGCGGCGGATGCGCTGCGCACGGTGACCGATGCGCGCGACATTGCGCTGGTGATTTCAGATCATCAGATCCTTGCCGAACGTCTGGGGCTGGACGGGGTGCACCTGTCGGACAGCTCGCGGTCGGTGCGCACCGCGCGCAAGGCGCTGGGGCCGGACGCGATTGTGGGCTGCCATTGCGGCACCTCGCGCCACGACGGGATGAGCGCCGGCGAAGCGGGCGCGGATTATGTCTGCTTTGGCCCCGTTGGCCTGTCCGGTCTGGGCGATGGCGCCGTGGCCGAACCGGAGCTGTTTCAATGGTGGTCCGAGATGATCGAGGTCCCGATTGTGGCCGAAGGCGGTCTGACCACCGACCTGATCCGCACCCTGTCACCGATCACGGATTTCTTCGGCATAGGTGAAGAAATCTGGAAGACGGATGACCCGGTCGCAGCCCTCAGCGCCCTTCAGGACGCAATGGCGTAATCCACGAAACCACGTGAGTGAGCGCTCGCGAAATCACTTGCGAGCCCCCTACAAAGGCGGCAATAGGACGGTCATGACACAGGCTCCTACACCGGCAACCCCGGATATTCTCTGCATTGGGTCGGTCCTTTGGGACATTATCGGCCGTTCCAACCTTGAAATGCGTGTCGGCTCGGACGTGCCCGGCCGCATCACCCGCCTGCCCGGCGGTGTGGCGATGAATATCGCCATGACACTGGCGCGCTTTGGCATGCGCCCCGCCGCGCTGAGTGCGGTTGGCCGGGACGCCGAAGGCAACGAACTTGTCGCAGCCTGCGCACAGCTGGGGCTGATCACCGATCACCTGTACCGCTCCGAGGACCTTCCAACCGACCGCTATATGGCCATCGAGGGCGCCAATGGTCTGATCGCGGCCATTGCAGACGCGCATTCGCTGGAAGCGGCTGGCGACAAGATCCTGCGCCCGCTTCTGGATGGCACGCTTGGGTCCGAGGCCGTGCCCTACACCGGCCCGGTTGCCCTGGATGGGAACCTCAAACTGTCGCTGCTGACCGAAATCGCAACGCATCCTGCGTTTGACAAGGCGGACCTGCGTGTCGCCCCGGCGTCGCCCGGCAAGGCGGAACGGCTGCGCCCCTTCATGACCCATTCCCGTGGCACACTCTATGTGAACCTCGAAGAGGCCAGCATCCTGTGTCAGGAAGAATTTTCCTCCAGCGCCGAGGCCGCAGACGCCCTGCTGGCGCGCGGCGCGGCCCGCGTTCTGGTCACCGATGGCGGCAGCTCTGCGACCGTGGCGGATCAGGACGGCAGCTGCACCCAAGCCCCGCCCGTGGTGACCGTCGCCCGCGTCACCGGGGCTGGTGATACGTTTATGGCGGCCCATATTGTGGCCGAAGCGCGCGGCGAAGACCGCGACACCGCCCTTGCCTCGGCCCTGCGCGCCGCGGCCACCTATGTTTCAGGAGAACCCCCGGTTTGATCAAGATCCAATATTCCGCAGAAGTCGAAGCCGCCCGCGCGGCTGGTGGTGCAATTGTGGCGCTGGAAAGCACCATTATCACCCATGGCATGCCCTTCCCGCAGAACGTCGAAGTGGCCGCACAGGTGGAACAAGACGTACGCGACGCAGGCGCGACACCCGCCACCATGGTGGTGATCGACGGGGTGCTACATGTGGGTCTTGAGGCCGACACCCTGCAATCCTTGGGGCAGATGACCAATGTCGCAAAACTGTCCCGCGCAGATTTCGCCGCCTGCATCGCAACCGGCGGCACCGGCGCGACCACCGTGGCCGCAACCATGATCGCGGCGCGTCTGGCTGGCATTTCCGTCTTTGCCACTGGCGGCATTGGCGGCGTTCACAAAGGCGCAGAAGACAGCTTTGACATTTCCGCCGACCTGATGGAGCTCGCCCAGACCCCGGTGACCGTAGTTGCTGCGGGTGCCAAGGCCATTCTGGATGTGCCAAAAACACTCGAAGTTCTGGAGACCCAGGGCGTTCCGGTCATCGGTTATGGTCAGGACAGCTTCCCGGCGTTCTGGTCTGCGACCTCTGATCTGGCGGCACCTTTGCGCATGGACAGCGCAGCAGATATCGCCCGCGCCCATAAGATGCGTGTCAGCCTGGATCTGCCCGGCGGCCAGCTGGTTGCCAACCCGATTCCCGCAGATGCGGAGATCCCGGCAGACGAGCTGGCGCCGATCATCGCGCAGGCCCAGTCCGAGGCCGACGCACAGGGCGTGAGCGGCAAAGGCGTCACGCCTTTCCTGCTGCAGCGGATTTTTGAACTGACCGAGGGCCGTTCATTGGTCGCTAATATTGCGCTTGTACGCAACAACGCGCGGCTGGCTTCGAAAATCGCTCAGGAATTGCTCAAAATCTAAGGCAAATCTCGGGGTCGGTGGCATTAAACCATTGTCGTTACGACAACGACGACATAGCTTGCAACCGACCCCATATAGACGACGCCAATGAACACGCCCTTTGACGAAGAACAACCTCGCCAGCCCGGTCTCTTTTCCCGGTTGCGCTCCTCATTCCTGACAGGGATCGTGGTCATTGCGCCCGTGGGCCTGACCATATGGCTGTTGTGGACCGCCATGGGCTGGATCGACGGCGTTGTGCTGCCACTGGTGCCCGAAACCTTCAAGCCGGAAAAATACATAGGCATCAACCTGCGTGGTGTGGGCCTGATCTTTTTCCTGCTGTTTACCATTCTGGTCGGCTGGATCGCCAAAGGCATCATTGGCCGGTCGCTGATTGGCTATGCCGAAAGCATGGTTGATCGGATGCCGGTGGTGCGTTCGATCTATTCCGGGATCAAACAGATCTCAGAAACTGTGTTTGCACAGACCGAACGCTCTTTCGAGAAAGCCTGCCTGATCCAATATCCGCGCCGCGGCATCTGGGCGATTGGCTTCATCTCCACCGAGGCCAGAGGCGAAGTGGCCGACAAGGCTGAAACCGGTGGCAAGCTGATGAGCGTCTTTGTCCCAACCACACCAAACCCGACCTCGGGGTTTCTTCTGTACTTCCCAAAAGAAGACATTATCGAGCTCGACATGAGTGTTGAGGATGCGGCAAAGCTGGTGATCTCGGCCGGGCTTGTTTATCCAAACGGCAAAGATCCCAGCCAGCCCCCCGAAGACGCGTAAGCGGACGAATAAGGAAAGCCCGGTTTCAGCCGGGCTTTCCTTTATCCAAACATTGCCTGTAGATCGGCGGTCTGGCGATGACCCACGTCACCTTTATGCGCCTGCAGGAACCCATCTGCCGCCTTGCGGCCAGCCGCTTTTAGCTGGTTCAGCACCCGTGGGATCGGGATCATCTTTGTGGTCACCGACAGTTGGGTCATCAGTTCATCATCGGACACCATATGGACGCGAATATCCTTCATCCGCCCCTGCTCCATCACCCCTTCTGACAAGAGCCGCTGCACAAAGGAAATCGCGCGCAGCTCTCGCAAAAGCGAGGAGTTGAAGCTGATCTCGTTTACCCGGTTGGAAATCTCATGAGGGGCTTTGGGGATCTCATCGCGTTCCAACGGGTTGATATTCACCACCAAAAGATCATCCGGCAAATGTTTGCGAAACAACGGAAACAGCGCGGGGTTCCCGGTGTAGCCGCCGTCCCAATAGGCCTCCATGCGGCCCGTTTCCGGGTCGTCAATTTCGATCGCCTGAAACAGATTGGGCAAACAGGCCGAGGCCAGGACCGCATCCGTGGTGATCTCATCGCCCGAGAAAACGCGCACCTTTCCTGTCCGCACCGCGGTTGCGCAGATATAAAGCTCCGGCCCTTCGTCCGCGCAGACCCGGCGGTAATCAAAAGCCTCGACCACAGGTTTCAACGGGTTTTTATAAAACGGCCCATAAAGATAGGGCGAGACCATCTGGCTCACGGTTTCAATTGGCGAAAACTGCAGCGCATTGACCATCGGACCCGTCATCCAATGGTTCATCCGCATATCGCCAACCGCGCCCATACGGGCCCAGAGTTTATCAAGCGTCGCACGCGCGCCGTCGCGCCCGCCATTGACCATACCCGCCTTGAACGCCGCACCGTTCAAAGCGCCTGCGGAGGTGCCGGTGATGGCAGTGACTTCCAGATCATCTTCGTCCAGAAACCGGTCCAGCACGCCCCAGGTAAAGGCACCATGGGCGCCTCCACCTTGCAGGGCCAGATTGATCTTCTTTACCATGTCAGTCCAACCCTTTGGCTTGCGTCATTAAAGTGCGGTCCAACCGCCATCAACACTGATCGAGGTGCCGGTGATCTGCGCCGCCGCATCCGAACACAAGAAGGCAACAGTGCCGCCCAGCTGCTCAACGGTCGCAAATTCCCGACTGGGCTGGCGCTCCAGCATGACCTTTTTGATCACCTCTTCGCGGCCCATATTGTATTTGGCCATCGTGTCAGGGATCTGGGCCTCGACCAGCGGGGTCAGCACATAGCCCGGACACACCGCATTGCAGGTGATGGGTTCCTCGGCGGTTTCCAGAGCGATGACTTTGGACATGCCCACCACCCCATGTTTTGCCGCAACATATGCCGATTTAAAGGGCGACGCCGTCAGACCATGGGCCGAGGCCACATTGATCACCCGGCCCCAGCCTGCTTCGCGCATTTTGGGCAAAGCCGCTGCCGTCGTGTGGAAAGCAGAGTTCATATTGATCGCAATGATGGCGTCCCATTTCTCCATCGGGAACTCATCAATCGGAGCCACGTGCTGGATGCCAGCGTTGTTCACCAGGATATCGCAACGACCCGCTTTTTCGATCAGCATCCGGCATTCGTCGCCCTTGGACATATCGGCCTTGATGTAGCGCGCAGTGACACCGTAATCAGCGGCGATCTCAGCCGCCAGCGCGTGATCTTCGTCGCGGTCCGTGAAGGAATTCAGAACCACATCTGCGCCTGCCTTCGCCAATTGCTGCGCAATACCCAGACCAATGCCCGAATTCGACCCGGTGATAACAGCGGTTTTGCCCGCCAGCGACCATTCAATTGCCATTCAACCTCTCCCAGAAATGACCTGTGGATATATTTTCATTCTGCACGTGCAAAGTCACTAGCACATCCCAAACGATACGTGTAATTGATCGCCCTCCGGGGCGAAGAGATTCTGAGCACTCCCGCCAAACGGTCGGGATACCCTGCACAACACTGGCGTCGGGGCCATCGATGTTGAAAAATGAATAGTTCAGAAAAACCGCACAAAAAAAACGCCGGCGCAAGGCCGGCGTTCAGTCATTGAGGCAGGTTTCATACAGGCAAGAAACCTATCGAGCAGTGACTCCGTTATAAGCAATTTCCAGCGCCCATCCAAGCTAAAAGTTTGAATTCTCGGAAAGGCGAAGTTAGCGTGGCCTAGCCCTGAAAATAAGGACGAGAACAGGATTTACCCGACAGTGAGACAAAGTTTTTTCACCCGCCTCCGCCCCGGCCTGCTCCGAATCGCCCTCTTGGCGTCTTCTGCAGTGGCAGCATCCGAATCGCTTGCAGCCCCAAGCCACGGCATTGCCATGTACGGCGACCCAGCCCTTGCGGCCGATTTCAATGCCCTCCCTTACGTCAACCCCGACGCCCCGAAGGGCGGCGCCGTTGTCTTTGGCAACACGGGCGGCTTTGACACTCTGAACCCCTTTGTCCAGAAAGGCACGCCCCCTTGGCAGATCCGGTTCTGGGGATATGAAGGGCTGATGGGCCGATCCTTTGACGAGCCCTTCACACTTTATGGTCTGCTGGCAGAAAGCATCGAGACTGCCGAAGACCGGTCTTGGGTCCAATTCACCCTGCGTCCCGAAGCCACGTTCTGGGACGGCAGCCCGGTCACGGTTGAGGACGTGATCTGGTCCTATGAAACACTCGGCACCGAGGGCAACCTGCGCTATCGCGGGCTGTGGGCGCAGATTTCCAGCATCGAGGCTGTGGACGATCGCACCGTGCGGCTGACCTTTGACGGTGACAACCGCGAGCTGGCCCTGATCGCAGGGCTGCGCCCGATCCTCAAGAAGGCACAATGGGACGGCCGCAGCTTTGCCGACGCACCGTCCAACGAAGAAGTCATCGGCACCGGTCCCTACCGCGTCAAAGACTTTGAATTCGGCCGCCAGGTCACCTTTATGCGCAATCCGGACTATTGGGGCAAAGATCTGCCCCTTCGGCGTGGCACCAACAACCTGGATGAAATCAAACTGGATTTCTTTGGCGACCAGACCGTTCTGTTCGAAAGCCTGAAAGCGGGCGAACTGTCGGCCATGCGAGAATTCAATGCCCACAAGTGGGACACCGCCTATGACTTTGAAGCCGTGCAAAACGGCAGCGCGATCAAGACGGAAATTCCAAATCAAAAACCCTCGGGCATCACCGGGATTGCGATCAACACACGCCACCCCGCTCTGAGTGACTGGCGAGTCCGCGAAGCGCTGATCCAGGCGTTCAATTTCGAGTTCATCAATGAAACGATCACCGGCAGCCGCCTGCCCCGGATCACGTCGTATTTCTCGAACTCTTACCTTGCGATGGATCATGGACCCGCCACTGGCAAGGTGCTTGAGCTGCTCGAACCTTTTGCGGCGGATCTGCCTGCAGGCACGCTTGAGGGCTATGACTTGCCGGTGAGCGATGGCAGCGAACGCAATCGCAAAAACCTGCGTAAGGCCCGTGGACTGCTGGAAGACGCAGGCTGGACCGTGCAGGACGGCGTGCTGCGCAATGCCGATGGCCAACCTCTGGACCTGAGCCTGCTGATCAAACACGGCAATCTGGGCGAGGAAGAAGTCCAACGCGCTGCCGACATCTATGCGCCTGCGCTGGAACGGCTTGGCATCACACTGACCGTGGATCTGGTCGACAGCGCGCAATATCAGGAACGGCAGTCGGCGTTCGAATTTGATCTGACCTTTGTGCGCCGCGCCCTGTCGCTCAGCCCTGGAACGGAACAATACCTCTACTGGGGCAGCGAATCCGCCAATGCCCAAGGATCCCGGAATCTGATGGGCGTCCAGAGCCCCGCTGCAGACGCGATGATCGGCGCAATGCTGTCGGCGCGCACGCAGGAGGATTTTATCGCGGCCACCAAAGCGCTGGACCGGATCCTGACCGCCGGTCGCTATGTCATCCCGATCTGGCATTACTCAAAAAGCCGCATTCTACATGACGCCAGCCTGCGGTATCCCATGCGCCTTCCGATCTATGGAGATGGCTACTATTTCATGCCCGAAGTCTGGTGGCACCAGAGCCCCTAAACCAGCACCGGAGAACGGCCCCATCGCGGGCCGTTTTTTTTTTGGAAAAATCACTTGGCGCGCGCGATAATTTCACATATTCATGAAATATGGAATTAACGATCACAGATCAGCTCGCCGCTTTGGCACATCCAAACAGGCTGGACCTGTTTCGCCTGCTTATGCGCCGGTTTCCCGACTTTGTGCCCGCAGGGGAAATCTCGCGCAGTCTGGATCTAAAGGCCAATACCGCTTCGACCTACCTTGGCCACCTACGCCAAGCAGGTCTGATTTCGCAGCAGCGCCAGGGCGCCTCACTGCGCTATCAGGCCAATGTCGAAGCCATGACAGCCCTTATGGGCACGCTCCTTGGGGGATGCTGTCAGAACCGGCCGGATGTGTGCCTGGCGGCTCAGCCTCAAGGAGACGTAACCATGTCCAAGCAAGTGCCGTTCAATGTCTTGTTCATCTGCACCGGCAACTCTGCCCGCTCCATTCTGGCCGAAGCCATTCTGAACCAGTTGGGCAACGGCAAATTCCGTGCTTTTTCGGCTGGCGCCACGCCCGGCAACGGCCCGCGGCCCGAGGTCCTGTCGCTGCTGACAGCCAAAGGCTATGACACCTCCTATCTGTCGAGCCAGTCGATCGATGAATTCGCCGATCTGGCACCGGACATGGATTTTGTCTTTACCGTTTGCGACCACGCCGCAAACGAGGTCTGCCCCACATTGCCCGGCCAGCCCATGTCGGCCCATTGGGGGCTGCCGGACCCGGCCAGTGTCGAAGGCACCGAAGCCGAAAAGAACCTCGCGTTTCAGCAAACTTACGGGTTGCTTCTGAACCGCCTCAAAGCCTTTGTCGCGTTGCCATTTGAGACGCTCGACAAGATGTCATTGCAGCACCAGCTCGATGATATTGGCCGCGCCAAGCCGGGGCCAGACACCACCACTCACAGCCTCAACACCCCACTCACGGATTGATATTTTAGGGAAAGCCACCACTCATGAATATTCTTGTGCTTTGCACCGGTAATTCGGCGCGCTCTATTCTGCTGGAAAGCCTTTTGAACACATTGGGACAGGGCCGCGTCACTGCCTATTCCGCAGGGTCCAAACCTTCGGGCAAGGTCCACCCGCAATCTCTTGTTTTGCTAGGAGAAAAGGGCCACGATACATCAGATGCGCGGTCCAAAAGCTGGGATGAATTTGGCACTGAGGACGCGCCGGTCATGGATCTGGTCGTCACCGTTTGCGGGTCGGCCGCCAACGAGGAATGCCCCATGTGGCCCGGTGCACCGCTGCGCACCCATTGGGGCGTAGAAGACCCCGCTGCCGCGTCCGAGCCCGACTGGGATCCAGCCTTCCGCACCGCGTTTGACATTCTGGAAAAGCGCGCAAAAGCGTTTCTGGACCTGCCGCTGGAAACCCTGAGCAAAGACGCGCTGAAACCGCATCTCACCCGCATTGGGGACATCCTATGAGCGCGCAAAAACTGCTCGCCGAGGGGCTCGGAACCGCCTTCCTGCTGATTGGCGTTGTTGGCTCTGGTATTATGGCCCAGAACCTTGCGGACGGAAACATTGCCCTGGCGCTGCTCGCCAATGCGATTGCCACTGGCTGTATCCTCTATTCGCTGATCACCACGCTGGGCCCTGTGTCGGGCGCTCATTTCAACCCAGCCGTGACGCTGGCTTTTGCCCTGCGCGGCGATTTTGCCTGGAAAGACGCACCGGCCTATGTTGGCGTTCAGGTCGCGGGCGGCATTCTGGGGGTCTGGGCCAGCCACATCATGTTCGATCTGCCTGTCCTTCAGGCGTCCGCAACCATGCATCGCACCGGCGGCGCGCAGTGGTTTTCGGAAGTGATTGCAACATTTGGCCTGCTTTTTGTGATCTTTGGCGGACTGAAATCTCGGGCCGAGGCCGTGCCGACGCTTGTCGCGCTTTATATCACGGGCGCTTACTGGTACACATCTTCGACCAGCTTCGCGAACCCTGCGGTCACCATTGCGCGCGGATTTTCTGACACGTTTGCAGGGATTTACCCGGGTCACATCTTTATGTTCATTGTGATGCAGATCATCGGCGTCGGTGTCGCTCATCTGATCCTGCCTCGCCTTTTTCCGCCGAAGGATTAAGCGAAGCTAAAACAAGTTCCTTTTTTATGGTTCTTTGTTACAATGGACGGCAATCTGTGTGATTGGTGAAACCGGAGGTTGTCCGACGTGTTCAAGCCCATGAAAGCCTCCGATCTAAGAAAGTGTCTGCCGCGCCTGCGGCAGCGCTTCCCGATTATCCAGAACTTCGATGACAATCTGCCGACGGATGACCTGGACCGCTTCATTCGGTTCATGGCCAAAAAACAGCATATCACCGAAAGTGAAGCGCGCGCCGAAGTGGAAGACTTCCTGTATCTGGAAAGCCTCCACCGCGAGCTGGATCACAGCTAAAACACCTTAAAATTCAGAACGCGAGTTCACCTGCTTCAGGCAAGGGATGTGACCCACAGGATTGTCGCATCTTCTGCGCTGACTGACACCACATTGTGACCCATAGCCCCATCGTAATAGGCGCTGTCACCGCGGCGCATTTCAACGGGTTCATAGAATTCGGTGTAAAGGCGCACAACGCCCGTCAGCACATAGAGAAACTCTTCCCCGTCATGACGGACCCAGCCGTCGAACTCATCCATCGACCGCGACCGCACACGCGCCCGATAGGGCAACATGTTTTTGCGGGTAAGACCATCAGCCAGCATTTCATGTTCATAGGTCGCCGTGGCATGGGCGGCACCCTCGCCGCTTTTGGTCACCACCATGCGCCCGTTCACCTGATCTTTCTGCGGCGGTGTAAACAGCTGAGGCACCGAAATTTGCAGGCCAACGGCCAGCTTTTTCAGCGCGTCATAGGTCGGCGACATCTGACCGTTTTCAATCTTGGACAGGGTCGAGCGCGCAAGACCCGCCTGCTGCGCTGCGTGCTCCAGGGTCCAATCCCGCTGCTTTCGCAGCTCGCGCACACGTGCACCAAGATCAAGAGGTTCGGGGGCCGTCTCTTCACCATTTGCATGCGCAATGGAAATCAGGCTTTTGGGGTCGCGTTCATCCATGAAGCTGGTATAAATCCGCCCCGGACAGCTTGCAACGCTCAGTCGCGCCACCAGCCGCAGAAAACACGGCAAAACCAAAGGGAGACCCGCCTTTGCTTTCTATCTTTGACCGCGGCACTGCGACGCCCTGCCCATGTCACCTGAACCTGGCGCAGTATGTGCTGACGCAGGCGGATGTGTCCCCCGACAAACCCGCGCTCGAAGTGCTGGGGGCGCAATCCACCGAGGTCTGGACACGGGCAGAGTTTTCGCGCGCCGTGCGCGGATTGGCGGCAGGCTTGCTGGACGAAGGCTTCACGCCGGGCGATATCCTGTTGATGCGGCTTGGAAATACTGTGGACTTCCCAATTGCATTTCTGGCCGCCATCTGGGCCGGTTTGATCCCGGTGCCCACCTCAGGCCAGCTGAGCGAACCTGAAGTGCAGGGCATAATTGCGGATCTGGGCCCTGCCGCCATTCTGCATGAACCCGACCTGTCGTGCCCAGCGCACCCGCGCATTTTGACCACCGAGACACTGCGCCGCCTACAGACAGCCACACCCCACGCGCAGCACAACAGTGGCCGGGATGATCTGGCCTATATTGTCTATACCTCTGGCACCAGCGGGCGGCCGCGCGCCGTCGCCCATGCGCACCGCGCCATCTGGGCCCGACGCATGATGATCCGCGATTGGTATGACCTGCGCCCAGATGATCGCATGATGCACGCGGGGGCGTTCAACTGGACCTTTACCCTTGGCACCGGCCTGATGGATCCGCTGACTGTAGGCGCGACCGCTCTGGTGCCGAAGGCCGGGACGCAGCCTGGCGATCTCGCAAGGCTTCTCGATCGTTCAGAGGCAACCATTTTTGCAGGCGTACCGGGTATTTACCGCCACATTCTGAAGCAGGAGGCCGCGTTGGCCTTCCCACGCCTTCGCCACTGCCTTTCCGCCGGAGAGAAACTGTCCCCTGCGCTCCACGCCGCGTGGCGGGACCGTACAGGCCGCGAGATCTATGAAGCCTTCGGCATGTCGGAATGCTCAACCTTTATCTCTGCCGCGCCGCATTTGCCCAGCGCGGGATCCAGCCTTGGTCAGCCGCAAACCGGACGGCGTGTGGCGATCCTTGGCGACGATGGCCCAGCGCCGTTGAATGACCCCGGTGTGATTGCCGTGCACCGCACCGACCCCGGTCTGATGATCGGCTATTTTGGTGCGCCTGAGGCCACGCGCGCACGGATGCAGGGCGAATGGTTCCTGACCGGAGATCGCGGGTCCATGGATGCTGACGGGCAGGTCACCTATCTGGGACGCGCCGACGATATGATGAATGCGGGCGGATACCGGGTCTCCCCGCTCGAGGTTGAGGCCGCAATGGCCACCTGCCCGCATCTGACCCAGTTTGCCGTGACCGCCATTGAGGTGAAGCCAGACGTGCAGATCATTGTTGGGTTCTATTCCGGTAGCAAAGAGTTGACCGCAGAGGTGCTTCGTGACTTTGCCAAATCCCGGCTGGCCGATTACAAGCAGCCCAAGACCTATCAGCGCGTCGAGGCCCTGCCGCTGGGCCCCAATGGCAAGCTCCGCCGCCGCGCCCTGCCCGCATTATACGAAGGACATCGCACATGAGCCCGATCCAGAAAGTCAAACTCGACATTCTTTCCGACCCGATCTGCCCTTGGTGCTATATTGGCAAGACGCACCTCGACAAGGCCTTGGCCGAGGCCGAAGATCACCCCTTTGTCATTGAATGGCATCCCTTCCAGCTGAACCCCGATATGCCAGCCGAGGGCATGGATCGTCGCGACTATCTGGAACAGAAGTTCGGCGGCAAGGAAAATGCCGTCAAAGTCTATGCCCAGATCGCCGAACACGCCGAAGCTGCGGGGCTGACGCTTGACCTTGCAGGCATTGCGCGTACCCCGAATACGATGAAAGCCCACCGCCTGATCCACTGGGCCGGTCTGGAAGAAAAACAGACCGCCGTGGTTGATGCGCTGTTCAAAGCCTATTTCGAGGATGGCAAGGACATTGGCGCGGTTGACGTGCTGCTGGACATCGCAGCCGAGGCCGGTCTGGACCGCGCCATGGTCGAACGTCTTCTGTCCGGCGATGCAGACGCAGAGCTGATCCAGGGCCGCGATGCCCATTCCCGTGAAATGGGTGTCTCCTCGGTGCCCACCTTCATCGTTGCCAACCAGCACGCCGTTCCGGGTGCGCAAAAGCCCGAGCTGTGGAAACAGGTCATCGCGGACATTCAGGCGCAGCTTGCGGATCAGCCCCCCGTGACGGACGAAGAGCCAAACGCCTAACGCATAGCCGCGTCCCAGTGGCCTATTTGGCCGCTGGTTCTTGGCATTTGCTTTACCTTCAGGGGGGCTCGGACCTTTCGTTCGCTTGCAATTCATGTTAGCGCAGCCATCTTCCGTAGGCAGCATCATCTGCGCACGGAGTTTCCAGAGGTTCCGAATATGACTACCCCCCGCCGGACGATCCCGTCCCAAGGTGAATTCGTTGTGTTGATTGCAATGATGTTCGCCTGCATCGCCTTTTCCATCGACGCCATTCTTCCGGCCCTGCCCGATATTGGCGCCAGCCTGAGCCCAAGTGATCCGAACCGGGCGCAGCTGATCATCTCTGCTTTTATCCTCGGTATGGGGATAGGCACCTTCTTTACCGGCCCCCTGTCTGACGCCTTTGGCCGCAAGCCTGTTCTGCTGTGGGGGCTGGCGCTTTATGGTGTTGGCGGCATCGCGGGCTATTTTGCCCAGTCGCTGGACATGATCCTGATCACCCGTGTGCTAATGGGCCTTGGCGTTGCCGCGCCGCGGGTTGTGGGCGTGGCGATTGTCCGTGATTTGTACTCTGGCCGCGATATGGCGCGGATCATCTCGCTGGCGATGACGATCTTTACCGTGGTTCCTGCCTTTGCGCCGCTTCTGGGCACCGGTATTATCTGGCTGGCCGACTGGCGTGCGATCTTTATTGGCTTTGCCATCTTTGGTGCGATCATTGCCGTCTGGACGTGCTTCCGTATTGAGGAGCCACTTGCCAAAGAGGACCGTCGCCCGCTGTCTGCCCCGCTGATCTGGTCCGCCATTCAGGAAATGGCCACATACCCGTCGTTCCGCCTGCCGCTGCTGTGTCTGGCGCTGTGTCAGGGCATGCTGTTCACCATGATCGTTCTGGTGCAGCCCGTTTATGACAAGGTGTTCGACAAGGCCGAAACCTTTCCGTTCTGGTTCATGGGCGTTGCACTGCTTGCGGGCTCTGCCTCCTATGTGAACGCGCGGATTGTGGGCCGTGTGGGCATGCGCAAAGTTGTGACGTGGTCGCTGGGGCTTCAGACCGTTGGCAGCATGCTCATGCTGCTGTCGACACAGTTTGATCTTGGCGCCGCCGCCTTCCCACTGTTCCTGGTCTGGCAGGTTACCGTCTTTTTCATGATCGGTGTGACCATGGGCAACCTGAACTCTATCGCGCTGGAGCCGCTGGGCCATATTGCCGGGATCGGTGCCTCTGTTATGGGCGCCGTGTCGACCGTGCTGTCCGCGCTGATCGCCGCGCCCACGGGGTT
Organism: Tritonibacter multivorans; assembly: GCF_001458415.1. GTDB lineage: Bacteria > Pseudomonadota > Alphaproteobacteria > Rhodobacterales > Rhodobacteraceae > Epibacterium > Epibacterium multivorans. Next base: position 177,954 of record NZ_CYSD01000043.1, on the reverse strand, counting down.
GATGTTCAACGGCACCATCGTGCCGTTGGTTGCCGGGGTGCTGGTCAATGTGGCGCTTGGGTTCCTCTGTATGCTGGCACTGGCCCGCGCCGAGGCAAAAGACACGGCAGCCGCCTAAGACAAAAAGAAACCCCGGCCTTTGCGGACCGGGGTTTTTCTTTGTGAGCTTTAGGCCGGGGTTACTTGGCCTTGGCTTTTTTCTTCTCGGCGACAACCTTTTCGGCCAGATCACGGGCAATGGCAAAGGCCCCTTTGATCTTATCCGCATCCGACTTCCAGTCGCGCCGCACAACGATCTTATTGTCTTTGACCTTGGCCAGCCCATTCCGCGCCTGAATGAACTCCACCAGCCCCTGCGGTGAGGCAAACTTGTCATTGTGGAACTGAATGGTCGCGCCCTTTGGCCCGCCATCCATCTTGGCAATACCCGCCTTCTTGCACATGGCCTTGATGCGAACGATCAGCATCAAGGTGTTCACCTCTTTGGGCAATTTGCCAAAGCGGTCGATGAGTTCAGCGGCGAAGCCTTCCAATTCGACTTTGGTGGTCAGCGACGACAGTCGGCGATAGAGCCCCAGACGCACATCCAGATCCGGGACATAGTCCTCGGGGATCAGAACAGAAACACCCAGGTTGATCTGCGGCGCCCATTGGTCATCACCATCGGTCAGCCCATCAAGCTCGCCCGATTTGATCTTACCGATCGCTTCTTCCAGCATGGATTGGTACAGCTCATAACCGACATCGCGCATTTGGCCCGATTGTTCTTCACCCAACAGGTTACCTGCACCGCGGATATCAAGGTCTTGGGACGCAAGGGTAAATCCTGCTCCCAGCGTGTCGAGCGAGCCCAGCACACGCAGGCGTTTTTCAGCTGTGTCGGTCAGGCGCTGGCGCGGTTTTGTTGTCAGATAGGCATAGGCGCGCGTCTTGGAGCGCCCCACGCGCCCCCGGATCTGATAAAGCTGCGCAAGACCAAACATATCCGCACGATGTACCACCATGGTGTTCGCTGTTGGAATGTCCAGACCGCTTTCGACAATCGTGGTTGCCAGCAGGACGTCATATTTGCCGTCATAGAAGGCATTCATCCGGTCATCCAGCTCTCCGGCAGCCAGCTGACCATGGGCGACCACATAGGTCAGCTCTGGCAGCTGTTGTTTCAAGAAATCCTCGACTTCCGCCAGATCCTTAATGCGCGGCACCACATAAAAGCTCTGCCCGCCGCGATAATGTTCGCGCAGCAGCGCCTCGCGGACGGTCACCGCGTCAAATTCGCTGACATAGGTGCGGATCGCCAGACGGTCCACCGGTGGCGTGCCAATGATCGACAGATCGCGCACGCCGGTCAGGCTCAGCTGTAGGGTCCGTGGAATCGGCGTCGCGGTCAGCGTCAGCACGTGAATGTCACTGCGCAGCTGCTTGAGGCGTTCTTTGTGCGCCACGCCGAAATGCTGCTCTTCGTCGATGATCAGCAGACCAAGGTTCTGGAATTTGACGTTTTTGGCCAGCAACGCATGGGTGCCAACGACAATATCAATGGTGCCCGCCGCCATGCCTTTTTTGGTCTCGGACGCTTCTTTTGTGGAAACAAATCGGGACAACTGCCTGACTTCCAAGGGAAAGCCCCGGAAGCGTTCGGCAAAGCCTGCCGCGTGCTGGCGCGCCAGCAGCGTGGTTGGAGCGACCACGGCAACCTGAAGGCCCGACATCGCCGCCACAAAGGCCGCGCGCATGGCGACCTCGGTCTTGCCAAAGCCCACATCGCCGCAGACCAGACGATCCATCGGCGCGCCGGAGTGCAGGTCGTCCATCACATCACCAATGGCGCGCAGCTGGTCTTCGGTCTCCTGATAAGGGAAACGGGCCGAGAACTCTTCCCAGGCCGAAGGCGGTGGATCAATAACCGGGGCTTTACGCAGGGCGCGTTCCGCAGCAATGCGAATAAGCCGGTCCGCCATCTCGCGGATGCGTTCCTTGAGCTTGGCTTTCTTCGCCTGCCAGGCACCGCCACCGAGACGGTCCAGAAGCCCCTCGTCATGGCCATATTTGGACAGGAGTTCAATGTTTTCCACCGGCAGGTAAAGCTTTGCGTTTTCGGCATATTCCAACAGAATACACTCATGCGCAGCGCCCGCAGCGGTGACCACTTCCAGTCCCATATAACGGCCAATTCCGTGGTCCACATGAACCACCAGATTGCCAGGTGACAGAGATTGGGTTTCGGTCAGGAAATTTTCGGCCTTGCGGCGTTTTTTGGGTGCGCGGATCAGGCGATCCCCCAACACATCCTGTTCCGAGATCACCGTCATATCCGGCGTCTCGAACCCATGCTCCAGCGCCCAGACGGCCAGATGCAGACCGGATTTCCCCAGCCGGGTGCCATCCATCACCGGGATCGCTTCGGCCAAGCCTTCGTCTTCGATCAGACCGGTCAGCCGTTCACGCGCGCCTTCGGAATAGGACGCGATCAGCACCGGCCCCTTTTGCAGCTTTGCTTTCACATGATCGACCAAGGCCCCGAAAAGGCTGACGCTTTCCAGTTGCCGCTCGGGCGAAAAATTGCGGCCAATCCGCCCGCCGGCATCCACCACACCGGGGCCAGAGGCCTGCGGCAGCGGGTGGAACTGGATCACGCGGTGGTCGGCAATGGCGACCTCCCAGGCGCTATCATCAAGGTACAGCAACCCCGGCGGCACGGGTTTATACACACTGTCCAAGCGCCCCTTGGCCTGCATCGCAACTTTGCGGGTTTCATACTGGTCGGCGATTGTGTCCCACCGCGCCAGACGCGCAGGCGTCACCTGATCGTCCAGCGTGATGCTCGCGGTGGGCAGGTAGTCAAACAGCGTCTCGAGGTCTTCGTGGAAGAACGGCAGCCAATGCTCCATCCCCTGATGTTTGCGCCCGGCACTCACGGCTTCGTACAGCGGATCGTCATTGCCTGCGGCGCCAAACTCCAACCGGTAGTTCTGGCGGAACCGGGTGATCGCCGCATCGTCCAGAATAACCTCGGACACCGGCGCCAGCTCAACAACTTCCAGCTTTTCGGTGGTGCGCTGGGTGGCCGGGTCGAACCGGCGTGCACCGTCCAGAACATCGCCAAACAGATCCAACCGCACCGGACCGCTTTCGCCCGGCGGAAAGATGTCAATAATACCGCCACGCACCGCATAATCGCCCGGCTCCATCACAGACGGCGCTTTGGTGAAACCCATACGAACCAAGAACTTGCGCAGCGCTTCTTCATCCACGCGGGTGTCAACGCGGGCGGTAAAGGCGGCTTCGCGCAGGACGGATCGCGCAGGCACCCGTTGGGTTGCCGCGTTCAAGGTGGTCAGCAAAATGAACTGCGACGGCATCTGATGTACCAGCGCCGCCAGTGTTGCCATCCGGGCAGACGCGATATCGGCATTGGGCGACACCCGGTCATAGGGCAAACAGTCCCAGCCGGGGAAAATGACAACGGGCATATCCGGCGCAAAAAACGCAAGCGCGGCGCGCATCGCCTCCATCCGCTTGTCATCACGGGCCACATGCACCACCGGCGCGCCAGTTTTGGCGACCTCTGCCAGCAGAAGCCGCGCATCAAAGCCCTCGGGCGCGCCGCCCATGACCAAAGTGTTCTGCGCCATTTGCGCTGTTCCTTTCCTTGCGCCGCAACGCGCGCGGCTCATGTCAGTGGGCAATCGCGCCTAGAGCGCCCCTGTCAGCAGGTTCTGATACATGCCCCAACAGGCCGTCAGAAAAATAGAGATAGACCCCAGCATTTGGATTTTAAGCCGCGTGCGCAACAGCAGTTTGCGCAAAGCGTCGCCAGACAGATCCAGACCCACAATCTGACGCGCAGTGCGCAGGTTCATCGCCCCGACCAGCGACATCGGGCACATCATCAGAAAGACCGCCTGCGCAAACTCCACCCCATAAACAAACCCAAGCAGAACCAGCACGGTCAGCACAAAGAACACAAAGGCGATCAGGAAATTTCCCGCAGACTCAGCAATATGCAAGGCACGCCGCACCTGAACGCCGACAGCAAGTTCCAGATCAATCGCCACCTGACCGCCCTTGCGACCGGCTCGCGCGATCAGATCAAAGGGAACACCAAGCACCCAGTGACTGGCCGAGGACCACAGAACCGCCAGCCCGATCCAATACCAGAGATTAGAAAAAGACCGCAGATCAATCATCTCGGTCAGGAAATCAATCAGGTCCACGCGCGGCCCCATCTTGTGCAAGTGTTCTACCCGGTGGTTTCACCGCCCACTTCGCGTGAAGGACCGGTTCCGGAAATCCTACTCTATATCCAATGCACACCCGATTGACACAAGAGCTAGATCTCTGAATTCAAAGGCAAGCGCGACATTCCTACTCAGGGGGGCATTCGCAAGCGGCATTGCTCTTGAGGTTCGGCGGCATTCCATGCCACCAAGTGCATATCTCCTGATCACGCGAGTATCGAATATGCCGCCAGTCCAAGCCCCTTTTCCCCACGCCCGCCCACGCCGTCTGCGTGCAAGCCCTGCCCGACGCGCGCTGGTTCGGGAAAACACGCTGACGGTGGATGACCTGATCTGGCCCGTGTTTGTGCGTGCGGGTGAAGGCATCGAGGAGCCAATCGCCTCCATGCCCGGCATGGTGCGTCGGTCGATTGACAAACTGACAGACGCCGCCCGCGAGGCAGAGGCACTGGGGATACCTGCCATCTGCATCTTTCCCTATACAGATCCCAGCCTGAAGACCGCCGATTGCGCAGAGGCCTGGAATCCCGAGAACCTGACAAATCGCGCCATCCGCACCATCAAACAGGCCGCGCCGAACATTGCGATCATGACCGATGTCGCGCTGGACCCTTACAATATCAACGGCCACGATGGCTTTGTTATTGATGGGGAAATCCGCAATGATGAAACCGTTGAGGCGCTGGTGAAAATGACACTGGCGCAGGCAGAGGCCGGCGCTGACATTATCGGCCCCTCTGACATGATGGATGGCCGCATTGGTGCCCTGCGCCAGGCGCTGGAAAGCAGCGGCTACCAGAACGTGACGATTATGTCTTATTCCGCCAAATATGCCTCGGCCTATTATGGGCCGTTTCGCGATGCGGTCGGCGCGTCTGGCGCACTCAAGGGTGACAAGAAAACCTATCAGATGGATCCCGGCAATTCAGACGAAGCCATGCGGATGATTGCGCGCGACCTCAGCGAAGGCGCCGATATGGTTATGGTGAAACCGGGTCAGCCCTATCTGGACATCTGCCACCGTGTAAAAACCGAATTTCAGGTCCCCACCTTTGCCTATCAGGTGTCTGGCGAATACGCGATGATCCAGGCTGCCGCCCAGAACGGCTGGGTGGATGGCGAAACGGTGATGATGGAGAGCCTTCTGGCCTTCAAACGCGCGGGCTGTGACGGGGTTCTGACCTATTTCGCCCCGGCAGCCGCTCGCATCTTGAACGGCTAGGCCAGACAGCCCACCTCTGTCCCAGCTCCGCCGTGGCAGCAGGAACCCGCGCATCAAAACTCCGGCAAGGATGACAGAGCGGTTTTTTGCGCATATGGTATGGGGCAATAAACAATACAGAAATCCCCCTCGACAGGCACGAGAGACAAAAAAATGAGCAGTCAGACCCCTAAAATCATGTCCCGCCGGGCATTTGCCTTTGGCGCGCTTGCAACCGCTGGTGTGACCAGCGCCTGCGGCAATGGCGTCGGCAATACCAATGCCAGCACCCTGGACGCCCGCGTGGATGCCACGCTGAACCAAATGTACAGCCAATATCCCAGCACCATTGACCTGTCCAATAAGGCAGCGGGTATGCTGGTGATGCCATTGGTCACCGAAGCCGGATTTGTCTTTGGCGGTGCCTTCGGCCGTGGTGCGCTGCGCATTGATGATGTGACCGTGGATTATTACTCCGCGATCAAAGGCAATGCTGGCCTACAGATCGGCGCGCAGCAATATGCGCATGTTCTGTTCTTCATGACTCAGGACGCGCTTGCGAACTTCCGCCGGTCCTCTGGCTGGGCGGCGGGCGCTGATCTGGAATATGTCATCAGCGACGAAGGCAATTCAATTACCGCAGATTCCAACACGCTGACCGCCCCGGTGATCGCCGCCGTCTTTGGCCAGGCCGGTCTGCGCATTGGCGCCACTGTCGAAGGCATCAAATACACACGCATCATTCCCTGATCGGTGCGTCTTGAGTGGCGAGAACCCTCCCTTTCGGGAGGGTTTTTTTGTGTTTAATCAGTCCAGTGCGCGCAGACGTTTAATCAGGGATGACGTATCCCAACGCCCGCCACCGATCTTCTGAACATCCTTGTAGAACTGATCCACCAGCGCAGTGACCGGCAGGCTTGCCCCGGTTTCATCCGCTGTATCCAGACAGATGCCCAGATCCTTGCGCATCCAATCGACGGCAAAGCCGTGATCAAAATGATCGTCCAACATGGTGTCAGACCGGTTGGCCATCTGCCAGCTGCCCGCAGCGCCCTGGCTGATCACCTCGACCACTGCTCGGCCATCCAGACCGGCTTTTTCGGCAAAATGCAGCGCCTCGCTCAGGCCCTGCACCAGCCCCGCGATGGCAATCTGGTTACACATCTTGGTCATCTGACCCGCGCCGCTGTCACCAATACGACGACAAATCCGGGCATAGGCGCCAATCACAGGTTCGGCTTTGCCGTAAACGTCTTCTTCGCCGCCACACATCACGGACAAGACACCGTTTTCGGCCCCGGCCTGCCCGCCAGAGATCGGCGCATCGACAAAGCCGATGCCTTTTTCCGCAGCGATATCAAACAGCTCTCGGGTGACTTTGGCAGAGACCGTGGTGTGGTCCACAAAAACAGCCCCCGCCGACATGCCCGCAAATGCGCCATCCTCACCGACACAAACGGACCGGAGGTCATCGTCATTGCCGACACAGGACATCACAAACTCTGTCCCCTCGGCCGCTTCGCGCGGTGTGCGGGCAAAGCGTCCGCCATGCGCTGCGGACCAGGCTTCGGCCTTTGCGGTTGTGCGATTGTAAACAGTCACCTCATGGCCCGCTGCCTGCAAATGACCGGCCATCGGATAGCCCATGACCCCAAGTCCCAGAAACGCCACTTTTGCCATTGTCGGTGCCCCCTCTCTTTTCCCTAATTGAAACTTCGCCTATGGTTGCGGCAACCCTAACAGGGCGATTGCAAAGCGCAATCTCCCCATGCGACAACAGCAAGAAAAATCGAGGGAATAGAACACCATGCGCCTGCTCTTTAAGTGGCTCCTGCGGATTGCAGCCGGGGCGATTCTGCTGTGTCTTGCGGGTGTCCTTCTGGTCTATTTCCTCGCGTCGCAGTCCCTGCCGGAATACGACAAGACCATCGCACTGCCCGGGCCCACAGCCCCGATCGAAATTGTGCGCGACAATGCCAATGTGCCGCATATCTTCCCCAGTTTTGGCGCCAGTGACGAAGATGTCTATTTTGGCCTCGGCTATGCCCATGCGCAGGATCGCCTGTGGCAGATGGTTGTCTTGCGCCGCACCGTTCAGGGCCGCCTGTCCGAAGTCTTTGGCACCCGCACGGTTGAAACCGACAGTTTCCTGCGGCGCCTTGACATGTACCGTCTGGCCCAACGCTCTGTCGCGGTCCAGTCGCCTGCGACCATGGCCGCGCTCGAGGCCTATTCTGCCGGTATCAACGCCCGCCTTCTGGAGATCAATGAACAGGCCCTTGGTCGCGGCGCGCCCGAGATGTTCCTCGTCAATATGCCAATCGCCCCGTGGCAGCCCGCCGATAGTCTGGCCATCATGAAGCTGATGGCGCTGCAGCTGTCCGGCCATATGCGCGAGGAAATCCTGCGGGCGCAAACGGCACTGGCGCTGGAGGACCCAGACCGCCTGCGCGATATCCTGCCGGATGCGCCGGGCAAGGGCGTGACAGCCCTGCCGGAATATGCAGCCCTGTTTCCAGAACTGCCGCGCATTGCACAGGCCCAAAGCCCAGAAGATCCCTGGATGCCCGTTGCACCGCGCGGGCTTGCGGGGGCCTCCAACGCCTGGGCGGCCGCCCCCAGCCGATCTGCTGCGGGTGGCACGTTGCTTGCCAATGATCCGCACCTTGGCCTGACCGCGCCGGGATATTGGTATCTGGCGCGGCTGGAACTGGCGACTGGCGGCGTGATCGGCGGCACCATTCCCGGCATGCCCGCCGTGATCGCAGGCCGCAGCCAGGTTATGGGCTGGGGGGTGACGTCCTCTTATCTGGATGATCAGGATCTGTTCATCGAAAAACTGAATCCAGACAACCCGCAGGAATACCTCAGCCCGACGGGCCACAAGAAATTCCTGTCGCGCCCGTCGATCATCCAGATTAAAGATCAGCCGCCCGTTACGCTGACCCTGCGCTGGAGCGAGAACGGCCCTGTTTTGCCCGGTTCGCTGTTTGATCTGGACAGGATCACCCCGCCGGGCCATGTGGTGTCCCTGTCGTGGACCGCCCTGTCCGATCAAGACACCTCTATGACCGCAGCGCTGGATCTGATGCGCGCGCAGACGGTCGCGGATGGTCTGAAAGCGGGCGAGAAATTTGTCGCGCCGTCCCAGAATCTGACCCTTGCCGACCGCAGCACCATTGCGTTGAAAACCATGGGGGCCATGCCCCGCCGGGACGCGCGAAACCAAAGCCAGGGGCGCCTGCCCAACCCCGGCTGGCGCCGCGAGAACAAATGGAACGGCACGTTCAACTATGCTGCAAATCCGGAATTTGTCGCGCCAACCGGCGGCATTCTGGGCAATACAAACAACAAAACGGTAGATCGCCCTTTTCCCAACCACGTGTCCTTTGAATGGGGCGACACCCAGCGCATCAACCGCTGGCGTCGCCTGATGCAGGCGCGCGAGGTGCACACCCGGGACAGCTTTATTGAGGCGCAACTGGACACCGTGTCGTATTCCGCGCGCACCCTGCTGCCGCTGATTGGGGCGGACCTGTGGTACAGCGGAGAGGCAGCGCCCGACGGCACGCCCGAACGCCTGCGTCACGACGCGCTGGCGCTTCTGGCTGAATGGAATGGCGAGATGAACGAACATCTTCCCGAACCGTTGATCTATGCCGCCTGGATCCGGGCCTTGCAAAAACGCCTGATCGCCGATGATCTAGGCCTGCTCGCGGATGCGTATCGCCATGTTGACCCCCTGTTTCTGGAACGGGTGTTCCGAAATGTCGAAGGGGCCGCCGTCTGGTGTGACATCCGGCAAAGCGCGCGCACCGAAAGCTGCACCGACATGGCCCGCCTGTCTCTGGACGATGCGCTGGTCGAACTCGGGGAAACCTACGGCCGCAATCTGGAAGCGCTGCGCTGGGGGGATGCCCATCAGGCCACTCACGACCATCCGGTTCTGGGTGAGGTCCCCTTGCTGCGGTTCTTTGTCAACATCCGCCAGTCCACCAGCGGCGGCGACAACACATTGCAACGCGGTTTGACCTCGGGCGATGGCCCAAACCCCTATCAGAACGTTCACTCAGCAAGCTACCGTGGCGTCTATGATTTTGACGACCCAGACAGTTCTGTTTTTATTGCGGCCACCGGCCAGTCGGGCCATTTCCTGTCGCGCCACTACGATGACATGTCCCAGCTGTGGCGCCGCGGCGAATATATTCCAATGTCGCTGGATGAAGAGCTGGCGCGCGCCGCCGCCGTGGGGATCACGCAGATCACCCCGCGCTAATCCCAAAAGAAAAGAGGCGCTCTGATCAGAGCGCCTCGAATTTTGCTTTCTGTTTGTCGGTCCAAAGCACCGTGAGGACAAAGCCCTCTTCGCTTTGGTCCTCTGACTGGACCACATCCTGCTTGAACAACCAGGCGCGTTCGCGGCCTTGCGAAAACCCAAGGGTCAGGACTTCTTCGCGGCGTACGCCTTGCAGCTTTGTCGCGATATCTTCCAGCAGCGGGTCAAGCCCTTCGCCAGTCAGCGCCGAAATGGCGTGCAGGTCGTCCAGACGGTCGGCCCGTTGACGGCAGGCCTCGGCCTCTTCGTCAGACAGCTGATCCAGCTTGTTCCAGACCTCGATCTGCGGGCGGTGCTCATCCACGCCAAGCGAGGCCAGAATGGCCTCCACATCCTTCGCCTGATTTTCCGTTTCCTCGTGCGAAATGTCACGCACATGCAGGATCACATCAGCGGCCAGAACCTCCTCGAGCGTCGCCCGGAAGGCGGCAACCAGTTCGGTCGGAAGATCCGAGATAAAGCCCACTGTATCGGACAGGATCACTTCAGGCCCATCGGGCAGCACAACGCGGCGCATGGTCGGGTCCAGCGTGGCAAAAAGCATGTCTTTGGCCATCACTTCGGCGCCCGTCAGCCGGTTAAACAGCGTCGATTTCCCGGCGTTGGTATAGCCCACAAGCGCGACAATCGGATAGGGCACCTTGGCCCGCGCGGCGCGATGCAGCGTGCGGGTTTTAACCACCTTTTCCAGCTGACGGCGCAGGCGCACCAGCTGTTCGTCAATGGCACGGCGGTCGGCCTCGATCTGGGTTTCCCCCGGACCACCAACAAAGCCAAGACCACCGCGCTGCCGTTCCAAGTGGGTCCAGGCGCGCACGAGCCGCGTGCGCTGGTAGCTGAGCGCTGCCATTTCCACCTGCAACACACCCTCGCGGGTGCGCGCGCGGTCAGAGAAGATTTCCAAAATCAACCCGGTACGGTCGAGAAGTTTGACCTTCCAGGCCTTTTCCAGATTGCGTTGTTGTACGGGGGAGACCGGACCATCAATCAGGACAAGCTCAATCTCTTCGGCCTTCAAGATCGCGGCGAGTTCGTCGATCTTACCAGAGCCGAACAGCATGCCGGGGTGCGCTTTTGGCAGGCGCACAACATTTGACCCGATCACATCGAGATCGGGCAAAGCTGCCGCAAGAGACACAGCTTCCGCGCGGGCGGCCTCGGGATCGCGGCGCGCCCTATCAGATTTGATGTCCGGATGCAGAACCCAGGCGCGGGTTCGCTTCCTTTCGTGCTCCATCAATTGGAGTCTTCACCCTCATATAGGCTGATTGGTTGTGCCGGCATGATAGACGAAATCGCGTGTTTGTACACGAGTTGCGACTGACCATCGCGGCGCAGGAGGACACAGAAGTTGTCAAACCAGGTGATGACACCCTGCAGTTTCACACCATTGATCAGGAAAATCGTCACCGGGACTTTGGTTTTGCGAACGTGATTCAGGAATGCGTCCTGAAGATTCTGTCTGTCCGAAGCCATTTGTTTTTATCTCGCCTTGCTTTTTTTATGCACGTTGCGGCTCAACGCGCTCATTGTTCTCGAACTATGAACGGAGTTGGCGACAGATTCCAGCCGAAAACGTTATTTTTTAACGCGGGTTAGCGCCAGCGTGTCAATTCCGCCAAAGGTTTGGCGACAACAATGCGATGATTGCCAGCGTTTCAAGCCGCCCCAGAACCATCGCGCCACAGAGGATCAGCTTGGCCGGTGTGGTCAGAAGACCCAGATCGATAGGGCTGGCCCCGGCGGCTTCGGTCAGGGGGCCGGTTGTGGACAGGGTTGCAACGGTCAGGATCAGCGCATCCTCAAAGTTCAGACCCGCGGCGGACAGCGCGATCGAAATCACGGTCAGCGACAAGGCAAACAGCATGAAAAAGATCCAGGCCACAAAGGCCCCATTGCTTTGCAAGCGCCGCGTGCCCCGTGTCATACCCGAGACCGAATTTGGCAGAACCAACCGCTCCATATCCCGCAACCCATTGAGGTACAGCGCATAAACCCGCAGCAGCTTTACCCCGCCTGCCGTGGTGGCAACACCGCCGCCCATCACTGCAAGCCCCATCAGGATCATCCCCGGCGTGCTGAGCCCGGACCACTGGCGCGCGCTTTCCCAGTCGATGCTTTGAAACCCGGTGGTGGTCAGGAATGAGGTCACGGTAAACACCGCGCCCCAGAACGACGAAAGCGCCATCGACAGATCATCAGAGGTGTCGACCTCAAAAGCGGCCAGCCAGTGGCGCAGGAACAACAGCCCCGGCACGGCAAAAATGATCAAAAGACCGGTGCGAAACTCGGGATCTTTGTCCAACCTGTTCTGGCCATGCGCCACTGTGTCGCTGGAGAAGGTCAGGCGCGACAGGGCAAACAGCATGAACAGGAACATCACCATTTCACCGGCCAGCCCGCTGCCTGCGTTTTCCAGCCCGCCGACCGGCGACAGGCCAGATGTCGCCATGATCGACATCGCGTGACAGACGGCCACAAAACCAACCTCACCGGTCAACAACAGCAGGATGCTCAGCGCCAGTGTCAGACCAAAATACACCGGCGCGAGGGTTGCGGCCACTTTGATCAGCTTGCGTCGACTGCCGGGACGGTGCACCTGACGGATCCCGATCCCCTGCCCGTCACCGGGTTCCGCCCGCGCCGTGACCTCAAACCCGCCCAACGAAAGCGGTGCCAGAACGGCCGAGGCCGCGATCCACATAAACAGACCACCCAGCCAGGCCACCATCACGCGCCACAGATGGATGCTGGGCGACAGCCGCCCCGGATCTGCATAAATATCCGCGCCTGTGGTGGTCAGAGCGCTGACCATATCGAAATAAGCATTCAGATAGCTGGTGTTCTGCAGCGCATCCTGCAACGGAATGGCCAGATACAGCGGCAGGAACACAAAGGTCGCAAGCAGCGTCATCAGCTGCCCGGGCATCCCGTAACGTGGCACATGGTTCGCCACCGAGAGCCCGATAAACGACACCAGCATCAGCCCCAAAAGGCCTGCATAGAAAAAGCTTTGCGAGGTTTTGTGGTCGTCGGTGATCACCGCATGGATGGCTGGCACCCACATGGCCAGGGAAAACCCGCCCCAGATCAGCAGCAACAGCGGCAGCCGCAGGATCCACGGACCCGTTTGACGAGACCGGCGCGGCATCTAGAAGTAATCGATCGAGACCTGCATCAGGCGCTCGACCTCTGGCACATCGTCGGCCATTGCAAACAGGGCAATGACATCGCCTGCCTCGATCCGCAGATTGGCTGCCGGGCGCACCACCTTGCCGTCCTTGGCAACCGCCCCCACCAGCACCCCTTCGGGAAAATCAATCTCGCCAATGGTTTGCCCCGCCATAGGCGAGGTAGACAGAACCTCGGTCTCGATCACCTCGGCTTCGGCATCGCCAATGGAATAGACCTGACGGATCCGACCATAGCGGATGTGCCGTAGGATCGAACTCACCGTGGTCGACCGCGGGTTGATATAGGCGTCGATCCCTAGATGCGACAACAAGGGCACCAGTGTTGGGTCATTGATCAGCGCAATGGCAAAAGGGCAGCCCTCGGCCTTGGCGCGCACGGCCGCCAGCATATTGGTCTTGTCGTCGTCGGTGACCGCCAGCATGGCATCCGCCTTGTCGATGCCGGCCTCGATCATCAATCCGCGGTCCAGACCGTCGCCATTCAGCACAATTGTACGCTCAAGGGTTTCAGCGGCCTTTTCGGCGCATTTTCGGTCCTTCTCGATCACCTTGGCGCGGTTACGGCCAGACCGCCCCTCCAGCGCCTTGGCAACCTCCAGACCCACATTGCCACCGCCAACGATGACCACGCGATCCTGGCGTTTCTCTTTCTTGCCAAAGATTTCCATGGTGCGGCCCACGTCATCTGCGTGGCAGAAGATATAGGCCGCATCGCCGACAAACAGCTGATCGCCGGGTTCGGGCGCAAACAGCGACCCATCGCGCCGCACCCCCACAACAATCGCCCGCAGCGTCGAGAACAGCTCGGTCAACTGCCGCAGCGCGGTGTTCACCACCGGGCAGTCTTCGTCGATCATAATGCCAAGAAGCTGCGCTTTGCCCTCCATGAACACTTCGGTGTCAAAGGCCGCAGGCGCGCGCAGGCGCTGCATTGCCGCAGCCGCCACTTCGCGTTCGGGACTGATCACCACGTCAATCGGCAGGTGATCGCGGCGGTACAGGTCGGAATAGATCGCCGTCAGATAGCTTTTGGAGCGCAGCCGCGCCACCTTGCGCTGGATTGAGAACACCGAATGCGCCACCTGACAGGTGACCATGTTCACCTCGTCGGAATGGGTGGCGGCAATAATCATATCCGCATCCCGCGCGCCCGCCCGGTCCAGCACATCAGGATATGAGGCAAAGCCCGCAACGCCTTGAACATCCAGCGTATCCGTCGCCCGACGCACGAGGTCGGGGTTGCTGTCAACCACTGTGACGTCGTTTGCTTCACCGGAAAGATGGCGTGCGATTTGCCAGCCAACCTGGCCCGCGCCGCAGATAATTACTTTCATGATCTTTGTCCTTGGGCCCGTAACCGTCGGCTTGCAGGGTGCTCAGTGACAGATGACCGGGGATGGGTCAATTCAAATGTCCCACCCCGCGATCCTGTTCTTTGGTCCGTGGTCAGACCAAGTCTTCTTCGTTTTCCACCCGTGCAACACGGCCACCGGCCTTGCTGGAGGTCACAACGCCCAAGGATTTCAGCTTGCGGTGCAGCGCAGAGCGTTCCATGCCCACAAAAGCCGCTGTCCGGCTGATATTGCCGCCAAAGCGGTTGATCTGCGTCAGCAGATATTCACGCTCGAAGGCTTCGCGGGCTTCGCGCAGCGGCAGGGTTGCCAGCGCACCAGACAGCACCACACGGCCCTCCACGTCGACCTTTTCTTCGTCGCGCGGCAGGTCTTTGGCATTGATCGGCCCGGTGCCATCGCCAAGGATCAGAATGCGTTCCACCATGTTCTTCAGCTGACGCACATTGCCCGGCCAGACCATGGTTTGCAGCAGAGCCAAAGCATCCTCGGTCAGGTCGCGCAGCGGCAGGCCTTGGGTTTCGTTGAAATACGAAATGAAATGGCTGCAAAGCTCTGGAATATCCTCGCGACGATCGGCCAGCGACGGCACCTGAATCGGCACCACGTTCAGACGGTGAAACAGTTCCTCGCGGAAGCGGTTTTCGGCAATTTCCTGTTCCAAGTCTTTGTTCGTTGCGGAAATGACCCGCAGGTCCACCTTGACCCGCTCGCTGCCGCCAACGCGGGTGAATTGTTGGTCGACCAGCACGCGCAGGATCTTGGATTGTGTACCAAGCGGCATATCTGCCACCTCGTCAAAAAAGACCACGCCGCCGTCAGCCTGCTCCAGCAGGCCGGGTTCCACCCCCTGCTCGCGGCTTTCACGGCCAAACAGCTCTTCTTCCATCCGGTCGGGTTCAATGCTGGCGCAGTTCACCACCACAAACGGCGCAGAGGCGCGGTTGGAGTGCGCATGCACATAGCGCGCCGCCACCTCTTTGCCGCTGCCTGCCGGGCCGCTCAGCATAATGCGACCGTTGGATTTGGTGACCTTTTCCAGCTGCGACACAAGCGTTTTAAACGGCGCAGAACTGCCAACCATATCGCTGGCACCGCTGTCTTTGCGCTTGAGATCGGTGTTTTCACGACGCAGTCGCGAGGTTTCCATCGCGCGGCGGATCACCACCATCAACTGGTCAATATTAAAGGGCTTCTCAATGAAGTCATAAGCGCCCTGCTTGATCGCCGCGACCGCGATTTCGATATTGCCGTGACCCGAGATGATGACGACCGGGACTTCGGGGAAATCCCGTTTGACGGTCTTCAGAATGTCGATCCCGTCCATCTCGCTGTCTTTGAGCCAGATATCGAGGATCAGCAGCGCAGGCGGCTCTGCCTCAAACTCGGCCATGCATTCATCGCAATTGGCGGCCTTCCGGGTGGAATAGCCTTCGTCTTCCAGAATATCCGAGATCAGCTCGCGAATATCGCGTTCGTCATCGACAACAAGAATATCACTCATGTCAGCCCTGCTTTCACCATCTGTCTCTGCGCATTTGCCCGCGGGGCGGCCGGTGCCAGACGAACAATCGCCATGGCGCCATGATGCGCGTTTCCTTCGAACACCGGCGCATCTTCGAGCGTCAGCGTCCCACCATGTTCTTCAATAATCTTTTTGACAATCGGCAGCCCCAGCCCGGTGCCCTCGTCGCGCGTGGTCACATAAGGCTCAAACAGCCGGGCCCGATCTTCGGGCAGTCCAATACCATTGTCAGCGATTGTAATGACAAAGCCCGCATCCGACGCAGACACCGTCACCTGAATTTCAGGCACAAATCCCTCGGGCGCGCCCTTCGCACGCAAAGAGCCAATGGCCTCGCCTGCGTTTTTGATCAGATTGGTCAGCGCCTGTCCAATCATCGTTGCATCCACATCCACCGGCATGTCCACCTTTGGAATGTCGGATGTAATCGTCAGATCCGGCTGCCCCGCTTCCTGCAGCAGCACGGCTTCCTGCACCAGACGGCCCAGATCCTCTTCGCGGCGCTCTGGTTCGGGCATACGCGCGAATTTGGAGAACTCATCCACGATGCGGCGCAGGTCATTGGTTTGACGCACGATGACATCCGTCATGTCCTGTAGAACTTCGGCGTTTTTCTCTTCAAGCTGGCGCGAGAATTTGCGTTTGATCCGTTCCGCACTCAGCTGGATCGGGGTCAGCGGGTTTTTAATTTCATGGGCGATCCGGCGCGCGACATCGCCCCAGGCGGCCATCCGCTGGGCGCTCACCAGATCGGTCACGTCTTCAAAAGCCACAACATAGCCCTCAAGGCTGTTGTCGCCGGATTCGCGCGGGGTCATCCGAACCAGCAAGTTCTCCAGACGGCCCTGACGGGACACTTTGACCTCGCCCTGCACCACCTGCGCGCCGCCTTCCACCAGTTCATCAAACAGCGGCCCAAACTCTGGCACCGCAACCGCCAGCGCCAGCGATTTCTGTTCGCCCTGCCAGTCCAGCAGACGTTGCGCCGATTTGTTCACGAAAGTCACGCGGCCATCTTCGTCAAGCCCAACCACCCCCGAGGTCACCGAGGACAGAACCGAGTCAAACAAGCGACGGCGGCTTTCAATCTGGCGTGTATTGTCCAGAAGCGTTTCGCGCTGAAGTTTCAACTCCTGCGTCATCTGATTGAAATAACGCCCCAATTGCGCGATCTCATCATCGCCCTGCTCTTCCATGACCCGCACATTCAGATTGCCGGCGCCAACACGCTGCGCGGCCACAGTCAAGCGCCCGACCGGACGCGACAGACGTTCGGCAAACCAAAGACCCAGCCACATGGAGGCAAGGATCAGGATCACAGCAAAGCCGAGGTACAGCAGGCCAAATTCGAACAGCACTCGGCCGCGTTCGCTTTCCATCTGCACATAAAGATCGGCCGTTTCCTGCGTGTCATCCAGCAGGTTGAGCAGTTCGCCATCCACATCACGGCTGACATAGAGATAGCGATCCAGAAACGCGTCGAGGTTCACAAGGGCGCGAAACTCATTGTTTTCCCAGTCCTGAATAATCCGCATACCGCTGCGGGCGGCGGCCTGGATATCCTCGTCATTGGGGCGTTCGAAATCAAACTCGTAAGACCGGTCGCCCCGCACCTGAATTTCACCGCTGCCGTCGATGATATAGGCTTCTTGCAAACCACGCTGAATTTGCGACTGCCCCTGGACCAGAACCTCCCGCAACTTCCCGTCATCAATAAAGAAATCAACGGTGCGGCTGTGGTCCAGCAACCGCGCCAACAACACCGCATCCTGCTGCAGGTCACCGCGTTGCTGGTTCTGATAGGCCTCGGCCGCGGTGCGCGAATTGCCGATCACATCCCGCACACGTTCCGAAAACCAGCCCTCGAGGCCAAGGTTGACGGTCAGCATCGCAAAGACGGCAACCAAAACGGTCGGCATCAACGCAAGGAAGGCAAAGGCACCGCTCAGCCGCAGGTGCAGCCGGGAGCCCGCTGATTTGTCACGGCGCGCGGCAATCAGCTTGGCAATCTGGCTCATCACCAGCGTGGCAATGGCCAGCACATAGATAAGGTCAGCCAGCAGGACCAGCCGCATCGTCGGAGAACTCGCGCCTTCCCCCAATGGACCAATGACAATGAATGTCACCAGCGCCATCACCGGCCCCAGAATCACCAGCCCAAAGGTGGTGAAATTTCGGACCCGGCGCGTTTTGCGCCATGCATCCAAGGCCATCAAACCAGAATAGGCCGTTCGGATATGTGACTTATGCGCCACCTACTGCCCCCAATAACATGAGGAGCAACTGCACTCCCCCACATGATCTCGTGGTTCCCCCAAGCGTTCTCACTCGGGGGTCACGGTTATGTGGCGATATTACATCAGTTTTCGACGCCGTGTCACCTCAATATCGAGGTCAGTGATCTTCTTGCGCAGGGTATTGCGGTTGATTCCCAAAAGATCGGCACATTTTGCCTGATTTCCGCCCGTCGCAGACAGCGCAATTTCGATCAGCGGGGTTTCAACTTCCCGCAGCAGACGCGCATAGAGCCCCTGCGGTGGCAGCTCTTCGCCATGCAGGTCGAAGTAACGCTGAAGATGGCGCGCCACCGCATCCGACAGTTTTTCATTGCTTGCGCCTGCGCCCATCACCGGTTCAACGCCGGTGGACTGCGGGCCCAGTGCCGCCGCGACCTCGGCCTTGCCGACCTCTTCACTGCGTGCGGTAAGCGCCAGTCTTTTAATGATATTTTCAAGCTGACGCACATTGCCCGGCCAGGCGTGATGCCGCAGCAGCTCGCGGGCCTCTTCGCTGAGTGTGCGATGTGGGGCGCCATCGTTTTCGGCACGCATCAGGAAGTGTTCACACAGAAGCGCAATGTCCTCGACCCGCTCGCGCAGCGCCGGAACACGCAGTTCGGTGCCACAGACCCGGTAGTAGAGATCCTGACGCAGGCGGCCTTCTTCCATCCCATCGGCAAGATTTTGCTGAGAGGTGGTGGCAATAAAGCGCGGCGCGTGATCACCGGGCGTGTCCATCATCCGCACCAGACGGGCCTGAGCCTCGTCGGGCAGATCCATCAGCTCGTCAACCACAAGCGTGCCGCCTTTGACCTCGGCCAGCAGACGCGCGGGTCCCTCAAGCTCTGCCAAGGTGGCCGCGTCCGCATAGACGTAAGGCAAGGTGCGGCGATCCGAGAAATCGTGAATAGCCCGTGCAATCAAACTCTTACCGGTGCCACTTTCACCGGTGATCAACAGCGGCATATCCGTGTTCATCACCCGCGCAATCAGACGATACAGCGCCTGCATGACCTCGGTGCGGCCAACCAGCGGCAGCTCATCGGGGCGCTCTTCCGGCACTTCGACCCGGCTGGTGGCCGAGGCCGTGCGCTTTTCCGACAACGCCTTGGCGGTGCGCTTCATCAGTTCAGGCAGGTCAAAGGGCTTGGGCAGATAATCATAGGCATCCGCCTCTGCCGCCTTGATCGCGGTCATAATGGTGTTCTGCGCCGAGATCACAATCACGGGCAAGCCGGGGCGGTCCTGACCAATCTTCGGCAGCATCTCGAGCCCGTTCCCGTCCGGCATCATCACGTCCGAAATCACCACATCCCCTTTGCCTTCACTGACCCAGCGCATCAGCGTGGTCAGCGAGGAGGTGGCGTGCACTTTACACCCCGCGCGCGTCAGCGCCTGGGTCAGAACAGTGCGAATTGTGCGATCGTCATCTGCAACGAGAACGGTGCCATCCATTTGGAAACTCCTGCTTACTTGCTCTCTCGCGGCATTCGCGAGAGGGAAAGGCGAAACACGGTATTGCCCGGTTCAGACCGGACCGAGATCCACCCGTTATGGTCGGAAATGATTTTGCTTACCAATGCGAGCCCCAGACCGGTGCCGTTTTCACGTCCCGAGACAAAGGGTTCAAAAATATCATCTTTAATTCTGTCAGGCAGGCCGGGACCATCATCAATGATCTCGATCTGCAGCGGCAAAAGCCGCCCCGTCCCGTCCGAACGACGCAGACGGAAAGAGTGTTCATAGAAGGTCCGGATGATGATTGTACCACCTTTTTTACCGGCCGCTTCGGATGCGTTTTTCAGCAGGTTCAAAACCACCTGCAGCAATTGATCCGGGTCCCCCCAGGCCACTGGCAGTGAGGGGTCGTATTTCTCAATAATCTTCATTTCCGAGCCAAAACCCAGAAGCGCAGATCGACGCGCCCGGTCCAGCACATCGTGCAGGTTCACCTCGCGGAAGTCAGGTTCAGACAGGTTGCCAAACTGTTCCACCTGTTCAAGAAGCTTCACGATCCGGCGGCTCTCGGACACGATCAGATCGGTCAGCTCCAGATCCTCGGGCGCGAGGTTCATGCTCAGCAACTGCGCCGCACCGGTGATGCCGGCCAGCGGGTTCTTGATCTCATGGGCCAGCATTTCCGCCATGCCAATCGCCGACTGCGCAGCCGATTTTGCCGACTGCGTTTGCGTCATCCGCCCCGCCAATTCACGCGGAGAGACCATCAATAGCATAAAGCCGTCGTGACCGTGGACCGGCGCGATCTGAACGCCGCATTGCAGCGGCGCACGTTGACGCGCGCCCACATCAATGTCGTTCACAAACAACGGCGTGCCCTGCTTGCGCGCCTTCTCAAAAGCGTTTTCGACACTTTCTTCAATCGCGACCTGTCTCCAGATCGGTTTGCCCAGAAGCGACTTTCTGGACGTGTTTACAAAGCCCTCGGCGGCAGAGTTCACATCCAGAATGCTGTTGTCCGGCGAAATCAGAAACACCGGCACCGGCAGCGACGCCCAGATGGCGCTGTTTTCGGCCTGTTGCGCGAGCGTATCCATCATGCTGCGACCTCCTTGTCGGCGCCAAGGATCGCCTCGGGCAGCAACGCCAGAACCTCCGCCGGGGTTTTGGCCGTCAGAACCTGACGGCGCAGCGCGGCAGGGGTTTCTGCCTCATCCATGTACCAGCCCAGATGCTTGCGCGACACGCGCAGACCCAGGTCCAAACCGTAAAAGTCCAACATCGCCTCGTAATGCTTTGAAATCATGTCAACAAGATCACTACCTTCAGGGATCTCCGGCGCCGCACTGCCCCAGATGTCATGGGCGACCTGCGCCAGAAGCCAGGGTTTGCCCTGTGCGCCACGGCCGATCATCACGCCATTTGCGCCGGATTTTTCCAGCGCACTGCGCGCCGTGGCCGTGTCAACAATATCGCCATTGGCCAGAAGCGGCACATCAATCGCCGCGCGCACCTGTGAAATCGCCTGCCAGTCAGCGGATCCCTTATAAAACTGACAGCGTGTTCGGCCGTGGATGGTCACCATCTGCACGCCTGCGTCCTGCGCCCGGCGCGCAACATCCGGCGCGTTCAGGCAATTGTCATCCCAGCCCAACCGGGTTTTCAGGGTCACTGGCACATCAACGGCCGCGACCACCGCTTCGATCAGGCTCAAGGCGTGGTCCGGCGTTTTCAGCAAGGCAGAGCCCGAATAACCATTGGTCACCTTCTTGGCCGGGCAGCCCATATTGATGTCGATCACCTTTGCACCACGGTCTGCAACCTGTCGTGCGGCTTCGGCCATCCAGGTGGCCTCGCGCCCCGCCAGCTGTACCGCGGTGTTTTCCACATCCGCGCTCAGCTCGGCCCGTTCGCGCACGCCGGGTTTGGCCTGCACCATCTCTTGGCTGGCCACCATTTCGCTGACCATCAGGCCGACACCAAAAGACCGGACCAGATCCCGGTAAGGACGGTCCGTGATGCCCGCCATAGGGGCAAGCGCGATTGGGGGCTCCAATGAGGTGGTTCCGATGGTGAAGGACAACTGCTTAATCCTTGTGCATATATGAGCGTTTTAGACCGAGAACCCGGTATGCTCCATCCCAAGCGCCCCTTCCAGCCTGTTTTCCCGGCGCTGGTGCTTATTTTTTAAGCACTAGCGCCAGGTGGATTGCGCTTTTCCGGGGGGCACCGTAAAGACGGGGCAGGTTTTAAGGCTTCTTACAGGCGAAGGCAGTTGGCCATGAAAACAGCGGTTCTCATCGTTGCCGCAGGGCGCGGCAGCCGCGCGGGCGGCGGGCTGGCCAAGCAATGGCGGCCCCTGTCCGGTCGCCGTGTGATTGACTGGACCCTACAGGCGTTTCGCGACGCAGGCCACGACCTGATTGCCGTTGTGCGCAACCCGAAGGACGCAGATGCCGATACAGCCTTGGCCGCGCAGCCCGATCTCATCCTTGCGGATGGTGGGGCGGAACGGTCGCAGTCTGTCAGAAATGGCCTTCTGGCCCTTGCCGCACATAAACCCGATCTGGTCCTGATCCACGACGCCGCCCGACCCTGCGTGTCAAAAGACGTAATTACAAATGTGATCAACGGCTTGACGAACACTCCTGCGGCGGCACCTGGGGTGGCGGTCACAGATGCGCTCTGGACTGGAGCAGACGATCAAGTGACCGGAACCCAGGACCGCAACGGGCTGTTTGCCGCGCAAACACCGCAAGGGTTCCACTTTGACGCGATCCTCGCCGCACATGAGGCCCATCAAGGGCTGGCCGCGGATGATGTAGAGGTCGCCCGCGCCGCTGGCCTGCCGGTTACCATCACCGAAGGCTGCAGCGACAATATCAAAATCACCCGGCCCGAGGATTTCGCCCGCGCCGAACGTATTCTGGGAAAGAACATGGATATCAGACTTGGCAATGGCTACGACGTGCACCGTTTTGGCCCCGGCGATCATGTGATGCTGTGCGGTGTGGCCGTGCCCCATGACCGCAGCCTACAGGGCCATTCGGATGCCGATGTGGGCATGCACGCCGTGACGGATGCGATTTACGGCGCGCTGGCCGAAGGCGACATTGGCCGCCACTTCCCGCCGTCCGACCCGCAATGGAAAGGCGCCGCGTCGGAAATCTTCCTGCGCCACGCTGCCGATCTGGCCCGCGACCGCGGCTTTACCCTCTCGAACATCGATTGCACGCTGGTCTGCGAATACCCGAAGGTCGGCCCCCATGCCGCTGCAATGCAAGCAAAAATGGCCGAAATCCTGCGGATTGAGCCTGCGCGTGTGTCGATCAAAGCCACCACCTCGGAACGGCTTGGATTTACGGGTCGTGGCGAAGGCATTGCCGCGCTGGCCACCGCCGCGCTGTTCAAAGGATAAGTGATGAAACTCTCTCAGATCCTCGGCACCTGCGGCGGTGTGGGCTATTTGAAACCTGCGCCCGGAACTTGGGGGTCCCTCGTCACCCTGCCCGCCACACTTGGCCTCCATATGCTGGGCGGCTTCCCGCTTGTGGCCGCCACAACACTCGCCGCCACCGGCATCGGCTTCTGGGCCGCAGCCGACATGACAAAGGGGCAAGAGGATCTGGATCCGTCCGAATTTGTGCTGGATGAATTTGCCGGTCAAATGCTGGCGCTCTGGGCGCTGTCGCTGCCCGCGTGGCTGCATGGGTTCAGCATTACCGTGCTCTGGCCCGGCTGGATCGCTGCGTTTGTTCTGTTCCGACTGTTCGACATCTGGAAACCCGGCCCTGTTGGCTGGGCGGATCGCAAGAAAGGCCCCTTTGGCGTCATGATGGATGACATCATCGCAGGAGCCATGGCGGCGGGCGGCGTCGTCCTGCTGGCGGGCTTTTTCCACGGGGTGCTTGGTCTATGACGGTTGATGTTGCAGCTCTTCTTCGGGATGCGCAGGCCAAGGGCCTGACTGTTTCCACCGCCGAAAGCTGCACCGGCGGCATGATTGCCGCCGCCCTGACCGACATCCCCGGTTCCTCCGCTGTGGTGGACCGGGGGTTTGTGACCTACTCCAACCAGGCCAAGACCGAGATGCTGGGCGTCCTGACGACAACGCTTGCCACCCATGGCGCGGTCAGCGAAGAGGTCGCCGCGGAAATGGCCGACGGGGCGCTGGACAGCGCGGGAACCGATATTGCGGTCTCCGTCACCGGCATTGCGGGCCCCGGCGGGTCAGAGTTCAAACCCGAAGGGCGCGTCTGCTTTGGTCTTGCGGCAACAGGCCTGCCGACATTTGTGGAAACCAAAGAGTTCGGCGCTTTGGGTCGCGACAAGGTGCGCGCTGCGACGCGAGACCACGCGCTGATGCTGATCGCAACCGCCGTCGCCAAACTTCCCATTCGGACCTGACGCGGATTCAGGCTCTAATCCGCAGATTAGAGCCACATGTCACCCGCCATACAGATCTTCGGCGCGACGTTCAAAAGCCCGCACAATACGCTGCATGGCATCGTTGAACACCAGGCCAATCACGCTCTGCAACACCGCGTTCTTAAATTCGAAATCCACAAAGAAGCTGACATCACAGCCGCCGTCGGCGCGGTCCTGAAAGGCCCAGTTGGACTTCATATAGCGAAACGGACCATCCAGATATTCCGTGTCGATCTTATGTTCACCCGGATGCAACACCACACGGCTGCCGAACCGTTCGCGGAACACTTTGAAGGAAATCACCAGATCCGCTTCCATCAGCTCGGACGTGCCTTGCGGCACCCGGCTGCGGATGCGCGCAGCAGCACACCAGGGCAGGAATTTTGGGTAGTTGGCCACATCTGCCACCAGATCATACATCTGCTGGGCGGTGTACGGCATGGGTCGGGTTTCAGAATGGGTCGGCATCGTCTTTGATCTGCTTCCTGTACAGCTGGCGCGTGGTGTCCTATGAACGCAACGAAAATTCAAGAGGCAACTCACGTAGGAAGCCAAGGGGAAAGCCATGACTGATCGCCCGTATGTCATAGATGTGATGATTTCGGCCAAAGCCATCGCCGCACGGATCGAAGAACTGAGCGAAGAGATCGCATCCGAATTTGAGGGCACCGACAAGCTGGTCGTTGTGGGCCTTCTGCGCGGCAGCTTTGTGTTCATCGCTGATCTGGTGCGCGAGCTGGACCTGCCCATCGAGGTGGATTTCCTCGAGGCCTCGTCTTATGGCGACGGCATGGAAAGCAGCCGGGAAGTTCGTATTCTCAAGGACTTGCGCGGCGCCATTGAAGGGCGCGACGTGCTAGTGGTCGAAGATATTGTCGACACAGGCCACACCCTGTCGCACGTCAGCAAGCTGCTGCAAAGCCGCAATCCTGCGCGCCTGAAGACCATTGCGCTTCTGGACAAACCGTCGCGCCGCGAGGTGGATTTCCGCGCCGATCACATTGGCTTTGAAATCCCGGATGAATTTGTTGTGGGCTACGGCATCGACTTTGCCCAACGCAACCGCAACCTGCCCCACATCGGCAAGGTGCGCTTCACCGACGAGGCCTGATCAAAAAAGCCGCGCTGACACCAGCGCGGCTTTTCATTTCATTCAGACTGTTTTCCAGCTCAGCCTTTGGCCAGCGCCTTTTCACGGGCATCCCGCAAACGGGCAAAGTCATCACCTGCGTGATACGACGAACGCGTCAGCGGCGTCGCAGAGACCATCAGGAACCCTTTGCCAAAGGCGGCTTTCTCATAAGAGGCGAACTCTTCCGGCGTCACGAACCGGTCCACGGCGTGGTGTTTCGGAGTCGGCTGCAGATACTGACCAATGGTCAGGAAATCAATGTCTGCGGCGCGCATGTCGTCCATCACCTGCTTCACCGCCATTTCGTCCTCGCCCAGACCGACCATAATGCCGGATTTGGTGAAGATCGACGGATCCTGTTCCTTCACCCGCTGCAACAAGCGCAGGGAGTGGAAGTAACGCGCACCGGGGCGGACCTCGGGATAGAGGCCAGGCACGGTTTCAAGGTTGTGGTTGAAGACGTCTGGCTTTGCTTCCACAACAATATCAAGCACTTCCGGCGAACACTTCAGAAAGTCCGGGGTCAGGATCTCAATCGTGGTCTTAGGGCTGCGATGGCGCACGGCGCGAATGGTCTGGGCGAAATGTTCCGCGCCACCATCCTGCAAATCATCCCGGTCCACAGATGTGATCACCACGTGGTTGAGACCCAGTTTTTCCACTGCATGGGCCACGCGGCCGGGTTCAAACGCGTCCAGCGTGTCGGGCTTGCCGGTGGCAATATTGCAGAACGTGCAACCGCGCGTACAGATTTCCCCCATGATCATCATGGTGGCGTGACCCTGGCTCCAGCATTCGCCAACATTGGGGCAGCCCGCTTCTTCGCAGACCGTCACAAGGTTGTTTTCACGCATGATCTTATGCGTCTCCGCATATCCCGCCCCGCCGGGGGCTTTCACACGGATCCAAGACGGTTTTTTGGGCTGGGCATTGTCGGGACGATGCGCTTTTTCCGGGTGGCGCTGCTCGGGGATCTTCAGATCTCGCACAGGACGATCCTTCAATTTTTGCTGTTCACGGCTGGCCGGACCTTATCAGCCTGACGGGACGGCCACCAGTGCAATTCTGCCCCCTTTGTCGCGACCCATAAGCAAGCTGTCGCATTCAGCCGATCATCCGCAACACGGTGGGCTGTTTGCCATAATGCGCCTGCAGCTGCTCCAAGGCGATCCGCAGCACCACTTTGCCAGACCGCGCCGACCAACCAAGGTCTTTTTCCGCCGCTTCCAGCCCTTCGAGGTGGCAACAGCAGCGCATGGCAATATCGCTCAGCCCCGGCCCCAGCGCCATCATCGCCTTATTGACCCGCTCCAGCGCGCGGCGTGACATTTCCTGCCCCCCCATTTCCGGCGCGGTGCCCGGTTCGCGGAACTGGTCTGCCTCGCGGTTCAGATGCACGCCGATCTGCGCCAGCTCGTAGTCCTCGCGCAGACGTTCGCCCGCGCTGACCATTTCCGGCGTGAGAAATGGGTCGCCATCGCGGTTGGTAAATCGCGAGAGAATTTGCAATGGCGTCTCCTGAACACCATAGCGGGCACGACGTGGGCCCGCCCCGGCGGCGTCCTGTTCGGCCCGGCGTGCTGCCTGCATCTGGGCCAGCCCAAGCACCGCGCCAATGGCGGACTGCGACACGCCTTCGCTGCGCACACGGGCCAATTGTTCGCGATCTGCGGCCAGTTTTGCCAGCGCCAGACGGCCTTCGGGCGTGATCCGGTACTTGAGGATTTGGCCCGTGCCGCCCCCTGCAATCGCCCCTTCAACCGCGAGGATTTGCGCCAATGACATCTCGACCGAAATCTGGTCCCGTTCCTGATCGTCTGCATCCCCCCGCAGAACCGCGCCTTTTTCGAAACCCGCGCCAACAATTAAAACTGCCTTGGGTTGAGCAAGCACCGTTAACAGACGTTCTTTATTTCGCGCCAATTCTCCGTCACCGGCAAAGAAATCACCCGCAGCGCCTGTGGCGTTTTCACCGGAGACCTCCGTCGCAAGGGCGCGGAATGCGCCGTCAATCAGAAAGTCGTCGCGCCATTCTTCCAGACGCCGTATTTGCCGCAGGACGGTCGAGGGGTGGCAATCGGCTTGCTTTGCCAATTGCCGGATCGAAACACCACACTCTGTATGCATCAGATAACGAACAATATCTTCCGGAACCCAATTGGGCAGACAGGGCGCAACCGCGTCGGACATGCAGGGCCTCCTTGTTTCTACGCATCAATTCCCCGCCGCGCCCAATCCGATTTTCTGGACCAATAGCGAGGATCTCCACGAAATTTATTCACCATTCATCAACAACAGTAAAAACCACCGCGCGCCGCGTGCCCCACAGACGCAACACCCGCATGGGTTGTTTTATTATGATCCAGATTTTTGAAATTTAGGAGATGTTTGCGATGGAAGATCTGGGAACCCAACTCAAATCGCTGTCCCGCCCCCGGCTTTTGTCGCAGGCGGCGCGCGCAGGTATTGGTCACTATACGCGCAAGCGGGATCTGCCCCGGATTCTGGGCACCCTTCAGCAGGCCGTTGATCTGAGTGCTGGCGCGGTGCTGGTGAAATTGCTGGACCGCGAACGCCAGCAGGAACAGGCGCGCCAAAATCAACACCCAGGCTATTCACTTGTGCGCCACCTTGAAACGCTAATCGCGATTGCGGCTGAAGGGCAACTGTTTCTGGCCAGTCAGGCAACGGCGCGCACATCCGCACATAAAAACGGGCGCTCCAAAGCCGGAGCGCCCGATAAAAACGTCGTGTTGTCAGATAACTATCAGAGGAAGCTGTCTGGCACGGACTCTTTCTTGTTTGCCACGTAAGCATAGAGCGCTTCGCGGATTGCCGGGTCCAGAGCGGGCTGCTGATAGGCCGCCAGCAGGGTTTCAACCCGGCTCGACGCCAACTGACGGGTGTCGCGCGCGCCTTCTTCTTCCCAGGTTTCAAACGGCTTGTAATCCAAGAGGTCGGATTTCCAGAACGCCGATTTGAAGTTCGCCTGCGTGTGCGCGCAGCCCAGATAGTGACCGCCCGGGCCCACTTCGCGGATTGCATCCATGGCTTGCGCGTTCTCGTCGACCGAGATGCCCTTGGCCAGGCCGTGCAGCACACCGAGCTGATCGGCGTCCATCACAAACTTTTCAAAGTCCGCAACCAGCCCCCCTTCGAGCCAGCCGCAGGAGTGCAGCATGAAGTTCACGCCTGCCATCAGACCCATATTGAGCGAGTTTGCGGTCTCGTAGGCCGCTTGCGCATCGGGCAGTTTGGACCCACAGAACGACCCCGCAGAGCGGAACGGCACACCCAGACGGCGCGCCAGCTGGCCTGCCCCATAGGTGACCATCGACGCCTCGGGCGTGCCAAAGGTCGGCGCGCCAGAGTTCATATCAATCGAAGACACAAAGGCGCCAAAGATCACCGGCGCACCCGGACGGATCAGCTGGCTATAGGCGATACCGGCCATCACTTCGGCCAGAACCTGTGTCAGCGTGCCCGCAACCGAAACCGGCGCCATCGCACCGCCTACGATGAACGGAGAAATAATGCAGGCCTGATTGTTTTTGGCGTAAACTTCCAGCGCACCCATCATCACGTCATCGAAGGTCATCGGCGAGTTGATGTTGATGAGCGAGGTCATCACGGTGTTGTCCTGAACGAACTCTTTGCCGAACAGGATTTCGCACATCTCAACCGAATCCTGCGCGCGGCTGGGTTCCGTGACCGACCCCATGAAGGGTTTGTCGGACAGCTCCATATGCGCCAGCAGCATATCATAGTGACGCTTGTTCACCGGCACATCGGTCGGTTCACATACGGTGCCACCCGAATGGTGCAGCCATTTGGACATATAGCCCAGCTTCACAAACTTCTGGAAATCCTCGAGCGTTGCATAGCGGCGACCGCCTTGCGCGTCGCGCACGAAGGGCGGGCCATAGATCGGGGCCAGAACCAGGTTTTTGCCGCCGATTTCCACCGATTTCTCGGGGTTGCGCGCATGCTGGGTAAAGCTCGAGGGCGCCGTTTCGCACAACTTGCGCGCCAGACCACGCGGAATGCGCACGCGTTCGCCCTGCACATCCGCGCCGGCCTCGCGCCAGCGGTCAAGGGCTGCGGGGTTGTCGACGAAGTTTACACCAACTTCTTCAAGGATCGCTTCGGCATTGGCCTCAATGATCTCCAGTGCTTCCGTGGTCAGGACCTCGAAATTGGGGATATTGCGCTCAATGAACTTGGCGGTTTCGATTTTGGTGCTTGTACGCTCAGCGCGACGGGCGGCTCCTCCGCCCCCCCGGCTGCGGCGACGCGGGGCCGCTTCAGTCATGGATAGTCCTCACAACTCAATTTGTTTGATTGGACGTTAGTGAAATCACGCGCGGACCCGAGTGATATTTGCGGCCTTTGAAACATAAATGCGACATAAACAGGTACAAACTCGCCGGCTCTTCACAAAGCGCCCGAAAAAGCGTCACGCCAGAGACCCCCTGCGAGCGTTCACTGGACGGCTTTGGTTAGCCTTCCGCCCCTGCTTCCCAAGACAGGCTCAGCACCGCAGGGTCAATCAGCAGCGGCGAAATCACCGAGTTGATCGATTCTTCGGATCTGTCGTTGATGGCCAAAGTCAGATCCAGACGCATTTCGTCTTCTTTTGAAGTTTCCACATCAAAGCCCTGCGCATGCGCCGGAGAGGCCGACAACGCAGCCAGAATACTATTACGCACCGCCTGTTCATCTGAAGGCCGACAGGTCATCAGAATTCGATATTCCTGCACCATCGGCAGCCCTGCCCGCGTCTTGCGCTTGACCCATTTGACCAGTGGGCGCAGACCCAGATTGACAAAGATGACCACGCCGGTCGCAATCGCGGCAACCGCATGACCGCCTGCCCCGCAGATCACCCCAACCGCCGCGGCACACCAAAGCGTGGCCGCCGTATTAAGCCCGTGCACTGTGAACCCGTCGCGAAAAATAATGCCCGCGCCCAGAAACCCGATGCCAGATACAACCTGCGCACCAACACGTGTCGGGCTCAGATCGTCATACATGGCCGAGAAAATCACAAAGCAAGCGGCCCCCAATGCCACCAGTGCATTGGTGCGGATGCCCGCAAGCCGCTGGCGCACCTGCCGCTCGGACCCAATAAACGCACCGCACAGAACCGCCATGAGCATATTGAATGCAGGTCCGGTCAAAAGGTCCAAGACTTCCAGTTCCACAAGGCTGTCCAACATTTATGGTCTTCCCTCTTCACGGCGCTAAAGCCGCCGGTTCCGGCGTGCAGCGCCAAAGATACGTTTCAATACCCCGAAGCCACGGCACCCCGAAGCCACGGCGAGACCGCAAAACACACCGTCATAAATCTGTTACATTAGAAGTCTGTGTTATGCACCCCGGCGGCGCCAAAGCTCCTGTCGATCCGCGACAGATTATGGTCCAAAGGCGGCTCTGCCGGTGTTCGCGATCTTTTTCGCCCCCAGACCTCTCCCAAGGTCACCAAACCCATTGCAAAATGACCCACGCTCCCCTATGGCCCTGACATGACCGAGACAGCCCATGACCGCCTTCTGATTATAGACTTTGGCAGCCAGGTGACGCAGCTGATTGCGCGTCGCTTGCGCGAGCTGAACGTCTATTGTGAAATTCACCCCTACCAGAATGTGACCATCGAATTTGTGCGTGACTTTGCGCCCAAAGCGGTGATCTTCTCTGGTGGCCCAGACAGTGTGACACGCGAGGGCTCCCCCCGCGCGCCGCAAGAGATCTTTGACCTTGGCGTGCCGATCCTTGGCATCTGCTATGGCCAGCAGGTGATGATGCACCAGCTGGGCGGCAAGGTGGAATCGGGCCACGGCACTGCCGAATTTGGCCGCGCCTTTGTGACGCCCAAGGGCGATCTGTCCATTCTGGATGGCTGGTTCACCGAAGGGGACGAGCAGGTCTGGATGAGCCACGGCGACCATGTCTCTGAAATCGCACCGGGTTTTGAGGTCTATGGCACCTCTCCCAATGCGCCTTATGCCATCACCGCGGACACGTCGCGCAACTTCTATGCGGTTCAGTTCCACCCCGAGGTGCACCACACCCCGCGCGGTGCGAAGCTGTACGAGAACTTTGTCAAACTGGCAGGGTTCGGAGGCGATTGGACCATGGGCGCCTACCGCGAGCAAATGATCGAAAAGATCCGCGAGCAGGTTGGCGACAAGAAAGTCATCTGCGGTCTTTCGGGCGGAGTTGACAGCTCGGTTGCGGCGGTTCTGATCCACGAGGCGATCGGCGACCAGCTGACCTGTGTGTTTGTCGACCACGGTCTGCTGCGCAAGGGTGAGGCCGAAGAGGTCGTCACCATGTTCCGCGACAACTACAACATGCAGCTGATCCACGCCGACGAACAAGAGCTGTTCCTGGGAGAACTGGATGGCCAGTCTGACCCGGAAACCAAGCGCAAGATCATCGGCAAGCTGTTCATTGACGTGTTCCAGAAACACGCCGACACCATTGAGGGCGCGGAGTTCCTGGCGCAGGGCACGCTTTACCCGGATGTGATTGAATCTGTGTCCTTCTCTGGCGGCCCATCGGTCACCATCAAATCCCACCACAATGTGGGCGGCCTGCCTGAAAAGATGGGTCTGAAGCTGGTCGAGCCGCTGCGCGAACTGTTCAAGGACGAGGTCCGCGCCCTGGGTCGCGAGTTGGGCCTGCCCGCGAGCTTTATTGGCCGCCACCCCTTCCCCGGACCGGGTCTGGCGATCCGCTGCCCCGGCGAGATCACCCGCGAAAAGCTCGACATCCTGCGCGAAGCCGACGCCATTTACATCGACCAGATCCGCAAACACGGTCTGTACGATGAGATCTGGCAGGCCTTTGTTGCGATCCTGCCCGTGCGCACCGTAGGTGTGATGGGCGATGGCCGCACCTATGACTACGCCTGCGCCCTGCGGGCTGTGACCTCGGTCGATGGCATGACCGCGGATTACTACCCGTTCACCCATGAATTCCTGGGCGAAACGGCGACGCGGATCATCAACGAAGTCAAGGGCATCAACCGCTGCACCTATGACATCACCTCGAAGCCTCCGGGCACGATCGAGTGGGAATAAGACGCGTCACAGCGCGACTGACAAAGGCCGGGGTTTTCCTCGGCCTTTTGTCCGTTGGGGCGGTTTATGGCTGGACCTTTCTGGATCTCTACCCCGCGCGGTCCGATCTGCGCGCGACAAATACGATTGTCTGCCTAGCCGCAGGATTACAGGACGACGGCAGCCTTGGTCGCTTTACCGAACAACGGGCGCGAAGCTGCATTTCCTTGTATCATCAGGGACTTGCGCCCAAGATTGCATTCACGGGCGGGAACTCGACCCACGCGGCACCGCCCACCGGCCAGCAGATGGCTGCACTGGCTCTGGCCGAAGGGGTTCCGGCCTCGGCCATTGTGATCGAAAACCAATCCGAATCCACACTCCAGAACGCCCTGTTCACACTGCCAAAGCTTGAATCCGTGCGGGGCGTGATCCTTGTCACTGACAGTTTTCACCTGCCCCGATCAGGCCTGTCCTTTCTTTGGGCCGGTGCGCGCGACATTCAGCTGTTTCCGGCATATGACCCATCACAAACTTTGATGCCCGGTCATTGGACAATTGCAATGGAAGCGGTCAAGCTCTGGGCCAATGCGCTGCGGGCACAGGTCTATTCCATGGCTGGCCTTCTGGGTATTCCCGACAGCACCAAAATTCAGATTTTACACTAGAGATCAGACAGATGACCGTCACACTTGAAGGCTACATCGACGTGCCCGAACCCCGGAGATCTGCGATAAAACACGCCCTGCCCGACCACATCCAACACAGCCGCGCAGAACCCGGCTGCCTGCGGTTTGACGTCACCGAAGACACGGATGTGCCGGGCCGGTTCCATGTCAGTGAAACCTTCACGGACGCGGCTGCTTTTGAAGCCCATCAGGCGCGGATAAAAGCGTCGGACTGGGGCCGGATCAGCGCCGGGATTGAACGGCACTATCGGGTGACGGGGCTCTGATGACGGATCTGACACGTGGCGCCTTGTGGATGATCGGCGCAATCCTGTCCTTTACCACCATGGCCATTGCCGGGCGCGAAGCCATGGCGGGTTATGACACATTCGAGCTGATGTCCTATCGCAGCATGGTGGGGGTACTTGTCGTCTGCGTGGTACTGAGCCTGACCAAGAGCTGGCGGAAGGTGAAAACGGACCGGCTGGGCCTGCACCTGCTGCGCAATGGCGCACATTTCACCGGACAAAACCTTTGGTTTCTGGGCATTTCGCTGGCGCCCTTGGCACAGGTTATCACGCTTGAATTCACCTCGCCGATCTGGCTGATCCTGCTGGCGCCGCTGTTTCTGGGCGAACGCCTGACCCCTGCGCGGATGGTTGCGGTGGCTTTGGCTTTTGTCGGGGTTGTGCTGGTTGCCAGACCTGACACGGCGACGCTCAATCTGGGCACCCTGGCAGCCGCGGCCTGCGCGATCTTCTTTGCGATCACAAATATTGCCACCAAACGCCTGACAAAACACGAGGAAACCGCCTCTATCCTGCTCTGGCTGACCACCATGCAGCTGGTCTTTGGTCTGGTGATGGCGGGCTGGGATGGCGAGATGGAGCCGCTGAAATGGGCCTATGCCCTGCCCCTTTTGATGGTCGGCCTTGCAGGTCTGAGCGCGCATTACTGCCTGACCACGGCCCTCAGCCTTGCCCCGGCGGCCACGATCATTCCAATCGATTTTGCACGCCTGCCACTGGTTGCACTTCTTGGTCTGGTTCTGTACGGGGAGCCGATCAATATGGGGTTGATCTTGGGCGGTTCAATGATCTTGGCTGGAAACTACATTAATATTGTATCTTCTCGGCAACAAGTTCGCGCCTCCTGAGACAAACGTCACACAGCTAACGTTTGGTCAACATTGCTCCATTCGCAAGTCTGAATACTGTCGTGTGCCAAGGCTACGCGCAACAATCTTTCGCGCCCCGGCCACGAGGGAGGAAATTATGAAAAACGTCACAGCTGCTTCCGCAGCACTTGCACTGATGTCCACCACTGCGCTCGCCGGCGGTCTGGATCGCAGTGGCCAGCCAATTGGCATCATCTTTGAAGAAGGCACCTATGCCGAATTTGGTTTTGCCATCAGCAACCCGGATGTGTCTGGCACCGATCTTCTGGGCAACGAAACCGGCAATGTTGCAAATAATTTTTCGTCCATTTCGGGTGGCTATAAAACCGACCTGAACGACAAAATGTCTGTGTCGCTGATTTTTGACCAGCCCTTTGGCGTGGATGTCGAATATCCCGGCGGCACCGGCATCACTCCGACACCCGGCGACGACCCGCTTCTGCAGGGCACCATGGCACGCGCGGACTCCAACTCGATTACCGCCCTGCTGCGCTACAAGTTTGACAACAACGTCAGCGTTCACGGTGGTATTCGATACCAAGAAGTGGATGGCGAAGTGACCCTGTCCGGTGACGCCTACAATACAATGCAGCCTGCCTCCGGCTATAATGTCAAAGTCAACAAAGACGGCGCGCTGGGTTGGGTGGCTGGTGCGGCCTATGAAAAGCCTGAAATCGCCCTGCGGGTGGCCTTGACCTATAGCTCTGAAATCGAGCACGACTTTGCCCTAAACGAAACCTTTCCGGCCATTCTGGCCCCGTTCCTTCCCGGCGGCACGAACGAGTTTCCAACCAGCACAAAAACTAAAACGCCACAGTCTGTGAATCTGGACTTCCAGTCCGGCATCGCAAAGGACACCCTGGTCTTTGGCGGTGTCCGCTGGGCGCAACATTCCAAAACCAATCTGATCCCGCCAGCCTTCGGCCGCGATCTCATCGGCCTGGATGACACTTACACTTACACGCTGGGTGTTGGTCGTCGCTTCAATGAAAACTGGTCCGGTTCGCTGGCAGTCATCTATGAAGATGAAGGCGAAGACGATCTGGTATCGCCGCTGGCCCCGACAAATGGCATGAAAGCCATCCGCCTTGGCGTTCAATATAAGACCGACAAGATCAAGGTTCAGGGCGGCCTGCGCTACACCAAAGTGGGCGACGCAATTGCAGCCCCCGGTGACACCGCGGCGGCAAATATGCGCGACAATGACGTGCTCAGCCTTGGCTTCAAGGTCGGCTACTACTTCTAAGTCGGTCCCCGAAAAGACCTGACAGGCCTCGCCTTTTTTTGGCGGGGCCTTTTTCTTTTCCTGCCCGGGCCAACGATTTGCGCCAACCGGGGGCAGATGGTTAAAACGGACATGGCTTTGCCGCTCCTCGCGATTGACGGCGGGCGCATGGTTTCCTAGCAAGGCTGCAAAAGACCAAGAACCTCAAGGTGCACCAAATGCTCTACCCGACCCCGCAGGATTGGCGTGACGCCCCGCGCAAACGCGTTCTCTTCTTTGGCATGTCTGGCCTCGGCAAGACCTATGTCAGCAATATCCTGCGCGGCGCGGGCAGCTGGTTTCACTATTCGATCGATTACCGCATTGGCACGCGCTACATGGGCGAATACATCGCCGACAACGCCAAGGCCGAGGCGATGCAGGTGCCGTTCCTGCGCAATCTCCTGCTGAACGACTCGATCCACATCACCTCGAACATCACCTTTGAAAATCTGGGCGCTGTGGCGGCTTATCTGGGCATGCCCGGCGACCGCGCCAAGGGCGGCATGTGCATCGAGGAATACCGCCGCCGTCAGGACCAGTTCCGCCGGGCCGAGATCGACGCCCTTTTGGACACCGGCTATTTCATTGACCGCGCCGACCACATCTATGGCTACAACAATTTCATCTGTGACACCGGCGGGTCGCTCTGCGAATGGGTCGATGCAAGCGACCCCAATGACCGCATCCTGAACGCGCTGTCGGAACAGACGCTGCTGGTCTGGATCAAAGGCACGGATGATCACACCGCCGAACTGATCCGCCGCTTTGACCGTGCGCCAAAGCCGATGGCCTATCAGCCCGAATTTCTGGACCGTGTCTGGAACGAATATCTGAGCGAAAACAACTTGAAAGAAGACGCGGTTGACCCGGCAGCTTTCCTGCGCTGGACCTATGCGCAGGCGCTTGCGCACCGTCAGCCGCGCTATCAGGCAATTGCCGACCATTGGGGCGTCACCGTGACCGCCGATCAGATCGCGGCAGTGAAAGATGAAGCCGGTTTCGAAGACTTGATCGCATCGGCCCTTGAGGCCCGCGCCACATAGGCCTATTTACAGGGTTCTTTAACTTCGTGCCGCTAAAGGACCCCCTATGCCTATTAAAATTCCAGCCGACCTCCCCGCCTATGACGTTCTGACGAACGAAGGCGTGATGGTGATGTCGCCGGATCAGGCGGCACGTCAGGATATTCGCCCAATGCGCATCGGTCTGTTGAACCTGATGCCCAAGAAGATCCAGACCGAAAACCAATTCGCCCGCCTGATCGGTGCCACGCCGCTGCAGATTGAGCTCACGCTGATCCGCATGACCGAGCACAAGACCAAGAACACCGCTGCCGCCCATATGGCAGAGTTCTATCGCCCCTTTCAGGAGGTGAAGGACGAGAAGTTCGATGGTCTGATCATCACCGGCGCACCGATCGAACATCTGGAGTTCGGCGATGTCACCTATTGGGACGAGCTGCGCGAGATTTTCGAGTGGACCCAGACCAATGTGCACTCCACCTTTGGCGTCTGCTGGGGTGGCATGGCGATGATCAATTATTTCCACGGCATCAAAAAGCACATTTTGGACGCCAAGGCCTTTGGCTGTTTCCGGCACAAGAACCTGCAGCCGACCTCGCGCCTGTTGCGGGGCTTCTCGGATGACTGCGTGATCCCCGTGTCCCGCTGGACCGAAATGCACCAGTCTGAAATCGACGCGGCAGAGGGTCTGACGACGTTGCTGGGCAGCGAAGAGGTCGGCCCCTGTCTGGTCGAAGATCCCGCGCACCGCGCGCTTTATATCTTCAACCACTTTGAATACGACAGCGACACGCTGAAGCAGGAATATGACCGCGACGTGGAAGCCGGGACCGAAATCAACGTGCCGGTGAACTATTATCCGCACGACGATCCCTCTCAGGCGCCGACCAACCGCTGGCGCAGCCACGCGCATCTGCTTTATGGCAACTGGCTGTCCGAGCTTTACCTGACCACGCCTTATGACGTGTCGAAGATCGGCATGGAAACCACGGATTTGCGGGCGTAAATCCCAATGCGGGTGGTGCTGGCAGCAGGGTTTGCGGCGAGTGTTGGTGCGGCTTTGACGGTAAGCGTGCTGGCCAGCCAGCGCGAAGCCCGCGTTATGGCCGCCTACCCACCCGAGGGGCAGTTCCTTGACCTGCCCATGGGCCGTATCCACGTGGTGGAGCGCGGACAGCCGCAAGGCACCGCGCCTGATCTGGTGCTGATCCACGGATCAAACGGGTCGACGCGCGACATGAGCTTTGCACTGGCGCCCGCACTGGAAGATCGCTACCGCATCCTCATGTTCGACCGGCCGGGGCTGGGCTATTCCGACCCGCTGCCGGCCGCCAGCCTTGCGGCGCAGGCCCACGTGTTGCAACAGGCCGCCGCCGCCATGGGCGCAGATCGCCCGCTGGTTCTGGGTCAAAGCTATGGTGGCGCGGTGGCGCTGGCCTGGGCCGTTCACCACCCCGACCATATTGCCGGTGTGATTTCGGTTTCAGGCCCGTCGCACCCGTGGGACACGCCGCTGGATCCGCTCTATCGGCTGACCTCTGGCAAACTGGGCGCAAAATTTATTGTCCCGCTGCTGACGGCCTTTGTCAGTGATGCCTACGCCCGATCGGCGCTGGCGCCGGTCTATGCGCCACAAGCGGTGCCCGACGGTTATGCAGAACATTTTGGGCTGGGGATGAGCCTGCGGCGGTCGTCTTGGCGCAATAATGCCCGACAACGCGCTGATCTGCTGTCAGAAATCCAAGATCTGCAACCACACTACCGGGATCTCACCCTGCCGATTGAAATCATCCATGGCACCGCTGATGTCACCGTCAGTGTGAAAATTCACGGTGAAAAGCTGATCCAGGACACGACCAGCGCGCATCTGACCCGGCTGGAAGCTGTGGGCCACATGCCCCATCAGACCCACCCGCAGGAGGTGGCCGCAGCTGTCGACCGCGCCGCCCAACGTGCGCAATTGCGTTAAGCCGATTAACATCGGATAATGCCAAGTAACAAAACAGCAAAACCGGAGGGCTCAGGCATGACATTGCCATTTGACGGGGCGATCAGCGCCTATTTCGAGGGTGAGGCCCCAAAAGACGTGCGCAAAGCCATCGAGAAGGCCGATAAAGACGACATCCTGACCCCCAGCTATCCGCACGACGACCGCATGTCCCGCAAGGATTATGAGCGCGAGATCGAGGCGCTGCAGATCGAACTGGTCAAGCTTCAGGCCTGGGCCAAAGCGTCGGGCGCGCGGATTGCAATTGTCTTTGAAGGCCGTGATGCCGCTGGCAAAGGCGGTACCATCAAACGCTTTCGCGAAAACCTGAACCCGCGCGGCGCACGGGTTGTTGCGCTGTCCAAACCTTCGGATACCGAGGCGACGCAATGGTATTTCCAGCGCTATATCAAACATCTGCCCGCCGCCGGTGAGATCGTGTTCTTTGACCGCAGCTGGTACAACCGCGGCGTCGTGGAGAAAGTTTTTGGCTTTTGCACTGACAATCAACGCGAACACTTCTTCTCGCAAGTTGTTGATTTTGAACGCATGCTAAGCGACGAAGGCATTATGGTCTTCAAATTTTGGCTGAATGTTGGGCGCGCCGAACAGCTGCGCCGCTTCCTCGCCCGTGAGCAGGATCCGCTGAAGCAGTGGAAACTGTCGTGGATCGATGTTGAGGGGCTGAAACGCTGGGATGCCTATTCCGACGCGATCCGCGAAACCCTGCTTCGGGGACAGAGCCTGCACGCCCCCTGGACGGTTGTGCGGTCTGACGACAAGAAACGTGCGCGCCTCGCCGCCATTCGCCATGTGCTGCACAATGTTGATTACGCGAACAAAAACGAAGACGCCATTGGCACGCAGGACGACAAGATTTGCGGAGGCCCCGAGATCTGGGATGGCTAAACGCGGCTACCACCACGGCAATTTGCGGCAGGCGCTGGTCGAAGCCGCCCTTGGCCTGATTGAAACCAAGGGCCCGACCGGTTTCACCCTGTCCGAGGCTGCAAAACGGGCGGGCGTGACCCCGGCTGCGGTCTATCGTCACTTTGAAGGGCGCGAGGACCTGATCGCAGAGGCAGCGCGTCAGGGCTTTGTGATGTTTGCCGATCTGATGCAACACGCCTACGAGAAATATCAGCCCTCGGCTCTGGCTGCGTTTGAGGCCACGGGGCGGGCCTATTTGGCGTTTGCGCGCAAACATCCAGGCCACTACATCGCCATGTTTGAAAGCGGAATTTCCGTGAACCGCACGCCGGAACTGGCCGAAGCTTCGGCGCGGGCCCGCGGCATTCTGGAACGCGCCGCCGCAGAGCTGAGCCAGCACATCCCCGCCGATCGCCGCCCGCCCGCGTCAATGTTTTCCGCCCATGTCATGGCCATGAGC
The DNA here is from genome assembly GCF_001458415.1 of Tritonibacter multivorans. Taxonomy (GTDB): domain Bacteria; phylum Pseudomonadota; class Alphaproteobacteria; order Rhodobacterales; family Rhodobacteraceae; genus Epibacterium; species Epibacterium multivorans. The sequence continues at coordinate 138,233 of NZ_CYSD01000043.1, read as the reverse complement.
CATGGCGTCGTAGAGCTGTTTTCGCGCGGTGATCCCGGCGCCCAGTCCCCTTATGCGCCAGAGGATCTTTTGGAAAGTGGCATTGGGATTTACCTGCGCGGCCTTGGCTTGATTGACCCGGATTAAGCGCAGCTTCGTGGATTAGAAAATTGATTTTCCTGCCCTTTTTGCGGAAGGATGTTCGCCTACCACATTGATCAGCTCGACCTCTCCAATGCCTTTCAGATCCGCTGAACCGATCCTTTTGACATCAAACTCGTCCAGCAACGCGTCCTCCATTGTCAGCGGCGCTGCAATTTTCATCGGATGTGCATAGACCTGCAGCCGCGCAGCGAGGTTCACCGCCGGGCCAAAAACATCGTAAACATATTTCTGGATGCCAACCACCGAACCAACAGCCGCGCCGCTGGCCAGACCAATCCGGGCCTGCCACTTGTGCGGGTGGCTTTGGTTGCGCCGCTCGAGGTAACGCAGAAATCGGATCGCACAATGGGCCACGGATGAGGCATGATCCGGCGTCGGTCGCGGCATGCCAGAGACCGCCAGATAAGCGTCGCCAATCGTTTTGATCCGCTCGCAGCCATATTGTTCGACGATGCGGTCGAAGGCGGTAAAGATGTCATTCAGCTCTGACAGGGTAACCGTGGGATCCGTGCGCGAGGCGAAATCGGTAAAGTTCACAAAATCCAGCATCACCACCGACACATCCTGATAGAGCTGCGGCGTGACCACGCCAAACGTCTTGAACTCTTCGTAGACACTGCGCGGCATCAGGTTCAGCAGCAAACGTTCCACCCGGTCCTTTTCCCGCTCCAGCTCCCGCGTATTGCGCTCCACCATGGTGGAATAGCTGTCGATCATACTTTCCAGTTCGCGGATACGGGTGATGTTCTGACATTCCACGACCAGAAGGGGTTCGCCGGTTTCATCCGCGCCAGAGATGTTCACTGCAAAAATCAAGGTGCGCCGCTTGCGTTTGATTGTGATCTCAGAGGAAAACCGCAAGGCACCCTCACCCTGCTCTTTCAGCATTTCCACATCCAGACCCTCTAGCACCTGGTCGAGCCGGGTTTCGGGGTCCGGGGTTCCGAACCATTCCGCGAAGGATTGATTGAAGAACACAAACTGCAGGTCGCGCTGGCGCACCAAGGCGACGCCAACGCCAATGGCCCGCAACAATTGCTCATTGATTGCGGTGATGCTCATGAGGTGGTCACAATGACATGACGCTTGCTGTCCACAGCAGCCAGCGTCGTCTTTATATCGGCCTCGCTCATGCCATGCGCTTCAAGAGCCTCGCATAAGAGGTTTGAAATAAAGTCGAAATCGGCGTGACCTATGTCCAGCGTGCGATGCACAGCCAAAAGCCGGTCATCATTGAAGGACACCGGCCCCCCCAGCAAAGACGATATGAATTTGGTCTGGTGGTCGACCAAACGTGGCAAATCCACGTCCTCAAAAAAGCCGCCGACCTCGTCGGAATCCAACACCAGATCATAAAACGTCATGACGATGCGGCTGACGGTTTTGAACCCGCCGTATTTGTCATAGAGGGTTTGAGACATGAAAACGCTACCTTGAAACACAAACAGATAGCTTAATGATACCTTATTTCATGCACCCTGTTAATGCACGCGGCCAGCAGACCAGCGGCCCACGGAAAAAGGGCCGCCGATTTGGGCGCCCCGCCTCTGTATCGGGCTGCCCGACACCGAAGGATTAATCCGCCACCTTGGTCACATAGACCTGCCCAAGCGGCGCACTGAGAAGCCGCACCTTGCGGAAGAAAATATTGGTAAAAGCATCGATCGCCATTTTGGGACAGCGCAGCGGGTCGCGCCCCTGCGGCAGATCTTCGGCCCAGAGGTAGTCATCAAAGGCAATGCACCCGCCGATCCTGCACAGCTTGAACGCCAGAAGTGCGTCCAGCATCACATCCGGCGCCTGATGGGACCCATCCACATAGACGAAATCAAACGTCCCACCGTGGCCGTCCGCCAGCAATCTGGCCAGTTGAATATCTGATGTCCCCTTGAGCTTGGTCACGGTGCTGGGCTTGGACGCCAGCATTTGTGCCTGCGCAATATTGTGGTCAAACCGCGCCTCGACCGACACCATGTCTACGGCGGCGTCCTGATGCTCGACCCCACCTTCCCAGGTGTCGACGCAGAACAGCGCCATCTTTTCGCACCAATGGTTGGTGCCGATCAAATAGCTGGCAGAGGCCCCTTCGTAGGACCCGATTTCGAGCACCTTTTGTGGTTTCACCTGCGGAATCAAGCTCTTCCAGTTTTGCAGGGCCGTCAGAGAGAACCAGTTGTTGGTGAATTCAAAGTTCGGGGTGGAGCCGTCCATTTTGCTGTCCTCTGTCCAAGTCTGTCATCCTAGCGCATGCGCTCAAAAGGCTGTCGCAACAGGGATAAGAGGAATTCGTTTCAAATTGCTTGCACCGTCACGGGCAAAAAAACTTAACCCCCAACAGAAAAAGGGCCCGCAAACTGCGGACCCTTTCGAAAACCTGTGCAGGTCTCGACAGCGAATTAACGCTTGGAGAACTGGAAGGAACGACGCGCTTTGCGGCGGCCGAATTTTTTACGCTCAACCACACGAGAGTCGCGGGTGAGGAAGCCAGCGGCTTTCAGAGCGCCACGCAGGGACGGTTCATAGAGCTGCAGAGCTTTGGAGATGCCGTGCTTGACCGCGCCCGCTTGACCGGACAGGCCGCCGCCTTTGACGGTTGCGTAGACGTCGAATTCGCCTTCCACACCGGCCACGCCGAACGGCTGACGCACGATCAGCTGCAGAACGGGACGAGCGAAGTATTTGTTCATCTCTTTGCCGTTCACTTCGATCTTGCCGGAACCCGGCTTGATCCAAACACGGGCAACAGCGTCTTTACGCTTACCGGTCGCGTATGCGCGGCCCAGTTCGTCACGAACCGGCTCACGGGGGGCCAGTTCTTCGGCTGCAACTTCAACGCCTGCGACAGCGCCCAGCTCTTCGAGAGTAGTGATCTGATCAGACATCTGTCATTAGCTCCGGGTGTTTTTCTTGTTCATGGATTTCACATCCAGAACTTCGGGGCTCTGTGCGTCGTGGCCGTGCTCGGTGCCGGCGTAGATGCGCAGGTTGGTCATTTGCTTGCGCGCCAGGCGGTTGCCCGGCAGCATGCGTTTCACAGCTTGGTAGACAACGCGCTCAGGGTGGTCGCCGTCCAGAATCTGCTGTTTGGTGCGGGATTTGATGCCGCCCGGGTGACCGGTGTGCCAGTAGAAGTTTTCTTCACGCTTCTTGCCGGTCATCTGGATCTTGTCAGCGTTGATCACGATGACGTTGTCGCCCATGTCCATGTTCGGAGTGAAGGAAGGCTTGTGCTTACCGCGCAGGCGGGTGGCAACGATCGCAGCAAGACGGCCCAGCACCACGCCCTCGGCGTCGATGATGATCCACTTCTTGTCGATGTCTGCCGGAGTAGCAGAGAAGGTTTTCATGTCAGGTCAATCCTGTTTGGGTGATGGACCGAGTCACCAAAGGCGCCCTGTCCGAATTCGATGGAGGGTGTCTAAAGCCGGACGCGGGTAAGGTCAACACGTGGAAAACATAAATAATCGTTTGTTTTCACCGGTTTATAAAATAGGTATTATTTTACCCCACATCAAACGCTGATTTGTTCTGGCGGATTGGCCAAAAGGCTGCGCAGACGCAGCATTGCGGTCTCGAACCGCTCTAGTGTGACGTGACCGTTGACGGCAATCCGCACGGCATTGGGCGCACGACCATCGCGCAGGGCAAATTCATCGGCCGACCGCAGCTGCACCCCTTGGGCTTCGGCGGCGCGGGTAAAGGCGGCGGCGCGCCAGCCCGACGGCAGCCGCAGCCACAGAAACGGCACCTGATCATCCCAGGTCAGCTCGTAACCGCCCAGAGCATTCACCGCGACGCGCACGTATTTGGCCATTTCTTCGCGCACCTCGACCACCATCTGACGGGCACGCGGGTCCGACAGCAACAGGCGGGTGACCTCGGCCAGCGGTTGCGCCAGGCCGAAATAGCCATATTCCGCCGCCCGGCGCAGATCTGCAGATTTGCCTTTGGGGGCCACAGCAAAGCCCACCCGCAGCGACGGCGTCAGAGATTTCGAGATCGAGGTCACATGCCAGCCAATATCCGGCGCCAATGCGCGATAGCTGGGGGCCCGGGCCACGCCCATGCGGTAACAATCGTCCTCGACGATCTGCACATTATACTTGCGGCAGACCTCGAGGATCTCCTGACGGCGTTCCAGTGGCGTATAGGTGCCGGTCGGATTGTGCACTTCCGGACTGGTACAAAGAACTGTGGCGCCGGACTTGCGGATCGCCTCCTCAAGCGCGGCGGGTACAATCCCATGTGTATCCATCCCCACGCCCTGAACCTTGGCCCGCAGCATCTCAGCGGCGCGGCGGAAGCCCGCGTAGGACAGGTCTTCGACCAGAATAACCGGATGCGCCTCGCGCAGAATGGCCTGCAGGACGGTCATGATCCCGTTCTGACCGCCATGTGTCATAACAATATCTTCCTGCGTCAACGGCCCCAGTGGCAAGTCCGCCAACCAGTCGACGATGGCCTCGCGCACCGGCGCATAGGCGTCGCGGGTCGGGTAGTTGAGCAATGACAGCCGATCCATATCCGCAGTCTTCCGCAGGATTTCCCGGATCAGCCCCACCTGCCCCACATCCACCAGCCTGGGGGAAAAAAGGCTGACATGGTCGGGGTTTGCGGCCTCTAGCAAATGCAACTGACGGGACCAAACGTCGTCCTGCACGGCGGTTTCGCGCTCTGCCACAAAGGTGCCGCGGCCGACTTCGGCCATCAGCACGCCTTCATCTGTCAGAATGGTATAGGCCCGCGCCACGGTGCCCGGTGTGATCTTGAGCTGGTAGGCCAGTTCCCGAACCGGCGGCAGTTTTGCGCCGATCTGCAATGTACCATTTTCCACCGCCGAACGTATTGTATCCGCCACACGGCGGTACTTTGGCCCCGGTTTTTCGGCCAATGTGCTGGTCCAAATTGTACCCATTACAATCCCCAGTTAGACAGATCGTAACAAAATTAGTACATGAATTGCATCAATGCAACCGCATTGTATCAATACAAAACACACAAAGCAACATGCACAGAGATTTCTCAGACCTTAGACATTAAGTGAGCAAGACCATGACCAATGTACTCCGTACCCCGCCTTCGAACCTGACCTATCTGACCAGCCAGCCGGTTCTGCCGGTTGCCGCACAGATGGCGATCAGCGTTGCGGTACTGGTGACGAAATGGTCCGCGCGAAAACGGTCGCGCCGCGCGCTTGCAGAGCTCAGCCCGGAACAGCTCCGGGACATCGGGGTGACCGCCAAGGAAGCCCACATCGAAGCCTCTCTTCCGTTCTGGAAACCCTGATATCCCCGGTTTCCAGAACCAACTTTATGGCCGGGTCCTGCACCCGGCCCTTTTTCAGCGCCACTGTTCAGACCAAGATCACCGTTTCGGCGGGATCGAATAGGTCATGGTTGAGCGCGCAACCGGCGCCGCGCCGCCTTCAGAATAGATCAGCACATCACCCACCGCCAGGCTGCGCCCAAGTTTAAGCAGGCGCCCCTCTGCGATCAGATCACGCCCGCCCTCCGGCTTGCGCATGAAGTCAAAGCTTGCATTGGTGGTCACCGCCAGCGCCTCGCGCCCCAGATGCCCCAGCACCAGGGCATAGACAGTCACATCAGCGAGCCCGAACATCGACGGCCCCGACACCGTTCCGCCGGGACGCAAATGCTGCTCTTGCACCCGCATCCGCATCCGAACACCCCCAGGATCAAGCGACTCAATAACGAATTGACCGTCGATCTGTGGAAAGACCTCGGCCAGGTAGGTCGTTAAATCTGCACCCGTTAGCTTCAGTTCCATTTACGGCCCCTCCTGCGCAATTTTGACCAGTTTGCCCAAGTTAGAGACGGGGTGGCAACGAGGACGTCGCGGCTTTTGCGATGGCTTAAACAGGAGGATCCGTAAAAAAACCCTGAGAATTTTAGGAAAATTCAGGCTTTGTTTACCACTCGCGATTTATTGTTTCCATATTGAGGCTATGAATATGGGCAAGACCATGGCAAAAGTGGGGCACGCCATACGGCGGCCACATTTACGGGCTGCGGCAGTCGGATCGTCCCTCCTACCGGATCTCTCTCACCGGTTCTGACAATCCTTGACGCTGCGGCCCGAAAATATCCCCTCAATCCCCCTTAATCGGCCTGTGAAATGTTGCGCGCATGCGCGCCCTGCCCTATGTGCAGCGCATGGATAAAAAGCTTCATATTGTTGGCGGCGGCATGGCCGGTGCGGAGGCCGCCTGGCAGGCGGCCAAAATGGGTGTTGATGTGGTGATCCACGAAATGCGCCCCAAGGTGGAAACCTTTGCCCACCAGACCGGCAATCTGGCCGAGATGGTGTGCTCGAACTCCTTCCGCTCGGATGATGACGAACAGAACGCTGTTGGCCTGTTGCATTGGGAAATGCGCGCCGCAGATGGCATTATTATGAACACCGCTGCAGAACACCGCCTGCCCGCAGGTGGCGCGCTGGCTGTGGACCGGGACCCGTTTGCGGAAACTGTGACCGCGAAGTTGAAATCCTTGCCCAATGTCACTGTTTCTTATGAAGAAATCACTGACCTGCCCGAGGATGGCCACTGGATCTTTGCCACCGGCCCGCTGACCTCTCCGGCGCTGGGGGAAGCCATTCAGGCGGAAACCGGCGCAGAGCGTCTGGCGTTTTTTGATGCCATCGCCCCCATCGTCTATGCCGACAGCATCGACATGTCGCAGGCGTGGATGCAGTCGCGCTATGACAAGGGCGAAACCGAGGAAGAGCGCACCGCTTACCTCAACTGTCCGATGACCAAGGACCAATACGAGGCTTTCATCGACGCGCTTCTGGCCGCGGATAAGACCGAGTTCCACGAAGGCGAAACCGCAGGTTACTTTGACGGCTGCCTTCCGATCGAGGTGATGGCAGAACGTGGTCGTGAAACCCTGCGCCATGGCCCGATGAAACCCGTGGGCCTGACCAATCCGCATAAACTTGACGAAAAAGCCTGGGCCGTGGTGCAGCTGCGCCGCGACAATGCGCTGGGAACGCTGTTCAATATCGTAGGTTTCCAGACCAAGATGAAATACGGCGCCCAAACCGAGGTTTTCCGGATGATCCCCGGCCTTGAAAATGCCCAATTTGCCCGCCTTGGCGGCATTCACCGCAACACCTTCCTGAACTCCCCCACACTTCTGGACAATCAAATGCGCCTGAAGTCGAAACCGCATATTCGGTTTGCCGGGCAAGTGACGGGTGTTGAGGGATATGTGGAAAGTGCCGCGATGGGGCTGCTGGCCGGCCGGATGGCGGCGGCTGAGATGCTGGGCAAAGAGATCCCCGACGTGCCGCAAGACAGCGCCATGGGCGCCCTGATCCACCACATCACCGGCGGTGCGGAGGCGAAAACCTTCCAGCCGATGAATGTGAACTTTGGCCTGTTCCGCCCGGTGGATGGCCTCAAGGGGGGACGCCGCGGCCGCAAGGACCGCTACAAAGCCTATACCGACCGCGCAAAAGCCGAGTGGTCGGCCTGGCTCGCGCACTTTAATTGACGCATCCGGTCATGGCCCGCTAGGCTTGGGCCATGACCAAAAAATTCCTGAACAAGACCTATGGGCTGACCACGCCCGAGGATCTTCTGGCGCATTATAACGCCTGGGCCGAAAGCTATGATGCCGAAGTGGGCGACAATGGCTATGCCACGCCCGGCCGCATTGCAGCGGCGCTTTGGGCGCAATACCCTGATCCTTTTCTGGACATTCTGGATTTTGGCTGCGGCACCGGGCTGAGCGGTCTGGCGCTGCGCGCGGTGGGATTTGAGACCGTGGATGGCACGGATCCCTCGCCCGAGATGCTGGCCCAGGCCAAGGCCAAAGAGGCCTATCGCACGCTCACGCCGCTGAACATCAACAAGCCGCTGACCGATGGCGCCTATCCGGTCATTGTCGGCTGCGGCGTGCTCAGCACCGGGGCCGCGCCGCCGGAAACCTTTTCGACGATTATGAAAGCCCTTCCGCGCGGTGGGCTGTTTGCTTTTTCCCTGAATGATCATGCGCTTGCAGACCCGGCCTATACCCAAGCCATCAATGAGTGGCTTGATTGTGGGGCGGCGCGGTTGCTATTTAAGGACTATGGCGCGCACCTGCCCGGTGCGGACCTGAAATCCGAAGTCTATGTGATTGAAAAAGCGTGACATTCACCACCAGATTTGCCCCTTCACCGACCGGTCCCCTGCATTTGGGGCACGCCTATTCTGCATTGCTGGCACAGAGCCTTGCCGCACGTGCCGGCGGCCAGTTTCTGCTGCGGATCGAGGACATTGACCAGTCGCGTGCCCGCCCAGAGTGGGAAGCGCAGATTTACGAGGATCTGGCGTGGCTGGGGCTGAGCTGGCCGACGCCCGTGATGCGGCAATCAGACCGGCTGTCGCGATACAGATCAGCGCTGGCTCAGCTGACCGAGATGGGGCTGACCTACCCTTGCCGCTGCAATCGCGCGGATATTGAGGCCGCCGCTGGCGCACCGCAGGAAGGCGTGCCGCAGTTTGGCCCCGATGGGCGGATCTATCCCGGCACCTGTCGGGGACGCAAAGGCGAAGAACCGGGGGCAAACGATGTTATCCGCCTCAACCTCGAGAAGGCCCTCACGCAGGTGGGAAAAGTAAACTTTACCGAGGAAGGTGAAGGGCTTGCAGGTCGTTATGAAATTTCAGCTGAGCAACTTTTGACCGAGGTCGGCGACATTATTCTGGTGCGCCGCAATATGGGCAGCTCGTACCATCTGAGCGTCGTGGTCGATGATGCCGACCAAGGGATCACCCACGTCACCCGCGGCGCGGATCTGTTTGAGGCCACGCAAGTTCATGTGCTGCTGCAAAAATTGCTGGCGCTGCCGACACCCGTCTACCATCACCATCCGCTGATCCGGGACGAGGCAGGCAAACGGCTGGCCAAACGTGACGACGCCCGCGCCATTGCCAAATTCCGCGACGACGGCGCAAGCCCCAAAGACATTCGTGAAATGGTCGGTCTAACCTGATCAGACCATCGGCTTCATCAGCTCGACCTCATCACCGGCGCGCACGGCCGTGTAGAAACAGCTGCGGCGGTTGGTGTGGCAGGCAGGGCCCTTTTGCGTGACCAGCGCCAGCAGCGCGTCGCGGTCGCAATCGACGCGGAAATCCACAAGGTGCTGCACGTGGCCCGAGGTCTTGCCCTTGACCCAAAACGCCTGACGAGACCGCGACCAATAGGTGACCTCGCCTGTTTCCAGAGTCTTTTCGATGCTTTCGGCATTCATCCAGGCCATCATCAGGATCTCGCCGCTTTTGTGATCCTGCGCGATGCAAGGCACCAATCCTGCTTCGTTATACTTCAACGAGGACACATCGAATTTCGTGGCGTTTTCCATAGCAAAGACCTTTTGCTCTTTCATCTCGCGCCCTATGTAAGGGGAACGGCAAGAAAGAAAAACCCTGAGGGACCGGATATGTCTGGCGAAACCGACCTGATCAAGCTCTATTCGACAAAAATTCTGGGGCTCGCTGCGGACATCCCCCATCAGGCGCGGCTGGACAGCCCGGATGCCACAGTAAAACGCCGGTCGCCCCTGTGCGGGTCAACAGTGACGGTGGATGTGGTTCTGGACGACGGGCGCGTGGCGCAGTTTGGGCAGGACGTGAAGGCCTGCGCGCTGGGTCAGGCGGCGGCGTCGGTTGTGGGCGGTGCAGTTATTGGCCGATCACTGGAAGAACTGTCCACGGCCCGCGACCAGCTGAAAGCCATGCTCACCGCAGATGGCCCGACCCCGGATGCCCCTTTTGACGGGCTCGAAGTGCTGTCGCCCGCACGGGAATTCCGCAATCGCCATGCCTCCATCCTGCTGGCGCTGGACGCCACGGTTGAGGCCGTTGAGACCGCAAAACAGGCAAATTGCGCTTAATTGAATGTAAAACTTTAGGCTCCACCCTGATGGGTAGAAGTAAAGAGTGGAGCCCAAATGCACGCCCGTCACGACTTTTCCGACACTGTGCCCGCCGAAACCCTGGCACAGGAAGACGGCCTGAATGACATTGCCAAGCTGTCTTCCCAGCTTGGCTTCGAGATTGCGGATGTCGCTGGGTTTCTGGATGATCTTGAGACCAAGGCCGAAACGCAGAAAACCAATCTTAACGCATTGAAACAGGGCGCCACCAAAGTGGTCGAGTCAAACGGGCGCATGATGCAGACCGTCTCGGAGGTTTCTGACGCGGTGACGCAGATGATCACCTCTGTGGAACACTCTGCGCAATCGGTGCGCAGCGGCAGTCAAAGCACCACGGAAATGGCGGAATGGGTCAATGACCTGAGCGGACGGACCGAGGCCGTCACCGACGCGGTCACAGCCATGCGATCCGACAATGCGCAGATTTCTTCTATCGCGTCGCAAGTGAACATCCTCGCCATCAATGCCAAAATCGAAGCCGCCCGCGCCGGCGCGGCCGGGCGTGGCTTTGCGGTCGTGGCAGAGGCCATCAACGAACTGGCCCTGCGCACCCAGACCGCAGCCGAACAGATCAGCGGCAATATCAATACTTTGGCCGATTGGATCGAAGGGTTGCAAACACAGTCCTTTGAAGTCGCCGCAACCGCCAAAACCGTTCTGGAGCAATCCCAGGACACGGATCGGGCACTGGCTGACATTGAAACACATATGCAGCAGGTCGCCAGCCGCAATACCGAAATCGGCAGCGAGGCGCAGAGTGTTCAGGGCACGGTTGAGGCCTTTCAAACCGACATCGGCGCCATTGGCGCCTCCGTCGATGAGACCAGCACCGGCATCCACGCGACACATGAACGGGTGGAGCAGCTGATCAGCGTGTCAGAGCAACTGGTTCAGGGCACGGTGGCTTTGGGGGGCCGTTCTTCGGATGGGAAGTTCATCGACCATGTAATCGCCTCTGCTCAGGAAATCAGCGAAAGATTTTCGCAGGCCGTCGCGGAAGGCGCGATCAGCCGGGATGATCTGTTCGACCGCAAATACAAACCCATTGGCGGCACCGATCCACAGCAGCTCATGGCAAAATTCACCCCGCTTACGGATCGGCTGCTACCAGAGATTTTGGAAAAAGCCCTCGATCTTGACCCGCGCGTGGTGTTCAGCGCCGCCGTTGACACAAATGGCTATCTGCCGACGCATAACAAGAAATTTTCGCACCCCCCCTCGGCTGATCCAGTGTGGAACATGGCCAATTGCCGCAACCGGCGGATCTTTGATGACCGTGTCGGCCTAAAGGCCGGGCGCAGCACCGGTGCCTTCCTGTTGCAGGTCTACCGACGCGATATGGGGGGCGGCGAATTTGTCCTGATGAAAGACCTTTCCGCCCCAATCAAAGTGGAAGGACGCCATTGGGGTGGCCTGCGGCTGGCCTATAAGATCCAGTAAAAAAAGCCGCCGCGCATCCGGGCAGATGGCGGCGGCAGTGCAGCGACTTCATGCGGGACCCGGGTCGCGCCAACATCAGCATGACTGATGCGGGATCCACGGGCGGAAGATCCCTTTGGGACATAGGCAGGGCGCGCCCGGCATGAAAACGCGAAGAACCAAGAAACTAATGAAGAAAATCAATTAGCAGCCGCAAAGGGCCATCGCAGGCATATCGGCATGCCAAAGACGCCGTGCCGTCGACTTTGTTTACACAAGGCTCGGCAAATGCAGCGCCACGACAAGCATCACCACCAGCGCAGCAGCGCCGGCAATATCCTGCAGCAATGTGGATTGTGCATTGCGAACGGTCGATTTGATCTGGGCCACCATACTCTCTCTCCTCTGCTCTGTCGGGCGGCTGTGCCGCTTGTTGCCTATTTGTTCTCATTTACCCCGATTCGAGTAAAGAACTTTTTAGGAACATTTGCGAACAAAATTGAGAACACTTGTGCGGAACGTGATTAACCCACTGAAATCAAACGGATTGCCTCATCCCGCCGCAACAACCAAAGGAGAACACGCGCCGCCTTGCCGCGCGGGCTGTTCAGCGCCGGATCGCGTTCCAACAGGGCGCGCGCATCGGTTTGAGCAATGGCCATAAGATCTGCCTGACGTTCCAGATCCGCCACTTTAAAGCGCGGCAAACCGGATTGCGCCGTGCCGATCACATCGCCAGCCCCGCGCATCTGCAAATCGGTCTCTGAGATCTGAAACCCATCTTCAGTTTCGCGCAGAACCTCGAGCCGCCGCTGCCCCCCCTCGGACAGCGGTGGTTGATACATCAGAAGACAGGTGCTGGCCGCGCTGCCGCGCCCCACCCGCCCCCGCAGCTGGTGCAGCTGTGCCAGCCCAAAAATTTCAGCGCGCTCAATCACCATGATCGTCGCATTGGGCACGTTGACGCCAACCTCAATCACGGTTGTTGCCACCAGCACGCTGGTTTTGCCGTCCTGGAACGCCTGCATGGCGGCGTCTTTGTCTGACGGCGGCATTTGCCCGTGCACAAGTCCAACAACGCCCTCGCCCAGAACCGCACGCAGCTGTTTGAACCGTTCTTCCGCTGCGGTGAGGTCCGATACCTCAGACTCCCCCACAAGCGGGCACACCCAATAGCACTGCTTCCCCTCCGCAATGGCCTTTTGGAGGTGGCCGACAACTTCGGCCAGACGGTCCGTACTGACAATCGCAGTGCGGATCGGTTTGCGCCCAGGCGGCTTTTCATCGAGGATGGACACATCCATATCGCCGTATTGCGCCAAAGCAAGAGACCGCGGGATCGGCGTCGCGGTCATCACCAGAACATCCGCCTTGTCGCCTTTTTCCGCCAGCTCCATCCGCTGACGCACCCCAAACCGGTGCTGTTCATCTACAACCACCAGCCGCAGATCCGAAAACACCACATCCGGCTGAAACACCGCATGCGTGCCGAGCAGAATGTGAATATCACCCCGCGCAAGCGCCTGGAGCTTGGACTGACGTTCTTTGCCCTTATCCCGCCCCGTCAACAAGGCAATCACCACACCGGCGTCCTCGGCCAGCGGCTGAAGCCCTTCAAGGTGTTGCTGTGCAAGGATTTCTGTCGGCGCCATAAGCACGCCCTGCCCACCCGCCTCGACCGCGACCAGCAGCGACATAAAGGCCACCAGCGTCTTGCCCGCGCCCACGTCGCCTTGCAAAAGTCGGTTCATGCGCCGGTCAGAGCCCATGTCCTGCGTGATTTCCTCAATGGCCCGAGCCTGTGCATTTGTGGGCTTGTACGGGAGGGATTTCAAGGTTCTGCTTTGCAGTTTTCCCGTAGCAGTCGATCTACGTCCAGGATTGTTCCGCTCTACCGACCGTGCAATGGCCAACGTCAGTTGATGCGCGAACAATTCATCATAGGCCAATCGCGCCCGGTTCGGGTCAGTGGTGGCCACCGCATCCTGGCTGCTGGGCCTGTGCACACCGGCAATCGCCGCGTCCCAACTGGGCCAGCCTTTCTGTTGCAGCAACGCCGGGTCGGCCCATTCTTCCAACACAGGTGTCTGTTGCAAAGCACTTTGCGCCGCTTTGAACATGGTCCGCTGCGTGATCCCCTGTGTCAGGGGGTAGACCGGCTCAAACTCTGGAATATCAATAGCTTCTGAGACGGGAACCATGTGATCGGGATGCACCATCTGGGCAATTCCATCGAACAGCTCAACCTTTCCAGAAACCACGCGTCGGCTGCCTTCCGGCAATTGCGCCTCGAGGTAACGACTGCGTCCGTGGAAAAAAACCAATTGGAACTCGGTTTCGGAGTCGCTGACGTGAATACGATAGGCGCCCCCACGATTGCGCGCGGGCTGATGACGACCAACGGTCACCTCGACCGTCAGAACCGAAGGAAAATCAGCGCCGCGAATGCTCTCGCGCCGCCGCCGATCCACAAGTCCATGGGGCAAAGTGAAGAGCAAATCAACCGGAGCTGCGATCTGCATCTGCGCAAAATTAGCAGCCGTTTTTGGCCCTACACCCTGCAGGGTTTCAAGATCCGCAAAAAGCGGGAAAAGAACTTCGGGGCGCCCGCTCATCCTTGGCCAATCAGCGCCAGCCAGCTGTCTTCATCGATGATTTCCACACCAAGCTCCGCGGCTTTTGCGGCTTTGGACCCCGCCCCTTCGCCGGCGATAAGAATATCGGTTTTCTTCGACACAGATCCGGCGACTTTCGCGCCCAAAGCCTCGGCCTGCTTTTTGGCCTCTGCCCGTTTCAATCGCAGCAAAGTTCCTGTGAAAACAACGGTTTTTCCGGACACCACGCTTTCAGAAACAGGGGCTTCCGGGCTGAGGATTGTCAGATGCGCGATCAAACGGTCAATCGCTGCGCGTTCTTCCGGATTGGACAGAGCATCGGACAAGGACAACGCAAGAACAGGCCCCAGTCCGTCAAGCTCTACAAGCGCGTCCCAAGCGGCCTGGGACTCGGCCGGAACCGCGGCTTCGGCCAATGCGGATTTCCGAACTTCAGAGACACGCGCCCGGCGGCTTCCTTGCATGGCTGCAATGCGCTCTGCGGATTCAGCCTCATCCGATTTGCGAAATGCGGCCGCCGCTAAAAACGCAAGATCAACCACCTCAGACAGCCGATCCCACGTCTGAAAATGCAAAGCGAGATCCTTGGCAGCCACCTCACCGACATTGCGAATTCCCAAAGCAAAGATCACTCTACCGAGCTCTATACGGGATTTTGTGCGGATCGCTGCAAACAAGGCATTGGCCGATTTTTCGCCCCAGCCTTCCCGGTTTTTAAGCTGCTGCATCCCGCTTCCAAAGCGCTCTTCCAGCGTAAAGATATCCGCAGGCTCTTTGACCCAACCATCAGCGTGAAACTGCTCCACCTGTTTTGCGCCCATGCCTTCGATATCAAAGGCCGCGCGCGACACAAAGTGCCGCAGCTTTTCGACGGCCTGTGCGTCACAAATCAGCCCCCCCGTACAGCGACGCACCGCGTCACCTTCCTCGCGCAACGCCGGACTGCCGCAAACGGGGCAACTGGTGGGAAAGTCATATTCAGCCGCATCCGCCGGGCGCTTGCTCAAGTCCACATCGGCGACTTTGGGGATAACATCCCCCGCGCGATATATCTGCACCCAGTCGCCCACGCGAATGTCTTTCCCGTCGCGGATTGACCCGCCCTTGGAGTCAAAACCGCGAATGTAGTCCTCGTTGTGCAGCGTCGCGTTGGACACAACCACCCCGCCAACGGTCACCGGATGCAAGCGCGCGACGGGTGACAATGCCCCTGTGCGCCCCACCTGAATGTCGATCCCCTCCAGCCGCGTCCAGGCCAGTTCGGCGGGGAATTTATGCGCAATTGCCCACCGCGGCGTTGTCGACCGGAAGCCAAGCCGGTTTTGAAGGTCCAGCGCATCGACTTTGTAGACAACGCCATCAATGTCGTAGCCAAGCTCTGCGCGTTGCGCCTCGATGCTGCGATAATGCGCTATCAACTCTGCGACCGAATGGCATTTGGCGGTCAAAGGGTTCGTCGCAAAACCGAAACGTTTGAACTGTTCGACCGCCTCAAACTGGGTTTCTGCAATCGGTGCTGACAATTCCCCCCAGCTATAGGCGTAAAATCGCAAAGGGCGCGACCGGGTGATTTCCGGATCAAGCTGCCGCAAGGACCCTGCGGCCGCATTTCGCGGGTTGGCAAACAATTTCCCGCCTCGCGCCTCTTGGCGCGCGTTCAGGGCCGCAAAATCCGCATGAGCCATGTAGACTTCACCGCGCACCTCGAGAATTTCGGGCGCATCCGCGATGTGCTGTGGAATATCCGAGATGGTCAGCGCATTTGCGGTTACATTTTCCCCAACGGCACCGTCGCCACGGGTCGCAGCCTGGACAAGCTGCCCGTTTTCGTAGCGCAAGGACAAAGACAGCCCGTCAATTTTGGGTTCGGCGGTAAATGCCAGATCATTTGCGTTTGCAAGACCCAGATATTTGCAGATGCCGCGCACAAAATCGCTGACATCATCGTCTTCAAACGCATTTCCCAGCGACATCATGCGCACGGCATGCGTGATTTTCCCAAACCCCGAGGCCGCAGGCGCTCCAACTTTATCCAGTCGATCCGCAACATCCTGAAGAGACGGGAACTTCGCAACGATCGCTTTGTAATTCTTTTTCAGCTGATCGTAAGCAGCGTCGGTGAGGACAGGGGCATCGGCCTGATGATACGCCAAATCCGCAGCTTCAAGCTGCGTGCCGATGTCTGCCAAAAGCGTGCGCGCGGTGGCTTCGTCCAGATTGTCCAGATCCAGTTCCGACATTGTCGCTCCTATCCCCACAGCTTAAGCCTTTTTAATGGGTGATAGTGCGCCACCCCGTCAAGGTCCAGAGGGCAGATCGTGCAAAAGCCCCCGCCACGCGAAAAATCGCGTTGCGAGGGCATTATTTATTATGGTTTCAGCCGCTTATGGTTAACTGCTCAGGTAACCATTGGGGGCGAAAGCTGGTTTATGCGCCAACCGCCATGCGGGCTTCGTCGCCGCCCATTTCTTCCTGCGGGTCACGCAGAACATAACCGCGCCCCCAAACAGTTTCGATGTAGTTTTCACCGCCGGTCGCCGTGGACAGCTTCTTGCGCAGCTTACAGATAAACACGTCGATGATTTTCAGTTCCGGTTCATCCATGCCACCATAGAGGTGGTTGAGGAACATTTCCTTGGTGAGCGTGGTGCCCTTGCGCAAGGAAAGAAGCTCCAGCATCTGGTATTCCTTGCCGGTCAGATGCACGGTCTTGCTGTCCACTTCGACGGTTTTCGCATCAAGGTTCACCGAGATCTTGCCGGTGTTGATGATCGACTGCGAATGGCCTTTGGAGCGACGAATGATGGCGTGAATACGGGCAACCAGCTCTTCGCGGTGGAAGGGTTTGGTCAGGTAGTCATCGGCGCCAAAGCCAAAGCCCTTGATCTTGTTTTCGGTATCATCAGCACCGGAGAGGATCAGAATCGGGGTTTCAATGCGCGACATGCGCAGCTGGCGCAGAACCTCGTGGCCGTTCATGTCCGGCAGGCCAAGGTCAAGAAGGATCAGATCGTAATCATAAAGCTTCGCCAGATCGATCCCCTCTTCGCCGAGATCGGTCGAATACACGTTGAGGTTCGCGTGGGTCAGCATCAGCTCGATGCTCTTGGCTGTCGTGGGATCATCCTCGACCAGAAGAATGCGCATGTTTGGGTCTCCGCCTGTAAACTGTTTCCCTTAGGTTGCGTTAACCTTGAATTGAAAAGGTTAATGTCCCGTTACCATGTTCGTTAATTTTTGAAATGACGACAAGATGACCGGAAGATTTTTCGCTTACGTCTTGCGATAGTCTTTTAAACGCGTTGTTTTTAAAGCATCTTCGCCGTGATCCGCGACCGCCGCGATCCAGCTGCGAAATTCTTCTTCGCTAAGGCCATACATTTTCAACGCCTCACCCTGAGGAATCAACCCGTACAAAACACCGCGCACCACGGCGGCTTTCCGCGACGCGACCCACCGGCGCGTGTTTTGCGGCGGCAGATCCGCCCGGGTCATCACAGTTCCATCCGGCAGGGTCACAGCGCGCGGACCGTCCACTTTCTTCAAGTACATCGCTATATCCTTGTGGGTATGCGTATTTTTCGTTCTGAAAGGAGAATGTGCCGTTAGCCTTAATGGGAGGTGAAATGCCCCCCTTGAGAATAGTTCGAATTTTCCTATATTCTCCGATGCTTTCCCGCGCCCAAACCAAAGTCAGGAGACCGCCATGGCACTGGACACCAAGACCCCAGTGAATGAAGCGCCTTTGAATTCGCTTGGCTTTGCCAAGCCCCCATCCGAGACCCGTGTGGTCGTCGCCATGTCCGGCGGCGTCGACAGCTCTGTTGTGGCCGCCTATCTGGCGGACCAGGGCTATGACGTGGTGGGGGTCACCCTGCAACTCTATGACCACGGGGCAGCCCTGGCCAAGAAAGGGGCCTGCTGTGCGGGGATCGACATTCATGATGCCCGGCGCGTCGCCGAAGAGCGGGGTTTCCCGCATTATGTGCTCGACTATGAGAACATCTTTAAGGACGCGGTGATCGACGAGTTTGCCGACAGTTACCTTGGTGGGGCCACGCCGGTGCCCTGCATCCGCTGCAATGAGCGGGTGAAATTCAAGGACCTGCTGGAAACCGCAAAGGATCTTGAAGCGGACTGTATGGCGACCGGCCACTACATCCAGCGGATGATGGGGGACCATGGACCGGAGCTGCATTCTGCCGAGGACGCAAACCGCGACCAAAGCTATTTCCTGTTCTCCACCACCCCGGAACAGCTTGATTTTCTTAGATTTCCCCTGGGACACCTCCCTTCCAAGGACGCCACCCGCGAGATGGCGGCGCAGTATGGTTTGGCGGTTGCCGACAAGCCCGACAGCCAGGACATCTGCTTTGTGCCCGACGGCAACTATGCCGCCGTGATCGAAAAACTGCGCCCGGGTGCAGCAGAGCCCGGTCATATTGTACACGCAGACGGCCGCGTTTTGGGCGCGCATGAGGGGGTGATCCACTATACCATCGGTCAGCGCCGAGGCCTTGGCATCGGGGGCCTCAGCGAGCCGCTTTATGTGGTCAAGCTGGACGTGGACAACAAGCAGGTTGTGGTCGGCCCCAAAGAGATGCTGGCCACCCGCAAGATCCCCGTCCGCGAGATCAACTGGCTGGGCGATGAGCCCTTCACCTCGCGCGAGGAATGGCATCTGAAGGTCAAGGTGCGGTCGACCCGCCCGCCGCGCGAAGCGATCATTCGCCCGATCTCACCCACCGAAGCCGAGGTCGAGCTTCTGACCCCGGAAGAAGGCGTCTCGCCCGGTCAGGCCTGCGTGTTCTATGCGCCTGAAGGCAGCCGAATCTTTGGCGGCGGCTGGATCTGGCGCGGCTACTAACCCCCAAAAAGAAACCCGCAGCATGGTGAATGCTGCGGGTTTCTTTCAAATTTTCTGCATTTTCGCGCCCAAAGTAAGTGCAATTACAGACGGTCAATCACCGCCTGTGCAGCCCGCAGCCCCGGTTCTTGGCCGCCCTGCCCCAATCTTTGCATTGTCAGCGCCATTGCCTCGGCCTGGGCCTCCGGATTCGCGCGCAGATCCAACAGCGCATTAACGATGTTGTCCGGCGTACAGTCTGGACCCAGACATTCCGGCACCACCCGCGTGTCGCTAACCAGATTGACCAGCGTCACTGTGTCGATCAGCGCCATGCGCTTCATGATCTGCCATGTGAGCCAGTTAAACGTATAAGCCACGACCATCGGCGTCTTGGCGGCGGCAAGTTCCAATGACACGGTGCCCGACGCGGCCAGCGCGAGCTCTGCACCTGCAAAGGCCGCGCGCTTGCGCGCCAGCGCGGCCTCGGCCGACATGTCGCTGGGATCCAGTACGATGGTACCTTCGGGCCAGTCGTCCATCTGATCGCGCACTGTCGCCGCAACAGGGCCCGCCGCGGGCAGGACCACGCGTGCCTCTGGCACCTGTGTCAGATACGCCTTGAGGGCTGGCCCGAAAACCGGCGCCAGTTTACCGACCTCTGACCGGCGCGAGCCCGGAAGGGCCACCACATAAGGCGCATCGCCCAGGCCCACCTCGGCTCGAAACTGCGCAATCTCTGCGGCGCTGGCCACAGGCTCCATTGCAACCGGGTGCCCCACAAAGTCACAGTCCATGCCTTCAGCCTCCATATAGGGCGGCTCAAAGGGCAGAATGGCAAGAACGTGGTCAATATGCTGCGCCATCTTCTTGGCGCGCCCGGGCCGCCACGCCCAGACCGAGGGCGCCACATAGTGCACGGTGCGAATGGTGCTGGCCTCTTTGACCAGTTTGGCCACACGCAGGGAAAAATCCGGGCTGTCGATGGTGATCAGAACATCGGGCTTCATATCCAGCACCGCATCTGCAACTTCGCGAATGCGGCGTTTAAGGTGGAAATATTTGGGTAGCACTTCGGCAATGCCCATAACCGACAGCTCATCCATCGGGAATTGCGACGTCAGGCCCTGCGCCTGCATCAAGGGGCCGCCGACCCCCTGATAGATCACCCCCAGAGCCAATTGGTTGAGCCCAGCCATCAGCGCCCCCCCCAACCGGTCGCCCGAAAGTTCACCGGCGAGGATAAAAACGCGCAAAGGGCGCGCCGCCGGGGTCATGCTGGACGCAGCCACAGGAACAAGCCGTGGGCGTCACAGGCGGCGATGACCTCGTCCCGCGACAGGACAATCACGCCCCCCGCTTCCAGCACCAGACCGCTTAAGCCCGCTTTGGCGACGGCTTCAACCGTGGCCGGGCCAATGGTCGGCAGATCGGCACGGCGGTCCTGTCCGGGTTTCGGAGCCTTGAACAGCAGACCACCCTGCCCATCAGGGCGTGTGGCCAACGTGCCCAGCATGAAATCGGTGCCAAAGATGCCTTCGACCGCAATCGCCTGTCCCGCGCGCACGGCGCAGGCCTGGCCAATGTCCGCCGCAGCCATGGCGGCCACAATCTCTGCGCCGCGACGGGCGTCAGCCTTGTCGATTTCGCCGGGTTGGATTTTGGTCGGCACGCCCGCTTCCATAAGCAGATCCGGGGCGATCTCGTGAGCCGCCCGCACCGTGATGCCCGCGTTTTCAAAGATACCCATCACTGCACGCAGCGCGCCGTCATCCCCCGCCGCAATTGCGCCCTGCAACGCGGGGATCAGCGGCAGGGTTGCCGCATCAATCGCCGTCGGGTCGATTCTGGGACGTGTCACAGCGCCCGCAAGGCATATCTCTGTCACCTCGCTTTTGGAGAGGCGCTCCAGAAACGAGCCTAGCTTTTCAAGGCGAAAAGTGACCTCAGCCTCCACATGGGTGGGTTCAGAGCCTTCCATCGCGCAGATCAGCGGCCGCTCTGGCAGCCGCGCGAGGATTTCGGCCGGAAGCGCGCCGCGCCCTGCCAGAAGTGCAATCATGATACGGCCCTCTTAGCTGCCGGGGGTCAGGAAGTGGCGATCGCTTTCACCGGTGATGAAAGCGACGATTTCCTGCACGTATTCGCTTTCGGTCTCATCGCCCAGACGTTTGGCCCGTTCCGAGAACGTCCCTTCGCCCTGCGCCAACATCTGAAACGCGGCGCGCAACGCGGTAATGTCCTTGCGGGCCACACCCCGGCGTTTGAGCCCAACAAGGTTCAGACCGTCCAGCTCTCCGCGAGACGCCTGAACAAGGCCATAGGGAATGACGTCATTGGTCACCATCGTCACCGCGCCAATGATCGCACCACGGCCGATGCGGACCCACTGGTGAATGCCCGAAAGGCCACCAATGATCACATCATCTTCGAGCACGCAGTGCCCCGCCACAGCGGCAGAGTTCACCACGATCACCCGGTCGCCGACCTGCGCGTCATGAGCAATGTGACAGCCTGCCATGAACAGACCATCATCGCCGATCTTGGTCACGCCGCCGCCACCTTCGGTGCCCGCATTCACGGTCACATGTTCACGGATGCGGTTGCGTTTGCCGATCACGGTGCGGCATTTTTCGCCTTTGAACTTCAGATCCTGCGGGATCTCGCCCAGAACCGAGAAGGAAAAGACCACGGTCTCTTCGCCGATTTCGGTGTTACCGGTGACGACCACATGAGATTTCAGCTCCACGCGGTCGCCCAGCACCACCTCAGCGCCGACAATGCAGAAGGGGCCAATGATACAGCCCTCGCCGATCTGTGCGCCCTCTTCAATAATGGCGCTGGGGTGGATGGTGCTCATCAGCCTGCCTCTCCGCTGCGGTCGACCATTGCGGTAAACTCGGCCTCGGCTGCGACCTCACCATCAACAGTGGCACGGCCAAAGAATTTAAAGATCTTGCCGCCCGGCTTACCGCGCAAAACCTCGACATTCATTTCCAACACGTCACCCGGCACCACTTTGCGGCGGAATTTGCATTTGTCGATGCTCATGAAATAGATCAGCATGTCCGTGTCGACCATATCCATGCCCACACCAAGAATGACCCCAGAGGTCTGCGCCATGGCTTCGACAATGGTGACACCCGGCATGATTGGGGTACCCGGGAAGTGGCCTTGGAAGTGGGGTTCGTTCATGGTGACATTCTTGATGCCACGACCGGTTTTATAGCCGTCGATATCGACCACTTTGTCTACCAGCAGGAACGGGTAGCGGTGGGGCAGAATGCGTTGGATCAGCTGAATATCTGCGGATTTCAGATCGGTGGTGGCTTCGGCGGTCATTGGTGTATCCGTCTTGCAAGAGTTTTTCCCACTCCTAGCAAGGCCGTGTCGCCGGGGCAAGTTGCGGCTGCATCCTGCCCATGGCGATTATTCGCCCGCGTTCTGCTCCAGACCGCTGCCGGATTGCGGGGATTGTCGACTGCCTTCGCCAAACATTGCATTGATGCGCGCGATCGCAAGGTCTGTGACATCGATCGAGCTGGCGCTGAGCAGAACCGAGCCGCGTTCAAGGATCACAGCCGCCCCCACTTCGCGCATGATCTGTTCCAGAACGGGGCGCGAAATTTCGCGAAACTCAACCCGCGCTTTATCTTCTAATCCACTGATTTCACGAAATTTTTGATTCTGCGTCGTGCGCGTATTCTGAACTTTTTCGTCAAAGGCCTGCGCCAACGCCCGAAAGGCCTGCGGTTCCGTAAAGGCCCGCCGATCCGCCAGATCTTTTTCTTCTGCGCGCAGCTCTGCCTCGATCCGGCGGTTTTCCGCAGTGAGCACCGCGCTGCGGGCCTGAAGATCTTCCGCCACCCGGCGGCCAAAATCGCTTTCCGCAAAGAACCGCTCGGGTTCAAGCGTTAGAACGAGGCTGTTTGGCAGACCAAGCCCATTGCTGAGCCCCTCGCTGCCAATGGATTGCGCCAATTGGACAGCTGCGCCAAAGCCAGTGCCGCGCTCCTGCGCGCCAGGTGCCGAAGCACACAGCGCGCAGGCCAGCGCAAAAGCCGTTCGAAAGGACGTCTGCACCGCGATCAGAACCGCGCTTGCAGAGTCAGGTCAAACGGTTGTTCCTGGTCGAAGTCTTCTTTGACCAGCGCCCGCGAGAAGTTGAACCGCAGCGGGCCAATGCCCGTGGTCCACAACAGCGAGAAACCGATCACATGGCGGAACGACCCGTCGCGCCCCACCACATTGGCGGATGCGCCGGCGTTGGAATCTGCAAGGTTCCACAAATTGCCGACGTCATAGAACAGACCACCGCGAAGGCCGACCTCTTCCGGCAGACCGAGCGGGAATTCCGCGTCGAAACGCGCCACCGCATAGATGTTACCGCCCAGGGCGTCGTCAAACCCGCCGCCCTGATCGCGCGGACCAATACCGCCCGGCTCAAAACCGCGGAAAACGGACGGCGACAGCAGGAACCGGTCGATGGTCCGGCTGGGTTCATTGCCAAGCCAGTGCAACGCACCGGTTTCAAAGGTCGCACGAAGTGTAATTTCTTCATTGAAGACAAGGCGCTGCGCCACAATCTTCGACTTCGCACGCAGGTATTCGGTGTCGCCCCCCAGACCCGCGTAGTCGAAATCAGCTTCCATCAGGAAGCCCGCGACAGGATTCAGACCTGTGCGACGGCTGTCGTAGGTATAGGTGAGGCCAATTTCGCTTTTGTTGAGCGCGCCTTGGGCGATTTCACTGCTGATAACAGAGCCCACCCGCGACCCACCGGTAGAGGTGGTGCCACGATCCTGCATTTCTTCCTGCGACCAGCCATAACGCAGCTGGAGGCGAGTCACGTCGCTTGTGTCAAAGGTCAGCGACGGGCGGAAGAACAAGGTGCTGGTGTCATATTCAGCAAAGTTCGAGTTGGTCTCTGCCAGACCACCAGACAGGCTGAACTGTAGATCCCGCCCCAGGAGTTTGGGTTCGGTAAAGGAAACATTGTATTCTTCGCTGTCCTGCGCGGTCGAAATATTCAACCCCACGCGTTGACCCCGACCAAGGAAGTTCGCCTCGCTGATACCGATCGCAACACCAATACCACTGTTGACAGAGTAGGAACCGCCCAGCGACAGGGAGCCGGTGGGTTGTTCTTCCACGTCGACATCGACAACCACCTGATTGGGCGTGCTGCCCTCGCGGGTATCCACATTGGCATTTGAGAAAAAGCCAAGCGCGCGAATGCGTTCGGCGCTGTTGCGGATCTCGCGCGGGTTCAACGGATCGCCTTCAACAATGTTGAACTGCTGCCGCACAACACGGTCCAGAGTGGTGGTGTTGCCTTCAATGTCGATGCGTTCCACAAAAATGCGCGGTCCGCGCACCAGGGCGAAGTCCACATTCAGACGCAGGTTGCGGTCATCGCGCGTCACCCGCGGCTCCACCCGCAGGAAGTCGATGCCCTTGCGCACAGCAAGCTGTTCCAGCGTCGTGATCGCGTTCTCGATCGCCAGCGGAGAGTAGACAATGCCCGGTTTCAGGCGCAACTCGGCTTGGAACTCATCCGGATCGGCATCGGCGATTTCGCTGGACACCGAAATGTCGCCAAACTCAAACTTCTGGCCCTCGGTCACATCCATCACCAGGAACACAGCATCGCGTTCCTGTGTCACCTCGGCATTCACGCCATTGATGCGGAAGTCCACATAGCCGCGCGACAGGTAGAAATCGCGCAGCACCTGACGGTCGAACTGCAGACGGTCGTCGATCAGCGTGTCTTTGTTGATGAAGGTGCGCAGGATATTGGCCTGCTTGGTCTCGAGCACCCGGCGCAGGCGGCGATCCGAATATGCTTTGTTGCCGACAAAAGAGATCCGTTCGACCTCGATGGTGTCCCCTTCGGCAATCTCGAACACCAGATCCACGCGGTTGTCGCTGCGACGGATAATGCGCGGTGTCACGGTAGACGCCAAACGCCCCTGCGCGCGATAGACCTCAGCGATATTGGCGGCGTCCTGCTCCGCTTGCGCGGCACTAAAGACGCGGCGCGGTGCAGATTGGATGACCTCGGCCAACGCATCATCTTTCAAGCGGCGGTTGCCCTCAAAATTGATGCGGCTGATGGTGGGAAACTCGACGACCTTGATCACCAGCGTATTGCCCTGTGGCACCAGTTCGACAGTTTCGAACAGGCCGCTGTCAAACACCGCGCGGTAGGCGTCGTTCAGTTCGCCGCCATCGATGGCCTGCCCGCGTTCCAGCCCTGTGTAAGCCACAATCGTAGAGCTCTGGATGCGCTGGTTGCCTTCAACTTTCACATCCGTGAACCGATAGGACTGCGCCTCCACTGACAGCGGTGCGAGGCCCAAAGCCACCACCATAGCCAGCGCTGACGCAGTGCGGTTCAAAATTGTGGAGTAAGATTTAATAGAAAAGCGTTGCCCTGCTTTGGAAGGCGTGCCCTGTTTCCCCCGGACCATCCGTCGTTCCCAAATTTTTTTACACTTGGGAACTGCGTAGCGGGTTTACAGTCGCTTGTCAAAAGCAAGCGACACCGCTGCGAAACAACGCGGGAAGCGAAGGTTTCATCAGGAGGATCAGCCGATCAGCCGGGCCCTATTTCGCGGCTGGATTGCCGTCTCAAAGGCCGCCCAATTCAGGCAAAAGAGAACATCATCAACGCCAGCGCCCCGCCCGCCAGAAGCGCGCTGGCCGTGGTCAGAACTGTCAGGAACCGATCCAGGTTCAGCCAGAACAGAACCGATGCGCCCTGATAGGATTGCCGCAAGATATCCATTGTTTTCCCCTCGGTGCTAACGCCCTTTGCGCAGGGCGCGCGTCATTCTTCACCGAAGCGAGCAATAGAAAAACTTTGTGGCAGGAAATGGGCGCAGCACCGCGCCCACCGCCATTTTATTGAAAATTGGTTAACAACCTTAGCAGAAAAGGTCGTTCCCAATGGAGAAGACCATCAGCGACAGCACCATAGCTACGCCCAGCATCATCAGCGCCTGCATGACTTTCTGGTTCGGCTGACGCCCGGTCACCGCCTCATAGGCAAAGAACATCAGGTGGCCCCCATCCAGCACCGGAACCGGGAACAGGTTGATCAGGCCAATGGCCGTCGACAGCGCTGCAATCAGACCGATGTAATCCATCAGGCTTTGCCCCGCGAGCGAACCCGAGGTTTCGGCAATGCCAATGGGGCCGGAAATATTGCAGGTGCTGATCTTGCCGGTGATCATGTGCGAAATGCCCGAGAACGTGCCTTCGATCGTGGCCCAAACGCTATTGGCGCCAAGGCTCAGCGCGCGCCACGGCGACATCGGCTCGGTTGCGATGTCAAACATCAGCCCACCTTGCAGCCCCACCAGCCAGCGCGTTTCAAAGCCACCATCGGCGGTCGGAAGATCCGTGCGGCGCGCGGTCAGCGCAAATTCGAGCGGTTCCCCATCGCGCAGCACATCCAGCAACAGCGGACGCCCTTCAGAGGCCACAACGGCTTCGCGCAGCGCATCAAAGGATGCAATCGGCGCGCCGTCCACATGGGTGATGAAATCCCCCGGCGCCATGCCCACATCGTCAGCCGCCCCACGCGGCGTCACCAGGGACACATAGGCCGGGCGGAAATGCGGGCCGCGCACTTCCTGCTGTTGCCCATCGCGATCGACCACATAGGTCAGGACGGTTTCATCCGGCAGGGTTGCTTCAAACGCCTGCCAGGCGGTCCGGTCCTCGCGCGCGGGCAACGCGACACCGCCCACGCTGAGGATTTCATCGCCAACCGCAAGGCCATTTTCCACGCCGGGCACCGGCTTGAGGGACCCCACAATCATTTCGTCGACAGGCTTACCTTGCCACAGGAAAAGACCTGCAAAGATAAACGCGGACAGCACAAAGTTGAACACAGGTCCTGCCGCAACGGTTGCCGCGCGCGCCCAAAGCGGCGCACCATGCATGGTTTTGCGCAGGCGCTCCGGATCTTCCTCTGCCGCCTCCATCGCCGCGATATCTTTGCCGGATGCCGCATCGGCATCGCCCAGAAACTTCACAAAGCCGCCCATGGGAATGGCCGCGATCTGCCAACGGGTGCCCCGCTTGTCCATGCGGCTCCACAACACCGGCCCAAAGCCCAGTGAGAAGACCTCGGGGAAAATCCCGCTCCAGCGGCCGACGATATAGTGGCCGTATTCATGCACCGCGACGATGACCGAGATGGCCCCGATAAAGGCGATGATGGTAAAGGCGAGACCGCCGAATTGCGGAATAAGAGCTGCTACGTCCAATGGTCTACCTGCGTTTAGCTGTTCAATTTGTGCCTCGACTGGCGCGTCACACGACGCCGGCCGCAACAATGCGATCTGTTTCCTGACGGGCCAAATGGTCCGCATCCAGCACGGTTTCAAGGGTCATGTCCTGATCCAGAAGCCCCGCCTGCCTGTCTGCGCTGGTCAGAGCCTGCTCTACCACGCGCGCCATATCAAGGAAGCCAATGCGTCCCGCGATAAAATGATCCAGCGCGCGTTCTTTTGCCCCGTTGAACACCGCGCCAGCCAATCCGCCCCGGTTCATCACATCCCAAGCCAGCCCCAGCGCGGGGTAGCGGGCAGGATCGGGCGCCACAAAACTCAGCTGACCCAGCGCCGCCAGATCCAGCCGGTCGACCGGCAGGTCGCGCCGCTTGGGCCAATGCAGCGCATAGCCAATGGCGTGGCGCATGTCAGGCGCGCCAAGATGCGACATCAAGGCGCCATCGCGAAAGCCGACCAGCGCATGCACAATTGACTGCGGATGAACCAACACTTCGATTTGGTCGGGAGAGACACCAAAAAACTCTTTGGCTTCAATGACCTCAAGGGCCTTATTGAACATCGACGCACTGTCGATGGTAATGCGCTGCCCCATGTCCCAATTGGGATGGGACGAGGCCTGCGCAACCGTGGCGTCGCGCAGATCTTCAAGCGGCCAATCGCGGAACGCCCCGCCAGAGGCGGTGATAATGATCCGCTCGACCTCGGATATATCTTCGCCGATGAGGGCCTGAAAGATCGCGGAATGTTCGCTGTCCACCGGCAGGATGCGCGCGTTATGCGCCCGCGCTGTGGTCATCAGAAGATCGCCGGCACAGACCAGGGATTCTTTGTTGGCGAGCGCCAGCGTCGCCCCCTGCTTCAGTGCCTGAAGCCCCGGCACCAGACCCGCTGCGCCCACAATGGCCGACATCACCCAATCAGCCGGACGGTTTGCCGCCTCCGCAATCGCCTGCGGGCCTGCTGCGGCCTCAACATCGCTGCCTGCAAGTGCTGCGCGCAGATCGTCCAGCAATTCGGGATAGGCTGTCACGGCCACTTGTGCGCGCAGGTCACGGGCATCTGCGGCCAGCCGCGCAATATTGCGCCCGCCGCTGAGCGCAACAATATCATAGTCTTCGGGCGCACGACGGATCAGATCGATGGTGTTCTGCCCGATGGAGCCAGTGGCCCCGAAGATGGAGATCTTTTTCATTTCCAATCCTTTAAGAGGCGACGCTGATCCGCGTTCACCCCCAGGTGATGGCCACAAGGAAGGCCAGAGCCCCTGCCCCAAGAATGCCATCAAAGCGGTCAAACACACCGCCGTGGCCGGGGATCAACTGGCTGGAATCCTTCACGCCCATACGCCGTTTCAGCGCGCTTTCGGCCATGTCTCCGGCCTGGCTGAACATCGCCACGAAGACCGAAATCCAGATGATGTCCGGCGGCATGCCGATCAGCAGCACAAACAGCAGCCCCATAAAGGCCGCAGCCGCCCAGCCCCCCGATGTGCCCGACCAGGTTTTGTTCGGGCTGACCGCAGGCCAGAATTTGCGACCGCCGACGTATTTGCCAACGAAATAGCCCGCCACATCTGTTGCGACCACGGCAAAGATGACCCACCAGGTCCATCCTGCCCAATATTCATCACGCAACCAGACAAGGCCAAAGCCGCCCAACAGCACCCAGGCCCCATAGGCTGCAAAAAGGCGGTGGTCGCCCCGCAAAACCGAATAGCCATAGGCCAGAGGGGCCGCCAGAACCACAGGCGCCAGCCACAGCGGCACCAGCGCAGCAACAAACACCGCAAGCGCTGCAAGCCCGCCCGCAGTCAGCGGCGCCATGTCCTGATCCTTGCGGAACATGCGCAGGAGTTCCCAGAACACCGCCCCGGTGGCAATCGACACAAAGCTGGCAAAAGCCACGCCACCCAGATGGATGGAACTGCCCCCAAAGGCCAGCAAAACGGCCGCGGACAGGGTGCGTGGACCCAGATCGGCCCAGCGGCCGCCCTTTTTCGCCGCGCTCATGTTTTCACCGCCCCAAAGCGGCGGTCCCGCGCACCAAAGCTCCGGCACAGCGCGGCCAGCTCTTCGGCGGTAAAATCCGGCCAAAGCGTGTCGATGAATTCATATTCCGAATAGGCAGACTGCCACAGCAGGAAGTTGGAAATCCGCGCTTCGCCGCTGGTGCGCACCACCAAATCCGGATCCGGCAGCACGCAGGTGTCGAGGTATTTGGGCAGCGTTTCTTCGTCCACATCGGCCGGGTCCAGCTTGCCATCCGCCACATCGCGCGCCAGACGTTTGGTGGCGCGCGCCACCTCGTCCCGGCCGCCATAGTTCAGCGCGATGGTCAGCTGCGTGCCTTCGTTGCCTTCGGTTTCGCGTTCCAGCGCATCCATAAGGGCAATCAGCTTTTTATCCAGCCGCACACGGTCGCCAATAAACCGGACGCGCACGTTCTGGGCCGCCAGGGCTTTCATCTCTTTGGAGATGTAGCGGCGGAACAGGCTCATCAGCCCTGCCACCTCGACCTGTGTGCGTTTCCAATTTTCGGTGGAGAACGCAAAGATCGTGAGGTAGCGG
Source organism: Tritonibacter multivorans (assembly GCF_001458415.1). Taxonomy (GTDB): domain Bacteria; phylum Pseudomonadota; class Alphaproteobacteria; order Rhodobacterales; family Rhodobacteraceae; genus Epibacterium; species Epibacterium multivorans. The sequence continues at coordinate 108,388 of NZ_CYSD01000043.1, read as the reverse complement.
ATACCGAGACTGGGGCAGCATTCCACAACTTCACGCACGCGGCGTGCGCCGGCGTGGTGACCAAACAAACGCGGTCGTCCCCGCGCCTGCGCCCAACGGCCATTGCCATCCATAATGATCGCCACATGGCGCGGGCCCCGTTCCACGCCTTCAGCCGGACGGGTGTCCCCAATATCGGTATCCGTTTTCATCGCTGCAGATCAGACCTGCATGATTTCTTCTTGCTTGACTTCAAGCGCGTCATCGACAGCTTTGATCATCGCATCGGTCATTTCCTGCACCTCAGCTTCCCAAAGTTTTTGGTCGTCTTCAGACATGCCGTCGTTCTTGGCTTTCTTGATCTGATCCATGCCATCGCGGCGCACATTCCGGATCGAAACCCGGGCGCTTTCGGCGTATTGGCCGGCCACTTTGCCCAGCTCGCGGCGGCGTTCCTCGTTCAGCTCGGGGATCGGCAGCATAATGATGGTGCCGTTGAGCTGCGGGTTGATGCCCAGGCCGCTTTCGCGGATGGCTTTTTCAACTTTGCCGACAAGACCCTTGTCCCACACGTTGATGGTGACCATGCGGGGCTCGGGCACGTTGACGGTGCCAACCTGGTTGATCGGGGTCATGGAGCCATAGGCTTCAACCATCACCGGCTCCAGCATGGAGCCCGACGCGCGGCCGGTCCGAAGACTGCCGAATTCGGTCTTCAGGTTTGCCATTGCGCCATCCATGCGGCGTTTCAGATCATCGGTGTCGAGTTCAAATTCTTCAGACATTCTGCTCTCTCCCATTGATTGGAGTGGTCTGGGACAGGCTCTTAAGCCATTGACCACGCGTTGTATAGCGACCTCTGTCGGGAAACAGACTAAAGAGGCGTGCGATTGCGCACAATTCGCCGAAGTGAAAAAATCACCCCAAATACAAAGGGCAGCCCGTCCAAAGGCTGCCCTTTCTGTGCCAAATTCGCAGTGCGAAGGCGTTAGTCCTGCACCTTGGTATAGGTGCCCTTGCCTGCCAGAATGCCACGGAAGCCACCTTCGTCATCCAGTGCAAAGACGATCAGTGGCAATTTGTTGTCCCGTGCCAGCGCAATGGCCGAGGCATCCATGACCTTCAGGCGTTTTGCCAGCACGTCGTCATAGGTCACATTGTCATAGCGCACCGCATCTGCGTGCTCTTTGGGGTCTTTGTCGTAAATGCCATCGACGCCGTTCTTGCCCATGAAGATCGCTTCGCAGCTCATCTCATTGGCGCGCAGGGTCGCAGCGGTGTCGGTGGTGAAATAGGGGTTGCCGGTGCCTGCGGCAAAGATACAGACCCGCTTTTTCTCAAGGTGACGGACGGCGCGGCGGCGGATGTAGGGTTCGCAAACCTGATCCATCGGAATGGCCGAGATCACGCGGGTAAAGACACCCAGATCTTCCAGCGCGGACTGCATCGCCAGCGCGTTCATGACGGTTGCGAGCATCCCCATGTAATCCGCGGTGGTGCGCTCCATCCCCTGGGCAGAGCCGGACAGGCCGCGGAAGATATTGCCGCCCCCGATCACCATGCAGATCTCGACACCGAGATCATGAACCGATTTCACCTCTTCGGCGATGCGACGCACGGTCGGCGGGTGCAGGCCAAAGCCCTGCGGCCCCATAAGGGCCTCGCCCGAGATTTTCAGCATGACACGATTATAGGTCGTCGCCGGTTGGGCGTCCGTCAGGTCGGTATCTTGGGGCATATTGCGCTCCGGTCTATGTCGGGGTTAATTTCGGCGCAAAATGAAGCAAAATGCTCCCGGGATCAATCCGCCAAAAGGCGGAAATCGGGAACAAATTTCCCCGGCGTCCTTTTCGGCGGCTTTGGGATGGATAAAGGCGGCGCAAGACCTTGTTCGACATTACAAAAATTCCCGATGACAAACCGGTGCTGATTGCCGGACCCACCGCATCGGGCAAATCTTCGCTGGCGCTGGCCATTGCCGAAGCACAGGGCGGCGTGATTGTGAACGCAGATGCCAGTCAGGTTTTTGACTGCTGGCGCGTCATCACCGCCCGCCCCAGCCCTGATGAAGAATCCCGGGCGCCGCATCTTTTGTATGGCCACCAGCCCTATGATGCGGCCTATTCCGCTGGCCATTGGCTGCGCGAGGTGAAGCCGCTGCTGACCGGGGGCGAACGGCCCATTATTGTCGGTGGCACGGGGCTGTATTTTCTGACCCTCACAGAAGGCATGGCTGATATTCCCGCAACCCCGCCCGAGGTGCGGGCTGAGGCCGACACACTGACGCTGGACCAATTGCGAAAAGGGCTGGACGACCGCACCTTGGGGCGCATTGACACGCTGAACCGCGCCCGTGTTCAACGCGCCTGGGAGGTGCTGCGCGCCACCGGCCGTCCGCTGGCGGATTGGCAGGATGACACGCCCCCCCCAACATTGGCCAAGGCCGACTGCACCCCCATTGTGATGGAAAACGACAAAGCGTGGCTCGAAGCCCGCATTCGTCTGCGGTTTTCAAAAATGCTAGAGCTCGGCGCGCTGGAGGAAGTGCGGGCGATGCAGGACCGCTATGACCCCGCCCTGCCGTCGTGCAAGGCCATTGGCGTGCCCGAGCTCATGGACCACCTAGACGGGACCTGCAGCCTTGACGACGCAACCGAGAATGCAGCAATTGCGACACGTCAATATGCCAAACGGCAAAGAACCTGGTTCAGGCGACGTATGAAAGACTGGTTAAAAGCCACACCTTGACGCGTTTTCCTTAAAAACTGCGGGAACTTAGCGACTATCGGCCAGCAATTGCGCAAATTTTACGCCTCGCGAAGGTTAAGGTTTGCGCGAATCAAATTCCTAGAGGCAGTCTGCGGACGTGTTTCCACAAAACCTCTTGTTGTGCCAATGCCATATGATCCGAAGACCACAGAAGTCCTGGACATCGTTCCCGCCCTGAGCCTGATGGCCAAGGGCAGTTGGCAGTTGGAACTTGCACATGCGCGAGACTGCCATCTGGTTTTCTGGATCACCCGCGGCCAAGGACGGGTGCTGCTGGACGGCGCGCAGAAAGGCTTTGGGCCGCACACGGTTCTGCATATTCCCGCACGGCATCTTTTTGCGCTGGAACTTGGGCGTCAATGTATTGGTCAGGTGCTGCGCGTGCCAGAAACCGTGCCCTGCGCGCTGCCTGAAACACCCTGCGCGCTGCGCGTTTCGGACATGCAGGAACAGGCGCAAATAAACGCGCTGTTTGAGGCCGCCCTGCGCGAACAGCAGCGCGGCGATGACCATTCGGATCGGGGCCTGCGCAGCTATACAGACCTGATCGGCATCACCTTGCGCCGACAAATGGATCGCCGTGCCCAAACGACGGACAAAGCCGCCGGCAAGCGGCTGAGCCGCGCATTCTGCCAGCGTCTGGTCACCCTTGAAGCCTGCCAGCAGAACATGGGCGAACACGCCAGCGCGCTGGACGTCACCCCCACCCATCTAACGCGGGTGTGCAAAGCAGAAACCGGAAAAACGGCCGCAACATTGCTGACTGAACGGCAATTGCACGCAGCCCGCAAATTTCTGAGCGCCAGCAACCGCCCCATGCGCGAGATTGCACAGGACCTTGGGTTTGGCAGCCCGGCCTACTTCACGCGCTTCATTTCGCAACACACAGGCACCACCCCAAGCCAGCTGCGCAAAACCTCACAGACGGCAGAAAATTAAGAAAACCAAATCAAGCTTGTTTTTTGGGCAGAAATTCTTGCGTTTTCTGTGTTTTGCAGAGCGAAGCTCGCCTTGTGCGTGCGGTGTCAATGAAATAAATCCGACACTTTCAGGCGAAAATCTGACGCCCTGACGGTATTGTTTTTAAGAATCCCGTCAACGACAGGGTTGATGTCGCAAACAGACCCTCAGGTGGCGAGAGTGCGCATTGACGTACAGGCACAACTATTGCCGAATAGCGGCCACGGCGGTTTGGCCACGAAACAAAAAATCCCGAAAGGCGGACCCTGCGGTTGATCCTTTCGGAAAAAACGTGGCTTATAACCCACAAGGTCAATAATCAGGGAGAAGACGATGTCCACCCAAAAAACTGAAGCTCAGAAACACTGGGCTGCGGAGATGCATGCCGCAGAATACAAAGCAGGCAAGCTGTCCCGTCGCGAATTTCTAACCCGTGCCACTGCCCTTGGCCTGACCGCAACTGCCGCGTACGGCATGATCGGCCTCAGCGCCCCGGCAAAAGCGGACGGGCACGGCCACAAACAAAAAGGCGGCACCGTTCGCGTTCAGATGGAAGTGTTCGGCCTCAAGGATCCGCGCACCTTTGACTGGTCCCAGCTGGGCAACCAAACCCGCGGCACCATGGAATATCTGGTCCAGTACAACAACGACGGCTCTATCACCCCGATGCTGCTGGAAAGCTGGAGCATCAATGACGACGCCACCGAATACACCCTGAACGTCCGCAAAGGCGTAAAGTGGCAGAACGGCGATGACTTCACCGCTGACGATGTTGTGCGCAATATCAAAGGCTGGTGTGACAAAGGCATGGAAGGCAACTCCATGGCCGGTCGTTTCAGCTCTCTTGTTGATCAGGAAACCGGTCAGGCTATCGAAGGCGCAATCACCGCAGCCGACAGCCACACCGTTGTTCTGAAACTGCCGAAGTCCGACATCTCCCTGATCCCGGGCATGGCAGACTACCCCGCGCAGATGGTGCACTCTTCCTTCCAGACCAACGACTTCCTGCAGAACATCGGCACCGGCCCCTACTCTATCGTAGAGCTGGAAGTGGGGTCCAAATGTGTTCTGGAACGTGCGGAGAACCACACCTGGTGGGGCGACGAAGTGTTCGGCGCCGCCGCTCTGGACCGCATTGAATATATCGACTTTGGCACCGATCCGGCCTCTTGGCTTTCCGCTCTGGAATCTGAAGAAGTCGACATGCTGAACGAATCCGTTGGTGAATTCATCGACGTGATGGACAGCCTCGGCTACGCCAAGTCCGAAGTTGTGACCATGGCGACCCTCGTTGTGCGTCCGAACCAGCTGGCAGAAGTTGACGGCAAGAAGCCCTACGCCGACAAACGCGTGCGTCAAGCGATCCAGATGGCCGTCAACAACGAAATCTGCCTCGAGCTTGGCTACAGCAACCGTGGTCAGGTTGCCGAAAACCACCACGTTGGCCCGGCGCACCCGGAGTATGCTGAACTGCCCAAGCAGAAGTATGACCCGGCCGCAGCCAAGGCGCTGATGGAAGAAGCAGGCATGCTCGACTTCGAGCACGAAATCCACTCCATTGACGACGACTGGCGCAAGAACACCACCGACGCCGTTGCAGCCCAGCTGCGCGACGCGGGCTTCAAAGTGAAGCGGACCGTTCTGCCGGGTTCCACCTTCTGGAACGACTGGACCAAATACCCGTTCAGCTCCACCAACTGGAACCCGCGTCCGCTGGGCGTTCAGATCCACGCGCTGGCATATCGTTCCGGCGAAGCTTGGAACGAATTCGGCTGGGAAAACGCTGAATTTGACGCCCTGCTCGACGAAGCACTGGCTATCGCAGACGCAGACAAGCGCCGCGAAGTGATGGCGAAGATGGAAGCCCTCATTCAAGATGAAGGCGTGACCATCCAACCCTATTGGCGTTCGTTGTTCCGCCACATGCGTGACGGCATCGTCGGCGCCGAAATGCACGCGTCCTTCGAGCACCACCAATACGCTTGGGGCTGGAAAGCCTAAGTCGCAAACAAGCAATGATGTGACGCCTCCGCACCACGCGGGGGCGTCATTTATGGGTTTACAATAATAAAATAACAATAATGGCCTGACTTCCGGTGCAAAAAATGCGCCAGCACGTTCACTAACGGCCAGCCGACCGCCAGTCAGCAGAGGACCACATGGGACTTTTCATACTTCGCCGATCAGCTGTGATGCTACTCACAGCTCTATGTCTAACATTCATCGTCTTCGTCTTGACGAACCTCTACCCGAACCTTGAGAAGCTTGCCAAAACGCAAGGCAACTTCCGTATGTCCGATGAGGCCGTCGCAAGCTGGCTCGCCGGCAACGGCTATGCCCAACCAACGCCGGTGAAATACGGCCAATGGCTTGGTGTGCTGCCGGGTTGGACCCTTGAGACCGAAGAAGGCATCAAAGGCCGCTGCATCACCGGTTTTGCAACCGCTGAACAAGCCGCCGAAGCACCGCAGTTCTGTGGTATCCTGCAGGGGGATTGGGGCTACTCCACGCGTTTCAAAAAAGACGTCGGCTCCATCATTGAAACCCGCCTCGGAAACACTGGTTTCCTGATGATGTGGGTTCTGATCCTGATGGTTCCCTCAGCACTGATTATCGGCATCCTTGCGGGGATGCGCGAAGGATCGGTTCTGGACCGTTCTCTGTCCACCGTCTCTATCGCCACCACCGCGACACCGGAATATGTGTCGGGCGTTATCTTCATCGCGATTTTCACCTCTTCGACCGTCGGTCTGAAATGGTTCAAAGGCACCGCGACCTCGGCGATGGAAAACCCGACCTTTGAGAACTTCTTCCTGCCGGTTCTGACCATTGCCCTTTATGGCATGGGCTATATTGCCCGTATGACCCGTGCATCGATGACCGAGGTGATGACCGCACAATACATCCGGACCGCCCGTCTGAAGGGTGTGAGCTTCCCCAACATCGTGATCAAACACGCGCTGCGCAATGCGCTGATCGCCCCGTTCACGGTTATTCTGCTGCAAATTCCATGGCTTCTGAACGGTGTTGTGATTGTTGAATCGCTGTTCAACTACAAAGGCTTCGGCTGGGCGCTCGTGGAAGCTGCCGGCAATAACGACATCGAGCTCCTGCTCGCCATCTCCGTGGTCTCTGTGGTTGTGGTTCTGCTCACCCAGCTGATCTCTGACATTGGCTATGTCTTCCTCAACCCGCGCATTCGCATTTCTTAAGGCAGGAGACCTGACATGGAAGCTTTGACCTGGACTGGGTCCGCCGCCTTTCTTAATCCGATCCTGATGGTGACCGTTGGCCTGCTGGCCATCACCGTTGCCGCATGGGTCGTCACCAGCCTGTTTACCGCAGGTGCCCGCCCCGTGACCGGCGCCGATGGCACCATCACGCTGGCCGGAAACCCCACCGCTATGGTTGGTATGGGCGTTCGCCTGTCCTTCCTGGCCACCGCAGCCGTGCTCTTGGCTTATATCCTTCTGGGTCTGGCCATGGGCACCAATGCCGGCATCATCGGCGGCATGACGCAACAGTTCACCCCGGTGTGGATTGCACTGGTTGCGATGTTTGCCCTGTCGATCGTCTTTAAGCGCAAGCTTGGCCTGTATGGTAAGCTGTTTGACAGCCCCATCGGCATGATCGGCTTTGGCATTGTGATGTTCTGGGTTTTCACCGCGATCTTTGCGGCGATGGACATGATCGCAACCCACGACGCGCTGAGCCAAGTTTCCGGCATGAAGAACAAAGTCCCCGGCACACCGCTTCGCAGCGCTGAGGATGGCGATTATCACTGGTATCTGCTGGGCGGTGACAACCTAGCCCGTGACGTGTTCTCGCGCATGGTCAAAGGTTCGACCGAGGTTCTGAAATACGCGCCGCTGGCAACCCTGTTTGCCTTTATGGTTGGTATCACGCTGGGTCTGCCGGCCGGGTACTACGGTGGCCGTCTGGACACGTTCCTGTCGTTCCTCGCAAACTTGATCCTGGCGTTCCCGGTTATCCTGCTGTTCTACCTGCTGGTCACTCCCGAGATCGTCGACACCGGCCTGCCGCAGTATATGGCTGTTGTGCTGTTCTCCTTCCCGCTGATCTTCTGCGCGGTGCTTCTGCACTCCCGCTTCAAGACACAGCCGTCGAAGAACATGACCTATCTCGCCATCGTACTGGTGCCGCTGTTCCTGCTGTACATGTCGCTGATCAACAGTGCCGACTCCAAGATCGACTTCTGGCCGCTCGACTTCTTCGACATCCCCGGCGGTGTTCTGGTGGTGTTTGTGTCCGTGGTCTTTGTGAACTCGCCCACCGTGTTCCGGATTGTCCGTGGCCTCGCGCTCGACATTAAGACCCGCGACTATGTGGCAGCGGCGCAGACCCGTGGTGAAAGCACCTGGTACATCATGCTTTGGGAAATCCTGCCCAACGTGCGTGGTCCGCTGATCGTCGATTTCTGCCTGCGCATTGGCTACACCATCATCCTGCTCGGCACCCTTGGTTTCTTTGGCCTTGGCCTGCCGCCGGAAAGCCCGGATTGGGGGTCCACGATCAATGATGGCCGTAAACTGCTGTCGATCTACCTGCACCCGGCCCTGCCGCCTGCGTTCGCCCTGATGAGCCTTGTGCTGGGTCTGAACCTGCTGGCTGACGGCCTGCGCGAAGAAAGTCTGAAAGACTAAGCCCCTTCTGGCGGGGGCCACGGCCCCCGCCCCATAATTCACCCCAGAAAAACAGGGGCAGACGCAGAGCCACCGCTCTCCTGCCCTTCCAGGGAGAACAAAATGAGCAAACTTGAAGACTACGATGGCCCGATCCTTGAGATCGACAAGCTGTCCATTTCCTTCTTTACCCGCCTTCGCGAAATCCCCGCTGTGATGGATTTTTCCGTCTCGGTTATGCCCGGCGAGGCCGTGGGCCTTGTGGGCGAGTCCGGCTGCGGTAAATCCACTGTTGCGCTTGGCGTGATGCAGGACCTTGGCAAGAACGGCCGCGTTGTTGGCGGTTCGATCAAGTTCAAAGGCCGCGATCTGGCGGATATGTCCGCCGAAGAGCTGCGGGACGTGCGCGGCAATGAGATCGCGATGATCTATCAGGAGCCGATGGCATCGCTGAACCCGGCGATGAAAATCGGCAAACAGCTGATGGAAGTGCCGATGATCCACGAAGGTGTCTCCTCGGAAGAAGCGTATAAACGCGCGCTTGAGGTGGTCACCGATGTGAAACTGCCCGACCCCAAACGCATGCTGGACAGCTTCCCGCACCAGCTGTCCGGTGGTCAGCAGCAACGGATCGTGATTGCGATGGCGCTGATGTCCAAACCTTCGCTGCTGATCCTCGACGAACCGACCACTGCGCTGGACGTGACCGTTGAGGCCGCCGTGGTCGAGCTGGTCAAAGATCTGGGCAAAAAATACGGCACCTCCATGCTGTTCATTTCGCACAACCTGGGTCTGGTTCTGGAAACCTGTGACCGTCTGTGTGTGATGTATTCCGGTGAGGCGGTAGAGCGCGGCTCGATCAAAGATGTCTTTGACGAAATGCAGCACCCCTATACGCAGGCGCTGTTCCGTTCGATCCCGCTGCCGGGTGCCGACAAGAACGCGCGCCCCCTGCGTGCGATCCCCGGCAACTTCCCCCTGCCCCACGAACGCCCGAACGGCTGTAACTTTGGCCCGCGCTGCGATTACTTCGAGGCCGGCCGCTGTGACGCGCAGGACATTCCAATGGAAGACGTGCCCGGCAATGACCGTCACGCGACCCGTTGTCTGAAGTTCGCGGAAATCGACTGGGACGCGCCGATGGAAGTTGGCGAGCAGAAAGAAAAGAACGAACCGGGCAAGGTCGTTCTGAAAATGGACAACCTCAAAAAATACTATGAGGTTGCGGCCAACGCCCTGTTCGGCGGCGGTGACAAGAAAGTTGTCAAAGCCAACGAGACGCTCAGCTTTGAAGCCCGCGAGTCCGAGACCCTTGCGATTGTAGGGGAATCCGGCTGTGGTAAGTCGACCTTTGCGAAGGTTCTGATGGGTCTGGAGACCGCCACCGACGGTCAGATCCTGCTCGACAACCGCAACATCGAAAAAATTGGCATCAACGACCGGGATGCGGGCACCATTGCCGACGTGCAGATGGTGTTCCAGAACCCGTTCGACACGCTGAACCCCTCGATGACCGTGGGCCGTCAGATCATCCGGGCGCTGGAGATCTTTGACATTGGCAATTCGGACGCAGAGCGCAAACAGCGGATGCTGGAGCTTCTGGATCTGGTGAAACTGCCGCGCGCCTTTGCCGACCGCATGCCGCGTCAGCTGTCCGGTGGTCAGAAACAGCGTGTGGGTATTGCACGCGCCTTTGCTGGTGATGCACGCATTGTGGTGGCCGACGAACCGGTGTCGGCACTTGACGTGTCGGTGCAGGCAGCTGTGACCGATCTGCTGATGGAAATTCAGCGCAACGAGAAGACCACGTTGCTGTTCATCAGTCACGACCTGTCGATCGTGCGTTACCTGTCGGATCGCGTGATGGTCATGTACCTTGGTCACGTGGTGGAACTGGGCGACACCGAACAGGTGTTCTCCCCGCCCTATCACCCCTATACCGAAGCACTTCTGTCCGCGGTGCCGATTGCCGACACCTCGATCGAGAAAGAGCACATCGTTCTCGAAGGCGATATTCCTTCGGCCATGAACCCGCCAACCGGCTGCCCGTTCCAGACGCGCTGCCGCTGGAAGGACAAGGTTGCCGGGGGACTGTGCGAAAAAGAAGTTCCGCCGATCAAAACCCTGGAAGGTGGCCACCAGATCAAATGTCACCTGGGCGATGATGTCATGGAATCGATGACCCCGGTGATCAAGATCGCTGCCGAATAAGCTTTTCCCTCAAAAGGAAAATCGCTTTACACAACACCTCGGCCTGTGGGCCGGGGTGTTTTTCTTTGTCCGGCTGCGCAGTGTCTGCGGCGCTTGTCTTGCCCCTTGCCCAGACCGGCGAAATCGGGACCAAACACAAAAAGGCGCAGGCACCGGCTGGTGCACTGCGCGCTCTGCTCGACCGGTTTCAATTCGGCCTGTTGTTATCGACGAAATCAGGTCTCGGAGATGGCTGCGTCTTTCAGCGATTTCCAAGCGGCTTGCGACGCTTCATCCATCGCAGCGACAACTGGGCCGATCGCCTCTTTGTAGTCTTCCCATTGCCCAACCAGCGCAGGCGACAGCTCTTCCTTGCCGAGGCCGTTTTGCAGCGGCTCCATCGCGGCCAGCATTGGCGGGGTCATGCAGGATGCATCAAAGCCAAGGCCAACCTGTTCCAGCATGGCCGGGATCTGGTTTTCCGGAGTCTGCACCAGCGCCTCAAAAGACTGAACACGCATCTGGTCGCCCATCTTGGTTTTGTAATCGAGCGCAGAGCGCGCCACAAAACCCATCATCTCGGCCAGCGCGCTCGGCTCTGTTGCATAGGCATTGCCGCCGACAAAGACATTGGCGAGGTTTGCCAGAACCGTATCCATGCGGTTGCGGGTCAGGCAGATAAAGCGGGCGTTCGGGAACAGTTTCTGCGCCAGCGCAAATTCGAACACACCCATCGGGCGGGCATCCACCAGTGTCGTGGTGGTCATCTTCTGACCGCCAAGTGCACGTTCGAAGTAGAACTGACGGAAGATTTCGATCTCTTCCTCGGTGAGGGAGTTCATCGCTTCCCAGTGACCGGCCCCGCGATCGGTGCGGGCAAGATGCATGCGCATCGCGCCATATGTCTTTGACAAAGCGCTATTTTCACCGATAGAGGTCACATCCTTATGCGCCGCCAGGATCCGTTCGACCAGCGAACATCCCGCCCCCGGCATGCCGCCGACAAACACCATGTTCAGCTCATCTGCCGCATCGGTGCCCGGTTCGATGGTGACCGGCTTAAAATAGGTTTCCTGCTCTGCGACCATGTCAGCAAAAATCTCGGACACAAAGGTGCCGCCGCTCAGCTTTTTGGACTGGTCAAACATTGCCAGTGCCAGTTCGGGATGGCCTGCGGCGTGGCAGATCTGGCCGAGCGCGTTGAAGATCAGCACCCGCAGCTGCACATCCAGATCGCTGCGACGCCCCAGCGCCTCGAGGCGCGATGCATAGGCGCTTTTGATGCTGAAGGTTTCAATCCCGTTCAGCGCGCAAAGCGCCGGGACAGAGTTCGGTTCGATTTCCAGAACCTTTTCAAACGCCGCGCTTGCGCCTTTCAGGTCGCCAACGGTCTGCAGCATCAGGCCCAGACGCCCCCAGCTGCTGGCTTGATCCGGCCATTTATCGACCGCGTATTTCATCACGTCGATTGCATTCTGCATATCGCGGATGTGAAAGAAGCAATCGGCGCTGCGTTCCAGAAGACCCACTTCAATGGTGGCTTCCTGAACCTGGGGCAGCATTTTTTCAAGGGCATTGGAGTATTCACCGGCAGCGATCATCGCATCCACGTCTTCATAGAATGCTGCGGGAATGCCGCTGGGCTGCTCGAGATTATGGCTGTGTTCTACCTGCATATGTCTCGCCTTTCTGACTAGCTCGAAGCCAGAATTGAGCGAAATTGGTGAACCAGCCCTTAAGAGAACCGCAAAAATATCATCTTTTTCTTCTTAAATGCCAAATCACTGCGCCCGGGCCTATGTGACCCGAGCGCGCGTTCCCGCAGTCCCACCCACTGGAAACCTGTTGTTTTAGCTCATTAATGTGGCCGCAATCGCCACCGCGCTGAGGAAGGAAAATTCCCGCAGGCGCGGCAGTTTGCCAGACATCGCTGCTCCAGCCGCGGTCAGACACATCAGGCAGGCATAAAGCCCAACCGGGCTGAACAGAAGCGCAGCACCGTCCAGACCGCTGGCCATCTGGGACTTCAGCGCAAGGCCCGCACCCAGCCCGCTCAGCACCCCAAGACCAGACACCACAAAGGTCGATTTCAGACCAAGACGCACCACAGGGCGCGCGCCTTGACCTTGCAGAATATGATCCACAAGTGCCGCGCTTGGCCCCTGCTCTGGCGTCCAAGCCAGACGATCCATGCGCTGTGTCATTGTGCTATGTCCCATCACCAGCCCCCGAATTCAGTCCCTACCACGCGGTCAAATTCACCTCTGATTAAGGCAGATTAATGACCGGTTAACGAAGGATTGGGGGCATATGGTTAACGCGGCGGACCCAGCCCTAGCTTCCGAGGATTTTACGGACGTAATTGCGGGTCTCTTTGTAGGGGGGGATACCACCGTATTTGCGCACGGCCTGCGGACCTGCGTTATAGGCCGCAAGCGCCAGACGCCAAGAGCCAAAGGTGCGGTATTGCTGGGCCAGGTATTTTGCCCCGCCGCTCAGGTTTTCTGTGGGCACATGCGGGTTCACGCCAAGGCTCTTTGCGGTTTGCGGCATCAGTTGTGCCAGCCCCAGCGCCCCTTTGTGCGATTTCGCCTGCGGGTTCCAATTGCTCTCTTGCTGGATCAGGCGCAGGAATAGGTCTTCGGGAATACCATATTGGCGCGCCGCCTGCCGGGCGAGGTCCAGATACTGCCCTCTGTAAGTGCCGGCATAGCGCGGCGCGGCTTCGGGCAGGAAGCGTTCCGGGCGCAGACGTTCAGAATCGCGATACTGCGTCGCTGCACGTTTGTCCAAAAAACGGGTTTTCTCAGCAAACAGCTTGCGACTGTTGCCGTTCTGAAAAAGCGGGTCCGCCTGCACTGTCGGCGCCGCAATGGCGCTGCACAGTCCAACGATCCCAAACCGAGCGGCAAGCCCGACCACGGAAAAACGCATCCAAACACACTTCATGAGGCCCCAGGTCCCTCACCCTTCCTCGTCACAATCCACCTCAGTATATAGAAATTTAATCTCTGACGAAAAGCCCCCTAGCGGTCGCGCGTATCCCGCCCTAAAGGAAGGCTGGCAATGACCTGCCTGCCCTTTCCTCAATGCGCTGCGGCGTTTAGGGTGGGCGTCAGGCCGCACGGGATTCGGAGAATGCTCCACCCCAAAGCGGATGCTGGAACTGCCCAGCCAAGACCAGACAACAAGACAAGAGACAAAGGACACCGATCCCATGGCCGGTTCACTGAACAAAGTAATGCTCATCGGCAACCTCGGCCGCGACCCCGAGGTCCGCACCTTCGGCAATGGCGGCAAAGTGTGCAACCTGCGCATTGCAACCTCCGAAACCTGGAAAGACCGCAACACCGGCGAGCGTCGCGAGAAAACCGAATGGCACTCTGTTGCCGTTTTCAGCGAAGGCCTGGTGCGTGTCTGCGAGCAGTTCCTGCGCAAAGGCTCCAAGGTTTACATCGAAGGTCAGCTGCAGACCCGCAAGTGGCAGGACCAGTCCGGTGCCGACCGTTACAGCACCGAAGTTGTGTTGCAGGGCTTTGGCTCCACCCTGACCATGCTGGATGGTCGCGGTGAAGGCGGCGGTGGCGGCGGCTTTGGTGGCGGCCAGGGCGGTGCTGACTATGGCGGTGGCAGCCAAGGTGGCGGCTATGGCGGCGGCAACCAAGGCGGCGGCTATGGTGGTGGCAATCAGGGCGGCGGCTTCGGCGGCGGTCAGGGGGCACCTTCCTCCAATATCGACGACGACGAGATCCCGTTCTAAGGCAAAATTGCCCGCTGTAGAGCGCGAAATTTCCGGGCAATGCGCAAAGCCAGCGCAAGGCCATGAGAAACACATACTCTACCCTAAATTGCCGGGGCGACCGCTTGGTCGCCCCTAATTTATTGTATTATCGGCCAAATTCAGGTGTTTCCCTCAGAAAAACCACCGTAAGGGCAAGAGAAAATTAGTAAGTCTACCCACAAAGTGCTCGGGATTTGCAACGAGTACCGGGTGAGCCAAAATGCTTCAACGTGCCTTCCGAAATACAACGATCCGCAGCAAGGTTCTCTTGCTGGTGGCGATTCCTCTGGCCTTCCTGACCGCAATTGCGGGCTTCCAGATTTACACACTTGCTAAGCGCGCGAGTTTTGACACCGAACTGACCCAGGACGTCATGCTGACGGTTGGCAGTCTGGTACATGAAATTCAGGTCGAGCGCGGCGTGACAGCGGGCTTCCTCGCCTCTGATGCCACAACAATTCCTGACAAGCTGGTAAAGCAGCGCGAAACGGTCGATGCAAAATCCGTCCATATGCTGGAAATCTTCGACCTGATTGACCTTGACGCACTGCATGGCACCTCGATCGAGTTTGTGCAGGCAGCCCATCACGAATTGGAAGCGGTGCATGCGATCCGCGAACAGGTCAATGCACGTGCGATGTCGCCAAATGAGGCCGTTGGGTTCTACACCGCGCTGAACATGCACCTTCTGGAAACGGCGCTGGCGCTGGAAATTCTGATCCCAGACACCGTTCTGGCGGAACGTTCCATGGCGCTGACCTATTTCCAGATGGCAAAAGATGCCTACGGCATCCAGCGCGCGGCGGGGGCCATTGGCTTTACCGAAGGGTGGTCGACGCCGAATATGGTGCGTCTTGCCCTGTCGACCAATCAGGCCAAAGAGCGCCTGCGCGTGTTCCACGAGCTGACCACTGCCGAAAGCTATGCGCTTTATAAAGATCACGTGAAGTCAGATGTTTATCAGGAGTTTCAGACCATCCGCGATGCGGTTCTGAAAGGCGAAAATGTGCCTGTCATGGAGCCAGGCGCGTGGTTCGAGCTGGCAACCAAAAAGATTATCAGCATCAAAAAAGTCGAAGAGAAGATCGTTGCCAACCTCAGCGCTGACTACACCGCGTTTGACATGGCAAACCGCAACGCGCTGTGGACGGCATCTGTCGGCTTTGGTGTGCTGATGCTGGTGATCTTCTACATCTCGGCGCAGCTGATCAAAGACATGGTTGGCGGCCTGCGCAACCTGACCGAAGCGCTGGAAGAAATTGGCCAGAACAAGCTGGACCGCGCTGTGCCCGGTCAGACCCGCAAGGATGAAATCGGCCGTATTGCCCGCGAGGCAGAAACCCTGCGAGGGCATGCGATTGAAAAACGCACAGCGGATCAGGAACTGGCCCAGAACGCTGAAGAGCAAGCCTTTGTGCAAGCGCAAATCGGCACGGGTCTGACCCAGCTGCAAAGCAAAGCGCTGACCTTCCGCATTCATGAACACTTCCCGGAACGCTTCCAGTCCCTGCGTCTCGACTTCAACTCCCTTGCCAACGAACTGGACGGGGCGATGCAGGTGGTACGCGAAACCGGTCTGTCTGTCAGCGAAGGCGCGATGTCGATCTCGGCCAATGTGGGCGATCTGTCCAACCGCACCGAATCTCAGGCCAATGCGTTGGAGCGTTCGACCTCGGCTTTGCGCGAGATCACCGAAAGCGTGCGCTCTTCGGCAAACCACGCGTCAGAGGCCGAAGGGCTGTCGTCGCAGACGCTCAGCGAGGTGGAGCAATGTTCCGAAGTGGTCGTCCAAACCACCAAGGCCATGACCGCGATCGAGACCTCCTCGAAGGAGATTTCCCAGATTGCCAAAGTGATCGAAGAAATCGCCTTCCAGACCAACCTTCTGGCGTTGAACGCTGGTGTGGAAGCCGCCCGTGCTGGTGAAGCAGGCCGTGGTTTCGCCGTGGTCGCAGGCGAAGTGCAGTCGCTGGCGCAGCGGACCTCTGCGGCGGTGGCCCAGATTGACGAGCTGACCAGCCGCAGCGCAGGCGAAGTGAAACGCGGCTCTGAGCTGGCGAACTCTGCAGGCGATGCCATGACCAAGGTTTCCGGTCAGGTGCGCGACGTAAGCGAGCTGATCCAGGGCATTTCGCAGGCTCTGGGCAATCAGTCCGCACAGCTGTCGGACGTCAACAGCGCCGTTGGCGAGATGGAGGGCATGACCCAGCACAATGTGGCAATGGTCGAAGAAACCGCCGCAGCCTCGCAGTCGCTGTATGGTCTGGCAACACAGCTGACCGCGCTAATTGCCGCATTCCAGCTCGGCAGCGACGCTGATGACAAGCTGGAGCAGCACAATTCGGCCTACGCCGCCTAAGGCAAATTTCTGAGCAAAAACAAAAAACACCCGCCGCGGCCCTGCCCGGCGGGTGTTTTGCCATTTATTGATCGGGGCTTAGGCCAGCGCGTCTTCCAGCACGCCCAGAACTTTGTCGCGGGGGACTTCTGCGGTTACAAAGGCTGACCCGATCCCACGGGCGAGGATAAACCGCAGCTGGCCATCCACCACCTTTTTGTCCTGCCCCATCAGCTCCAGCAGGCCGTTGGCGTCCGGAAGATCACCGGGGATGTCTTTGACATCGGTTTTCATGCCCATCGCCTTGAGATGCGCACGCACCCGGCTTGGGTCTTCCTGAGAGCACAGCCCCATGCGCGCAGACAGTTCAAAGGCCAGCGCACAGCCAATGGCCACGCCCTCACCGTGCAGCAGACGATCGCTATAGCCGGTCGCCGCTTCCAGCGCGTGGCAGAAGGTATGACCAAGGTTCAGCAGCGCGCGGTCGCCCTGCTCTGTCTCGTCGCGCACGACGATATCGGCCTTCATCTGCACCGAACGGGTCACGGCCTCTACCCGGGCCTCCATGTCGCCAGCCGCCAGCTTCGGGCCTTGCTCTTCGAGCCAGTCAAAGAACGCCGCGTCCCCCAGCAGGCCGTATTTCACCACCTCGCCATAACCCGCCAGGAAATCCCGGGCGGTGAGCGTGCCCAGCACCTCGGTATCCGCCAGCACCAGCGAGGGCTGGTGAAACGCTCCGATCAGGTTCTTTCCCTGCGGGGCATTGATGCCAGTTTTACCGCCCACGGAACTGTCAACCTGCGCCAGCAACGAGGTCGGGATCTGCACAAACCGCACACCACGACGCAGAACGGATGCGGCAAAGCCCGCAAGGTCCCCAATCACGCCGCCGCCAAAGGCGACAACCACGTCATTGCGTTCGACTTTCTGTTCCAGCAGCCATTCCACCGCGCGGGTGAACTGCGGCCAGCCTTTGGTGCTTTCCCCCGGCGGAAGCGCCAACGCATCCATCTCGATCCCTTCGGCGGCCAAGCCTGCGCGCAGGGTGTCGAGGTGAATCTCTGCCACGGTTTCATCCGTCAGAACCGCCACTTTCTTGCGGCGCAGCAGCGGCGCGATCCGCGCGCCTGCGGTGGCCAGCAATCCGGGGCCGATCACCACATCATAAGCCCGATCATCCAGGGGCACATGCACCACACGTTCCATTACGTCGTCTCCAAAACGTCCGGGCGGGTCGCCAGTGCCTCGAGCACGCGATCCACCATCACTTCGATTGTTGTTTCGCCATCCGAGGGCACTTTGATCTCGGCCTGTTCATAAATCGGCACGCGCGCGGCATAGATCTCGGACAGGGTCTGATAGGGGTCATCGGTCTGCAGCAAAGGCCGGGTGTCGCGCCCTTTCACACGTTTCCACAGCACCCCGAGGTCGGCCTTCAGGCACACAGCCACGCCAGCCTTGGAAATCGCTGCACGGTTGCGTTCGGCCAGAAAGGCGCCGCCGCCCGTGGACAGGATTCCGCATTCTTCTTCCAGAAGACGCGAAATCACCTGATGTTCCTTTTCCCGAAAGAAGGCTTCGCCGTCGCGGGCAAAGATTTCGGGGATGGTCATATTGGCGGCTGTTTCGATCTCGTGATCGCTGTCGAGGAAAGGCACCCCAAGGCGCGCAGCCAAAGCGCGGCCTACAGCGGTTTTTCCTGCCCCCATCATGCCGACCATAACGACGGTTTTCTTCAGGGTTCCCGGAGGGTTACCGCCCTGTTCCAAACCGGCCTCGGAAGGCGCTGCCTGCGCGCGGCTTTCTGCCAAAGCGCCAGTGTCTAGATCTTTTTCGCTCATTCTTCTGTGAATGACGTGATATTGCGGAAAAGGCCATATATAAACGACGAAAAGACAGAAAGAAGCAGGCAGGACACAACCCATGGCGCGTTTGGTCAAATACTTGGTCTATCTCATCGTTCTCGGGGCGATCGGGCTTGTCGGCTATGCCTATGTCGGCCCGTGGTTCGGCGCGGATTTCTCCGCCCCCACCGCCGAGATGCGCAAGCCTCTGGTGCTCAATGCGGACTAGCCCTTTGGGCCGGCGCAGGCTGGCGGGGTTTGGCCGGGCGACGACCGGCGCTGCCGTGCTGGGCTGTGCCCTTGGCGCTGTCCCGGTCGGCGTCGATGCCCAGCCAGCGGAGCAACCGCAGCCTGTGGACCAACCGATGAGCGCGATCGAGTGGCTGAAAGAGCCTGCTGCGCCCGCGAATGTGATCCCACCAACCGTCTTGCTGGAACCTCCGGTGACTGAAAACGGCCAGGGGCCGTCGGTCACTGTCACGCCCCTGGAACAGCAACTGCCACCGCTGGGACTTGTGTCCAGCGCAGTCACCGGTCTGCCGATTGACCTGTGGCAGAACAGCCCGCCGGATCTGCTTGCCACGCGGTTGCGCCAGACACCTGCGCGGGGGCTGCCCGCGATGCAGTCGCTGCTGCTGACCCTCCTGCTGACAGACGCACGCCCCGCGCCGCAGGCCGGTGACAAGATCCTGCTGGCCCGTCTTGACCGGCTGATGGACATTGGCGCTGTGGACCCAGCCCTGGCGCTGGTTCAGGAGGCGGGCCCCGGCAAGACTCCGGAGCGGTTTAAACGTTGGTTCGAGGCCACTTTGCTAACCGGAGAGGAAAGCCGCAGCTGCGCCATGCTGACCGCCCGGCCCTATCTGGACCGGGATTATCGGGCGCGTATTTACTGTGCGGTACGCCGGGGCGACTGGCCCACGGCGTCGCTGATCTTGGAGAGTGGTCTGGCCCTTGGTGTTTTTGACGACACCGAACGGGAGCTTCTGGACCGGTTTGTCAATCCAGAATTCTATGAGGACGAAGCAACCCGTCTGCCGCCGCCACAGCGCCCGGACCCGCTGGCACTGCGGCTTTATGAGGCCATTGGCGAACCGCACCCCACAACCGCCCTGCCCCGTGCCTATGCCCATGCGGACCTGCGCGATATTGCGGGATGGAAAGCCCAGCTGGAGGCCGCCGAACGGCTGACCCGCAGCGGAGCCATGAACCCGAATTTGTTGCTGGGTTTGTTTACGCAACGCCGCCCTGCGGCGTCTGGTGGCATCTGGGATCGTGTCGCAGCCGTGCAGGCGCTGGACAGCGCCCTGCGCAATACTGCGGCCAGTGGCAAGACGGACCCTGTGGCCCGCGCCCTGCCCGCCCTGTGGACCGCCGCGCGCGATGCCGGGCTGGAGCTGGCAATGGCGGATCTTTTTGCCCCAGCTCTTGCCAAACTGCCGCTGACCGGAGACGCGGCACTTCTGTCCTGGAAACTGCAATTGCTGTCCGCAGGGTATGAGGTTGCCCGCGCGCCCGAGGGCGCAAAAGATGGGGCTTTCCTCAGCGCAGTTGCGCAAGGTGTTCCCGATGCCGATCAAGCCCCCTCTCAGCAAGCCGCTGCCATTGCTCGCGGATTTTCCGACGCTGTAGAATTGCCGATGGCGCAGGGGCTGCTGCTGTCGGAGAACCGACTGGGTGAGGCCATCCTGATCACCATGGAGAGCTTTGCGCATGGTTCCGAAGGCAATCTGTCGGCGCTGACACAATCCATTGCCGCCCTGCGCCTGATCGGGCTCGAGGACACGGCGCGCCGTGCCGCCCTTCAGCTCTTGCTGCTCGAGGACCGCTGAGATGGCGCATCCCCCCGCCACAACCGACCTGTGGATTTCCACCTTTCTCGAAGCGCAAGCCGCAGAGCTTGGCGCCGCACAGAATACGCTTTTGGCTTATGGGCGCGACCTGAAAGACGCGGCGCAATGGGCCACCCATCGGGGGCTCGATTTTGCGGCGGCCACTCGCGATGATCTGGAAAGCTACTTGATTTCCTGTGATGCCGAAGGGCTCAGCCGGGCGACCCGCGCGCGCAGACTGTCGGCGCTCAAACAGCTGTATCGGTTTGCCTTTGAAGAGGGCTGGCGCACGGACAATCCGGCAATGCAGATCAAGGGACCGGGCCGGGCCAAATCCCTACCCAAAACGCTCAGTGAAGAAGACGTGGACCGGTTGCTTGCGGCGGCGCGCGAAACCGGGCGCAATGCTGGGGACCGGCTGCGCAATGCCTGCCTGATCGAGCTTCTCTATGCCACAGGGATGCGGGTGAGCGAGCTGGTTTCGTTGCCGGTTTCCGCCACACGCGGTGATCCACGCATGCTGATGGTCATGGGCAAGGGCAGCAAGGAACGTATGGTGCCCCTGTCGCCCCCCGCCCGCGCGGCGCTGTCGGATTGGCTTGTCCATCGGGACGACGTCGAAGAAAAGCGCGAAGCCAAAGGCGACAGACCCTCGAAATTTCTGTTTCCCTCGCATGGCAAGTCGGGCCATCTGACCCGCAACCGCTTCTTTCTTCTGGTCAAGGATTTTGCCGCGACAGCAGGGATTTCCCCCGCACAGGTGTCGCCCCATACGCTGCGCCATGCCTTTGCCACGCATCTGCTGGCCAATGGCGCCGATCTGCGCAGCATCCAGACCCTGTTGGGCCATGCGGATATTGCCACCACCGAAATCTATACCCATGTGCTGGAAACCCGGCTTGCGGAACTGGTGCATCAGCACCACCCGCTGGCAAAGGGTGCGGGCGACGAAGACCCACAGTAAAGCGCTTCAATCGCAGGGTCTTTTGAGCGCGCGCTCTTGATTGGAGGGGCGCTGCCCCCCATAACCAAAGCAACCATTTTCCTGAACAGAACTTAAGACGGACACTTCATGGACACGACCGCAAATGTGTTGGACAGCGCTTTCTGGCTTACCGCTGGGGGCATCGGGCTTCTTTTGGTGCTGTCGGGGTTCTTTTCCGGGTCTGAAACCGCATTGACTGCCGCCTCCCGCGGGAAGCTGCGCAGCCAGGCCGACAAAGGCTCGCGCGGGGCCGTGCGGGCCCTCAAGGTAACCGAAGACAGCGAACGGCTGATTGGCTCGGTGCTGTTGGGCAATAACCTGGTGAACATTCTTGCAGCCTCGCTTGCCACATCCCTGTTCACCCGCGCCTTTGGCGAAAGCGGCGTGGCGCTGGCGACGCTGGTGATGACCCTTTTGGTTCTGGTCTTTGCCGAGGTCCTGCCAAAGACCTATGCGATCTCCAACGCGGAAAAAGCCGCCGCCGCTGTGGCCCCGATCATTGGGTTTCTGGTCACCGTGCTGGCGCCGGTTGTTTCTGCCGTGCGGTTCTTTGTGCGCCTTGTGCTGCGCATCTTTGGTGTGCAGATCGACCCCGACAGCCATATTATGGCGGTCCGTGAAGAAATCGCCGGTGCGCTGCAGATCGGCCATTCGGAAGGGGTGGTCGAAAAAGAAGACCGCGACCGAATCCTTGGCGCGCTGGATCTGGCGGAACGCTTCGTCGAAGAGATCATGCTGCACCGTTCGAATATCGAGATGATTGACGCCAATGGCGATCCGCAAGCGATCGTCGAACAATGTCTGACCTCGCCGCACACCCGCTTGCCCGTCTACCGCGATGAGCCGGAAAACATCATTGGTGTGGTCCACGCCAAGAACCTGCTGCGCCATATCTATGCGGCCATCGGCGGTGCCGAAGGTGACGCCAGCGCGTTGAAAGAGTTCAATATCACCGAGGTCTGCCAACCGCCCTATTTCATCCCGGAAACCACCACGCTGGATGATCAGATGCGCCAGTTCCTGCGCCAGCGCAGTCATTTTGCCTTGGTGGTAGATGAATACGGCGCGCTGCAGGGGCTGATCACGCTCGAGGATATTCTGGAAGAAATCGTTGGCGAAATCACCGACGAGTTTGACCCCGCAGAGCAGACCTTTGCCAAGAAACAGCCGGACGGCAACTATCTGGTCGAAGGCGCCACGACCATCCGGGATCTCAACCGCGCGATGGAGTGGAACCTGCCCGACGAAGAGGCCAATACCGTGGCCGGTCTGGTGATCCACGAGGCGCAGATGATCCCGACCACAGGTCAGGTGTTTTCCTTCCACGGCTTCCGGTTCGAAGTCACCACCCGCGAAGGCAACCGCATTACGGGTCTGCGTATTCGACCGCTGGATTAACCTGATCGCGCCGCGCAACCGAACAGTTTGGCGGTCCTTCTGGGGCCGCCGTTTCGCGTCTTTCCAACCGGTCAGCGCGGGCGCGCCCCGCAGAGATTGGGTCTTTTGGCATCTTGCCTGTGACAGTGGGTCGGCCGAGGACGGCTTGGCCGCACGTCCTGTGGTGGACGCCCAATCTTAAGGCTTCTCTTCTTGGTGTTTTGCTGCCGTTTCGCAACGCCCAGCATCGCATGGCCGGAAACCGACAAAAATACCTCCAGAATAACCGCAGCACCCTCCAAAAACGTAGGAAGGAAGAAGTTAATTATTGACGCGAGGGGGGACGGTTCGCCACATTGTAAGTTGACTAACTTGTGGTGACACTTGAATTTTTCGCGCCGAAATTTCATGTTTTCAGCTGGTGCGCTTTGCATTGGCACATCGGCTTTTGCCGATACTGAGGCGCTTCCGTCACTTTGCTCTGACCTCAGCGGCCCCTTACCGTTTCCGCCACAAACCCTTGTGTTTTCCCGCACGCGCGGCGCCCTATTGGGCTGCATCACGGAAGACGTCCTGAGCGAGGTTTATAGGCGCCTCGACCTTCCCGTGCGATTTGTTGAAACCCCCGGTCTTCGGTCGCTGCAATTGTCGAGCATGGGCCATTTCGCAGGTGAGACATTGCGAATTTCCGGCCTGACGCGAAAATATCCCGATCTGCTGCAGGTGGACCCGCCTGTCGCCTATATGAAATCGGCAGCTTTTGTACGTCGCAACAGCTGGGTTCGCATCGAGAAACCCGACGACCTGCATCGCTATACCATCGCCTATCTGGACGGCATCGTTTCTGCGAAACGACTGGGGCAATACGCACGCAAAGCGATGCCAATGCCCACCCGCGCCCATGCGCTCAGGGCTTTGGAAAACGGCGATGTCGACGCGGTCATCATGGGGCAGATTTCGGGCCAGATTGCCAGCCAAAGGGGGGGATTTCGCAATATCTCGCCCGAACCGGTCGTGCTGCAAACCACCAGCGTGCATCACTATATTCATCGCAAACACGCACATCTCATTCCCCGTGTGAGCGCCGAGCTTGCGGCACTCAAAGCGTCCGGTGAAGCAAACGCGCTGTTCATGTCCCGCGCCAAGGAGCTGATCCACCTCGGCAGCTGACAACACACGTCGCCTGGGATGTCGCTTTTGGGATGGACCGCCTGCCGCGCGTCCCGCAAGAAGAGAGCAAAGATCCAAAAATTCCAGGAGGTCCCCCATGAAAACCACCACCCGTGTGGTCGTGATCGGCGGCGGCGTTGTCGGCTGCTCTGTGCTTTACCACCTGACCAAGCTTGGCTGGTCCGATGTCATGCTGCTGGAACGCTCTGAACTGACGTCAGGGTCCACATGGCACGCAGCCGGGGGCTTTCACACCCTCAATGGCGACACCAATATGGCAGCACTTCAGGGCTATACCATCAAGCTCTATAAGGAACTGGAAGAGATCACCGGCATGTCCTGTGGCCTGCACCATGTGGGCGGCGTGACCCTTGCAGAGACCCAAGAGCGGTTCGACATGCTGAAAGCGGAGCGCGCCAAGCACCGCTTTATGGGGCTTGAGACCGAAATCGTCGGCCCGGAAGAGATCAAGAAAATCGCCCCCGTCACCAATATCGACGGCATTATTGGCGCGCTTTATGATCCGCTGGATGGTCACCTTGACCCCTCTGGCACAACGCATGCCTATGCCAAGGCCGCGCGGATGGGCGGCGCAACCATTGAAACGCACACCAAGGTGATCGAGACCAACCAGCGCCCCGACGGCACCTGGGATGTGGTCACCGACAAGGGCAGCATCCACACTGAACATGTGGTCAACGCAGGTGGTCTCTGGGCGCGCGAAGTGGGCGCGATGGCGGGGATTTACTTCCCCCTGCACCCGATGGAGCACCAATACATTGTCACCGATGAGGTGCCCCTGATCCAGGAAATGATGTCCCAAGGCATCGAGCACCCGCATGTGATGGATCCGGCCGGCGAAAGCTACCTGCGTCAGGAAGGCAAAGGCCTGTGCATCGGTTTCTACGAACAGCCCTGCCGCCCCTGGGCCGTCGATGGCACGCCGTGGGACTTTGGTCACGAATTGCTGCCCGATGATTTTGACAAGATCGAAGACAGTATTGAATTCGCCTATAAACGCTTCCCCGCGCTGGCGGAAAGCGGCGTGAAATCCGTGATCCACGGCCCCTTCACCTTTGCCCCGGATGGCAACCCGCTGGTGGGCCCGGTGCCGGGCGTACGGAACTATTGGTCGGCTTGCGCGGTGATGGCAGGCTTCTCCCAAGGGGGCGGCGTGGGCCTGATGCTGGCGCAATGGATGGTCGAAGGGGAATGCGAACGCGACACCTCAGCTATGGATGTGGCGCGCTATGGCGACTGGATCACACCGGGCTACACCCGCCCCAAGGTGATCGAAAACTACCAAAAACGCTTCTCCATCGCTTACCCGAACGAGGAACTCCCCGCCGCGCGTCCCTTCCGCACCACGCCGATGTACGACATCTTTGACAGCATGGGCGCGGTCTGGGGCCATCAGTATGGGCTGGAGGTCGCCAACTATTTCGCGGAAGGCGACGAACCCCGGTTTGAAACCCCGTCCTTCCGCCGCTCCAACGCCTTTGACGCCACCGCGCGCGAGGTCAAAGCCGTGCGCGAAGCCGTTGGCATCAACGAGACCCACAACTTTGGCAAATACCGCCTGAAAGGCGCAGGCGCGCGGGCGTGGCTGGATCGGGTCATGGCAGGCCGCATTCCGAAACCGGGCCGCCTGAGCCTCACCCCGATGCTGTCGCCCAAGGGCCGCCTGATCGGCGATTTCACCATTTCCTGTCTGGCCGAAGATGACTTCCAGCTGACCGCCTCTTACGGCGCGCAAGCCTACCATATGCGCTGGTTCCTGCAGCATCTGGACGAAGGCCTCAGCCTCGAGAATGTCTCGGATCAGGTCAACGGCTTCCAGATCGCAGGCCCCAAAGCGCGCGAGGTGCTGGCAGCGGTGACCCGCGATCCGGTGGACCTGAAATTCATGGACGTGCGCCGCATGACCATTGGCATGGTCGACTGTATTGTTCAGCGCGTCAGCTACACCGGTGATCTGGGCTATGAGATCTACTGCGACCTGCCCAGCCAGCGCGCCCTTTGGGACGCACTTTGGGCGGAGGGACAAAAACACGGCATGAAGCCTTTTGGCATGCGCGCGATGATGAGCTTGCGTCTGGACAAGTTCTTTGGCTCCTGGCTGTCGGAGTTCTCGCCCGATTATACTGCGGCGGAGACGGGTCTGGACCGGTTTATCTCTTTCAAGAAAGAGGTTGATTTCATTGGCCGTTCCGCAGCCGAAGCCGAACGGGACGCAGGCACCGCCCGCAAGCTCTGCGCCTTTGAGGTCGAAGCTGATGATGCCGATGTCGTCGCCTATGAGCCGATCTGGCTCGACGGCGCGGTCGTGGGCTTCTGCACCTCTGGCGGCTACAGCCACTATGCCCAGAAATCCATCGCCCAGGGGTTTGTGCCCGCAGACCGCGCGGTCGCGGGCCTTGAGGTTGAGATCGAGATCCTGGGCAAACTGCACAAGGCCCGCCTGATCACCACGCCGCTGTTTGATGCAGATGGCGCACGGATGCGCGGCTAAACCAATTTGCCCGGGCCGCTGGTTTCTGGCAGCCCAGGCAAACGCCCCACGCTGTTTGTCGCTGCGCGGGACGGTCTGGGCTCCGCCCGTTCGGACCTCAAACAGCGCCCCACGCTGTTTGTCGCTGCGCGGAACGGTCTGGGCTCCGCCCGTTCGGACCTCAAACAGCGCCCCACGCTGTTTGCCGCTGCGCGGGACGGTCCTCACTTCATCTTTTTCCAAATATCCCCGCCGGAGGCATCCGCCCTTGCCCCCAGCGCCACGCTCGCGTTTGATGCACTGACCATGACACACCCCAAGATCACAGTTCTGCTTCTGGCCGCCGGTCACGCGTCACGCATGCGCGGCGGCGACAAAACGCTGGAGCCCATCGCTGGCGCGCCGCTTCTGGTTCATTTGGCCCGCCAGGCCCTGACCGCAGGCTGCGCGTGTACGGTCACGCTGCCTGCCCTCGATCATCCGCGCAGCCGGGTCCTGTCGGCGCTTGAGGCCGAAGACCACCTGGGGCGTCTGTCCCGTGTTGCAGTCCCGGATCGCGACCTTGGGATGAGCGCCTCAATCCGGGCGGGCGTGGCCTCGCTGCCCGCGTCTTGTGCGGGTGTAATGGTCCTGCCAGCGGATATGCCAGAGCTGACGCAAGCGGATTTCGAAACCCTGACAGCCCAGTTTCAGGGCGCCGACGGCCCGGTTCTGCGCGCCTGTGACAAAGACCACCGCCCGGGGCACCCGGTTGTGTTTCCACGCCGCTGTTTTGACGCATTGAGCCAACTCACAGGTGACAGGGGCGCTCGCGACCTTCTGCGCCGCGAAGACGTGCATCTGTGTCCCCTGCCCGGCCAACGCGCGCTGGTTGATCTGGATACGCCAGAGGCCTGGGCTGCATGGCGCAAGACACAGCGCTAGCGCTGGACACGGCGCCCTATTGCACCACTTTCAGCGCCTCGCGCATCGACAGAACCCGACGCGCCGCGCCAAAGTCGTGACGCCCTGTAGAGAGCCGCAGTTTCGGGAAAATCTCGAAAATTTCGCTGCGGCGGGCATTGTCGAGCCCCGCAAGCGTGTCATCTTCGGGCTGGAAGCTTTCAGTCCAGACCCCATCGGCCAGAATAACCTCGTGGCGGTCAAACATCAGATGCAGATAGGTGATTGCCGTGGTCTCAACGGCATCCACGCCTCTGACCCCGGTTAAGTGTTTTGCTGCGACAAGCACCTCTGGTTCATCAAAGTGAACCAACGCTTTGTCATTGCTGACCAGCAAACGATGGTTTGGGCTGACCAGCATGTCGCGTTCCGGCACGCCAGAGCCGAGGCTGTTTTTCAGCACCAAAACGGGCTGCAGATGAGACGCGCGGCCCAGATCCTCTGGCCCAAATCCGCGCAGCCCCGCCCATCGCACGTGCTGAATCCCATTGTCACGGGTCACCACCGGGTCGCCGATCCGCAGGTTTTCAATCAACCGCAGCCCACGTGGCGTTGCGATCTGCGTTCCGGGGGTAAAACACGGTGTTGAGGGGATCGAGGCGCTCTGCGCATGGGGCTGGTCCAAGTTTCCGGTTTGCGAAACGCGCTTTGTCATTGCGAAATCCAACATTGAAAATCGGACGTCTGTGCCCGGACTTAGGGATAAAGCGACCTGTCGCATTTCGAAAGATGCGTTCAATTTCAGGCACATTTCCGCCGGTCTGGAGACTGTGAAGACCCCGCACCCCGGACCGTCTTTTGGTGGCAAAGCCTTCTGGGAACCGGGACACGACCCACCGCCCATTGTGGAAATTTTAACGTTCAATAACAGTTCACTAACAACAAAAGATAAAGCGACTAACCCTGTTTCGCGGTTCACGAAACCTGCAGCATGTTCCCAAAGGAACAGCTGATTTTCACCCCCGTTCCGCCCGATCGAACGCCTGCGCAACCAATCAACAGACCGCAACAATGCCCGTGGCAGTGTTGCACTGTTTATCAGCCCTTGGGGCGACGGCGCTCTTTCACCGAATCGAAAGCCCGGAGCTCGCGCCTGTGTTCCATGTTCAGGACCTTGTTGGGTGCCCGCACCAAGTCGGGGTCAAAGGCCGAAGGCTTTTATGACTTCTGCGTGCAAGGTTGGACCGGTGGTCACGGTCAGCTTGCCATCGCAGATCCCAGGCGCATAGGCGCGCCCATCGACCAGTTGAGCAAAGCCACCGGCCTCTTCCACCGCAAGCACGCCTGCGGCGTGATCCCATGGATTGATCTTTGGGGTCTGGATGAAATCGCAATTGCCCATCGCCATCATGCGGAACTCGTGGCACGAGCAGCACAGACCACTGACCCGCTGCGCCGAGATCAGACCCGGTGCCAGCTTGACCTGTTCTTCGGCTGAAAAGAGATAATGCGGGATAAAGCCCGAGGCCTCGGCATAGCTGCGTTCCGCAGCAACCTGCAGCGCCCGCGGCGCCTTGTCTTTGGCCACAAACCAGGTGCCACCGCCGCGACGGGCCAGCACCCAGTCATCCAGCACCGGATCATAAAGCAGGCCAAACACTGTCTGCCCCCGCACGGAAACCGCAAGAATGACCCCAAAGGCCGCAACGCCATTGGCAAAATTCCAGGTGCCGTCAACCGGGTCGATGATCACTGCGACCTCGGCCTCGGCCAGCCCATCCACGCAAGACGGGTCCGCAGCGGCCGCCTCTTCGCCAACAATCAGCGCGCCGGGCAGAATGCTGTCGATCCCGGCAGTAATCCAAGCTTCGGCCCGCAGGTCAGCTTCGGTTACAATGTCGATCTCAGAGGATTTTGTTTTCACCGCTGCCTCTGGCAGGTTCCTGAAACGCGGCATAATCTCCGCTTGGGCGGCCTCGCGCACCAACTGGATCAACGCGTTTTCAGTTTTGAGATCAAGGGTCATACAATGGGCTCCTGGGCGGGACTGGTTCGGCCCGAAAACACAGGATTACCTCACTGCATCACCGGCCGTTTAACCGCCTTCTAGCCGCAGAATGTAACCGCGTCACGGCAGTTCCTTCCGGCACCGCACGCAAGCTGCGCCAGTGTTGCCGCAGGCGGCAACGGACTGACTAACAAATAACCCGCGCGCCAAGGCTACGCCGGGGTCAGACCATACGGCCCCAAGCCGCCTGCCAGGTGAGCCGCTGCGCCACTTGCGAACGCGAGCCAACATTCATCTTGGACAATACGCGCTTTGCATAGGTGTTGAAGGTCTGCTCCTTCACCCCCGCAATCGAGGCCGCTTCGCGATTGGTCAGACCCAGCTGCAAAAGCGCGGCCACCCGCGCCTCTGTTGGGGACAAACCCATTTTCTGCGCCACAAGTTCAATACGGGAGCGATGCGGTTGCCGCGGCAGGATGACGACCACCATCGGCTCTGCCCCCTCTGCGGCCTGATAACGGGTGAAACTCACAGGCAAGGCCTGCTCCCCATCCTGTTCACGCAGGAACAGCAGGCATTCCTCGGTGGCATCTGTCGCGCCAGTGCCCCCCCCAGTGTCCCCAGTGACCCCAGCCTGCTCTGTGTCGCCGCCCGGCGCAACGGTCCCATCTGTCGCCACACAGCGCCGGATGGCCTCGTTCACCGACCTCGTTTCAAGGTCTTGATTACAGCGGAGAAGGCCCTTGGCATTGGTGCGAAACAACTTGCCACTGTCCAGATACTCGCGCCCGGCCTCGTTGCAATCCAAAAGCTTACCATTCAGGTCCAGCACCATCACCGCACTGTCGGTCTTGGTGGCAATGGTCCACAGCAGGGCCTGTTCTGTTGGCGGGCGATCGCGGGCCTGTTCTTCTGCCATAAGATCCTCGCGCAGGACGGGCCAGATGGCCTGCAACAAGACAGGCAGCATTTCTTGCGGAACATGGGCTTTGGGCCGCAACACAAGCCGGTCGCGCGCACCGCCTTCAAAACAGAGGTCATAGCCCACCCATCCGGCACGGTCGTCGCTTTTTGGGAAAGGGTCGACAACTTTGATCGCGCAGAGCCTATCCGCCACCGCCGTTGCAGCCGTCGAAGTGCCAAAGCTGTGGGCCATGGCGTGAATATCTTGAACCAAGCAACGGGCATCATTGTCGGACACCTTAAACGCCTCTGCCCCATGAAGGGCATCAAAGACCGGTTCGGTACACAGAAATGCTGTCCCTTTGTCTCCGTCCAGTTTTGCGACAGCTTCCCAAGAAATCTGTGAAAGCTGTCTTTGTAAAATATTTGAACACTTCAATTGAGCCGCAAAACGCGCGGCAGAACCACCTACAGGCATACGTTGCCCCCCGGCACATAACAAACAACACCCCCAGCGTAGACCGTCGATGCTGGGGCGCATATTGGACTGAAGTGGTACGCCAAAGGGTAAGATGCCCCGGCAGCGATCGCCAAACCGGCGCGCAGTGGCGCTGTTACGGTCCGAAAAGCGATGGTGTTTCAGCCGCCACAGAAGCGCTTTTCCCCAGCCATTTTTCGCAGCCTGGCCGAAAGGATTACGTCTTTCCCGAGATTCGAACTCTTCACAACCTTAAGGATTCCACACCCACCCAAAGCACATCCATTTCGCGTTTTCAACAGAGCAGATGGGACACCCCAGAAGACCAAGACACTCCAAAAAAACCGCGATAAAAGTGGATTTAAAATAATAAAATCAATTCACTATGGACGAATGCCGACCTTGCGATACGATCCACTCCCTCCCCGCTCAGATCAACAGAAGACTTAAGGCTTACTTAAACCACCCTTATTCGCTATGATTAAGACAGGCAGGTGAGTTTGCTGTCATTAACATATCAATTGGTTCGGGACTTTTACGCCCTTCGGCATTTGTACTGCCGAAACCGCTGAACCCCATGTTTCTTGGCACTGCCTGTTTGGCTGCCTGGTTCGGCCCAAGCCCTGCGTGAACGCTGCGTATGTCGCGGATGTTGGGCGTTTAACCTGACGACACCAAAGACCGAAACCCGAAGGAGTCACTTTTTCACCCGAAGACTTGGTAAATTCGCCACGTGTGATTTTTGCGGCGAATGCGTGTTTAAAAAGGAAGAGGCACAATGCCCGTTCAAATCGTAGCCGAAACGCGGCTGCTCAGAGAGTTGTTTCTGGCCGTCTGCCGTGATGCAGATGTTTCTGTCAGCCAATGCGCTCAAAACTTGCTCGATCTGCCCGTACCCGCCCTGGATGCCGCTTTGGGCACCAGCGCAAAGCCTGACGCTCTGGCCAGTCAACCGGCCAACTCTGGCAAGGATCTGATCCTGTTCTACAGCAATGCAGATCAGGAGCGCATGGTGGAGGAACTTGACACGTTTCGCGCTCAGAATCCAATATCACCGCTCGTTTTGGTGACAAATCAGAGCCTTACCCCCCAAACCGAAGCGCGCATGACCCAATTGGTCCATGCGGTGTTTCCGGAAAACAAACCTTCAGACGCGCTGGTGGCGCTGTTGCGGGTGGTCGGGGCAGGTTATCGCGCCTTTGCCCCCGGAGCCGCCGAAATTCCATTAAGCGACGACTCCGCAGTCACCGCCCCCGCAATGCCAGCCGCAAACCCTGCCGCGGGCGCATATAGTCAGCAGGCAGCGGAAATCCCGACCGCCGCCCCCACGGCACAGCCCATCGAGCACCGCCTGAACGACGTCCAATTGTCCCAGCGAGAGCGCACAATCCTGCAACGTCTGATGTTTGGCGCCAGCAATAAATCGATCGCCAATGATCTTGGGATCTGCGAGGCAACGGTCAAAGTTCATCTGCGCACCTGTTTTCGCAAGATCGGGGTTCAGAACCGAACACAGGCGGCGATCTGGGCGACCGAAGCGCTTGGCCCGCCGCCGCCATCCTGACCGGTCGCGCCCTCCCAAGTACAGGCCCAAAAGCAGGCTCAAAAGAACCTGGTCGAAGATCGGATGAAACCGGTATTCGCCGGATGCGGGTCGCGCCTTCACAGGCTATGGTACGGCAGATGTGACACCAAGTTGCGGATGCGACCCTGCTCTGCGATCAGCCCCTGCCCTGACTGTACAGGACTATGAAAAACACCGCCTGGCTTGCTTTTGAAATTGACCGGTCTGCGAAGACACCTGTTTTCGAACAGATTTGCGCATTTATCCGAACGCGGGCCGTGTCCGGGGACTTGCCCGAAGGCAGCAAACTGCCCGCAAGCCGCGAATTTGCCGCGCAGCTGGGGGTGTCTCGTCCCACCGTGGTTACTGCTTATGAGCAGCTGCTCGCCGAAGGATATGTGCGCAGCCGCGTGGGTTCGGGGTATTTTCTATGTGATTTGGGCGAGGTCGAACTGCCCGCCGCCCCCAAAGCCGCGTCAAAACCCGATCCTGCGCGTGCGCCCAACACACCAAAACCCTTTGAATACGGGCAACCGGACATGCGCCTGTTTCCCCATCGGCAATGGGCCAAATCCGTTGCAAAGGTTTGCCGCAGTCAGCCCGAGTCGATGCTGACCGGCGGCACCGACTTTGGAAATCTGGCGCTGCGGCGGGCTATTGCGGACTATGTCTCCGAATGGCGCGGCATTTCGGCTGTGCCGGACCAAATTGCGATCACAGCGGGATCCTCTGATGCGCTGGAGCTGTGCATGCGGACGCTGAGCCAACGCGGCGACGCCATAGGGCTAGAGGATCCGGGCTATTTACCTGCCTCGGCCTTTGCACAGGCGCAGGGGCTTTCCAAGGTTCACCTGCCTGTCGATGATCAGGGCGCTTGCCTGCCTGCGCGGGGCGAAACCCCAAGCCTTGTGGTTCTGACCCCCTCGCATCAATACCCCCTTGGCGGGTCTATGTCGCCCAACCGGCGGCTGGACTTCATCCGCTGGGCCAACGACCGGGGCGGATGGATTGTCGAAGACGATTACGACAGCGAATTCCGCTATGCGGGAAGGCCCATACCGGCACTTGCCGGTTTTGACCACCTACGCCGCACGATCTATGTCGGCAGCTTCTCCAAGATCTTCTCAAACACCTTACGCCTTGGCTATGTCATTCTGCCAGAGCCGCTTGTTCCGCAGTTTCACGACACCTTTGACCGGTTCCGCCCCAAAGCGAGCCTGATGCCACAGGCGGCGCTTGCCGATTACATCAGCTCAGGTGCGTTCTATCGGCACCTGCGTCGGGTGCGGCGGATCTATGGCCAACGACGCAAGCTGCTTCTGGACCGGCTGCGTCAGGATTTTGCCGACTTCGGGCATTTCCAAGACCATCAGGCTGGCATGCAGCTGGTGTTTCACCTGAACCCACCCTTCCACGACATCGACATCGCGGCAAAAGCCGCGCGTCTTGGCGTGCGCACCCCGCCCCTGTCTGCGGTCTGCGCCAAGGCACAGGGGCGCAATGGGTTGATGCTGGGGTTCAGCGGGTTTGACGAAGATGAAATCACGGCAGCGCTGGATCTGCTGCACAGCTGTTTTGTCGCGGAAACGCAAGGTTAGACCGCTGAGACAGCGGATCAAAAACATCATCTAAGGGGGTAATGGCGGAGAGACAGGGATTCGAACCCTGGAGACGGTCTCCCGCCTACACACTTTCCAGGCGTGCGCCTTCGACCACTCGGCCACCTCTCCGTGAGGCGCATATCTGATGTATTCTGCGGGGGAATGCAATGGGGTATTCACAAAGAAAATGCCAAATATGCATTTTTTCTTGCCGCCTCTTCAGCGCGGCAAAAGGACGAAATGAAACGCCAAATCGCACCTGCGGACACAGCGTGTCGTCGCAGCAAAACTGACATGTTTTCAGGATACTTAAGGGGTAGTGGCGGAGAGACAGGGATTCGAACCCTGGAGACGGTCTCCCGCCTACACACTTTCCAGGCGTGCGCCTTCGACCACTCGGCCACCTCTCCGTGAGGCGCATATCTGATGTATTTCCAAAGGGAATGCAAGAGGGAAAACAGCAAAAAATTCGCTTTTTATCCGCCCCTGCCAAATGGGACTAAGTCTCTGTTTAGAAGGCTCAAACAAGAACCGCGCGCCGCCCGATATCAGGCAGCACGCGGCCGAGGTTTCACAAATGGTTCGGGGGCAGCTAGCCCTCGTTTTCTGCACCACCTGCTGTATTGCTTGACGCGCTCGGCGCATGCAGAGCCTCAGCATTGCGGATCCAGATGTCGCGCTGAGCAAAGGGAATTTCGATCCCCTCTTCCTCGAACCGTTTTGCAATGGCGAAATTCATGTCCGATTTCACCGACAGAACCCAGTTCACGTCCCGCAGGATGGCGCGGATCTCAAAGTCGAGGCTGTCCGCTCCAAAGCCCTGGAACACCACACTGGGCGCAGGCCGCATCAGCACCATTGGATGGGCTTTTGCAATCTCGCCCAAGATCGCCTCAACGCGACGCGGATCGGTGCCATAGGCCACGCCCACCGGCACGATGACCCGCCCAACCGTATTACCACGGGTGTAGTTTGTCACCGCGCCGCTGATCAGATCAGAGTTCGGCACAATCACATCGGTGCGGTCAAAGGTTTCAATCCGGGTCGAGCGCACGGAGATATCACGCACATAGCCCATCTGGCCACCAACCTCGATCCAGTCGCCTTTTGAAATCGGCCGCTCGATCAGAAGGATAATGCCAGAGACAAAGTTCGACACGATGGTCTGCAGGCCAAAACCAATACCCACAGACAAAGCACCGGCAACAATCGCCAGCGACGACAGGTCCAAACCCGCCATGGAGATGGCGACCAAGGCCGCAAGGAAGATCCCGATATACCCGGTGCCCGCCACAATGGCGTTCTGCCCGCCGGGATCGATTTTGGTCTTGGGCAGAAGCGTGCTGCGCAGGCTGCCCTGCACCAGGCGCGTGACCACATAACCGGCGGCAAAAATCACCGCAAAGGTCAGAAACACCGCCGGAGAAATCCGGGTATCCCCCAGAGTGAACCCTTCCAGGAACCGCGACCACAGCTCGGTCAGATCCGCCACCCGTGCGCCCCAGATCAGCGCCAGCACAGGGAGCGACATCAGAACCAGAATGATGCCAACCAGCCCCGCAAACAACGTGTCCTGTGCGGCCTGACCTGTGCGTGTCAGCCAGCCATAGATCTCGGTGACAAAGCGCTGCACCACCATCAGGAACAGCACCACACCAACGGTCAGAACCGTGGGATAGATCACCCCCATCGCGGCATTCACATACCCCAACGCCCCCAGCACAGGCGCCAACAGCGCCAGCCCCATAACCAGACGCCGCATCAGTGTCAGTGCCCGATTGCCCGCTGCGGGAACCAGCCCTTCTTCGGCGTCCGGCGCGGCCGCGGCATCCGCCTTGCGCAGCCGTGCGCGACGTAAAAACTGCCAGAGAACCAACCCAGAGATCAAAATCAGTGGCCATGCCAGAACAACAAAGCTCTCCTCGGCCAGGCTCTCGATCCCGGCAATCCGGTCCAGCAGCATATGCAACACCAGCAGCGTCGCCAAAGTGGCCAATGCCACACGACCGCCCCGTTCGGTGCCATCCGGCACCAGTTCATTCCGGATCTGGAACACCCCAAGACGTTCCCCTAGCCAATGGGCCGCATACAGCAGGAACACCCACATGGGGACATCATCCAAAAGCAGTGACCCGCGCAGACCGGCAATGTCCGACAGATTGACCGCACGCACCAAAAGAACCGTGCCCACATAGGGCAACAGCACCTGCAGCAGCGAAACAACAAACCGCCAGACGCCTGCCCCCTCACCGCCGAGCTTACGCAGCTGCGCCCCAGCCCAATGGGCCCAGGCACGCCCCCGCAGCAGCAACACCAGCGCAATGCCGGTCAGCAGAACCAGAACGGGCGCACGGCTCCACAATGTGCGCTGCACCGCCAGCGATTGCAGACGGCCCGTGCTTTCTTTGCCGACGGCCAAAAACGCGTCACTCAGATCCGTCAGCGCCTCGGGCCAGTATTCAGGGTTCAGCGGGCTTGGTCCGCGCTCCAGCAGCGTCCGGGTGGCACGATCGCGCACCAGCCGATCAATTTCAGCGATCAGCCCCTGAACACGGCTATGGGCCAGCTCCGCGACAATGCGGGGCACTTTCAGCTGATCCAGCTGCGTCTGCAGCTCTCCGCGCAGGACCGTAATTGTGAGAGGTTCATCGCCATCACGCGATGCCCCCAGCGCCTCGATCTGGGCATTCAGCGAGGCAATGCGCGCGTCATTTTCGCTGCGCGCCAGCTGGAAGCGCTGGCGATACTGCACCAGTTCCTGACGCAGCGCTTCAAAGGCCGCATTCGAGGCCCGCGCGGCATCAATCAGCGTTTCTGCCCGGCGCGCGGTGGCCTGCCAATCCTTAAAAAACGCAAGGCGTGGGTCTTCGGCCAGTTGGGACATCAGCCTGTCCACATCCACCGGAGCACTGCCGGGCGCGGCTTCCGCGTCACTTGCGGCCTGTTCTGCCTGCAATGGCTCGGACGCAGGGGCTGTTTCCTGAGCCACCGCAAAGGGGCCGGACACACAAAGGGCCAGCCCAAACAGGCCGGCCCTCAGGGTGTGTCCCAGCACAGATACGCCATCTGTCTTGGGGCTTTTCATGTGATTTATACGTCCTCGAACACGCCCGGAATGGACGCCGGAGTGTGGGTCATCCAATCGGGAACCGGCAGGCCTTTTTCGCGAAGGAACTCCGGATTGAACAGCTTGGACTGATAGCGGGTGCCATAGTCACACAGGATGGTCACAATGGTATGGCCCGGCCCCATTTCCTTGGCCAGACGCACAGCGCCCGCGATATTGATCGCCGACGACCCGCCCAAAACCAGACCTTCGTCATGGAGCAGATCAAACACATAAGGCAGCGCCTCTGCGTCCGGGATCTGATAGCTGTGATCGGGTTTGAACCCTTCAAGGTTCTTGGTGATCCGGCCCTGACCGATCCCTTCGGAAATGGAGGACCCTTCAGATTTCAGCTCGCCTTCAGTGTAGAAGGAATAGAGCGCCGCGCCGAGCGGATCCGCGAGGCCGATTTTTACGCCCTTTGGCTGAAGAACTTCGGCCACACCGGCAAGGGTGCCACCCGAACCAACCGCACAGATAAAGCCATCAACCTTGCCACCGGTCTGCTCCCAAATCTCGGGCGCGGTGGTTTCCACATGGGCGCGGCGGTTGGCAACATTGTCGAACTGGTTGGCCCAGATCGCGCCATTGGGTTCGGTCTTGGCCAGTTGCTCGGCCAAACGCTGGGAATAGCGCACGTAGTTATTGGGGTTCTTGTACGGGGCCGCAGGCACCTGCACCAGCTGTGCACCGGCCAGACGCAGCATGTCTTTCTTTTCCTCGGACTGGGTCTCGGGGATGACAATAACTGTCTTAAAGCCTATCGACGCCCCGACCAGTGCCAGACCAATCCCGGTGTTGCCGGCAGTGCCTTCGACAATGGTGCCGCCGGGCTTCAGGTCGCCGCGGGCGATGGCGTCTTTGATAATATACAGCGCCGCACGGTCCTTTACGGACTGGCCGGGGTTCATGAACTCGGCCTTGCCGAGGATTTCACAACCGGTTTCCTCGCTGACTTTGTTCAGCCGGATCAGCGGCGTATGGCCGATGGCATCGGCCAGATCGCGTGCAATGCGCATGGTATCCCTTTCGCTCTTTGTCCCTGATTTAGCGATCTCGGCGCGCAATCTCAAGGCGCGACACGCGCAAAGCGCCGTCCTTATTGCCCCAGCGCGCGAAGACGGTCCCGGTGACGCGCCAACCACAGCGCCGTTGTCACAAGTGGCATGTCCACAAAGGTATTTCCGTCTACGGCTTCCATGAATTCGTGGAACGACATGACTTTACTGCGAATATCTTCGCCTTCGCCGGGAACGCCACCGCCGCCCTCAATTTCAGAAACATCCGCAAGACCCACAAAACAATGAACAATTTCCCCCAAAGCCCCGCTTGAGGAATAGAGCCCACCCACATAGTCCACATGACCCACTGTCAGGCCCGCTTCTTCTTTGGCTTCGCGCCGCGCAGCTTGCTCTGGGGTTTCACCAGGGTCAATCAACCCCGCCGGCGGCTCCCACATCCAAGGGTTTTTGGCCCCCATAAAAAACGGAGCAGAGCGGAATTGTTCAATCAGCAGCACCGCATCGCGCAGCGGGTCATAGGGCAGAACAACCGCCGCCTGCCCCACCATCGACGCGCCGCGGTTCAATACCGGGCTCATGGAGCCATCAAACCGCCGGAACTGAAGATCCATTTCTTCCATCGCGAAAAAGTTCATGTATTCGCGTTTGTGGGCGTGCACAACGACATCCCGCGACAGGGTACAATTGGGAGACTCCGCTTGGCTTTGCAGCCCGACCCAAGAGGTTGCACGAATGCGCATGGAGTGGAGGGATTTGGTGATCTGATCCGGTGACTTGCGGCCATAGTAGGCCATGATTTCGTCGGCCATCCGCGCCCAGACCGGGATCCATTGCGGGTCAAACTCCGAATACTCTTCAGTGGCTTGCGCAACAAAGCTTGGCACGTCTGTCAAAGGTCCATTGCGCGGACCTGCAACAACATTGGCCCGCGCAGCGCCAAAACAGCCTGCGTAATGCGCAAGGCGGGCCGCCTCTTCGTCAGACACCTCGATCAACAGCCCCTCGGCCTGATCGGCAGGTGCCTCAACCAACACAGGATGCGCTGCCGGGTTCTGAACGCGCTCGCGCAGACCTTGGGCCAGTGCGGGACGGGTGTTCAATGGATCTGTCCGGCCCAGAACACTGGACAGGACCGCGTCATGGCGCAAAGCGCCACCTAAGAAAAGCAATGCCACACCAATGGCCTTTCATATCGCTTGTGAAAACCGTTGCGCCCTAGCGCCAGCGACGGCCCGCATTTTCCGTCAAAAGTCCGGACAGCACGCCGCCGATCAACAGTGTGATAAGCACATGTGGCACCGCGATGACAAAGAAATAGTCCAGCGCCAGAACAAAAATATCCGCCAGCGCCTCAAAGGGATCATCATAGATACGTCGATGCGCCTGATTGAACATTTTGGCAGCACCCTGCACAAATAGCCCCGACAGCATCAGAACCGCAGCCCCCGTTACACCATTGTTGACCGCAGCAACAAATCCCCGCCCGATCCGTGTCCCCATGAGCCACCAGCCCCAGATCACGCCGAGCCCCACATTGACCCAAGTCACCTTGGAGAAATTCGTGCCCTCAGGCAGCAATGGCGGGAGAAGCATTGTGACCACATAGGCCAATGCCGCCAAAGACAGGGCAGCAACAAGGCGGGCGGCGGTAGGCATCGGCTCTGCGTCCTTCGATCGGGGTACCAGTTACACGACCAAGTGTCGGAAATGACCCGACTATTGGCACCAAAGGTGGCCATAACAAGGCAAAGTTTACCTTGATTGCGACTTACCCCGCGGACTGAGACTTCAGCGCCGCATGCGCCTCCAGTGCCCGCGCGCGCCCGACTTTAAGATCCACCACAGGCAGCGCCGGCCCCATGTCCGGGCGCAAGGCCCAATGGCGCGGGACCGCGTCGAAAAAAGACAGTGCC
This sequence comes from Tritonibacter multivorans, assembly GCF_001458415.1. Classification (GTDB taxonomy): domain Bacteria; phylum Pseudomonadota; class Alphaproteobacteria; order Rhodobacterales; family Rhodobacteraceae; genus Epibacterium; species Epibacterium multivorans. The sequence continues at coordinate 68,552 of NZ_CYSD01000043.1, read as the reverse complement.
TGCGGCGACGGCGCGCGCTTGCCTTCGGCCAGCCACAGATCGCGGTAAGCACGCTGCGGGTCATGGGTTTGCGCCTGGGTGTCCGGGTTGAAAATCCTGAAAAATGGCGCCGCATCAGGGCCAGAACCTGCAACCCATTGCCAGCCCATTGCATTGGCCGCCGGGTCCCAGTCAACAAGACAGTCCTCGAACCAGCGCATTCCAAGTTTCCAATGGATCATCAGATGCTTGCACAGGAAGCTTGCCACAACCATCCGTGCCCGATTGTGCATACGCCCGGTGACATAAAGCTCTCGCATTGCGGCATCGACCAGCGTGTACCCCGTGCGCCCCTGCTGCCAAGTCAGCACCTGCGGGTTCGGCTCCGCTTCCCAGGGAAACGCATCCCATTGTGGCCGCCAATTGCGTGTCAGGATCTGGGGCGAATGATACATCAGGTGATAGGCAAACTCGCGCCAGCACAGTTCCTTGAGAAAGGTCTCAGCCCCCGCCTGCGCCATGCCCGTATGCCAGACCGCCATGCCCGCATGCCAGATCCGATGCGGGCTGATTTCCCCCCAGGCAAGGTTCTCAGACAGGCCCGAACAGCCCTGCACCGCCGGCGCGTCGCGATCCGTTTTATATGCGATCACGGCCCGTTCAAGGAACTGATCCAAACGGGCCTGCGCGGCGTCCTCTCCGACGTGGCAATGGGCTGCAACAATATCTGCGCCCCGGTTCATGGCACGCCCCAGACCCAGCTCCTCAAGTTCGAGCGTCGCGGGCCACTGGCCCGGCCTTGGCAGAGCGCTCGGGGCCGCCAAAACGCCACCCGGATCGCATTCGCGGACAGCTTTCCAGAAGGGCGTATAGACCTTGAACATGCCCCCCGCACCGGTGGCTACGGTCCAGGGTTCAAAGAGCACCCGACCACCGGTAGATTTGGCTTCGATCCCAAGGTCTTTGAGGGCGGCTTTGACCTCGCTGTCCCGCGCAATCGCGTCCGGATCATAGGCGCGCGACCAAACGACGGCCTGCGCCCCGACTTCAGTGCAGATCTCCTTCAGAACCGCCAGCGCGGACCCGCGACGCAAGACCAACTTCGACCCGCAAGCCTTTAATGTTTCAGCAAATTTCCCAAGCCCAAGGCCAAGCCGAAGCTGCGGAGCAGCCCCCATCGCCATATCCAGCGGGTCCAGGATATAGACCGGGATCACCCCCGCGCCTTTTGCCAGCGCAATGGCCTGCGCCAGCGCAGGATTGTCCCGCAACCGAAGATCGCGCCGTATCCACCAGATCACTGGTCCTTGGTTTGCCATCTGCTTGTGCCCCGTAGAGTTTTTATTGAACGGAGCCTCTACTTAGGCTGGCCGTCAGGCCCGTCAACAGGCCTGACCTTTTTTGGTGTTTCAATACAAGGCCCTGACCTTAGGTGTTTACGTCCACGACCACGCGTCCCTTGATACGTCCTGCAAGGATGTCCTCGCCCAGTTGCGGCAGGTCACCAAGGCTCGCGGGCTGCACCATGGCTTCCAGTTTGTCCAGCGGCAGATCCCGGGCAACCCGCTCCCAGGCCCGCAGGCGGTTGTCATAGGGCTGCATCACCGAATCGATCCCCAGCAGGTTCACCCCGCGCAGAAGGAAGGGAATGACGCTGGCGGGCAGCTTGGCCCCGCCAGCCAGACCGACCGCCGCAACCGACGCACCATAGCGCATCTGCCCAAGAACACGCGCGAGCATGTCACCGCCCACCGCATCCACACAGCCCGCCCAGGATTCCCGTTCGAGCGGCGCTTTCACCGTTTCATTGATCTCTTCGCGAGCCACAATCTGGCTCACGCCCAGATCCCGCAGATAGCCTTCGGTCTCTGGCCGTCCGGTGACGCCCGCAACCTCATAGCCAAGGGTCGCAAGGATTGCGCAGGCAACCGATCCCACGCCCCCGGCCGCACCGGTGACCAGAACCGGCCCCTGGCCCGGTGCCAGACCGTGATCCTCCAGCGCCATAACCGCCAGCATCGCGGTAAAGCCCGCCGTGCCAACAGCCATGGCCTGACGTGCTGTGATGCCATCGGGTAGCGGCACCAGCCAATCTGCCTTGACCCGTGCCTTTTGCGCATAGCCGCCCCAGTGGACCTCGCCCACGCGCCAGCCGGTCAACACCACGCGATCGCCGGGTTTGTAGCGGTCGTCGGACGAGGCCTCGACCGTTCCGGCAAAATCGATGCCCGGCACATGGGGGTAAGTGCGCACCAGGCCACCGCCCTTGGCGCTCAGGCACAGGCCATCCTTGTAGTTCACGGTGCTGAACGCCACCGCAACGGTCACCTCGCCCTCGGGCAGCTGGTCTTCAGACAGATCGGTGATCTGCCCTGCAGCCAAACCACTGTCGTCGTCCTTCTCCAGCAGAAATGCCTTGAACATCGTTTTCTCCCCCCCTTTGGAAGCCTGTAAAGCACCACATGCGGACCTTGCATTGCAGCCGCGAATTGCCGAGACTGCGCGCAGACCATCAAATGTCTTACAATTAATTGTCTGACAATTAAGACCCTGTCAACAAGGATCCTTCGCCCCGTGACCCGTCCAGTGGCCCGCCCCGAGACCCGCACCGACACCAGACCCGTGACCAGACGGCAGAAAACCAGCGCCGACCTGTCCGCTCAGATTGCCGCCGCCATCCGCGACGCGATTGTGTCCGGAGAGCTGATCGTGGACGCCCGCCTACCGTCAGAAGCAGAGCTGTCGGCGCAATTCGGCGTCTCGCGCCCTACGGTTCGCGAAGCCCTGAAACGTCTGGCCGCCCAATCCCTGATCCGCACCCAACGCGGCGCGACGGGCGGGGCTTTTGTAAACCGGCTCAGCTATGCCGAGGCCTACCGCCAGCAGATCACCACCTCGACGCTTCTGCTGTCGATGAACGAGGTCGATTTTGAAACCGCCTGCGAGGCGCGTTATACGATGGAGCGCGCCTGCGCCCCGTTGGCCGCCACCCGGCGCGAGGCCGAACATCTGGCCCGCATGCACAGCGAAATTGCCCGCCAGCAGGAACCCGACCTGACCGACAGCGATTTCTGCGCCTCGGATGTGGCCTTTCACCGGGCGCTGGTGGATGCCGCCATGAACCCAGTGCTGAGTTATCAGCTCGCCGGAGCGGTGGAGGCCATGCAGCCGCTGATGAATATGATCACCTTCAAAGCCCCCTACCGCGAAACCTTGATCGCCCTGCATATGCGTATCGCTGACGCCATGGAGCGGCAGGATGCAAACCGCGTGGTGGCCTGTCTGGACGACCTCCAAAGCGAAACAATGGCACTCAGCCGCAAGGCCATGGCCCAACGCGCCTCTCTGCCCCGGACGTAACGGCGGCCTGACGCTCTCAGGTCCGCAGCACCAGAGCACTTCACCGGGGCACAGAGGGAATATTCGCTTTTGGTGTTTTTTGCCCTTCAACTCCGTCGGTTGCGCGCATATATTGTCTCTTGTCCTTCGGGACTATGGACATAAACGCGCTTGTAATAAACGGATCGGACCCGGGGGCGGTACCCGGCGTCTCCACCAAACATCCTTCATTTGGGGATCAAGGGGACGAAATAGGATCGACGGACGTCTAAAGAGGTTAGCTTTGTCTCGGCTGTCTGCCACCGTTATCGGCGAAACTTGTACAATTGCAAATGACAATCGTGCTCCGGCAATGGCAGTTGCAGCGTAAGCTGTAAATGTCGCCGAAACTTAAGCCCTTACGCCTAGCCGTGTAAGGCGGGGTTCGCAGGTACCTGGCAACAGAAACCTGCACTTCCCTTCACAGTGACAAAATCTTCACGGCGACAAAACCTTCGCAGTGACAAAAAGCGACACTCTGTTGACCAAGAGCGAATTGCGGTTTGTCGCCTGTATCAAATCCTGTATCCCATATGTCGCTTTAACGATGATTTTATTATTAATGCGCCACATTTGCTCGACAGCGCACCGTTGTCGCAATACCTGCCAAAAGGCAATGTCGTGTTAACTAAACACAGAGTGAACTATGAGCCACGTTGATCTACTCCGCCGCTGGTACGAAGAGATCTGGAATAAGGGCAACTACGCTGTCATCGAAGAGATGCTGGACCCCGAGATATGCTTTAGCGGGCCCGTGCGAAGCTTGGTTCAATACCGCGACGACTACGCCGAGGTCATTCAGGCGTTCAAGGCGCTGATCCCGGACATGTATGTCGAAATCACCCATGCGCTGGAACAGGATGATCTTGCCTCCTGTCGTGTGTCTGTGCGCCGCAAGCAGAATTCGCGCCATTTCGACGTCAACATCACCGGACAGCTCACCGTTCGCGTCAAAGATGGCCGCTTTGTCGAATTTCTGTCGGACTTCAACTATTTCCAGATGTATGCGCAGCTGGGCCAGTTGCCGGAAGATGCAATGCCAATTTGCCTGACAGGTGAAAAGCTGATCTGGGCGGACTGAATGCACCATCTCCCAGAGCTTTAGGGTGAAGTTTTTGTAAAACAGCGCCGCAAAGCGGCGTCGACACTTGCCTGAGCCCCCCAGGTTGAGGCCATCTGCGCGCGACCGGTGCGAATCAACCCCGGCAATGACACGGGGGCACTATGACGTCTTTTGCAGATATGACGCGCACCTTTGGCCGGATCGGCTGCCTGTCTTTTGGCGGCCCGGCGGCACAAATCGCGCTCATGCACAAAGAGCTGGTGGAGACCAAAAACTGGCTCTCGGAAGAGGATTTTCTGCGCGCGCTGTCGTTCTGCATGCTGCTGCCGGGGCCAGAGGCCATGCAGTTGGCCACCTATGCCGGATGGCGCTTGCGGGGTATTGCCGGCGGGCTGTTGGCGGGTCTGTTGTTTGTCGGCCCGGGGGCCGTCGTGATTGCCGCACTGGTCTGGCTCTATACGCTGTTTGGCGCGCTGCCTTTGGTGCAGGCCGGTTTTCTGGGCATCAAAGCCGCTGTTATCGTCATTGTCGTTCAGGCGCTTGCCCGAATCGGACGCAAAGCGCTGAAGGATCGTACCGGGCAAGCCGTTGCCATTGCGGGTTTTCTTGCGGTGTTCCTGTTGAATTTACCCTTTCCGCTGGTGGTGGCACTGGCCGCCGGGCTGGGCTTGCTCCTGCGCCCTGAAATGACCACGCCCGAAGCCGAAACCGTGGTGCATGTGGGCCGGGGCCATTGGCGCAATGTGGCGTTGTGGGCGGCGCTCTGGCTGGTGCCTTTGGCGGGTCTGACATGGATCGGGGCTGAGTTTCTGGCCACGCTTGGCTGGTTCTTTGCCAAACTGGCCGTGGTGACCTTTGGCGGCGCCTATGCCGTTTTGGCCTATGTCACCCAGACTGTTGTCAGCGACCAGGGCTGGATCACAACGGGCCAGATGATCGACGCGCTGGGATTGGCCGAAACCACACCGGGACCCTTGGTGCTGGTGACGCAGTTTGTCGCCATGCTGGCCGGGCATGGTCAAGGCGGGGTTGGGCTGGCCGTGGCCGCAGGCGTGGTTGCGCTCTGGGCGACATTTGCGCCCTGTTTCCTGTGGATTTTTGCCGCGGCCCCCTATCTGGAGCACCTCACCCGCCTGCCCCGCCTCCAAGGTGCGCTCAGCGCGATCACTGCTGCGGTGGCGGGCATGATGCTGAACCTTTCCCTGTGGTTCACCCTGCATCTTCTGTTCAGGGAACTGGCACCGACCTCTTTCGGCGTAAATTTGCCGGTGTGGTCCAGTCTGGACACACATGCCTTGGTGCTGGTGGGGCTGGCGCCACTGGTTCATCGCCTATGTGGCGGGAAACTGGTGCTTTTGCTCATCGTTATGGCAACTGTTGGAGTTTTGACGGGCGCCTTTAGATAGTGTTCAGTCTTCGTTTACCATCATTGCATATGCGGGAAAATAGTTCCAAAAGGCAGATGCAAAGGCTTTCGTTCCAACACAAAAAAGTCCTATGCTTGAAGCAACGACAAGAGGGTAGACAAATATGTCCCGGCAAATCGACTACGGTAACCTAATGCATCGTGCCATGCGTGGCCTGATCCGCACCGTGCTTGAAGATGTTGCGGCCAATGGCCTGCCCGGCACTCATCACTTCTTCATCACCTTTGACACTGCCCACCCGGACGCGGAACTGGCCGACTGGCTGTCAGACCGCTACCCCGGCGAAATGACCGTGGTGATGCAGCACTGGTATGACAACCTTGATATTGGTGAAGACGGTTTTGCCGTCACGCTGAACTTCGGTGACAGCCCGGAACCGCTCTATATCCCTTATGACGCGATCAAGACCTTTGTCGATCCGTCCGTTGAATTCGGCCTGCGGTTTGAAAACGCGCTGGAAGAAGACGAAGACATTATCGCCACCGAAACCCTGCCCGATTTCGACGAGGAAGAGGAAGAAGCCCCAGCTGCCGACGCCAAAAAAGACGCTGACGTGGTGTCGCTGGACAGCTTCCGCAAGTAAGCTCGCCCAAGACAAACCCTAAATCAAAGCGCCTCTGACAGGTTGTCAGAGGCGCTTTTGTTTTGACATTTGCGCGCTTTAGCGGCTGCGCTTGAGGTATGTGATGACGGAATGGGACGGCAACCCGTTTCGGTGCAGAGAGAATTTGAGCTCCAGCCCACCCTCCGCCAGGGTTCGATCATACTGCTGCATCAGGTAGTCGCCGTTTTCCGCGACATAGAGCGAGAAAACCGTCAGCGTCTCTCCGATGACACGCGCCCAGACAAAGGGTTCCCCTTTCATCGGGTTCATCTGAACGGTGTGACCAAAAACATTTGTGGTCATTGCCGCCGCAAAGACGCCGGGGCGCTCTGACGGCTGGAAATTGATCTTATAGGTCTTCTTCTTCCGTTTGCCGTCCGGACGCGAGATCGCCGTGTGCCATTCCACAAAGAAACCGTCGGCTGTTTCTTTGATCCAGACATCCATATTGCGCAGTTCGGTCTGACCATCGAGCTGTTTGACCTCTGCATCGCCCTCATAGTGGCCGACAAACTGCGAAATCTCTGCATTGCCCGCCTGCGATTCTGTGGCCGACACCAGCACGGCCACCGCAAGCGCAGACCCCACAAGCCCGCTGTGTAGCCGTGACGCCAGACGCGCCAGCCGGTCGCGCAGAGATGTTATCGCAAACGTAGTCATGTGGGGCGTCACCTTTGGGACAAACTGCAAAAAAGAAGAGTGATTTGACTACAATCTAGAGCGCTAAGGCGAGGTGAACAATGGCACTTTAATCAAGACAGGCTTATACAACGCCTAGTTCCAGCCAACAGCGCGCTGCCTCTTGGATCGCTCTTGCCTCAGGGGAATTGCATATCGCGCTCGCAAAGGCTAAACGGCATACACCGGTATACTAAACAGTTGCTCTAGCGACGGAGACAGACACAATGTCGAACACCCGCACCGAAACCGACAGCTTTGGCCCGCTCGAGGTCCCTACAGATAAATATTGGGGCGCGCAGACCCAGCGCTCGATCATGAACTTCCCCATTGGTTGGGAAAAACAGCCCGTCGCCATCGTGCGCGCGCTGGGCGTGATCAAAAAAGCCTGCGCCATGGCCAACAAAGAAAACGGCAAGATGGACGCGAAGATCGCCGATGCCGTGATCCAGGCCGCGGGTGAAGTGTTCGAAGGCAAGTTCGACGACAACTTCCCGCTGGTCGTCTGGCAGACCGGCTCTGGCACCCAGTCCAACATGAACTCCAACGAGGTCATCGCCAACCGCGCGATTGAAATCCTCGGCGGTGTGATCGGCTCCAAGGATCCGGTTCACCCGAACGACCACTGCAATATGGGTCAGTCCTCGAACGACACGTTCCCGACCGCGATGCACATTGCCGCTGCCATGACCGTGCGAGACGTGCTGCTGCCCGGCCTGAACAAGCTGCTGGCAGGTCTTGAGGCAAAGTCGGAAGAGTTCAAAGACATCATCAAAATCGGCCGCACCCACACTCAGGATGCGACCCCGCTGACCCTGGGTCAGGAATTTGGCGGCTATGCCCACCAGATCCGCATGGGCATCCAGCGTATTGAGACCGCCCTGCCCGGCATCTACGAGCTGGCCCAAGGCGGCACCGCCGTAGGCACCGGCCTGAACACCGCCCCGGGCTGGAGCGAAACCGTGGCGAAAAACATGGCCGACATCACCGGCCTGCCCTTTGTCACTGCCCCGAACAAGTTCGAAGCCCTCGCCGCCCATGACGCCATGGTGTTCATGTCCGGCGCGCTCGCCTCTGTTGCCGGTGCAATGTATAAAATCGCCAATGACATCCGGTTCCTCGGCTCTGGCCCCCGCTCTGGTCTGGGTGAACTGATCCTGCCGGAAAACGAGCCGGGCTCTTCGATCATGCCGGGTAAAGTGAACCCGACACAGGCCGAAGCGATGACCCAGGTTGCAGCCCACGTCATGGGCAATGACGCGGCGATGAAGTTTGCAGGCTCTCAGGGTCACTTTGAACTGAACGTCTACAACCCGATGATGTCCTACAACCTGCTGCAATCCATGCAGCTGTTGGGCGACGTCGCCGACAGCTTCACTGAACGTATGCTCAACGGCATCAAAGCCAATGAGCCGCGCATCGACAAGCTGATGAAAGAATCGCTGATGCTGGTCACCGCGCTGGCGCCGACCATTGGCTATGACAATGCAACCACCGTTGCAAAGACCGCGCATAAGAACGGCACCACCCTGAAAGAAGAGGCGATCGCACTTGGCTTTGTGGACGCCGAAACTTTTGACGCCGTGGTTCGCCCGGAACAGATGATCGGCCCCAAAGCCTGATCATGTGCACACCGATGGAAGACGCCCGGAGGAAACTCCGGGCGTTTTTTCGTTGCCACTTTTCGTTGCCACGCGCGGGGGTGGCAATCGCCCGAGCATCCGCTATGTTTGACCCATGGCAGAGATCGTAAACCTGAATAAATTCCGCAAAGCCAAGGCGCGCGCTGATAAAAAGCGCGACGCAGAGCAGAACACGGTGAAATTTGGGCGCAGCAAATCAGACAAGCAGCTTGAAAAGGCCAAGGTCGAAAAACTGCACCGGGATCACGACGGGCATCAGCTCGACGACTGATGGAGTTTCAGCGCCCTCAGAAACATTCGCTGACCCTCAAGGGGCACCGAACCTCGGTGTCTTTGGAGGATGATTTCTGGCTCGCTTTCCGCCAGATCGCCGACGAAATGGACCGGCCCATCAACGACTTAGCCGCTGAAATTGACGCCATGCGCGGAGAGGACTGCGGGCTTGCGTCTGCCATTCGGCTGTTTGTCCTTCACGAATTGAACGACCGCCTTAGCGAGGGCTAACCCGCAACCAGATCCCGTTGCGGGACCGAACCGTCAGATGGGCCACGGGTTCGGGCTCTTTCCCCGGCACGGTTTCAAACCGGTAATCTCGTAAAAGGGTCGCGAGGATCAGCACCCCTTCCAGCATGGCAAACCCCGCCCCCGTACAGACCCGAGGTCCGGCCGAGAACGGCATATAGGCACAGCGCGCGCTCGCCTTTCCGGCCTCTGTCTGCCAGCGGCCGGGGTCAAAGGCATCGGGGTTATCCCAATAGGTTTCGTGGCGCTGCTGATGCCAAGGGCTCAGCACCATTTGCGCCCCTTTGGGGATGTCGCGGTCGCGGAAGCGTTCGCCTTGTGTCGCCTCGCGCACCATCATTGGCACCGGCGGATAAAGCCGCAGCGCCTCGCGGAACACATCCCGCGTCAGGCGCAGCTTGGACAGATCGTTGAATGTTGGCACCGGAACCTCAGCGGCCTCGGCGGCCAGTTTCTCCTGCCAATCCGGATCCCGCGCCAGCAGATAAAGCGTCCACGCCAGCGCCGAGGCTGATGTTTCGTGCCCAGCCAGAAAAAAGATAGCAACCTGATCGACCATTTCCTCGGTGCTAAAGCCCTCGCCGGTTTCGGGATCCTTGGTGGTCATGATCTTGGTCGCCAGATCCTGCGGCGCAGTTCCGGCCTGTATGGCTTGCATCCTTTCGGTCGTCAGGCCGGTGATCAGCCTGCGAATGCGGGCGGCGTTGTCCTTGGTGCCTTTGGGGTAAAACCTTGGCATCCAGCGCGGTAGCGGCAGAAAAGCCGCCAGGTTCAGGATTGGCTGCGCCTCTTGGTAGGCGCGAAACCGGCTGAACACTTCGGCCGCAACCTCATGTTCAATCGGGATTGAAAACAGGGTGCGAAAGACCACATCCGCCGCAATATGCGAGGTCACGGCTTCGATCTCCAGCGGTGCGCCATCGGCGCGCAGCCGCGCCCTGCCCGCTTCGGCAGATTGAAGCATCGCGTTAAAACTGTCCTTCAGACGCCCGCCCTCAAAGGCCGGGTCAATGATCCGTCTCTGACGTTCCCATGTGGCGCCATTAGTCAAAAAGACTGAATTCCCAAGCAAGGGTCTCAACCCTTCGCCGATACGGTTTGATTTCGGGAAATCCCGAGGGCGCGTTTTCAGGACTTCGTCCACCAGATCAGGTTGATTGAGCAGGTAAGACCGAAAAAACGGCGTGCGGAACTCGGCCATTTTGGCGCGATAAAGCCGCGCGGGCTGGGCGGACAGAATGTCCTGGCGAAACAGTTTCATATAGCGCCAGAGCGACACGCGATCCGGCCGCGCAGGGGGTTTCGGGGGAAGGTCGTTCATTGTACCCGCACAGAGGTATATTTCGACAGCGCGTCGACCTTGCGCGATCGGGAATGCGCCCGGTCTTTGAACCGATCCCCCAAGGTCAGCGGACCGCCCGTGATCTGGAAATAATCATAGTCGCCGGGTCGGTCAAACGAACACAAGTATTGGAAATGCAGCCGGAAAAACCGCCAGCGCAGCTCTGCCCAACGTTCAGGGCTCAGCGTTTGGGTGAAGGCTGCAGAAATCACAATCGGCCATTTCTGCCCCGCCCGCGCGACGCCTGTCACCGCGACCGGATCGCACAGCGCAAAAGAACAGCCATCTCCCGGCGCGGTTACATCAACCCAGGTCAGCGCGTCGCTTTCTGACAGAAATTGCAGATCGCCGCGCAAACGGTCAGCCCGCGGCAGAAACGAGACCATCGGCACCACCTGCCCCAGCGACAGATAGGACAGCGCCGGGCCACCGGCGGGCACACCGTCGCGGATCAGATCCGCCAGAACCGTGACCCCCAGATAAGCGCCCGAGGAATGGCCGACGACCAGAACCTCATCCACGTCTTCACGAAGGGCTGCTGCGATCCGGGTTTTAAACTCTGCCAAGCGCGCCTCGAGCTCTGGCGGGTAGGCCCCCGACAGCTGCGCCGAATGCGCATAGTCATGCATCAGATAATAGGCAAACACACGGCGATCATGGGCCTGAAACCAGCGCAGGACACCGTAGGCCACCACAGGCAGCAGACCCATTGCAAAGGGGGCCGCTGTGGACAGGCCCGCCGCACTCAGCACAGCGCCCGCAGCCCGGCCAACGCCCCAGCCAAGCCCAAGCGCGATCAGCAATTGCCCCAGAAGAAACACCACCGGGTAAAGCGCGGCAATAACAGGCCCTTTGCGCAGCCGCATCAAACAGGCCAGCGCACCAGATGCGATGTACCGCCAGGCCGTGCTTACCAATTGCACATAGGTCGCAGTGATCGAGGTCGACATGCTGTTTTTGACAATGTCATGCCAGACCAGCACCTCGATCTCTGTTTCGGTCTCTGCCCCATCCGTCACAGCGCTGACATCCCAACCATAGGCCCCCTGCCCACCGCGCGGTCGCAAGGCGATCTCGTACCCCAAGAGCGCGGCCTGAGCCGCTGCCTCCTTGCGGTACAGCTCGCGGTAGCGCCGCGGATGGAATGGATCGTATCCGGGAATATAGAAGACGCAGCGCCTGCGCACCGGTCGTATGGGGGTCTGGTTGTTCATGCCGTGCTGTGACTGCCGGGACTGGTTGATCTTGCCCAAACCCTAGCGCGGCTTTTGGGCAAGAGTAAGACCCGCAATGGTGAACGCCAGATCAGCCGAAGGTCGCAAGCGCCGGGAAGGTTTCCAACAGCCAGAAAGAGAATGTGGTGAACAGCCCCGTGACCAGCGCAAGCCCAACCACCAGCAGCAGCCCGCCCATGATCTTCTCAATGAGGCTCATGTGGCGTTTCAGGCGGTTCATAATGGCCATGGAGCGGGTCAGGAAGACAGCGGCCAGCAGGAAAGGCACACCCAGCCCCAGCGCATAGATCCCCAACAACAGCGTCCCCCGCACCACAGAGGCCTCAGACGCCGCCAGCGACAGGATCGCGCCCAGCTGCGGGCCAATGCAGGGCGTCCAGCCAAAGGCAAAGGCAAGACCCAGAACATAAGCACCAAGCGCAGAGCCCCCTGTGTCGCCCGTGTCCATGCGCGCCTCGCGATCCAACAGCGGAATGCGAAACACCGACAGGAAATGAAGGCCAAAGACAATCACCACAACGCCAGAAATCCGCGCAAACCATTCCTGATTCTGCAGCACAAACGCGCCAAACGCCGAGGCGGTGAAGCCAAGGATCAGAAACACCGTCGACAGACCCAGCACAAAGAAACTGGCTGCCAGAATGGCCTTGCGCCGCGCAGCCGAAGTGCCCTGGATCTCACCGATCGAGACGCCGCTCATATAGGCCAGATAGGGCGGCACAATGGGCAGCACACAAGGCGAAAGAAAGCTGATAATTCCACCCAAAAGGGCGACAAACATGGCAGGCACAAGGCTTGCGTCGATGATCTCGATTCCAAACATGATCCCTACCTAAGCCAGCCGCGCCAAAAGGTCACCCGCACGCGATGTCACATCCTTGTGGACAGGCTGTAACATCCTGCCCTATCACATTTCTTATGACAGATATTGCTGAAACATTGGACGCTTTGGGGCTGCTGTGCCCCCTGCCCGTCCTAAAGGCCCGCAAACGCCTGAAGGCGTTGCCGGACGGTGCTGTGCTCAAGGTGCTGGCGGATGACCCGGCGGCCATCGTCGACATCCCGCATTTCTGCAATGAAGCCAGCCATGGGTTTCTGGGCCTGAGCGAAGAAGGCGGCCACCAAAGCTACTTGATCCGCAAGGGCGGCTGAGGCGTTTCGCCTTTGCACGCGACATTAAAAAAGGCGGGCCCTCGGGACCCGCCTTTTTTCTTTTGGGTTGGGCCGTCGATTAACGGCCAGCTGACCACCAACCGCGGCGCTTGGGCTTTGGCGCTTCTTCGACGTCCGGCTTTGCCGGAGCTTCGGCTGCCACTTCAGCAATCTCTTCCACGGCCTCAGGCGCAGCATCCGAAGAAACCAACGCCGGTTCTTCGACTTTGACCTCTTCTGCCGGAGCTTCCACAGCCTCGGCGGTCGCCTCAGCAACGGGTTCTACTGGAGCCTCAGCAACCTGTTCGACTTCTGCAACCGCGTCTTCCACCACTTCTGCCTCAGCGACCTCTTCAACCGGCGCAGCCTCTGCATCGGCCTCTGTCGCGGATGTATCCGTGGCTTCGGCTTCTGTTGTTTCAGCTGTGTCAGGCGTGTCTGCCTCTGACGTTTCGGCCTCAACAGGTTGCTCGGTTTCTGCGTCGGCAGATTGCGCACCCTCTGCTGCGGCGTCTTCAGCCTGTGCTTCGGTTGCCTCTGCTTCGGGGGCTTTCTTGCGGGACCGGCTGCGGGTGCGGGTGCGTTTGCGCTTTTTCGGCGCTTCGTCCTCGGCCCCTTCTACTGGCTTCGCCTCGCCCTCATCCTCGGCGGCAGTCTCCGCCTCGGAGCTCTCGGTCGCAGCATCAGCCTCTTCGCCAGAGGTCTCGCCGTTTTCACCGGACTCGCCGTTTTCACCATTGCCGTTCTTGCGGCGACGACGGCGACGACGACGGCGTTTTTTCTTGTCGCCCTCTTCCTCACCTTCGGGTGTGTCCACAACCTCAGCGGTCTGGATTTCTTCCTCGGGGACCTCTTCCGCCTCGAGCTCTTCTGCGTCCACCTGATCCATCAGAGATGCATCAACAGAGACCACAGCAGCCGGAGCCGCCTGAACCTTGCGAGACGCGGTCTTGAACTTCTCGAGTGTGAAGTCCGGGCTGACCAGATGCGGGTCGCCTTCGATGCGCACGGACATGCCATAACGCGCTTCGATCTGGGCGATGTGTTCGCGCTTCTGGTTCATCAGATAGTTGGCAATATCGACCGGGCATTTCACCAGCACTTCACGGGAACGACGGCGGGTGCCCTCTTCCTCGATCTGGCGCAGGATAGACAGCGCCATGCTGTCGTCTGAACGGATCAAGCCGGTGCCATGACAATGCGGGCACGGCTGGGTTGTGGCCTCGATCATGCCGGGACGCAGACGCTGACGGGACATTTCCATCAGACCAAAGCCCGAGATACGGCCCACCTGAATGCGGGCGCGGTCGGTCTTCAGCTTGTCCTTCATCCGCTTTTCGACGGCGGCGTTGTTCTTACGCTCGTCCATGTCGATGAAGTCGATGACAATCAGACCAGCAAGGTCGCGCAGACGCAGCTGGCGGGCCACCTCATCGGCGGCTTCCAGATTGGTCTTCAGCGCGGTTTCTTCGATCGAGCCCTCTTTGGTTGCACGACCAGAGTTCACGTCGATTGCCACCAGCGCCTCGGTCACGCCGATCACGATGTAGCCACCAGACTTCAGCTGCACGGTCGGATTGAACATGCCGCCAAGGTAGGTTTCCACCTGATAGCGCGCAAAAAGCGGCAGCTGGTCCTGATAGTTTTGAACGTTCTTGGCATGGGACGGCATGATCATTTTCATGAAGTCCTTGGCGTTCCGGTAGCCGCGCTCGCCTTCGACCAGAACCTCATCAATCTCGCGCGAGTAAAGATCGCGGATCGAGCGTTTGATCAGATCGCCTTCTTCGTAGATCTTTGCGGGCGCAATGGATTTCAGCGTCAGTTCGCGGATTTGCTCCCACATACGCTGCAGGTATTCATAGTCGCGCTTGATCTCGGATTTGGTGCGCTTGGCACCGGCGGTGCGCACGATCAGGCCCGCGCCGGTCGGCACGTCCATCTCGGTTGCGATTTCTTTCAGTTTCTTACGGTCGACAGCATTGGTGATTTTGCGAGAGATGCCACCGCCACGTGCGGTGTTGGGCATCAGCACGCAGTAGCGACCTGCCAGCGACAGATAGGTGGTCAGAGCCGCGCCTTTGTTGCCGCGCTCTTCTTTGACAACCTGAACCAGAAGGACCTGACGGACCTTGATAACCTCTTGGATCTTGTACCGACGCGGACGCGGTTTGCGCACCGGGCGAATGTCCTCGCTGTCGTCTTCATCCGCAACGGATTCGATGCTGTCGTCTTTGGATGCGGCGTCTGCTGCTTCTTTGTCACCATCGTCTTTGTCGTCAGCCTCGTCACCCTCTTCAGGAGAGGCTTCTTTGGCGTCGTCCTCAGAGACATCTTCGGACGTCTCTTCCGATGTGTTTTCAGCTGTCTCTGCCGCAGGTGCGTCAGCAGCGTCTGCGTTTGCCTCTTCCGCGGCACCCTCGTCAGACGCGGCGACCGCATCTTCGGTGGGGGCCGTTGCTTCGGCGATCACCTCTGTGCTGTCAGCTTCGCCTTCAGCCGTCTCTGCCTCGACGGGGGCATCAGAGCTCTCTTCCGCGGTGGCATTTGCAGCAGTGGCTTCTGCATCGGTGGGTTCTTCAACCGGGGTTTCCGCCACGGTTTCCATGGGCGAGGACCCTTCGGGAACCTCAGCCAGATCACCCTCCACATCGGCCTGATCTTCGGTCAGGTCGATGGTCTCCATACCAGAGATTTCGGCCTTCGATATTTGCGCGCCGTCCTCAGCCGGGATTTCGACTTCTTTGGTTTCCACCAGATCGTCGTTTTCAACGCGGGCCGCTTTGGTTTCAGATCTGTCACCACGCGAACGACCACGACCGCGCGAGCGAGACTTGCGCGGTTTCTTTTCGTCTTCTTCGTCGTCACGGGCGCGCATCGCTTCCGCATAAGCGCGTTCTTCTTCCATCAGCGCTTCGCGATCCGCGACCGGGATCTGATAGTAGTCCGGGTGGATTTCAGAGAACGCCAAAAACCCGTGACGGTTTCCGCCGTAATCAACAAAAGCAGCCTGAAGGGACGGTTCGACCCGGGTTACTTTTGCCAGATAAATGTTGCCAGCCAGCTGGCGTTTGTTTTCAGATTCAAAGTCAAATTCCTCAACTTTGTTTCCATCTACCACTACAACGCGGGTTTCTTCCGCGTGTGTGGCATCGATAAGCATCTTTTTTGCCATTAGTCCTTGGGATGCACCAACCTTGCGCACGCGTATGGGACGCAGGGCGCGAGACAGCGCTGCTGCCTGGCGGCCCGGCATCAAACATACGGTTCAAGGGGTGTCTTGTCAGGGCGATGGGAGAGCGCGCGGTGCACGGGGCCTTGCCGGATAAAATATCCGGGCTCACTGCCGCCATGCTCAAGTCTGTCGCGCGTATCATCGCGTTTCTTCTCCGACAGGTGGGATGTCCCGAACCCTGCCCGTTATTTCCTACCCGGCTTTAGCCGGGACAGGTGTCACTTGCTGCCTTGGGTAAAGCAGCGAACTGTACCGTTTCGGATTTCTCGGCGAAGGCCGGACAAAATCCTGAAACTGTAAATCTCATCATCGGACATGACTGTTTCGCCTGCCCGTCTTTTGAACATAAGGCCTGTGGATAGGTAAAGACAATGGTCATTCGGTGAGCCATGCCTTTATTTCGACCTTTCGCCCACCCAAGACGCAAAAAGCCTAATAAATTGTGTAAATTACAGGAATTTTGACAGGGAGGCGGCCAATTTGGCCGCCTCGGAAGTCATCAGACCAGATAGTCCGAACGCTGCAGGCCATATTTGGCCATTTTCTCGTTCAGGGTGCGGCGCGGAAGGCAGAGTTCATCCATCACACTGGCAATAGAGCCCCGGTGCCGACGCATTGTATTGTCGATCAGCATACGCTCGAACGCTTCCACATATTCCTTCAGCGGCTTGCCTTCTGTGGTCATCACCGGCTGCATCTCGTCGTGGTCCGACATCAGCAGCGACGCAATGGTGCCCGATCCCCGACGCGACTGCAGCACCGCGCGTTCTGCCACATTGATCAGCTGGCGCACATTGCCCGGCCAAGGGGCCTGCAACAGTTGCGCGGCCTCCTGGGCGGCAACCGCTGGTGCATCACAGCCGTATTCCTCGGAAAACTGCTCGGCCAGACGGGTGAACAGGGTCAGAATATCCTCGCCCCGCTGGCGCAGCGGCGGCACGGTGATTTTCAGCGCAGCCAAACGATAAAACAGATCCGGCCGCAGCACGTCTTCAGAGGTTTTGCCAGCCTCCTGAAGGTTCGAAATCGCAATGATCCGCGTCTCGCCGGGGATGCCCTGTTCGTTGATGAAACTCAGCAGCTTGGCCTGCAGGCTCTCGCTCAGCGCTTCGACATCTTCCAGAACCAAAGTACCACCTCGCGCGGCTTCGACCGCAGGCAGCTGGCTGTCTTCCGGCAGCATCGGACCAAACAGGCGTTTGGCCAGCGCGTCCTCTTCCAGCGCCGCACAGGACACCAACACAAACTTCTTGCCCGCCCGGCTGCCCACCGCATGGAGCGCATGGGCCACAAGGGTCTTGCCGGTGCCGGTTTCGCCATCAATCAGCACATGACCATCGGCCTGCCCCAGATCGAGGATCTCTTCGCGCAGCCGCACCATGGCCGGGCTAGAGCCGATGAGTTTTTTCATCAGCTGGCTACCATCGGACAGCTCGCGGCGCAGCGCCCGATTGTCCAGCGTCAGACGCCGCGCGTTGGATGCGCGCTTGGCCAGTTCTGACATGCGGTCCGGGTTGAAGGGTTTTTCAAGGAAATCAAACGCCCCGACCCGCATGGCTTCGACCGCCATGGGCACATCGCCGTGACCGGTGATCATAATCACCGGCAGGGCGCTGTCGGTGCCCATCAGTTTTTTCAGGAACTGCATCCCGTCCATGCCCGGCATTTTAATATCCGAGATGACAATGCCAGGGTAATCCGGCCCCAGCGCCTTCAGCGCGTCTTCGGCGCTGCCAAAGGTTTCGGTGTCATAGCCGGACAGTGCCAGCCATTGGCTGATGGACTGGCGCATGTCCTGCTCGTCGTCCACGATCGCAATCTTCATCGCCTGAGCCATTGTTCAACTCCGTTTTAGATGCCGCTTATTCCGCGGCTTCGATCCCATCGACCAGGATCGGCAATTGCATTTCAAACACAGCCCCTCCTGCCGCGCCATTGCGGGCGGTGAGCCGTCCCCCTAGGTCGTTCACGATCCCTGAGGAGATGGCAAGCCCCAAGCCCACGCCATCGCCCGGCTGCTTGGTAGTGTAGAACGGTTCGAACAGATTGTCGAAATCGGTAATTCCGTCGCCATTGTCGCGCACGGAAAGGGTCGCGGTTTCCCCCGCGGCAACAAGGATTTCCACCTCGGGTTCTTCCACAGATTTGGTGGCATCCAAGGCATTGCGCAAGAGGTTCACCATCACCTGTTCAAGCCGCATACGGTCGGCCATGACAAGCACTGGTTCTTCGGGCAGAAGGCGGGTGATTTTGACGTGTCGCTGGCGCAGCTGTGGTTCCATCATCGCAAGGGACGACCCCAGCGCATCGCCAATGTTTACTGGGGCAAAGTCATCTCCGCCCTTGCGCGCATAGGATTTCAGCTGGCGGGTAATTGCCCCCATGCGTTCAATCAGATCATCAATGCGCCCGAACGAGGAAAGCGCCTCTTCGGGGCGGTTGCGATTGAGCAGAAGCCGCGCGCCCGCAAGGTAGGTTTTCATCGCTGCCAGCGGCTGGTTCAGCTCGTGGCTCACCGCTGCTGACATCTCGCCCAAAGCCGCCAGTTTGGAGCTCTGCGCAAGGCTTTGTTCCGCCACTTGAAGGGTCTTTTCGACCCGTTCCCGTTCGGCGATTTCCCGCTGCAGCCGCGCATTCAATACGCGAAGCTCCGCCGACTCCCGCTGGAACAGCGCCATGCGCAGGGCGGTTTTTCGGCTCAGCGCATAGAACGCCAGCGCCAGAAGGATCGCGAATCCCATGATTTCCAAGGCGATGACTGCGTTCACCTGCTCGCGGATCGAGGCATAGGTGGTGTAGGACATCATGCGCCAGCCCTGAAACGGCACGCGGGTCTCCAGCCGCATCACCGCCTCGCCCTGCAGATAGGCATCGGGCGGCAGCGCGGTCCAATCGGCGGTCGCGCGGATGGCCCGCTGAATGGCGCCAATCGGCGTCTGATGGCGCAGGGCCTCTTTTTCCGACACACCGCGCCAGCGCGCCTCGGTGGCGAGCACCACAACACCTTCGCTGTTGGTGACCATCACCGCATCAGAGATGCCCGCCCAGGCGCGTTCGAACTTCTGAAGGTCGACCTCCACCATGATCACGCCCAGCGTGCCAGAGCTGTCCACCAGCTTGCGGGAGTATGTAAACAGATAGCCCGAGACCTCGCGGGGGATCACTGAGAACACAGTGCGCTCGGCCCGGACCGCATCGACGAAATAGGCCTCATTGCGATGCGTTTCACCAAGCTTGTTGCGGTTTGTCGCCGCCACGGTGCGCCCGTCCTTGTCCATCAGACTGATGGAGGCCGCGCCTATCTCGTCCACAAAGGAAATCAACCGCTGGGTGGAAAGCGAAAAATCCTGGCTCTGCAAGGCAGAGATCAGTGCCTGATCTCGGGCCAAAAGCTGCGGTACGATTGCGTGACGGCGCAATTCGCTGACCAGGTTCCCGGAATAAAGCGCAAGGCGCAGCTCCGCCCGGTTACGGGTGGTTTCCGTAAAGCTGTGCGTTAAGGTTTTATTGGTAAACCAAACAATCGCCCCCGCCGCGATCATAAAGGCGACAAGTGCAAGGCGCACACGCCAAGAGATCGTGCGCGACACCGGTGCACGGGCGCGTTTCTTTCGTTTCGAAGAGGGCGAACCCGAAACTTTGGGTGATGACGGCAACTGATCGGAAGGGGCACTCATGTTAACACTCTAAGTGCCCCGTCCAATAGGAACAAGCAGCGCGGTTTAGGCGTTTGCAAAGATACCGGACAATGCGCGGAACATTGCCGTGCCATCGGTGCCACCATGGCCGTCATCCGCCGCCCGCTCGGGGTGCGGCATCATGCCCAGCACACGGCGGTTTTCAGACAGGATGCCTGCGATATCCGCCACCGACCCGTTCGGGTTTTCAGCATAGGTAAAAGCGATACGATCTTGATCCTGCAGCATTTTTACAGTCTCTGCATCGGCAAAATAATTGCCATCGTGGTGCGCGATTGGGATGCCGATCTCGTCGCCAACCGAATAGCCCTGCGTGAAGGCGCTGTCTGCGGTTGCCACTTTCAGATCCACAGTGCGGCAGATGTATTTCAGCCCCGCATTGCGCAACAGCGCACCGGGCAGAATGCCGGTCTCTGTCAGGATCTGGAAGCCGTTGCACACCCCAAGAGCGTAGCCGCCACGTTTGGTGTGCTCGACCACCGCCTGACAGATCGGGGACTGGGCCGCAATTGCACCGCAGCGCAGGTAATCGCCATAAGAGAACCCACCGGGCACGCCAACAATGTCCACGCCTTCCGGCAGGGCGCTGTCTTTGTGCCAGACCATGGAAACCTCGAAACCGGCCTGTTCAAACGCAACCGCAAGGTCGCGGTCACAGTTCGAACCCGGAAAGACAACAACCGCCGCCTTCATCATGCCATCTCGATGCTGTAGGATTCGATCACGGTGTTGGCGAGCAGCTTTTCGCACATCTCGGTCACATCAGCCTCGGTTGCGCCTTCGGCCAGATCGAGATCGATCACCTTGCCCTGACGCACGCCTTCGACCTTGTCAAAGCCCAGAGCGCCGAGCGCGTGGCGCACGGCCTCGCCCTGCGGATCCAGAACCCCGTTCTTCAACATCACATGCACACGTGCCTTCATACCTGTCTTCCTCTGGTCGGCGTGTTGCGCCCTGCCCCATGGGACAGCAGCGCGTTCGTAGTCGAAAATGCAAAAACCCGCCTCGCAAGGGCGCGCGGCGGGTCTTCTTTTAGTTCACCAATGTCGGCTTGCTGGGCGCCGGCGGGTTGTTGGGCATCACGCCCAGACGCCGCGCCACTTCGCTGTAGGCATCCGTCAGGCTGCCAAGGTCACGGCGGAACACATCCTTGTCGAGCTTCTGGCCCGTTTCAATGTCCCACAGACGGCAGCTGTCAGGGCTGATTTCATCGGCAATGACCAAACGCTGGAAATCACCATCATAAATGCGGCCGATTTCAATCTTGAAGTCCACCAGGCGAATGCCAACCGCCAGGAAGATCCCGGACATAAAGTCATTCACACGCAGCGCGAGGCTTAGGATATCATCCATGTCCTGCTGGCTGGCCCAGCCAAAAGCGGCAATATGTTCTTCGGTGACCAGCGGATCACCCAGCGCGTCATCTTTGTAGCAGTATTCCACGATCGGACGGGGCAGCTGTGTGCCCTCTTCCAGACCCAGGCGTTTGCACATGGATCCCGCAGCATAATTGCGCACGATCACTTCCAGCGGCACGATTTCGCAGCTGCGGACCAGCTGTTCGCGCATGTTCAAACGCTTCAGGAAATGAGTCGGCACACCGATCTGGGCGAGACCCAGCATGAAGAATTCGCTCAGGATGTTGTTCAGAACACCTTTGCCCTCGATGACGTCATGTTTCTCCGCGTTGAAGGCGGTAGCATCATCCTTGAAGTACTGGACGATGGTTCCGGGCTCGGGCCCTTCATAGAGGGTTTTTGCCTTGCCTTCGTAAATCTTTTTGCGACGCGCCATGGAAAGCCTTTCCGAAAAGGGGGATGGGAATCTGCACCCGTGCGTGCGCACCTATTACGGCAAGGGAAAGCTTGCCGCAAGCACGACTGTCACAAAGTGTAAACCCCGCAAGAAAGGAGAAGACCTTTCTCGTTTTTGCTAAAATCACACGCATTCGCACCCTTGGGATACCAATTCGCGTTACTCTTTGTTTAGCACCTCTGGCTAGGGTGGAGGCAACCCCGCAGATGACTTCTGTCATCGCCTTCGCGTGGTGGGACCAGTGGATTGCACCGCGGACCCGGCCCAGAATGGCAGACCGCAACTTTCAGTTTATCGTCCAAAAATCGGGCATTTCTGATAGTCTTCTCTTAGGTGCAACATGACAGGAGGAACCGTCATGACCACATTCGACGACCGCGAAAAAGCGTTCGAGAACAAATTCGCGCATGATGCCGAACTAAAATTCAAGATCGAGGCCCGGCGTGACAGCCTGCTGGGGCTCTGGGCTGCCGAAAGGCTTGGCCTGACCAAAGACAAGGCCGAGGACTATGCGCGATCCGTGATCACTGCGGATCTTGAACAACCCGGCGACCAGGACGTTCTGGAGAAGCTCTCCAAAGATCTGTCTGGACTGGTCGATCAATCCGCCATCAAGGATAAGATGGCAGAATTTTTGGAGCAGGCCACTGCTGAAATAGCGGGCCTCGAAAGATAACGCGTCAAAGGGCCGCCGGCCGGGAGTCCGTGCGGCCCTCGCAATCTCCTTGTTACCCAGTGCGGCACTGCCTTATAAGCGGCTGCCATAACCCCAATGGCAGGCGCCCGATATATGACACGCAAGCTGGTCAACACCCTTTCTGCATCAAAACTGTTCCGCATCGTGGCCCCATTGGCCATTACTGCGGTCTGTTTGGTCATTTTGGCGCATAAAGTTGCCCTGCCCCCCGTGGCAGAGCTTTGGGCGCTGACCAGTCAGATCCCCGTTTTGAATTGGATTGGCGCTGTCCTGGCAACTGCACTGAGCTTCTGGTCACTGGGGCGGTATGATGCCGTCGCTCACCGCCATTTGCGCACCGGGTTTGACGATCGTCTCACAAGCCGTGCGGGCATCGCCTCTATCGCCTTTTCGCAAACCGTGGGATTTGGCATTTTCACTGGCGCCTTTGCGCGCTGGCGGCTGCTTCCCGGTCTGTCACCGCTGCAAGCGGCACAGCTTACCGGGTTTGTCGGGGTCACGTTTCTTTCTTCTCTTGCGCTGATCTGTGGCATCGCGATGGTTCTGACAGCGAAATCCGCCAATACAGCCCTCCTTGGCGCGCTCATCCCGATCACTCTGCTGGCGTTTGCCGCCCTATGTTTCCGGTTTCCCAACTGGCAGATCGGCAAGAGGACAGTGCGCCTGCCGTCGCTGCGTGCCCTTGGCGCGCTGAGCATTTGGACCTTTGTGGACATTGCCGCCGCAGGCACCGCGCTGTGGCTTTTGCTGCCTGTCGGCCATGGTCTGTCGCTGCTGGATCTTCTGCCCGCCTATTTCATCGCGCTGGGTCTGGCCATTGTGTCGTCTTCCCCCGGTGGCGCAGGGCCGCTTGAGCTGGCCCTTTTGGCGCTTTTGCCTGCAATTGAACCGGCCACGCTGGTTGCCGGTCTGCTGGCCTTTCGCATCATCTACTATGCGCTTCCCGCCACACTTGCCGGGCTGGTTCTGCTGTGGCCTGACAGACTGAGCTTTGGCCTGAAGGCGCAGACGCCCGACTATCTTGGCGAACAGGATCGCCCTGCCACGTCCCTGCGGTTTGAACGTCCTCAAGCGGAGAGCGGCATTATCCTGCAAAACGGCGGTCACGTTCTCGCCGCTGGTTTGAACAAGCTGGCGGTGCTGGACAGCCCGCAGGTTTCGGTGGCTTTCTTTGATCCGCTATTGGGTCAGAATGAAGAGGTGCCGAGCGCCCTTGCCCGCCATGCCCAGCAGCACAACACAGTGCCCTGTTTCTACAAATGTTCCGCAACCATGGCGCTGGCGACGCGCAAACAAGGCTGGAAGGTCTTGCGCATTGCCGCCGATGCGATTGTGAACCCGCAAACCTATACCGATGCCGGATCCTCCCATCGCCAATTGCGCCGCAAACTGCGCCACGCCGAAAAGGCCGGGCTGAGTGTCGAGGCACAATGGGGGGAGCTGCCCCTTCAGGAGATGGCAGAGGTTGATGCCACCTGGGTCGCCCAACACGGTCGCGCGCTTGGGACGTCCATGGGACAATTTGAAGGCACCTACCTGAGCCAGCAGCTTGTGTTTCTTGCCCGCCAGAACGGTCGCCTGATCGCGTTTGTCAGTTTTCATCGCTGCGCGAACGAATGGGCGCTGGATTTGGTGCGGATGGTGCCCGGTGCGCCTGATGGCACGGGCCATCTGATGATCCGAAAAGCCATCGACGCGGCAAAAGAAGCCGGGCTTGATCGCCTGTCGCTGTCAGCGGTTGCCGATCATCGGTTTGCCCATCGACTGGACGGCGGCTTGCGCCGGTTTAAAACCTGCTTTGCCCCCCGTTGGGAACCGCGCTATATCGCGGCCCCGTCCTGGAGCGCCCTGGCCTTGGCCCTTGCGGAACTGGTCCGCTTGATCCACCGCCCCGCGCCCGTTGCCCCGGTGTCAGCTTTGGCGATGTCGGGTCAGCCCACACAAGAAAACGCGGCGCAGTCGTCTTCTGACGACGCTGTGCCTCATATTGATCATGAAGAAAATGCGATTGCACTTCGTCGCACGGCGTGACACAGGGTCCTGATCAAGGGCGCACTGTGTCCCCGACGCGCCAAAACTGCACGATCTACGGGAATACATAATGACCAACCGTTTCACCGAACTTCTGGAGAGCCGCGACGTGCTGCTCGCCGATGGCGCAACTGGCACCAACCTGTTTGCGATGGGCCTTCAGTCTGGCGATGCGCCGGAACTTTGGAACACCGACAAACCCGAAAACATCAAGGCGCTTTACCAAGGCTTTATTGATGCGGGCAGCGACATGTTCCTCACCAATACTTTTGGGGGCACTGCCGCCCGCCTGAAGCTGCATGACGCGCAATCCCGCGTTGGCGAGCTGAACCGCATTGGCGCAGAGCTGGGCCGCGAAGTTGCCGACAAAATGGACCGCGCCGTGATCGTCGCAGGCTCTGTCGGCCCCACCGGCGAGATCATGGAACCTGTTGGTGAACTGAGCCACGCGCTGGCGGTCGAAATGTTCCACGAACAGGCCGACGCCCTGAAAGACGGTGGCGTCGACATCATCTGGCTGGAAACCATTTCCGCTCCGGAAGAGTTTTCCGCCGCTGTTGAAGCCTTCAAACTGGCGGATATGCCCTGGTGCGGCACCATGAGCTTTGACACAGCTGGTCGCACCATGATGGGCGTGACCTCGCACCAGATGGCAAAACTGGTCACCGACTATGAAAATGCACCGCTGGCTTTTGGCGCCAACTGCGGCACCGGCCCGGCGGATATGCTGCGTACCGTTCTGGGCTTTTCCTCTCAGGACACAGGCATTCCGATCATTTCCAAAGGCAATGCCGGCATTCCCAAATACCTCGACGGTAAAATCCACTATGACGGCAACCCCGAGCTGATGGGCGAATATGCTGTCATGGCTCGGGATGCTGGCGCCAAAGTGATCGGCGGCTGCTGCGGCACCATGCCCGACCACCTGCACAAAATGCGCGAGATGCTGGACAGCACCCCACGCGGCGAAGCGCCGACACTTGAAGGCGTTGTCAAAGCCATGGGCGCCTTTAGCTCTGAAAGCGATGGCACTGAAACATCCGGCTGCTGCAGCGGCTGCGGTGGCGACGAAAAACCGGCGCGCGGCCGCCGGGGTCGCCGTCGCGGCTGAGCCACATTTTCAAAACATGAAACGGGGTCGTTTTTACGGCCCCGTTTTCATTCAGAACTTCTCTTTCAGAACAGGGCCAATTGATCCCCGGCCTGCGGCGGGCGTGCGAAAAGATCGGTCCGAAGCGCCGCCGTCTTTTCGTTTAACTCCAGCCGCTTGCAGGCCAGTTTGAACCTGCGACCAATCATATCCGCATATTCGCCTTCACCGCGCATGCGCTGACCCCAGCGCGGATCATAGTCCCGCCCCCCATGCATTTCCCGCAACCGCGCCATCACTTTGGCCGCGCGCCCCGGATAATGTGCCGCCAGCCATTCCTGCCAAAGACCAGACACCTCTCTGGGCAGGCGCAGCATGATCCAGCTCGCGGCATCCGCGCCAGCTTCAGCCCCGGCGGCCAGCAGCGCCTCCAGCTCAGGATCGGTGAGGCCCGGCACCAATGGCGCGGCCATGATGCGCACGGGAATGCCCGCCTGGGTCAGGCGATGGACAGCAGCCAGTCGACGCCGCGGACTGGGCGCGCGTGGCTCCATCCTGCGCGAGAGCTCCGCATCCAGTGTCGTCAGCGAAACCCCAACGCGCAGCAGCCCCTGTTCCGCCATCGGTGCCAGAACATCAATATCACGCTCGACCAAAGCGCCCTTGGTCACAATTGCGACCGGATGATTGAAATCCTTCAGCACCGCCAAACAGTCTCGCATAATACCATAGTCGCGCTCGCAGGGCTGGTAGGGATCGGTGTTGGTCCCAATCGCCAAAGTCGCAACCTTGTACGACCTGGCAGACAATTCCTTGCGCAGGATCTCGGCCGCATTTGGCCGTGCAATCAGCTGGGTCTCAAAATCGAGCCCCGGTGACAGCCCCAAATAGGCATGACTGGGGCGCGCAAAACAGTAAACACAGCCGTGTTCGCAGCCGCGATAGGGGTTAATCGACCGATCAAATGGCAGATCCGGCGACCGATTATACGTGATCAGACTGCGGGCATGTTCCTCCCGAATGGTGGTTTCCACTGCATGTTCGAGCGCCTCGGGGGTCCAGCCATCATCGACGCAAACCCGGTCCGACTCAAAGCGCCCAGGCGCATTGGACAGTGCACCACGCGCACGGCGTTGGCGTATCTCTTGAAACATAGTGTCCTGCATGTCCCAGATATACCGCACCAAGGGAACAAATAAAGAACAAATGAGGAAATGCGATAAAAAACATGCAAAAAGACCATTTTTCAATGTCACGAAAACAACATATAGGTCGGAACAAAGCGACGTCGCGTCGCAATCGAAACAGTTCTCAAACCCTGTTTTGAGCTCAATGGATAAAACACCACTTCGGGATTCTCCCGCCAGTTAAGGAATGCACCATGTCGGACGAAGAAGACATCATCCTCTCTGAACTCGATGACGAGGAACTGGTCCAACAAATGTTTGACGACCTCTACGATGGCCTCAAAGAGGAAATCGAAGAAGCCGTGAACATTCTGCTCGAACGCAAATGGGCGCCCTACGACATTCTGACCAAAGCTCTGGTGGGTGGCATGACCATTGTGGGCGCTGACTTCCGCGACGGCATCCTGTTTGTGCCCGAAGTGCTGCTGGCCGCAAACGCGATGAAGGGCGGCATGTCCATCCTCAAGCCGCTGCTGGCAGAGACCGGTGCCCCGCGTATGGGTTCTATGGTCATCGGCACTGTAAAAGGCGACATCCACGACATTGGCAAAAACCTCGTTGCCATGATGATGGAAGGCGCAGGCTTTGAAGTTGTCGACATTGGCATCAACAACCCGGTCGAGAACTACCTCGAAGCACTGGAAGAGCACAAACCCGACATCCTCGGCATGTCCGCTCTACTGACCACCACCATGCCTTACATGAAGGTTGTGATCGACACGATGGTCGAACAGGGCAAGCGCGATGATTATGTCGTGCTGGTCGGCGGCGCACCGCTGAACGAAGAATTCGGCAAGGCAATCGGCGCAGACGGCTACTGCCGGGATGCAGCTGTTGCTGTGGAAATGGCCAAAGACTTCGTAGCGCGCAAGCACAACCAACTGGGCGCTTAATATGTCGTCTCCGCGTCCCCGACGCGGACGTGCGGCCCGGCTGAATGCCCGGGCCGCAACACCATCTGCAAGCCTGCCCGCACTCAGCGAAGAGCGGCTTACGGAAATGGGGCTGGAGCCACCAGAAAAGAAAACCGGCCGCATCCTCCTGATTGCATGTGGCGCGCTGGCCCGTGAAATCCTCGACATCAAGGCTGCAAACGGGCTCGACCATCTGGATTTGACCTGCCTGCCCGCAAAGCTGCACCTCTATCCAGATCAAATCACCGAACAGGTCGAAATCGCGGTTCAACGGCACAGCGCCACCTACGATCAGATTTACGTGGTCTATGCCGATTGCGGCACGGGCGGGCTTCTCGAGGCGAAATGCCGCGATCTGGGGGTCGAAATGATCCCGGGGCCCCATTGCTACAGTTTCTTTGAAGGCAACGACCGGTTCGAGAAAATAACCGAGGCAGGCGAAATCACCGCCTTCTACCTCACGGATTTTCTGGTCAAACAGTTCGACGCCTTTGTCTGGCGCCCAATGGGCCTCGACCAGAACCCTGAACTCCGCGGCATGATCTTTGGCAACTACACCACGCTGGTCTATCAATCACAGATCGAAGATCCCGCTCTGATGGACAAAGCCCGCGACTGCGCCGCACGGATGGGGCTCGCGTTTGAACATCGCCACACAGGATATGGCGATCTTGAGGCCAGCCTCAAACACTGGTCTGCCTCTTCTTTTGGCTAAAAATACTCTGGGGTGAATTGGCCGCAACCTGTTGCGGCCAAGAGGGGCAAAGCCCCAGCCTGAACTGGCCCCCGTTGCGATCAGATGCTCGCCGCCGCCGTTTCGCGAATGCGTTCGATCATCGCGCGCAACCCATTTGACCGTTGCGAAGACAGATGTTCGTTCAGCCCCAGACGCTCCATCTCTGCGCGGGCATCAACTTTCAGGACCTCGGCCACAGCCAGACCGTTATACAGCTTCTGCAGCACCGCAATCAGGCCTTTGACGATCATTGCATCGCTATCGCCGTCAAAGCGGAACACGCCGCCGTCAATCTGCACATGCAGCCAGACCTGGCTTGCGCAGCCATCGACTTTGGTCGCAGGCACCTTCAGCGCGTCATCCAGCGGATCCATAGCTTTGCCAAGCTCGATCACATGGCGATACCGGTCTTCCCAATCCTCGATGAACTCGAAATCCTCGACAATTTCCTCAAAGGCTTCAGTGGCCATGGTGTCCTCGTTTCTGCGTCTTATGTCCCGGTCTTGGGGCTTGCCTGCACCTATGTCAGCTACTGCGCGTTTTCAACAGCTTTTCAAGGCGGGTTTGATCAGGTAACCAATCCCTTAGACAAAGGTTTTGACAGAACAGGCAGCAGGTTTCATGCATTTTTCCCGCCGACACGCAATTGGTGCGCTACTTCTTGGATCACTGACCCTGTCGGCCTGTGGCGGCTGGCGCGACTCCCGCGTCAATCCGCGCAACTGGTTCGGCTCTTCCGAAGAGGCCATTGTCGCACCAGAAGAATACGTCAATCCACTGATCCCGATCGAGGAAGAACGCACCCGGATTCGGGTGGGCCGCAATGACGAAGACGTCGATGTGCCAACAGAGCCGATCACCGAAATCGCAGACCTGCGCATTGACCGCACAACCACCGGCGCCATTGTTGTGGCCACCGGCATCGCCAAACGTCAGGGGGCCTATGACGCAAAACTGGTGCCCGTGGAGACCGAAACAGGCGCTACGCTCACCTATACCTTCGAAGTCGCCTACCCCGAGGCCGCGACCTATAAAGGCAATGAGGCAACCCGCACCATTCGCGCCGCCGTCAACCTGACACAACAGGAACTGCGCAGTGTGAAGACCATCCGCGTTGAGGGCGCGACAAATGCGCGGGAAAGCCGCCGCTAACCCCTACCGCCCCGGCAAAAGAAAAACCCCCGTGATCCATAGATCCGGGGGTTTCTTTTCCTTGTCCGCTCTGCCCGCGCAGGGGCGGTCACAGCTCTACGACTTTGACCTGAGAGCCTTTTGCAGCCAGCGCAATCTCACCATCACACAGACGCAGCGCATCTTCACCAAATACCTCGTGACGCCAGCCGCTCAGGGCGGGGACGTCCCGTTCGCCCGAAGCAATGGCGTCCAGATCGGCCGAGGGCGCGATCAGCTTTGCTGCGACCCCTGCCGTTTCGGTTTTGGCCTTCAGCAGCACACGCAGCAGATCCGCCAGCGCAGGGTTCACCTGCGCATTGTCCCCGCGCGTTTTGGGCGGCTTGGGCAGCTCGTCTGCGGGGCAGTTCACCCCCTTGGCGACCGCTTTCAGAATACCTTCGGCAATGGCACCCTTGCGCGCCTCGCGCAACAGCAGGCGCGACCCGCCCAGATCCGAACCTGTTTTCGGCTTGGTCGAGGCCAGCTCCACCAGCGCGTCATCCTTGAACACTCGATTGCGCGGCACATTGTTTGTCTGTGCGTAGCCCTCGCGGAAAGCAGCAAGTTCGCGCACCACGGCCAGAAACCGGCCCGAAGAGGTGCGGGTTTTCACCCGGCGCCAGGCCTCCTGCGGTTCGATCGAATAGGTCGCCGGATCGGTGAGAACCTTCAGCTCTTCGCTGACCCAATGGCTGCGACCGGATTTCTCAAGCTCTGCGTTCAGATGTTCGTAGATCTTGCGCAGATGGGTCACATCCGCCAGCGCATAGGTCTTTTGCGCATCGCTCAGCGGGCGGCGCGACCAGTCGGTAAAGCGCGAGGTTTTATCAAGCCCCTGCTTACAGATCTTACGCACCAGTGTCTCGTAGCCGACCTGTTCACCAAAGCCGCAGACCATCGCGGCGACCTGGGTGTCAAACAGCGGCGTGGGAAACACACCCGCATCCACCCAGAAGATCTCCAGATCCTGCCGCGCAGCATGGAACACTTTGACCACATTTTCATTGCGGAACAGATCATATAGCGGCTCGAGCGACAGGCCGCTCGCCAGCGGGTCCACCAGGACCGCGTCCGTCTTGCCATCGCCTGCAAAGGCGATCTGGATCAGACACAGTTTGGAATAATAGGTGCGTTCACGCAGGAACTCGGTGTCGACCGTCACATAAGGATATTGTGCTGCCGCTTCGCAAAAGAGGCGCAGGTCGTCGGTAGAGGTGATGGTCTTCATCAGGGACTGGTTCGCTTTGCTTTGAATGTGCGGGTTTGTTTAAAACTGTCCACGATAGATACGCGGGATCGCGCCGGGTTGCAAATAAAGCCGCAATTGACCTCAGGCCAAAAGAACCGGTGTCCGGTCCCCTGCCGCATAGCGCTCCAAAACTGCCGGATAAAGCCGGTGTTCCTGCTCCAGCACGCGGGCTGCCAATACATCCGGTGTGTCGCCGGGCAAGACCGGCACCTCGGCCTGGCCAAGAACCGGGCCATCGTCCAGAAGCGGTGTCACCTCGTGAACGGTACAGCCATGGCGAGCGTCGCCCGCCTCCAGCGCCCGCGCATGGGTATGAAGCCCCTTGTATTTGGGCAGAAGCGAAGGGTGGATATTCAGCATACGGCCTTCAAACTGCGACACAAACCCGGCAGTCAGCACGCGCATGAAGCCCGCAAGACAGACGATGTCCGCACCAGACGCAAGGATCGGCTTCACCAGCTCCGCCTCAAAAGCTTCGCGATCTTTACCGAAAGGTCGGTGGTCCACCACAGCGGTTGCGATCCCGCGATCGGCCGCTTTTGTCAGCCCTCCGGCATCCGCATTGTTGGACAGAACCAAACAGGGCCGCGCCGGGTGGTTGCCGGTCATGCTGTCGACGAGGGTCACCATATTGGACCCCCCGCCGGAAATCAGAATCGCGACTTTCTTCTGCGTCACAGCAGGCTGCCTGTGTAGCGCATGCCCGCACCTGCGGTCACGGTGCCCAAACGCGTGACGGTCTCGCCCTCGTCTTCCAGCACGGCGACCAGCTTGTCGGCCTCATCTGCCGACACAGACAGGATCATGCCAATGCCGCAGTTGAAGGTCTTGAGCATTTCCGCCTCGGAAATACCACCAACCTCAGCCATCCATTTGAACACCGGCGGCAATTCCCATGTGTTCAGATCAATGTCGGCCCCCAGCCCTTCGGGCAGAACGCGCGGCAGGTTTTCGGTCAGACCACCGCCTGTGATATGCGCCAGCGCATGAACGCCACCTGCGCGGACCGCCGCCAGCGATTGCTTGACGTAAAGACGCGTGGGCGTCAGCAGGGCCTCACCCAATGTGCCCTCTGCGAAGGGGCACTCCGCATCCCATGTCAGGCCAGACACTTCAACCAGCTTGCGCACCAGCGAGTAACCGTTGGAGTGCACGCCGTCAGACGCCAGCCCCAGCAGAACGTCGCCTTCGGACACACCCTCGGGCAGCGCAGTGCCGCGTTCCATGGCACCCACCGCAAAACCAGCAAGGTCAAAATCACCTTCCGGGTACATGCCCGGCATCTCGGCGGTTTCACCACCAATCAGCGCGCAGCCAGAGCGTACGCAGCCTTCGGCAATGCCTTCGATGATGCGCGCGGCGACATCTGTTTCCAGCTTGCCGGTCGCAAAATAATCAAGGAAAAACAGCGGCTCTGCCCCCTGACACACCAGATCATTGACGCACATCGCAACCAGATCGATGCCCACACCATCGACAACGCCCGTGTCGATCGCAATGCGCAGCTTGGTGCCCACACCGTCGGTTGCCCCCACGAGGATCGGATCCTGATAGCCTGCGCCTTTAAGGTCAAACAACGCACCAAAACCGCCCAGCCCGCTCATCACGCCGGGACGGTTCGTCCGCTTGGCTGCTGGTTTAATCCGGTCCACGAGCGCATTGCCCGCATCAATATCCACGCCCGCATCCGCATAGGTAAGGCCGTTTTTCCCGGTGGTCATTGCTTGGCTCCTGAATGTCTGTTTCGCAGCCTTTAGCCTAAAGGACTAACAAATGAAACAAGGGAATGACGCCTTCTTCGACATGGATGCGACTTCGCATATTTTGGGGCAGCACGCGCACGCGCCAAGGACAATTTGGTTTCGCGTGCTAAGGGATCAGAAAGGCGTGGAAATCCCGCCTTGACCTTCGCCAGCGCATTTCCTAACCAAGACCTCAAGGTGGGCCTGTAGCTCAACGGTTAGAGCAGAGCGCTCATAACGCTTTGGTTGCGGGTTCAAATCCTGCCGGGCCTACCAATAAATCAATGATTTCGTGCGAAAAAGCGACCCTCTTTGCGGGTCGATGCCTCTGCGGGTTCCAAAACAGCTTTTTCTGGTCACGTTCTTCCGGTTGCCACCTCTCCCCGCAGACAGACCGTTTTCTACTGCAATAGTCAGCCACACCGCCCCGAGCGCCAGCAAAGGCAGGTGCGTATTGATTTTCGGATGACATCACATCATATTCATATTTGAGAATGAGTGAGGTTCGATATGACTTTGACACGGCGGAGTTTCTTGAACGGGCTTGCCCTTGCCCCAACCCTTGGGGCCCTCCCCTCTGTCGCGCGGGCTGACTTAAACCTCGGGACGGCCAGCCTGACCACCGTAAGTGATGGTCAACTGGTTCTGCCAGGCAGTTTCATTTTTGACCCAATGCCCAAGTCGGATCTGTCGAAAATCCTCACCGAATTTGCAGTTTCACCGGATCGCCTGACCCCGGAATGCAATCTCGCGCTGTATCGCGACGGGCAGAATACGGTGCTGTTCGATGTCGGCTCTGGCCCGGACTTCATGCCGACGGCGGGCACCGTGGTCGACAGTCTGGCCGCAGTGGGACTCGCGCCTGACGACATCACGCATGTGATTTTCACCCATGCCCATCCCGACCATATCTGGGGGCTCTTGGATGAGTTTGATGAGCCGCTGTTTTACAACGCGACCTATTTTATGGGGCGCAAGGAGTGGGATTATTGGTGGAACCCAGAGACGGTTCAATCGATTGGCGAGGCCCGCGCGGCATTTGCGGTTGGGGCAAAGCGGCGCATGATGGCTATTGAGGGCGCGGTGGAACTGTTCGAGGACGGGCAAGAGATTCTGCCCGGCGTTGCAGCCCTGTCGACGCCCGGTCATACCCCGGGGCATATGGCGTTTGAGCTCCGTCAAGGCAACAATGCCGCGCTGATTGTTGGCGATGCCATTGGCAACCACCACGTGGCTTTTCGCAGACCCGACTGGCAAAGTGGATCTGATCAGGATGGCCCCTTGGCCGTAAAGTCCCGAAAAATGCTGCTGGACCGGTTGGCTGCGGAACACATTCCGGTGATTGGTTTCCACCTGCCCGATGGCGGCATGGGGCGGGTGGCCCGCGATGGCAGCAGCGGCTACCAGTTTATCACGGCATGACCATGCGCCGGTCTCTCCCCCCGTTTCTGGGCCTGTGCCTTGCTGCTTCGCCGCTGGTGGCGTCCGAGGATATTGCCGACCAATACCCTGGCTCGCCGCTCTATTCTAAACCGATTGAAGTCATCCCGCATGTGTGGTCGGCGATCGGCGCCACGGCGCCACCGACCTATGAGAACACAGGTCACAACAACAACCTCAGCTTCATTGTGACCGGCGACGGGGTCATCGTCATCAATGGCGGCGCGGCCTATGTTCTGGCCGAGGCTCTGCATCAGGAAATACGGACCATCACTGACCAACCGGTAAGGTTGGTGATCAATGAAAACGGTCAGGGCCACGCCATGCTGGGCAATTCCTATTGGGCCGAACAAGCGGTGCCGATCCTGGCTCATGTGGACGCCGCCGATGAGATCAAGGACCGTGGCAACCGCATACTTGAAGGCATGAAACGCTATAACCGGGACAAAGCCGCCGGAACCTTTGTTGCGCCGCCGACCCAGACCTTTGAAGACAAACACACCATAAAGATGGGTGATTTTCGTATTGAAGTGCTCCATCTCGGCCCTGCGCACGGGCCAGGTGACACCCAGGTCTGGTTGCCGGACCAAGGCCTCGTGATCGCAGGTGATATGGCTTTTCATCAGCGCATGCTGCCGATTTTTGAGGACACGATCGTCGCAGATTGGATCGAGACCTGGGAGACGGGCTTTGAAGCCTTGGACGCCACTTACGTGATCCCCGGTCACGGCACGCCGACCAATATGGCCCAAGTGCGCCGATACACACGAGACTACCTGCTGTATCTGCGTCAGAAAGTGGGCGAGCATCTGGATGCGGGCGGGGATCTGGCAGAGGCTTATTATGTGGATCAGTCGCCCTTTGCGCATCTGGATACATTTGAAGAACTTGCAACACGCAATGCCGGTCGGGTGTATGAGCAGATGGAGTTCGAGTGATCCGCATTCGCCCTTGCGCATTGATTGGTGGAATTAAGAACACTGGGATCTGACCGCACGCAATGGCACAAACCCCGTATAGTCCAAAATCGGCCTATCAGAACAACGTTCCAAAGCGCATGACAAACCCGCATGGACGTTCTGCCACTCCACTTTGACATTTCCGAATGTAGGGCCGATATGCTGTCTGATCTTCTGAGGACAGCGTGATGCTCTACGAATTTGTGGAAACCGACCTAAACCTGCAATTGCTCTTTGGCTTCGCGCTTGGGCTTGCCTTTGGCGTGGCCGCGCAGATGTCGCGCTTCTGCCTGCGCCGCGCGGTTGCGGGCGAAGACGGCGGCGATGCCTCGGCACGTGCGGTTTGGATCATGGCCCTTGGTGTGGCCATCGCTGGCTTTGCTGTGGCACAGAGTGCAGGTCTGATTGACCTGAGTGAACACCGCTACCTGACCACCGATATCCCGCTGGCCGCGATCGTGCTGGGCGGCTTGGCCTTTGGTGCGGGCATGGTGCTGACACGCGGCTGCGCCTCGCGGCTGACGGTGCTTTCGGCCACGGGCAATCTGCGCGCGCTGAGCGTTCTGGCCGTCTTTGCCGTTGTGGCCCATGCCGCAATGAAGGGCGTGCTTGCGCCGCTGCGCAGCACCCTGAGCGAGATCACGGTTGTGTCCCCGATCGGAACTCTGGCCGCCCTGCCTGGCTTCTCCCCGGCGATTGGCTTGGGTCTGATCGCTGTCGCCCTGTATCTGGCGCGCGACAGCAAAGCGAATTGGTTGCACATTGTGCTGGGTTCGGTGATTGGCCTTGTGGCCGTGGCAGGTTGGATCACAACCGGCTTTCTGCTGATGGATGAATTCGACCCCATCCCGGTGCAGTCCGTGGCCTTTACCCAGCCCTGGGGCGACAGCCTGTTTTGGACAATGGCCTCGACCGCGCTCCCGGCCGGGTTTGAGGTCGGTTTTATCGGCGGCGTTCTGGGTGGCAGTTTTCTGAGTGCGGCTGCGCGCGGCGAGCTGGACCTGCAAGGGTTTGAAACCCCGCATCAGATGCTGCGATATGGTGCAGGCGGCGCGCTGATGGGCCTCGGCGGGGTGCTGGCCGGTGGCTGCACCGTGGGTGCAGGTCTTGGCGGCGGTGCTGCGCTCAGTGTTTCAGCTTTGCTGGCGCTGGCCTCTATCGTCGGTGGGGCGGTGCTGATGCGCGCCCTGCTGCGTCCGCGTGCAGGCGTTACAGCCAGCGCCTAGTGCGGGCGATGTACTCTTCAGCTGTGTCCGGAAAGGTCCTGCGCAGCAGCTCCTCCTCGACGCGGGCAAAGCGGCGATCCAGCACCCACCAAAGCGCAACAGTCACGCCAAGGCCGATCACGGACCCTTTGCCAAGGGCCACGGACAGCGTGAGCAGCACCAAAGCCAGATAGATCGGATTGCGCGAGACCTTATAGGGGCCTTCGACAATCAACGCTTGGGGCGTGTGGTGCGGTTCAATTGGGGTGCGCTTGCGCCAGAACCACAATGCCGACCAGGCGATGCCAGCAAGGGCAATCCACAAACAGGCACGCGACGCCCAATCCAACGCGGCCGAGCTCACATGCAACGTGGGCAAGGCCCAGTGGGCCGCGTAGATCACTGCCACACTGCCCGCCCACCATATCGGCGGAATATCTGGAAACCCCTTCACATGCGCGCCCTTACAAATGCGCGCCCCAGCCAATGACCAGCTGGGGCGATTGTTTTGGTTTAGCCCAGCATGTCCGAGGTGATGCCGCTATACCAGCCCTCAGATTCCTCGTAAGTCGCCTTGCGCAGATCCGCGCTTTCGCCGGTCTGCGAGATGAACCCATCCACCTTGGCGATTTTTTCTGGTGTCGCCTCGTAAGTAGCGCCGACCTTGACGCCATCGTTGGTGGCGATCAACGACCAGCAGGTGTTGGAGAATTTCGCCGGGAAGATCTTGGAGCCCGTCAGCGCGCCGCGTACCGCATTGGCGCAGACCTTGGCCTGGGAATTGGCCGAGAAGCCCGATTTTGGCATATCCCCCTGGCTGGAGGCATCGCCCAGCACATAGACATCCGCATCGGCTTTCGTGGACATATCGGCCGCGTTCACCGGCGCCCAATTGCCATCCGTGACACCTGCAAGTTCAGCAATACGGCCCGCTTTCATCGCCGGGATGACATTGGCCACATCGACCTTGGTCACCTCACCATCAATTGTAACGGTCATGGCACCGGGATCGACCGACACGTTGCCGCCGCCAAAGTCTTCGCCGATCCAATCGACCATGCCCTCGTAATGATCCGCCCAGCCTTCCTGGAACAGGCCCATCTTGGAAAACTTCGGTTTTGGATCCGCAACAATGATCTTGGCGGTTGGATTGTTCGCCTTGAGGAAATGCGCCACCATAGAGACACGCTCGTAAGGTCCCGGCGGGCAGCGATAGGGGTTCGGCGGCGCGACCATGGCAAAGGTGCCGCCTTCGGGCATGGCCATCAGCTGCGCTTTCAGAAGTTCGGTCTGCGAGCCCGCTTTATAGGCATGTGGCATGGCGTTCTGTGCCGACAGGTCCCAACCCTCTACTGCGCCTTCGACAAAATCGATGCCGGGGCTGAGAATCAGTTTATCATAAGGCACAGACCCGCCCCCAGCGAGCGAGACGCTTTTAGCTGCGCGATCCACGCCAACAGCCCAGTCATGCACCACATTGACCCCACCTGCGGCGAGCCCGCCATAGCTGTGGCCCAGGTCTTCCATCTGCTTGAACCCACCCAGATAAAGGTTGGAGAAAAAGCAGGTATAGTATCGGCGGGTTGGTTCAATCAGCGTGACGTCAATGGCGCCTTTGCTGTCCTTGGCAATGTAGCGTGCCGCAGTAGCCCCGCCTGCCCCGCCGCCGATCACAACAACACGGGGTTTGCCTTGTCCGCGCACCATCGGGGCTGCAAGCGTTGCGGCCAATGCCGCGCTGGTGCCGATAAAGGCACGTCTGTTGAAAGTCATATCTTCTCCTCCCTTAACCTTATTCGTTGTCCAGCGTGGCGAAATAGGCGGCCAGCGCTGCAATTTCCTCCTCATTCAGGCGCCCTGCCATCATCTGCATCACAGGATGTGGGCGCTTCTTGTTTTTGTAAGCGTGCATGGCGATCACAAAATCTTCCTCCGGCCACAGAATGATCGACGGGATGCCATCGTCACCGCCGCTTGACTGGTGGCAGGTTTTGCATTCGCTGCTCAGATACTCGCCGTATTCCGGGTCCCCTTCGAGCGCGAGAATTGCCGGATCCAGATCATGATCCACAGGGGAGGCCGTTGGATCCGCTTCGGGGATATTGGCCGGATCGTCGGAGAACTGCCGAAGATAGGCGATCAGGTCGAGGCGGTCTTTCTGCTTGCGCAGCCCCGGAAAGCTCATCCTTGTACCACTGGTCAGGGCCCGCGGGTTCTCCACAAAGCTATCAAGCGTATCCGCGTGCCATTCCAGCCCATTGTCGCCCGCCCGAACCATCGCCTTAGAGTATTTGAACCCCTCGTGACTGGCAGCTTTGCGCCCGAAAATCCCATTCAGATGCGGGCCAACCCGGTGTCGCGCGCCCTCGCCCACCTGATGGCAGCCGCTGCATTTGCGGTAGACTTTCTTTCCTGCCTTAGGGTCGCCAAACTCATCTGCCGTTGACGCCGTGGCCACGATCAGCCCCACAACAGCCAGCATGCGTTGAAGGATGAGGCGCATTCCCTACTCCCCTACAGATTTCAAATAGGCCGTGATGGCATCGAGGTCAGCGTCCTTCTTGAGACCCGCAAAACTCATCTTCGTCCCTTTCATGTAGGTTTTAGGCTTCGTCAGAAACGCAACCAACGACTCCTCGTCCCACACACGCCCCTCTTCCAGCGCCTGCGCAAAGACTTTGGAGTAGCGGAACCCGTCCACAGATCCCATCGTGCGCCCGATCAGCCCATTGAGCTGCGGACCAGAGCGGTTTTTGGCCCCGGCACCAACCTGATGGCAGGCCTTGCATTTTTTAAAAACCTTCTCGCCTGCCGCCACCAACGCATCTTCGCCCGGAGAAGCCGCCGCTTCAACTGGTTTCGGGACAGGCTGTGTCGCTGGTTCAGGCTCTGCTTGCGGTGCGGGCGAGGTGGACACAGGGATGAACGACGGACCATCCGCCGTGAACGACGGCACCCCATCAAGCGTGCCATGGTTCATGACAGACACTGTCCCGACCTCGGGTGTTTCCACCAAAAAGACCGACCGCATGGTGACTTTGACTTCGCCCTTGCAATCGGACATGCAGGGCTCTGCCCGCCATGAGGCGTATTCCAGCTCTGGTCGGTCATCGACGACAAATCCACCTTTGTTATGCATATCAAAGGCTGCAAAGTTTTCGTGGCTCAGCACGAAATCATCCTCCACCAGATCGTTGGAATAAAGGATGTAGGCGACAATAGCATAGGTTTCATCTGCCGTAAGCGTGCCTGCTTCCCCAAAGGGCATAGAGCGATGGATATAGTCCCAAACCGTCGACAG
Source organism: Tritonibacter multivorans (assembly GCF_001458415.1). Classification (GTDB taxonomy): domain Bacteria; phylum Pseudomonadota; class Alphaproteobacteria; order Rhodobacterales; family Rhodobacteraceae; genus Epibacterium; species Epibacterium multivorans. The sequence continues at coordinate 29,057 of NZ_CYSD01000043.1, read as the reverse complement.
ATAGGGCCAGTAGGAGCCCACGGTTTTCACCGGATCCTTATCGGCCAGCGTGTCAAACCCGCCGGCAAGAACGGGCCAATTGTCGACCCCTTCGGCAAAATCACCATGGCACGACGCGCATTTATCGGCAAAAACCTCTTCACCGTCAAAGGCATCACCTGACCCTTCGGGAAGGCCGCGCCCATCCGGCAGCACATCGACGTCCCAGGCGGCGATTTCTTCCGCCAAGGCGCTGCGCCCCAGACCATAGGCCCCGTCAGACTGCGGAGCTGGCATGGTCAAGGTCTTTGGATTTGCGGCAGCGGCGGCCTGAACCTCGGCGATTTGGGCTTCGAGCGCCGCGGCACGCGCGGCCTCCGATTTGGCTTTTTGACCGGCGGACGAGGCATGCGCCTCCACCTGCGCCACACGGGTTTCCAGACTGTCAATTTTGGCTGCGCCATACTCTCGGGAAGAAATACCGAACGCAAGCCCAAGCACCAAAGCGGTGCCACCCATGGCCGGAATGAGGATATTAGGAGACTTCGACATTCTCAGCGACCCCTTTCTCGTTCACATACCAGGTCTGGATGCAGTTGTTGTGGTAGACGGCGTTTTCACCGCGCTGTGCGCGCAGCTGTGACTTTGTGGGTTGGACATAGCCGGTCTCGTCCATCGCCCGCGCCTGCAAGAGCATCGGCGCCCCGTCCCAATTGATATCAAGGTAGAAGCGCGTCAGGGCCTTGGTGTCGCCCTGCTTGCCGAGGCGCGCGGTCTCCCAGGTGATGCCACCATCGCGCGACACATCCACCCGTGTGATCTGGCCATGACCCGACCAAGCCAGCCCCGAGATCACCAGCGGACCGGGGCCATGGGGGATTGGCATCTGCGGGCTGGGCGACGTGATGACAGATTTCGCATCCATGACCCACGTCCACTTTCGTGCGGTGCCGTCCTCGTAAACATCCGTGTATTTGGAGGTCTCTTCCCGGCTTTCCACCGCGCGGTCCACGACCTCGATCCGGCGCAGCCATTTGACCCACATATTGCCTTCCCAGCCGGGGACGACGAGGCGAACTGGATACCCGTGCTCCATACGCAAAGCCTCGCCGTTGGCCTTGAAAGCCACGAGCACATCGTCCAGCGCCTTCTCCATCGGGATAGAGCGCCCGTTGGAAGAGGCATCGGCCCCCTCCACGTAAACCCATTTGTCCTGATCCAGATCCGCCCCTGCCTCGACCAGCAGGGTCCGCAGCGGCACTCCGGTGTATTCCATATTGTGGATCATCCCATGGGTAAACTGCGCGCCATTCAGCTGCGCGCCTGCCCATTCCATGCCGGTGTTGGCCGCGCATTCGCAAAAGTAGACATGGTTTTCGCGGGGGAACCGTTCCAGATCCTCATAAGTGAACACCAGAGGTTTTTCGACCAAACCGTTGATCATAAGCCGGTAATCTTCTTTGCGCAGTTCGATGGCGCCGGAGTGGTGACGCTCAAAGGCACAGCCCTGTGGGGTGATCGTGCCCTCCAGCGCATGGATCGGCGTGAAGTTGATGGAGGATATCGGCGAGGCCGTGAGCCATTCCACATTGCGCCGGATCACATGGGATTCATAGGAGATCGGCATGCCATAAGGCGTCTCGTCGACGCCTGCGCCGGTATAGGAGGCCCAGTCCTGAAGCTCGGTGATCAGCGGATCAGGGACTTGCGCTGCTGCACCTCCGGCCACGGTACCGGCGGCGACCGCCGCACTGCCACGCAGGAAGGCCCGACGGGAGGGTTTGAACATCTCATCCATGGGTCGAATGCTCCATTTTCCTTACACGCCAATGACTTCGACGCTGTTGTTCTCTTGAACGGTCACGGTGCCCAGCTTGCGAATGTGGTTTTCCACCACGTCCCAGATCTGCGGGCCTTCGGTGCCTTCGTTCACGCTGGCCCAGCCCGCCACGACATAGGACTTACCGGCATCAATCGGTTCACCCGACGTCAGCAGGGTCATATTGGAGATCCGCTCGCCCTGCGGTTTGGACACATCAATCCGATAGCCAAGCCCACCTGTGCGCACCATGTCGCCGCCCTGCTGGTAGTAGGGATCGGGGTTAAAGATGTTGTCTGCCACATCTTCCAACACCACTTTCAGGAATTCACCGGTCATTTCGGTGCGGTAAGCCTCGCCATAGGTCATGGAGGTGACGCCAAAGATATCTTCGCGCGTGATGTCCTGTCCGGGGATCACCGATGGCCCCCAGCGCACACCGGGGCTGAGCGCGATTTCGGCCTCGCGTTCGCTCAGCAACGCGTCACAGATCACATCATCCCAGGTGCCATTGAAGTTGCCGCGTCGATAGAGCGTGCTTTCGGTGCGGCCGATCACCTCGGCCATCTCAGCCAGATAGGGCGCGCGCTCCGCCTTGATCAGGGCGGCGACCTTCGGGTCGGGCGCAATCACATCAGAGAAGATCGGGATCAGCTTGTGGCGATAGCCCATCATCCGCCCGTCGCGAATGTCCAGATCCACGCGGCTGACGAATTTCCCGTTCGACCCCGAAGGCACGATGATCGTGTCACCCACCACCACCGGTTCGGGCAGCGCGTCATGGGTGTGGCCCGACAGGATCACATCAATCCCCGGCACCACACCCGCCATCTTCTTGTCCACGTCAAAGCCATTGTGGCTGAGGACAACAACACATTCCGCGCCTTGGCTGCGGACCTCTTCGACCATGGCGGCCATGTTTTCATCGCGAATACCGAAGGAATATTCCGGGAACATCCAGCGCGGGTTCGCGATGGGCATATAGGGAAAGGCCTGCCCGATCACCGCGATCTTTGTGCCGCCACGTTCGAACATCTTATAGGGCGGGAAAAGATCGGTGGGTTCATCCCATTCCGCATCAAAAATGTTCTGCCCAAGGGCGGCAAAGGGCAGCGCTTCGACCAATTCGGCCACACGGTCGCTGCCCAGTGTAAACTCCCAATGGAAGGTCATCGCGTCCGGTTTCAGCGCGTTCATCACATTGACCATGTCCTGGCCTTGGGTCTTGTAGCAGGTATAAGACCCATGCCAGGTGTCCCCGCCATCCAGAAGGATCGCATCCGGACGGTCTGCGCGAATGGCGTTGATCACCATCGCCACACGGTCCAAACCGCCCACCCGGCCATAGCCCTGCGCCAGGGCGGCGAAGTCACCCGAACTCAGCGCATAGTGGCTGGGGCTGCCATCTTTGATGCCATACAGTTTACGAAAATCCGCGCCAGTCACATGAGGCACCGCGCCCTTATTGCCGCCGACGCCGATATTGATCGACGGTTCACGGAAATAGAGCGGTGTCAGTTGCCCGTGGATGTCGGTGATATGGATCAGCGAGACATTACCAAAGGTGTCAAACTGCAGCAGCTGGTCCTGTGTCAGCTGTTGCTGTGCGGCCAGCCGCGCCCAGTTGCCAAAGCCCGACGCCCCATAAAGCGCAGAGGCGGCCATGCTGACCTGAAGAAAATCGCGTCGCGAGATCATGTGCGGCTTACTCCATATACATTCATATACGTGAATGTGGCTTGTAAATCAAAGGCCCCACGTTTTCGGCAGGGCCTTCTGTGATTTAGTTGCGAACAGACGGGCCTTCCACACTCAGCCCATTGCCGCGGGACGCGACATATAGCTCGAGTGCGATGAATTCGTCAGATCCCGGCTTATAGGTATGCGCGCGGGTATCGCGCACGCAGCCTTTGAAGCGGGCATGAACCGAATTCAGCTTGGTGTTCTTCAAGCGGTAGGTCGGAAAGCCGTTGATATGCCCCTGACTTAGGTGATCCGCGCGGATCATCATGCCATAGCTGTCCTCGTGACAGTTTGCACAGGACAACTCCAACTGACCCGTCCGGGTGTAATAGAGCTCTTTGCCCTGCTCCCAAGTGGATTGCGCCGGACCGTCAATCGCCACATTCACCGGCATGCCCCGCGAGACAGAGGAAATCAGCGCGATCATATCCGTCATGTCGCCGCCGGTGTATTTCCACTTCTTGGCGTCCATGCGGTTTTCGCGGCAATTGTTGACCTCCATCTCGAGGGTAGTCACGCGGCCCTGCTCTTCGTTCCATTTGGGGTATACGGCTCTCACCCCTGCCATGTTCTCTGCTGCGCCATGGCAATCAGCGCAGGATTTCCCCGCCGCCCCATCCGCCGTGGCCCAGTCGACCATCGCGTTTTCGACGCCAATCATGCCGGGATTATCAAAGTCATCCATTTGCACGGCTTGGGTTTCGTCCGTGCGAAACCTCCAGCCTGAATAGATCGTGTCGAGGTTTTCGGTATGCGCAGGTGCTGCGGCCTCGGTTACAATCGCGATTTCGCCATTGATGGTCAGGCTGTCGTCATCTGGGTCACCCACTGCAATCCCAGGCATGAGCCCCGGGACACAGGCCACAGCCAGGGCTGCGCAGGTTGCCTTGATCCGTTGTGTCACGTCATCCTCCCTCTCGTGCTCCGGTGATGCGACGGCCCCTCCTCCGGGTCGTCAGCTCACTGTGATTTTCTTGGCCGTGTCATAAACAGAGCCATCGTCGTCGTACCAAGTGAACGTGAACTCCCCACTTTCCGGCACAACCGCGTCGAACTGAAAATAGGGGTTGGTTGAAATCGCAGGTTCAAGGGTCACGTCAATGACGTTCTGCCCATTAAAATCTGCGGTGAAACGGTTGATGATCGACCGCGGAATGATGTTTCCATCATCGTCCTTGCGCTGACCACTTTCCATTTTATGGCTGATCAGCGTCTTGATTGTGATCGTATCACCCGCCGCTGCGGTTTTGGGAACTTTGACCCGGGGTTTTGCACCAGATGCCATGATGTCTCTCCTTTATGTGATCCGGATCAGCCGCCGCAGCCGCCAATGGTGACTTTGACGTTTGCCTTGACCATCTGGAACGAACCGTCCTCCATTTTGGCCACCGCGACCACGTTCTGGGTCTTGGCCAGACGGATCCGCGTCGATGCACTGCGCGAGGCACTTAGGGGGCCGAATTTGAAGGTCGCCACATTGGGCACGGGGTTTCCATCAGCAAAAATCGTAATCTCTGCCGCCCCCGGCGCATCGACCGAGATCGGCACCGTATTGCCGTTCTCCGCAATCTCGGGAGCGGTCAGGCTGATCGCCCCTTCCCCGGTCGCGGCCCCACCCGTAAAGGCTGAAATCGCATCATCAGTGAGGCTCGCAAAAGCCGGTAGCCCTGCAACCATCGCATAAACACTGGTCCCAGAACCAAGCGCGAGAAGGGTTCGTCGTGTGAGTTTCATAAGTTCGTCCTCCCTCTGAAAGATCACTCTTCTTTCAGCGTCATTAGATAGGCGACCACGTCTTCGACCTGCTGGGCGGTCAGCAGAGGCTGGACCTCACCGTCGCCATGCGCGTCGCCAGTGTAGGCATCGCCAAGGCGGATAAATCCGTCGGTGCGGTAGAACGAGGGCATCATACTGCCCTCAAACATGACCTTGGCATTGGCCACGATCCCGCGCAGCTCTGCCTCTGTCCAGCGGTCCGCAACCCCGTCCAGCATCGGTCCGATCTCACCATGAAATGGCAGGTGGTTCAGCGCGGTGACTTGATGGCAGGCAATACAGTTGCCTGCGCCTTTGTTCATGACCTCTGCGCCCAATATCGGGTCGCCGGGCGCACCGCTGAGCGAGGTCTCTACCGCGCCCTCCACATAGGTCACATCCTGAGGCTTAACGACTTCACTCCATCCGGTGCTGACAGTCAGCAAAATGGCAGCAGTGGCTCCAAAAGCGGTTCTCATGCGCCCTCCCTGGGTTCGATTCCTCTCCTTGGGTAAACAGTACTCTACGGCACACAATTTCGCTGACGCAACAACAAATTCAACTACGTGAATTTTTTAATGTGTTCGCAAGTGCAGCATTTTGCGCAAAAGTATTGCGCGCCCCTAACCCTATTGACCCTTCTGCTGTTCGAATTTGCGCGCGTGGTACTTTTGGAAGGGTTCATCGCTGACATAGCCCTGCTCCAGCACCCAATGCAGAAGGTTCAGCGTCGTCCAGCGACCAAAGGCGCCGGGCATTGTGACAACCGCCGCCTCAGCGCCTGTTTGATCCGGGGCAACCGCTTCGGGAAAGAAATAGAGATTGGGCGTAAAAAGCGCGCCCCAGCGTTTGACCAGATCCTTCTCGGCCAAAACGGTGCCATCAAAATCGGTCACCTCCACATCGCCGAACATATTGATCTGCACCACGAAGAAATGATCCTCGAGGGTTTGGGCGATTTCGGGCACCACGAACACCTCTTCGTGCATTTTCTTGCAATAGATGCAGCCCCGCTGTTCGATCAAGATCATCAGGCGTTTGCCTTCGGCATTGGCTTCGGCAAGGTCTTCACCCAGATCTTTGAACGTGTCCCGCATCCAGGGCGCTTTGTGCAGACCATCATCCCCCAGCTCTGCGGCGGTCAGGCCCGTCGCAGTGATGCAAGTGGCCGTGATAAGGGCCGATAGCCCCAAAAAAACATGTCTCATCCTTGTCCCTCCCAAAACAAACTCAGCCCAACTGGGCAAACCAGGGGATATGTTCCAGCATCCAGACGGCAATCAGATTGACCGAATTGGTTGCGATCAGCAGGCCAAACAGGATCAACACCCCGCCCATCAGTTTTTCAACGGTTCCCAGGTGGCGGCGAAACCCGGCCATCCAGCGCATGAAGGGACCGATGAACAAAGCCGCCAGCACAAAGGGCAACGTCATACCCGCCCCGTACATCAGCAACAACCACGCGCCCTGCCCGGCTGTCTCCTGTCCGGCGGCGGTGAATAGGATCGCCGCCAGAACTGGCCCCACGCAGGGTGTCCACCCAAAGGCAAAAGCCAGACCGATGACATAGGCGCCAAGCAGCCCCCCCTTTGACACATCGCCGGCATCCGCGCGCAGTTGCCGGTACAGGATTCCTATTCGGATCACCCCAAGGAAATGCAGCCCCATAAGAACAATCACCCCCGCCGCCGCCCAGCGCAGCACGTCGAAGTAGTCCCGCAAGAGCGCCCCAAACACTGTCGCACTGGCACCAAGCCCAACAAAGACAGTGATCACCCCGAGGGCAAAACAACCAGCCGCAAGAACAGCACGCAACCGCACCGCCCCCGTGACCTTGGCCTCGGCGGTGATCTGATTCATCCCGACCCCGGCAAGATAGCTGAGGTAGAACGGGACCATCGGCAGGATGCAGGGCGATAAAAAAGACAGCAATCCAGCCGTCAAAGCCCCTAAAACAGTGACATCTAACATGCGCGCGCGAAACCTTGCTTTAAGATATTCACAAATTAGATTATGATTAAGTGACAGCACACGTCAACAAAGGGGCAGCTACGAATGCTCAGAGCATTCTTTTTCATGGCCGCAACGGCATTTCCAGTATCGGCTTTGGCCGACACACGTCTCCTCATGGCCGAGGAAGACGGCTGTTATTGGTGCGCCAAATGGGATGCGGAAATCTCTCATATCTATCCCAAAACCGCCGAGGGCCGCACCGCGCCGCTGGAGCGGTTCGACCTTCGCGGCCCGCAGCCGGATTATCAATTTTCCAAACGCGTGGCCTTCACCCCGACGTTTCTGTTGATCGAAAATGGCAAAGAGGTCGGCCGGATCGAAGGTTACCCGGGTGAAGATTTCTTCTGGCCCCTCTTGGGAGAGCTGTTCTCCCGCGCCGGTATTTCCTTGGATCAGGGCAGCTGAGCGATTATGGAACGGAATATGACCACCGAAACACCGACACCGTCTGAACGCCCGTCTCGCTTGCCTGTCTTTGATGCGACTATGTGCGCCGAGGACATGGACCGCATGATGGAGAACGCCCAGCGCGCCTCCAACTTTCTCAAGGCGATTAGCCACGAAGGCCGCCTGATGATCCTGTGCCATCTGGCATCGGGTGAGAAATCGGTGACCGAACTGGAAGAGCTTCTGTCCGCACGCCAAGCGGCGGTCTCGCAACAGCTGTCGCGATTGCGCCTCGAAGGTCTGGTCACCCCGCGCCGGGATGGCAAGGCTATCTACTACCGCTTGACAGACGACCGGCCCAAGCAAATCATGGAAGTTGTCTACGACCTGTTCTGTAGGGAGGACTGACCAGCGCCCCGTGCGGTGTTGGCCTGAGGGTCGCGACGGGGAGGATTACAGTGCTGGAAGCTTTGGGCGAGGCGAACACCGCTGCGCTGATTGGCCTGATCGGGGGGATTGCCCTGGGTCTGGCCGCGCGCGTGGGACGATTTTGCACTTTGGGTGCAATCGAGGACTTTCTGTATGGCGATGACGACAGGCGTTTGCGCATGTGGGGCATTGCGATCGGAACCGCAATCCTTGGCACACATCTGGCCGCAGCGTCTGGCCTGTTTGACCTGTCACAATCCGCCTATCTTGACCGCGTGTGGAACCCCTTTGGCACGATCATTGGCGGGCTGATGTTTGGCTATGGCATGGCGCTGAGCGGCAACTGTGGCTACGGTGCTTTGGCGCGGCTTGGCGGCGGCGACCTTCGGGCCTTTGTCATCGTGCTGGTGATGGGGCTTTCGGCCTATTTTGTCATGTCAGGCCCCCTCGCCCATGCGCGGGTCTGGTTGTTTCCGGTTGAAACAGGCGCTGATACGCCACAAGGGTTTTCACAATTGGCGCAGCAGATCGGTCTCCCCATGACCGTGATTGGCGCCGCCATTGGATCGGCGTTAATTATCTGGTCGCTGTCCCATCGCCAGATGCGAAGCGCGCCCCACCATGTGTTCTGGGGCGCTTTGGTCGGCCTTACGGTCTGTTCGGGATGGCTTGGCACCTATTGGGTGGCGATGACTGGTTTTGAAGCCGAACCGATTGAAACCCACACCTTTGCCGCGCCCATTGGGGATACGATCTTTTACAGCATGACGGCCTCGGGCAATGCGCTGTCCTTCAGCGTCGGCTCTGTCTGCGGTGTGATTGTGGGATCAGTGCTTGGCTCTTGCGCCAAGGGTCATTTCCGCTGGGAGGCCTGCGAGGACCCACGGGAACTGCGCCGCCAGATCTTTGGCGCGACCCTGATGGGTCCGGGCGCAATACTTGCCGTGGGCTGCAGTGTCGGTCAGGGAATTGCCGCGTTTTCCGTCCTCTCCTATAGCGCGCCGGTTGCCTTGGCTGCGATCTTTGCGGGCGCAGCACTTGGGCTGAAACAACTCATCACGGGCTTTGCCGCCGCAGAATAGGGGATCAACGGGACGGCTTGGTACGCAGTACCGAGAGCGGCCGCTGAAGGCTTTCTTGGGGGGCGCTGCGCGCACCGAAGCCCGCGCAGCAATGTGAGACACAGGTGATCACAGCAAACTGTCAGCCGCAGGATCCAGGGCCAGAATAAAATCGGTTTCCATCAGATCCAGATGAGGGCCACGCACAAGAATGCTCTGGTCCTCTGAAATGTTGATCTGCACGCCAGAGCCCCGCACAATGGCATTTTCCAGCAGCAGGTCAAAATCCGAAATGCCCATGGCAGACAGGTCGATGAGGTCTTCGCCCTGCTGGAACCCTCGGATCGTGTCATGACCATCCCCTGTATTGAAGACAAAGGTATCAAAGCCACTGTTCCCCATCAGGTTGTCATCCCCAAGACCGCCGTCAATCAGGTCATCTCCCGATCCGCCGCGCAGCTTGTCGTCGCCGTCGTCCCCCCGAAGGGTGTCATTTCCGCGACCGCCCTGCATATAGTCGGCGCCGTCCCCGCCAAAGCCGACATCATTGCCGCGCCCCAGTAGAATTTTGTCTGCGCCACCATTTCCGTCGACGAAATCATTGTCGTGGCCGGTCCGGATGTATTCGGCCGTGTCGTCGCCAATAATGAAATCGACCTCATTAGAGCCGTCAGATTGCAGCAGGTCCGCAGGCAAAAGAACCCCATCCAGCACATGGGCAATGCCATTGCTGGCCGGGATATCTGTCGCAATCAGGTTGGGATTGGCCACGTCCGGCTCTGCATCCACCAAACGCGCCCCATCCACACCAAGGGAGGCCCCGGTCAACAGCGTGGGAATAGAGGTCGCCCCCAGAACGGCGGTCGAATCCAGCGCTCCCGGTGCCACGTGATAGAGCAGAACGCTTTGCAACAAGCCAATGGCGTCTCCGTCATTGAGCAGCGCAAGCGCTTCGACCAGAAAGGCAAATGCCCCCTCTTCATCATCCCCCTCAAAGCCAAGGGCCTGACTTAGTCCGACAAAGGCGCCATCTGTGGGGGCGAATACGGTTAGGCTTGCTTCAGGATCATCCAACGCCTCAGCGAGACCGGCCGCCTGCACTGCGTTCAGCAGAATGTCGAAGTCGGTTGCGTCCTCATCAAACACCCCGCCGCTTGCCGCAACGATCCCGGCCAGTGTTGGCTCTGCCGGGGCCGGGTCAGCCGGTGGCGTGCCCGGAACATCAATCGGCAACAGAACCCGGTCGATCACCTGAAGTGTGCCATTGGAGGCCGCGATATCCGGGATCACGATATTGGGGTTGTCAATATCGGGGTCATTGTCGACCAGCTCCGTGCCTTCAGATCCAAACGAAGCCCCCTCCAGCAGGGTTGCAACCTGATCCAAGGCATCGACTTCAGCGGCTGTCTTCGACCCCGGTGAGACGTGATAGGACAGGATGTTTTGCAACAGCGGGATCGGATCGCCATCCGTGGCCAGCCCAGCCAGCGCATCAGCGATAAACCCAAAGATCGCGCCTTCGTCGGTAATATCCCCGTCAAAGCCCAAATCGACCGCCAACTGGGTAAAAGCCGCATCTGTTGGCGCAAAGACCGTAATGTCGTCTGCATCCCGAACCACACCGTCAAGCCCAGCGGTCTGCAGCGCCAGAACCAGAATATTGAAATCATCCGAGCCCGCGGCAATGTCCACAATATTGGGGTCAGGGTCAGCCACTGCACCTGCACCAAGCTGATCATAAGACAGCCCCTTGCCTGTCACATTTGCCCGATGCCCAACGGTGAGCTCGGTTCCGGCAGGTGGCACATCCCCGAGGAAGGTGAAACTGTCAGGTAACAATCCTGGCTGCTCCACTTCGACCAAAAGGTAAGACTGGCCATTGTCCCCTGTGACCGTCCAGACGTTTTCCGCATAGATACGCCCGTTGATCCCGACAGAGCCCCCGTCAGCCACCCGTGTCAGCGTTCCAGTCTGCCCGGATTTGTCGTCGCCAAATTCATTGCACCACGCATCCCCAGACAGGAAATGGTCATCATCGGTCAACGACACGTCCACCGTTGGCCCATCGGGCACGGTAAACTGCGCATGCTCCATTATGCGCCCGTGTCCAAACAGATCCGAATTCTCATAAGCTGTGAAGCTGAACGTCGTCATGTTGTGTCCTCCCATTGACAACTCGTTAAATCGAAAACTTGCGACTCCTTTTTGTGTGATTTTTGCACACAGATACGCAGGGCTTTCTGCCTTGGATCAAAAACACCCCGCAAAATTGTGGAATTTTTTCACACGCGCCCGTATCTTTGAGACATGCGCAAAGACGGCCCCCTCACGAAATCCATATTGTTTGAACAGACAATCAAGATGCTTCTGCGTCCGCTGACCCGTGCCCTGATTGCCCAAGGGGTGACTGCGCCGCAGCTCTATCGACTTGTAAAACAAAGCTATGTTGAAACCGCGCTGGCGGAACTGGGGGACAAAGCGACCGACAGCCGGGTCAGCGTTATGACCGGTGTGCACCGGCGCGATGTGAAATCCCTGCGCAGCGCGGACCCAAGCGCCGTTGCGCCGGTGCGGCGGCGTGTCTCGACGCTCGCAACCGTTGTCGGGCGTTGGATGAGCACACCGCAATTGACCAACACGGATGGTCACCCCAAAACGCTGACACGGGCAGAGTTCGATCAACTGGTGTCACAGATCAATCGGGATATCCGACCCAAAACCCTTTTGGACGAATTGCAACGTCAGGGGTTGGTTACCGCTTCAGACGGGGCGCTTCGGCTTGATCCTGAAGGGGTCTTTGGCCCCGAAGATCTGGATCAGAAGTTAGATTTCTTCGCACATAACCTTGGCGATCACATGGAAGCGGCTGTCGACAACCTGTTGGCACAGACCCCGCCCCGTTTTGAACGGGCGACCTTCTATAACTACCTGACGGTGCAGTCCGTAGACGACCTAGAGGCCGACGCCCGAGACATAGGAATGAAAGCCCTCCGCCACATCGCCCGCGAGGCCGCAGAGCGTCAGGATCAGGACCGCAAAACAGCTGCGGCGACCCATCGCTTCAGATTTGGTATGTATTTCTATCGTGAAGACGAAGAAGAGTGAGTGTTAGATGACATCTGTGTTCCCCAATCGCCGCTTCTTTATTGCCGCCAGCCTGTGCGCGACCGTGCTTCCCGTGGCGGGCCGATCGCAATCCCGCGACAAAGACGTCGAAGGCGGTCTTGGTGGCACCGGCATTGTTGGGGTTTTGGTGGACACAGGCGTGCTGCGCCTTTCGGGTCAAGCGGTGGAAACGGACGCCTCAACGCAGGCCAGCACATATTTTGGTCCGGTTCCGCTGCGCCTTCTCCAAGTGGGGGACAGTTTAACAGTAGAGGCCACACGCGTCGCCGATGGCAGGCTGATCGCCCGCAGGATCGAGGTGACTTACCCGCTGGTAGGTGCAATCACGGCCTTGGACTTTGAGCGCAACCGCTGCGTTGTAAACGGGGTAGACGTCGCGTCGGAACGCGGATTGCGCGGCTGGCGGATTGGCGACCGTGTTGCCGTTTCGGGGCTCTGGCGCGGCAGAAGCGTTGTTGCCAGCCGTATCTCTACCGCGCCCAGCCTTCTGGATCTGGTGTCCGGCACCACAGGACGACGCACGGTCGGTGGCGTTCCGATCCGCAGAAGCGCTGTGTCCCTGACCACAGCTGGCCGTTTTGCAACTGTGGCCGGACGCTTTGACGTGGGCACCGGCGTGATGCGGGCCGAACGCACAACACTTGACCGCTTTACCGGCGCCGCTGGCACATTGACCACATTGGCCATCGAAGGCTGGCTGGAACCCACAAAGACCGCCCCCGGCTACCGGATTGCCGGCCTGGGGCACAGTTTTGAACGCAACCTTGACCTTGGCGCCTTTGCAAACAGCCGAATGCTGTTCACCGGGCCATACACGGGTCGATTTGCAGCCGACGCTGCCGTCCGCCTGCCCACAGACCCCGCCGCCCGCAGACGCCTCTTGCGTCGGATCTCATTGTGACACTTGCGAAGTGGGCTCAAAGATTGACTTTGGCAAATATCCGAACTTGCCTTTGATGCCCCAACTGATCCCAAACAGGATCAAAACAGCGCCTTCCATCCAGAAGGTGATCCGATAGGCATCCCACCACGCGGTATTGTCCAAGTTGGTCACCTTGCCCAAAAGAAGGACCGCACCGGCACAAACCATCCCTGCCCCAAGCCCGTAGTAAATGCGGTTGCGCGCAAGTTTTTCCGCTGGGATCGTCGCCCCATAGGCGGGCCAATCCAGACGGGGAAAGATCACCAGCGTGTGAAAGATCAGCAAGGCAAACAACGCAATAGCGGACCCAATGTGCAAGGCCTGCGAGGACGCATTCAACACCAGTCGCGGGTTCTGAGCGACACAGTTCGCTTCCGTCCCCTGGGTGTTTTCCAGTCCCGTCTGCGGCGGGCACAGCGCATCCCCCCTGAGCAATTGTGGCGTGCCATCGGTATCATCCTGCCCCGTGCTCAGCCCGTATTCAGCAAACGCACGCACCGAAAACCGGTCGTCCGTACAGCCGGCTTCGGAGGTCGGGAAAAGCGCAACACCCAAGGCCGCGACAGCCACGAGTTTTGCAAAAAATGTCTCCAGCCGCGTTTGCCCCTGATACCCCAACACCACAGCAAACACCGCAAACAGAAGGCCCACGAACACCGTGCCCAAATTCTGGGAATAGTAGAAATGGCTAATTGAGGTGTGAAAACAGCTCAGACCAAATTGCGCCCCCAAAAACATGGAAACCGGCAGGCCAATTGCCGCAAGCCCCACGAATTGTGCCAATCTCTGTTGATTGAACAGCTTTTCCGAAGGCGTCCGCGCGGCCGGGACAAATGGCTCCTGGATTTTTCGGTAGGTATTTAAGAACTCAGACATTGCAACCTCACATCTTGGTTCAGCCCCATCGGCTGCCGCAGGCCATTTGCTGGCGCTGCCGCAACAGAGGTGCCGTTGAACTCTCTGAGGTTGAGCGTAAGGCAGGCGCGTGAACCGCGCGTGAGACATCCGCAACTCGGGTGCGAAATCGCCCTAAATATGTTCCACCAGACGCGTCTTGCGCAGCGTGGCCGAAGGATAGCTGTCCCCCGCCAGCATGGTCGGCTGAAACCCGGGCTCCAACACCTGCATCTGCGACAGAACCTTCTGCGAAGACGTGAGTTTGTTCTGCGAACGATAAAGCGGGTACAAATACCGCAGCGCCGGACGATAAGTCGGCTTCACCGCGCGCACGTTTTCGGCAAAGATAGTTGCTTCTTCCAGGTTTTCGGCGCTGCAGGCCGTCAGGCAGCACAACATGTCCCACCAATAGACATAAGGCGAAGACTTGGCCAAAAAACGCGCCCGTTTTGCGTTGAGATGTGCGGTTTCGGGCTTCCCCAGATGCGCCATGGACAGGGCGTAATACCCCCACGCAAAAGGGTTGCTGCCATCCAGTTCAACCGCACGCTTGGCAAAGAACAGCGCGGATTTCGGGTCATCATCGACCAGCAGGCGCACCTGCGCTGCAATGGCCTGAACCACCGCGTTGTTTGGATCATCACGATACGCCTGGTCCACCAGCTCCGATGCCTCCGCGCACAAGCGCTGCGCTTCGGTCGGGCGATGTTCCAGGACCTGGGTCATTTTCAGAAAAGCCCGCCACGCGAGACAGATCGCCTGCGGGTCCATCTCGTAGGCGGCAATCAACAGATCTTCCGCCGCATCCAAATTGGCCGGATCTAGGGAAAACAGCAGTTTCAGCGCCCGAGCCAGAAGGTGTTTGGAACTGTCACCTCGCCGCTCTGCGCTGAGCCAGCTGAGGACAGATGTCACCGAGTGCTGGCACAATTCCCGGGTTTCCAGCTGCTCCAGCGGCAGGCTGCCAGTGCATTTGAAGTTCCGCGAGGCGTTCCAGATCAGTTTGCGATCTTCCGCAGAATACAATTCGACCCGCTGCAGGAAAGTCGTATCAAAGGTATTGGTCTTGCACCGTAAAATGAAACCATTTTGCGGCTTAGCCTCGTTGAGCACCGGATCCATTGCCCGAATGCCACCAATATCACGCAAAGCAATGGCAATTTGACTGCAGAACTCTTCGTTAAAAAGTTCAATCAGTTCAGAAGAGGCCTTTGCCCGTTCAAAATACAGCACGGGGTCTGGGTCCGGCAGACCCAGCACCACCTCTTTGGGGGGGTAAGCAACATTGGAGAGACATTCCGCATCTACAACCTGCCCCTCTGACACATCCGGCGTGACCTCTGGTGCGCCGCCCGCCGGATAATCCCCAGCTGCAGCCGCCCGAAATTCACGGATCCAATGTTCAAATTCCGGATCCCGGACATCCAGCCCTTCAAAAGCCTCCTGTGCCTCCACACCGCCGGTGCGCTGGGTCACAATTGTCAGCAGGGCCGGGTCCAAGGTGACAAAACGGTTGTCGGAAATCAGAACGTCGCGAAAATCCCCCAAGGCGCGCCTGATCTCGGACAGGCATTGGCGCAGACTGCCCGCACCCTGATCCTGGGCACGGTCGCTCCACAGCTTGTCCTGCAGCCAGCTGCGCGGGCGGCAGTGGCGTGGCGATGCCGCCAACAGCGCTAAGACGGCCTGCGACTTGCGACCTCTTGGCAACAGGTCCTGCCCATCCGGGCCGCGCAACTCTAAGGGGCCAAAAAGATTTATCGTCAGCATGGGTCGCCCCCGAATTCACTTGATGCATTAACCTTAAATCAAAAAATCATTTCGCGAAACAATTCTGCGCGCTGTGAAAAAAATGTGAAATCCATTTTGCCCCGTTTCGTGGCATTGCCGGTGACTTTACGGTTGGTAGGAACAGAAAGGAGACGCCAATGACCCTTGCCAATCATTCGAACCACTCCAATCATTCAAACCATTCCAATCACTCGAACCATTCAAACCATTCGAACCACTCCAACCATTCCGGCGGAGACCAGGCCACTGCGGGGTCATCCCCATCGAGTCTGTTGTCAGCCGCACTGGCAAAGGCAGGCGAAGGCGTCACTGGCACGGTTCCCAATTTCACGCTGAGCGGGCAGATCCCGGAGGCGCAAGCAGGAACCGATCTGGAGAAAATGCATCCTGCCCATCGTGGCAAGCTGCTCAGCGCGGCGCTGAACCGCGACCTTTCGTTTTATGCCAACGCCCCTCGGACCGCGCATGTCACGTGCTTGGACAATTCAAAAACCGAAAAACCGCTGGTGGAACTGAAGCTGCCAACAGATCAGGCGGACCTGACCGAGCAACTGCGCCATGTGTTTCTGGCCAGCGACCTGCGGCCCGACCGCTTTGAAGAGATCTTTGTCCAGCAGGGCGACATTCTGTCGTTCTTTGGCACCAGCGTTCACCTTGGCTTTACCCGCAAACCCTGGACCATGGTTCTGCTGGACGCGGTCATTGATGCCTCTGTTGCGATCCATATTCAGTTCAAACATGCGCTCAAACTGGCGCGCCCGGTCGATCTCAGCCCCGAGATCGTGCCGATTATTCAAACCCCGTCGCACAGCGCCTTTCCCAGCGGTCACGCAACCGAAGCGTTTTGTGTGTCGACCGTCCTAGGGCGGCTGGCCGGTTCAGACTTTGGCGGCGCATTGGAACGCCACGCAGCCCGGATTGCACAGAACCGCACTGTGGCGGGCGTCCACTACCCGATCGACAATTTTGCCGGGGCCCTTCTGGGACGCAGTCTCGGCACGTATTATTGCACCATTTCGCAGGCCAGCAGCACGCCTAAAACAGCCGCCGTCTCTGTCAGTTTTGACGCGGCGACAGCTACTGACCGAAACTTCTCCCTCGCAGGGGTAAACGGCCTTTGGACGGCCTCTGATGTGACCTTGCCAGTGACCGATGACCTTTCCAACAACGCGCTGAACTGGATCTGGAACAAAGCCGAGCAGGAATGGAATTAACCAGTATAGGGGAGTTAAAAATTATGAAGTACGATTGGAGCGATCCGCAAGCCTACCCGTACTGGGATTACGAGTACCCCTATTTTTATGTTAATGACCGCGCGCAGTTCCTTGCCGCGGGCCTGCCTCTGGAAGACAGCCCGAACCAGACGGCTGCAGCGAACATTGGCGTTCTGGTGCAAGAATTCGGCGATACGCCCGCCCGCTCAACGCTGAGTTCAATCAAGGCAATTGATGATCTGTTTGCAAAATCCACGGCGCAGCCCCGCAGCGCGCCGTTGGACGTTAGCAATCAATACTCGCTGTTCATCGGCGGGCTGGCCCCAGTTCCGGAAAGCACAGCAAACAGCGCCCCGCCCAGCGCGTCAAAATCCAGTTCTGCCTATCCGGTTGGCGCCGTCGCCATTGGGGTTGTGGACAGTGGGATGAGCTTTGCGAACGCGCGGTTTCGGACCAAAGCCAAAGGCACGGATCCGGACAAAAGTCGGATCGAGTTTCTGTGGCTCATGGGGCGAAAACATGCGGCGGATGGGTCTCAGAAGATCCGCAAAAGCCAGCTCGATGCCTGGTTTGCCGCTCATTATGATCCCGCGACGGGTCTGGTGGACGAGGACCGCATCTATCAAGACATTGAGGTCCTGAAAATCGATGCCGGCATGCGACCGCGGGCGGAACATGATTTTGCATTCCCGCATGGCACACAGATCTTGGATCTTGCCGCCGGATATCCCGCTGAAATGCAGGTCAACAATCGCCCGATATTGGCGGTAGAGCTGCCAACACTGGCCGTTGCTGATACCTCCGGTGCGCGTGTGCAGGGCCACCTGGTTGACGCTGTTGAGGAAATTTTCGATCAGTCGCGCGGCCTTACTGACCAAAACGGTGATATTCTGCCCCTTGCGCTGAACATCAGCCTCGCGATTACCGCAGGCCCCCATGATGGCTCCCATCCGCTTGAGGTCACATTGGATCGTCTGATCGAGGAAGAGCGCAGGCAATATGGTCGCCTGATCGAGGTTTTCATGCCCGCAGGCAACCACCGGCAGGACCGTTTGCATGCAAAAATGCATCTGACCAACAAAACCCCGCAGGCCTTTGTCGATTGGGAGATTTACCCCGACGACCGGACCGCGAGTTTCACCGAGGTCTGGCTGCCGATCGACAAGGCGCAATATGAGGCGCAACATTGCCTGCTTCAGGTCCAGCTCACACCCCCTGGCGGGACACAGACCGCTTTTACTGCCCCCACGGCGCCGGGCGAAATGCGTATCCTTCAGCAGGGGGGCGATCCGCAGGCCAATGTTTTCTTTTCGCGCCATATTGGCCGCAACGGTTTCTTTGAGCGGATCGTGATCGGAGTGCAGGCCACAGAACAGGTCCTGCCGGACGCAACGGCAGCCCGCTCGGGCGCATGGAAGATTGGCCTTCAACAGGCAGGCGGGACCGATCTGAGCCCGGATCTTTGGATCCAGCGGGATGAAACCCTGCCGGGATTCCGAAGCCGGGGGCGCCAGTCCCGTTTCGCCGATGTGCCCTACGAAAAATATGACACCGATGGCAGGCGACCTTTGAAGGATGGCTCCTCATCCAGTGTCATAACCCGACACGATACAGGCTCTGCAATGGCGACCGGGCGCTACACGACCTTGGTTGCAGCCCAGCGCGACCGGGTAGACGGACCCTTTGATGCTGAATATTCGGGGCACAGCGAAAAACCTAAAAGCGCCCTCGCTGTTGTGGATCAGAAGATCTTTTCGCGCGGCGTTCTGGCAACGGGACGACGCAGCGGTTCGGTTGCCCCAATCAGCGGCACCAGCGCGGCGTCGGCCCTGGTTACACGTCGGCGCGCTGATGAGCTGGAGGCGGACAGCAAGGGGACGCACACCGCGCAGTTCTATGGCAGCCGAGAACTCTTTCGCTGGATTGTGTGACCGCCACTTGCCCCACAACAGGCTCCGGCAGGGCCCCTACCCTTGCTGGCGAAGCCGCGCCAAGGCCGGTTCAGGCAGAGCTTGGCCCGGTTCTGGGCAATACCCAACATTCTTCCGATAGCGGTGGACAACACTGCCCCCCGCGACATCAAAAGTATGAAGTGTTTTAAACCCGTTGGTTTCGGGCGGCCCAAGGCTCATGCCGCCCCCGCGGACCAGCCAGCCACCATAGGTTGGGAATCCAGAACGATCCCGCGCAATCACCTCCAGAAAATCCTGCCCCTTGAACTCGAAAACAAGATCCAGATCCTCAGAACTTCCGGTTTCATTCGGCAACACACGCAACGGCAAAGACCGCACACGTGCGCCAATCACAGAGTTGATCGGGTAGCCCCACCGGCAGACGATCCCAGACAGGATTTCCGCGACCGCCGTGCTTTTCTCCATCGCGGTAATCTCAACTCCGAAGGACGCGTAGTTGCGCCACTCCAATGACGGGTTCTTCAAGTTTCCACGCCTCACATCTTAAGGTTGCCCTCAAAATATGCGGCGGCAGCGTGAATAGGGCGTGAGAAGGCAGCGCTGCTGTCGTGAAAAGTTTGCAACTCCGAAGGCTTACCCTGCGTCAAGCAAATTTTTGCCGGGAACATGACACCGCCCCAAAGAAGTCCCTGACAAGCGGCACTTTGGCGTCTAACCCCAAGCATCAACCAGAGGGGGCGCACACAAGCTCGGCATTTGCAGGCCCCAGAGACACGCTGGGATCGACTGCTCATTTTTTAACCATACGGACGAAAATAACGTCGCCTTCACGCTACTTTCCCGCCAGCCATACGCCCTTCCCCGATCCTCGGCTCAAAACCGCATCTGAGCGCGGCTTTTCAGCTCATGGAGACTACAATGATTGGAACAGGACCTCACGGCGCACCGCGTGTGGCCACGGAAACCGAAAGACGGAAATGCGGTCGTTTCGACTATTTCTTTCCCGATGCCGAAAGCCCCCTCTACACGGATGACACGCCAGCGCATCTCACGGCGCTGCAAAAAGCGATCTACGACCATGGCGACCCGGATGACCTCAACAACTCGGCCCTGCCGCCGGTCTTCACCTATCTGGGGCAATTCATTGACCACGACATTACCAATCAGGGGCTCGTGGACGAAGACGCCCGTCGCATCGTGGACATTTTTAAACCTGACGGCAATTTTGATCCCAGTCACCGGGATGCGGTGACTCAGGCGATCTTCAATGTTCGCACCGGGCGATTTGATCTGGATAGCCTGTATGGCCCCAAAGTGCCGACCGGCAATCCAGCGTTGGACAAGCTCATTGGGTTGATGCGTTTCCCCGAAGATCGCGCCAAGATGTGGCTAGGGGTGCCTGCCGGTGCCGAAGGCGGCTTTCCCGGCGGTCTGCCCGAAGATCCGGCTGCGGATCTACTGCGCCTGCACCGTTTGATGGCGCCGCCCACCGGCGCGCCCTTGTTCACGCCCGCAGACTTTGACGCGCTTCCGGATGAGGTCAAGAAAGCCTTCTCCAAAGACCAGGAACCAAATCTCGCGGCAGCTGTCATTGGGGACCCGCGCAATGACGAGAACCTCTTTGTTGCGCAGCTCCACATGGCGTTCCTGCGGTATCACAACACAATGGTCGATGCCCTGCGCGCCGACGGAGTCACCGGCACCGAGGACGAGATCTTTGCCCGCGCCCGGCGGCAGGTCACCCTGCACTACCAATGGCTGGTGATGAATGTCTATCTTCCGGCGATTTGCGACCCCGTTGCCCTGCAGCAGGTAACCGGTGGTGGCGCGCAGCTTTACAAGGATTTTCTGGCGGCCTGTCACTACGTGCCCGGCAAACCCTTCCCCATGCCCATTGAATTTGTGGTCGCCGCCTTTCGCTTTGGGCACTCCATGGTGCGCGGCGCCTACGACTGGAATGACGCCTTCACCCGGACAGAGTTCAAGAACCTGTTTGACTTTACCGGCAATGGCTCGCAATTGCCGAAGTCCGAGTCCGCCCTGCCTGCCCGTTGGGTGATCGATTGGCGCCGCACGGCCATGCCAAATTCCGAGTTCGCCATTCGCAGCACCCGGCGGATCGACACCAATGTCGCGCTGCCCCTCAAGACCATGCTGAACGAACCCGCCAAGTTTGACGAAAACAACCTCGCCGCGCGCAATCTGAAGCGCGGTGTGCGGATGAATGTGCCGGGCGCGCAGCCGTCCATTGATGCGCTCAACGCCGCCTATGGGTTT
Organism: Tritonibacter multivorans; assembly: GCF_001458415.1. Classification (GTDB taxonomy): domain Bacteria; phylum Pseudomonadota; class Alphaproteobacteria; order Rhodobacterales; family Rhodobacteraceae; genus Epibacterium; species Epibacterium multivorans. The sequence goes on along the minus strand of NZ_CYSD01000043.1, from coordinate 7,731 downwards.
GATCTGCGCCCCCTGACCCAGACTGAACTGACCAGCGGCCGCACCGGTGATGCCTTGCAGAAAGCGGACTATACCGCGAATACGCCGATCTGGTTCTATGTGCTCAAAGAAGCCGAGACCCGCCAGGCCGGGCAACGGTTGGGCGCGTTTGGGACACATATTGTAGCAGGCACAATCGCTGGGCTGATCCTCCACGACCCGCAGTCATACTGGAACACCGAAGGCTCTCACGAAGGTCGCTGGCACCCCGTGGATGGCGTTCGTGCATCGGGGCAACTGGTCGACAGCCTGCCCAACCTGTTTCGCGCAGCCTTATTGTTGGAATCCTGATCGATGGTGCGACCTGACGTTTTCCTTTCCCTTTGTTTCTTTGCTTCCTCTTCAGCATCGGCGGCGTGTGTGTTCTGCCGCAGTGGGGACCGGAGAACGTCACATGCAGGATGTGTTGGTGGTCCTGCCGCCAAAGATCAGGACGCGGTCCAAGCCAATAGGGTCCCCTGGACGACCCTTTGGTGTGACCGTGCCGGGTATCTCTCGGATGGCCCGGATGTGCTCCCGTCCGAGGCTGGTGCTCGGGCGGGGGCGCTTTTTTGTGAATAGGGCACCCTCGTGAAATGGCGGATGGCTGGGAAGAGGCCGCTTTCCCATCTTGGCTGCGCTCCTTTGATCCTGCTAAAGAGCGGCAAAATCTGCCACACCAAAAGGATTTGGCCATGATCCAGCCCACCGCCTCTTTCAAAGAAAACCTGCAGCTACTTCCCTCCATCGAAGGCCTTGCCCGCATCGACCTGATCGATGCCGCAGGCGCCGCGGTTGCGACCATCGAAAACCAACCCGGCAAACAGGGGTCTTTGGCTGTCTATCAATACCTGCAGCAGTCCTTCGGTGCCTTGGACGCGAAGGCCGCAGCCCATGCGCTTTTGGTTTTTGCTGAACACACCGAAGACGCCAAGAACCGCCCCGGCGCGCATCCCAATATCGATCGCCTGCTCGAAATCGTCGACGGTGCCGCCCCGCTGGAGATCCGCCTGCAGCCCGCCTGAGGCGCTATTTTGCCTTTCGCTGTTTCGCAGCCCACCTTAGGCGCAGTCTCACATGGGGCCGCGTCTTTTCGTCCGAGCCAGAAATGAACAGCGCACACAGCGTTCTCTGTGGGCGAAATTAGCTGCAGACAGTCAAAGCTGAACCGTCACCGGGACGCAGCAGAACGGTCTTGCAAACCGCACACCCAAAACGACAAAAGCGCCCCAAAAGGAGCGCTTTGACATTCTTTCCAACCTCTTGAAGGGAGGTTGGCTCCGGCGGTAGGGATCGAACCTACGACCAATTGATTAACAGTCAACTGCTCTACCGCTGAGCTACGCCGGAATGTGAGGCGTCGTATAGGCTGAGTGTTCGGGGGCGTCCAGAGGAAAATGCATCAAGAAGGGAAAAAAGTTATGCTCCCGGTATCACAGTGAATTTCGCGTTCAGTTCGAGACGTGGCATGGCCTGAATGCGACCGCGTCCAACCAGATCCACCAGGTGAGCAAAGACATTGCGCTCTGCCGCGGGTAGCAGGGCTGTGGGCGTGTCCTGATAGACCACTTTGGTGATCTCCTCGACGGTGGGCGCACCGGCTTGGGTTGCGGCCAAAATCTCAGCCTCGCGGGACAGCCGGTGGTCGATCAACCACGCAAGCCGTTCGTTGGGGGCCGAGATCGGGGCCCCATGGGCCGGGTAGAAGACGCGCCATGTGTCGCGCTGCAAAAGCCGACAGGAGGCCATGAAATCGGTCAGATCACCATCCGGCGGCGACACCAGCGAGCTGGCCCATCCCATAACATGATCGCCGCTGAACACTGCATCGCCCAAAGCAAGGCAAATGTGATTGCCCATATGACCCGGCGTATGCAGGCACCTCAGCGTCCAGCCCTCGCCCGCCAGGGTGTCTTGATGCGACAGGGTTTGGTCACAGGTGAACCCAGCATCCACGCCTTCGCCCCCACCGGCAAGCCCGGCGTCCGACAAGGCCTGCATGACCGGGCTCTTTCCGGCATCGGAGGCCCCAAAGGCCAGCACCGGCGCCCCGGTCTGTTGCGCCAGCTGCCGCGCCAACGGTGAGTGGTCAAGATGACTGTGGGTGACAACAATGTGGCTGACCCGCTGTCCCGGGGCGAGCGCGGCGAGAATAGCCGCCAGATGCGCCTCTTGCGCGGGACCGGGGTCAATCACCGCCACGTCCCGTCCCTGCCCCACAAGATAGGTATTGGTGCCCCAGAATGTCATCGGGGACGGGTTGGGGGCGAGGATGACGCGCACACCGGGCTCCAGCGTCCGGGCTTCGCCTGCGCGCGGCATGTCTGCGACCTTGCGACTGGAATTGTCCACCAAGTTTCACCTCCGTTGTCGGGACCGGTTTTATATTGCCGGCCACCGGTTTAGGCTTAGCCCATGAAACGCAATCGCCTCAAACACTATATGCCACTGCTGCCGCGCGGTCTTTATGGCCGGGCTGCTCTGATCCTGATTCTGCCTGTGGTTTTCCTCCAGCTTTTGGTGTCGGTCATCTTCATCCAGCGTGACCTGGAAGACATCACCACACAGATGACCATCACCATGGTCCGCGAACTACAGCTGATCAACACAGAGCTAGACAGGGCCAGCAGCCTCGCAGAGGCGCAGACGCGGCTGGCTCCCTTTCTGGAACCGCTGAACATGACCCTCCGTATCCTGCCCGAAGACGCCGCCATCCCCGAAGATCACCTGCGCTGGAGTGAATTGACCGGTTACGTGGTTCGCGCGCGGATCCGGCAGTATTTCCCGTCGTTTCTGTCTTTGCAGCTGCCCACCAACAAACAAGCCATTGTGGTGTTCGAAAGCGCTTTTGGCCCCACAGAGGTCTCCTTTAGCCGCCGTCGGGTCTCTCCGGCGACGCCCCACCAATTGATCGTCACGCTGGTGCTGTCAGGCTTTCTGGTGATCGGCGTTTCAACCGTCTACATGCGCAATCAGCTCCGTCCGATCAAACGCCTCGCCGAAGCGGCCGAGGCCTTTGGCCGGGGGCGGATGATCCCTTATACGCCGCGCGGCGCGACCGAAGTACGCGCAGCAGGCAGCGCCTTTGTCAGTATGCGGGCCCGGATCGAGCGGCAGATCGAACAGCGTACCTTGATGTTGTCAGGTGTCAGCCATGACCTGCGCACCCCTCTCACGCGGCTTAAACTGGGACTATCGCTTTCGGAGGACGAAGGCGCAGAAGATATGCTGCGGGATGTGAAAGAAATGGAGGATCTGGTCGACTCGTTCCTCGATTTCTCGCGTGGGGTTGCCACGGCGGATTCAGAATCCTGTGACGTGCAGACCATGCTGGACGACATTGTCCAGCGTTGGCGACGTCAGGGAAAACACGTCGCTTTGGCCGAACCCGAAGGCAATCGCGCCGTAATGCTGCGCAAAGCCGCGGTCCAGCGCGGGGTCGACAACCTGATTTCCAATGCAGTGCGCTATGGGACGCGGGCAAAGGTATCGTTGGTCATCAAACAGAAATCCCTGCGAATCCGCGTCGAAGACGACGGGCCCGGGATTCCTGCGGACATGCGCGGTGATGCCCTTCGGCCCTTTGTCCGCCTGGACCCCGCCCGCAATCAGGACAAGGGGTCTGGCGTTGGTCTGGGCCTGGCCATTGTCGCGGACATCGCACGCGCGCATGGAGGCACATTGCGTCTTGGCACAAGTCACGAGCTGGGCGGTCTCTGCGCTGACATTATTATCGCGCTCTAAGGAACCAAACGCCCTGGCTGCCCCTTCCAACGGGGTGGCACAGGCTCCTCAGGAAAAACAAAAACGCCCCCGAAAAGGAGCGCTTTTTGTCTTTATATCCAACCCCTTAGAGGGAGGTTGGCTCCGGCGGCAGGGATCGGAGCCATCTATCTGCATCTCATAAGTCCATGTTCTACAAGGCTTATCAAAGCGCCCATCCTGTGGTGGTGTCACAGTCTGGTGCCACAACTTTATGGCAGCGCGGGGCCTTGCTCAAGCCTATTCCTATGCTCGATAACCTTACGGCTGATCGCTCGGAACGGTAGGGCTGGGTCACAAACAAGATGGCGGCTCCATGATTGGGCAACTGCCTACCCAAACGACGGCCCATCATCGCGCAGTTCTTCGCGTGCCGATTTCAGGCGATCTCGGATCGCCCGGAGCGAATTGGCAACTCCAAGGCGTTCTGCAATTTCGCTGACCATTTTTCCAATGTCCTCAGCAAGCCGGTCCAGAATTCTTTCGCGGCGGCTTACGTCCTGTTCTCGTTGGTGCAGTTCCTCACCTCGACGGCTCAGACGGCCTGCTTGCTCCTCAAGCTGGTCCACGGCGGATTTGAGAGCCTGCTCCTTAACCTCCAGAACAGCCTCGTGCTGCGCGGTTTTCTGCGCCTTCGCATCGAGCGCGGCCTTGGCTTCGTTATAGTCCTTCACCCGCGCAGCAAGGCGATTGCGGTAGGTCGCCAAGCGTTTGGTTTCTTTGACGTTCAATTCCTCCTTTGCCTCCAGTTTCGCGACACGGGCTTGCATTTCGTCCACCCTGTCCGTCAGCATTTCCAACTCTTGCGCTTTGGCTGCAATCTCAGCAGGCAGAGCTTGATGCAGTTGCTGGACCGAACGATTGTAGATCTGGCTAGGTGTGTCACCGCGTGCGATCCGGTCGGATTTGCGCATGCCACGCACAATCTCGGGCGCGTGTTTTGCGATCACCTCGGCGGCAATATCCTGTAACCGGGATCCCTTCATAACGCGCGACATTGGGGTGCCCTGGTGATCGCGGCAGTCCCAAACCACATGGGCGTGGGGCGCGGTCTCGTCGGCATGGACAACCAACCCGCGCAGGGTTGTGCCGTATTCCTCTGCGATGCGCTCGGCGACCTCCAGATAAGCGGTGTCTTATTGGGCGGGTGTCAACGCCTCAAAAATCGGCTGCGCCGCATGGCCAAAGGTGATGATCCCGATCGTTGCCACAGCGGCATCCGCGCGCATCGCGCGGCTGGGTTTGGTCCTTTCTCGCAATGCCTTGGCCCGTTGTGTGATCCGCACGGGCATCGGAAGATCGACAATCACGCGGTTTAGATCCAGACGCCCCGCATCCACATATCCCGGTTGATGGCCAATTCGCAGATCGTGGCGGCGCTGGGTCTTATATCTGGATCGATGCGCGTGTTTGACGCGGATGGAAATCGCTTTGGACGGCTCTGTGGCGGACATGGTTGGGCTTCTGTTTTATGGGTGCCCCCATTGTCCGCCTGGTTCGTGAAAATCGAAAATCGGTTTTATACGATCATAATTTTTCGATTTGTAACCTACTAGCCGTAACCACCCCGCCACTCCGTGGGGGATGGTTACGGCTCTCCGGCAAAGGGGCTGCGCTGCCCCCTTTTGAAACCCCAAGCCAAGGGCGCGACGCCCCTTTGGAAACCCAGTTAAAGTGCGACCATATTTTTTGATGAAGTCAGGCAGCTGGATCCAGTGTTCATTCCGTTACGGCGACCCTCAACTGGAGACCTGGCTTACGGGTTGGCCTCTGCCTCCATGACCACGCCTACATACGTGTGAGGGTCGCAGCCCAACGCACGGGCCCACCGGATCACCTCCACAACATCAACGCGACGCTGCCCGGATTCAATACGTGCGACCAAGGACTGCTGACAGCCAAGACGTGAGGCCGCCTTTTGCACACAGTTTCCGAATGGGAAACGTCAAGACCACGCGCGGAAATCATCGACGCCTCTGTACGCGTAGCCCTCTGATAAAAGCGGAAATGCACGTGTGAGAGCACCCCTCGAACACGTCATTTCCCCAGCTTCATACCCGAGGTCCGCGTGCCACAGCTTCACCCCGTTAGAATCACTCGCTCAATCAAGTTTCTGGGCCCAACGCCGAACGTGCGCACGATTGAAAAGAGACTGGAGACGTTTCTGGCTCAACGGCGTTTTGCACGCAGTGACGCAGCCTCAGACACCGAATTTCACCCTGCCTACAATCTGAAATACCTGCAGGACAGAGACCTTCTGAAAATCAGGCGCCGGGCAATTTTGTTCTGCGAACGCCACAAGGCGTCGTCTGGCATGGCGCATCTGAGCGAAGAAGATCAGCAAAAGCTGGCTGTTTTGGAAGGCGGCATCAAGACTGCCCGATTGGTCAATGACCACGAGGCGGATGAAATCGCCGCAGCGCTTCATCAGGAGATGCCTTGGATGGCAGACGCGACGGAGCACGTCTGGAACGCGCTTCGCTCAAGGCAAAACTGCGGGGGAACAGGCATGTCCATTCCCCCAGTCCTTCTCGTGGGCCCACGCGGGATAGGGAAAAGCCATTGGGCGCGCCTTCTCGCCAAACTTATTGGCGCGCCAAAAATCCCGATTGACGCAACAGGCGAGCCCGCCAGTTTCGCCCTTGTGGGTTCGCAAAAGGGCTGGTCATCCGCGCAGCCCGGCAAATTGATGAACGGAATTCTCGCCCACCAAAGAGCAGATCCTTTGGTCATCATTGACGAGGTCGAAAAAGCCGGGGACAGCCGCAGCAACACCGGCACGCAATACAACCTCTCAAATTCGCTCCTTCCCTTGTTGGAGCCTGCGACAGCTGCTGAGTGGCAGTGTCCGTACTTTCAGGTGCAATTTGATACCTCACGCGTGAACTGGGTCCTCACCGCCAACAGCCTGGACACACTTCCAGCCCCCTTGCTTAGTCGTTGCAAGGTCATCGCGCTTTCCGGGCTGTCGAAAAGCCAACTCCTGACGTTCATCGACCGCCAAGCCCAAGCCCGCCAGCTGTCCACCCCCGCAAAACACTCCGTGAAAGACGTGGTGGAAAGACTGTGGTCCGATGGCAGAAGGTTCGATTTACGATCCGTAGATCGGATTTTAGAGCGCGCCGCGGCCATGCAAACAAAACCGCGAGTGCATTGAATAGAACCGGCCTCAAATAATTGAGGCCGGGTGTTAAGCTTGAGCTCGCTAGTAAGTAGCCCCAAGCCTCACAGGCCCATCCAGGCCTGTATTTGGACACTGCGGTTTTCAAACCCCAGCGCAGCATCCCGACATGCCCCACGCACATGGAGCGAGTTTTTCGTGGCTCAGGCATCCAGCAGCACAGCAAAAGCCATGCTGAACGTGCGCGTGGTAGAAGTCGCCCTTCGTCATACGAGCACTGGTCACTCATCTCCGAATGAGAAAGGTGCGGATGGGGTGGATGGCGTCTGCACCAAGCGTCGCATTTTGCGGCACACTGCAGAAGTCATCTTCTGTCAGGAAAGGAGCCCCATCATGGAAGTTACGACAATAGGATTGGATCTTGGGAAGGACGTTTTCCAAGTTCACGGTGTCACAGCTGACGGCACGGTTGCCTTCAATCGTTCGATCCGGCGGCGACAATTGCTCAAGTTCTTCGAAGCGTTGCCGCGTTGTCTGGTTGGTATTGAAGCCTGCGGATCTGCGCATCATTGGGCAAGTGAGTTGACTGCGATCGGTCATGATGTACGGTTGATGCCTGCCACCTACGTTAAGCCGTATGTTAAACGCGGCAAGACAGACGCCGTTGATGCTGAGGCGATTTGCGAGGCCGTCACACGACCAACGATGCGGTTTGTCGCTGTGAAGTCGAAAGAGCAGCAGGCCCTACTGACCATCCACCGGGTGCGCCAGCTTGTCGTTCGCCAGAAGACCCAGATGTTGAATGTGATCCGTGGTCTTCTGCGTGAGTT
>NZ_CYSD01000042.1 GCF_001458415.1 Tritonibacter multivorans | reverse complement strand
GTGCAGCACAAGCTGCGGACCAGACCTTTATCACCATCGGCACTGGCGGTGTGACCGGCGTTTATTACCCGACCGGCGGCGCGATCTGCCGTCTGGTGAACAAGGGCCGCAAAGAACATGGCGTGCGCTGCTCTGTGGAATCCACCGGCGGCTCCGTCTACAACACCCGCACCATCCGCGAAGGCGAGCTGGACTTTGGTGTTGTGCAGTCCGACGTGCAGGTTCAGGCGATGAATTCTCAGCGGTCCTTCAAAGACGACGCGCCTTATGACGGCCTGCGCTCTGTCTTCTCCGTCCACCCCGAGCCGCTGCACGTGATGGTGCGCGCGGATGCGGGCATCAACTCTGTCGCGGACATGAAGGGCAAACGCGTCAACATCGGCAACCCCGGTTCCGGCACCCGCGTTCTGGCCAATGTTCTGATGGATGCCGCTGGCGTGACCCCGGATGATTTTGGTCTGGCCGCTGAGCTGAAGTCCTCTGAGCAGGCCGCAGCGCTGTGTGACGGCAAAATCGACGCGGCGATCTGGGCGGCGGGCCTGCCCAATGGCTCCACCATGGAAGCGACCTCCACCTGCGACGTCAAAGTTCTGGACCTGACCACCTCGGGCACCGACAAGGTTCTGGCGGAAAACACCGCCTACGCCGCGGCCACCATCCCCGGCGGCCTGTACCCGGGCAACGAGGGCGACATTGCCTCCTGGGGTCCGAAAGCGACCTTCGTGACCGATGCGGGTGCCTCTGATGAAGTGGTCTATGTGCTGGTGAAATCCATCTTTGAAAACTTCGACGACTTCAAAAAGCTGCACCCGGCCTTTGGTCGTCTGACCCAGGAAGAGATGGTCAAAGACGGTCTCTCCGCGCCCCTGCACCCCGGTGCGGTCAAATACTACAAAGAGCAAGGCTGGATGTAATCCAAACTCTTGGTTTCTTTAAAATTGGCGCTCACCCGGTCCTCGGGTGAGCGCTTCTGATTTATGAACCCCGCATCCCGTCTGGGTTGCAAAATGAGTAGCTCCGCGACTATGACAACTTCCCAAAATACCGCCACTGGCGATTTGGATGATATTGTCGCCGAGACCGACACCGGTGCCCGCGCGCCGACGAACGGTCTGGCTAAATCCATCCTGTGGCTGACCCCCCTTCTTTGGTCGATCTACCAACTCTGGATCGCGTCCCCCCTGCCGTATATGCTGGGCGTTGGCGTCTGGAATGACACGCAAACCCGCGCTGTGCACCTTGGCTTTGCGGTGTTCCTCGCCTTTGTGGCCTTCCCCGCCTTCCGCTCCAGCCCGCGCGACCGTGTGCCTGCGCTGACCTGGCTGATTGCAATCGCCGGCGCGATTGCGGCCTCTTATATGGCGTGGGACTATGCCGGTGTCTCCTATCGCACTGGCGCGCCGAGTCAGACCGACCTGATCATGGCGGGTCTGGGCATGGTATTGCTGATGGAGGCCGCGCGCCGATCGCTGGGGTTCCCGTTGATGGGCGTGGCGCTGTTCTTCCTCGCCTATGTTTTCTTTGGGTCCTGGTCGGGTCTGCCAGAAATGCTGCAATGGAAGGGTGCGTCCTTTAATAAAGCGATGAGCCACCTGATGCTGACCACCGAAGGTGTGTTTGGCGTGGCGCTTGGCGTGTCTTCGGGGTTTGTATTCCTGTTCGTGCTGTTTGGCGCTCTGCTGAACCAGGCGGGTGCGGGCAACTACTTCCTGCAACTGGCGTTTTCGGCGCTGGGGCACCTGCGCGGTGGTCCGGCGAAGGCCGCGGTGATTGCGTCGGCGGCGACCGGCCTGATTTCGGGTTCGGCGATTGCCAACGTGGTGACCACCGGCACCTTCACCATTCCGCTGATGAAGAAGGTGGGCTTTTCGCCGGCCAAAGCAGGCGCGGTTGAGGTCTCGTCCTCGATCAATGGTGTTCTGACCCCGCCCGTTATGGGCGCTGTTGCGTTTCTGATGACTGAATATGTCGGCATCTCTTATGTGGAAGTTGTCAAAACCGCGATCATTCCGGCAGCGATTTCCTACATGGCGCTGGTTTACATCGTTCACCTCGAAGCGCTGAAAATGGGCATGAAGGGCACGTCCCGCATGCACCCGGTCAAATTCATGCTGGGCGCGATCTTCATTATCGCAAGCTCCATCGTCATTGGTGGCGGCACCCTGTGGGGCGTGGGCCAGCTGGTGCAGCTGACCGAAGGTCTGGTGGGGCCGATGTCCACACCGGTTCTGGTTGCTGGTCTGCTGGCGGCCTATGTCGCCGCCGTCTACTACGCAGCGCTGCACCCGGATCTGGACAATAGCCTCGAGAGCATGGAAAACCTGCCGCCCGCAGGGGTGATCCTGAAGACCGGCCTGCATTATCTGCTGCCGATTTTCCTGCTGATGTATCTGTTGATGATCGAGCGTAAATCGCCCGGTCTGTCGGCCTTCTGGTCGTCGATGTTCATGCTGATGGTGCTGCTGACGCAGGACGTTCTGAAGGCGATGTTCCGTCAGCAGGACAAAATCACGGCCGCCTTCAAATTCTCGGTCGCGCAGACGCTGGATGGGATGATCATTGGTGCGCGCAATATGATCGGTCTGGCCGCTGCCATGGGCCTGGCGGGCATTGTTGTTGGCTCCGTGACGCTGACCGGCATTGGTCAGGTGATGGCAGAGTTCGTCGAATTCCTGTCCGGTGGTAGCCTGATCCTGATGCTGTTCTTTGTGGCGCTGATTTCGATCGTGCTGGGCATGGGTCTGCCGACCACCGCAAACTACATCGTTGTGTCGTCTTTGATGGCGGGCGTTGTGGTGGAGCTGGGCGCGCAGAACGGTCTGATCGTGCCACTGGTGGCTGTGCATATGTTCTGCTTCTACTTCGGGATTATGGCGGATGTGACGCCACCTGTGGGACTGGCGAGCTTTGCAGCGGCGGCGATCTCCAAAGGGGATCCGCTGCGCACCGGTTTCCAGGCGTTCTTCTATTCGATCCGCACCGCGTTGTTGCCGTTCCTGTTCATCTTCAACACCGATCTGTTGCTGATTGACGTGGGCCCCTATCAGGCGGTTCTGGTCTTTATCACCGCGCTGATCGCGATGCTGCTGTTTGCAGCCGGTACCATGGGTTACTTTGTGACCCGCTCGAAGATCTGGGAAAGTGCGGCGCTGGTGCTCTGTGCCTTTATCCTGTTCCGCCCCGACTTCTTCCTCAACCAGCTCGCGGATGAGTTCGAGGCGCGCCCCGCGTCCGAGATTTATGCGCTGGCGGCTGCGGGCGACGACAATGCAAGCCTGCGGGTGCGCTTGTCTGGGGAAAACCTCGAAGGGGATATTGTCGATGCACGCTACCTGCTGCCGCTGGGCACTGCAGGTGCAGATGGCGAAACCCGTCTTCTGGAGGGCGCGGGTATTGAGTTCCGTGATGAAGACGGCAAGCTTTATGTCGACAACCTCAACTTTGGCGGCCCCGCCGAACAGCTGAAGATCGACTTTGACTGGGAAGTGGTAGAAATCGACGTGGCGGCACAGCGCCCGCCGCAAGAGATCTTCTACATCCCGGCTCTGTTGTTGCTGGCGGGTGTCTGGGGCATCCAGCGTCGCCGCAAAACGAAAGAGGACGCTGTGATCGAAGGGGTGCCCGCATGACCAAAACGGTTCTTGTCGCCGTCGATCTGGCCCACCGCGAAGATCAGGCCGCGCTGCTGAAGCGGGCGGAACAGATGGCGGATCTGGATGGGGCCACGCTTGCCGTGGTCACCGTCCTGCCCGACTTCAAGATGAGCATGGTCAGCACCTTCTTTTCCGACCAGCACACCCATGACATGGCCGAAGAGACCCGCAAGGCGCTGCATGCCTTTGTACTGGAGACCCTTGGCCATGACGATGATGTGAAACACATCGTGCGCATGGGCAATGTCTACGAAGAAGTCCTGCAGACCGCCAAAGAGCTGGGCGCGGATCTGATCGTGGTGGGGGCACACCGCCCCGATCTGGCCGATTACCTCATGGGGCCGAACGCGGCGCGCGTGGCGCGTCATGCAAAATGTTCGGTGCTGATCGCGCGGTAAGCCTGCGCCACAGGTCTGAAATCGCCAAACGCGCCCTTCGGGGCGCGTTTTTTCATCTTTAGGAGGGTGCTTTTTCGACATTCCGCAACACTTCGACGACAGTCAACTGTCGCGATCCATGCGCGCACATGGCGCATTTGGTGCCAATGCCGGCGGAAATCGCCCCTGCATTTGACGGAAATGGCGCAGCCTTTGTCCATTCTGCACCTCGGAAATACGGGGGTTTTCGGCTCTATTTGTCGCAAACGAACGAGGATAAAATGCGCTACAGCGGATTTCGAGTGATTAAGGAAGCCCTGACCGGCCACCGTGGGTGGAAACCCGCTTGGCGCGATGTGGCGCCTCAGGCCGAATATGACTATGTCATTATCGGCGGCGGCGGCCACGGTCTAGCGGCGGCTTATTATCTGGCAAAACAATTCGGCGGTAAGAAAATCGCGGTGCTGGAAAAAGGCTGGATTGGCGGTGGCAATGTGGGTCGCAACACCACCATTATCCGCTCTAACTATCTGCTGGATGGCAATGAGCCCTTCTACGAGTTCTCGCTGAAGCTCTGGGAAAATCTGGAGCAGGAGCTGAACTACAATGCGATGGTTTCGCAGCGCGGTATTCTGAACCTCGTCCACACCGATGCGCAGCGCGATGCGGCGCGGCGGCGGGGCAATGCGATGATCCTGAACGGATCAGACGCAGAGCTGCTGGATGCAGACGGCGTGCGCAAGATGTATCCGTTCCTCAACTTCGACAATGCGCGTTTTCCGATCAAAGGCGGCCTGCTGCACCGTCGCGGCGGCACCGTGCGCCACGATGCGGTCGCTTGGGGTTACGCACGCGGCGCGGACCAACACGGCGTCGATATTATCCAGAACTGCGAAGTCACCGGTTTCCGTATTGACGGCGGCAAGATCAAAGGCGTTGAGACCACCCGTGGCTACATCGGCGCCAAGAAGGTTGCCTCGTCAGTGGCAGGCTCGTCCTCGCGGGTGATGAGTATGGCCGGCATGCGCTTGCCAATCGAAAGCCACGTGCTGCAGGCGTTTGTGTCTGAGGGTCTGAAACCCACCATTCCGGGCGTCATCACCTATGGTGCGGGTCACTTCTACTGCAGCCAGTCCGACAAGGGCGGTCTGGTTTTTGGCGGCGATATCGACGGCTACAACACCTATGCCCAACGCGGCAACCTGCCGGTGGTCGAAGACGTGATCGAAAGCGGCGTGTCGCTGATCCCGGCGCTGGGTCGCGTGCGCCTGCTGCGCAGCTGGGGTGGCATTATGGACATGTCCATGGACGGCTCGCCCTTTATCGATAAGACCCATATCGAAGGCCTCTATTTCAATGGCGGCTGGTGCTATGGCGGGTTCAAGGCCACCCCCGCCGCGGGCTGGTGCCTGGCGCATCTTCTGGCCACCGACACGCCCCATGAAACCGCAACCGCCTATCGCCTGGATCGCTTCCGCAGCGGTCTGATCATCGACGAAAAAGGCCAGGGCGCCCAGCCCAACCTGCACTGAGGGGATCCGAGATATGCTGATCAACCACCCGATCCTCGGGCCGCGGGATGCGGCCGAGTTTACCTATCTGGGCGACGCTGCCCTGATCGACCGCCCCAACTGGCAGGCCGACGACGCAGCCGAGGCCTTTCACGACTATCTTTACCTGCGCGACAACCCCGCAGGTCTGCACCGCGAGCTGTGGTTCCACGAACAGGGCGACCGCTCCTGGCTGGTGGTGACCCGTAATACGCTGACGCATGAGATCACCTCCGTTGAGCTGGCCCGCGATGTGGCCCTCGCACGTGGGAGAGGCAAAGAATGACCATCAATCGATTGAAAGGCGGCCTTGTTGACCACGGCGCGCCGCTGAACTTTACCTTCGACGGCAAGACCTATCAGGGTCTGGCAGGCGACACGCTGGCCTCTGCGCTTTTGGCCAATGGCCGCCGCCTGATGGGCCGGTCGTTCAAATACCACCGTCCCCGTGGTGTGATGACCGCCGGCTCGGAAGAGCCAAACGCATTGGTCGAACTGCGCGAAGGGGGCCGTCAGGAACCCAACACCCGCGCCACCACGGTAGAGCTGTTTGACGGTCTGACCGCCAACAGCCAGAACCGCATTGGCTCGCTCGAACGCGACCTGATGGGAGTGAACGACCTGTTCGCAAACTTCCTGTCGGCAGGGTTCTATTACAAGACCTTCATGTGGCCGCGCGCCTTCTGGGAAAAGATCTACGAACCCATCATCCGCAATGCCGCCGGTCTGGGCTCTGTGTCGTTTGAAGATGACCCGGATCTTTATGACAAGGGCTTCCTGCATTGCGACCTGCTGGTGATCGGCGCAGGCCCTGCGGGTCTGGCGGCGGCGCTGACTGCGGGCCGTGCCGGCGCCCGTGTGATCCTCGCGGAAGAGGATTTCCTGCTGGGCGGTCGCCTGCTGGCCGAGACCTCCGGTCTGGAAGATCAATCCGGTCTGGGTTGGGTCACACAGGCACAGGCCGAACTGTCTGCGATGGACAATGTCCGCATTATGCCGCGCACCACGGTTGCGGGGGCCTATGACCACGGCATCTACGGCGCGGTTGAACGGGTCAGCGATCACTTGGCCGTGCCCGAAGCCGGCAAGCCGCGCCAGTGTTTCTGGCGGATTTATTCCAAACGGGCGCTGGTCTGTGCCGGTGCGCTGGAACGCCCGATCGCCTTTGAAAACAACGACCGCCCCGGCGTGATGCTGGCCGGGGCCACCCGTGCCTATGCCAACCGTTGGGCGGTGACGCCTGCGCAGTCTGTTGTCGTCTTTGCCAACAGCGATGATGGCCACAAGACCGCCGCCGATCTGATGGCCAAAGGCATCGAGGTTCCGGCGATTGTTGATATCCGGGCCGACGCCCCCGCCCTGCCCGGAACCGAGGTTCTGGCAGGCGCGCAGATCATCGACACCAAAGGCCGGCTTGGCGTGACATCCGTCACCGTGCGTCTGGCGAACGGTCAGACCCGCTCCATCGCCTGTGGTGCGGTTGCGAACTCTGGCGGTTGGAACCCGAACCTGGGTCTGACCTGCCATCAGCGCGGTCGTCCGACCTGGAATGACCATATCCACGCCTTTGTCCCCGGCGCCGATCTGCCGGTTGGCCAGCTGGTCGCGGGCGCGGCTGCGGGCCAGTTCAGCACCCATGCGGCGCTGACCACCGGCGCAGAACAGGCCGTTGCGGCGCTGGCGGATCTGGGCATCACTGCCTCTGTCGGTGACCTGCCCAAGGCGGAAGACGCCCCGCGGGCGATGACCCCCTTCTGGCACGTCAAAGGCGCCAAACGCGCTTGGGTCGATTTCCAGAACGACGTCACCGTCAAGGATGTGAAGCTGTCGCATCAGGAAGGCTTCCGCGCGGTCGAACACCTGAAACGCTACACCACATTGGGCATGGCCACCGATCAGGGCAAAACATCGAATGTCACCGGTCTGGCTGTGATGGCCGAACTGACCGGCAAATCGATCCCCGAAACCGGCACCACCATCTACCGCCCGCCTTATGTTCCCGTCGCGATGGGCACGCTGGCTGGCCGGTCTGTGGGCAAGGAATTCCACCCGACCCGCCTGACCCCCAGCCACAAATGGGCCGAAGAACAGGGCGCGGTTTTCGTCGAGGTCGGCAACTGGCTGCGCGCGCAGTGGTTCCCCAAGGCGGGCGAAACCACATGGCGAGACTCCGTCGACCGCGAAGTCACCGCCACGCGTCAATCCGTTGGCGTCTGTGACGTGACCACGCTGGGCAAGATCGACGTCCAAGGCCCGGATGCGGCAGAATTCCTCAACAAGCTTTATATCAATGGCTTTGCGAAACTGGCCGTTGGCAAGGTGCGCTATGGTGTGATGCTGCGTGAAGATGGCATTGCCTATGACGACGGCACCGCCGCCCGTCTGGCCGAGGACCATTTTGTCGTGACCACCACCACTGCCAATGCGGTTCTGGTCTATCGCAATATGGAATTTGCACGCCAGTGCCTGTTCCCGGGGCTGGACGTGCAGATCATCTCCACCACCGAAGCCTGGGCGCAATATGCGGTTGCCGGTCCCAATTCGCGCAAACTGCTGCAAAAGATCGTGGACCCTGAGTTTGATATCTCGAACGAGGCCTTTCCCTTCATGGGCTGTCGCGAAATCACCGTCTGCGGTGGCCTGCGCGCGCGTCTGTTCCGGATCTCTTTCTCGGGCGAACTGGCTTACGAGATCGCCGTGCCAACCCGCTATGGTGATGCGCTGATCCGTCGCCTGATGGCGGAAGGTGAAGAGTTCAACGTCACCCCCTATGGGACTGAGGCGCTCGGCGTGATGCGGATTGAAAAGGGCCACGCGGTCGGCAATGAGCTGAACGGCACAACCACGGCTGCGAACCTTGGCATGGCGCGGATGGTGTCCAAGAAGAAGGACTGCATCGGCAACACCCTGTCCGAACGCGACGGTCTGAACCGCGAGGGCGATTACCGTCTGGTCGGCCTGAAACCGAAAGAGGCGCAAAAGATGATCCCGGCGGGCGCGCATATGATGTCGCAGACCGGGTCCGTCGATGCGGCAAGCGATCAGGGCTATGTGACCTCTGCCTGCTATTCGCCCAGCCTCGAGAGCTATATTGCTCTGGGCTTCCTCAAGGATGGCGCCAACCGTATGGGCGAGACCCTGCGCATGGTGAACCCGCTTGAGGGCACTGAACTTCTGGCCGAAGTTGTCTCGGCCCATTTCGTCGATCCCGAGGGAGGACGCCTGCGTGACTGATCTGAAACCCATCACCGCCCTGAACGGTGACAGCGCTGCGGTGGACACCATCGCAACGCTCACCATCCGCGAAAACCCTGATCTCGCGCTGGCCTCTGTGGCTGCGCGTCACGGGGCTGGCGACACCGTGGCGGCCCGCCTGAAGGACGCACTGTCGCTGTCCCTGCTCGCTCCTGCTCATTGGGCAGCAGCCGGAGATTATGCGGCGATCTGGCTTGGCCCGGATCAGTGGATGGTCAATGCCGAATACGGCACCCATGCGCTGCTGGCGTCGGACCTGAAAGCCATCGTGGGTGATGCCGGGTCCGTCACTGAACAGACCGACGGCTGGTGCTGCTTTGATGTAGAAGGCGAACAGCTGGTGGCCGCGTTTGAACGCCTGTGCGCGCTGGATTTTGCCCAGATGCAGCCGGGTCAGGCCAACCGCACCACCATCCACCATCTGGGCTGCCTTGTGGTGCGTACAGACGCAGGCGCCAGCGTCTTTGGCCCGCGCTCTTCTGCGCGGTCGCTGCATCATGCGCTGATTGAGGCGGCCTATTCCGTCGCCTGACCCCGTCAGCGTCGTAAAAACCACAAGGGCCGGGAAATTTCCCGGCCCTTTGTACTTTGGTGCGTTGAAATCCCGTCAGACCGACGGCAGCGGCCGGTTGTCTTCGACCCGGAAGCGGTTGGCGCGACGGCGTTCTTCGTTTGGGGTGACCCCAAAAGCCTCGCGGTAGTGCCGCGCCAAAGTCGAGGAGCTGACATAGCCCACGGACTGTGCAATTTCGGTCAGGCTGTCACGCGAATAGATCACCATCTGCCGCGCCGCATTCATCCGCAGGGTGCGATAGTACTGCAGCGGGCTTTGGTTCAGAACCTGCCGGAAGCCGCGCTCCAGCTGGCGCACGGACACGCCGACCTCGGCTGCCACGTCGCCGATCGGCAGCGGGTTTTCAAGGTTCTCAGAAAACAGCGTGATTGCCCGCGCAATGGGGCGCGGGGTGTCCTGGGCCAGACCATCGGTCTTGAAGGCGGGCACGCTCTGCTGCACGCCCTCGGCCCGCACCAGCGGGTGCTGGAACCAGCAGGCCACCTCGGTCATCACCGAAGATCCCAGCTGTTCGTCAATCAGCTTCAGCATCATATCAAACATGGCCGCCGCACCGGATGCGGTGTATCGGCCGCGGTCAATGACCAGCACATCGTCACTGCATTCCAGTTCCGGAAACTCGGTCTGGAAAGCCGCCTTGTAACACCAATGGGTCGACGTCAGCCGGTCATCCATCAGTCCGGAAGCTGCCAGCGGGAAAATCCCGCCGCTGACCGCGCCAATTGCCGACCCATGGCGCACCAGATGGCGCAGACGGCCATTGCCTTTGCGTGGGTTTTCAAAGCCGCCCTGCGGGCTCGAGAGCAGGAAGATATAGTCCAGCCCCTCGGCGTCATCGAGGATCTGATCGGGTTGGAAGACAACATTGGCACTCGCGTTCAGCGGCCCGTCTTCTTCGCCAATGACGGTCCAGCTGAACGCCGTTTTACCAGCAATCTCATTGGCGGCCCGCAACGGTTCAATGGCCGAGGTCAAAGCGGCCATCGGAAAGCCGGGAAACACAAGAAACCCAAGGTGAACAGGCGTGACGGAGGACATGATCCCATCCTATAACGGCGCACCAAAGTTAGTGCATATGCGATTTACGATGGGGCAATAAAGGGCATGTGCCTTAAAATCACAATCCCGAATAATAGCGCATTTCGGCTTTTGCCGCACTTATTCAACCGTTGACTTACCCCGCTTCGGGCAGGGTTGATCTGAGATCATGTGAAGCCTCATTTGCGACATTTTTGACCAAAAACACGCAAGGTCATATGAAAAAGCCGGACACCAAAGGTGCCCGGCTTTGCCAGAAACGAATCACTCGCCCTTAGGCGCGGCGGCGGCGACCACCCCCGCGACGGCCCCGGCCTTCGCCTTCGCCAGCCGCATCCGGCGCCTTGTTGAACTGGATCCAAGCCCCGCCGTGCGGGTCATTGTTGGTCAACAGGTTGGCCGCGCGGATGGCTTCCATTTCCTTGCCCGGACGCGGCTTGGTCGAGCCCAGACCAAACAGGGTCACGAAGGTCTCGTCATCGATGCCCTCGGGCAGGATAATGCCAGCAGCGGTGACTTGCTCTTTCTTGGCGGCAATTGCCTTCTGCGTCACCGGCAGCGCCACCGGGTTCATGATCGCGCTGGTCATGCCCGCGCCCATGGCCATCGGCAGGAAGGCATTGTTGATGCCATGACGGTTCGGCAGGCCAAAGGACACGTTGGACGCACCACAGGTGGTGTTGACGCCCAGCTCTTCGCGCAGACGACGCACCAGGGCGAACACCTGCTGACCGGCGGTTGCCATCGCACCGATCGGCATCACCAGCGGGTCAACCACGATGTCATGGGCCGGAATGCCAAAGTCCGCGGCGCGTTCCACGATCTTCTTGGCCACCGCAAAACGCACATCGGGATCTTCCGAGATGCCGGTGTCATCGTTGGAGATCGCCACAACCGGAACATTGTACTTCTTCACCAGCGGCAGAACGTGTTCAAGACGCTCTTCTTCCCCGGTGACAGAGTTCAGGAGCGGACGGCCTTCAGCGGCCTGAAGACCCGCTTCCAGCGCCCCCGGCACCGAACTGTCGATGCACAGCGGCGTGTCGGTCAGGCCCTGCACCAGCTCGACGATCTTGGTCATCAAGGGCGGCTCTGTTTCGTTCGGGTTCGGGTTGGAGTTATAGACAACACCCGCATTGATATCGAGGATATCTGCCCCCGCCATCACCTGCGCCAGCGCGTCTTTCTCCACGGTGGAGAAATCGCCTGCTTCCAGCTCGGCGGCGAGCTTCTTGCGGCCGGTGGGGTTGATCCGCTCGCCAATCACGCAGAAGGGTTCGTCAAATCCCAGTACGGCTGTTTTTGTCTTAGATTCTACGACTGTACGGGTCATGGCTTATCCTTGTTGAGACTTGGGCTGCGCAGAAGCGCCGCCATTGTTGATCGCCCAGTTGGCGTTTGTTTTGATGCCGCCCAGCGGGAAGAAGTGAACGTTGGTGATATTGAAGTCCGGGTTGGCAGCTTTGTGGGCGGCCAGTTCGGTCAGCACCTCGGTTGGTTCATAGGGCAGCAGCAGCTTGGTAACATCCATTGCGCGCTTTTGCAGCACTTTCAGGGAAGGCCCAACGCCGCAGGCAATGGCGAATTTGATCAGGGTCTGCAGTTTCGCAGGACCGGCGATACCAATGTGCACGGGAATATCAATGCCCGCCTCTTTCAAACCATTGGCCCATTCGATGATCGGCTTCGCTTCAAAGGCGAACTGGGTGGCCAGTGCCATTTGCGCATCCGTGCGCTCAGAGAATTTCTGTTTCCACTGAAGGGCTTCGTTGACATTCTTGTAGGACCCATCGGGGTCGATGTCTTTGTTGCCTTCGGGGTGGCCTGCAACGTGCAGATTGGTGAACCCCGCCTTGTCGAACAGCCCGGTTTCCAAGAGCTGCATGGAGCAGTGGTAATCGCCGTGGGGTTTATCGACACCGCCGGCCAGAAGCAGCGCCTGTTTGACGTCGGCTTCGCCCTGATAGCGGTTGATCCAATCGTTCAGGGTTGCCTCATCCTTGATGATCCGCGCCGGGAAATGCGGCATCACCGGATAGCCTTCGTCGTTCAGACGTTTGGCGGTGGCGACCATTTCTTCGATTGGGGTGCCCTCGATATGGGCAATGTAGACGCGCGTGCCTTCGGGCAGAAGCGCGCGGAAATCGTCAACCTTGGCGGCTGTGCGCGGCATGACCTCAATGGAATAACCTTTGAGAAAGGCTTCCATTTCGGGCGTCGCGGTCGTCGGGGTATCCGCGTCGCGTTTTTTGAAGTTAAGCAAAGCCATAGCAGCCTCCAATAGTCGTTGGACGTTACGCCCAGCCGTCATTTGCAATCAGGTGTTTGAGTTTGTCCTGATCGTATTCTCGTTCCAGGCGCAGGGCTTCTGCTTCGGCAACCTCGCCCGCATCACCGTCCACCGCATAAGGGGCCGCTTTGCGCCATTCGGCGAGATAAGCGTCCGCGTCCTTTGCGTTGACCTTCATGGCCGCGCGATCAATGGCCTGCTCAAAGCGTTCCTCGAGCTGGCGTTTCGCGCCGCGGCGTCCCTTCCCCACAATAACCTGTGCGGGAATGTCGCGCCAATAAACGATGGTGACGTCGGGCATGGGTCCTCCTTCCTGAACCTGTCGTAAAGTAATTCTTAGTGTGCCTATGCGGCATAGAACTGTCGATTTTCGACACGCCATGGCGCCACAGCGACGTGCGGCAGCCCGTCGCGGGCACGTGGCACAGGGTTTACGCCCTATTGGAGGGGACGGCTAGGTTCGGCGACCTTCGAAATTCTCAACAACATGATGAACAAACCGGGCGCGCACTGGGGACCACTCCGGCGCGCGGGCCCCGCCGTTTGGTCTTTGTCCTTGGGGGGACAGGATAACTTCGCAACTGCGCGGTTGTTCCCTTGCGTCGGCCGACCCCTGTCCTTAATGTGCAAGGTAACACGATAATCGGAGGGCGTGAAACTATGGCGCCCAGGCGTTCGAAAGGTGCACGCGCGTTTCCCCGAGCGGTAGAGACAGCGGCGCCAGCCCGGCCGGATCCTGATGCGCTTTATGCGGCGCTGGATCTTGGCACAAACAGTTGCCGGATGCTGATTGCCCAACCCAAGGGCAGCGGCTTCCATGTGCTGGACAGCTTTTCCAAATCCGTCCAGCTTGGGTCGGGTTTAGAACGCACGGGGCGTTTGTCCCGGTCGTCCATGAGCCGAACCATTCAGGCGCTTCGGATCTGTCAGCAGAAAATTCAGCGAAACCGCGTGCGCCGGATGCGTCTGGTCGCAACCGAAGCCTGCCGCCGCGCCAAAAACGGCCGCGATTTCATGCGCCAGATCCGCCGCGAAACGGGTCTCTCGATGGAAATCATCCAGCCCGAGGAAGAAGCCCGTCTGGCCGTGGTCTCCTGCGCGCCGCTGGTGTCGACCAAAACCGAACAGCTTCTGGTGGTGGATATTGGCGGGGGGTCGACCGAACTGGTCTGGATCGACCTGTCGTCGGTGCCGCGCCGTGATCGCCCGGCCGCGATTATGCGGCTGCGCACCGGTTTTCAGGGTGATGACACCCCCTTCCCTTCGGCCAAGGTTGTGGACTGGATCTCCGTTCCCCTTGGGGTCGCAACCCTGCGCGACCAGTTCTCGGACGTGGAAGACGACGCGGCGCGTTTTGCCCTGATGAGCTGGTATTTCGAAGAAAACCTCGCGGATTTTGCCCCCTACAAAGACGAACAGGCCCGCGCCGGGTTCCAGATCATTGGCACCTCGGGCACGGTGACCACGGTGGCCGCCTCGCATCTGGGGCTCAAACGCTATGACCGGACCAAAGTGGACGGTTTGCGGATGACGTCGGATCAGATTGACAAAGTCATACGTTCTTATCTAGAACTCGGCCCTCAGGGGCGCCGACAGGACCCGCGCATTGGCGAAGACCGCCAGGCGCTTATTATGTCCGGCGCTGCCATCCTTCAGGCCCTGTTGCGCTGCTGGCCCACCGACCGGCTTTCGGTTGCGGATCGTGGCCTGCGCGAGGGGCTTTTGTATTCACAGATGAGCGCCGACGGCGTTCTCGAAGACGGCCCGTTCTAAGGCCGCATTAGACACAGGAAATGACAGCGCCGGACGTTGGCGCGACATGGTGACGACATGGCGAAGAAACCGACCGGAAAAAACACGTCGGGCCGCGGTCAGCGCGACCTGACAGTGAAAGTGAAAACCGCCCGTGGGCGGAGGCTGTCCTCGACCCGCTGGTTGCAGCGGCAGCTGAACGACCCTTATGTCAAACGCGCGCAGGCCGAAGGCTATCGCGGGCGTGCGGCGTTCAAGATCATGGAGCTGGACGATAAATATCGCTTCCTCGTTCCGGGCGCCCGTGTCGTTGACTTGGGCTGCGCGCCGGGTGGCTGGTGCCAGGTCGCCGTCCCCCGCATCAATGCGCTGGGTGAGAAAAAGGGCAAAGACGTCGGCCGTATTATTGGCGTCGACCTGCAGGAAGTCGAACCGCTTCCGGGTGCGGAATTTCATCAGCTGAACTTTCTGGACGAAGGCGCTGATGATCTGGTCAAAGGCTGGCTGGGCGGTAAGGCCGATGTGGTCATGTCCGACATGGCAGCGGCCTCTTCGGGTCACAAACAGACCGACCACCTGCGGATCATTTCGCTGTGTGAAACCGCGGCCTATTTCGCCTTTGATGTGCTGGAAGAAGGCGGCACCTTTGTCGCCAAGGTTCTGGCCGGTGGCGCCGAAGGGGAACTGCAGAAGCTGCTGAAGCAGAAGTTCACCAAGGTTGCGAACATGAAGCCGCCAAGCTCGCGGTCGGACAGTTCCGAGAAATTCGTGGTCGCCACAGGCTTCCGTGGCAACGACGCGGAATGATCCCTTCAAAACGATCAAAGGTCGCCGGATGTGGCGACCTTTGATCATTGTTCTGCGCTGCGGAGAGGGCTTAGATCTGATCGCGCGGCAGCAGCGCCTCGGCGTGAATAACAGCCTTTGATTTCGCAAAAAGCGGGTCTTCGATCCGGGTGTCGGTGCGGGCAAACAGAAGTTTATCTTCCAGACGCACAGTTTCAGGATCAGTATTCTTTGCGGCAGTTTCGTCGACCTTAAAGTGACGAGAGACATTCTTAATATAGCACATGAGGACCACTCCCACTGAGTTAACTGAATGTCCTCAACCTGCGGGAACTCCGGGGCTGATGCACGGCGGAATTTGGGCAGGTTCGCCGCAATTGGGTGCTATAAATTTCTGTTTTGTATACATTTTTCACCAAAGGGTCAGGGCCTTCCTCGCCTTTTGATGATGGCGCCATTGACCTCTGCTCCAAAGATCAGGAGCGCCGCATTGAGGTACAGGAACACCAGCGCCGCCATCGCGCCGGCAAGCCCGGCATAGGTGGCGGAATAGCTGGCAAACTGGCCGATATAGAGTGCAAATCCAAAGGCGAGCCCCCACCAGCCGACCAAGGTGATCAGGATGCCGGGCCAGATGTCCTGCAGGCGCAAACGGCGCACCGGCAATACCAGATGGTAGAGGACCACCGCAGCCAATGGCACAGAGGCAACCAAAAGGCCATTCATCCCGCTTTGCCATTGTGTCAGGATCAGATTGTCCGGCAGATATCGCGCCACAAACAGCGCCCCCAGCGGCAGCAGCAGTTCAAAAACTGCCACCGTCAACAGCCCCAGCCCGCCCAAGATCACCAGCGCAAAACAGATCATTTTGCGCTGCCAGAAGGGCCGTGTTTCCTCCTGCCCATAGGCCGCAACCATCGCCACCCGGATCGCATCCACCCCATTGGAGGCAAAATACAGCGCCAGCAACGCGCCCAGCGTGATCAAACCGCCCCCGGACTGGCTCAGCACGGCAAAGGCTTCGTCCTTGATCGGCGCTGCGACATTCTGTGGCCAGGCGGCAAAGATCAGGTCAATCAGCTCTCCCATGTCCAGCTGGTCGGTGAACATATCCGCCACTGCACCGCCAAGGGCAACAGTGAACAGCACAAAGGGAAACAGCGCCAGCATCATCGACATGGCAATGTGGCTCGACAAAACCCAGGACGATTTCCGGTTAAAACTGCCAACCGCAATGCGCAGCACTGCCCACAGGTTTTTGAATATCCGGCGCATGGTCAGAAATCTTCGGGTTTTCGTTTCAGCACCCGTTCGGTGGTTTCCGACGGCTGCTGCACCTCGGACAGGCTGGTGGGGAACATTGGCCGCATCACCGCGATCAGGAACGCCGTCGACACCCCAAAGGCCAGCATGCCTGTGATCGCCGCAAAGGCCGCAAAGATGCGCAGGTCCGGTTCAAGTATAATGTCGCCATAGCCCAGCGTCGTATAGGTCGCGAGCGAGAAGTAGATCGCCGTGTTCCAATCGGCAAAAATCTCGTGGCCCATAAGCGCGGCGGCCCAGATCCAGATCTGGCAGGTATGGCCCAGCACGGTAAAGCCGATGGCGATCAGCAGCACCAGCAGATGGCCAAAGTTATGCCCATGCCGCAAGAGCTTGCGTTCATGCCGACGCAGGGTCTTGACGCACCACAAAAGTATTGCAGTTTCCAGAAGAAGGCTGCCACCAAGGAAAAGGCTGCCCCATATCAGTTGTTGTGGGAGGGTCATAATCGTGGCCTGCTCAAACTCTCTTTGAGGATCAGATTAGAAATGCGCCCGCCGACATGCAATCGATGTGTGACGCCCAACCGCGAAAACCCTTCGCCCTTAACCCAAGTCCAGTTAACCCATGACCTGTGATGCTGCTTTCTTTTGAAAACGTCTCCAAACGCTACTCCGGACAGGCCCGGCCGGTCCTGACGGAGGTCAGTTTCTCTGTCGCGCCGGGCGAAACCGTGGCGCTGACCGGCGAAAGCGGATCCGGCAAGAGCACCCTTCTGCATCTTGCGGCAGCCCTCGACCAGGCGGATGCCGGACGCGTGCTGGTCAATGACCTGTCGCTGTCGGACCTCGATGACCGCAACGCCAGCCAGTTGCGGCGCCGGCAGGTCGCCCTGGTGTTCCAGCAGTTCAACTTGATCCCTTCGCTGTCCGTGCGTCAGAACATTGACCTTCATGCCAAACTGGGCCAGCGCTTGGATGCCACATGGACCAGCCATCTGATCCAGAACCTCGGCCTGTCGGAGTTTCTGGACCGGTTTCCCGAAGAACTCTCTGGCGGGCAGCAGCAACGGGTGGCAATCGCCCGCGCGCTGGCCCTGCGCCCGCCGCTGTTGCTGGCGGATGAACCCACCGGAAATCTGGATGAAAAGGCCAGTCAGGACGTCCTGCGGCTGATGCTCGGTCTGGTGGGCGATGCAGGCAGCGGGCTGTTGTTGGTCACCCATTCCACCCAGATCGCAGGGCAATTGGATCGCCATCTTCATTTGCAGTCTGGCGTCGTCA
Source organism: Tritonibacter multivorans (assembly GCF_001458415.1). Taxonomy (GTDB): domain Bacteria; phylum Pseudomonadota; class Alphaproteobacteria; order Rhodobacterales; family Rhodobacteraceae; genus Epibacterium; species Epibacterium multivorans. Next base: position 479,403 of record NZ_CYSD01000042.1, on the reverse strand, counting down.
CTGAGCTGTCCCGCGCTGACCGCCCCGAGGTCGCAGAGTGAGGATCGCCCTGACAACCCTGCTGTCGCACTGGCGCCTGCATCCGTTGCAGCTGGTGCTGATGATCCTTGGCCTCAGTCTGGCGACAGCGCTCTGGTCCGCGGTTCAGGCGATCAACGGTCAGGCCCGGATCGCCTATGCCGAAGCCGCCGATAGCCTCAGCCAGCGCGACTTTGACCGGCTGGTGGCCCCGGACGGCGTGATTCCAGTGGAGACCTATGTGCGCCTGCGCCGGGCCGGTTGGAATCTGTCACCGGTGCTGGAGGGGCGCTGGCGTGCGAACGACCTGAGCCTGACCGTCATTGGTTTTGACCTGCTCAGCTCGCCCTTGCTCGCGGAACTTCCCAGCGGGACCGAAGATGTGAACGCCGCGCCGCTGGACGCATTGACCGGCGCTGCCCTTGTCTGGGCGCATCCGGAGACCGTCCCGGCTCTTTCTGCCGCCATGCCAGACTGGGAGGTCGTCGCCACACCCCAGCTGCCGCGCGGCACGCTGTTTGCCGATCTGTCCTTTGCCGCGCAGCTGCTGAAGGCCCCGGCGCATCTCAGCCGCTTGCTGGTGATCGCCCCGCCGCCAAATGCACCCAACCCGACGCTGGCCTTGTCGACCCTTGCGCCTCGCCTGCAACAGGTGCCCGCCGGTGCCCTGCTGACCGGGGACGTCGGCCAGCTCACGGACAGTTTCCATATGAACCTTACGGCCTTTGGCTTTCTGTCCTTTGCGGTGGGTCTGTTCATTGTTCAGGGCAGCCTCGCGCTGGGAGTCGAGCAGCGCAATGGCGCCATTCGCACGCTTCGGCTGATCGGGGCCAGCCGCCGGGATGTCTTTGCCGCCCTGTTTCTCGAGGTGCTGGTTCTGTCGGTCCTGTCTGCTGGCCTCGGTTTGGCGCTTGGCTATGTGGTGGCGGCGGCGCTGCTGGAGGATGTGAGCCTGACGCTGGCCGGGCTATATGGGGCAGAGGTGCCGGGCGGATTGCAACTGCGCTCGTCCTGGGTGCTGTCTGGTCTTGCGATGTCCCTGCTGGGGGCGGGTCTTGCCAGCCTGCATGCGTTTCTCAAGCTGCATCAGGCGACCGGCGCCCTGACCCGGTTCGGGCGCACAGCCCCGCGGATGCGCAACGCGCCCGAGCAGCTTTTGGCAGGTGTTGGGCTGGCGCTGATCGGTGCCGCCACAGCGGTGTTTCTGCTATCCCCTGATCCCGGATTGCAGGGGGGCTACGTGCTTTTGGGCGGCGTGATGCTGGGGTCTGCGCTGATGCTGCCGATCGTGCTAACCCGCGCGCTTGCCTTCGCCCAAGTCTGCGTCACGCATTGGATCCGCGATGGCACCACAGCCGTTCTGCTGCTGTCGGACCTGCGGTCGCAATTGCCGGGCTTGTCCCTGTCGCTGATGGCGCTGTTCCTTGCGGTGGCCACAAACATCGGCGTTGGCACGATGGTGGCCAGCTTTCGGACAACGTTTGAAGGCTGGCTTGACCAGCGATTGGCGGCGGATCTTTACGTCAGCCCGTCGGATGCGACAATGGCCGGTGACATCCAGCACTGGCTGCGTGAACACGGGGCGGTTGCGGCGCCGGTCCTGCGGGCAGAGGCCACCATTGGCGGGCTGCCTGCCACCCTGCGCAGTGTGGCACCGGGAACCCGACAGCCGGAAAGCTGGCCGCTGAGCGCGGCATTGGGACCGCCGCAGGCTGGCTGGCAGCAGGTGTTTGACGACACAGGCGTGATGATCAATGAACAGCTGTCCCATCGCCTGACCCTTGGGCCGGGCGATCTGCTGCCCTTGGGCGATGGGTTTGCGCCTGTGATCGCGGGTGTCTTTGCCGATTACGGCAATCCAACCGGGCAGGTTCTGCTGTCAGAGACGCCGTTTCAACGCCTTGCACCCGAGGCCTGGCCACGTCAGATCGCAGTGCTGACCCCTGATCCGCAAGCCCTGCGCCCACAGCTGGAGGCAGAGTTCGGCCTGACCGCCGACAGGCTGGTGCGCCCGCAAGATATTCGTCAGGTGGCTTTGTCGGTGTTTGAAAAAACCTTTGTCATCACCGGGGCGCTGAACATCCTGACCCTAGGCGTGGCGGGCTTTGCCCTGTTGACCAGTTTCCTGACCCAATGGCGCCACCGCCTGCCCCAGCTTGCGCCCCTATGGGCAATGGGCCTGTCCCGTCGGCGTCTGGCCGCACTGGATCTGATCCGCAGCGCGCTGGTTGCGGGTCTTGTCGCCCTCGCCGCTCTGCCCCTTGGTCTGGTGCTGGCGTGGGTGCTGCTGCGGGTGGTGAACCTCGAAGCCTTTGGCTGGCGCCTGCCGATGGAGGTCTTTCCGCTGCTGATCCTGCGAGTCTGGGGGCTGTGTCTGGTCGCGGCCCTTCTGGCCGCCCTTCTGCCGGCGCTGCGCCTGCTGCGCGTCTCACCTGCTGCACTTCTGGGGAGTTTTGGGAATGATCGCTAGGCTTTGTGGGGTGTTTCTTGCACTGGCCACGCCGGTACTGGGTCAGGGCTATGCCGGTTTGGGATCCGAGGCCGAAGGCTTCGCGGTGCCTGAACCCACATATGAGTTGAGCTTTCCCCGCGACCACGGGGCCCATCCCGATTACCGGATCGAATGGTGGTATATCACGGCAAACCTTCAGGACGCCGCTGGCCGCCCCTTTGGGATTCAATGGACGCTGTTTCGCTCGGCTCTCGCACCGCAAACCGCCAGCGGCTGGAACAGCCCGCAAATCTGGATGGCCCACGCGGCTGTGACCGGGCAGTCCTTTCACATCGCAGCCGAAAAGTTTGCGCGGGGCGGCATCGGGCAAGCAGGCGTCACGGCCGCCCCCTTTGCCGCCTGGATCGACAGCTGGCAACTGGCAGCCCAAGAGCCCGTCGCAGGGTTCGATAAATTGAATCTTGCCGCCGAAACCGATGAATTTTCCTATGACCTGACCCTCACGGCGCAGGGGCCTTTGGTGTTTCATGGCGATCGTGGCTATTCCGTCAAATCCAGCGCCGGTCAGGCCAGTCACTACTACTCGCAGCCGAAATACGAGGTCGCAGGCACGCTCAGACTGCCCGAAGGCCCGGTGACCGTCACCGGCACCGCCTGGCTGGATCGCGAATGGTCCAGCCAACCTCTGGCGGCGGATCAGGCGGGCTGGGACTGGTTCTCGCTCAGCTTTGACAGCGGCGATCAGCTGATGGGCTTTGTTCTACGCGGCGCGACAGAGGATTTCACCTCTGGCACCTGGATTACCGCAGATGGCGCGGCAACGCCGCTCGCCAATGGCGCCTTCACCGCAGAGCCGCTCCGCACGGTCCCGACAGACAAGGGCGACATTCCCGCCCTCTGGCGCGTAAAGGTGCCTGAATTTTCGGTGGATCTGGAGGTCGAGGTCCTGAACCCAGCAGCATGGATGGACCTGTCGTTCAGCTATTGGGAAGGCCCCGTGCGCGTGTCGGGCAGCCATCATGGGGTCGGCTATCTGGAAATGACCGGGCGCAACACGTCCGAGTGATCAGTGAGTGCCGCGCGGCACCAGATCGGCGCCGACCAGCACCACCTCTCCGGCCTTTGCGGGATTGGCCAGCCGTTCATGCAGCAGACGGATGATATGATCGACAATCTCGCTTTTGGGGTTCTGCACGGTGGTCAGGTTAAAGCAGGGCCAGGACGCCATGTCGATGTCATCAAAGCCGGTCACCGCCAGATCTTCCGGCACCTTCAGCCCCAGGTTCTCCCGGACATAAGACAAGGCGCCGGCCGCCATCGCATCATTGGCACAGAGCAGCGCATCCACATCCTGTTCGCGCAAAATCGCCTCGGCCGCGGCAAGGCCGCCTTCGTAGGTGTAATCCGAATCGCGCGTCGCGATGATCTCGAGCCCCCGCTCTGCCAGCGCGCGCTCCACGCCCTGACGGCGTTCGCGGCGGTGCGCCTCTTGGGTGACGACCCGCGTCGGACCATCGATCCAGGCAAACCGCCGACGCCCCTTTTCCAGCAGCAGTTGCGTCAGCGCATAGGTGCCGTCAGCGTTGCGGCAGGCCACGGAATCCACCCGCTCCGATTTCACCGTGACCCCGGAAACGATCAGCGGAATATGCAGTTTGGCGCAGGACTCGACTACATATTTATCCATGCTGCCACCGCGCAGGATCATCGCATCTACAGGAAATCCAAACAGGCCTTCGATCGAGGACGCATTGGCGACCTTCTCGCCATTGACCACAATTGGCCACTTGCCTTCAGCGGTCAGACGCCCCAGCAGTTCTTCGACCAATTCGGTGTCAAAATGGGACTTCATATTGCCGGTCAGAACCGCAACAATATTGGTGCTCTCCGCTTGAAGAGAGGCCGCGAAGACATTGGGACGATAGCCTAATTCTTCTGCCACCTCGAGGATCCGGGCCTTCTTTTCCTGGTCCAGATAGGCCCCTTTGGTAAAGGCACGGCTGACAGCGGACCGCGACACACCTGCGCGTTCTGCTACGGCCTTTGCCGTCACTCTGCGGCGCGGTTTGGCGGGTATATTGTTTTCATCAGTCACGCCCTATCTCTTTTATAGCGGGGCCAATTTTGTCAAGATTCCAATAAAACCTACACAGAACTGTCATGAAAAACCCCTATGTGAACACGTGTGCAGAAAGCGCGTGACAAATGTGGAAACTTCATGTGATTGTCTCTCTCGTGTCATGAGCTGACGTCAAGTCATTGCTCAACTGTGACGCATCTATGGGAGGAGAAGATTCCAGATGTTGCGCGCGGCCAAATCAAATTTGCCCAACAGGGCCTCTGACAACCGGAGTTGAAAATGAACACCGCCAAACTCACCACCACCGTGGCTGCAATTGCCCTGATGGCAGGCGCTGCCTATGCAGAAACCGAAATCACCCTTTGGCACGCGATGGGCGGCCAGCTGGGCGAAACCGTCAACAAAATCGCCGAAGACTTCAACGCGTCTCAGGACGACTACAAGCTGACCCCGGTCTACAAAGGCAACTACGAAGAGACCCTGACCGCGGGTATCGCAGCCTTCCGTGGTGGCGAACAGCCCGACATCATCCAGGTGTTTGACGCTGGCGCCGCAACCATCATCAGCGCCAAAGGTGCTGTTGTTCCGGCACAGGACCTGCTGATCGACAATGGCGTTGCGTTTGACGCAAACGACTACATTGCCGGCGTTCGCAACTTCTATGCTGACACCGAAGGCAAGATGATCGGCATGCCGTTCAACTCTTCCACCCCCATCATGTACTACAACGAGGACGCGCTGGCCAAAGCAGGCGTGACCCCGCCGAAGACATGGGAAGAGTTCCAGTCCGTCACCGCACCGGCACTGAAGGAAGCGGGCTACACCCCGATGTCCCAGTCCCACCTGCCCTGGATCTTCACCGAGAACTTCTTCTCGCGTCACAACATCCAGTTCGCAACCAATGACAACGGCTACGCCGAAGGCGAAACCAAGATCCTGATCAACAACGACGGCATCAAGGCGCACTTCTCTGCTGTCAAAGACTGGATCGATGGCGGCATGTTCGGTTACTACGGCTCCGGCTGGTCCGACAACCAGAAGCCGTTCGAGCAGAAAGAAGTCGCAATGTGGCTGGGGTCTTCCGGCTCCTTCGGTGGTCTGACCGCAACCGTCGACTTCCCCTTCTCTGCGACTTACCTGCCATACTGGGAAAGCGTAAACCCCGAGCCGACCAACACCTTCATCGGTGGCGCAGCGCTGTTCGCGATGTCCGGCAAATCTGCTGAAGAAAACAAGGCAACTGCCGAATTCTTCAAGTTCCTGTCCTCTGCCGAGGTTCAGTACTTCTGGCACAAAGAAACCGGTTACGTTCCGATCACCAACGCCGCTTACGAAATGGCGAAGGAAGACGGCTACTACGAGCGTTCCCCGGCGGCCGAAGTTGGCATCCAGCAGCTGAACCTGCCGGGTGGTGACTGGACCAAAGGTTACCGCATGGGCTTCTACGTACAGATCCGTGACGTCATGAGCCGCGAGTACGGCAAGATCATGTCCGGCGAAACCACTGTAGAAAAAGCCTTCGAAACCATCGAATCCGACGCCAACAAACTGCTGGCGCGCTTCGCAAAAACTCAGGGCTAATCCTGTGATATAATCTTAGGATGGCGGGCCTCTCACCGGGGCCCGTCGTCGCTCTTTAGAACGCCTGGTTCCTCCCCACCACGCCGATCACTTTGGTCTCTTTGACCTGCAAGGACACATAAGCATGAAAAAAGTGCAGTTCTCGCGGCCGCTGTTTCCGTATCTGTTGTTGATACCGCAGCTGTCGATTATCGCCGTCTTCTTCTACTGGCCCGCCGCCGAGGCGATCCGGTCTTCGTTCTTTCTCGAAGATCCGTTTGGCTTTGGTTCTACCTTCGTGGGCCTCGACAACTACCGCGATGCGGTGACCAGTTCGGAATACGTCAATGTGGCGACCTTCACCGTCTGGTTCACGGCGCTTGTGGCCTTCCTGTCGCTGTCGCTGTCGCTCTTGCTGGCGATCAAGGCCGATGCGGTCCTGAAAGGTGCAAAAACCTACCGTGTCCTGCTGATGTGGGTCTATGCGATTGCCCCGCCGGTGGCCGGTCTGATGGGCATCTTGCTGTTTGACCAAAGCCTTGGCCCGTTCACCCATCTGATGGCGCTCTTCGGCCATGACTTCAAACTGGGTGTGAACTACTACGACACCACCACCGCAATTGTGATCGTGTCGGTCTGGAAACAGATCCCGATCAACTTCATCTTCTTCCTCGCAGGTCTTCAGTCCATCCCGCGCAGCGTGCGCGAGGCGGCCCTGATCGACAACCCGTCGGGCATCAGCCGGTTCTTCACCGTGACCCTGCCGCTTTTGGCCCCGACCGCGTTCTTCCTGCTGATCATCAATATCACCTATGCGCTGTTTGACACCTTCGGCATCTTTGACATCATGTTCAAAGGCGAGCCCGGCAACAACCCGACGACCCTTGTCTACAAGGTGTTCCTCGATGGGTTCCGCGGCAATGACCTGGGTGGCTCCTCTGCGCAATCCGTGATCCTGATGATCCTCGTCCTTGGCCTGACCGTGGTGCAGTTCCGCATGATGGAACGCCGCGTTCACTACACCTAAGGGGTTCTGAGATGACTGACGTACAGATCTCTTCCGCATCCACGGCCACAGCCCGCCGCCCTCGCAAGATCAAATGGCGCGCCGTTGGCGATCATGCGATCCTGATCGCGGGCGCGCTGTTCATGCTGCTGCCGGTCATGCTGACGCTGACCACATCAAGCTATGACAATGTGACCATCCACAAAGAAGGCATCCAGTGGTTCTTTGGCGACCAACTCGCTGAAAACTACAACCGGGCGATGTTTGAAAAAGGCGGTTTCACCCAGACCGTCGATGGCTTTAAAATGCTGATGAACTCCCTGATCCTTGGCATTGGCTTTGCGGTCGGCAAGATCGTCATCGCCATGATGGCGGCCTATGCGATTGTCTACTTCCGCTTCCGCTTTGGCACCATCGCGTTTTGGATGATCTTCACCACCCTGCTGCTGCCGCTCGAGGTGCGCATTCTGCCGTCCTACGAGGTGGTGCAGTCCCTGGGCATGCTGAACACCTACGCTGGCCTGATCATCCCGCTGATCGCCTCGGCCACTGGCACCTTCTACTTCCGCCAGTTCTTCCGCGCGGTGCCCGAAGAGCTCTTGGAAGCGGCGCGTATTGACGGTGCAGGTCCGGTGAAATTCTTCATCGACATCCTTGTGCCGCTCAGCCGCACCATGATCGCGGCGATGTTCATCATCATGTTTGTCTACGGTTGGAACCAGTATCTCTGGCCGACGCTGATGACCACGGATGAAAGCATGTTCACCCTGGTGCGCGGCATCAAACAGATCATGCAGGTCTGGATTGGCGCAAACATCCCCGACTATGGCGTCGCCATGTCGCTCGCAATCATCGCAATGACACCGCCGGTGGCCATCGTGATCTTCTTCCAGAACTGGTTCGTTAAGGGCCTCACGGAATCCGATAAATAAGGAATTTAAATCATGGCACAGGTAAAACTGGACCAGGTCCGCAAGACGTACGCAAACGGTTTTGAAGCGGTGCAGCCCTGCTCTCTGGACATCCCCGATGGCGAATTCGTGGTGCTGGTTGGCCCCTCTGGCTGCGGCAAATCCACACTTCTGCGGATGGTTGCGGGTCTCGAGGACATCACCGACGGCAACCTCAGCATTGGCGCAAATGTCGTCAATGATCTGGACCCGGCGGACCGCAATATCGCAATGGTTTTCCAGAACTATGCGCTCTATCCGCATATGACCGTTGCAAAAAACATGGGCTACGGCCTGAAAAACCGTGGCGCCTCCAAGGCCGAGATCGAAGAGAAGGTGAAAGAAGCCGCGCGCATTCTGAACCTCGAAGACTATCTCGAACGGCGCCCCAGCCAGCTCTCTGGGGGGCAGCGTCAGCGTGTGGCCATGGGCCGTGCGATTGTGCGCAACCCCGATCTGTTCCTCTTTGACGAACCGCTGTCGAACTTGGACGCAAAACTGCGCAACCAGATGCGCATCGAAATCCGCGCCCTGCAGCGTCGTCTGGGCGTGACCTCTATGTATGTGACCCACGATCAGGTCGAGGCCATGACCATGGCGGACCGCATTATCGTGTTGAACGCGGGTCGTATTGAGCAGGTCGGCTCTCCGGCGGAAATCTACGAGGCGCCCGCGTCGACCTTTGTGGCAAGCTTCATGGGCGCCCCGCCGATGAACATTCTGACAGCCGAGGTCAAAGACGACGCGCTGCACCTAGATGCAGAGACCTCCATTGCCTTCAAAGCGCCCGAAGTTGGCACCAAAACCGTTCTCGTCGGCTTCCGCCCCGAGGACGTGCAGATCGGTGGCGATGGCTCTGAGGTCTTTGATGTGCAGATCATCGAAGAACTGGGCGCCCAGCGTCTGCTGCACGGCACCTTCGGCGGTCAGGCCTTCTCGATCGCTGTTGGCAAAGACACCCACTGCGAACTGGGCGCGCAACCGGTCACGCTGCCGCGTGATCGCGTGCACTACTTCCATCCGGACCGCGGCACCCGGATTTAAATCGGAAGACAGCCGCACTTTACGATCCCCCAAGATCGAACCCCCGCACAGGCATCGTCCGTGCGGGGGTCTTTTTTGTTCGGGCCCTTTGGTGTCCCGGTCTATGGTGGCGTCAAACCGGACACCGGAAGGGGCATCAGATGACCAAGGACTATGTGACCATCAACCGCGATCTCTGGAATGCGGAGGCCGCCGACTGGGCGGAGATTGGCGCGCGCCTTTGGGCCAGCCCGGAACCGGTTTGGGGCAATTGGAACAACGCCGACGACGGGCTGGGCCTGCTGCCCGAAGACATGTCCGATCTGGATGCGATCGAGCTGGGCTGCGGCACCGGCTATGTTTCGGGCTGGATGGCAAAGCGCGGGGCGCGGGTCACAGGGATTGATGTCTCGGCCGAACAGCTGAAATCGGCCCGCCGTTTTGCGCAGGAACACGGCGCGGATGTGCAGTTCCTTGAGGCCAATGCCGAGGACACCGCCCTGCCCGATCAGAGCTTTGATTTCGCCATCTCGGAATATGGCGCAGCGATCTGGTGCCGCCCTTCGCTCTGGTTGGCAGAGGCCTTTCGCCTGCTGCGCCCCGGTGGGCGTCTGGTGTTTCTGGGCAATCACCCGCTGTCGCTGATCTGTTCGCCCCCCAGCGGCGCGCCCTGCGATGACACGCTGCATCGCCCTTATCGGGGGATGTGGGGCGCGGATTGGACCGAGGTGGAATTTGAACCCAGCGGCATCTGTTTCAATCTGACCATGGCGGATTGGATGGCGCTGTTTTTGCAGATTGGATTTACAGTGGAGCGCTATCAGGAACTCTATGCCCCCGATTGGGCCGAAGGTGTGCGCGCCGCCATCCCGGCCGACTGGGCCAAGTCCTACCCGATGGAACAGGTCTGGCACCTGCAAAAGCCGCTTTAGACGGTTAGCTAACCGGCATAACGCCAGTTTACCGGTTAGGTCGGGTGGCATTTTGAAAATTACGGGATTTGCGGTGTGGTACCCAAGGTCGGACTCGAACCGACATGACCTCGCGGTCGGGGGATTTTGAATCCCCTGCGTCTACCATTCCGCCACTTGGGCACGTTCGGGTTATTTATCCAAGTATTTCGGGAAGGACAAGGGCGGAAGTTGCACTTATTTGCGGATATTTTCCAAGGCCCTAGGACGCTTGCGCCGGAAGTCGCCCATTTTCTGGGTCAGTGCCTGCCCCACCCGCATCTTATCCCCCACCCGAGCCGCTATAACGCTGGCGCGAAGGCGCGGGACTTGATACCCGAAGACAGGCAAAACCACATCGCAGTTGGGCAAGGAAACCACAGAATGACCGCGACCACATCCCCTGAAACACATGAAGATATGGCGATTTCTGATCGTTTGGAGCAGCTGGTTTCGGACGCCAATGCCGAGAGTGTTTCGTTGCATTGGATCCTCGAACGTCTGCATGAACGGGCTTTTGGCCTGTTCCTTCTGATCCTTGCGCTGCCTTGCTGCATTCCGTTTCTGTACGGCATTCCGCAGATCGTGGCCTTGCCGTTGATGTTTGTTTCAGCGCAGATCCTGATCGGGCGACGGGTGCCCTGGTTGCCGCAAAACCTGGGCGCGCGGACTGTCGCCGCGACCGGCCTTCGGGGCCTGTCTGATCGCGCAGGCCCTTGGCTGCGTCGGATCGAAGCCGTCAGCCGGCCGCGGCTGAGTTTTCTGACCAAACCGCCCGCCGATCGTCTGCTCGGCGCGGCATTGGTTCTGTTCAGCGCGTCGATTCTGGTGCCCCTACCCGGCACCAACACTGTGCCCGGCTTTGCCGTTGTGGTTGTTGCCATGGGGTTGTTGCAGCGCGATGGGTTGCTGGTGATTGCCGGCTCTGTCATCGGCACCGCCTGGATCGGCACGCTGCTGTTTGCGGGCGCCACGCTGGCCAGTCTGATCAAAGCCTGGCTCGGGCTTTGAGCGCGGTTGAAATCGAGCCGCGCGGCGCTTTAGTTGGCGCAAAGACTTTTTGAGGATCACGACATGAGCAAGCTTTTGACCGCCATTGCCGCAGCCGGGTCTGCCGCCTTGCTGCTGGGGGCGCTGGGGTTTCAGTACATTGGCGACATGCCGCCCTGTAAGATGTGTTACTGGCAGCGTTATCCGCATGTGGCGGCTGTGGGAATTGGTCTTCTGGCGCTGATGATCCCCGGTGCGATCCTGCCCTATCTGGGCGCGCTGGCGCTGCTGGTCACCGCAGGCATTGGGATTTTCCACGCAGGCGTTGAACAGGGGATCTGGGAAGGTCCAACCACCTGTACCTCGCAGTCGATCGAAGGGCTCAGCGCGGATGAGCTGCTGAACCAGATCCTGTCGGCCCCAGTGGTGCGCTGCGATGACATCCCGTGGGAGATGTTCGGCCTGTCCATGGCGGGCTGGAACGCGGTGGTGTCGCTGGGCTTGGCTGCGATCTGGATAGCCGCCGCCCGTAGCGCGACACGTTAATTTCAACAGCCGCAGCGCTTCAGCTGCGGCTGTCTTTCTTTGTGGCCAGCAACAGGCTGGTTTCCGAGGAAACAACCCCTTCGAACAGGCGGATCTTGGACAGCGCGTCATCCAGATCCTCGAGCGTCTCTGTCCCTAGTTCAATAATCAGATCCCAGCGGCCATTGGTCGAATGCACGGCGCGGACTTCGGCCAGACCGGTGAGCTGGCGGATAATGCGATTGGTGCCGCGCCCTTCGATGGCGATGGTCATCATGCCGCGCACCGGATCGCGCAGCACGTCTTCTTTCAGCACAACGGTAAATCCCAGAATATCGCCGCGGTCCTGCAGACGTTCAATCCGGCTGCGCACGGTGGTCCGTGACAACCCGAGGCTGGTGGCCAGATCAGAATGCGACGCCCGTGCGTCATGGCGCAGGGCTGCGATCAGCTTTTGATCCGTTTGGTCCATATTTGCCTCCGTTATGTTCAGTCACTGCTCTTATTGACCAAAATGCCTGCTGGATTCCATCCCAAATTGGAACCTAACTAGAGAAAATATCTAGGAGAGCAGGATGAACCAATCTGAACATATGGTCCTTCTTGGCGTGCCGATGGACTGTGGCAAGCGACGACGGGGCTGTTTGATGGGGCCCGATGCCTATCGCACCGCCGGCATTGCAGAGGCCTTTGCGGGTCTTGGTCACAGCGTCACCGATCTAGGCAACCTTGCCCCGCGTGCATACCCGCAGGAGCCAGCGGGCGACAAGATCCATGCGCGCAATGAGGTGATTTCCTGGGTGGAAACGCTGTCGGATGCGGCAGAGGCGGCCATGGCGCAGGGGCTGCCTGTCTTTATGGGCGGCGATCATGCGCTGGCGCTGGGAACCGTGCGGGGTGTGGCCAATTATGCCAAATCGCAGGGCCGCCCGCTTTATGTTCTGTGGCTGGATGCCCATAGCGATTTTCACACACTCGACAGCACGGAGACCGGCAATCTGCATGGAACGCCCGTGGCCTATGTCACGGGGCATGCGGGGTTCGACGGCTTTCCCGAGGTCACAGCGCCCGTTCCGGCGGACAATATCTGCATGATCGGGCTGCGGTCGGTGGATGGGGCCGAGCGGGTGGCACTGGAGGCGTCGCGTATCCGCCGTCACGATATGCGCGACATTGATGAACATGGGATTGCGCGCCCCTTGCAGGCGTTTTTGCAGGACGTGGCCGCCAACAATGGCATGCTGCATGTGTCGCTGGATGTGGATTTTCTGGATCCCGCCGTGGCCCCGGCTGTGGGCACCACCGTGCCCGGCGGCGCCACCGTGCGAGAGGCGCATCTGGTCTGCGAGATCCTGCATGACAGTGGGCTTTTGACCTCGCTTGATCTGGTTGAACTGAACCCCTTTCTCGATGAACGCGGCCGCACGGCGTCGCTGATGGTGGATCTTTGTGCCTCGGCGCTGGGTCGCCGCGTCTTTGACCGCCCCACAAGGAGCTTTTCATGACCCTGCCCCCATCCGACAAAGCTTTGGTGCCTTTTGTAAGTGTTAACAATATGATGCGGCTGGTTCATCACATTGGCCTCGAGACCATGCTGCGCGACCTGACCGCCTATATTGAGGCGGATTTCAAACGCTGGGAGCGCTTTGACAAAACCCCGCGCGTCGCCAGCCATTCGGAGGTCGGCGTGATCGAACTGATGCCCACCTCGGACGGCGAAGCCTATGGGTTCAAATATGTGAACGGGCATCCCAAAAACACGTCCGAAGGCTTGCAGACCGTCACCGCCTTTGGGCTGCTGGCCGATGTCTATACTGGCTATCCGGTGCTGCTGACCGAAATGACCCTGCTGACGGCGCTGCGCACGGCGGCGACCTCGGCCATGGCGGCGCGGGCCTTGGCGCCTCGCGGGGCTGACACCATGGCCATGATCGGCAATGGCGCGCAGTCCGAATTTCAGACTCTGGCGATGAAAGCGATCCTTGGCCTGAAGCAGGTGCGCCTGTTTGATGTCGACCCAGAGGCCACCACGAAATGCGCAAGAAATTTGCAAAATCAAGGGGTTGAGGTGGTAACCTGCCGCACGCCCGAAGCCGCGATTGAGGGCGCGCAGATCCTGACCACCTGCACAGCGGACAAGCAACTGGCCACAATCCTGACTGACAATATGGTTGGCAGCGGGGTCCACATCAATGCCATTGGCGGCGACTGTCCCGGAAAGACCGAACTGGCCAAGGGCATTCTGGACCGCGCCGACGTGTTTGTGGAGTTTCCCGAACAGACCCGGATCGAAGGTGAAATCCAGCAGATGGATCCGGAGTTTCCGGTGACCGAACTGTGGCAGGTGTTGACGGGCGCGGCCGAGGGACGCACCAGCGCGCAGCAGATCACCCTGTTCGACAGCGTCGGCTTTGCGATCGAGGACTTCAGCGCGCTGCGCTATATTCGCGATCAGATCCGCGAAACCGCCTTCTATGAAGAGTTGGATATGCTTGCCGACCCCGATGATCCGCGCGATCTGTTCGGCATGCTACAACGGGCCGGCTAAACGGGCAGAAGACGTAAAGCGCGCCTGAACAGGGCGCGCTTTGTCTTTGATTTCAGGTCAGAAAACTCAGATTTCGTCCAGCTCGCTGTCCCAATAGAGATAATCCATCCAGCTTTCGTGCAGATGGTTTGGCGGGAACTTCCGGCCCATATTGCGCAGCTCTTCGGCGGCGGGCCGACGGGGGGGTTTGCGCAGCGACATGCCTGCGCGGTGCAGCGATTTGGACCCTTTTTTCAGGTTACATTTGGAACAGGCCGCCACCACGTTTTCCCAGCTGGTGATGCCACCCGCCGCGCGGGGCACCACATGGTCAAAGGTCAGATCGCCCTTGGCGCCGCAGTACTGGCAGCTGAATTCATCCCGCAAAAACAAATTAAAGCGCGTGAAGGCCACGCGCTTTTGAGGTTTCACATAGTCTTTCAGTACAACAACAGAGGGTATTCGGATCTCTGTCGAGGGGCTGCGCACAACCTCATCATACTCTGCCACAATGGCCACCCGATCCAGCCAGGCCGCTTTCACCGCGTCCTGCCAGGGCCATAGAGATAGAGGATAATAGGACAAGGGGCGGTAATCCGCGTTCAGCACCAGCGCCGGGTGTTGTTTCAGTGCGCTTGGTTCGCGCACAAATTCAGTCCTAAAGTCTCCGTCCATGGAACGTCTTCCTCGCCCTGCTATCCTCAAGTGAGGTCAGAGCGGGGAACCCGCCCCAACTTATATACAACTATATATCGTGGTCGACGCCTGACAAGCCCCAAGGCGCCACCAGATGCTGTGGGGATAGGATGATTCCATGACAAGTGCGTAACATTTATCCACAAGGGGGCCGCGCGCGGGGGGCTTGCGCTGCATATTGCCAACACTGGCCCCAGCCCCTAAGGCAGGGTCATGACATCCGCGCCCAGATTGATCCGATTTAACAAACCCTTTGACGTCCTGCCGCAGTTCACCGACCGCAGCATGGAGGGAAACCCGCGTCCGACGCTTTCGAATTTCATCGACTGTCCCGGCGTCTACCCGGCCGGCCGTCTGGACCGCGACAGCGAAGGTTTGATGCTATTGACCAACACTGGACGGTTGCAGGCGTGGATTTCGGACCCGAAACACAAGCTGGCCAAGACATATTGGGTGCAGGTCGAAGGGGTGCCGGATGACACAGCCCTAACCGCCTTGCGTCAGGGGGTGGAGCTGAAGGACGGGCTGACCCGCCCGGCCAAAGCGCGCATTATCGACACGCCCGAAGGGCTCTGGGCGCGCACCCCGCCAATCCGCGAACGCAAGGCGATCCCCACCACTTGGCTAGAGCTGCAAATCACCGAAGGCAAAAACCGACAGGTGCGCCGGATGACGGCTGCGGTGGGCTGTCCGACCCTGCGGCTGATCCGCTATGCCATCGGCTCCTGGACCCTGGACGGGCTGGCGCAGGGCAAATGGGATGATCTGGAGCCGCCGCGCGTGCCCGGTCCGCCCAAGCCGTCAAACAAACCCCCGCGCCGCCCCAAGACGCCGCGCAAGCCGCGCGCGCAGGATGGTGCGGCCAAAGCCCCTGCAAAAGGTGACAGGAAGCCACGCCACAAGTAAGTTTGAGGGATGAATAGCAAACCATCCTCTCCAACCGGCGTCCTAGAAGCCGCGCTTTATGTCGATGACCTTGACGCGGCGGCGGCTTTTTATGGCGGTGTCTTGGGGTTTTCGCAGATCCAGCGCGTTGGCAACCGGCATATCTTCTACCGCGTCGGGCCATCCGTTTTGCTGCTGTTCAACGCGGATGAGACCGTGAAGCCACCGGGCAACCCGGCGCTGCCGGTGCCGCCCCATGGGGCGCGAGGTCCGGGGCATTTGTGTTTTTCGCAAACACGGGATGACCTGATGGCCATGCGGGATCATCTGATCGCGATGGGCATTGAGATCGAAGCAGAGTTCGACTGGCCCAATGGGGCCAGATCGGTTTATGTCCGCGACCCTGCGGGAAACTCGGTCGAGATCGCAGAGCCGCGGCTGTGGGATTTCTAACGCGTTAACAGAACCTTACAGGCTCAACTTATCGCGCATAAAGGCCAGCGCCACGCCCAGCCCATCGGGGTCAATGCCGTGGCCGGTGCCCTTCATAATATGGGCAAAGACATCGCGGAAGCCTGCCTCTTGCAGGGTCTCTGCGGCCTCGGGCAGCGATTGCGGCGGCACCACATCGTCTTGGTCGCCATGCACCAGCAGGATCGGCATTTTGCTGACCACGTCGTCCTTGAACGTGTCGGGCGACAGCAGACGGCCCGAGAAGGCAACAATGCCCGCAATCGGATCTTCGCGGCGCGGGGCGACATGCAGACTCATCATTGTGCCCTGCGAGAAGCCAAACAGAACCACCTGTTCGGGCAGCACATCTTCGTCCACCATCAGCGCATCGAGGAAGGCGTTCAGGTCTTCGACGGCGGCGTTCATGCCGCGCATGCTTTCTTCCTCTGACGATCCATCGATCCACGGGATCGGGAACCACTGATAGCCCATCGGCGCGCCGGCACAGGCCTCGGGCGCATCGGGGGCGACAAAAAGCGTATCGGGCAGATGTTCGGCCAGCGGGTCGGCCAGCCCCAGCAGGTCAGCGCCATTGGCGCCATAGCCATGCAGAAACACCACAATAGAGCGGGTATCGCCGGAGAGCGGCTCTTTGCGCCCGGCGGTCAAAACACGTGTCATCGGATCCCTTCCCTGTCCTTTGCCACCCGGTAATAGGCCCAGAGCGCACGCGCTGCAACCGACCTCCAAGGGCTCCAGTCTTCGGCCATCTGGCGCAGCGCGCGTTCTTTGGGGCGTTCGGGCAGATCAAAGAGGATCCGCGCCGATTCCTGCAAGGCCAGATCGCCGGGGGCAAAGACGTCGGCGCGGCCCAAAGAGAACATCGCATAGATCTCGGCGGTCCAAATGCCGATGCCTGAAACTTTGGTCAGGGTCTTCATGATCTCTGCATCAGCCATGTCGCGCAAGGCATTGAAATCAATGCCTTCACCTGCCAGTGCGCGGGCGTATTTCATCTTTTGGCGGCTCAAGCCCGCGCCGCGCAGATCGTCATCGGTAGCGGCCGTAATGGCCTGAGGCGTGGTCAGCCCTGCGTCCTGCATCCGGCCCCAGATCGCGGCCGCCGAGGCAACGCTGACCTGCTGGCTGACGATCGCACTCAAAAGTTCGGCAAAGCCGTCGGGTTTGCGGCGCAGCGGCAAAGGACCGGTCAGCGCCAGCGCTTGGGCAAAGCGGGGCTCGTGGTTTGCCAGCCATGCTGCCCCTTCGGCCACGCAGTCGGGGGTTTCTATAATTCTGCCAATCCTGGACATTCTGTTCTGCTGTGCCTCATCACGAATTGTACGGTTACGAACATCATGCTTGCCGTAAGCCTCCGGCGCAATTACCGCTTTGCCTATGACCACAGTTGACGCCCCCACACCCGATGATCGTACGGCCACCCGCAATGTTGCCATCCTTGTTCTGGCGCAGGCCTTTCTGGGCGCGCAGATGCCGATGCTGTTCACCATTGCCGGGCTTGCCGGGCAATCGCTGGCGTCGAACCCCTGCTGGGCGACCTTGCCGATTTCGCTGATTGTGGCGGGGTCTATGGTGTCGGCCACGCCCCTGTCCGCGATTATGCAGCGCTGGGGCCGCACCGTGGGCTTTGTCATTGGCGCCATGGGCGGCGCGCTTGGTGGGATTATCGGGGCTTATGGACTATATTTAAATTCCTTCCCGGTGTTCCTTCTGGGCAGTTTTTTCACTGGTATCTATATGTGTTCGCAGGGGTTTTTCCGCTTTGCGGCTGCCGACACCGCCTCCGAAGATTTCCGGCCCAAGGCGATTTCCTATGTGATGGCCGGGGGGCTTATCAGCGCGATCATTGGCCCGCAGCTGGTCAAGGCCACGACGGATGCCTATGTGATCCCCTTCTTTGGCAGTTATCTGGCGGTGGTGGTAATCAATGTGGTCGGCGCCCTGTTGTTTGCTTTCCTGCGCATCCCCGCGCCTGCGGCACCGGGCGCGGATGCCCCCAAAGGGCGCAGCCGGACAGAAATGCTGAGAACCCCGCGCATTGCCGTGGCGATTATCTGCGGCATGGTGGCTTATGCGTTGATGAACCTGGTGATGACCTCAACCCCGCTGGCGGTGGTTGGCTGCGGCTTCACCCAAGGCAATGCGGCGGATGTGGTGACCTTCCACGTGTTGGCGATGTTTGTGCCCTCGTTCTTTACCGGCCATCTGATCGCGCGCTTTGGCGTGGAAAAGATCATGGGCGCGGGCATTCTGATCCTCGGCGCTGCGGGCGCTGTCGCGCTGCAGGGGGTGGATCTGGCGAATTTCTTTGCCGCCCTGATCCTGTTGGGGCTGGGCTGGAACTTTGGCTTTATTGGCGCAACAACCATGCTGGCCAGCGCCCACACGCCCGAAGAACGCGGCCGTATTCAGGGGATGAACGACCTGTTTGTCTTTGGCGGCGTGACCGTTGCGTCGCTGGCTTCGGGAGGTCTGATGAACTGTTCTGGTGGGTCGCCGATCGAGGGCTGGACCGCCGTCAATATGGCGATGGCGCCCTTCCTGATGCTGTCGGGCGGTGCCCTGATCTGGCTGGTTCTGCGCCCGCAGGAAAGCCGCGCCTAACCAACGAAAAAGGGGCCTCCTGAGGCCCCTTTTTGTTTACCAACGTCCAAATGTGCTGCGCAGCAAAAGGCTGCTGCGTTTTCGAAACTCGCTCAGTCCCAATGCACCTTCGGCCACGCGCTGTGGTTCGCGTTCGGCCTGCGCCAGAATGGCGTCAGCCTGCCAGCCGGCAAAGAGCGCAGGGCGGGCCTCGGGCGAGATATCCGCGCGCCGTCTGCGGGCCGCGCGGAGCCGGACGCGGGCTTTGGCCGCAAGGGCGCGGACGTCATCAGGTGACCCATCCAACAGCGGCACGCGGTGCTGGGCTTCCAGCTCGGGGATTGCCGCCAGATAGCGTGCCACCCCTGCCCCATAGGCAAAATCGCGCACGACGGATTCTTCAGCCCTGCCCAGACCCGCTGCCGCCATCCACATCAGCCCGCCAGAGGTCGCGTCGATATAGGCGTCAAAGGCGGCTTCATCCGTATGCGGGTCGCGGTAGATGTCCCAGCGGCGTGCCTCGGCCATTGCATCAATGCACGACGCTGCCGCCGCAGGCAGCAAACGCCCCAGCGGCGTTGCAACAAAGTGCCGTCGGACGGGACGCTGTTCTGCGATTTCCGCACCCACATCGCGCCACCACTGCACCCGCATTTCGGCGATCATGCTTTCCTGACTGGCCCAGGGCGCGCGCGACAGTTCGAGGTTGAAGGCATAAAGCGCAAACAGAAACGGACGCGCCTGAACCGGTGCGGCCATCACGGATTGAAACCGGTCCGCATCGCCTTTCTGGACGGCTTCGGCGCAGGCGATCAGGTCGTCGTCAAACTGCACGCTCAGGCCTCGGTGCTGTCGTGCAGAAGTTTCCAACGGATCGCATCCAGCAGTGCCTCGAACGAGGCATCAATGATGTTTGCACTGACACCGACGGTGGACCAGCGGCGGCCATGATTGTCTTCGCTGTCGATAATGACGCGGGTGATCGCCTCTGTGCCGCCTTGCGTGATGCGCACCTTGAAGTCGACCAGACGCATGTCCTCCAGAACGCTGGAGTATCGCCCCAGATCCTTGATCAACGCGCGCGACAGCGCGTTGACGGGGCCGCGATCGTTGCGGTCCTCGTCCAGCGATTCACTGACCGACATGTGTTTTTCGCCGTCCACATAGACAACAACCACCGCCTCGGACTGGGTGTAATACTGGCCGCTGGCGCCTTTGCGCCGTTCCACCGTGACCTTGTAGCGTTCAATATCAAAGAACGAAGGACACAGGTTCAGCTCTTCGCGCGCCAGCAGTTCAAAAGAGGCCTGCGCGGTGTCATAGGCGTAACCCTGTGCCTCGCGCTCTTTGATCTGATCCAGAATGCGCGCCAGTGCGGGGTTGCCCTTTTCGACGCTCAGTCCCGCTTCTTTCAGACGTTTGATCAGGTTCGACTGACCGGCCTGATTGGACATGGGGATAATGCGCGCATTGCCGACCTCGCCCGGATCGATGTGTTCATAGGTCGACGGATCCTTGAGGATCGCGCTGGCGTGCAGACCGGCCTTATGGGCAAAGGCGGATGCGCCCACATAGGGCGCCTGTTTGGTCGGCACCCGGTTCAGAATGTCGTCCAGCGTGCGGCTGAGCTGCGTCAGACCGGTCAGCGCCTCGGGCTTTACGCCGGTCTCAAACTGGCTTTTGTAGGGCTCTTTCAGCAACAGTGTCGGGATCAGCGTGGTGAGGTTCGCGTTGCCGCACCGCTCGCCCAGGCCGTTCAGCGTGCCCTGAATTTGGCGCGCGCCAGCCTCCACAGCGGCCAGCGAACAGGCCACCGCCATTTCCGTGTCATTATGCGTGTGAATGCCCAGGTTTGCGCCGGGAATGCCGGCCGCGATCACCTCTGCCACAATCCGCGATACCTCGGATGGCATGGTGCCGCCATTGGTGTCACACAGGACAATCCAACGGGCGCCCGCCTCGAGCGCCGTGCGGCAGCAGGACACGGCATAGTCGGCATTGTCCTTGTAGCCGTCAAAGAAATGCTCCGCATCAAACAGCGCCTCGCGCCCCTGCGCGCGGATATGTGCGATAGAGGCGCGGATATTGTCGAGGTTCTCTTCGAGCGTGATGCCAAGCGCGGCGGTCACATGGTAGTCATGGGATTTGCCAACCAGACAGACCGAAGGTGTGCCTGCATTCAGCACCGCCGCCAGCACCTCGTCATTTTCTGCCGACCGCCCGGCGCGTTTGGTCATCCCAAAGGCGGTGAGCGTCGCCCGCGTCTGAGGGGCTGTTTCAAAAAACGCGCTGTCGGTGGGGTTGGCGCCGGGCCAACCCCCTTCGATATAGTCCACACCTAGGTCGTCAAGCGCCTGGGCAATGACCTTCTTTTCGTCGGTCGAGAACTGCACGCCCTGGGTCTGCTGCCCGTCGCGGAGCGTGGTGTCATATAGGTACAGTCGCTCCATCAAAGCGCGTCCAGTTTCGCCATATCAAAGCCCGCACCGGGCACCAGTTCGACCCCGGTTTTGGACATGCGCACCTCGAGCCCTGCGTCTGTGAAGGCGGCTTTCAGGCGGTCGACCTCGGAGAAGTCTTTGCTTTCCATGGCGGCCTGACGGGCGGCAAACAGTTGCGCTTCAAACCCGGACAGATCGACATTGGGGCCTTCGGCCCATGCGCCCAGTTCCGGGGTCAGAAGCCCCAGCAGATTGGCCGCCGCCAACAGACCTGCGGCGTCGCCTTCGCTGGCCATTTTGTGCAGCTCAGTGATCGCACCGGCCGTGTTGAGGTCATCAGACAGCGCGTCTAGGACCGCGGCAGCCGCGGTGGCAGAGGGTTCGACGCCCTCTGTCAACGCCCGCCACTTGCGCAGGGTTGCTTCGGCCTCTTTGGCTTTTTTGTCGGTCCAGTCCATCGGCTTGCGGTAATGGGTCTGCAGGAACACCAGTCGCACCACCTCGCCCGGATAGCCCTGATCCAGCAAATCGCGCACGGTGAAGAAATTGCCCAGCGATTTGGACATTTTCTTGCCTTCGACCTGCAGCATTTCGTTGTGGATCCAGAACTTGGCAAAATTGCCATCCGGATTGGCGCAACGGCTCTGGGCGATCTCGTTCTCATGGTGCGGGAACATCAGGTCGTTGCCGCCGCCGTGAATGTCAAAGGACTGGCCCAGCAGTTCGGTGCTCATGGCCGAGCATTCAATGTGCCAGCCCGGACGCCCGCGGCCCCAGGGGCTGTCCCAACCGGGCAGATCCGGCGTCGAGGGCTTCCAGAGGACAAAATCCATCGGGTTCTTTTTATAGGGCGCAACCTCGACACGGGCGCCAGCAATCATGTCATCGACCGAACGGCCGGACAGTTTGCCGTAGTCTTCGCGCCAGCTGTCGACCGAGAACAGCACATGGCCTTCGGCCTCATAGGCGTGGCCCTTCGCCATCAGCACTTCGATCATGTCGATCATCTGGGTGATGTAGTGGGTCGCGCGCGGCATCACATTGGGTTCCAGCGCGCCAAGCGCGCCCATGTCCTCGAGGAACCAGCCAATGGTCTGTTCGGTGATCTCGCTGATTTCGCGGCCCGTTTCTGCGGCGCGGGCGTTGATCTTGTCATCGACGTCGGTGAAGTTGCGCGCATAGGTGACGTGATCCGCCCCATAGGTTTCGCGCAGCAGACGATAGAGGATATCAAACACCACGACGGGGCGCGCATTGCCAAGATGGGCGCGGTCGTAAACGGTTGGGCCACAGACGTACATCCGCACATTCTTGGGGTCGATCGGCGTAAAGACATCCTTTTGACGGGTTGCCGTGTTGTGCAGTTTGATCGTCATATCAGCTCCTGTCGACGACTGTGTGATCTCCCGGCGCGACTTGGTATGGGCGCACGCCTGCCCTGCGCTTGCGCAGCGGGCTTAGCAGCTTGTCTCGGAGTGTAAAACGACGAAAGGCGCAGCCCGCTGAACGTGTCAGCAGGTAATACAGCAAATAATGCAGAGGGAAATCTGGTTTTCGATCCGTTTCATGGCGCCTGACTAGCACGAAGCAGCGACCCGGCCAAGGGCTTTGCCGCAGAAAACCGCTTTTGGCCGGGATGTTAAATCAGGCAGGCTTGCGCCTCAGAACCGAAAGGCGGCCCGAAGGGTCACACGGTTGTCGCGCCCAAGGTTGCTGTGGCCGTCTGCCTCCCCCCGCAAAAGCGCACCGCTGAGGTCCATGCCCTCCCCCAGTGGCACCTGAAAGCCAACGCCAAGGGTCATGGGTTCCTGCTCAAGCGTCTGGGTGGTGACATGGAAATAGTCGCTGTCGTGGGAAGCTGCGTCATCGTCATAGAAGGTGCTGTTGCCGATCCAAAGCCGCAGGCTGCGCGTCTGGGCGACGGGGCGTTGATTGAACACCCGTGCCTCATTTTGGAAAACACCATAATCGGCGTCCGGATCGGCCTGCGGTGTGTCATTTATCAGCGGGGTTTGCGCCAGCGTGTTTTGAAAGTCTGAAACCTGTGACGATGGATTGAGGGCCAGCGCGCCAAATTCGCCAAGCCAGGCCCGGCCCCAGCCTTCGGCCTCAGCCGGGCTATTGCTGAGCGGTGCAACCACACATGCGGCCGCCACGGCAAGACCGGCAAATTGTTTGCCAGAGCGGCCTCTGCTTGCAGGGGCGAGAGTGGGCGCCCCCAAAGTTTCACCAGAGATCGACATAGTTCACGTCCTTTAGACTTCTGCGCCTTCAGCGCGGTTCATTCGCCCCCGAACCCGGCTCTGCATTTTGCATAACCGCAATCTACAAGAGAGATTGCCTCCTTTTGGTTAATTTGAGAATGCTGATTTTATGATTTAAAACAGAACTTTGCGCCAAGTTCTTGAGAATTTTTAATCAAGTTTTAGGGAGTATTTTAACCATCTTGTTACCCCCCGCTCCGCCAGCGGAAAATTTGCAGGCGCAAAGGCGTATCTGGGATGAATCTTGGCGACTTTCGAATGAAAAATGTCGCTTTTCGACAAAAAGTCGGTTTTGAGCGGGACAGAACAGCGACTCGCGGCGAACCTATACGCAAGGAGGAGCTGCATGCAGAACGTGGAGTGCACTGTCGTGATCGTTCTACGCACCATCGGTGCGATGCGCGGCCGTGCGGCCCGAGGTCGACCAAGTCAGAGTGAAACCCGCTGAACATCAGTTTTCACTCAACTTTAGGATTCCCTTATTCATGACCGATGCCTCTCCTGCTGCGCGCACGCGCAAAGGCGGACGCACTGCCCGTCGCGTTGCGCGTCAGGCTGCGCCTGCACCCGAACAATCCCCTATTTCGCCCGGCCTTCAGGGTGGGCTTTACCGCCCGCTGAGCGACAGCGAAGTCCAGTCCATTCACCATGCCGCGCTGGAGCTGTTGGAAACCGTGGGCCTGTCCGGCGCGCCGCAGTCTGGCGTGGACCTGCTGACCGCCAAGGGCTGCACCTATGAAGACGGGCGTCTGCGGTTCCCGCCCTCGCTGGTTGAAGACACGCTGGCGATTGCCAACCGCACGCCCGTGCTCTGCGGGCGGGATCCCAAAAACGACCTCGATTTGTCCGGCACACGAGTTCATTTCGGCACGGCTGGCGCCGCTGTGCATATGGTCGAGGTCGACGGAAAAACCTATCGTGACAGCACCTTGCAGGATCTTCATGACGCCGCGCGCCTGTGCGAGGCGCTTGAAAACATCCATTTTGTCCAGCGCCCAATGGTGGCCCGCGATGTGCACGACAACCTAGAGATGGACCTCAATACCGTCTACGCTTGCTGTGCGGGCACCCATAAACACATTGGAACCTCTTTCACCGAACCGCATCATGTGGCCCCGGCGCTAGAGATGCTGCATATGATTGCCGGCGGCGAGGATGCCTGGCGCGACCGCCCCTTTGTCTCCAATACCAACTGCTTTGTGGTGCCCCCGATGCGCTTTGCCACCGAAGCCTGCGAGGTCATGGAGGAATGCATCCGTGGCGGCATGCCGGTTCTGCTGCTGTCGGCTGGTATGGCCGGTGCAACCGCGCCGTCGACCATTGCCGGGGCGATTGTGCAGTCGGTGGCGGAATGTCTGGCCGGGCTGGTTTATGTCAATGCATTGCGCCCGGGGCATCCGGCGGTCTTTGGCACCTGGCCCTTTGGTCTGGACCTGCGGACCGGGGCAATGACAGGTGGATCGGGTGAACAGGCGCTGCTGACCGCGGGTTGCGCGCAGATGCACCGCTTCTATGATCTGCCCGGCGGCGCGGCGGCTGGGATTTCCGACAGCAAGCTGCCCGACATGCAGGCCGGTTGGGAACAGATGTGTTCCAATGTCATGGCCGGGCTTTCGGGGCTGAATATGGTCTATGAGGCCGCAGGCATGCATGCGTCGCTTTTGGGGTTCTGCCACGAGAGCCTGATTTTGGGCAATGATATGCTGGGTCAGGTCCAGCGCTGCGTGCGCGGCATTGAGGTCAACGACGAAACCCTTTCGGTCAAGGAAATCGCCGATGTCTGCCTGTCGGGCACCGGCCATTATCTGGGCACCGAACAGACCTTGGCGCGGATGCAGAAGGATTTTGTCTATCCCACGCTCGGAAGCCGCTCTTCTCCAAAGGAATGGGAGGAGAAAGGCAAGCAGGAGCTGCTGCCAAAGGCCCGCGCGCTGAAGGAAGAGCTGCTGGCGAAACGGTCGCCTGCCCGGTTCCCCGCTGATCTGGATGCGCAGCTGCGGGCAAAGTTCAATATCCACCTGCCGCAATAGCGGCCCAAGGATTTGCAGACAGAAAAAAACCCCCTCGGGGACTCGAGGGGGTTTTAGTTTCGCCGATCAGGCTCGTTCTCGTTGACTGCCCTACGTTTTTTTGCCTGGTCCTTCACGGCGTATGGGGCAAGCGCACCCGCCCCAGACTTGGTTCAGAAGGCCCGCCCGACAGTGGACGGCTTCCGATATCGTCGGGAGGTGGCGTTGCGGGCCGCCCTCCCTACGCGCCCCGTCTTAGGCGCGGTTCTGGATCGGCGCAGGGGTGGTATCCCCTTGCGCCGACATGCCTTAGCTACAGCCCGAGGTCGCGCCGCAGGTGTTGCACTTCATGCAGGTGCCATTGCGCACCAGCGTGTAGTTCCCACATTCGCCACACGGATCGCCTTCGTATCCCTGCATTTTGGCCTTGGTGCGGGCATCCATTCCGGTGGGCGCTGGTTCGTTGGTTTCGGGGACCAGGGTTTGTAGCGCTTGCACCGGATCGGTGCCGTTTGTGGGTACATCAAGGTTGCCTTGCCCGCCTTGCAGCACCATCAGGTCCTGCGGCAGACGCTTGCGCAGATAGCCGGTGGAGGAAATCTGCTTGAGCACATGCAGCGATTTTGTCGCCGCGCTGTCGCTGACCTCGGAGAGGTTGGCGAGACCTTCTTCTTCGCCGCGGCCCAGATCATCAAAGCTGGCGCCTTCGGGTTTCACATGGGCCAGATCGGTGCGGTCCAGATAGGACACGGCCAGTTCGCGGAACACGTAATCCAGGATCGAGGTCGCGTTCTTGATCGAGTCATTGCCCTGCACCATGCCGGCCGGTTCGAACTTGGTGAAGGTGAAGGCATCGACAAATTCCTCGAGCGGCACACCGTATTGCAGGCCTACGGACACGGCGATGGCGAAGTTGTTCATCATCGCGCGGAAGCCCGCGCCTTCCTTGTGCATGTCGATGAAAATCTCGCCCAGCGTGCCGTCGGAGTATTCACCGGTACGCAGGTACACCTTGTGACCACCCACTTGGGCCTTTTGCGTGTAGCCCTTGCGCCGTTGCGGCATCTTTTCGCGGTGGCTGCGAACGATTTCTTTGACGATGACCTTCTCGATCACTTTCTCGGCGATCACTGCGGCCTTTTCGGGGACCGATCCGGTCTCTAGAATTTCTGCGGCCTCATCGTCGTCTTCGACCAGAGCTGCGGCCAGCGGCTGGCTGAGTTTCGAGCCATCGCGATAGAGCGCATTGGCCTTCACCCCCAGCGACCAGGACAGCTCGTATGCTTTCTGGCAATCCTCGATCGAGGCGTCATTGGGCATATTGATGGTCTTGGAGATCGCCCCCGAGATAAACGACTGTGCCGCCGCCATCATGCGGATATGGCTGTCAACGCTCAGATAACGTTTGCCTTTTTTGCCGCAGGGGTTGGCGCAGTCAAAGATTTTGTAGTGCTCGGGCTTCAGATGCGGCGCGCCCTCGAGGGTCATGGTGCCGCAGACGTGGTCGTTGGTCGCCTCGATGTCCTGCTTGGTGAACCCAAGGTGGCGCAGCAGGTCAAAGGTCGGGTCCATCAGTTTCTCGGACGGGATGCCCAGAACCCCGGTGCAGAACTCTTCGCCCAGCGTCCACTGGTTAAAGACAAAGCGCACGTCAAAGGCGCTCTCCAGTGCGGCGTCGATTTTCGACAGCTCTTCGGGGCCAAAGCCGTGGCCGGTCAGCGAGGTGTGGTTGATCCCCGGCGCATTGCCGATGGAACCATGGCCGACCGCGTAAGACACGATCTCGGCGATCTCTGCGGGGCCATAGCCCAACCCTTCGAGCGCGGCAGGCACCGAGCGGTTGATGATTTTGAAATAGCCACCGCCCGCAAGCTTCTTGAACTTCACCAGTGCAAAGTCAGGCTCGATCCCCGTCGTGTCGCAGTCCATCACCAGACCAATGGTGCCGGTCGGCGCAATCACCGTGGCCTGCGCGTTGCGATAGCCGTGTTCTTCGCCCAGGGCGACGGCCTTGTCCCAAGTGGTTTTGGCCAGCTCGGTCAGCGACAGATCCGGGCAGTTCACCTGATCCAGCGGAACGGGGGTGACGGTCAGACCCTCATAGCCCTCTGCCTCACCATAGGCGGCAGTGCGGTGGTTGCGCATGACGCGCAGCATGTGGTCGGCGTTGTTGGCATAGCCCGGAAACGCGCCCAGCTCGCTGGCGATCTCGGCCGAAGTTGCATAGGCCTCACCGGTCATAATGGCGCTGATCGCACCACAGAGCGCGCGGCCTTCGTCACTGTCATAACCAAAGCCCAGGTTCATCAACAACCCGCCGATGTTGGCAAAGCCCAGACCCAGCGTGCGGTAGTCATAGGACCGCTGCGCGATTTCCTTGGACGGGAACTGCGCCATCAGCACCGAGATTTCCAGCGTCAGCGTCCACAGACGGCTGGCGTGGACAAAGTCTTGCGCCTGAAACTGGCCGTCCTGCAGGAAGGTCAGCAGGTTGAGCGAGGCAAGGTTACAGGCCGTGTCATCAAGGAACATATATTCCGAGCACGGGTTCGATCCGCGGATTTCCCCATCTGCCGGGCAGGTGTGCCATTCATTGACGGTGTCGTGGAATTGAATGCCCGGATCAGCGCAGGCCCACGCGGCGTGGCCGACCTTTTCCCACAGATCGCGCGCCTTTACGGTCTTTGCAATCGAACCATCCACGCGGTTGGTCAGCTCCCAATCCGCATCCTTTTCGACCGCATGCAGGAAGGCATTGGTCACCCGGATGGAGTTGTTGGAGTTCTGACCAGACACCGAGGAATAGGCCTCACTGTCCCAATCAGTGTCATAGGTGGGGAATTCGATGCTGTCATATCCCTGACGGGCATAATCCAGCACGCGTTTAATATAAGTCTCGGGGATTGCGACCTTTTTGGCTTCGCGCACCGCCTTCTTCAGCGAGTCGTTTTCGCTGGGATCATAGGCGTCCTCAGCCAGACCATCCCAGGACCGGATCGCCTCGAAAATTCCGTTCAGCATCTTCTCGTGCATTTTGGAGCCCGCGACGATGGACGCCACTTTCTGCTCTTCCAGCACTTTCCACTGAATGAAGTCCTCGATGTCCGGGTGATCGGCGTCGACAATGACCATCTTTGCCGCGCGGCGCGTGGTGCCGCCGGATTTGATCGCGCCGGCTGCCCGGTCGCCGATCTTCAGGAATCCCATCAGGCCCGAAGATTTGCCGCCGCCAGACAGGCTTTCGCCCTCCCCGCGCAGATGCGAGAAATTGGTGCCGGTGCCAGAACCATATTTGAACAGACGCGCCTCGCGGACCCAAAGGTCCATAATGCCGCCCTCATTGACCAGATCATCCTCAACGGACTGGATAAAGCAGGCATGGGGCTGCGGGTGTTCATAGGCGCTGTTGGATTTGGTCAGCTTGCCGGTCTTGTAGTCCACAAAATGGTGGCCCTGCGCCGGGCCATCAATGCCATAGGCCCAGTGGATGCCGGTGTTGAACCACTGCGGCGAATTGGGTGCGGCCATCTGCGCCGCCAGCATAAAGCGCATTTCATCATAGTAGGCGCGCGCGTCTTCTTCGGTGGTGAAGTAACCGCCCTTCCAGCCCCAATAGGCCCAGGCGCCGGCCAGACGATCAAACACCTGCTTCGAGGAGGTCTCGCCGCCGATCTCGACCGAACCGTCGGCCGGAACAGAGCGCCACAGGAATTCGGGAACGCCTTTTTCGCGCACTTTCTTCAGGCTGGACGGGATACCAGCCTTGCGGAAATATTTCTGCGCGATCACATCGCTTGCGACCTGGCTCCAGGTTTCGGGAACTTCAATGCCGTCCTGGTGGAACACAATTGTACCGTCGGGGTTTCGGATTTCCGATGTCGCCTCAACAAAAGTGAGAGAGGCATAGGCGTCCTGCCCGGCTTTGGTAAATTTGCGTTCGATTTTCATAGCAACGCTATTCCTTGGCTGTCCCGTTTTTATCCCGCAGGCCCCGTTTTGGCGCTGCTTTGCCCGTTAGACCAAGGACAAAAACTTCCGCGTGTCGACGCATGGCATGCGCCAGACAACGTGCCCTATCTAAGGGTTTGTTTCGCTTGATTTTTTGATCTCGGCCTTGGGGTTTTCACGCAACTACATACAAGATGTTGTGTGATCCCCGTGAGCATCTACAATTTGACGTATCTGACCATATACGGTCAACGCCAAATTTTGTCTTTTATCCCGTTATTTTTTGTTGACCTCGGGAAATCGAGGTGTCGCATGGGTTTGCGCGCAAAAGCCCCCAAAAACAGATTGTCGAACCCGGATCGGCTGGCGCTGCGTGCTCTTCTCAAAAATTGGCTGTGCTTGCAAGCAGTTGGTTGGAACTCTTTGCCGGCCGCCCGGCGGTCTTGCGGGTTTTATCTTTCAACGTTCGTTGAAATAACGCGTCGCGTTGACGTTTGGTCACGGCGCAAGCACATCGCAAATCACTGCGTAAAAATCCATCGGACCCCCGGCAAAGACACATCAGAACGCCGCCGCCGTGTTAACAATGGTTGCGAAGGTCTTAACGCTAGATCTTGGGGGTCTCGTGATCTTAAGACTTCGGCGCGATTTCGCGCCATGCCCCGCCTGACATCCCCCACAGGCAAAGCGGCCGCGACTCGCGTCGCACTGCCGTTACTGCCAACTTGTGTGGAGATGGTCGGGGCGGCGAGATTCGAACTCACGACCCCCTGTACCCAAAACAGGTGCGCTACCAGACTGCGCCACGCCCCGGACCATGGCGTGGTATTAGACAGTTCGTTCGGGAATGAAAAGCCCTAACATGGCCAAATTGCATGATTTTGAGGAAAACTTTTGTGCCGCATCTGCGCACCGGCCCGAATGCCGAAATCTTTGCTCAATCCGCCATTGATTTCGAGCACCGCAAAGATGTTGTCGCCGCCCGGAATGGCGGTCAAATCACCGGGAACGGCATTTTCGTGGATGCGGACCACCTCACCCCGGACATCAACAAACAACATATCCAACGGGATCAATGTGTTCTTCATCCAGAACGACACCGGCTGCGGGGTTTCATAGACAAACAACATGCCCGCCATGCGCGGCATGCTGGCGCGATGCATCAGCCCCTGCGCGCGTTCATCGAAGGTGTCGGCGATTTCAACATTGAACTGAAGTTCGCCAAAATCGCCCCGAACCGAGACTTTGGACACAGAACAGGGGCCCGCAAAGGCCCCTGATGCGCCGCTCATGAAGAGGGCTGTCGCGAGGAGGCTGCGCCACCCCGTATGTCGGAGACGCCGCAGCATCAATCCTCGTATTCTTCGTCGACCGCCGCTTCCCATGCGTGGACTTCCACGGCAAGACGTCCGCGTTTGCCATCGATCACCCGCATGGCCAGCGCCTCGCCCGATTGCAGGTCGGACAGGCCGGACTGACGCAGCACTTCAACGTGCAGGAACACATCATCGTCGCTGCCGAAGATATTCGCAAAACCAAAACCCTTGGCCTTGTCAAACCACTTCACGCGCGCCGGTTCCAGCGGGGAATCCAGGTCTTCGATATCCAGATCGGCAAGATCGGACAACACAGGTGTGTCGTCGCGTTCGGGCGGCGTAATCGAGATGATTTCAACCGCCTGTACGCCGCGATCCGTACGATGGGTCACAACTTCAATGCCCGCACCATCCGCAACAGAGCTTTGTCCAAAATTACGCAGCACATTAACGTGCAACAGGATGTCTGGACCGCCCAAATCGGACAGAATGAAGCCATACCCTTTCGCAGGGTCGAACCATTTCACTTGTCCACGGATGTGTTGCAAACTGCTCAGATCTTCCGCCACTTGCGATTACCACCGTATTCTTTTTCTTCGTGATGCCACTACC
This sequence comes from Tritonibacter multivorans, assembly GCF_001458415.1. Classification (GTDB taxonomy): domain Bacteria; phylum Pseudomonadota; class Alphaproteobacteria; order Rhodobacterales; family Rhodobacteraceae; genus Epibacterium; species Epibacterium multivorans. Next base: position 448,094 of record NZ_CYSD01000042.1, on the reverse strand, counting down.
TGCGCGATTTTGTATAGGTAGTTCAAGAGCAAAAAACGACAAGATGCATCAGGAAATCCAAAATCTATGTCGTACATAAACAATAGCAAAGGCTTTTGCGTATGGCTTGCCACTTTTTGCACCTTTTATGATCTGTAATTCTATTTTTTACGGGTTAAGCCGGACAACGTCCCACGTCGCAGTGACGTCGGGTCGCGTCCAGCGAAAGCGATCATGCAGGCGAAACGCCCCATCGGCCCAAAACTCGATCTCGGTGGGCACAATGCGGAAACCGCCCCAAAACGGCGGGCGTTTGGGGTTTGGGCCCTGCTGCGCGGTCACTTTGGCCACTTCTGCCATCAGCGCGCCACGACTGGACAGCGGCTGCGACTGCTGCGACGCCCAAGCGCCAAGTCTGCTTTTCAGCGACCGGCTGGCAAAATAGGCATCCGCCTGCGGCCCGTCCTCGCGGGTCACATGGCCGCGTACCCGTACCTGCCGACGCAGAGATTTCCAGTGCATCACAAAGGCCGCCGCGCCAGCACTGTCGAGCTCTTGTGCCTTGGCGCTGGTGTAGTTGGTGTAGAACACAAAGGCCGCGTCTTCGATGTCTTTCAGAAGAACCATCCGCGCATTGGGCATGCCGTGCGCGTCCACGGTGGACAGGGCAATGGCATCGGGGTCGTTGATTTCAGTTTCGCGGGCCTCTTCCAGCCAGCGGCGTGCGATGACAAAAGGGTCATCGCCTGCAAAAATTCCGTCACGCTCTGACATTGGGCCTCTTTCAACTAGAATGTCGACTTTTCCGCAAGCTAGTGCGCCAAAGCGGCCACAACAAGCCCCTCTGCCCTTGAAGCAATTTACTGGGCGTACTAAAGGAGCTTAAATTAACCGATCACAGGCGGAGAACCTGCATGACTAGTCAACTCATGGCTGGCAAACGTGGCCTTATCATGGGCCTGGCCAATGACAAATCGATTGCCTGGGGCATTGCCAAGGCTTGTGCCGACGCGGGCGCAGAGCTGGCGTTTTCTTACCAGGGCGACGCACTGAAGAAACGTGTGGACCCGCTGGCAGCAAAACTGGGCAGCGAAATCGTCCTGCCTTGCGATGTGTCCGACGAGACCTCTATTGATGCGCTGTTTGCGTCGCTCGAGGAAAAATGGGGCAAGCTGGACTTTGTTGTTCACGCCATTGGCTTCTCGGACAAGAACGAGCTGCGTGGCCGTTACGTCGACACCAGCCGCGACAACTTTGCGATGACCATGGATATTTCCGTGTTCTCGTTCACCGCGGTTGCACAGCGCGCAGAGAAGATGATGAGCGAAGGCGGCTCGCTCTTGACCCTCACCTATTATGGTGCCGAGCAGGTGATGCCGCATTATAATGTCATGGGCGTGGCAAAGGCGGCGCTTGAGGCGTCGGTCAAATACCTGGCCGAAGATCTGGGCAAAGACGGCATTCGCGTCAACGCGATCTCGGCCGGTCCGATCAAGACACTGGCGGCCTCTGGCATTGGCGATTTCCGCTACATTATGAAGTGGAACGAATACAACTCGCCGCTGCGTCGCAATGTGACCATCGACGATGTGGGCAAATCCGCGCTTTATCTGCTGTCTGACCTGTCCTCGGGTGTCACCGGCGAAAATGTCCACGTGGATTCGGGCTATCATATTGTTGGCATGAAGGCGGTCGATGCGCCTGATATCGACAAAGGCTAAGAGGGAACACGCGTTATGAGCTCTAAAGACACCCGCCTGCCCCATGAGAAGGGCTTTCACATCTCTTGGGACCAGATCCACCGTGACAGCCGTGCCCTGGCATGGCGTCTGGATGGCAAAGGCCCCGATGATGGCGCCTGGCGCGCAATCGTCGCCATCACCCGTGGCGGCATGGCGCCTGCGATGATCGTTGCGCGCGAACTGGATGTGCGCACCGTCGACACCATCTCGGTCAAATCCTACCATTCGGGTGGTGGTGCCGCAGACCAGCGCCGCGAAGCCGAAGTGCTGAAAAGCCCGGATGCGGATCTGATGGGCGACGGCACTGGCGTTCTGATCATCGACGATCTGGTCGATTCCGGCAAAACGCTGGAACTGGTGCGCGAGCTGTATCCGAACGCGCATCTGGCCACCGTCTATGCCAAACCACAGGGCGAGCCGCAGGTTGATACCTTTATCACCGGCGTCAGCCAGGACACCTGGATCTTCTTCCCCTGGGATATGGCCCTGCAATACGTAGAGCCCTACCGCGGCAAGGACTAAGGTCCACGCGATGTGATTTGAAAGACGCGCTCCGGTCGGGGCGCGTTTTTTTGTGCGTGGCTCGAGGCTTGTGGGCGGCCCTGGTGAAATCCGGCTTGCCAGCGGGCAGGTTTCGCGACCTAATGCGGGCAGTCGCTTTCTCAGGTTGCAACAGACAGGATTTCCAGACATGTCCGCGCCGCGCCCCACGTCCCGCACCGAAGCCACCTTTGCCTCCCCGATTGTGGAGAGCCGCCGCTGGCTGCAGGAGGCCCAACTGCCCGAGGGGCTGGCGCTGTTGAACCTCAGCCAGGCCGCCCCCGCCGACCCGCCGCCCGAAGGGCTGCGCCGGGCGCTGGCAGAGGCTGCGATGAACCAACCCAACGCCCATCTTTATGGCGCGGTTCTGGGCCGAATGCCCCTGCGCGCGGCGCTGGCGCGGCAGATGACCAAACATTACGCGGCTGAGGTTTCCTCGGATCAGGTGGCCATCACCTCGGGCTGCAATCAGGCCTTTGCCGCAACCCTGTCCAGCCTCTGCACCGAAGGGGATGAGGTGATCCTTCCAACCCCTTGGTATTTCAACCACAAAATGTGGCTCGACATGCAGGGGATCAATACGGTTCCGCTCAAGGTGCAGGACAATATGCTGCCCAATGTCGAAAGCTGCGCGGCGCTGATCACCGACCGCACGCGGGCGATTGTGCTGGTGACGCCGAACAACCCCTGCGGCGTGGAATACCCGGACGGGCTGCTTGCGCAGTTCTATGACCTTGCGGCGGCGCGCGGCCTGACGCTGATTGTGGATGAAACCTACCGCGATTTCGACAGCCGCTCTGGCCCGCCGCATCAGTTGTTCGCTCGCCCTGGGTGGGACAACACGCTGGTGCATCTTTATTCGTTCTCCAAGGCCTATCGCCTGACCGGGCATCGCGTCGGCGCCATTGCAACTGCGCCCGCGCGGTTGCTGGAGATTGAAAAATTCCTCGACACGGTCACCATCTGCCCGTCGCAGCTGGGTCAGATTGGCGCGGAATGGGGGCTGGAACACCTTGGCGACTGGCTGGCCGGTGAGCGGGACGAAATTCTCGCCCGTCGCGCCGCGATCGAGTCAGGCTTTGCCCCATTGGCAGCGCGCGGCTGGCGGCTGTTGGGGGCTGGCGCCTATTTCGCCTATGTCGAACACCCGTTCCACCACAATTCCACCGCCCTTGCCCGCAGGTTGCTGAACGAGGTCGGCGTGCTGATGTTGCCCGGCGCGATGTTTGCCCCGCGCGATGACGCCGATGCCCCACGCCAGTTCCGCATTGCCTTTGCCAATGTGGACCGCGCAGGCATCCAAGAGGTGCTGCGTCGCCTCGCCGACTTCACCCCTTAATCTCAAAGGAACACGCGGGATTGATGGGCGCATTGGGCAATCACAGCCCTTGGTCGCTGCGACAGAACTTGCCCCGCCCCCTCGTGTGTCCTATGCACTCTCAGGAAGATTTCCGCAGACTGCGCCCCGCGCCCCGGCCCATACGCCCGGCAAAGGGCGCCAGCCTGCACAAGACATAAGGGCCCTACGGCATGAAGAACCTCTCGAAGAGCTTTATCTGGATCCTGATGGCGCTGCTCATCGTCGGCTTGGCCGGCTTTGGTGTAGTGAGCGGCTCGGGCGCCAACCGCACTGTTGCCAGCGTCGGCGACAGCACCGTCACTGTAGAGGATTACGGCCGCGCCCTGCAGCAGGAGCAACGCGCCCTGCAGGCCCAGAGCGGTCAGGCCCTGCCCCTGCAGCAGCTGGTTGCGCTGGGTCTGGACCGTGCGGTTCTGTCCCGCCTGGTGACCACTGCGGCGCTGGACAATGAAATGGCAAACGTCGGCCTGTCCATTGGCGACGAAGCCCTGCTGAGCCAGATCGCCCAGATTCAGGCGTTTCAGGATATCTCGGGCAAATTCGACCGCGAGGCCTATGCCTTTGCCCTGCAGAACGCAAACCTCTCCGAGGCGGAATTTGAACGTGACATGCGTCAGGAAGCGGCCCGTATTCTGGCACAGGGCGCGATCATGACCGGTGCGGAAATGCCCGCAACGCTGGGCAAAACCATGACCGACTATATCGGCGCGCGCCGCAGCTTTACCTATGTGCCGGTGACGGACGCAGATGTGGCCCTTGCCACGGTTGAGCCGACAGATGCAGAGCTCAAGGCCTTCTACGACGCCAATATCGCCGCCTTCACCCTGCCTGAAACCAAGGAAATCACCTATGTGATCCTGCGCCCCGAAGCCCTGCTGGACAGCGTAGACGTCGACGCCGAGGCTCTGCGCGCGCTGTATGAGGACCGCGCGGATCAATATCAGGTTCCCGCCCGCCGTCTGGTAGAGCGTCTGGTGTTCCCATCCGAAGACGCCGCACAAAGCGCCATGGCGAAGCTGGATGCAGGCGACACCACCTTTGAGGCACTGGTCACCGAACGTGGCCTGAGCCTTGGCGATATTGACCTTGGCGATCTGGCGATCGACGGTCTGGGCGAGGCCGGCGACGCGGTGTTCGCCGCCGAAGTGGGCAGCGTTGTTGGCCCGCTCCCGTCCGAATTTGGCCCTGCCCTGTTCCGTGTGAACGGTATTCTGGACGCCCGTGCGACCTCTCTTGAGGAAGCCGAAGCAGAGCTGCGTGACGAGCTGGCCGCAGACCGTGCCCGCCGCGTTATTGAAGCGCGCGCAGAGGACATTGATGACCTGCTGGCGGGGGGCGCCACGCTGGAAGAACTGGCCGAAGAACAAGAGCTGGAGCTGGGTCAGATCGACTGGAACAGCGAAAGCACCGATGAGATCGCCGCCTATCAGGGGTTCCGCGAAGCCGCGACAGCTGTGACTGTCGATGATTTCCCGCAAGTGGCCTTCCTCGAGGATGGTTCGTTGTTTGCGCTGCGCCTGAACGCCGTGCTGCCGCCCCGCCCCGAAGCCTTTGAGGACGCCCGCACGGCGGTTGTTGCAGCCTTCAAGGCGGATCAGCTGGATCAGGCCATTTTTGCCGCCGCCCAAGCGCTTGCCAATGACACCGCTTTCACAGCCGCCAAAGATGCGCGCGTTGAAACCGGCCTGCGCCGCACCGCCTATATTGACGAAACCCCGGCCGAGTTGCTGAACGCGGTGTTCGAAATGGACCTGGGCGACCTGCGCGTTGTCTCTGATCGCGACGCCACCGTTGTCGTGCGTCTGGACGAAATTCTGGCCCCGGAAGCAAACGAAGAAATGACCTTCCTGGCGGATGCGCTGTCTGAGCAGTTGAACCAAAGCCTCGCGACCGAACTGTTTCAGGTCTACGTCGAAGCGCTGCGCGCCAAGACCCCGCCGCAGGTCAATGGCCAGGCCGTCGAAGCGGTCCATGCCTCTTTCCACTAAGTCGCCCGAAACGGCGGAACCGACAAGATTACGAAAGCCCGAACAATGGCTCTGACACCCGAATTTGACACCTTCGCCCGCGCCTATGACGCTGGGCAAAACCAGGTGGTCTATACCCGTCTTGCGGCGGATCTGGACACGCCCGTGTCCCTGATGCTGAAACTCACCGGCGCGCAGAAGGATGCCTTCATACTGGAAAGTGTGACCGGCGGCGAAGTGCGCGGTCGCTACTCTATTATCGGGATGAAACCCGATCTGATCTGGCGCTGCCGCGGTGAACAATCCGAACTGAACCGCGCGGCACGGTTTGACGCCGACGGGTTTGAGCCGCAGCCCGGCGCACCGCTGGACAATCTGCGCGCGCTGCTGGCCGAAAGCCGCATTGATCTGCCAGAGGACCTGCCGCAGGCCTCTGCCGGTCTGTTTGGCTATCTTGGCTATGACATGATCCGTCTGGTGGAACATCTGCCCGATGTGAACCCGGACCCGCTGGGCCTGCCGGATGCGATGATGATGCGCCCGTCGGTGATTGCGGTTCTGGATGGGGTCAAGGGCGAGGTGACCGTTGTGTCCCCCGTCTGGGCCAATGACGGCCAGACCGCCAAAGCGGCCTATGCGCAGGCGGCTGAGCGGGTGATGGATGCGGTCCGTGATCTGGAACGCGCCATGCCGGGCGAAAGCCGTGATCTGGGCGAGGCCCATGAGATCGGCGAGCCAACCTCGAACTTCACCCACGAAGGCTACAAAGCGGCTGTTGAGAAGGCCAAGGACTACATCCGCGCAGGCGATATCTTTCAGGTCGTACCCGCACAGCGCTGGACGCAGGATTTTCCGCTGCCGCCTTTTGCGCTGTACCGGTCGCTGCGTCGCACCAACCCCTCGCCGTTCATGTTCTATTTCAACTTCGGCGGGTTTCAGGTGATCGGGGCGTCGCCGGAAATTCTGGTGCGTGTCTTTGGCCAGGAGGTCACCATTCGCCCGATCGCCGGCACCCGCCCGCGCGGTGCGACGCCCGAAGAAGACAAAGCCAATGAACTGGATCTGCTGGCCGACAAGAAAGAGCTGGCAGAGCATCTGATGCTGTTGGATCTGGGCCGCAATGACGTCGGTCGCGTCGCCAAGATCGGCACGGTAAAACCGACCGAAGAATTCATTATCGAACGCTACAGCCATGTGATGCATATTGTGTCCAATGTGGTGGGCGAACTGCACGAGGACAAAGACGCGCTGGATGCCTTCTTTGCCGGCATGCCCGCAGGCACCGTTTCTGGCGCGCCCAAGGTCCGCGCGATGGAGATCATCGACGAGCTGGAGCCGGAAAAACGCGGCGTGTATGGCGGCGGTGTGGGCTACTTCAGCGCCGGCGGCGACATGGATATGTGTATCGCCCTGCGCACGGCAATTGTGCAGGATCAAAAGCTTTATATCCAAGCCGGTGGCGGCGTGGTCTATGACAGCGACCCGCAGGCCGAGTATATGGAGACCGTCCACAAATCCAATGCCATCCGCCGTGCGGCGGCAGATGCGGCCCGCTTCACAGGCAATGGCAACCGCTAACGGGTTTACCCCTCAAGACGTGACAAAGGGGGAGCGTTTGATCGCTCCCCCTTTTTTTGGTCGGTGGATCAGCTGGCCTGTTCTAGCGGCTGCTCATCAAAGCTGTCGAAATCGGCGTGAACCTCTTGCGGCGGCGGGGCCACCGCTGCGGGTGCTCCGCCGCCGGAGCGCAGGGTGAACTGGCCCAGAAGATCGGTCATCCCGTTGGTTTCGCTGTTGAGCGTTTCAATCGAGCGGCTCGACTCTTCGACCATCGACACGTTCTGCTGGGTGACCTTATCCAGCTGCGACACACCCAGATTGACCTCGTTCAGCCCCCGCGCCTGTTCGCCGGTTTCGCGCGAGATCCCTTCGATCATGGTCGAGATTTCATTGACGTTGGCGACCACCTCGGTCAATGCCCGACCCGCGCCGCCGACGCGTTCCACCCCGTCTTTGACATGTTCCACACTTCCGGTGATCAGAGATTTGATCTCATTGGCCGCCTGCGAGGAGCGCTGCGCCAGCACCCCGACTTCCTGTGCAACCACAGCAAAGCCTTTACCCACAGAACCCGCCCGCGCAGCTTCGACACCGGCGTTCAGCGCCAGAAGGTTTGTCTGGAAGGCAATGTCGTCGATCACGGAAATGATCTGCGAAATCTGGTTGGAGCTTGATTCAATCTCGGTCATGGCGGCAATCGCATTTTCCACAACCCGGCCACTTTCATCGACATTGCGGCGGGCAACATTCACAGCGTCTTCGATGCTTTGAGCGTTTTTGGCCGTGGTATTCACGCTGCGGGTCATTTCCTCCAGCGCCGCTGCGGTTTCTTCCAGGGTCGCCGCCTGCCCTTCGGACCGGGTCGCCAGATCATTGGACGCTTGATTGATTTCGCCAGACTTGTGCTGGATCTTGCCACAGGCAAGGACCACATCGCTCAGCAGCGCATTCAGACGGTCCACGGTTTCATTGTAGTTTTCCCGCAGCGGTTCGTAGTCTTCGTTAAACCGTGTCTCAATCCGTTCGGTCAGGTCGCCAGAGGCCAATTGGGTCAGCCCCTTGCGCAGGCGTTCAATGACTTTCTCGCCTTCTTCGCGCAGTGCGTTCTGTTCCTGCAGGGCGATCACCACCCGTTCAGACACCGCATCAATGTCGCGGGCAATTTCGCCAAAATCATCGGCCCGCATGCGGTCGGCGATTTTGATGCCAAAGTCGCCCTCGGCCACCAGACGCAGCTGCTCGCGAAGCCGTGCGATTGGGTTAAAGATCGTGCGCGTGACACTGCGAGAGCTGAGCGCGACCACAACAATCGACACAAAGGAAAAAGCCAGGTTGGTGTAAAGCAGCTGAATGTCATGCGCCCGCGCGGCCTCCGCGGTTTCCTCTGCAAGGGAGACAATCGCGTGTTCCAGAGGCTCTAGGGCTGCTTCCAACTGATCGTAGACGTCGATGAAATGCGGGAAATCCTGCGCTGCCAGTTGCGCGTCAGTGAAGGCCTCGACCATGAGGATTTCGGCAGATGCGATATATGCCTCGCCAATGGGTTCAACAACGGCGCGGGCCTGCGCCACCTCGGCTGGCAGTTCCAGATCGTGCAGCGTTTTGATGGCCTCGCGGAAACGGGTCGCGTCCTTGTCCATCTTAGTTTCGATCTTTTGACGTTTTTCCGGATCTGCCCCTTCGCCCAGAAGCAGCGCATAGACCACACCTGCTTCGACCGCGTCATGCATCATGTCCACAGTCATTTCCTGTTTCAGGACATTGGTGATGTGGATCTGCCGTTCCAGTTCCAGCTCGCTCTGCCAGAGGCTGTAGACGCACAGACAGGCCATCACACTCACGGTGAAGATGGAGATGAAAGCGGCAAAATTCAGCCGGAACTTCATGGGGACGGTTCTGAACATTGGGAACTCTCGCTGCGAAAATCCCCCTCAGGTTGTGGCTACACTTATTAACGAGACCAAAACCTACACCGCCAATTCCACATTTTTTCGGCTTTTTTTTGATAATTATGAAAAAGGCGCCCCAAAAATGGGACGCCCTATCAAAACTTATAGGTGTCGGCTTAGCCGATGATGCCACCGTCTTCGCGTTTGACGACCACAACCGCAGAGCGCGCCAGTTTGCCTTCGCCATCGGGGAACGGCGCTTTGGGGTGCTGGATGCCAACAAACATCGAACGACGGTCCGCAGACCAGCACAGGCCGGTGACCTCTGCGCCGTAAGGCACAGTCATGAAGCGGACGATTTCGCCGGTCACAGGATCGCCAACCAGCATCTGGTTGTTGCCCTGACCTTCGAAGTCGCCTTCGTTTTTGTAATTGCCGTCGGTCTGGATCCACAAGAGACCAGAGGTGTCGAAGGCCATGCCATCGGGGCTGTTGAACATATTGCCCGGATGCACATTGGAAGAGCCCGCGTATTCGTCGTTGTGAACATTGGGGTTGCCGCACATCACATAGAGGTCCCAGTCGAACCCGATGGCGGTGTAGTCTTCGTTTGCCGGGCGCCAGCGCACGATCTGACCGTAGTTGTTCGCGTCACGCGGGTTGACCGCATTGGCCGCGGTGTCATCGCCACCGGCGTTCGGCTTGACGCCGCGGTTTTTGTTGTTGGTCAGCGCACAGTAAGCCTCAACCGCGATCGGGTTGGCGGCGACCCACTCGGGACGGTCCATGGTGGTCGCGCCAACAGCGGAAGCGGCCATACGGGTGTGAACGTAGATTTCGATCTCGTCCATGCCGGTGGTTTCCGGCGTCAGCGCCAGCCATTCGCCGCGACCGTCTGCGTTGAACTTGGCGGCATAAAGCGTACCTTCGTTCAGCAGGTTTTCAGTGTCGCCACCCGGCTGATACACGCCGTTGGAAACATAGCGGTACAGGTATTCGCCGCGCTCGTCATCGCCGAGGAAGACAACAACACGGCCGTCTTTGGCGATCACAACTTCGGCGTTTTCGTGCTTGAAGCGACCCAGCGCGGTGCGCTTGACCGGCTTGCTTTCCGGGTCGGTCGGGTCGATCTCAACGATGTAGCCAAAACGGTTCGGCTCGTTGGGGTTTTTCGACAGGTCGTAACGGTCGTCGAACTTCTCGTAGTCGTAGCGGCTTTCGCCTTTGATGCCATAACGCTTGAAGCCCGGGGTCTGTTCAAACGCCGCGTCGGTGGAGCCAAAGTAGCCGTTGAAGTTTTCTTCGCAGGTCAGATAGGTGCCCCAGGGCGTTTTACCGGACCCACAGTTGTTCATGGTGCCCAGAACCTCAACACCGGCCGGGTCGGCTGCGGTTTTCAGCAGGTCGTGACCGGCGGCCGGGCCTGCAATGCGCATCGGGGTGTTGTGGTGGATGCGGCGGTTAAAGGGGCTGTCGACGACGATGTTCCAGCCGTTTTCGCCCTCGGCGACTTCCATCACGGACACGCCTTGCAGGTTCTGCATTTTCAGAACGTCAGCCGCGGATGTCGGCTTGCCATCTTCGTTCTGCGGCAGGTTCAGCTTGGGGTTCAGGTATTCGTGGTTCACAGCGATCAGCTGCTTGTCGCCCACCTCGAACAGCTCCATACCGTCGGTGTTTTCGCCAAAGATACGGTCGGACACGGCGTCGCCACCGGTCTCGTGGCTGAATTCCGGCGCGTCAGAGAACAGCGGATCACCCCAACGTGCGAGGATCTCCCAGGTGTAGCCTTCGGGCACATGCACGGTTGCGTCGGTGGCGATTTCGATCGGAGAAAACGCGAAACGCTTGGTGGTTGCGGCCTCGACCGAGGCGGCAGAGGACATCAGCGCTGCGGTGGCGCCAGTGCCCATGGCCGCTGCGCCAGAACCAAAGGCCACAAGGCCGCTGAGGAAGCCACGACGCGACAGAGCGCTCTCGACCACGCGGTCAAAATCATTTTCAGACGGGCGAGGATCGTGAAGTTCGTCCCATTCATCCCAAGACAGGTCAGTGCGATTATCAGTCATGTGCTGGCTCCCTAAGCTGACATTCCTTCGATATTGTGTCGAAGGTTAATACGCGGCAGCAGGTAGTCTACGGGTATGACAGACATGCGACAGAGCGGGCAAATTTTGGCCGCTTTGTCAGGCTTTCTTGATCAACGCGCCAGCATCCATTCCAGGGCGTCAATTCCTGTAGGTTTTGCGACAGCAGCAGCGTCAGCGGGTCAGAAGCAGCCGCAGGCTGGCAGAGGTCGGCATCAGCGCCACGCGGCTGGCCCGGTCCTGCAGACCCCACATCAGCAGCGCCGAAATGGTGTCTGGTTTCAGGCGACCCAGCATCAGAACCGCCCCTTCCTGCCCGGCACGAAACGCCGCCTGGTCCAGGAAACGCCGGATCGCGCGCGGATCCTGTCCTGCGCCATCAAAATCGCGGAACACCACGCCAGACGGCACGCCTTCGCGGTGGGCCAGCTTTTGCACGGTATTGAGCCCCTTGTCCTGCATCACCAGACCATAGCCCATGTCGCGGGCCAGCGCGGCCACCTGACTGGCCAGCGGGCGGTTCCCCTGCACGCCGGTTTCGACCCCTTCAAGGATCCCCATGGCGCCGGGCAATTCCCCCAGCCAGACCGGCAGTGCGGTTTCCGCATCCTGCGCCGAGGCAGAGCGTGGCAGATCCGCAAGGACCATGACCTCAAACCCGGCCGCCCGCCGCGCCGCCATCCGCTCTGCCGCGTCTGGCAGGGCGGGGTCGATGGCAAAGGTCAGCGGATAGGGGAAATCGGCCAGCGCTTCGGCCCCAACAGAGCCCTCTTCCTCGATCAGAATGATCGACATATAGGGCTGGCCCTCGACCAGTTTCGAGGGCGCAGAATTGGCCTCAAACGGCGGCAGCAGGCTGTCGGTTCCCGCAACAGTCGGCGCGGCGCTTTCTGCGGTGTCGCGTTCGGTCAGCGGTTTCACCGGCGTGCCCAGGCGTGGTGTCACGGTGGTGGTGTCTTCTTCTTCCTGCGCCCCGGCCTGAGGCAGGTCTGCCATGCGCACGCCGTCGCCAGAACCATCGCCCAGATCGGCGGCGGTGGGCGCCGGGGTTTCGGAGGGCGCTGCAATGCTATCTTCTTCCGGGGTCAGATCTGACACCTCTGGAAGCGGTGTCGGCTGGGTCGCATCATTGCCAAGGCCGCTGTCCGGTGCGGAAGGCGCATCCGGCAGCGCCGCCACATCCGTCAGCCCGGTGCCACTGTCGTCGCTGATCTGCGGGATCTGCGGCGACTGGACTTCGGCAGAGACAGGCGCCTGTGTGGTTTCCTGTGTGGTGGCGGGTGCCTCTGGCAGGGGGACAGGCGCTGCGGTGTCGGTGTTCACCGTTGGCACGGCCTCTGAGGCAGGTTCGGGCAGCGGCTGTAGCGCGCTGTCTGGCGCGCCAGCGTTTGCGGTGTCCTGCCCAGTATCCTGCCCAGTGTCTTGCACGGTGTCTTGCAAGTCAGGACTTTGAACGGCGGTGGCGCTGTCGCCACCCTCCAGAGCCGAGGCTTCGGTTCCGGCTGCGGGTTTATTGACCGCTGTGGTGTCGAATTCCGCCGGTTGGTCGGCCCCTGCGGCGCTGTCGCCTGCCGGGCTGCGGGGGGCGGTTTCCACCAGATCGGCATCCGGCGTGCCATCCGTTTCCGGCTGCGCACCCGCCTCCAGTTCAACCGGCGTTTGCGGCGCTTTGATGTCGCTGACCTCGACCGATTTCGGCAGGGGCACCGACAGGGACACCATTGCCGCCCCGCCCATGGCCACCAATGCGCCCACGCTCACTCCACCAAGGAAACCTCGCATCCGCTTCTTGCCCCGTCTCTGTCCTGTTTCTGCCGCCCCGGCCCGACCGAGGAGTTTCGTGCGTTTATCGCCGAATTATTGGCTATGTTTGTCACTGTCGCAGGGCTTTGACCAGCGCAATTGGCCGAACTGCTCTTGACGCTGCCCATCATCCCTGAACATGTATGTTGCGACCACTATACTGCGGCGGCGCCCTGCGCCACCAGCCCTTAAAAGAGCCTGCCAAGATGTTGCTGCTAATCGACAACTACGACTCCTTCACCTACAACCTCGTGCACTACCTCGGAGAGCTGGGCGCCGAGATCGAAGTGCGCCGCAATGACGCCATAGACGTGCAAGAGGCCATGGCGATGAACCCCGCCGGTATTCTGCTGTCTCCCGGGCCCTGTGATCCGGCGCAGGCGGGCATTTGCCTCGCCCTGACCGAAGCCGCGGCTGAGACCAAAACCCCGCTGATGGGCGTCTGCCTTGGTCACCAGACCATTGGTCAGGCCTTTGGCGGCAATGTGATCCGCTGCCACGAAATTGTGCACGGCAAGATGGGGCTGATGCATCACAAGGACAAAGGCGTCTTTGCCGGGCTGCCCACCCCGTTTGAAGCGACCCGCTATCATTCGCTGATCGTGGAACGCGAAACCCTGCCCGACTGTCTGGAAGTCACCGCTGAACTGGAAGATGGCACCATCATGGGCCTGCAGCACAAAGAGCTGCCCATTCACGGCGTGCAGTTTCACCCCGAAAGCATTGCCTCGCAGCACGGGCACGCGCTGTTGAAAAACTTCCTCGACGTGATGAAGGTGGACGCATGAGCGACGCGCTGAAGCCGCTGATCGGCGCTGCCGCAGATCGCCCGCTGACCCGCGAAGAGGCCGAAGCGGCCTTTGGCGTGTTGTTTGACGGCGCCGCCACACCCAGCCAGATCGGCGGTTTGCTCATGGCCCTGCGCACGCGCGGTGAAACGGTGGATGAATACGCCGCCGCCGCTGCGGTGATGCGGTCCAAATGCAAACCCGTCACCGCACCTGCGGGCGCGATGGACATTGTGGGCACCGGCGGCTCTGGCAAGAAAACCCTGAACATCTCCACCGCGGCGGCCTTTGTGGTGGCGGCCTGTGGCGTGCCGGTCGCGAAACACGGCAACCGCAAACTGTCGTCGAACTCTGGCTCGGCTGATGCTTTGGGGGAACTGGGTGTGCAGACCATGGTCGGCCCCGAGGTGGTTGAAAAATCCCTGTCCGAGGCCGGCATGGGGTTTATGATGGCGCCGATGCATCACCCGGCGATTGCACATGTGATGCCCACCCGTCAGGAGCTGGGCACGCGCACGATCTTCAACATTCTTGGTCCGCTGACCAACCCGGCCGGCGTCAAACGCCAGCTGACCGGCGCGTTCTCTCGCGACCTGATCCGCCCAATGGCGGAAACGCTCGGCAAGCTTGGCTCTGAAAAGGCATGGCTGGTGCATGGCTCTGACGGCACGGATGAGCTGACCATTACCGGCGTGTCCTGGGTGGCTGCGCTGAATGAGGACGGCACCGTGTCGGAATTCGAGGTCCACCCCGATGACGCAGGGCTGCCGACCCATTCCTTTGCCGATATCACCGGCGGCACGCCGGCAGAAAACGCCACCGCCTTCCGCGCGGTGATGGATGGGAAGCCTTCGGCGTATCGCGATGCGGTTCTATTGAACGCCGCCGCGGCACTGCTGGTGGCCGGTCGTGTGGACGATCTGAAAGCCGGTGTTGCGCGTGCAGCAGAAGCAATCGACACCGGCGCGGCCAAAGCCAAGCTGGACACCGTCGCCCGCATCACCACCGAAGCCGCCGCCGCCACGAATGAGGCTGCTGGATGAGCCTACCGGAGGGATTGGGGGCCTGGGCAGAGCTGCCGTTCTTTCAGGACGGCAGCCTTGCCGCGATTGAGGCCAAGATCGCCGAGGACAGCCGCACAATCCTGCCGCCGGACCACCAGCGCTATGCGGCGCTGGAGCTGACGCAGCCGGATGCGACGCGGGTGGTGATCCTTGGTCAGGACCCCTATCCCACCGAAGGCCACGCCCATGGGCTGGCCTTTTCCGCTGAACCCCATGTGCAGCCCCTGCCCCGGTCGCTCTATAATATCTACCGCGAGTTGCGCGACGATATTGGCACCGCGCCCGACACCGCCGACCTGCGCCCCTGGGCAAAACAGGGTGTGCTGTTGCTGAACACGGTTCTGTCGGTGCCAGAAGGCGAAGCCAATGGGCACAAAACCTTTGGCTGGCAGGCGCTGACCCATCAGGTCGTCACCAAGGCGTCAGAACAGCCCACCGCTTTTGTGCTCTGGGGGCGTCAGGCACAGGCGCTTGAAAAATACATCACCGCTGGCGATCATCTGATCCTGAAAACAGCGCATCCCTCGCCGCTCTCGGCCAATCGCGGGTTCTTTGGCTCGCGCCCCTTCTCAAAGGTCAATGATTGGCTTACATCGCGCGGCGAAACACCGATCATTTGGGCATAAATCCGGGGTTTTTCCCTTCGGGTCCTGCGGCCCGACACAAGAATAAAGAAAGGCGCAGCCATGGCTGAAAACGTTCTGGACCGCATCAAGGCCTATAAGCTCGAGGAAGTGGCGGCCGACAAGACCGTCAAATCCCTCCATGACGTCGAAGAAGAGGCCCGCGCCTCCTCTGCCCCGCGTGGCTTTGCCAATGCGCTGAAGCTGGCGTCGCGCGATGGTTATGGCCTGATCGCCGAGATCAAGAAAGCCTCCCCCTCCAAAGGTCTCATCCGCGAAGACTTCAACCCGGCGGAACTGGCCAAGGCCTACGAGACCGGCGGTGCCACCTGCCTCTCTGTGCTGACCGACACCCCGTCCTTCCAAGGGGCCAAGGAATTCCTGGTCCAAGCCCGCGCCGCCTGCAGCCTGCCCGCGCTGCGCAAGGATTTTATGTATGACACCTATCAGGTGGCCGAAGCCCGCGCGCTGGGGGCGGACTGCATCCTGATCATCATGGCCTCTGTCTCGGACGCGCAGGCGCAAGAACTGGAAGCCTGTGCCTTTGAATGGGGCATGGATGTGCTGCTCGAGGTGCACGACGCCGAAGAGCTGGAGCGCGCAAGCCATCTGAAGTCGCCGCTGATGGGCATCAACAACCGCAACCTCAAAACCTTTGAGGTCACGCTCGACACCACCCGCGACCTGTCGCGCATGGTGCCTGCGGGTCGGATGATTGTCTGTGAAAGCGGTCTGTTCACCCCTGATGATCTGGCCGATATGGCCCGTTACGGGTCGCGCACCTTCCTGATCGGCGAAAGCCTGATGCGGCAGGACGATGTGGCCAAAGCAACCCACGACCTGCTGGCCAACCCGCTGATCCCCGGCGCGATGTAAGGACACCCAAGATGAGCCTCACGCATTTTGACCAAAAGGGCGACGCCCATATGGTGGATGTCTCGGACAAGGACGTCACCTCCCGCATTGCCGTTGCCGAAGGCCATGTGAAAATGGCGGCTGAAACCTATGCGATCATCGCAGAAGGCCGCGCCAAAAAAGGCGACGTGCTGTCCGTGGCCCGCCTTGCGGGCATTATGGGGGCCAAACACACCGCCAATCTGATCCCGCTGTGTCACCCGCTGCCGATCACCAAGGTCGCCGTTGAACTGACGCTGGACCCGGACCTGCCCGGCGTGCGCATTGAGGGCACCGTGAAGACCACCGGCCAGACCGGCGTCGAGATGGAGGCGCTGACCGCCGTCTCCACCGCCGCGCTGACCGTCTATGACATGGCAAAAGCCGTGGACAAGGCGATGGAGATCGGCGGCATCCGTGTGATCCTGAAAGACGGCGGCAAATCCGGCCGGTATGAGGCTTAAATGAGCGAGATTTTTGTGTTGAAAGACGCGCGCGCCTGTTTCCGAGGCGACAAGTTTGTTGTGCTAGCAGGTTCAAAAGCAAGCCTTACTTGGGCGACCACTAATTCAACTACAGACCGAAGCAACAGCATCAACATAAGAAACGTCATGATACGAAATGGTGACCTAGAGCTTTCTCAAAGCGAGGCTTGCTACGTGTTTTCAAAAGACTATGAATTTAACAAGCCTACTCCCGCTGCCGATGTTGTGAATGGACACCCAACTAGCGGTACGCAAGCTTGGAAAGTCTGCGGTTCCACTAAAACACTAAGAACATGGCTCGACGAACAACTAGGAGACGTTAAGTGATCTCCGTCTCTGACGCCCGCGCCGCGCTGCTGGCGCTGGTTGACCCGCTTGCGTCTGAAACCGTGCCACTGGCGCAGTCCGCTGGACGTGTTCTGGCAGACCCCGTCTCGGCCCGGCGCGACCAGCCGCCGTTTTCGGCCTCGGCCATGGATGGCTATGCGGTGAATGCCACCGAGGTCGAGTTGCACGCTATGTTCAAGGTCATCGGCGAAGCCGCCGCAGGCCACGGGTTTGACGGCAAGGTCGGCGCAGGCCAAGCGGTGCGCATTTTCACAGGTGCACCGGTACCCGAAGGTGCGGATTTTGTGGTCATTCAGGAAGACGTCGACCGCAAAGGCAATCTGATCACCATTCTGGACGAGCCGGGCGCCAATTCAAACATCCGCCCCAAAGGCGGCGACTTTGCCATTGGCGACACGGTCTCTGCCCCGCGCACCCTCACCCCGGCGGATGTGGCGCTGCTTGCGTCGATGAACATCGCGCAAGTGCCCGTCGCGCGCCGTCCCGTTGTGGCGGTGATGTCCACCGGTGACGAATTGGTCATGCCCGGCGAAACACCCGGACCCGATCAGATCATTGCCTCCAACAGTTTTGGCCTGAAAGCCATGTGCGAGGCCGCTGGCGCCGAGGTGCGCATGCTGCCCATCGCGCAGGACACGGTGCAGTCCCTGACCACCGCGTTTGAACTGGCCAAAGGCGCCGATCTGGTGGTGACCATTGGCGGTGCCTCGGTCGGTGACCATGATCTGGTCGGCGATGTGGCGGTGTCTTTGGGGATGGAGCGGTCATTCTACAAGGTCGCCATGCGCCCCGGAAAACCGCTGATGGCAGGTCGCATGGGCGACATGGCCATGGTGGGCCTGCCCGGCAATCCGGTGTCCTCGATGGTCTGCGGCCAGATCTTTCTGCTGCCCATGATCCGTAAAATGCTGGGTCTGTCCGCAGAACAACCGCCTTTGCAGAGCGCCCGCCTGATCGCGCCGCTGGCCAAAAACGGACCGCGCGAACATTACATGCGCGCGCAGGTCACAGCCGACGGCATCCGCGCCTTTGAAAGCCAGGACAGTTCGCTTCTGACCGTTCTGGCCGACGCCAATGCCCTGTTGGTGCGCCCGCCCCATGATGACGCGCTTGAGGCCGGGGCCTTGGTGCAGTTCCTGCCGATCTGAAGTTTTTTTGTTTTCCTGACGTTCCCCCCTTGTTCTGCCGTTGACACAAAACGGGAACAGAATTAGAACGAAAAGAAAGGTAGGCGCCCCGATGGGCGCACTCCGTTCAGAAAAGGGGACAGGTCATGCTGACCAAGAAGCAGTTGCAACTTCTGGAATTTATTCATGCACGTCTTCAGGCGGACGGTGTTCCGCCCAGCTTTGATGAAATGAAAGTGGCGCTGGATTTGCGGTCCAAATCCGGCATTCACCGCCTGATCACCGCATTGGAAGAACGCGGCTTTATCCGCCGCCTTGCGCACCGCGCCCGCGCGATCGAAATTGTGAAACTTCCCGAAAGCATGGGCGGCACGTCCGAGGCTGCGGGCTTTACCCCCAAGGTCATCCCCGGCGGCAAAGCCGAGACTGACACCGAAGAGCCCCCCACCCCGCTGAGCAGTGGCGCAATTGATCTGGAAGTCATGGGTCGCATTGCGGCAGGTATCCCGATTGAGGCCATTGGCGAAGGGGCGCAGCATGTGTCGGTGCCCAATGCGATGCTGGCCTCGCAGGGGCAGCATTACGCGCTGGAGGTCAAGGGTGACTCTATGATCGAAGCGGGCATCAACGATGGCGACGTTGTGGTGATCCGCGAAACCAGCACCGCGCAGAATGGCGAAATCGTCGTGGCCATGGTAGACGGCTATGAAGCCACGCTGAAACGTTACTTCCGCAAGGCCAATACGGTCGAGCTGGAAGCCGCCAATCCCGATTTCCCAACCCGCAGCTTCCCTGTTGGCAAGGTGGAGGTCCAAGGGGTTCTGGTCGGTCTGATCCGTACCTACTAAGGCGGTTTGGCGCGGGCGCGCTCCGCGCCTGGACTCCGCGCCTAGAACCGTGCCTGCCTGTTTATTGGGGGCGCGCCGCTCCACAGTCTGGCGCCGGTGACCTGACGCACCGAGGTCACCGCCCCCTCCCGATCAATCGACAGGCTGCCCAGATCGCGCAGCGTTCTGGGGTCATAGACCGTGCAGCCACCGGCGCGCAGGCGATCGCCCAAATCCCCGGCGGCGACACTGAACACCAACACCGTTCCCGGCGAACAAGAGGTCAAACTGGCCTGCCCCGTTTTGCCAATCACATGCTGGATTTTCAGGGCACCAGCTGTGGTTTCAACATGCGCCGTAAAGATCCGCGCGTGATCTCCTGCGGGCCAGCGACCGGCGGCTTCGGCTTGATGGGCGCTGTCACCGTCATGGGCCAGCCAATTGCGGGCGACAAACCCACGGGCTGTGTCACGGGACAGCGCGCGTCCCTTCTCTGTCAGCACGCCGACCAGCCCCCCTCCCTGCGAGATCAGGGCCAGCGGCCGGTCGGTCTGGCCCCAAATCCACAGCGCACAGATGATCGGAACAAGCCCGCCCAGACGCCCGCGCCCCTGCCACAAACAGATCCACAGCCCACCGAAGGCAAGGATCCCCAGAACATGCGTCGCAGGCATGACCACAACAGCCTTGGCCCCCGGCCAATGGGACACCCAGTCTGCCACGCCCAAGATGTGCGCAAGACCAAGGTCCACGATCCAATAACCGATCCAACCCAGCCCCACCGGCTCCAGACACAGGATCAACACCGCCGCAGGCGCAACCACAAAGCCCATCACCGGAACCGCCAGAAGATTGGCGATCAGACCATAGTGCGACACGGTATTGAAATGCGCCGCCCCAAAAGGCGCGGTGGCAAGCCCAGCCACCAGCGAAGACAGCACCAAGCCAGCACACCAGCGCAGCCACGCCGGGTGGTGCCAGTACCCACGCCATCCGCGCAGGGCGGCAAAGCACACCACCAGCGCCAATGTGGCCGCAAAGCTCATCTGAAAGCCGGGGCTCAGCAGGCTTTCAGGGCGTCGGATCAGCACAATCAGCGCCGCAAGCGCAAGCGCGCGCAGGGAAATCGCCTGACGGTCCAGCAGCACCGCCCCCAGCATCACCGCCACCATGACAAAGGCCCGTTCGGTGGCAATGCCCGCGCCCGACAGCAGCAGATAGGCAAACCCTGCCGCAAGCGCGCCGAGGGCCGCGATCTTTTTCACCGGAACATGCAGGCGCCAGGCGGGGATCAGGTTCAGAACCAGCCGCAGCAGGGAAAACACCACGCCGGTGAACAACCCCATGTGCAGGCCCGAAATCGCCAGAAGATGCGCCAGATTGCTGTCACGCAGGTTCTGCAGCACGTCCGTCGACACATGGGCCCGGTCCCCGACAACCAAAGCAGCCGCAACCCCGGCGCTGCGGGGAGGCAGCGCGGATCGCACATGGTCGGACACCCGCGCGCGCAGCGCGGCCAGCCAGGGCGCGGCACCCTCTGCCCGATGTAAAATCGGCACGTTTGTATAACCGCTTGCGCCGATCTGCAGGAAATACATATGCCGTCGAAAATCAAAACCGCCGGGTTCTACCGGGCCTTGGGGCGGCATGAGGTGGGCGGTTGTCATCACCCGAGCGCCAATGTCCGGCACGTCCCCCTCCAACGACAGGCGCACCTGTGCGGGCGGGTTTCGCACGCCATCCAGCCGAACCTGATCCAGCGTGATCCGCATCCGGTCGCTGGCCGACCGATCCGTGGCGATCACCCGGCCTTCGACCACGCCGTAATACCGAAACTCCAGCACGGGCCCCGCCAGCATCTGGCTGCGCAGGCCCATATGGCAAAACCCCAGCAAACAAATGGCAAGCCCCGCACAAAGGATCGCCAGACCCTCGCGAAACCGCATATAGATCAACAGGGCCACCATCGAGACCAGACAGCACAGCGCGTAAACTGTCGTCTCAGGTTCAAACTTCAATGCAAAATAGACCCCAATGCCGGTCCCGAAACAGACCGGCACCCAGGAAAACAGATGGCCGCGCTGGCGTTCCACCAGGTCATGCACCATCCCATAAAGGGTCTTGGAAATGCGCATGCTTGCTCCTCGCCTTCTGGCTCGGTAGACAGGCATCAAATCTATGCCAGCAATGGTTTCCAAAAGGTAAATCCACCCATGTCCCAACCGGTCGTCACCCGCTTTGCCCCCTCGCCCACAGGCTATCTCCACATCGGAGGCGCCCGCACCGCGCTGTTCAACTGGCTGTATGCCCGCGGCCGTGGCGGCAAATTCCTGCTGCGCATTGAGGACACAGACCGCGAGCGGTCGACCCCCGAGGCCACAGATGCGATCCTGAAAGGCATGGCATGGCTGGGTCTGGATCATGATGGCGACGTCATCAGCCAGTTCGAGCGCGCAGACCGCCACGCGGAAGTGGCCCACCAGCTGCTGGCTGAGGGCAAAGCCTACAAGTGTTTTGCCACCCAGGATGAGATCGCAGCCTTCCGCGAGGCCGCCAAAGCCGAAGGCAAATCCACCCTCTATCGTTCCCCTTGGCGCAATGCTTCAGCGGACACCCACCCCGATGCACCTTATGTGGTGCGCATCAAGGCGCCGCAGTCCGGCACAACGGTGATCCGCGACGAAGTTCAGGGTGAAGTTTCCATCAAAAATGAGCAGCTCGACGACATGGTTCTGCTGCGCTCGGATGGCACGCCGGTCTACATGCTGGCCGTGGTGGTGGACGACCACGACATGGGGGTGACCCATGTGATCCGGGGCGATGATCACCTTAACAATGCGGCGCGTCAGATGGTGATCTACGAGGCAATGGGCTGGCCGGTCCCTGTTTACGCTCACATTCCGTTGATTTTTGGATCGGACGGTAAAAAACTGTCGAAACGTCACGGTGCAACCGGCGCCGAAGAATATCAGGCGATGGGCTACCCTTCGGCAGGCATGCGCAACTATCTGGCGCGCCTTGGCTGGTCCCACGGGGACGATGAATTCTTCACCGATGCGCAGGCGCGTGAGTGGTTTGATCTGGGTGGAATTGGCAAAAGCCCGGCGCGTTTTGACTTCAAAAAGTTGGAA
Source organism: Tritonibacter multivorans (assembly GCF_001458415.1). Lineage (GTDB taxonomy): Bacteria > Pseudomonadota > Alphaproteobacteria > Rhodobacterales > Rhodobacteraceae > Epibacterium > Epibacterium multivorans. The sequence goes on along the minus strand of NZ_CYSD01000042.1, from coordinate 425,880 downwards.
AACATCTGCGGCCAACATATTGCGATCACAGAAGATTCCGAGATCATGCGCGAAGTCGCGGGCTATCTTGACGCCGCAGGCGAACCGGCGCTGTCCGAGGGGCAAGCCAAGGCGCTTGAAGGTGCACTCTATTGCCTCAAGGGGTCGGCCCGCACCTATCCGCAACTGATCGAAAAGGCGCGCTTTGCCCTTGCGTCACGTCCGCTGGATCGCGACGAAAAGGCGGAAAAAGCGCTTAATTCTGTATCCCAAGGTATACTGAATGAATTGACGCCGCAGTTGCAAAATGCTAGCTGGACCCGAGAAGATCTTGAGGCCGTGCTGAATGATTTTGCAGCCGCGCAGGACACCAAATTTGGCAAACTAGCAGGCCCCTTGCGGGCCGTGCTGTCGGGCCGAGCGGTCACGCCCTCGGTCTTTGACATGATGATCATTCTGGGCCGCGAGGAAACTCTGGCCCGGCTCAAAGACGTGACGGGCTGACCTGCGACGTTAAGTTGTAGGTAAGCCTGATCCGCTAGCACTACGCCTGCGCCGCCAGTGGTGGCACAGGCGCCCCGTGCGCGGGGTGGAAACATCACCTCGCGCCTGTAACAGGAAGGGACATCTATGACCGACTCTCAGAAAACAGCCCAGCTCAGCCTGAATGGCGAAACTTACGAGCTTCCCATTTTCTCGCCGACCGCCGGGCCTGATGTTCTGGACATCCGCAAACTCTACGGCCAGGCGGGCGTCTTTACTTACGATCCGGGCTTCACCTCTACCGCAAGCTGTGACAGCACCATCACCTTCATTGACGGTGGCAAGGGCGAACTGCTGCACCGTGGTTACCCGATCGACCAGCTGGCTGGCAAATCCCATTATCTCGAAGTCTGCTACCTGCTTCTCTACGGTGAACTGCCGACCGCAGCACAGCTCGAAGACTTTGAATCGCGCGTGACCAACCACACCATGGTTCACGAGCAGATGCACAACTTCTTCCGTGGTTTCCGTCGCGACGCCCACCCGATGGCGACGATGGTTGGCGTGGTTGGCGCAATGTCTGCGTTCTACCATGACTCCACCGACATCTCTGACCCGTGGCAGCGCGAAGTGGCGGCGATCCGTCTGATCGCAAAACTGCCGACCATCGCCGCGATGGCCTATAAGTACTCCATCGGTCAGCCGTTTGTGTATCCGCGCAACGATCTGGATTATGCCGCAAACTTCCTGCACATGTGCTTCTCTGTTCCGGCAGAGAAATACGAAGTGAACCCGATCCTGTCCCGCGCAATGGACCGTATCTTCACCCTGCACGCAGACCACGAACAGAACGCATCGACCTCGACCGTGCGTCTGGCGTCTTCTTCCGGTGCAAACCCATTTGCCTGTATTGCCGCTGGCATCGCATGTCTGTGGGGTCCGGCACATGGTGGTGCAAACCAGGCGTGCCTGGAGATGCTGAAGGAAATCGGTACCGTCGACCGTATTCCGGAATTCATCGCCCGCGCCAAAGACAAGGAAGATCCCTTCCGTCTGATGGGCTTTGGTCACCGCGTCTACAAAAACACCGACCCGCGCGCGACTGTGCTGAAGCAATCCGCGGATGAAGTTCTGGAGCTGCTGGGCGTCGAAGACAACCCGCTGCTGCAGGTCGCAAAAGAGCTGGAACAGACCGCCCTGAACGACCCCTACTTCATTGAGAAGAAACTGTTCCCGAACGTTGACTTCTACTCTGGCATCATCCTGGAAGCGATGGGCTTCCCGACCTCGATGTTCACCCCGATCTTCGCGCTGTCGCGCACCGTCGGCTGGATTTCGCAGTGGAAAGAGATGATCTCTGATCCGGGCATGAAAATCGGCCGTCCGCGCCAGCTCTACACCGGTGCTGCGCTGCGCGACTACGTGGACATTGAGAACCGCTGATCCACGGCACATTGACAAAAAGACCCCTGCACAGCGATGTGCGGGGGTTTTCTTTTGCCTTATCGGGTGGGCATAGGACCACAAAAAACGCCGCCTCAGGACTGAGACGGCTTTTGAATATTACAAAGATAAAGGGGCTTACCGCCCCTCGAACTTGGCCGGGCGCTTGGCGACAAAGGCCGTGACCCCTTCCATGAAGTCGCGGCTACGGCCGAGCTCGCCCTGTTTGTGCGCCTCAAGCGACAGCTGTTCGCTCAGCGAATTATCAAGGCTCTGGCGCAGCGAGGTCTTGATCGCAGCAAAAGCTTTGGTCGGCCCCTCGGCCAGATAGGTCGCGCGCGCCCGCCAGGTGGCCTCAAACTCTGCGTCGGCCGCGACTTCCCAGATCAGACCCAGTTTTTCCGCATCGCGGGCTGTCAGTTTTTCCGCAAAAAGTGCCGCGCCCATGGCCTTGGCCAGACCGATTTTGCGCGGCAGGAACCAGGTGCCGCCCGCATCCGGCATCAGGCCAATACGCGAAAACGCCTGCAGGAAATAGGCGCTTTCCGTGGCGATCACCACATCTGCACACAGCGCAAGGTTTGCGCCTGCCCCTGCTGCCGGGCCGTTGACGGCGGCAATGGTGGGCACCGGGCAGTCATAAATCGCCTCGAGCATGGGCGCGTATTCTTCGCGCAGGGTGCGTTCCAGATCCAGCGGCCGGTCAGTGCCCGCGCTGGAGGCGTCCTTCAAATCCTGCCCGGTGCAAAAAGCCGCACCTGCGCCAGTGATCACCACACAGCGTGCCTCTTGGCCTGCGCGCTTCATCGCATGGGCCATTTCGGCGCGCATTTGCCCGGTCAGCGCATTCATCGCCTTTGGACGGTTGAGCGTCACAACGGCCAGGCCGTTTTCGACGGTGTATTGAATGTCGCGATATTCCATGGGGTCCTCCGGGCGCCTGTCCTGCGCACATTGGCCCAAGCCGTGCCCGCAGGAAAGGCAAACGCCGCGTCAAGATTTCGGGGTTTGGGCGCGTTCTTTGATCGCCCGCAGCAGGGCCTGGGCATCGGGCGGCATTGGACGTTCCAGCCGTTCATAGGCGCTGCCATCGATATTGCGGGTCAGCAACTGCATTTCCACCAATGACCTGCGGATCTGCGCGGGGTCGCGGAACACGGTTTCTTCGTCAATCACCGCGCTGATCTGGCGCTCTGTCAGCACGTCGCGCGCTGGAAGTCGGGACCAGATCACCCACAGACACAGCTCGCGCACACCGCGTTTCAGCGGCCAGTTTTCCCAACGTCCGTCAGGGGCAAAATAGCGCAGCGCGCGGGCCACACGTTTCTGGTCCGCCGCCGGTTCCGGTGTCAGGCGGGATTTCAGATGCTGATAGTTTCGATAGCCCGCCGCGCGGGCAATATGGCCCAGCATTTCGCTTTGCCCTGGCGCCGCGGGCAGCGCCCCGCGCAGGGTTTTGGTGAACTGGGACAGGTCGTCAATGGTCAAACGCAACACGTCACGAGACATAGGATTTTCTCCTTTGTCGGATACCATGACACGCAGACCTTAAACCACGGCCGCGTGCGGGATGCCCGCCGTTGTCCTCCGGTATCCGTCAGGATGAAATCCGAAGTCGATACGTCTCAATCGCAGGTTTAGCATCGGGACATCCCGTGGCGGAGCCTTGGTGAACTGCGGACCAAGGCCCACGTAACACAAAAAAGGTTTACCGGTCGAGAATTTCTTTGAGCCGGTCTTCTTCTTCCGTGCTGAGCCCAGCTGCCCCCTCCGGTTTGGAGCGCCCACGCAGATAGGCCCCGGCCACACCCAAAGACAGCAGCAGCATGGCAGGGCCTGCCGCCCAAAGGATCCAGTTGGCGCCACCGGTGGTTGGCCGCAGCAGCACATATTCGCCGTAGCGGTCGACAATGAACGCCATCGCCTCGTCATTGCTGTCCCCGGCCACCAGACGTTCGCGCACCAGCAGGCGCAGGTCACGCGCCAGTTCTGCGTTGCTTTCGTCGATGCTCTCATTGCGGCAGACCAGACAGCGCAGGTCTTTGGACAGATCGCGCGCGCGGGCTTCCAGTGCGGGATCCGCCAGCACCTCATCGGGCTGCACCGCGAAGGCCGGCATGGCCACGCTCAGCCCCATGGTGAGGGTGAGGGTAAACGTTTGTACAAAGCGTTTCATTCCGCAGGCACCCCTTTGGCCGATGTTTTGCGCGCACCAGCGGCAACGCGAAAGCGGCGGTCGCTGAGGCTCAGGAAGCCCCCAAGCGCCATCAGCGCGCATCCACCCCAGATCCAGTTGGCAAAGGGTTTGATATAGGTGCGCATGGTCCAGCCGCCGTTGTCCTGCGCATCCCCGATCACCACGTAAAGGTCGCGGCTAAAGCGATAATCAATCGCGGCCTCGGTGGTGGGCATCTGCGCCACCGGGTAGACGCGCTTTTCGGGGGTCAGAACCGCCACCTCGCGCCCTCCTCGCGTGACCTCAACAATCCCCTTGGTCGAGAAATAGTTCGGCCCGCGTTCCTGCACCACATCGCGCAGGGTCATCTGATAACCGCCGACCTCGAACGGTTCACCCGGCATGGCGACGCGGATGTCCTCTTGCTGCCAGGCGGTCAGGCCCGCAATGGCAAAGATGGTGACGCCAAGGCCAATATGCGCGGTGGCTTTGCCCCAGTCGGCACGCGGCAGACGCAGCAGACGCGCGGCACCGGATTTTCCGGTGCGGCTCCACAGATCCAGCAGCGCGCCAAAGGTCACCCAAGCTCCAAGAAACAGGCCCACAGGCCCCAGCAGGCTGCGGCCCGACTGCATCGCCCAAGCCAGACCCGCAAGCGCCAGCGCCAGCATAAAGCCATAGCGCAGCTTCCACGCGGTCTGCCCCAGCTTGCCGCGTTTCCACGGGATCATTGCCCCAACCGGCAACAGCAGACCGAGCAGCACCATGAAGGGTGTGAACGCCGCATCAAAGAACGGCGCGCCCACCGACAGTTTGCGGCCAAAGGCCATTTCCGCCACCACCGGCCAGAGCGTGCCAACAAAGACCACAAAGCAGCTGACGGCCAGCAGCAGGTTATTGGCCACCAGCGCGCTTTCGCGGCTGACCATGCCAAAGACGCCCTTGGCCTCCATCGCCTGTGCGCGCATGGCAAACAGGGTCAGCGCCCCGCCGGTAAAGACGGCGAGGATCACCAGAATAACAATCCCCCGTTCCGGGTCATTGGCAAAGGCGTGGACCGAGGTCAGCAGACCCGACCGCACAATAAACGTGCCGATCAACGAAAAGCCAAAGGCGAGGATCGCCAGCAGAATGGTCCAGCTTTTGAGGGCTTCGCGTTTTTCCACCACAATCGCCGAATGCAGCAGCGCAGCGGCCAGAAGCCAGGGCATGAAAGAGGCGTTTTCGACCGGGTCCCAGAACCAGAACCCGCCCCAGCCCAGCTCGTAATAGGCCCACCACGACCCCAGCGCGATACCGATGGTCAGAAACACCCAGGCCGCCAGCGTCCACGGGCGCACCCAACGGCCCCAAGCGGCGTCCACACGGCCTTCGATCAAGGCGGCCACGGCAAAAGAGAACGCCATCGAAAGCCCGACATACCCCAGATACAGAAACGGCGGATGGAAGGCCAAACCGGGGTCCTGCAACAGCGGGTTCAGATCTTGACCGTCAAAGGGCGGCACATCCACGCGCACAAAGGGATTGGAGGTGAACAGGATAAAGGCAAAAAACGCCACGCCAATTGCGGCCTGCACGCTCAGCACGCGCGCTTTCAGGCGCGGCGGCAAACCGCCCCCGGTCATGGCGGCGGCTGCGCCAAACAGGCTGACAATCAGCACCCACAAGAGCATGGAGCCCTCGTGATTGCCCCATGTGCCAGAGATCTTGTAAAGCATCGGCTTGGCCGAATGGCTGTTCAGCACCACCAGCTGCACCGAGAAATCCGAGGTGACAAAGGCCCACATCAACGCGCCAAAGGCAAAGGCGGTGAACAGGAACTGCGCTTGGGCCGCCGGTTCGGCCACAGCCATCCAGCCGGGCCAGCGCATCTGCGCGCCGACCATTGGAACGACCATTTGCACAATCGCAATGATAAAGGCGAGGATGAGGGCGAAGTGACCGAATTCTGTAATCATAAATCGAGATATATCCCGTTGGGCCAAGACCGCCAATGGCAATTGCTTGCGTCCTGCAGCCGCAGGGGTGTCTTTTAATGGCTTTCCCCGGCTGCCGTTTTCCAGTCCTCTAGCGCGGGGTTTTGCGTAGGTTCTGACACAGCTCTGCGGTTCTCTTGCGCCTGTGAAATCTGCGCGAGAACCCGGGGTGCCCGCGCCAGATCGGCGGCCATGCTGCGGTGAAATTCCTGTGATTTCACCTGTACCCGCGCGCCAAAGTAAAACGACACCACGATACCCAGCAACCACCACAGCGGCTCTGGCACCAAGGCAAGACCCTGCATACGGCTGGCAAACCAATGCGGGTCGCCCATCGCGGCCACCATCAACCCCAGCGTTCCCAGCGCCATCATCGGACGCGGCAGACGATTTATGCCGTCCATCAGCCGTTCAAACCAGCCTTTGCGGGGGTGGGTGAACTCTGCCGCCAGCTGCGCAAGCGCGGCTTGTTGCAGGGCATGATCGCGACCGGCGGCCTGTTCGGCGTTTTCACGAAAGACCTCAATGGTCTGGCGCAAACCCTGCGCCTCCTGCCCCAAGAACGCCTTCCAAATCATTGACAACATGTTAACTTCCCCATTTGCGGACGCGTTGATCAAAGGCGGGCTTGCTCAGGTGATAGCGGTCGGAGATGAAGCTTTCCGCACGCGTAATCCAGCCCCCTTTGCCCCCGGACCGGCTGCGGGCGTATTTGCGCATCGGCGGGCGCCGGTCGGCGAGGTCAAAGTAATAGTTCCGCCGGGCAATCCCATAGGCATCCACCAAAGCCATCGCATCCACCCCTGCCGCTGCATGGGCAGCGCGCGCGGTCTGCGGACCCATCTGGCCATCAATCGCAAGGTCATAGCCCATGTCGCGCAACAATCGCTGGAGCAGCCGCACCGCTTGGCGACCTGCGTTGACCTGCATGTCAAACACCGTCGCTTGCAGCGGTTCTGGCAACAGGTCGAGACGCGGCGCAAAGAAATAGTCACGCAGAAAAATCTCCTCGGCCTGTTTGCGGGTCAGACGCCGCACGTCGCGCGCATCGATTTGACCGTCGCGCGTCAGATCCAGACCCAGCCGCCGCATCGTGTGAATGGTCACGCCGTGGTTGGTCGCCCCGCCCGGATCATCGGGGTCGTTCACATAGCCACCTTCACGGGCAATGATCTCCTGTGCGATCTGGCGTGGGTCTATGGGGTTTGACATCTGTTTGGCTCCTGACAGGCTCCCTGCCCGGCAGTCTGCCAAATTCCGCCTTAAGCCCCGTCACCAGCCCGCGCGCTGCCCCCGCAACACGTCAAAACGCAAAACGCCCCGCAATGTGCGAGGCGCCGAAGTGTAGCTGAGATGGCGATTAGCTATCGGGCTTGAACACGCCTTGTTCTTTCAACGCGTCCGCGACCTCTTTGGGCATATAGGTCTCGTCATGTTTGGCGAGGATCTCGGTCGCCTCAAAGACACCATTCACATAGCGCCCCGTGCCGATCATGCCCTGGTTTTCGGCAAAGAGATCGGGCAGCACGCCGGTAAAGGTCACCGCAACCGTCGCCCCACCATCGGTGACAGAGAAAGACACGGTTTCGCCCTGCCCGCGAATGATCGAACCTTCCTCAACCAGACCGCCCAGGCGGAAGACCTCGTTTGGCTGCGGCGCTTCTTCCATCACCTGAGAGGGCGAGCGGAAGAAGTTGATGCCGTCCCGCATGGCATAGCCGATCAGAACCGTCGCCGTGACCAGCGCCACCGCTGTCAAAGCCAGAACCTGAATGCGGCGTTGCTTTTTGAGGGTCTTCATCTGGCGCGCCTTTCGCTGGCTGATGCGGGTTTAGGGGAACAGCGGCGCCATCATCAGGCCCGCGGTCTCTTCTAGACCTAACATCAGGTTTGCGTTCTGCAAGGCCTGACCGCTGCTACCTTTTGTCAGGTTGTCCAGCGCCGCAATAACAATCGCGCGGCCCTCGAGCCGGTCTTCAGCCACCCCAATGTGGACAAAGTTCGATCCGCGCACATTATGGGTGCTGGGGCCCTGACCAAAGGGCAGCAGTTCCACAAAGGGTTCGTCTTTGTAGGCCGCTTCCAGCGCCGCATAGATCGCCTTGGCGTCGCCTTTGACATAGGTGGTCGCCAGAATGCCCCGGTTCACCGGCAGCAGATGCGGGGTGAACTGCACCTTTACCGGGCGGCCGGCAATCGCAGAAAACTGTTCGTCAAATTCACCCAGATGCCGGTGCGTGCTGCCAAGCGCATAGGCGTTGTAGCCTTCGCTCAGTTCGGCGTGCAGAAGGTTTTCCTTGAGCGCGCGGCCGGCGCCAGAGACGGCGCATTTCATGTCGAGGATAATGTCATCCAGATCAATCACATCCGCTGCAATCAGCGGGCGCAGCACGAACTGACCGGTGGCCGCATTACAGCCGGTGCCCGCCACCAGACGTGCATTGGCGATGGCCTCGCGGTTAAACTCGGTCAGACCGTAGACGGCTTCTTTCTGCATCTCGACTGCGGAATGCGGGTTGCCGTACCATTTCTCGTATTCCTCGGGGTCGGAAAGACGGAAATCGGCGGACAGATCGACGATCTTCAGATCCGCAGGCAGGGCCGAAATGACCTCTTGGCTGGTCTTATGCGGCAGCGCGCAGAAACACAGATCGATCGTGGAGAAATCAATCTCACCGATTTTGCACAGGGTCGGCAGGCTCAGGTGGCGCAGATGCGGGAAGACATCGGCCATTTCCATGCCCGCTTTACGTTCTGCGGCCAGCGCTGCGATTTGGATGTCGGGATGCTGGCTGATCAGCCGCACCAGTTCAGCGCCGGTGTAGCCAGAAGCGCCAAGGATTGCCACATTATGGGTCATATCGGGATCCTCACTTGAGGGAATATCGTTCAAAATCAGGTCCTTAAAGGGCCTTATTCAGGCTTTCTTAAAGGTGATTTCTCGTCGCAGAAACTGGGTCGCGCGGGTGCTGACCCGGGTCGGGTCACCGGTGGTGTAATAGCCTGCTTCGCCGGTGCCCAGCATGTTGGGGTGGCGTTTGAGGTAATCGCCAAGGCTTTGGGCCACGAGGTTGCCCTGCGAGAACACTTTGACGTCGTCGCCCAGGGCGTTCTGGAAGGCCTCTTCCATCAGCGGGTAATGGGTGCAGCCAAGAATGGCCGCCTGCGGTTTTGGCATCTTGCGCAGCAGCGCGTCCACATGGCTTTTGACCAGCGCTTCGGCCAGGATCATATCGCCATCTTCAATGGCATCCACCAGACCACCGCAGGCCTGGGCTTCGACGTCCACGCCAATGGCGCGGAACGCCAGTTCGCGCTGGAACGCCCGGCTGGACACGGTTGCCGGTGTGGCAAACAGCGCCACATGTTTGACCTCGACCTCGCGCGGGGGGGAGTTGTCGCCCCAGTTGCGCTCGGTGAGCGCCTCGATCAGGGGCACAAACACCCCCAGAACCCGCTTGCCTTCGGGCACGCCGGCTTCCTGCATCCGGCGCAGGGCGGCGGCAGAGGCGGTGTTGCAGGCCAGGATCACCAGATTGGCACCCATGTCCCACATTTGATGCACGGCTTGGTTGGTCAGCTGGAACACGTCTTCGGCGTCCCGCACCCCGTAAGGCGCGCGGGCATTGTCCCCGTAATAGAGGAAATCCACATCCGGGAGATGTTTCTGGGCCGCGTCGAGGACCGTAAGCCCCCCGAGGCCGGAATCAAAAATACCAACTGCCATTTTATCTGCCTTCAGAAGCCCCGCCTCAGGCGCGGTGCTTGTCCTCGAACTCGTATCCGTAGTCATAGGATTTGAGCGGTTTCGGGGACAGGTCATACGTCGCTTTGCGCAGGAAATCCATCATCTGTTTGCTGTCCTTGGCCAGCGGGTCCAAAACGTCACGGCCGATGGGCTCGCCCACCACCACTTTGACCGGGGTGTCGACGCGTTTTTTGAACTCTTTGATCAGAAGACCCATGCGCAGGGTCGAATGCAGATGCGAGGCGATCTGGAACAGGCGCGAGGTGTGCCCTTCAAAGAACAGCGGCACCACAACGGCATCCGATTTGCCAACCATCCGCGCGGTAAAGCCACGCCAGCCCGGATCCATCGGATGCGAAAACGGCTTGGCCGCGGTCGACACCGTGCCGCCCGGAAAGATCCCGATCGCGCCGCCATCGGCCAGATAGTTCAGCGCCTCCTTGCGGGTGGCAAGGTTGGTGCGCATGGCTTCTTTGGTCTCATCAAAAGAGATCGGCAGGATCACCTTGTTCAGGTCTTCGGCCTTGCGAAACACCTGATGCGCCAGAATGCGGAAATCAGGGCGGGTCTTGGACAGAATATAGCCCAGCATCATGCCATCCAAAATCCCATAAGGGTGGTTTGCGATCAGAATGACCGGCTTGTCCTTGGGGATATTGTCAAGGCTGCCGCCGATCACATCCAGTGTCAGACCATAGCGGCGAATGATGATTTCCCAGAAATCCCCGCCTTCCGCGACCTCTTTTTCATAGCCTCTGGCCCGTTTGATAAGACGCAGACGCCCGGTGGAGTTCTCCATCAGGCGGATCATGAAACGCCCGGGCCGGGTTGCGGCGGAGTGAGCATATGAGATTTCGCGAGCGATCTGGCGACCCGAAGGCATCTGGATGTTGTCTCCGTAAAGGCGGCGGCACACGGTGGAACCAACCGAGGTAATGGCATGCGCCGCCCGCACAAACAGCACAGGCGGCGGCGCTTTCCGGTCCATGTAATATAAAGATGACACTATGGGAAGTCCACAATCCCACCAGACCGGACCCTTAACCTTTGGGGTCCCAATTTGTTATTCTGCGGCCTCCTGCAAGGGGTTGGCAGGTGTTCGCAAACGCAGCAGAATTTCCTCACGACGTTTGGCGGCTTCCAGTTCCGACGCCTGTTTGACCGGGCCAAAACCACGGATCTGCAGCGGCAGTTCTGCCAGCGCTTTCAAGGCCTCGGGATCTTTGGCCTTGTCCAGCCATTCCTGCATGTCGGCCTCGAACTGTTTGATCAGCGCGCGCTCCATCTTGCGTTCCTGAGTGTAGCCGAAAATATCAAGCGGCGTGCCCCGTAGCCCCTTGAGGCGCGCCAGCAGTTTGAACAGGGTTTCCGTGCGCGGACCAAAGCGGCGCTTTTTCGGCCGCCCATTGGCGTCCTTGCCCCCCAGCATCGGCGGCGCAAGGTTGAAAGAGATTTTCAGATCCCCCTCAAATTCCGCCTCAGCCTTTTCACGGCTGCTCAGAAGCAGGCGCGCGACCTCGTATTCATCCTTATAGGTCAACAGCTTGTGGTAGCCTTTTGCCACGGACAGACGCAGATCCGGGTCGCTGACTTTGGCCAGCAGCCTGTCAAAGCGACGGGCAAGCCCGCCCCCCTGGTATTGGATCAGCTGATCCCGGCGGAAGGCGATCTGGTCATCAATGGTTTTGGGCAACTCCAGCACTGACGGCGCCAGCACTTTTGCCGCCTCTTCTGGGTAAAGCACCGCCCAGCGACCGATCTCAAAGGCGCGCAGATTGCGATCTACAGCAGCACCATTCAAAGTGATCGCGTCGCGGATGGCGTCGCCGGTGACAGGCACCAGCCCCTGCTGCCAGGCCGCGCCAAAGATCATCATATTGGAAAAGATGCTGTCGCCCATGGTGATCCGGGCCAGTTCCGACGCATCAAACATAGCCAGCCGATCGCGCAGCCGCGCCTGAAGCGCCAGCTGCAAACGGTCGCTCGGCAAAGAGAAATCACGGTTGCGGGTAAATTCGCCGGTGATGATTTCATGGCTGTTCACCACAGCCCCCGTCTGGCCGGTGGCCATCAGGCCGATGGTCTTGGCCCCTGCGCTTACCACCAGATCCCCACCGATCAGCGCGTGCGCCTCTCCGGTGGCCACGCGAATGGCGCTGATGTCTTCGGGCGCATTGGCAATGCGGCAATGGATGTGCACCGCGCCGCCCTTTTGGGCAAGGCCAGCCATCTCCATCATGCCGACACCTTTGCCGTCAATCTGTGCGGCCTGCGCGAGCACCGCACCAATGGTCACAACGCCCGTGCCGCCCACGCCGGTCAGCACAACATTATGGGTGCCAGTGATCGTCGGTAGGGTGGGTTCTGGCATCTCTGGCAGGTCAAGGCTTGCCGTGGCTTCCTTGCGCACCTTCGCCCCCTCTACCGTTAGGAACGAGGGGCAAAACCCGTTGACGCAGGAGAAATCCTTGTTGCAGCTGGATTGATCAATGGCCCGTTTGGTGCCCAGTTCGGTTTCTTTGGGGACAATCGACACGCAGTTCGACTGCACCCCGCAATCGCCACAGCCCTCGCAGACGTCCGTGTTGATAAACACGCGCTGGTCGGGGTCCGGGAACAGCCCCTTGCGACGCCGGCGGCGTTTTTCGGCCGCGCAGGTCTGGATATAGAGAATGACGGACACGCCCTCCACCTGCTCCATCTCGCGCTGGACCGACAGCATATCGGCGCGTTCTTTGAACGGCACACCGCTGGGGAACTGCGTCTGATCGATGTCTTCTTTTTCGTCGTAGACTACGGTCAGATGGGCAACGCCCATCGCTTTGAGTTCGCGGGCAATCCGGTCAGCGGTCAGCCCGCCCTCATTGCCCTGCCCGCCGGTCATGGCAACCGCGTCATTAAACAGGATTTTGTATGTGATATTCGTGCCTTCGGCCAAAGCGGCCCGAATGGCCTGAACGCCCGAGTGGTTGTAGGTCCCGTCCCCGAGGTTCTGGAACACATGTTTGCGTTTGGAAAACGGCGCTTCGCCGACCCAATTGACGCCCTCGCCCCCCATATGGGTGCAGCCCACCGTGTCGCGGTCCATCCACTGGACCATGAAATGACAGCCAATCCCCGCATAGGCGCGGCTGCCCTCCGGCAGGCGCGTCGAGGAATTATGCGGACAGCCCGAACAGAAATGCGGCATCCGCGCGGCGATTTCTTCGGCATTGTCGGCGCGGCGCGCCTCGGAGAGTTTCGCAAGCCCGGCCTGGATCGCCTCGCTGTCGCGGCCTTCCTCGATGAGGATGCCGCCCAATTTTTCAGCGATCATAATGGGGTCGAGCGCGTATTTGGTTGGGAACAGTTCCTCGCGGTGCATGGCCCCCGCGCCGCCTTTGTACCAGCCATAGACCCGGCGGCCGCGGCGGTCATCAAAGATGGCTTCTTTGATCTGGATCTCGATCAATTTACGCTTTTCTTCGACCACCACAATCAGATCGAGCCCCTCGGCCCAGTCGTGGAAGCCCTTCATGTCCATCGGCCAGGTCTGACCCACCTTATAGGTGGTAATGCCCAGACGTTCGGCCATGTTTTCGTCGATGTTCAAAAGGCTTAGCGCGTGAACCAGATCCAGCCAGTTCTTGCCCGCCGCCACAAAACCGATCTTGGCACCGGGCTTGCCCCAGACGCGTTTGTCCATCTTATTGGCATGGCTGAAGGCTTCGGCTGCAAAGCGTTTGTAATCGATAATGCGGGCTTCCTGTCGGAAGCGGTCATCGTCCAGACGAATGTTCAGCCCGTCTTCGGGCATGTCAAATTCCGGCGTGACCAGCTCAACCCGGTCCGGGCGGCCATCGACAACGGATGTGACCTCCACCGTGTCTTTCATCGTCTTCAGCCCAACCCAAAGCCCGGAAAACCGAGACAAAGCATAGCCATAGATGCCGTAGTCCAAAATTTCCTGCACCCCAGCGGGGCTGAGGATCGGCAAATAGCAATCCAGAAGCGACCATTCGGATTGGTGCAAAACCGTAGAGCTTTCGCCGGTGTGGTCATCGCCCATCGCAACCAGCACGCCGCCGTGTCTGGACGAGCCCGCCATATTCGCATGGCGCAGCGCATCGCCGGATCGGTCCACGCCCGGCCCCTTGCCATACCACAGGCCAAAAACCCCGTCGTGTTTGCCCTCGCCGCGGATTTCCGCCTGCTGCGCCCCCCAGATCGAGGTGACGGCAAGGTCTTCGTTCAGCCCGTACTGAAAAGTGACATTGGACGCTGTCAGCTGCTTTTGGGCCCGCTGCATCTGCATGTCCACCGCACCCAGCGGCGATCCGCGATAGCCGGTCACCAGCCCTGCGGTGTCCAGCCCGGCGGCCACGTCGCGGGCCTTCTGCATCAACATCAAGCGCACCAGCGCCTGCGTGCCGTTCAGCAAAATATGGTCTTTGCCTAAATCATATCGGTCATTGAGTGTAATCTCTGGCTTGCTCATCGGGCCCTCCTCTGCCGTGATGTGCGCGCTATATTGGATCCAATATGGGTCACAATTGTTGACCTGTCTAGAAAATTCTCTCCTGACGCGCGTCAAAGCGCCGGTTGGGTTTGAAAGTTTACATGAAAATCATATACTTTGATCCAAGCAGCAAAAGAGGCAGAGATGGATTGGGACAAGCTGAGGATTTTCCACGCGGTGGCGGACGCGGGTAGCCTCACTCATGCAGGCGACAAGTTGAACTTGTCGCAATCGGCGGTGAGTCGCCAAATCAGGGGACTTGAGGAAAGCCTCAACGCCACCCTGTTCCATCGCCATGCGCGCGGTCTGATCCTGACCGAACAGGGCGAGCTGTTGTTCGAGGCCACCCAGACCATGTCCAAACGGCTGGAAAGCGCCTCTGCCCGTATTCGCGACAGCGAAGAAGGTGTGTTTGGCGAACTGCGTGTGACTACAACAACCGGCTTTGGCACGCTATGGCTGGCCCCGCGCCTGACCAAGCTTTATGAACAATACCCGCATCTGAAAATCGATCTGATGCTGGAAGAACGGGTGCTGGACCTGCCCATGCGCGAGGCCGATGTGGCGATCCGCATGAAGGAACCCAGCCAGGCGGACCTGATCCGCAAGCGGCTGATGACCGTGCAGATGCGCCTTTATGCGTCCAAGGATTATCTGGACAAGCATGGCCATCCGCAGGACGTCGAGGAAATCAAAAACCACCGCCTGATCAGCCAGAGCCTTCAGGCCGCGCAGGTGGGGTCTGCCTCGACCTTGGTGCAGAAGCTGATGACCCACAAACCGGGGTCGGTTCTGTCGGTGAACAACTATTTCGGCGTGCTTCAGGGGGTCATCCATGACCTCGGCATTGGCGTTCTGCCCGATTATGTGACCGAAGATTTCCCGGATCTGGTTCAGGTTTTCCCCGAAGAGGACACCAACCCGGTGCCGGTCTATCTGGCCTACCCAGAAGAGCTGCGCCATTCACAGCGCATCGCCGCGTTCCGGGATTTTGTGCAAAACGAAATCATCGCACACCGCAAGCATATGAAAGAACTGGGGAAGATCTGATCTTCCCCTTTTCCCCTCGATCACAGAGTTGCGTTTCGATCTGTTGGTGGGCGGCGCTGTTTCGCGGAGCCTGTCGTGGATCCTTTGACCGGTTGCGCAGCCTCATCGCATGGACCAAACCATGACGAAAGACGCTGACCGTATCATTGAACTGTACCAGACCCACGCGCTGACATGGGTCGGCCAACGTGGCACGTCGCTTTGGGAACGTGTTTGGCTTGCGCCCTTTCTGGACCTCCTGCCGCCCTCTCCTTCGGTTTTGGACATCGGCTGCGGGTCCGGTTCTCCGATGGCGGAATATCTGTCAGGGCAAGGGGCCTGTGTAACTGGGGTCGACACGTCACCAGAGCTCATCGCAATCGCAGGCACCACGCTCCCCGATGCGCAATGGCTGATCGCGGACATGCGCACCCTGCGGCTGGATCGGCGATTTGATGGCGTCCTTGCCTGGCACAGCTTCTTTCACCTTACCCCAGACGACCAGCGGCGGATGTTTGACGTCTTTGCGCAACACGCCGCACCGGGCGCTGCATTGATGTTCACCAGCGGCCCAGCACAGGGCGAGGCCATCGGAGACCTGGCAGGAGAGCCCCTGTACCACGCCAGCCTTGATGCCGCCGAATACCGATCTTTATTGCACCGATACGGCTTCGAGGTTGTCCAGCACGTGGTCGAAGATGCGCGCTGTGGCGGCGCCACGGTGTGGCTTGCGCGATCGACCAATACCACCTGACGCAATTGCCGGACACAAAAGAAGGCGCACGCTGCCGTTCCGAGCGGGTCTCACGCCCACAAGCACGCGCCTCGGCCGCAGCCATGCAGCCAATGCTGGGCTGCCCCACGTGTGCCATGCGCAGAACGCATAGCAGGAATGACGCGTTCATGGGCTGGAAAACCTTGCGAGGCGCAAAGGGAATGCCTAAATGCATTTTTGAAGACGGCAGCTAGCGCTGCTCTTCATACCTCCCTGTTGGACTTCGGCCGAGCTTAGTGCTCGGCCTTTTTTTTGCCTATTGCGCGCTTGCGGACTGATGTCACGGGCGCGTTGTTTTTCTGTGGCAAAACCAAAGGGGCCGCTGTTCGGTGTCACAAAACCGATACAGGCTGCGGGGCGCAAGCACATCGCCCCAGAAAATTGACCTCCCCCTGCGTAAAGAGCGGGTTTCCGGCCTTACCATTTGGTAGAAGTGCGCAAATACCACGCAAATGATCAAATTTCAGGCGAAACGCAAATCAACCCCTTACTGTCACATAGGTTTTTCAAACCATCTTCCCCCGCGGGCATCTTTCCTCTAGAAGGCGCGCACGTATCAAGCGATGTCACCAACGACATCCCAAATTACCAGGGGGCCGCCAAGCGCCATGCAGGATCCAGCCATCACGCCCGAGCTGATTGAAAATCACGGGCTGAAACCCGATGAATACCAGCTCATTCTCGATATTATTGGTCGCGAACCGACCTTCACCGAGCTCGGTATTTTCTCGGCTATGTGGAACGAACATTGTTCCTATAAGTCGTCCAAGAAATGGCTGCGCACTCTGCCGACCGATGGCCCGCAGGTTATTTGTGGTCCGGGCGAGAACGCAGGCATCGTGGATATCGGCGATGGCGACGCGGTCGTCTTCAAGATGGAAAGCCACAACCACCCCTCCTACATTGAACCCTACCAAGGTGCCGCCACCGGTGTTGGCGGCATTTTGCGTGATGTGTTCACCATGGGCGCACGTCCCGTGGCCTCCATGAACTCTTTGTCGTTCGGCGTGCCCGAGCACCATAAGACCCGCCAGCTTGTGAACGGCGTGGTCGAAGGTGTCGGCGGCTATGGCAACTGCTTTGGTGTGCCTTGCGTCGGTGGCGAAGTGCGCTTCCACGAGGCCTACAATGGCAACTGTCTGGTCAACGCCTTTGCGGCGGGTCTGGCAAAAACCGATAGCATCTTCTACTCGGCCGCAAGCGGCGTTGGCATGCCGGTGGTCTACCTTGGCGCCAAAACCGGCCGTGACGGCGTGGGTGGTGCGACTATGGCGTCGGCAGAATTTGACGACACCATCGAGGAAAAACGCCCCACCGTTCAGGTTGGTGACCCCTTCACGGAAAAACGCCTGATGGAAGCCACGCTGGAGCTGATGCAGACCGGCGCTGTGATCTCGATCCAGGACATGGGCGCCGCAGGTCTGACCTGCTCGGCCGTGGAAATGGGCGACAAAGGCGGTCTGGGCGTCAAGCTGAACCTCGAAGACGTGCCGCAGCGCGAAGAGAACATGACAGCTTACGAGATGATGCTGTCGGAATCTCAGGAACGCATGCTGATGGTTCTGAAGCCGGAACTCGAAGCCGAAGCCAAGGCCGTGTTTGTCAAATGGGATCTGGATTTCGCCATCGTCGGTGAAACCATTGCCGAAGACCGCTTCCTGATCGTCCACAATGGCGAGGTCAAAGCCGACCTGCCGCTGTCCAAGCTGTCCTCCTCCGCGCCCGAATACGACCGCCCCTGGGTCGAAACCCCGGCGCAAGAGCCGCTGGATCCCGACTCCGTGCCGGGCCTTGATGCGATTGACGGTCTGAAGGCGCTGATCGCAACGCCGAACTACGCCGCCAAACAGTGGGTCTATGAACAATATGACACCACCGTCATGGGCGACACCGCGCGCCGACCCGGTCTGGGCGGCGGTATGATCCGCGTCCATGGCACCGACAAAAAGCTGGCGTTCACCTCGGATGTGACCCCGCGCTACGTCAAGGCGAACCCGGTTGAGGGGGGCAAACAGGCCGTGGCCGAAGCCTACCGCAACCTGATTTCAGTTGGTGCAAAGCCGCTGGCGACCACCGACAACCTGAATTTTGGCAACCCAGAGAAGCCCGAGATCATGGGCCAGTTCGTCGGCGCGCTGAAAGGCATTGGTGAGGCCGTGGCCGCGCTGGACATGCCGATCGTGTCCGGCAACGTGTCTCTGTATAATGAGACCGACGGCAAAGGCATCCTGCCGACCCCGACCATTGGCGCCGTGGGTCTGGTGGCGGCAGACGAAGAGCCGATCCTGGGCGAGGTCCGCGACGGCCACGTGGCGCTGCTGGTTGGCACCACCGAAGGTCATCTGGGTCAATCCGCCCTGCTGGCCGAGGTGTTCAACCGCGAAGAAGGTGACGCACCTGCCGTCGATCTGGCGGCCGAGAAGCTGCACGGTGATTTCATCCGTAACAACGTCCAGAACATCAAAGCCTGCACCGACCTTGGTGACGGCGGTCTGGCGCTGGCGGCCTTTGAAATGGCCGAAGCCGCAGGCGTTGGCGTCCAGCTGGATGCAGGCGACACGCCCACCCTGTTTGGCGAAGATCAGGCGCGCTATCTTGTGGCCTGTAACTTTGATCAGGCCGAAGCGCTGATGATCGCAGCCGGTCAGGCGGGCGTGACCATCGCAACAGTCGGCAAGTTCGGCGGTGATGCGGTGAAGTTCGGCACCTCTGAAGCCCCGCTGGAAGAGCTGAGCCAGATCTTCCGCCAGAGCTTCCAGGCTGCAGTTGCCTGATATGACACCATTGGGCCAGCCGGATCTCCCCGAGCTGGCCCATGACTGCGCCCGCTGTGCGGGCCTGTGTTGCGTGGCCTACCCTTTTGACAAAGGGGACGAGTTTGCCATCAACAAAGATGCAGACGCGCCCTGCCCGCATCTCAATGACGCCGATTTTGGCTGTTCCCAGCACTGCGACCTGACCAAACGCGGTTTTTCCGGCTGCGTGGCTTATTCCTGCGCTGGCGCTGGCCAGCGGGTGACCCAAGAGCTGTTTGACGGCGAAACCTGGCGCGAGGACGAAGACCTCCTGACCTATATGACCCACGCCCTGCGCGTGCTGCGCCCCATCCACGAGGCGCTCTTGATCCTGCGCGAGGCCGCAAGCCTGCCAATCCCCGATAACTTGCGCGCAGAATGCCATGCGCTGATGCGGGCGCTGTGTCCGGAAGAGGATGGCTCGATCTGGGATTTTGAAGAACCCGAGGTGCAAGACGCCCTGGCCCGCGTGCCAGAGTTCGTCCCGCAACTGGCCCCTTACGTGACGCGCACACGCTAATCCGGCTTGCAGAGGCCGCGCATGGGCCCTACATTTTGACCAACCAGTTATAAGGACACAACAGATGCCCATGCAGGCCCATGAAATCGAAGCGCTGCTGCGCGAAACCTTCCCAGATGCAGACATCCAGGTCGGCGGCTCCGACGGGGTGCATATGTCGGCCGTTGTGGTGGATGAAAGCTTCCGTGGCAAAAACCGCGTGCAACAACAGCGTGCGGTCTATGCAGCCCTCAAAGGCAAGATGGACGGCTCGGATGGCGAGCTCCACGCACTGGCCCTGACCACCAAAGCGCCAGAATGAGCAACTTCTTTACGGCAATCACTGCCATTGCTCTGCTTGCCGGGCTTACATTTCTAAAACTGCTCCCCTATATCCGGGTCGAAAGAAAACGGCGCCGAGACCGAGAGGAAAGAACATGACCGACGTGAATAATCGTATCGACGAAATCGTAAAAGCTGCTGATGTTGTGCTGTTTATGAAGGGCACCAAGGACATGCCGCAATGTGGCTTCTCCTCGCGTGTGGCTGGCGTTCTGAACTACATCGGGCTGGACTACTCTGATGTAAACGTTCTGGCCGACGAAGAGATCCGCCAGGGCATCAAGGACTACTCCGACTGGCCGACCATCCCGCAGCTTTACGTCAAAGGCGAATTTGTCGGCGGCTGCGATATTGTCACCGAGATGACCCTCTCCGGCGAACTGGACACCATGTTCGAAGACAATGGCGTTGCTTTCAACAAAGACGCCGCTGACAAAATCCGCGAAGCCAACGCCCAGTAAGGCAAAGGCACGCGGCCTGAAACACCGCTTCGAAGAACAGAAAAAGGCCCGCCAAATTGGTGGGCCTTTGTTTCATCAGCACCCCATCTTCCCCCTTTTTTAGGGGAACCGGGGCATCTTGAGCAGATCAATAGATCAGGTTCAATTGCGCCACATTGGTGAGTGTCGCAGCACCGCCTTCAACAACCATAACCACCTGACCATCAAAGATAACGTTGGCATTACCCGTCGCTCCGTCAGCCTCGATTGTGTAGTCTGAGGCCACGTCTGTCGATGCCATTACGATCTGGATGAAGTCTTCTGACACATTATAATCAGTGACGGTAATCGCTTCCAGATCCTCGAGCGACCCGTTGATTGTGCTTATAAACAGGTCACTGCCTGCGCCACCCGTTGCTGTATCCCCAATTTGCAGCAGCATCACGTCGTCACCATTCCCACCGTTCAACGAGTCCGGAGTTGTATCCAGGGGGTTTTCGGTTGCATCTAAGGGAAAGTCACCTCCGGCCATAACGCTATTGATTTCTTCGACCGTCAGCTCACGCAACGTTTCACCACCAAAGAGAAGATCCCGGTCATCGCCACCATTCAGTGTGTCAGAGCCCGCGCCTCCGAAGACAAAATCGCGACCCTCGCCGCCATTCAAGACATCAGCGCCAACACCCCCCTCGAGGAAATCTTCACCAAAGCCACCTTCCAGTGTGTCGAGACCATTGCCACCCAAAAGGATATCGTCACCACTTTCCCCCAGAAGAGAGTCATTGCCGTTCCCACCTTCCAGAATGTCGCCCCCGTTGCCGCCTTCGAGCGTGTCATGCCAGTCATCACCATTCAGCCAGTCGTCGCCGTCACCGCCAAACAATTGGTCCTGACCAAAACCACCGCTTACGGTGTCGTCCCCCCACCCAGCAACAATCGTGTCATGGCCCTGCCGCCCGTCGATCCGCTCGCTGCCATCGGTGCCTGCCAGAAAGTCCGCGTTGCTGCTGCCTTCGATCTGTCGAACGTCGCGATCTGCTGAGGGATCAGAAGAGTCTACAGAACTGGATGTATCTTCATCATCATTGGTTGCAGCTACGACGCCTGCGCCGATCAGCGCGAGGCTCAGGAAGAAAAGCGGTCCCATATTTGAAAGTCCTTTAACAAAATTTTGCCGCAAATATGCCGCAAATCCAACTGACTTCAAACAGTTTCGATAGAATATATCCCGCTTTCGTCAGTGTTTCTGAGGGGGCAACCGGTTTAACGCGCTGCGGACGTTGGTCAAAAAAACAATGACCGACCGCGTTTGCGATCGGCCTGATTTTGGAAACAATACTTGTCGCGCAGGATCAGAAAATCGCCTAACTCGGCGACTGAATCACGCCGACTCAACCGCCGTTTCGGAGGCATCTGCGGATGGGGAGCCTGCGGTCTCTGCCTCAATCTGCTCTGCCAGCGCTTCGGCCTTTTCGGCCAGCGCGGCCAGGGCCTCTTCCACCTGCGGTGGCACAATCGCAACTTCAACCCGTTCTGGTTCGGGTGTCGGTGCGGCGCGCAGCTCTGCGATTTCGGCCTCGCGTTCGGCCAGCTGGGCCTCGACCTGTTGAATTCGGTCTTCGACTGCGGCGGTTTTATCGGCCAGCATCAGACCGGCCATCAACAGCATCCGGGCTTCGGGCATGCGCCCGATCTGGTCCGAGAGAACCTGCGCCTCATCATCCAGCATCTTGGCCGCCATGTGCAGGAAGCTTTCTTCGCCTTCCTGACAGGAGACTTCGAACCCGCGCCCGCCGATCATGATCGTTACTTCCGGCATCATGCAGTCTCCCCTGCGGAATGGTCTTCGGTGACGGCGGCAAGCTCTGTGTCCCCTTCGGGCGCAAGCGCATGCGGCGCGTCAGAGATGGGCAGCAGCGGCGACAGCCGGGCAATCACGGCGTCGACCTCGGCCTTGTCGGCGGCACGTGCGGCGCGCAGACCTTCGAGTTCGGCCTCCAGGCCCTGATTGATCAGCTCTGGCTGACCCACCCCTTCGGCATTGGCCGCCCGCAAGGCCGCATTGGCGGTGCGCAACTGGTCATTGGCCGCGCGCAGTGCCTGCAGTTCACCATCGAGCGCCGAAAGCTTCGCTTCCAGCGCCTCTGAATGCAGCGGGTCCGCATCTGCAACAGGCTGCGCCTGTGGGTCTGCCTGCGTGGCCTCAACCGCGGCATTGGCCGCAGCAAGTTGCTCCTGCAGGACGCTGATTTCATTGAGAAGAATTTCATTTCCGCCCTCATCAGAGGGGGCTTCTTCACCGGCAGAGGCTGCCTCAGCAATCGCAGCTTCCGCTTCGCGCAGCTTGGCTTCCAACGCATCAATGCGGTCCTGCTGAATGTCGCGATCCGCAGCTGCCTGATTCAGCGCGACTTCCTGGTCGGACTTCAGGCGGGCCACTTCCTGACGCAGGGCCTCGGCCTCGGGGGACGGTTCCGGCGCCTTGTTTGCCTCATGGCGCAACAGCTCCAGCTCGGCCTCCATGGCGACGATCTGGTCAACCTTGTCGACGGCAGCAACCTTCTGCTCCATCTCGGTGACACGGCCATGCAATTGATCATTGCGGGCGCTCAGCTGCGCATTGGCGGTTTGTTCATCTTCCAGCTGCTCGCGCAAATCGGCAAGCTCGGCTGGATCGACCTCGGGCCCCTCGGCCGCTTGCGCCTGTGCGTCCGCAAGCGCCGCCTCGGCAGCTTGGCGCGCCTCTTCGGCTGCCGCAAGGGCACTGGCCTGACCGGATTGCAAGGTGCCGACCCCGGATCCGATCCGTTCTAGCGCGCCTTCAATGCGGCGCTGCAATTCTTCCATCTGCTCCATGGGCGCAACCTTTGCCTCTTTTCGAAACGACTTGCAATTCGAACCCGGGCTTTACCACGACGAATCACTGCCCTTTTCGGGTCTATGTTAGCTCATCAAGCACTAAAACACCGCTATTGCGCTTTCAACCACCTGAGGAAGAGTCTTCGCTTCGATCCCCTCAGGAAACGCGTCAGTGCTTGATAATTGCGGCAAGGCTGTTATTCAGCGGCAAACCACAAAACCCCAAAGAGGAACAGTTCAGTGGATCTGACAGCCCTGCGCACAGAAAACCCCGACCATTGGAACAAAGCCGCGGCAATCCGCGCCCTGACGCTGGATGCCGTTGCTGGCGCGAACTCCGGCCACTCCGGCATGCCGATCGGCATGGCTGACGTCGCAACCGTGCTGTTTGAAAAGCACATGAAGTTTGACGTCAACGCCCCCAAATGGGCCGACCGCGATCGCTTCATCCTGTCGGCGGGCCACGGCTCCATGCTGATCTATTCCCTTCTTTACCTGATGGGAGACGCGCAAGTCACCCACGACCAGATCAAGAACTTCCGCCAGTCCGGCGCGCTGACCGCAGGCCACCCGGAAAACTTCCTGCTGGACGCGGTTGAAGTGACCACCGGCCCGCTGGGTCAGGGGATCTCCAACGCGGTTGGCTTTGCCATGGCCGAAGAAATGCTGCGCGCGCAATACGGCCGCAAGATTGTTGATCACAACACCTATGTGATCGCAGGCGACGGCTGCCTGATGGAAGGGATCTCTCAGGAAGCGATCGGTCTGGCCGGTCGTCACCAGCTGGGCAAGCTGATTGTCTTCTGGGACAACAACAACATCACCATCGACGGCACGGTTGACCTGTCCGACCGCACCAACCAGGTTCAGCGTTTCAAAGCGTCTGGCTGGCATGTGCAGGAAATCGACGGCCACAACCCGGCAGAGATCGACGCCGCCATTGAGGCCGCGAAGAAGACCAAGAAGCCGTCCATGATCGCCTGCAAAACCCATATCGCACTGGGTCACGCGGCACAGGACACCTCCAAAGGTCACGGCGCGCTGACCGATGCGGAGCAGATGGCCGCCGCCAAAGCCGCCTATGGCTGGACCGCCGCCCCCTATGAGGTGCCCGCCGACATCAAAGCCCAGTGGGAAGCCATCGGCAGCCGTGGCGCCGAAGCCCGCGCCGAATGGGAAGCCCGCTTCGCCGAGATCTCCAGCCAGAAGCAGGACCGCTTCAACCGCGCCTTTGCGCTGGAGGCCCCGAAGAAACTGTCTGCGACCGTCAAGGCGCTGAAAAAGCAGGTTTCGGAGGAAAAACCCTCTGTTGCGACCCGCAAAGCCTCTGAAATGGCGCTGGCGGCGATCAACCCGATCATGCCGGAAACCGTGGGTGGCTCTGCCGACCTGACGGGGTCCAACAACACCAAAACCGGTGATTTGGGCATCTTTGACACCGACAACCGCAAAGGTCGTTACGTGTACTGGGGCATCCGCGAGCACGGTATGGCGGCGGCAATGAACGGCATGGCGCTGCACGGTGGTATCCGCCCCTATGGCGGCACCTTCTTCTGCTTCACCGACTACGCGCGTCCTGCCATGCGTCTGGCGGCCCTGTCGAAACTGCCGACCGTGTTTGTGATGACCCACGACTCTATCGGTGTTGGCGAAGACGGCCCGACCCACCAGCCGGTTGAGCATCTGGCCATCTGCCGCGCGACCCCGAACACCTACACCTTCCGCCCGGCGGATGCGGTAGAGACCGCGGAAGCCTGGGAAATCGCCCTGACCTCGAAAGAGACGCCGTCCGTGATCGCCCTGACCCGTCAGAACCTGCCGACGCTGCGCACCGAGCACAAGCTGTCGAACCTGACCGAGAAAGGCGCTTATGTGCTGGCCGAGGCCGAGAGCAAGCGTCAGGTGATCCTGCTGGCGACCGGGTCTGAGGTCTCTGTTGCGATGGACGCCAAGGACAAGCTGGAAGCCCAAGGCATCGGCACCCGCGTTGTGTCTGTGCCCTGCATGGAGCTGTTCCTGGCGCAGGACGAAGCCTACCGCCGCAAGGTCCTGCCCGCAGGTCCCGTGCGCGTTGGTATTGAAGCCGCTGTCCGCGACGGCGGTTGGGATCGCCTGCTGATGGGCGAGCGCGGCCAGGAAAAGAAAGCGGGCTTTGTGGGCATGGCAGGCTTTGGTGCCTCGGCCCCCGCAGGCGAGCTGTTCGAGAAGTTCGGCATCACTGCGGACAACACCGTGGCGACCGTCAAAGACCTGCTGGGCTAATTCGGCCGGGGTTTGGGGGCGCTGCCCCCGCCCTTCGGGCGTCCCCCGGAGTATTTACAGCCAAAAGAAACAGAAAAAGGGAGCCTTTGCGGGCTCCCTTTTAGTGTTGTGGGTCGGTGTAGCGGTTTAATGCGCCGATTTGCCGGTGAAGCGGCTGATCAGAGGCGCAATGATTTTTGCCACGATCGGCAGCAGCAACAGGCCGCAGATCAGGCCAAGGGTTGCCTCCACCACGGTTTTGGCCAGCCAGCCGCCAAAGCCAGAGAGTGCGGTCGGCACATAATGCTGGGCAATGTGCTGGAAGTCATGAACCACATGTTCCGGCCAGTGCCAGGCCATTTCCGCCAGCCCATGGATAATGATCGCGCCGCCGACCCAGAGCATGGCGGCCGTACCGACAATGGTCAGGGCTTTCATGAACCACGGCATGAACCGCACAATGCCGCGCCCCAGCCCTTTGATGGCGCCGGTGCGGGCGTTTTGTGCCAGATAGAGACCGACATCATCTGCCTTCACGATCAGCGCCACCGCGCCATAGACCGCAACGGTGATGCCAATGCCGACCATGGCAAGAACCGCCGCCTGCATCCAGATATTGCCCGTTGGGATCGCGGCCAGCGCAATGGTCATGATTTCGGCCGAGAGAATGAAATCGGTCTTGATGGCACCTGCGGCTTTCTTTTCCTCCAGATGGGTCGGATCGCCGTCTTCGTCTTCGGGGAAAACATGATGGGCCGCGTGATCTTCGCCCGGAAACAGCGCGTGGTCGATTTTTTCCGCACCTTCAAAACACAGGTAAGCGCCGCCCAGCATCAGCAAAGGCGCAATCAACCAGGGCGCAAAAGACGACAGCAGCAAGGCTGCGGGCAGCAGAAACAGCAGCTTGTTCTTGATCGACCCACGCGCGATCCGCCAGACAATCGGCAGCTCGCGTGCGGGTGCAAACCCCTGCAGATACTTGGGCGTCACCGCGGCATCATCAATCACCGCGCCAGCGGCTTTGGAGCCCGCCTTCAGCGCCTGAGCCGCTACATCGTCAACCGAGGCCGCCGCCACTTTGGCGATCCCCGCCACATCATCCAAAAGCGCCAGAAGACCGCTCATATCTTTCCCCGTCTTAAAAGTGTTCGCGCGTTGTTTCTGCCCCAAGGCCACAGGTGCGATCAAGGGCGGATCAGGGGGAACTCTGCGCGTGGGGCGTCTCTTGCGCTGTTAACGCAACCATTTGCGCGGAGCTGCAATTGTTATCGCCACCACCCGCAATCCGTTAACGCCAACATGTATGTTTTGCGCTAACAGTTTGTGTTTACTATCTTTTTTCCTTTCTCAATCGTTAAAGGATCACTATAGGCTGCCCTTAAGACACATCTTTTTTGGAGTGGTTCAGACATGACCGTCAAAGTTGGCATCAACGGATTTGGTCGCATCGGCCGTTGCACATTGGCACATATCGCAGGGTCCCTGCGCAATGACATCGAAGTGATCAAGGTAAACGCAACCGGTCCGATCGAGACCGCGGCGCATCTGATCAAATACGACAGTGTCCACGGCCGTTTTCCCGGCACCGTCGATTTCACCGAAAACACCATGAACCTGGGCCGCGGTGACATGCAGATGTATTCCACCTACGACATGGATCAGCTGGACTGGGAAGGCTGTGATGTGGTTCTGGAATGCACCGGCAAATTCAATGACGGTCTGAAAGCCCAAAAACACCTCGAGCGTGGCGCAGGCAAGGTCCTGCTGTCCGCGCCGGGCAAAAACGTCGATAAGACCATTGTTTACGGTGTGAACGACGACCAGCTGACCGCGCAGGACAAGATGGTGTCCAATGGCTCTTGCACCACCAACTGCCTGGCGCCGCTGGCGAAGGTTCTGGACGAAGGCATCGGCATTGAATCCGGCATTATGACCACCATCCATGCCTACACCGGTGACCAGCCGACGCTGGACCGCCGCCACAGCGATCTCTACCGCGCGCGCTCGGCCGCGATGTCGATGATCCCGACCTCCACTGGTGCCGCCAAAGCGCTGGGTGAGGTGCTGCCGAACCTGAAAGGCCGTCTGGATGGCTCTGCTATTCGTGTGCCGACCCCGAATGTGTCTGCCGTGGACCTGACCTTCCGTGCGGCGCGCGATGTGACCGCCGAGGAAGTGAACGCCATTGTCGCCGAAGCCGCCGGTGGCAATATGTCCCGCGTGCTGGGCTATGAGCCCGCGCCGCTGGTCTCCACTGATTTCAACCACTCGGAAGAAAGCTCTATCTTTGCGCCCGACCAGACCCGCGTCGTCGAAGGCCGCATGGTCCGCGTGCTGTCGTGGTACGACAATGAATGGGGCTTCTCGGTGCGGATGGCTGACGTTGCGGCCGCGATGGGCCGCCTGAACTAATCATCAGCCCCACAAGCCTTGAGAATTTTCGCCCGGTCAGGCATATCTGACCGGGCGTTTTCCTTTTCCGGGACGAATATGACCAATCGTATTGCAATCGGCATTGGCCTTTTCCTCTGTCTTGCCCTCACGCTGGATGTGCTGCTGTTTGGCGACCAGCACATTGTGTTTCTGGGCAAAAAGTTCATTGACCTGCTGCACTGGGTGGCCTTCTGGCGCTGAGGCAGGGGGCCGCCCTGCGATCAAAGCAAAAAGCCGGGACACTGCCCGGCTTTGACTGTCTTTGAGCTGTCACAACGCTTAGCCGCGCAAACGTTCCTTCAGCTTTTCATCGACCAGCGGTGTCACAAAACCGGACACATCCCCGCCCAGTCTGGCAATTTCTTTCACCAGCTTCGATGCAATCGCCTGATGGCGCGCTTCGGCCATCAGGAACACGGTCTCGATCTCCGCGTCGAGCGCGCGGTTCATGCCAACCATCTGGAATTCATATTCAAAATCCGCCACAGCCCGCAGGCCGCGAATAATGATGTTTGCCCCGACATCGCGGGCACAGTCGATCAGCAGGTTCTCAAAGGGGTGCACCACAATCTCGGTCCCCGTCTGCGCGCTGAGTTCGGCGCATTCGGCCTGGATCATCGCCACGCGTTCTTCCAGCGTGAACAAAGGCCCCTTATCGCGGTTGATCGCAACACCGATCACCAGCTTGTCCACCAGCGCCGCGGCGCGGCGGATAATATCGACATGACCCAATGTGATCGGGTCGAAGGTTCCGGGGTATAGACCGGTGCGCATATGGGCGCCCTCCTGGCTCAGATTTGTCTGGGCTGCACGCAACCATTTTGCGCAGTCTATTGCAAGTACGTGAAAATACGGAAGCTCACAAGAGACCCAGCGTCAGAATGAAGCAGGGCGGATTGGCCACCGCCCCTGCCCCAAATTGACGGTCAGTGACCCATAATCATGCCTTCAAGCGCGGATTTCTCCATCGCGACCTCAGAGAGCTGCGCCTTGACCACATCGCCCAGTGAAATCAGGCCCACCAGTTTGCCATCATCCACCACCGGCATGTGGCGGAACCGACCGTCCGTCATGGTTTGCAGCGCGGCTTCGGCATTGGATTCCGAGGTGCAGGTGATCACCTTCTTGGTCATGTAATCGCCCACGGTCTTGTCCAGACAGGCAGATCCCACCTTGGCGAGGTGCCGGACAATATCACGCTCCGACAGGATACCTTCGGCTTTGACACCATCCGAGGACACCACAACGGTGCCGATCCCATGTTTGGCCAGCAGCGCTGCGGCCTCAGAGATGGTGGCGCCGGCCTCGATCGTGACGATCTCGGCGATGGCCTTGGAATTCAGAATAGACTTCACGAGCATGAGCACACCTTTGAAATTTTATGTCCCAATTCCAAGCGTTGCCGCAACATCCCCTCAAGTCAAGCCTTCCAGTCGTGCCACTTCGTCGCGAATGCCGCGGGTCAGAGCGGTTGCAAAACGGTTGAGACGTTCGCTGCGTTGATCCCCCTGGTGTCGGACAAGGTAAAACGATCTGGTTAAGCTTACCTGATCTTTCAGCACCTTGCGCAACACGCGGTGTGAAGGCAGCGCAAAATCGTGCATCACGCTGAGGCCTGCGCCCTCGGCCGCCATCCGCACCTGCACCGAGACCGAACTGGATGCCAGTTGCACCCGCTCCACCCCGAGGTCGGCCAGGTAATCCAGCTCCCGGTCAAAAATCATATCGGGGATATAACCGATCATCTTGTGATCTTTCAGCTGTTCCAGCTGAGTGATTTCCTGGCGTTCACGCAGGTAGTGCCGCGAGGCCGCGAGGTGGAGTTTGTAGTCGGTGATCTTCTGCACCAGCAGCTTGCCGGCCGTTGGCGCCGACACGGTGATGGCCATATCCGCCTCGCGACGGCTGAGGTTGATCATCCGCGGCAGCGCCACAATCTGAATATCCAGATCCGGATTAGCCTTTGAAATTTCAGCACAAACCTGTGGCAGCAGATAGTTGGCACAGCCATCCGGTGCGCCAAGGCGGATCTGGCCTGACAGGGTTTCGCGCGGGCCGCTCAGCGCTTCGCGCCCGGCCCGCATGGCCTGTTCGGCGGCCTCTGCATGGGCCAGCAGACGGTCCCCGGCCGCACTGAGCGCGTAGCCCTGCGGCGATTTCACAAATAATGTGGTGTCCATTGCGGTTTCAAACCGCTGCACCCGGCGCCCCACGGTGGCGGGGTCCATCTTCAGGATCCGCCCAGCCCCCGACAGGCTGCTTTCCCGCGCAACCGCGAGGAAAACTTTCATATCATCCCATTGTGCATCCATCTTCGTGGACCTCTCCTGCCAAATTCTTCAGCGGACATCTCTTTTGCGAGACAACGCGACCCTAGCCTTTAATTCGTTAATGAGCCGTTAGCCATTGCGTTTTTGCAAACCCCATTTGAGAACTTTTCTGTTCATCTGGGATTTTTGCAAGCCTAAGCTAGGGCCAACGTCACTACTTTTTGGAGGATTTCCCATGCAGGATCTATCCCACTACATCGACGGCGAACTGGTTGCTGGCACATCTGGCCGCTTTTCCGACGTTCTGAACCCCGCCACCGGCGAAGTGCAAGCGCGTGTGCCGCTGGCCACCAAGGACGAAATGGACGCCGCCATTGCCAAAGCGGCCGAGGCGCAGAAAATCTGGGCGGCCACCAACCCGCAGAAACGCGCTCGCGTGATGATGAAATTCGGCGCGCTCATCAACGAGAACATGGACAAGCTGGCCGAGCTGGTCGCCCGTGAACACGGCAAGACCCTGCCGGACGCACGCGGCGACGTGCAGCGCGGTCTGGAAGTGGTCGAGGTCTGCATGGGCGCGCCTCATATGCTCAAGGGCGAATACACCGACGCAGGTGGCCCGGGCATCGACCTCTACTCCATGCGCCAGCCGCTGGGTGTGGTTGCAGGCATCACGCCCTTCAACTTCCCGGCGATGATCCCGCTGTGGAAAATGGCCCCCGCCCTGTCCTGCGGCAATGCGATGATCCTGAAGCCGTCGGAACGCGTTCCCTCCACCTCGCTTTATCTTGCAGAACTGCTGAAAGAAGCAGGCCTGCCGGACGGCGTTTTGCAGGTTGTCAATGGCGACAAAGAAGCCGTGGATGCGATCCTCGACAATGAAACCATTCAGGCGGTGGGTTTTGTCGGCTCCACCCCCATCGCGCAGTACATCTATGGTCGCGCGGCCACCAACGGCAAGCGCGCGCAGTGCTTTGGCGGTGCGAAAAACCACATGCTGATCATGCCCGACGCGGACCTCGACAAAGCGGCAGACGCGCTGGTTGGCGCAGGCTTTGGCGCGGCTGGCGAACGCTGCATGGCGATTTCGGTGGCTGTGCCCGTGGGCAAAGAAACCGCCGATGGTCTGATCGAACGCCTGATCCCGCGGATTGAGAAGCTGAAGGTTGGCCCCTACACCGCTGGTGAGGACATCGACTATGGCCCCGTCATCACCCCGCAAGCCAAGGCGCGCATCGAAGGTCTGATCGACAGCGGTGTCGAACAAGGCGCAACGCTGGTTACCGACGGTCGCGGCCTGTCCCTGCAAGGTTACGAGAACGGCTATTTCGTGGGCCCGACCCTGTTTGACGATGTGACCGCCGACATGGACATCTACAAAGAGGAAATCTTTGGTCCGGTTCTGTCCACCGTCCGCATGGACAATTATGAGGACGCGCTGAACCTCGTGAAGGACAATGCTTATGGCAATGGCACGGCGATCTATACCGCTGATGGCGACACCGCGCGGGACTTTGCCCACCGTGTGAACGTCGGCATGGTCGGCATCAACTTCCCGATCCCGGTGCCGCTGTCCTACCACACCTTTGGCGGCTGGAAGAAATCGGCCTTTGGCGACCTGAACCAATACGGCCCCGATGCTTTCAAATTCTACACCCGCACCAAGACCGTGACCTCGCGTTGGTTCTCGGGCATTAAGGACGGTGGCGAGTTCAACTTCAAGGCGATGGACTAACCCCCTGCCCTAAATCGGTAAAGTCATCGGGCCGTCCAGTTTAGGGCGGCCCGTTTCCGTTTGCGCGTTCACCCGCTGATCACGCAACCGTCAGAACGCGCCCTCTGGCCAAGGGCAGCCGGTGGCAATATGTTGCCTGTGTTCATTTTTCGACCGGAGTTCCCATGTCCCGCCCGTCCAAACCCGCGCTGTCGTCCCTGTCGCGTCGCCACCTGCTGACCGGCCTTGGCGCTGGCGTTGGCGCAACACTGGCCGCCCCAAATCTGCTGCTGGCGCAATCCACGGACGCATTTCCGCAGAACGAACCCGCAATCCGCACGCAGGTTCCGGTGACGCGCAACACCTCGGCCTTCCGTCAGCAGAACTGGCAGGACCATTTTGAAACGCTGGGTGTTGGCTGTCTGCTGGCCGATATTGACAGCCGCGCGCTACACTTTTGGGGCGGTGACGGTGAAACCTATCGCCTGTTCCCGTCGTCGGTGCCGATGAACGAAGAGTTGACGAAACGCGGCTATACCGAAGTGGTGCGCAAGCGTGAGAATCCCAGCTGGACCCCGACCTCCAGCATGCGCGAACGCGACCCGAGCCTGCCGGAACGCATCGAAGGTGGCGCCCATGGCAATCCGCTGGGCACCCGCGCCATGTATCTGACCTGGCCCGCCTATCTGATCCACGGCACCCATGACACACGCAAGATCGGCCGCCAAAGCTCATCCGGCTGCATCGGGCTTTACAATCAACACGTTGAAGCCCTGTTCCCCATGGTGAAAATCGGCACGCAGGTGCGCATCCTGTAAAGGCAAAACACCCCGGCGTCCAATCAGGGCCCGGGGTGTGTGCGTGTTTTTGGGGGAATTAGCTAAGTCTCATGTGGCGCGGGGATTTCCCGGCCATGTGACGTTCATGGGCCTGCTCCAAAAGCGCCTCGAAATCGCGGGTGTATCCCACCGTGTCAAACAGCGCGCTGTCCTGCGGGCAGGTTTCCAGCTTTTCCTTCACCTCGGCAAAATAATCCGGGTCCGTCGCCAGACGCAGGGCAATCGCTTTGTATTGCTGTGGGGTTTTGGCGACCAGTTCCTCAAGTCCTGCAGCGGTCAGGACGCTGCCCGCAACCCGCGCGGCGAACTGATCGCCCAGTTTGGTGACCATCGGCACCCCAGCCCACAGCGATTCAGACGCGGTTGTGTGCGCGTTCACGGCAAACGCATCAAGGAAGAGATCCGCATGCTTCATCCGTTCAAGGTGTTCGGCCGGTGAAAACCGTCCCGTTGCAATAATCCGCGATCCGTCAACGCCACGCTTTTCGGCCTCCGCGCGCAGCCTGTCGGAGTGATCCCGTTCCCCGACATAGAACCACAGCACAGAGTTTTCGACCTCTTTCAGCAGCTCCATCCAGATGTCGAATTCCGCAGGCGTCACCTTATAGGCGCCGTTAAAGCTGGCAAAGACAAAGGCGTCTTCCGGCAGGCCGTGATCCGCGCGGGTCTTGCCGGTTTCCGCGATATAGCGGTTTTCATCGGTCGGCTGATAACAGTTCGGCATATAGAGGATTTTTTCGCAGTAGTGTTTCTGCAGACGGTTGGGGATCGTCACCTCATCCCCAATCATGTAATCCATCGCCCGCACGCCTGTGGTGCCGGGATAGCCAAGATAGGCGATCTGCACCGGGGCGACGCGCTTGTTGAACATCTCAAGACGTCCGCCGCGCGTGTGACCTTTGAGGTCTATGGCAATGTCCAGCATGTCCCGGCGCGCGAGGCTGACAATGGTTTCGCCGGGCACATTGCGCACATCGCGGAACACATCGACCGTATCGCGAACCCGCTGATTTTCCGCATCCCGGAACGCGGAGCCATAGTCATAGACATAGATTTCGAACTGATCGCGGTCGTGGTTTTCAAAGATCCCACCCATCAGGTGCATGGTCGCATGGTCATAAAAATCGCTCGAGAAATAGCCAATCCGGATCTTCGCCCCCGGTTCGCGCGCGGGACGGTCCAGCTTGGTGGTGTTGCGGTTGTCAAAGCTGAAGTTCGCCAGCGCAATCGAACGTTCCTTCTGGAACTGGCCATCATCAACCAGCGGCAGGAACACAAAAGGGTCTGCAATCAGCTTGGTGCCGCGGAAGGGCTTCAGATACTGGTTGACCTTGGGCCAGAAGCTCCAGTCCTGACGGTGCGCTTTCAGGTGCATCATCCGCGACAGCGCCAGCGCGTTCTTGGGGTTAAAGGTCGCGGCCAGCTCAAAATAGTCAATCGCTTCGGCTTCGCGGCCCATCTGCATCAGCAGACTGCCCAGCGACAGGTAAACCTTACTGTCCTTGGGGGCGAGCCGCAGCGCAATCATCAGGCTTTTCATCGCCTCAACGCGGGTTTCAGGTTTGTCGCCCAGCATATCGCCCATCTGCAGATGCAGTTCGACGTTTTTTTCGTCCAGCTCGATCGCTTTGCGCAGCAGAACCATGGCCTGTTTGCGTTCGCCGCGTAAGGACAGCTTGCGACATTCTTTCAGAAGCTTCGCAGCCTGTTCTTTCGGATCAGCATCAGCAAATTTGTGATTGCGCAGACCATGTTTGGTCTCATAGGCTATCTGCGCCATTTTCTGCCCCTGAACCTTATCCGCAAAGGCGGCAAATTCCGGGTTGGCGCCCGCCTGTTTCTTGCGCTGTGACAGGATGTTATTGGCATTTTGCTGCGTCACGACCTTCTGCTCCTTCCAAAGCTGTCTTCTGCCCGTGCCCTGTTCCGGGCAGACCGGTTCCCGGTCAGGCTTTGCTGCAGTCTTGCCAGACAGTGGTAAAGAAGCCCTGAACACCGGCGCAAACCTGCTGATTTCATCGCAAATCTTCTTGCGACACCGGCCGCAGTCGGCAATAATTAAACACACGTTCAATTAAATCCGCACGCGAGGAGGAGCCGATGGATTTTGCCCTGACCGAGGAACAAACGGCAATATTCGACATGGCCCATGCCTTTGGCCAGGATCACATTGCCCCCCATGCCCGCGATTGGGAGGCCGCAGGCACCATCCCCAAAACGCTCTGGCCCGAGGTTGGCGCGCTGGGGTTTGGCGGGCTCTATGTGTCCGAAGACGCAGGCGGCGCAGGCCTCAGCCATCTGGACGCAACACTGGTCTTCGAGGCCCTGTCGATGGCTTGTCCATCGGTCGCGGCCTTTCTGTCGATCCACAATATGTGCGCCAAAATGCTGGATATGTTTGGCAGTGACGCCTTGAAGGCCCGTGTCATGTCGCAGGTTCTGGCGATGGACACCGTGCTGAGCTACTGCCTGACCGAACCCGGATCAGGCTCAGACGCCGCCGCCCTGCGCAGCCGGGCCGAGAAAACGAGCGATGGCTATTTGGTCAACGGCACCAAGGCCTTCATTTCAGGCGGTTCCTACTCGGACGCCTATGTCTGCATGGTGCGCACCGGGGACGACGGCCCCAAAGGGATTTCGACCCTTTATATAGAGGACGGCACCCCCGGCCTCAGCTTTGGCGCGCTGGAGCAGAAAATGGGCTGGAAAAGCCAGCCAACAACGCAGGTGCAGTTCGACAATTGCGCGGTGCCGGCGGACAATCTAGTCGGCGAAGAAGGCCGCGGTTTCACCTATGCGATGAAGGGGCTGGACGGTGGCCGGTTGAACATTGCCGCCTGTTCGCTGGGGGCTGCGCAAACCGCACTGACCCAGACCCTGACCTATATGTCCGAACGCAAGGCCTTTGGCCAAAGCATCGACCAGTTTCAGGCGCTGCAGTTCCGGCTGGCAGATATGGAGATCGAACTGCAGGCCGCCCGCGTCTTTCTGCGACAGGCGGCGTGGAAGCTGGATCAGGGCGCGCCGGACGCCGCCAAACACTGCGCCATGGCCAAGAAATTTGTGACCGAGGCGGGCTCTAAAATTGTTGACGGCTGCCTGCAGTTGCATGGAGGCTATGGCTATCTGGCCGACTATGGGATCGAAAAACTGGCCCGCGACCTGCGGGTGCATCAGATCCTTGAGGGAACCAATGAAATCATGCGCGTGATCGTTGCGCGCAGCCTTCTGAACGATCGGTAAGGATAGGGATATGTCTGACATCGACATTCGGGTGATCGGCCATGCCGGCCGCATCACCCTGACCCGCGCAGGCGCACTGAACGCGCTGACCCATGACATGTGTCTGGCGGTAGACGCGGCGCTGAAAGCATGGCGCAACGACGCGCGCGTCACCTGCATTGTCATGGATGCTGATGGCGAAAAAGCCTTCTGTGCGGGCGGCGACATTGCCGAACTTTATGCGCGTGGAACCGCCGGAGATTTCGCCCATGGGCAGGACTTCTGGCGCGACGAATACCGCATGAACGCCCGCATTTCCGAATACCCAAAACCGGTGGTGAGCTTCCTGCAGGGCTTTACCATGGGCGGCGGTGTCGGGCTTGGCTGTCACGGCAGCCACCGCATTGTCGGCGCAGCCAGCCGCATTGCCATGCCCGAGGTCGGCATTGGCTTGGTGCCGGATGTGGGGGGGTCGCATATTCTTGCCACAGCGCCGGGGCTGTTGGGCGACTACCTTGGCCTCACCGGATTTCGCATGGGTCCAGGGGATGCAATCCTTGCAGGCTTTGCCGATCACTACATCCCCGAAGCCCAATGGCCCGCGCTGATCTCTGCGCTGGAAGAAACCGGCGATGTCTCTGCCCTCGCCGGCGCCACCATCCCAGCGCCCGACGGCAAGCTCCCTGCCCTTGCCGACTCCATCACCGCGCATTTTGCGTCTGATGATCTGGAAGCGATCACCGCAAGCCTGCGCGCAGATCCCGGTGATTTTGCAACCGCGACGCTGGCATCCCTGTCCGAGAAATCCCCCCTCGCCATGGCGGCCACTTTGGCCATCCTGCGCGACCTGCGCCGCACCGATGGCGATCTGCGCGCGGCGCTAAAGCTGGAATACCGCTTTACCTACCGCGCGCAGGAACAGGCGGATTTCCTCGAAGGCATTCGCGCCCTGATCATCGACAAAGACAAAGCACCCCGCTGGAAACACGCAGGCGTGCCAGTCCCCAAGGCCGAGGTCGACGCGCTGCTTGCGCCGCTTGGCCCCAAAGGGCTGACTTTTGAGGAGGAGGAGTAGTCACATGAAAATCGGGTTTATTGGCCTTGGAAATATGGGCGCGCCCATGGCGGCCAACCTTGCCAAAGCAGGTCACACCGTCACCGGCTTTGATATGGCAGATGTCACGGTCGAAGGCGTCACCCTGGCGGGATCCGCAGTGGAGGCCGCAACCGGCGCCGACGCCGTCATCACGATGCTGCCCAATGGCGCGATCCTGCGCTCTGTCGCGGCAGACATCCTGCCCGCCATGACCAAAGGCGCCTGTCACATTGACTGCTCCACCGTCGACGTCGACAGCGCCCGTGCGGTGGCTGGGGATGCC
The DNA here is from genome assembly GCF_001458415.1 of Tritonibacter multivorans. Classification (GTDB taxonomy): domain Bacteria; phylum Pseudomonadota; class Alphaproteobacteria; order Rhodobacterales; family Rhodobacteraceae; genus Epibacterium; species Epibacterium multivorans. The sequence goes on along the minus strand of NZ_CYSD01000042.1, from coordinate 388,740 downwards.
GCTGCGGCGGGGCTTTTGTCCGTGGATGCGCCGGTATCTGGCGGCATCACGGGGGCGGCGGCGGGCACGCTGACCTTTATGGCCGGCGGCGCGGAAGAGGGGTTCGCCATTGCTGCGCCCTTGTTTGACATTATGGGCCAGAAGGCCGTGCACTGCGGGGATGCGGGCGCGGGTCAGGCCGCCAAAATCTGCAACAATATGATCCTCGGCGTGACCATGATTGCCACCTGCGAAGCTTTCGCGCTGGCCGATAAGCTGGGGCTGGACCGGCAGAAGATGTTTGACGTGGTGTCGACCTCTTCGGGCTACAGCTGGACCATGAACGCCTATTGCCCGGCGCCGGGCATCGGCCCGCAAAGCCCGGCTGACAATGGCTATACCCCCGGCTTTGCCGCAGAACTGATGCTGAAGGACCTGCGCCTGAGCCAGGAAGCCGCCACCAGCGCCGACGCCGACACCCCCATGGGGCAACTGGCCGAAGCCCTTTATGCCCGTTTTGTCGAAGATGAAGACGGTCTTGGGCGCGATTTTTCAGCCATGCTGCCCCGGTTCGAGGCGCGCAACCGCGACTAAGCCATTCCAAACAAACAGACCCCAAGGGGCAATTGCAGATTTGCAACAGCTTCCCCTTGGGCATTTACGCTTTGTTAACCATCTCCTCATTTCTGCCCCAATTGACCTCCATTTCGAGACAACAGGTCGAAAACGCCCGGACAAGGGTGAAATGGGGAACAGCAGAAGATGGCAACGGCAAACGAGCTGAACATCAACACAGACGCCACTGCGGATGAAATGGCCGCAGAGCTGTTTGGCGATGGCATTCAGGTTCTGACCTCATCTTATTCCGGCGACACTGCGGCCTCTGGCATCTATTCCGGCGCGGACACCACCACCCCCGGTGTCGCCCCTGCGGACAGCGGTGTGATCCTGTCCACCGGGCGCGCGGTCGACTTTACCAACAGCGATGGCACCACCAACACCAATCAGGTGGGCGGTCGGACCACGGATAATGTCAATGGCATTGACGGCGATGTGGATTTCAACAGCCTGACTCCCGGCAACACTCAGGACGCGGCCTTTCTGGAGATGACCTTCATCCCCGAGGGCGACTTCATCACCCTCGACTTTGTCCTGTCCTCGGAAGAATACCCCGAATTTTCAAACAGCCAGTACAACGACGTGGTGGGGGTCTGGGTCAACGGCCAGCTGGCCGAAGTGACCATTGGCGACGGCTCTGCTTCGATTGGGAACATCAATCAGGGCTCCGAAAACATCTACGTTGACAACACCCAGGACCAGTTCAACACAGAGATGGACGGGTTCACCATCACCCTGACCTTCGTCGCCCCCGTGGAACGAGACAAGATCAACACCATCAAGATCGGCGTCGCGGACACCTCAGATGCAGCCTATGACACCAACCTGCTGATCGCAGGCGGTTCGGTCCAGTCGGCCTTTGTGGCGCAGGACGATGAAATCGAAATGCCCGCAGGCGCTGCGCGCAATCTGGACGTTCTGTCCAATGATGGCGATGGCTCCGGCGTGCTGACCATCACCCATATCAACGAGGTCCGCGTCTATCCCGGCGATACGGTCGAACTCGCCAGCGGTCAGTTTGTTACCCTGAATGACGATGGCACGCTGAATATTGAGGGCAACGGCGATGTTGAAACCGCCTATTTCAACTACACCGTCACCGATGACGACGGCCACAGCGACACGGCACTGGTCGAGTTCAATGCGATCACGCCCCCCTGTTTTACCCGTGGCACCCTGATCCGCACCCTTGGTGGTGAATGCGCCGTCGAAGACCTGCGCCCCGGCATGGCGGTGATGACGCTTGACCATGGGCCGCGCAAACTCTTGTGGGTGGGCCGTCGCAAAATGGCCTGTGATCCCCGCACAACCCCGATCCGCTTTGCCAAGGGCGTGCTGGGCAATCACAAGGATCTTCTGGTCTCCCCGCAGCACCGGATGCTGATCACCGGCCAGTTTGCCGAGCTTCTGTTTGGCGAAGACGAGGTTCTGGTGCGCGCCAAGGATCTGGTCAATGACCTGACCATCCGCCCTGCAACAGATCAGACCGAGGTCGAATATTTCCACCTTCTGTTCGGCGACCACGAAATCCTCTGGTCAGATGGCGCGCTCACCGAAAGCTACCAACCCGGACCCGAGACCGCGACCGGTTTTGATGCCGACACGCAGGACGAGCTTCTGCACATGTTCCCGGAACTGGATCTGACCACAGGAAGCGGCTACGGCCCGGCCGCGCGCCTGTCCCTCAAGGCTTATGAGGGCCGCGTTCTGGCCTCTCATCTGGCCTGATCGCCTTCAAAAATCGCGCGGGTCTGGTCATCTGCGGGAAAGAACATCTCAATCTTCAGCTCTGACAGGGCCACATCCGTGGTGCTGCCAAACTGCGTGATGGTGGAAAAAAACGAACAGACCTTATCGCCCAGCCGGTAGCGGGCGGGAATCACGGCCTCGGTTGGGGCCTCCAACGCGTCGAGGCCACGGTCCTGCAAGCGGGCAATGGCGGCCTCTAGCACAGCGTCCTGGCCAAAATACACCTGCTCCGCCCGCAGCCGGGACAGCATGTGCTGCTCCACCTCAACGCGGTTGACCAGCGCGTCGCGCAGCACCGCGTTTTCCAACAGCGCCTCCAGAACACTGTCGCCTTCTGCCACACCCGCGCCCGCAAGCAAGGCGCTCGCCGCCGGGTTCATCTTCACAATCTTCCAGTGCCGGTCCAGCGCCATCGCCGGATAGGGCATATGGCCCGCAAGCATCCGCGCTGTTGCATCCCACAGGGGCTGCAGCTGCGCCGCTTCTGCGGCGGCAACACCGCCAAACCGCGCCAGCCCCGCCGCCGCCAGCATCTGATCGCGGCCCGCGCCGGGCACCTGCAGCGCCTCGCACAGCCGCAGGATCATACCCCGCGACGGCCGCGCCCGACCGGTTTCCAGAAACGAAATATGCCGCGCAGACACGCCCGCCCCCAGCCCAAGCTCCATCTGGCTCAGCCGTCGTAAACCGCGCCATTCTTTCAACGCCGCCCCAAAGCCTGCCTGCATCGCCTGTCCTCCTCTGCGCCTCAGAATACGGCAAAACCACCCAAGGTCACTTACCTCACAGGTAATTGAAACGCCGCAGCTTCTCCCGACAATACCGCCGACATCAACAGCGACAGGAGCTCTCCTATGTCACCCGTCACCCTTCTCAAAACCGTCGGCTATGGGTTTGCGGCCTTTGGTCTACTTCTGGCGCTCGCCGCCTTCACGCCCCTGGCACCGCTGGTTGCGGTTTTTCTGGACGTCGCACATCTGCCGCTGGACGGGTTACAGCCCATCACAACTGAAACGGAATACCTGCTGCTCGCCATTGCGGGCGGCCTGTGTTGTGGGCTGGGCATGACCATTGCCGCCCTCGCAACCTGTTTTGGCCACAGCCACCCTCAGGCAGTGGGAAAGATCCTGCTGACCGGCGCGCTGGCCTGGTACATTCCCGACAGTCTTGGCTCTTACCTGTCTGGCGCCTGGTTCAATGTGGGGATGAACACAGGCTTTCTGGCGCTGCTGGTGTGGCCGCTGGCGCTGATGTACCGGGCGACCCGCCTGCGCGCCGCGCAAAACCCTCTGCGTTAAAACAAAAAAGGCGCGCCAAACGGCCCGCCTTCTTCTTTTGGCCGGAAATACTCCGGGGTGAATGGCCCGGAGGGCCAGAGGGGCAGCGCCCCTCCGGTCTCTATTCCGCCGCCACTTTCCGCGCCGCGTCCAGCATGGGCTTCAGATACCGCCCGGTATGGCTGCGCGGCTCTTCCGCAACCTGCTCGGGCGTGCCCACCGCGACAATCTCCCCACCGCCATCGCCGCCTTCGGGGCCAATGTCGATGATCCAGTCGGCGGTCTTGATCACATCCAGATTGTGCTCGATCACCACCACCGTGTTGCCCTGCTCCACCAACTCGTGCAGCACTTCCAGCAGTTTACGCACATCTTCAAAATGCAGGCCAGTCGTGGGCTCGTCCAGAATATAGAGCGTCCGTCCGGTCGATCGCTTCGCCAGTTCCTTGGACAATTTCACCCGCTGCGCTTCCCCTCCCGAAAGCGTCGTCGCCTGCTGGCCAACCTTGATATAGCCCAGACCAACCCGCATCAGCGCGTCCATCTTGTCCCGGATCGGCGGCACGGCGGCAAAAAATTCCTGCGCGTCCTCCACCGTCATATCCAGCACATCGGCGATGGATTTGCCCTTGAACTTGATCTCCAGCGTTTCGCGGTTGTAGCGCGCGCCATTACAGGTCTCGCAGGTGACATAGACATCCGGCAGGAAGTGCATTTCCACCTTCAGAACCCCGTCCCCCTGACAGGCCTCGCAGCGCCCGCCTTTGACGTTGAAGGAAAACCGGCCCGGCTTGTAGCCGCGGGTCTTGGCTTCGGGCAGACCCGCAAACCAGTCGCGGATCGGGGTAAAGGCGCCGGTATAGGTCGCGGGGTTTGATCGCGGCGTCCGACCGATTGGTCGCTGGTCAATGTCGATGACCTTGTCCAGATGCTCCAGCCCCTTGATGCTTTCGCAGGGCGCAGGGGTCTGGCGCGCGCCATTCAGGCGCATGGAGGCCGTCTTGAACAGCGTCTCAATCGTCAGGGTCGATTTACCGCCCCCCGACACGCCGGTCACACAGACAAATTTCCCCAGCGGGAATTCAGCGGTGACGTTCTTCAGATTGTTGCCGGTCGCTTTGGTGACTTTGATCTTCTTGCCATTGCCCTTGCGACGTTTGGCCGGAATTGGGATCTCGCGGGTGCCCGCAAGATACTGCCCGGTCACCGAATTCTCATCGGCCTGCACAGCGCCGGGCACGCCATGGCTGACCACTTGCCCACCGTGCACCCCGGCGCCCGGCCCAATGTCAAAGACATAATCAGCCTGGCGGATCATGTCCTCGTCATGTTCCACCACAATCACCGTATTGCCCTGATCGCGCAGGTTTTTCAGCGTGGTGATCAGCCGGTCATTGTCGCGCTGGTGCAGACCAATGGACGGCTCGTCCAAAACATAGAGAACCCCGGTGAGGCCCGAACCAATCTGGCTCGCCAGACGGATCCGCTGGCTTTCGCCGCCCGACAGCGTGCCGGAGTTCCGCGACAGGGTCAGATACTCCAGACCCACATTGTTCAGGAACCCAAGCCGTTCGCGGATTTCTTTGACAATGGCGCGGGCGATTTCCTGTTTCTGGGCGGTCAGATGGTTCGGTACATCCTCGATCCATTCCAACGCCTCGCGGATGGATTTTTCGACCACCTGCCCAATGTGAATGCCGCCGATTTTGACCGCCAGCGCCTCTTCGCGCAGGCGGTAGCCGCCGCAGTCACCACAGGGGCGATTGTTCTGGTAGGCTTCGAACTCTTCGCGCACCCAATTGCTATCGGTCTCGCGATAGCGGCGCTCCATATTGGGGATCACGCCTTCAAACACCCGCGTCACCTCATAGACGCGGCCCCCTTCGTCGTAGCGGAAGGGGATTTCTTCATCACCCGAGCCATGCAGGAACACCTGCTGCACATGTTTCGGCAGATCCTTCCAGGCGGTGTTCTTGTCAAATTCGTAATGCTTGGCAATCGCCTCGATCGTTTGCAGGAAATAGGGCGATTTTCCCTTGCGCCAGGGCGCCAGGGCTCCGTCGTAAATCTTCAGGGACTGATCCGGCACCACCAGACGTTCGTCAAAGAACAGCTCTTTGCCCAGACCATCACAGGACGGACAGGCCCCAAAGGGCGCGTTAAAGGAAAACAGGCGCGGCTCGATCTCGGGGATGGTGAAACCGCTGACCGGGCAGGCAAAATTCTCGGAAAAGGTGATCCGCTCCGGGTCGCCTTCGCGGGGGGCAGTTTCCAAGATGGCAATCCCATCGGCCAGATCCAGCGCGGTGCGCAGACTGTCGGCCAGACGGGTCTCGATCCCTTCCTTCACCACCAGACGGTCCACCACCACATCAATGTCGTGGCGGTATTTCTTGTCGAGCGTCGGCGGCTCGTCGAGTTCATAGAACGCCCCGTCGATCTTCACCCGCTGAAAGCCCTGCTTGCGCAGCTCCAGCATTTCCTTTTTGTATTCGCCCTTGCGGTCGCGCACGATGGGCGCCAGCAAATAGCCACGGGTGCCCTCGTCCAGATCCATGATCCGGTCGACCATATCCTGCACCTGCTGCGCCTCGATCGGCTTGCCGGTGGCCGGGCTATAGGGCGTGCCTGCGCGGGCGAACAGCAGACGCAGATAGTCGTAAATCTCTGTCACCGTGCCCACGGTCGAGCGCGGGTTTTTCGACGTGGTCTTCTGCTCAATGGAAATCGCGGGCGACAGGCCCGAGATATGATCCACATCGGGCTTTTCCATCATATCGAGGAACTGGCGCGCATAGGCCGACAGGCTTTCGACATAGCGGCGCTGCCCCTCGGCATAGATGGTGTCAAAGGCCAGTGAGGATTTGCCCGAGCCGGACAGGCCGGTGATCACCACCAGCTCGTCGCGCGGAATGTCCACGTCAATGTCTTTGAGATTATGCTCGCGCGCACCGCGCACTTCGATGTTTTTCAGCTCAGCCATACTGCCCCCGGGGATGTTGCCCTAGACATAGGTGCCCCGAGCAAATGCGCCAAGAAAAATTAAGGAACTTTTAGGGAACAAACCCAAGTTTCGTCAAGCACGCTGCGCGCGGCGGCGCAGTTGTGCCAGAACTTCATGCACCAATAGCGCCGACAGCAGCAGCACCGCCACCGTTAGGGCCATGCCGCCAAAGCCGCCCACTGCCAGCATGGACACCAAAAGCGGGGTGCCAATCACATTGCCGGCATTGCCCGCTTGGCTCATCGCGCCATTGGCTTCGGCCTGAGCGCTGGGATCAGCGTTCAGCTGCGGCACCGATGCAAAGCTTGCCCCTTGGATCAGCCCAAAGGCCGCCGCCACGGCAATACAGGCCACCGCACCGGCCTCTGCCGCCCAAAGCCACATCATTGCACCCGCGCCCAGCAGGCAGCCCAGCTGCACCAGACGCACCGCAGGCATCAGCCGCAACAGCGCCACGCCAAAGGTCATCGAAACGCCCATGCTGACAAGCGGCATGGCGCCCATGACCAGCGCGCGGTTTTCCTCGGCGACAAAAGGCGGCAGCACGGTCAGGATCGCCACAAAGCAGCAGGTGTAAAACAGCCAGCCCGCAGCCGGCGCCATTTTGAACGGCGAGCGGTAAATCGACAGATGCAGCCCCGGCATCGCCCCCAGCCCCGGCAAAGGCGCGCGCGGCGGGACAGGCACATTGCGCAGGGCGACTCCCAGCACCACGGCGAGTGCGGCCATAATGACCCCATGCAGACCAAACAGCGCCAGCACCCCCTGCGAGGCGACAAACGGCAGGCCGAACCAGCTGAGCAACGCAAAGGACACGCCAAAGAAGGTGCTCCAGATCGTCAAAAGCAGCCCCCGCGTGTCATCGGTGCCCAGCATCGCCATCAACGTCGGCGCGGCGACCACAATCCCAAGATGCGACAGACCTTCGATCAGCCGGGTTGTCAGGAACAGTCCAAACGGTAGATGCAGCATCTGCAACAGCGACATTGCCGCCCCCAGCCACAGGGACCACACAAGCGTGCGGCGAAAGCCGAAGGAGGCCACAAACAGCCCGGCAACCACGCCCAGCAGGATGCCCAGAACCCCGGCCAGCGACACGGTCCAGCTCAGCCCGGCACCGGCCTCGGGATACAATTCAGGCAGGCGGTCAAACACAACCGAAATCTTGCCATATTGCGCCGCTGCGCCAAGGCCCGCAGCCCAAACCGCAAGAACCGCGCCCCAGAGGGTCTTTGTCCGGGGCTGAAGTGCCTGTGCCATCGCTCTGCCTCCTCGGCCCCAAGTGCAAATTCAGTCCAAAGACGGGGCCAGGCTTCCTCGTTAGACCTGCAAGAGGCGAATGGCAATCCACCCTAGGTAAAGCAGGTCAGCCGCCGCAGTTCGCGGACAGTTCAGACGGGTCAAACTGCGATTGCGTCTGCCCGCGCAGCAGCGGCTCTAGCCCGCGAAACCCGTCGTACAGATGATCGCTCAGCGCCTTGAGGCGGGCATTGTTGCGCGCATCCGCATGGCGCAGCAGCCAAAGCTGTTGGTAGCTGGGAAAATCCACCGCGCTGATCCGCCGCAGATCCGGGTCCGGATCACACAGGAAACACGGCAGCAGGCTGATCCCCATGCCCGCCTTCATGGCGGTGACCTGGCTGCGCATATCGGCCATCCTATAGTGGGTCGGCAGCGCGGCAAACCCGGTCTTCCGCTTCCAGGTCTCGGCCTGGCCCACCGGGGTAAATCCGATCCACCCTGCCCCCCGCGCCACCGGATCAGGCCAATGCGCCGCAACATAGCTTGCCGCCCCATAGACGGCGCGCCCGGTCTCTGCGATCCGGCGCCCCACCAGCGCGTCCGACGGGCTATTGCCAAACCGCAGCGCCAGATCCGCCTCGCGGCGTTCAAGGTCGCTCAGGTCCATTCCGACCTTCAGCTCCAGCTCGACCTGCGGGTGTTTGGCGCGAAACGCGGCCAGCAGCGCCAGCACCGGCGGCACCATCAGCGCATCAAGAATGGCCAGAACCAATGGGCCGGACAGCGCATGGTCGCGCCCAAAGCTGCGCCGCTCCAGCGCCTGCAGCTCGCCCTCCATCCGTTCCGCAACCGCCAGCAGATCCTGCCCCGCATCGCTGAGCGTCAGCGCCCCGTCGACCCGTGCCACCAGCTGCGTGCCCGCCCGGCGTTCAAGCTGCTCCATGCGGCGGGCGACGGTGGAATGGCTCACCTCCAGCGCCTGTGCGGCGGCCCGCATGCTGCCCCCACGCACCAGCGCCAGAAACAGGCGCACATCATCCCAAGAGCTTTGTTCCATTCATGCACCGCCATGTCTCATTTCGGCCAATTGTGTCACAGCTACGATACGCCATCTTTTGCCACAAGGGCAAAAGGCCCTTGCCCAAATTTGCAAAGGAAACCGCATATGTTACGCAAAACCCTGCTGACCACTGTTCTTGTGGCGTTCAACAGCCTGCCGCTCAGCGCGCTGGCCGAAGACTTCCTGATCCTCGACATTCTGCCGCTGCACCATGGCCGCACCTCGGCCGAGGCGCAGGCCTATTTCACTGACGTAGAGCCGATCTTTGCCCGCTATGGGCTGACACGATCAGATCAGCCGCTTCAGGTGGTGGACATTGTCCGCGGCACGATCGACGCGCAGGTGGTGAACCTGTGGCAGACCGACGACCCGCAAAAGGCCTTCAACGGCATCTTTTCGGACGAAGACTACCTGCAATACGTCGCCACCCGCGACAAAATCTTCAACCTGGAACGGGCCACCATTATGGTCACCGAACGGAAAGAGGGCTGAGCCATGAGCTTTGTTCTTGTCGACATCCTGCCCCTGAAGCCCGGCGCGACGCTCGAAGAGGCCGTGGCCTATTTCGACGGGTTAAAGCCAGTGTTTGAACGCCACGGGCTGCAACGTCTGGACCAGCCCCTGCGCGCCGAAAAAGCCCTGCGGGGGGCGGTTCCGGCCAATCTGGTCAATCTGTTTCAGACCGCAGACCCCGAGAGTTCACTCAAGGGGATGTCAGAGGATCCGGAGTATCAGAGCCAGATGGCGCGGCGGGATCAATTGTTTGATCTGGAACAGGCCACAATCCTGCTGACCGCGCGGATGAGCTGACCGTGAACCCAAAAAGGGGGCCGATTGGCCCCCTTTTGCAGCAAAGTGCTGAGAAATCAGAAGTGGATGGCCTTGTCGTAGGCGTCCAGCACGCTTTCATGCATCATTTCCGACAGGGTCGGATGCGGGAAGACGGTGTGCATCAGGTCTTCTTCGGTGGTCTCCAGCTGGCGACCAACCACATAGCCCTGGATCATCTCGGTCACCTCGGCGCCAACCATATGCGCGCCCAGAAGTTCGCCGGTTTTGGCGTCAAAGATGGTTTTGACCATGCCCTCGGGTTCGCCCAAAGCAATCGCCTTGCCGTTGCCGACAAAGGGGAAGCGGCCCACGTTGATCTCGTAACCCAGTTCTTTGGCTTTCGCCTCGGAATAGCCCACCGATGCGACCTGCGGGTGGCAGTAGGTGCAGCCAGCAATGCTTTCGGGCTTCACCGGATGCGCATGTTTGCCTGCGATCAGCTCGGCCACCATGACACCCTCGTGGGACGCTTTATGCGCCAGCCACGGTGCGCCGGCGATATCGCCAATCGCATAGAGCCCATCAACACCGGTGCGGCAGTATTCATCGGTCACAACATGGGTGCGGTCGATTTTCACGCCCAGACCTTCGAGGTTCAGCCCTTCGACGTTGCCAACGATGCCGACAGCAGAGATCACGGTGTCGAACTCTTGCTTTTCGACCTTGCCGTTCACTTCGATATGAGCGGTGACTTTGCCGCCGTTTTTAGAAGGTTCGCGATCCAGCTGCTTGACCATGGCTTTTTCCATGATCTTCATGCCCTGCTTCACGAACTGCTTCTTGGCAAATGCGGAAATTTCCGCGTCTTCCACCGGCAGGATGCGGTCCATCACTTCAACGACGGTCGTCTCGGCACCCAGTGTGTTGTAGAAGCTGGCAAATTCAATGCCGATCGCACCAGAGCCGATGACCAGCAGCTTCTTGGGCATCTTCGACGGCTGCAGCGCGTGTTTGTAGGTCCAGACCAGATCACCGTCAGCCTCAAGACCCGGCAGTTCGCGGGCGCGGGCGCCGGTGGCCAGAACGATGTTCTTGCCGGTCAGCTCTTCCGTGCCTTTGGCGGTTTTCACGGTGACCTTGCCCTTGGCGGGAATGGTCGCCTCGCCCATGACCACGTCGATCTTGTTCTTTTTCAGCAGATGGCCAATGCCGCCGGACAGCTGGTTGGCCACCCCGCGCGAGCGTTTGACAACTGCATCCAGATCATAACCGATGTTGTCTGCCTTCAGGCCAAAGTCCTTGGCGCGTTCCATCAGGTGAAACACTTCCGACGACCGCAGCAGCGCTTTGGTGGGAATACAACCCCAGTTCAGGCAGATGCCGCCCAGATGTTCACGTTCGACCACCACGGTCTTCAGGCCCAACTGGGCTGCGCGGATGGCAGCCACATAGCCGCCCGGCCCCGCACCAATTACAATCACGTCATAGGAAGTCGCCGCCATGTGTGGTCCCTCACGAACAAAGATCCAAAAACTAGTTTACCGTTAAACTAATTTCCGCAGCACTGCAATCAGACAGTTCACCTAGGGGCACAGCGCCGCAGGGCGATCATATTTCGCATGTATTTCAGATTCTTAACCCGCAAAAGAAAAACGGCCCCCAAGGGTCAGGAGCCGTTTTTACCCATAAGGGCCGCAATAAATCGTCGCGAGATGCGGGGATTGGCAGGTTTTTGCCTTAGCGGGCAGCCTGCAGGCCCCGCACCGTCTCGCCGTAGCCACCGGACTGGACATAGGCCATTTCCGGCCCGGTCGACGGGCGGTGCAGCGCCTCGTTGCGGTAAGGGAAGCGGCCAAACAGACGGATCACCTCGCGGTGCGCACGGGCGTGCAGCAGGTTGGTGGCGCCGCATTTGGGCATGCGTTCCTTGATCAGACGCACGCAGCGTTCCTGATCCGCAAGGCTCTCGGAATGCATCATCGGCAGATAGAAGAACTGGCGGGCCGGTTCATCAATCCGCAGGTCCCACTTGCGATCCACCGCCGCTTTGGCCGCTGCCAGCGCCGCACGGTCGGTGGCAAAGGCCTTGTCGGATCCGCGGAACATGTTCCGCGGGAACTGATCCATCAGAATGATATAGGCCAGCGCGCCGCTTGGGTACGTGAGCCACATGGAATAGGCGCCTTCGCTAGCCTCCTCCCATGTCTTGAGGAATTTCTCGCGGATCCGCGCATCCAGCGCATCGTTTTGAAGATACCAGTCTTTCTCCTCGACGGTGTCGAGCCAGAATTCAAGAATCTCTTCAGGGCCTGCCATAGCTAATCGCTCCAAGGGCGTTGTTTGAATATGTGACACTTAAATGAACCTTAGTTACGCGGGGTAACACAAGGATAGTTTCGGTCACATTTCGTATCGGTTGCGACATTTCCGTGAAGAATGGCGCCGTTATCGGAAACATCCGTTTCTTATGCGTTCCCTTCGGCGGTTTCCTGCTCTTCGAGGTCATATTCAATGGCGTATTCTTGGGCAAACTCCACCGCGACCGGGGTCGCGGTTGGGGTCATAACCGGGGTAATGCCGGTTTCTTCGACCGGAACCGCCGCCCGCTGAGTCGCGCGATAGGCCGCATAGAAGGCCATCAGACCCAGAAGAATGGCCATAAACAGGAAGAACCCAGAGGGACCAAAGGCCGCGTCCGACATCATCCAGCCGATCACCACCGGGCCCAGCGATGCGCCCAGACCGTTGATGAACAGCAGCGACCCGGCCGCCGACGCCATATCGTCATGCTCCAAATAGTCGTTGGCATGGGCCAGCAGCAGACCATAAAGCGGGTTCACCAGACCACCGGTCAGGAAGGACGACGCGAGCAACAGGTAGAAGTTCCCGCCCAGCATCATCGCCGCCATACAGGCGCCACCGCCAATCAGTGCGACAAACATAATCAGACGGCGACGCTCCATCCGATCTGACAGCCAGCCAATCGGGAACTGCAGGAACAAGGCGCCGACATAAAAAGAGGCGGTGAACATGGAAATCTGCTGAATATCCAATCCCGCCGACGTCGCATAGACCGAAGCCATACCAAACTGCGCCGAGAAGATCCCGCCCAGCAGGAACAGGCCCACACAGCCCAGCGGCGAGAGTTTGAACAGCTCGCGCATCTCCATGCGTTTAGAGGTCTCAAACGCTGGAACGGGCGAAATCGACAGCAAAATGGGCGCGAAAGAAATCGAAACCGCAATCGAAGCAATCACAAACGGCAGGTAGTCGCCGGGATCGCCGATCAGAATGAAACCCTGCGCCGCAACCAGACCCAGGGTCATCACGATCATATAAAGCGACAGCGCCTTGCCACGGTTTTCATTGTCGGTTGCGTCATTCAGCCAGCTTTCCGCCGTGACATACACGCCAGAGAAGCAGAACCCCACCACCAGACGGCCAAAGACCCAAGCCACCGGATTGGCCAGTGCGGGATAGAGGATCATCACCGCCGAAATCAACGAGGCCAGCGCCGCAAAGACCCGCACATGCCCCACACGCCGGATCATTCCGGGCGCAAAGTAACTGCCCAGCAGAAGACCGACAAAATAGGCCGACATGACAATCGACATGGTAAAGGTCGAAAACCCTTCCAGCGATCCGCGCACGCCCAAAAGCGTGCCCTGCAACCCATTGCCGAGCATCAGCAATCCGACACCCATCAACAGGGCCCAGGCGTTTGATAGAACCTGAAACATGGCACGCGTCTCCTTCGCAGAAAGCCTCGCGCGCCCTCTCTCATGGGGCAGGATTCTCTGCCGTTCACCTGACGACACCCTAGCGCGCATTCGCGACCCTAGCAGAGCCGCGTTCGCGCGATACCTCGGAAACGACTTGTGGTCGTTTTCAGACCGCAGAAAGCGGGCCGTGGGCTGAAAAATTACCGCTTGGGAAGCAGAAGCGATGCGTCGCCATAAGAAAAGAACCGATAGCCCGTGCGCACCGCGTGGTCATACACGCGGCGGATCTCGTCCTGCCCCATCAGCGCTGACACCAGCATCAGGAGCGTCGACTTGGGCAGGTGGAAGTTGGTCATCAGCGCATCGGCCACATGGAAGGTGAAGCCCGGATAGATAAAGATATCTGTTTCGCCCTCCCAAGGGGCGATGGCGCCGACACGTGCGGCGCTTTCGATCAGGCGCAGCGCCGTGGTGCCCACGGGGATCACCCGCCCCCCAGCGGCTTTGGTCGCCGCAATCTCGGCTGCGGCGGTTTCGCTCACCCGGCCCCATTCGGCGTGCATTTTATGGGTGGTCACATCATCGACCTTCACCGGCAGGAAGGTCCCCGCGCCCACATGAAGGGTCACATGGGTGAAGTCCACGCCCTTCTCGGCCAGCGCTTTCAGCAGCGGTTCGTCAAAATGCAGGCTCGCGGTGGGCGCTGCAACGGCGCCCGAATTTTTGGCCCAGACCGTTTGGTAGTCGGTTTTGTCCTGCTCATCCGCGGCGCGTTTGGCGGCAATATAGGGCGGCAGCGGCATGGCGCCGGCTGCGTTCAGCGCGGCGTCAAAGTCATCGCCGGACAGGTTGAACTGCAACCGTCCCTGCCCGTCCACAATCTCGACCAGCTCAGCGGACAGATCGTCGCTGAACACCACGGTTTCGCCAATTTTGATCTTCTTCAGCGGCTTTAGCAGCGCAGCCCAAGCCCCATCGGCCTGCGGCTCCAGCAGGGTGACCTCGATCTTGGCCGACACCGGCCCCTGCGCGCTGTCGCGATGCCGCTGACCGCTCAGCCGGGCGGGGATCACTTTGGTGTCGTTCAGCACCAGCCGGTCGCCGGGGCGCAGCCAGTCCAGCAGATCCCCCACGCGAGCATCATGGATCGCATCGCCTTCGGCCACCAGCAGCCGCGCAGAGGTCCGCGGCACCGCAGGACGGGTCGCAATCAGGGTATCGGGGAGGTCGAAATCAAAATCACTGAGCTTCATGGGGAGCGGCCTTACACCGCTTTGCACGCCAAGACCAGAGCCCACAGCAAGAGCCCACGGGCGACGGCTGCACTCAGCGGTCCTCGATCCGTTGGCGCCGCTCCTCCCGCAGCTCTTCTGCGGTTTTGCGTTTGCGCTGCTCGCCGGGTTTCAAGGGCTTTTCGCCCCGGAACACTTCGCGCAGGAACCCCGGCGCCAGCGCCGACAGCGGATTGACTGAGACATCCGGATCCGCCCCGGTTCCGCGCAGCCGGAAGGCAAAGGCAAACAGCCCCTCGCCCCGTCGCGTCAGAACACTGCCAATGGCATTCAACGCATAGACCGGCGTCAGCACCCCGCGCATGTCCAGCGCATCGGTCCTGAGGTTATAAAGCCCCTCCATCGACATCCCAATAGACGCGCCCACCGCCGACATATTTGTCAGCGTCAGATATTCCGGCCCCAGCCGGAAATCGGCCTCTGCCGAGTTGAACTGGATGCCCTGGCCCGCCAGCTCATTCACCAGCCCCACCAAACTGATGGAGTTCAGCAGCGCCGTGATCAACGACCCCTGCTTGACCCGAATGCGGCCAACCCGCACCTGACCGGTGTATTCGCCGGGCTTCGCGGTTGGCAGCAGGGTCATTTCAAAATCACCGCCAAAGCTGTTGTCGATAATCTCTGCCGCGCGCAGCACCGCACCGGCGTCCTTGGCCTTCAGCCGTATGCCCAGCCCCGTCTGCTGCGGCACCACCACGCCTGTCAGCGGGGCCTTGCCGTTCAGGCGGCCCGAAAACTCTCCGTTGAAACCGCCACGGGTGGAAAACCGCCCCTGAAACCCGCTCAGCGCAAATCCATCGGTGACCTGCAGCTGATCCAGTTGCAGATCAATCGGCACATTGCCACCGCTGCTGGACCCGCCTGCGCCACTGGACTGGCTGTCAAAGGGGAGATTGCGCAGATCAATACGCCCGCCCCGGACAAAAACCGCCGGGGCCGCTGCGCCGCGCCCCTCCAGCGTGACCGCCCCGCGCAGCCAGCCGCCAAGGGATACGCTGGAAAATTCTGCCCGGTTCAGGCCGCCGTCCGCTTTGGTGGTGACCCGCCCCCGCGCGGCCAGGCCCGGCGCCTCGAGCTGCAGGTCTTCGACCACGGGGCTGTCGCCAAGGCGCGCTTCAACGCGCAGACGCCCCTGCGACCGTTCGGACTTGGACCAGGCCAGATCCGGCAGACGAAGCCCAACCCCTGCCAGCGCGCTGGTAAAGGACAGGCGCGGCGCCGCGCCGCCCGGTGGCAGGGTAACATCGAACACCCCTTCGCCACGGCCAAAAACACTGCGGTCAGGCAGACCGATGCCAAGTGTTTTGACCGTAGCGTCGCTGATTTCGATCGTGCCGCGCACGCGGCCCGCCTGCGGATCCTCCGGGTTGATCTCCTGTCGCCAGACCGCATCAAAGGGAATGCCGCTGAGCTGACCGGGGCCGGAAATCTCGACAAAGCTCTGATCGCCGCGCAGGCTCAGCGCCTCGGCCTCCAGCACATGGCCGGGCAGCAGTTTATCGCTGTGCAGCTGCGCCAGCGTGCCCGTATAGTGGTATTCAATATCGCTGGCATCGACATGGTCCCGCAGCGGGATCGTCATGGTGCCTTGTGCGGCCACCTGCCCGTCACCAAGGGCCACCGGCAGGTCCACCTTATCCATCAGCGACAGCGGCGGCAGGTTCAAAAGGGACAGCGCCGCCGTGGCCGCGCCCGTTGCATCGGCGCGCAGAATGCCAAAGCCTTCGCCCGGCGGAAGCGAGGTGTCCGGGATAATAAAAGAGGTGCCGCTCATATCCAGCGGCCCGCCTTCAGGCGGCAGCAGCAGACCTTCGGTCGCGGTCACAACCAGACGGTGGCCGTGAATGGACAACTGCCCCGCAGCCTGCACCACATTGGGCAGGGTCCTGTGATATTTGACCTCCCCGTCCCGGAAGTTCAGATCCACCGACACAAAGGGCTTTTGGCCGCCACGCCCGCGCAGCCCCACTTCGGCGTCATAGATCGTGCCCCGCAGCACATTGTCCTGCACCCATTGGCGTGGCCTGGGCGGGGTTGTGGTGGGCCAGAGCGCCTTGATCAGCTCTGGGCTCAGGCGGTCCGAGCTGACGCTGAGGTCGTAATCCCACCCCGCATCGCCCACTCGTGCCTCGCCTTTGGCCAGAATATGCATCCCGTCCCGTTCCACCAGCATCTGCCCAAGACGCAGCCGGAAGGGGTTGAGCTCCATCATGAAATCCGCATTGACCCCGGTCAGCTCCAGCGGTTGGTCATAAAACCCGCGCGGGTTCAGTTTCAGGTCTGAAAACGCCAGCTGCCCAACCAGTTCGCGCAGCTGACCGTTTTCTACCCCAACCAAAGAGGCGGTGCCCTGCATATTGCCGCTGCCCCAGCCGCTGTCGATGCTCAGACTGTCAAAGGTCAGCTCTTCGCCGCCGGGATCAAAGGTGAAAAAGCTCTGCGCGCCGCGGATCGGCACGGGTTTGGCGGCCTCTTCCGGCTGGATCACGCCTTCGCCAATTTCCAGCGCCGCCTGCAGGGGCATCAGCCCTCCGTCACTGTCCACCGCCCCGCGCACCGCGCCGGAAATCGGCGCACGCAGAACCGACAGCCAGCCAAGCGCCGCACTTTGCACGGCCACATCTTCGGCCGGGACCTCGGTGATCACCAGCGCAAATTCCGCCGCCGTGTCGCCGATCCGCGACCGGTAGTTGGCCTCGACCGTGCTGGCAAAGTCGCGACCGCTGAGGACAGAGAAGCCTGCGTCAAACTCCACATCGCCCTGGCTGCGCGACAGCGTGACAGCACCGCCGTCCAGCGTCCAGCCGCGCCCCAGCCGCAGATCCTCGAGCCGCAGCGTCAGCGCATGGGTCTCTACCTGTGTCAGCGCCGACAATATTGGCAGGGTCAGCTGTTGATCCCATTGCTCCATCAGCAGCGCAAAACTGTCCGCCTGACGGAAATTCGTGTTGCCATCGCCAAAGCGCAACGCCACCGCGCCGTTTTCGCCGCGTTCAAGAATGGCAAACAACCCACTGAGGGAAATGGTTTTTGGCCGCACCTGCCCCTTCAGAAGGGGCCGCATGGCAAGAGCCGCTTGCGCATCCGCCACCTGTAGCGCCGATGTGCCATCCGGGTAGCTCAGCGTGACATCGCGCAGCGACACGCTGGGCCGCCACCCCTGGCTGACAAGAACCGAAATTTCCCCAAAGTCGATCTGCAGACCGCCAAGGTTATGTTCCAGCCGCCGCTCCACTTCACCCCGAACCCAATCCGGCATGTCCACCTGACGGTCGAGCATCAGGTACAGCATCACCGCAGCCGCAACTGCCAGCGCCAAAAGAAACCCGATCAATCGCATCGCGGCTTTGCCCAGAAAGCCCAGCATCCCGATCACCGCCCCCCCGGCGCGCCCTTTTGACACCGCCAGCCCCGCAATAGAACCCGCATCAGATCCCGCCTCTGCATCTGCCGCCTGTGCATCTGCCGGCTGTGCATCTACGGCCTGTGCAGCGCTGGTGACCCCGCCCGTTGCAGGGTCGGCCGCCGCAGGATCAGGCGATTGATCGGGCTTATCCGGCTTTACTTTGTCAGACATGGGCTATTTACGTTTCGGGAGAACAAGATAACCACCGGAGAGACCAAACATGCTGGAACCGCAAGACCTCGCCCCTGATTTCACCCTGCCGCGCGATGGCGGAACGGAATTGTCTTTGTCTGCTCTGCGCGGCAAGGCGGTTGTCCTGTTCTTTTACCCGCGTGATGATACGCCGGGATGCACCAAGGAATCCATCGGATTTTCCGAAGCGCTTGATGCATTTAAGGCCACAGGGGCCGAAGTTGTGGGCATTTCCCGCGACACGGTCGCAAAGCATGAAAAATTCATCGCCAAACACGGGCTGACCGTGCCGCTGGTGTCCGATGGCGAAACCACGGTCTGCGAGGCCTACGGCACCTGGGTCGAAAAGAACATGTACGGCAAGAAAAGCATGGGCATCGAACGCTCCACATTCCTGATCGACGCCGAAGGCAAAATCGCCCGGATCTGGCGCAAGGTCAAAGTGCCCGGCCATGTGGATGAGGTGCTCGAGGCTGTAAAAGCGCTCTGAGCCCGGACGCTGCGCCTGCGGCGGGCGGGGCGCTCCCGCCGGCTGCGCCCGCATCAAAGATGCGACCTGGCCTGTTGGGCATGGCAGCGCGCCCCCGCGTGGGGGCGCGCTGCGGCACCGTTTGCGGCTTCTGTTCAGGTCACAGTTCTGCGGTGACGCGGCCTGCGCAGCAGGGCGCTTGGCCCAAAAGGGACCTGTGGCATCTATGATGCCGCTGGCCCCTGCGGGAGCCCCGCCCGCCCGCCCGCCCGCCGCAGGCGCGGGGCGCCAGCCCCAGACCCGGCCCCGACCCGGCCCAGACCCAGAACGGACCCAGACCGAACCGCGCGTGGCCCCAGAGAAGCCTTGCGAACCCGGCCGCCTTTGACTATCGAACCGGCACCTCCAAACCCTTGCCCCCAAACGCGCGGAGCGGCTGATGAAAACCCTTGCCGAAATGGCCACTGATGTTCTGACCACCGCAGATGGCCGCCAAAAGACCGCACTGTCGCGCCAATATGCCGCCGAATGGCGCGCGTCGCGCAGCGGGGACGCCGCCGCAATTGAGGTCGGCTCTGCCACACCGCCGCTGCATCCCGCCCGCCCCGAGAGCCCCGCACTTCTGAACCCGCGCGACGTGCCCAAACGCAAGCCCGGCTCCCCGCAGGGGCGCATTGCGCTCCTGCATGCGGTGGCCCATATCGAACTCAACGCCGTGGATCTGCACTGGGACATTATTGCGCGCTTCACCGATGTGCCGATGCCGCTGGGGTTTTACGACGACTGGGTCAAATCGGCCGACGAAGAAAGCAAGCATTTCAACCTGATGTGCGACTGCCTCGAAGCGCTCGGCTCGCAATACGGTGCTCTGCCGGCTCATGCAGGCATGTGGCGCGCGGCGGAAGACACGGTGGATGACCTGATGGGGCGCCTCGCCGTGGTCCCCATGGTGCTTGAAGCGCGCGGGCTGGATGTCACCCCCGGCATGATCGAGATTTTCAAACGCGCCGACAACAAGGACGCTGTCGCCGCGCTGGAGCTGATCTATGCCGAAGAGGTCGGCCATGTCGCCTATGGCTCCAAATGGTTCAACTTCCTCTGTGGACGCGACAACCTTGACCCTAAGGCCGAATTCCACCGCCTTGTGACCCATTATTTCCACGGCGCGCTGAAACCACCGTTTAATGAAGAAAAGCGCGCAGACGCGGGGCTTCCGCCAGACTTCTACTGGCCGCTTGCCGATGGCGAGGCCCCCGCCTACGCGCGCTGAGGCTCACTCAACCGCAGATCGGCGGGAAATCGCCGATCCTACCGCTAAACCAGAGACTTACAGCCGAGCGAACCGATTAGGGTTGCTCGAAGGACACACAACGCGTATTTCCTGTTCCAATCAAGGCCGGGGCACGTTGCATTCTGCAAAAGACCCATCTCAGGCTGCACTATGGCAACGGCAAGGAACGGGACTGGGCACTTTGCGACGGGGACTGGCAATCAAGATTCATGCCTTTCTGGAGCGCAAGCTTCCGGAACGCCGGGTTTTTCTCAAATCTGACAGCGACACGCGCTTTATCCGACTGACCCCGGAAAGCCAGTTTGCCGCCATTCTGGGCGCGGGTCTGTTTGTCTCCTGGTCCATTGTCGCCACCTCGATCGTGCTGATGGACAGCATTGGCTCTGGCAATTTCCGCGAGCAGGCCAAGCGTGATCAAGCCATTTATCGCAGCCGCCTGAACCAGATCTCCGACGAACGCGACGCCCGCGCCAGCGAAGCGCTGGCCGCTCAGGGGCGCTTCAATGCCGCGCTTGAACAGATCTCGGTCATGCAGTCGGAACTTCTGGCCTCTGAAACGCGCCTGCGCGAATTGGAAACCGGGCTCGAGATCGTGCAGTCCAACCTGCGCGACCGCCTGAAGGAACGTGACAGTCTGCGCAATAAGCTCGCCGCGATGGAGGCTGAAAACGCCGAAAACGGCGCAGGCCAATCGCATCTGAGCGACCCGAAACAGTTTGAACTTCTGGCCGAGGCGCTTAGCGATACCGCCGAGGAACGCGACCAGATCCTAACCGACGCCCGCGACGCATTGGAACAGCGCGACGCGCTCGAACTGGAGCTGCGCCTGACCGAACAGCGCAATGACCAGATCTTCCGCCAGCTGGAAGAGGCGATGAAAGTCTCGGTTGAACCGCTGACCAAAATGTTCCGCAATGCAGGTCTGCCGCCGGATCGCATTCTGGAACAGGTGCGCCGGGGCTATAACGGTCAGGGCGGTGGCCCGCTGGAACCTCTGCCCTTTTCCACCCGCGGAGACGGCCCCAGCGCGGATGAACAGCGCGCCAATGCGCTGCTGTCGCAGATGCGCGAACTGAACACCTACCGGGTGGCCGCCGAACATGCGCCCTTCTCGGAACCGGTGGTGCGCGGGGCGGCGCGCCTGTCTTCCCCTTTTGACTATCGCCGCCACCCGATCACGGGTGGCCGTCGGATGCACAAAGGGATTGATCTGGCAGGCCCCACCGGCACAGATATCTTTGCAACCGCCGATGGCGTTGTCACTTTTTCCGGATGGCAATCCGGCTACGGCCGCATTGTAATCATCCAGCACGATTTCGGGATTGAAACCCGATATGCCCATAATACAAACAACCGCGTAAAGGCCGGTCAAAGGGTCTCGCGCGGTCAGCATATTGCTGATATGGGTAGCACAGGACGGTCCACTGGCCCCCATCTCCATTACGAGATTAGGGTCGGCGGAAAACCCGTAAACCCCATGATCTATATCAAGGCTGCGAGAAATGTTTTCTAAGAGCAAAATCAACGAGCCCGGCCCGAAGCAAACCGACGCCACCTCGACCTCCCCTGCCCCTGCACCGGCCGCTCCGGCCCAGTCTGCACCGGCACAAGCCGCAGCTCCGAAGCCTGCGGCCCCCAAAGCAAAACCTGCTGCCTCTCTGATCAGCTCTGATCTGACCATCACCGGCAACATCAAGACCTCTGGTGACATCCAGGTCGAGGGCACCGTCGAAGGTGACATCCGCGCGCATCTGCTGACCATCGGCGAAAGCGCAACCATCAAAGGCGAAGTGACCGCTGATGACGTCGTGATCAACGGCCGCATCGTGGGCCGCGTCCGTGGTCTGAAAGTCCGCCTGACCTCCACCGCACGGGTGGAAGGCGACATCATTCACAAGACCATCGCGATTGAATCCGGCGCCCATTTTGAAGGCTCCGTTCAGCGTCAGGATGACCCGCTGAACCCGGGCAAAGCCGCGCCGAAACCGGCGGTTGCTGGCTAATCGTCACACCGTAAAACAGATTAAAAACGCCGCCGGTGCAGATCGCATCGGCGGCGTTTTTATATGAACGGCAAAGCGGTATCAGGCATCCTTATTGCCCCAGCATCCATGTCCCATCCGGCCAGAAAGCATGAAAGGCAAAGGCAAACATCACATCATGGGGCGGGGCAAGACGCCGAGGCGCACGCAAGGGAACGACCTCTTTTGGTTAGCATAACAACATCCGAAGCCGTCGTTTCTTGCGCTTTAACCCCGCAACAGCGCCCAAAGCTCCCAACAACAAAAAACCTGCGCCAGGCACTGGCACCGAAGACATGGCGAAATCGTGAAAGCTGAACTCACCTTCGTTAAGCCGAATGCTCTCAAAACCGCCAAAGAACAGGGTACTCTCCCCGCCATAGTTCAGGGAATAGAGATCCTCGCCCTGTGCTCGAATGTCAAACTCCGAAAATGGACGATGTGGTAATTCTTGCAGCCACAAAGTATCGTATCCCTCACCGCCAAAAAAATATATCTCATTTGCACCGCTCAACGTGTATTCAGACAAGTTGTAGATTGTTAATAAATCGTCGTCCTGCCCCATATCGACATCGCCAATTATGGATCCGCCGACGAGGAACAACCAATCAGCCCCCCGCCCCAAAGAAAGAGCGGTGCCCGAAGTACCGGCGATGGTGCCAAAGATATTCTCAACTTCTTGCTGAGCAGTGTTCTCCGCATCAGTTGCGATACCAATTGTGCCAGATATAAGCCCAAATTCGTTGAGGACCCGTGTTGAGTACACACCAGCACCGATATCAATTGCGGATCCAGTGGTCGAAGTGATGGTTCCTTCGTTGTAGATTCTACCATGGTCAAGATTGATGGCATCTTGTGTCTCTATCGCAGGGCCTGAGGAAAGATCCTCAACAGTTTGCGTGCTTTCGATCAGCCCATAGTTTTCTATGTCGGCGCCCTCAGCCTGAATCACGCCGCCGAACCCCAAAACCGCCCCTCTGTTTTCCAGAGTCACATATCCCTCAGCCTCGATTGCGTTATTGGTCGATGATTGAATTGTCGAATTTTGGCTGTTGTAGACGCCTGCCGCGCTCTCATTCGCCTGGATAGCCTGCTCTACGGCGGCAATGTCCCCCGAATTAAAAACATAAACGGACCCGCCTTGTATGCCCTGACTCCCGGCAAGTATTTCGCCCTCGTTTTCCACAAACCCGCCCGTACTGTCCGAAAGGTCAATTGCGCTCGATCCGGACTGCTGGGTGTTGATCACAGCACCAGGAGTAACCCGCACGAAGATATCATCATTCTCAGCGCTTATCCCACGCGTTTCAACCGCATCGGGGCCATCGAATACACTGGTGCTATCGCAGGTAACAGACTGCCATTCGGCAATGCCGGTCACGGCATCACAATCCGCATGCGCAGTACCTGTGACCATTAAACTCAACGCACCAATCGCCGTAGACACAAATAGACGTTGCATTGGTAAATCTCCCTCAAAACAAACATCACAATCGTTCGACCAAAATTCGATAAAACCTTAGCGACACGATGCAGGGAGAAGAACAAATCGGCTGAAAACCAGCGTAAAATCGAACGCGCCGAAAAAAGAGGCCGCCCAAATAGGCAGCCCCTTTCTAATTTACCAATGTCAAAGCGATCACTCGGTGACGGTGACCTTGGTCATCGCGTCGGGCTGGCCGACAATTGCGCCATTGCGCGCAGAAGAGCCCTTCTTGATCGCATCCACCACATCCATGCCCTCGGTCACGGTGCCCACAACGGTGTATTGACCGTTCAGGAAATAACCGGGTTCAAACATGATGAAGAACTGCGAATTGGCAGAGTTCAGGTTGGCAGAGCGCGCCATGCCCACAACGCCACGTTCAAACGGCAGATCCGAGAACTCGGCGTCAATATCGCCCAGCTCAGATCCGCCCATGCCCGCGCGGCGCATGTCCTGACCCAGACGGCCAAACTGCACGTCGCCCGTCTGCGCCATAAAGCCATCGATCACCCGGTGAAAGACCACACCGTCATATTTGCCATCGGCCGCCAGCGCGGTGATCTGCTCAACATGTTTCGGTGCAACCTCTTCCAGCAGGTCGATCTTGATGGTGCCATTGGCGCCCTCGCCCTCGACCTGGATCTCCAGACCAGTCGCACCAGCAGGTGCGCCACCCAGCACAACAAAAGCGGGCCCTGCGGCAAGCAGGGCCAGAGCTGCCAGCGCCTTACGCATCAGCAGCCACTTTGACAGAGATCATGCGGTCCGGGCTCGCAGGCGGCTCACCACGGGTGATCGCATCGACGTGCTCCATGCCTTCGATCACACGGCCGTACACGGTGTACTGACGGTTCAGGAAGTGGTTGTCTTTGAAGTTGATGAAGAACTGAGAATTCGCAGAGTTCGGGTTGGCAGAGCGCGCCGCACCCAGGGTGCCACGGTCGTGGGGCACGCCAGAGAATTCGGCCGGCAGGTCTTTTTTGTCAGAGCCACCGGTGCCCGCCATGCGGATGTTGAACCCGTCTTCCATATCGCCATGCTGCACGTCGCCGGTCTGCGCCATGAAACCGTCGATCACACGGTGGAAGGCGACGTTGTCGTACTGGCCTTCACGGGCAAGCTCTTTCATCCGATCACAGTGCATCGGCGCCACGTCGGGCAGCAGCTCGATGACGACATTGCCGTCCTTCAGTTCAACGATAATGGTGTTTTCGGGATCCTTGATCTCGGCCATAGGGCCCTCCTGTCATTAGATATTGGGCAGATACCTAAGGAAGATCCCTCAGATTGCCAAGCATAGATCGCCACAAGCCCATTGACCTATGGCCCAAAACCGCCGAGACAACGGATGATATTTTCTGCGGCTGCACAAGACGCGGCCGATGACATGGAGTTTCGCGATGAGCTGGAAAACACTCGACGATATGGAATTGGCAGGCAAAACGGTCCTGACTCGCGTCGATATTAACGTGCCAATGGAAGACGGTCGCGTCACCGATGACACCCGCATCCAGCGCATTGTGCCCACCCTCAAAGACATCCTCGCCCAAGGCGGCAAGCCGGTGCTGCTGGCCCATTTTGGCCGCCCCAAAGGCAAAGTGGTCGCGGACATGTCGCTGGCTCCGCTGGTGCCTGCACTCGAAGCCGCGCTTGGCGCGCCCGTGGTCTTTGTCGCCGACTGCCGCGGCCCGGCGGCAGAGGCTGCGGTTGCCGCCCTGCCCGAAGGTTCGGTTCTGCTGGCCGAAAACACCCGCTTTCATGCCGGGGAAGAGAAAAACGACGACGCCCTCGCAACCGAGATGGCGGCGCTGGGTGACATCTACTGCAACGATGCGTTCTCTGCCGCCCACCGCGCCCATGCCTCGACCGAAGGTCTGGCCAAAAAACTGCCCGCCTGTGCAGGTCGTCTGATGCAGGCAGAGCTGTCGGCGCTGGAAAGCGCACTAGGCGAACCCGAACGCCCCGTGGTCGCCGTTGTTGGCGGCGCCAAAGTGTCGACCAAGCTGGACCTTCTGGGCAATCTGGTCGGCAAAGTGGACCGTCTGGTCATTGGCGGCGGCATGGCCAACACCTTCCTCGCAGCCCAAGGCATCGACGTGGGCAAATCGCTCTGTGAACACGAGATGGCCGACACCGCCCGCGAGATCATGGCCAAGGCCGACACCGAAGGCTGCAAGATCATCCTGCCCACCGACGTCGTTGTGGCGCGCGAGTTTGCAGCCAATGCCGCAAATGAAACCGTCGCCGCAGACGCCTGCCCGTCTGACGCCATGATCCTGGATGCAGGGCCTGCAACCGTGGCCGTGGTGTCCGAGACACTGGCGGAATGCAAAACCCTGATCTGGAACGGTCCGATGGGCGCCTTTGAGATCACGCCTTTTGACGCCGCCACCAATGCAGCGGCCCAAAAAGCGGCTGAGCTGACCAAAGCGGGGTCTCTGATTTCGGTTGCGGGGGGCGGTGACACCGTCGCGGCGCTGAACCAGGCCGGCGCTGCAGAGGCCTTCACCTATATCTCCACCGCTGGCGGTGCCTTCCTGGAGTGGATGGAGGGCAAAACCCTGCCCGGCGTCGCGGCGCTGCAAGGCTAAGACCCGATTGCCCACGCCCCCCAGGGCCCCTCACGACCAAGCGACGCCCGGCACTCGAATAGATTGAGTGTCGGGCGTTTTCGCACCTCCCGCGGCGCGAAGGTTAACAATGCGTTAACATTGGGGAATTTTCCCCGTCGATTTCCGCAATTAAACACCCTTTGAAGACAATTTTAGGTATACCCACATCGCTGTTGCTGTGGCATCATCTTAACAGAAGCCGAACAAATCGGCTCGTTCGAGACCTTGAGCAGACTTTTAACCTCGCCCCCGATGATCCACCTTACAGTTGAGGTGCGCCCAGCGGTGGCAAACACAGGCAGCTTGCACGTGACACGCAGCACCACACCCTCCCTTGGCACGATCTTGTTCTTTGCGATCGCTTTCCTGCTCAGCGCGTATTTCACCTTTGCCGCCGTTCAGGGCGACTTTGGCTTATTCCGGCGCGTGGAAATTCAGGCCGAAGCGGATCTTCTGATGGCAGACCTTCAGCGCCTGCGCGATGAAATCGCCGAGATGGAAAACCTGACCCACCGGCTGTCGGACAGCTATCTTGATCTGGACCTGCTGGACGAACAGGCCCGTTCGGTACTGGGGCTGGCCCGCGCCGATGAGATCGTCATTCACTAAATCTTCACAACAGATCGCCTTTTTACAAAGCGTGTCGTGATTTTTCACGCGCGCTTTTTTGCGTGTTGAACCTTGCGTCACATTAGGTCTCGCCAGCGGCGAGAAAATGATTTAGAAGATAGTTTAACACTAAACTATTTGGCCTGAAGGGGGAGCCCGCCGCTATGGCTACGAGAAAAAGCGCTCAGAAACCAAACGTTTCTGCCGAGGAACTCACAGAGTACTACCGTGAAATGCTTCTTATCCGCCGATTCGAAGAAAAAGCGGGTCAGCTCTATGGTATGGGTCTGATTGGCGGCTTCTGCCACCTGTACATCGGTCAGGAAGCTGTTGTTGTTGGCCTCGAGGCCGCAGCCGAAGAGGGTGACAAACGCATCACCTCTTACCGCGACCACGGCCACATGCTGGCCTGCGGCATGGACCCCAATGGCGTCATGGCCGAACTGACCGGTCGCGAGGGCGGCCTGTCGAAAGGCAAAGGCGGCTCCATGCACATGTTCTCCAAGGAGAAGCATTTCTACGGCGGCCACGGCATCGTGGGCGCGCAGGTGCCGCTGGGTGCCGGTCTGGCTTTTGCCGACAAATACAAAGGCAACGGCCGCGTGACCTTCGCCTACTTTGGGGACGGTGCTGCAAACCAGGGTCAGGTCTACGAGACCTACAACATGGCCCAGCTCTGGGAGCTGCCGGTGGTTTTCGTCATCGAGAACAACCAATACGCCATGGGCACCTCGGTCGCCCGGTCGACCAAATCCCCGGCGCTGTGGAAGCGCGGCGAAGCCTATGGCATCAAAGGCGAAGAAGTGGACGGCATGAACGTCCTTTCTGTCAAAGAAGCCGGCGAACGCGCCGTGGCCCACTGCCGCGCAGGCAAAGGCCCCTACATCCTCGAGGTCAAGACCTACCGCTACCGCGGCCACTCCATGTCTGACCCGGCAAAATACCGGACCCGCGACGAAGTGCAGAAAATGCGCGACGAACGTGATCCGATCGAACAGGTCCGCGACATGCTGCTGACCGGCAAACACGCCACCGAAGACGACCTCAAAGCGATCGACAAAGAGATCAAAGAGATCGTCAACGAAAGCGCCGAGTTCGCCAAAACCAGCCCGGAACCGGCTCTGGAAGAGCTGTGGACCGACATTTACGCCTGATCTGACAAGGGAAAAGACGACAATGGCAACCGAAATTCTGATGCCCGCCCTGTCCCCCACCATGGAGGAAGGCACGCTGGCCAAATGGCTGGTCAAAGAAGGCGACACCGTCAACTCCGGCGACATCATGGCCGAGATTGAAACCGACAAAGCCACCATGGAATTTGAAGCCGTGGACGAAGGCATTGTTGGCGCGATCCTGATCCCCGAAGGATCGGAAGGGGTCAAAGTAAACACCCCCATCGCCGTGCTGGTCGAAGAGGGCGAAACCTATGACGCCGCTGCCGCGCCTGCCGCCGCAGAGGAAGCGCCGGCCGCCGGGACACCTGCGGCGCCCACAGCGCCCGCCGCTGCTGCCGCCGCCCCGGACATGCCGGTCGTGGACGAAAGCCCCGACTACCCCGCAGGCACCGAAATGGTCACCACCACCGTCCGCGAAGCCCTGCGCGACGCTATGGCGGAAGAGATGCGCGGTGACGAAAACGTCTTCCTGATGGGGGAAGAAGTCGCCGAATACCAAGGCGCTTACAAGATCTCCCAGGGCCTTCTGGACGAGTTCGGCTCCAAGCGCGTGATCGACACCCCGATCACCGAGCACGGCTTTGCCGGCATCGCAACCGGCGCGGCCTTTGGCGGTCTGCGCCCGATTGTGGAGTTCATGACCTTCAACTTCGCCATGCAGGCGATTGACCAGATCATCAACTCTGCCGCGAAGACGCTTTATATGTCCGGCGGCCAGATGGGCGCGCCCATGGTCTTCCGTGGCCCCAACGGTGCTGCCGCCCGCGTGGCCGCGCAGCACTCTCAGGACTACGCCGCCTGGTACATGCAGATCCCCGGCTTGAAGGTGGCAATGCCTTACTCTGCGGCGGATGCCAAAGGTCTGATGAAGACCGCGATCCGCGACAACAACCCGGTGATCTTCCTCGAAAACGAGATCCTGTATGGTCGTTCGTTCGAGGTGCCGAAGCTGGATGATTACACCGTGCCGTTCGGCAAGGCAAAGATTTGGCGCGCCGGTGAGGATGTGACCATCGTCTCCTTCGGCATTGGCATGCAATATGCGCTCGAAGCGGCAGACAAGCTCGCCGAAGAGGGTATCTCCGCCGAGGTCATCGACCTGCGCACCCTGCGCCCGATGGACCTGCCGACCGTGATCAAATCGGTGATGAAGACCAACCGTCTGGTGACCGTGGAAGAAGGCTGGCCGCAGGGCTCTGTTGGCTCCTACATCGCCTCCGAGGTCATGCAACAGGCGTTTGACTATCTGGATGCGCCGGTTGCGGTCTGCACCGGCAAGGACGTGCCGATGCCTTACGCCGCAAACCTCGAAAAGCACGCGCTGATCACCACCGACGAAGTGATCGCCGCCGTTAAACAAGTGACCTACCGGTAAGGAAGCGACCTGATGCCTATTGAAGTCCTCATGCCCGCCCTCTCGCCCACGATGGAAGAGGGCACCCTTGCCAAATGGCTCGTCAAGGAAGGCGACACCGTCTCCTCTGGCGACCTGATTGCCGAGATTGAGACCGACAAAGCCACCATGGAGTTTGAAGCCGTGGACGAAGGTGTTGTTGGCAAGATCGTTGTGCCCGAAGGCTCCGAAGGGGTGAAAGTCAACTCCCTGATCGCGGTCCTCTTGGAAGACGGCGAAAGCGCCGACGACATCGCAACAGGTGCCACCGCGGCGCCTGCCGCAGCTGCGGCTGAGGCGGCCCCTGCGGCCGTTGAAGCGGCAGCTTCCGCCCCTGCGGCGGCGCCTGCGCCTGCCGCCCCGGCAGCGGCCGATGGGTCGCGCATCTTTGCCTCCCCCCTCGCCCGTCGCATTGCGGCGCAGAAGGGTCTGGACCTCTCCGCGATCAAAGGCTCCGGCCCCAAGGGTCGCATCATCAAGGTCGATGTGGAAAACGCAACTGCCGCCCCGAAAGAGGCCCCGAAAGCCGCAGCACCTGCCTCGGCAGCTGCCGCTGCCGCGCCTGCGGGTCCTTCCGCCGATATGGTTGCCAAGATGTACGAAGGTCGCGACTACGAGGAAGTCACCCTCGACGGTATGCGCAAGACCATCGCTGCCCGCCTGACCGAGGCCAAGCAGACCATCCCGCATTTCTACCTGCGCCGCGACATCAAGCTCGACGCGCTGCTGAAGTTCCGCTCGCAGCTGAACAAGCAGCTGGAGCCGCGCGGCGTGAAGCTGTCGGTCAATGACTTCATCATCAAAGCGGTGGCGCTGGCGCTGCAGGCGGTGCCGGATGCCAATGCCGTTTGGGCTGGCGACCGGGTGCTGAAGATGAAATCCTCGGATGTGGCCGTGGCCGTCGCGATCGAGGGCGGCCTGTTCACCCCGGTTCTGCAGGACAGCGACCTGAAATCGCTGTCGGCGCTGTCGGCGGAAATGAAAGACCTGGCCAAACGCGCCCGCGACCGCAAGCTCGCGCCGCATGAATACCAGGGCGGGTCTTTCGCGATCTCCAACCTCGGCATGTTCGGCATCGACAACTTTGACGCGATTGTGAACCCGCCGCACGCCGGTATTCTGGCCGTCGGCTCTGGCGTCAAGAAACCGGTTGTGGGCGAGGATGGCGAACTGACCGTCGCCACCGTGATGAGCGTGACCATGTCCGTCGACCACCGTGTCATCGACGGCGCGCTGGGGGCAGATCTGCTGAAGGCAATTGTCGAGAACCTCGAAAACCCGATGGTGATGCTCGCCTGATCCGGCAGCCCCTGAACGGGTCTATTTATCAATGTTGAAAGGAGGCCGGGATCATCCCGGCCTCTTTTTTTGGCCGCCCACAACCGCCCCGGCCGCGGTGACGTCTGCTGCGCCAAGGGACCACGGGTCCAAATGTGACAGTTTTGTAAATCTTTATTGAAGGCCGCAGTTTTCGCCTTTTGCGTAGACGCGGATTTACCTTTCGCAAAGCTTCACATCCTAAACGGGAGGCGAAAGTTCTTCTCCCTCCCGACATACAGGATCCAACATGTCGACATCCAAGCCCAAACAGGTTGCCCCTGGGGTCTCTGCTGTGACGTCGAAAGAGTTCTTTGCTTCGATGAACATCCGCATCGCGGCGCTGGTTTCCCTCTTCTCTCTTATTGTGGCCCTTCCCATTGGCATTTTGGCCGGTGGGCGGCTCGAGGTGCAGTCCATGGATGCGCTGCGCACCCTCCAGCTGGAACTGACAAACCTTGCCGCCACGCAGGTGGAACAGCCGCTGAAGCTCGGCTTTTCCGGCACCGTGGAAAAACGCCTGAACTATGTCATAGACCGCGCGGGCGACAGCTTTGCCTGGACCAAGGTGATCAAATCCGATGGTGTGGTCATGGCCGATCTGGGCACGCTTGATGACAGTGCCAAAGCCACGCTCGAGGCCGAGGCCGCCAAAGCCCTGGAAACCGGTGAATTCTACGCCTCTGCGGATGGGTTCTCGCTGGTGCAGCCGGTGACCTCCAAAAAGGGCAAAATTCGCGGCGTTCTGGTCATGGTCTGGGATCCTGCCCCGGTGCAGGCCAAGGTCACCGGGGCGCTGATCCGGGACGCGCTGATCGCATTGGGGCTGATGGTGGTCTCGCTCGGGATCTGCTTTGCCATTCTGAAACGCTCGCTTGGCAATCCCATGGCGCAGCTGGTCAAGGCGCTGGAACGCATCGACAGCGGCAAATATGACACCCGCCTTTCCCTGTCGTCCCGACGCGACGAACTGGGCCGTATGGCGCGACGCATCCTCACCCTGCAGGACACCCTGCGCACCGGCCAACAGGCCAGCCAGCAGCGCGAAGCCGACCAGACAGAGCTTGCCCATGCGATTGATCTTCTGCGCACCGGACTGGGGCAACTGGCAGATCAGAACCTGTCGGCCCGGATCGAACACCGTCTGTCTGGCACCTACGAACCGCTGCGGGCGGATTTCAACTCTGCCATCGCCTCCATTGCGCAGGCGATGGACAAGGTGCTGGGCACAGCGGGTCAAATCCTGACGCGATCTTCCAATATTGAAAGCGGTGCCGGGAACCTCAATGACCGTATTCAAAGCCAGTCTGAAACGCTCGAACAGATCTCGGGCGCATTAACCCAGCTGACCGCCTCGGTCAGTGCCGCGGCCGAAGGCGCAACCCATGTCAATGACCTCGCCCATCGCGCGGTGACGGATGCGCGCGACAATGAACAGGTGGTGGAAAAAGCCATCGCCGCCATGACCGAGATCGAGGAAAGCGCCGGCAAAATTGAAACCATTATTGCCGTCATTGACGACATCGCCTTCCAGACCAACCTCCTGGCGCTGAACGCAGGGGTTGAGGCCGCGCGGGCCGGTCAGGCCGGTGCGGGCTTTGCCGTTGTCGCCTCCGAGGTGCGGGCGCTAGCGCAGCGCACGACGGACGCCGCCACCGAGGTCAAAGCGCTGATCACCAATGCCACCTCGCATATCCAGAACGGCGTTGAAGAGGTCAACAACACCGGCGCGGCGCTGACCCATGTCATTGCCTCTCTCGGCGAGATTTCCAGCCGGATCGAGGCCTCTGCCGCCAGTTTTGCCCATGACAGCCAGAAGCTTTCGCAGCTCACCGGCGATCTGAGCGAGCTGGGTCAGACCACCAGCAACAATGCCACGATCCTGCAGGGTCAGGTCAGTGATGTGGAGGCCCTGCGCGGCGATGCCGGGTCGCTCAATGCGCTGGTCGGGGAGTTCAGCTTTGGCGACGCAGTCCCGCACAGCATCGACGACACCCGCGACGCGGCGTGATTATCAAAAAAAACACCCCGCCAGTTCGCTGGCGGAGTGTTTTTGAATTGAAACAGTCTTTGCGGCTCAGTCGTCTTTGCCCAGCACCTGGATCATCGACACCGAGGGCTGATCACAGCCCGCCTCACCGACGATTTTTGCAGGCACACCGGCCACGGTCTTGCACGGCGGGATTTCCTGCAGCACCACGGACCCAGCCGCAATTCGCGAACAATCGCCCACTTTGATATTGCCCAGCACCTTGGCGCCTGCGCCAATCAGCACGCCATTGCCGATCTTCGGATGGCGGTCTTCTTCTTCCTTGCCGGTGCCGCCCAGCGTCACCGAATGCAGCATCGACACATTGTCGCCCACCACGGCGGTTTCGCCGATCACAATGGAATGGGCGTGGTCGATCATAATGCCCTTGCCGATCTTTGCGGCCGGGTGAATATCGACGCCAAAGATTTCAGAGACGCGCATCTGGAAGAAATAGGCCAGATCATAATCGCCCTGTTCCCACAGGTAATGGCCAACACGATAGGCCTGTACGGCCTGATAGCCTTTGAAATACAGGATCGGCTGCAGCAGACGGTGGCAGGCCGGATCGCGTTCATAAACCGCGACCAGATCGCTGCGCGCGGCCTCAACCAGATCGGGCGCGGCCTCATAGGCCGCATCGACGATCTCGCGCAGGATCACCATCGACATTTCATTGGAACACAGCTTGGCCGAAATCCGATAGCTCAGCGCGCGGTCCAGCGATTTATGGTGCAGAATACAGGAATGAATGAGCCCCCCCATCAGGGGCTGCTTGTGAACGGCTTCTTCGGCTTCTTCGGTGATCTGACCCCAGACCGGGTCGATCTTCCGTACAGCTTTATGCGTGTCCAGCATCGGGCTATCCCTTTCTCTCGTCGCGCCACATTTATGGGTCGCTGCGCTCGGTAAGTCCCATCTTACCCATCTAAGTGCACATTCGCCAAACGCAATCCTGTGATGGCATGTATTGCAGTTTTCGATCGCTGCAAGCCCTGCCCTTTACGTCAGGTCTGCGGACGCTACAAGCGCCGATTTTGCGGCAGAACGTTACATCAACGTGGGCTAAGAACGCCTGCCCAAAAGAAAGTTCCGATTTTTGTTGGTTTTGATCCAGACCTGTGCCACCAATTCTCTTGCAATCTGACCATCGAAACCCTGTTCCTTAAGACCAGCTTTCGACGCGACGCTGCAGGCCGGCCCGACCGCGGGCGGCGAACATAGCGCTCCGCCGCGTCCCGCGGCAGGCACAACGGACTACGGAAAGACAGGAGTTTCCACCATGCCCAAAGGCACCGTGAAATGGTTCAACACCACAAAAGGCTTTGGTTTCATTGAAGTTGAAGGCCGCCCCAACGATGTATTCGTGCACATCTCTGCAGTTGAGCGTTCCGGCCTGACCGGTCTGGCCGATGGCCAAGCCGTCAGTTTCGAACTGCGTGAAGGCCGCGATGGTCGCGAATCCGCAGTGGATCTGGTGGTCGAATAATCGACCCCGATCCGTCAGGATTACAGAAGCCCCGGATGCCTCAGGCTTCCGGGGCTTTTTCTATGATGCGCTTGGGCAGCTGCTGCTGAACGACCGCCAAGGCCGTTTGAAGACAGGCGATGTACTCTGGATCATCCCAGAACGGCTCCGGAGCCAGCGCAAACCGACGCGCCGCGGCATCCAGCGATCCGTCGCCCCAGCGCGGATGCAGACGACCGGTCACTTGCGCATACCGGCCCGCCCGCCGCGCGCCTTGGGCAATGGTTCTGGCCCGCGCCCCCCGTTTTTCGGCCCGACAGGCCAGCAGCGCGCGGGCGCAGGTGATGATGTCATTTGGCAGCACCGGCCTGCGCATCAGACCAGCGCCACCGCAGCAAAAAGCCCCGCGCCAAAGCGTCGCGACAGCTGCGCCACCTCCACCCGGTCGCCCGGCACCACCCCATCCGCGCTCTGTGCGGCAGGGTCATAGGTCCACGCCGCCGTGGTCAGAATTTCTTCGCGCAGCACCGTGCTGCCCGAGATCACCCGCAGCAGATAGCTTTCGCTTTCCTCGCCCAAGGGCACCTCGGGCGCGGTCCAGTCGTCGCCGTCAATGCGGGTGCGGCGGATCCAGTCGAACTGCATCGCGCCCCCCAGCGCCCCATCAACCGCCAGATGCGCAGGCGCATAGGGGCGCAGGCCCGCGCCCTCGAACGCGGCTTCGATCGCCACATACGACGGATCCTCAAAGCTCCGCCGCGCCGGGCCAATCCGCCAATTGCGCGCCACACGGCGCTGGCTGGCGGCCAGATCAATCTGGCCAACCCGATCATCCAGCAGCACCACGTAAGACCCCGCAGGCCAGACCTCGGGCATCAGCCCGTCGGTGCCATATTGCCCCCGCAGCCGGTTGCGCAGCAGGTAACGATTGGGGCCGATCAGCTCTGCCTCCTGGAACTGCAGAATCTCCCAGTTTTCCGGGCTGCCATCGCCAATGGCCAGACGATTGCCGCCCGCCAGAACCGCGCCCGGCTCCAGCGTCTCCAGCGCGCCGGCAATCAGCTGGACCTCCAGATCCGCACCCAGATCCCAGCGCCCCGCAGGCGCAGAGGGCAGATCGCCCAGCGTCTGGCCCAGTGTTGCCCGCGTCGCAATGATCTCTTCCAGCGCAAATTCCGCGCCCAGATCGGCGCCATAGACCGCCACCGTGCCCGGCCAGCTGGCCGCCGTCACCGCCAGATGCGGGGCATGGTCGACCTCATCCCCGGTGATCAGCGGCAGGTCCAAAAACAGCGGCAGAACCGGCAAAGGCGCCGCAAAAGCCTGTGTCTCGGCCATGTCTTCGGGCATGGTCGCCGGGTCATAAACGCCGGCCTCGATCCGCTGAGCCTCAATCAGCTGGCCCGCGCCCAGGTCTACGCGATCGATCCTATAGGACGCGCCATCTACCGCCACAATATCCCCGGCCCCAAGGCCCAGCTTCGACGGTGGTAGGGCAAAGCGCATCCGGTCCCGGCCGACGCGAGCCTCTGCCAGCCAGCGATGCACCACTTGGCGGCCCTCGCCGCGGGTCAGCGCCATGGGCAGATCCGAGTGGCTGATCGCATGGGTGGCTTCATCCGGCAGCACGGCTTCTTCGCTTTGCACTGCGAAATCACCGCCTGCTTCAACAAAACTGACGCGCACCCGCCCCGACAGCTCGGCCTCGGAGTCGCGCAGCCGTTCAATTCGGCCCTCAAGGTCTTCGTGCTCGGCCATTTGGTCCTCGACCAGATCCACCGCGCCCAGGCCCTTGTGTGGGCGAAACACCAGCTGGCCCGTGCGTTCGATGGTGTCAAACCCGTGGCGCAGCATCAGCGGCTGCAGCGCGGCGCGCGCGCTGTCCACATCGCGCAGCCCATAGCCCCGCACCACGCCCCACAGATCGCTGACATCAATGTCGCGCAGCCCCGCATCGGCGCAGATTTCCGCCACGACCGAAGCCAGCGTGCGCTGCCCGACGCGCCCGTTCAGCCAATGGCCGCGCAGGTAATTCGGGCCATCACTCCACAGATCGCCGCGCGTCGGAAAAGCCGGATAGGGGCGCGCGTCCCAGGCCCAGACATAGGCGTTCGACAGATCCAGCATTGGCGCGTCATAGACGGCTGACACCGGATTGCGCGCGTCGTCCGACCAATAGGTCAGCTGCGCGCGCAAGTATTGCTGCTGCAACAGGTCGTCGCGCAAACCGTTTGAATAATATGGCAAAAAGCTCTCTGAGCTTTTTGGGTCCAGAAACACATTTGGCTGGTTGGTGCCCTTGTCAATCGCAGCACACCCCAGTTCCGTGAACCAGATCGGCTTGCTTTCGGGTTGCCATGCGGTGGGCATCTCCTGCCGGATGCCGCCAATGCGTTCGTGATGTTCCAATCCCCACCAACTGCGCAGGTCTTTGTACCGCCAGATCCACGGCTCCCCGTGCGCGGCGTCGGTGATGGGTTCGCGGCGTTGCGCGTCGCGGGCCTCTGGGCTGGGGTAGAACCAGTCAAAGCCCTCGCCGCCTTCGATGCCGGATTGCAGATACGCCAGCTCGTAAATCGCATCCGCCGCAGCGGCGTCCAGATGATCCTCGCCCTCGCGCCAGTCGCTCAGCGGCATGTAGTTGTCGATGCCAATGAAATCGATCTCCGCATCCGCCCACAGGGGATCAAGGTGGAAGTACCGGTCGCCCTCGGGGCTTTGGTAGCCCCAGTATTCCGACCAGTCCGCCGCATAGCCCAGATCGCAATCTGGCCCTAAAAGCGCGCGCACTTCACCGGCGAGCGCCCGCAGGCCCGCCACCATGGGAAAGCCAGCCGCGCCCCGGATCTGGGTCAGCCCGCGCAGTTCAGAGCCGACGCAGAACGCATCAACGCCCCCCGCCGCCGCACAGAGCGCCGCATAGTGCAGAATGAACCGCGAAAAGCTCCATTCCTCCGGGCCCGTATAGGACACCGTGCCATCCGAAACGGTGAAATCACTGGCCTGAACCGTGCCCAGAAACGCCGCGACCTCTGCATCAGCCAGCGCGGTGCCATCAGGCGACCCCGCCACCCCCGGCGCGAGGGACGTGGTGATCCGCCCGCGCCAGGGCAGCACCGGCTGGCCCTCCGCGCCCGTCCAGGGGTTGGGCAGCGTATTGCCCGCCAGCTGCTCCATCAGAATAAAGGGGTAGAACATCACCCGCTGGCCCCGGTCGCGGATGTCGCGGATCGCCTCGACCACCGCCGCATCCGCAGGGGTGCCGCCATAGACCGGGGCGTCTTCGTCCCCATCCGAAGTCACAGCCACCTTAAGCGCCGCCGCCCGCGTCAGGCCCGACACCTCCCAGGGCATCGATCCATCGGCCAGCTTCTGTTCCACCTTTGGCCGCAGGCGACAGTCGCCGCAGCGCAGATCATCGCCAAACCAGCTGACCACCAGCGACACCGCGCGCGCCTTGGGCAGCTCTTCCTCCAGCGCCGCGAGCGAGGCCTGCAGATCGCTGCCACCAGACGCCGACGACAGGTTCACCGCCTGTGCATCCCCCGGCCCCCGGTTCATGTAAACAGGCGAGGCCGCAAGCGCATATTCCCCGGTGCCCGGCATCAGCGCCACGCCTTCGACGATCTGCGCCAGATCCGCATCATGGGTTCCGCTGTCGGTGTCCTCTGCGCGCAGCACCTCGAAGGACAGCTGCGGCACCCGATTGCCAAACGGACCCAGCGGCAGATCTTCAAACACCACATAGGCGGTGCCGCGATAGGCGGGCACCTGACCCGCGCCCTCAATGGCTTCGATCAGCGGATCGGGCAGCTGATCGGCGCTGCCACGGTAGGTGGTCATGGCAATACTGCTCAGGTCCAGTTCCTCACCATCCGCCCAGACACGGGCGACACGGGTGATCTCCCCTTCGCATAAGGCCACCGCCAGCGACACCGTGTAACTGTAAGAGGTCACATCCTGCCCCGGCGCGCTGCCTTTGCCGCCTTGCCGGGTGGTGGAGCGGGTTTCCTGAAAATCGCTGGCCCAGATCACCTGCCCGCCAATGCGCATGCGGCCAAAGACCCGCGCCACCGGTTCGCCTTCGCTGCCCTGGGTTAGGCGGAACCGGTCCACGCGGCCGGTTTCAACCGCGTCCGATCCCCCCATGAGGCGCGCATCGATCACCCGGCCCAGCGTCGCGCCCACCGCGCGGCCAATCACCGCCGCAGACAGGCCCGCCACGGTTCCCCCGATCGCTCCGCCAATTGCAGACCCCGCTGCTGCAAGCACAATGGTTGCCATGAAGTTAACTCCCTAAGCCATTCAACGGAAACGAAAAGCGCGCCACAATCCGGGCCCGCCACAGCGGGGTCAGCGCGCTTTCCACCACGCCCTGACCGCTCATTGCGTGGATAAACCGCCCGTCGTCGGACTGGATACCAAGGTGTTTTGCCACCGCGCCCCTGCGCATCCGAAACAGCAAAACATCGCCGGCCGCGCCCGTGCCCGGCGCCATATGGCGCAGCGCCGCGCGCCACAGGTGTTCTTCGCCGCCCCGTTCGGCCCAGTCACGGCTGTAGGGGGGCACGGCTTCCGGCTCTGCCCCATAGCGCGCGCGCCAAATGCCGCGGATCAGGCCCAAACAGTCACAGCCCGCCCCGCGCACCGCGCCCTGATGGCGATAGGGCGTGCCCAGCCACAGCCGTGCCTCCTCCACCACCGCGTTCATCTGAGGCTCCCGCCGTCATTGCGCCCCGAGGACTTGGGCACCGCCACCATCCAGTCTTCGCCCGGAATGTCCGGAAAACCCTGAAAGTTCAAAATATTGTCGAACTTCAACCGGCAGCTTTCCAACCGTTTGTCACAGCCCGCCGTCAGGCGCAGCAGATCCCCCGGCAGCACAGACGCCGGCAGCGGCGCCCACAGGTCCAGCACGCGGGGGCTGCTGCCCCGGTCGCCTTTGACCGCCGCCCAAAGCCCCGCGCCCGCGCCGCTTAGCACCTCAAGGCGGCCATGGGCGAACCAGCCTTCGGCAAACCCCGCTAGCGCGGCAAATTCCAGCCGGTCGCCATCAATGATTTCAAATGGG
The DNA here is from genome assembly GCF_001458415.1 of Tritonibacter multivorans. Lineage (GTDB taxonomy): Bacteria > Pseudomonadota > Alphaproteobacteria > Rhodobacterales > Rhodobacteraceae > Epibacterium > Epibacterium multivorans. The sequence continues at coordinate 349,487 of NZ_CYSD01000042.1, read as the reverse complement.
GTTTCAACGGCATAGCCGGTTGTATTCAGATCAAACCGGCAGGCTCCATCGCCCAGAACGGCGGTGCAGCCCTTCTGATAAATCCGCCCCAGCGGCCGGTTCAGCGCCTCGGTCAGCCCGCGCAGTTCGGCCTCAAAGGCCCCATTGCTGCGGCGAATTTCGCCAAAACTGCCCCGAAACAGAACCACCCGCTGGCGGACATCCTGCCAGTTCACCAGCCAGGCCAGCACCTCGGCGCCATCAAAGCGGCCCGCGTCAATATCGGCCTCTGTCACCGCAGAGGACGTCAGCGCACCCAGCGCTTCGGTGTTGTCGACCGACAGCCCTGTGCTTTGCGCCAGCACCCGCGCGGTCAGGCCGGTGCCTGCCCGAAAGGTCACGCCGTCAAAGCTGAGGTCGCAATCATGATCGGTAAACCCATAGGTCACCCCATCGCGCCGCGTCACCGCCCAGGCCCGCGCCAGCGTTGTGGCCCCACTGTCCAGATGCGCCTGCAGCGCTGTGTCAAGCTCTGCCATCAGACCCGCACCTCAACCACCGGCACATTCGGCGCTTCACCGGCCTGAAAAGACGCCACCGAGGTCTGGATCCGGTCGGTGTCAAACCGCACCGGCACGTCAAATTCAAACCCCGCCACCACGCGCTGACCGATTTCCGGCGCGTAAGACAGCTCCACCACGCCGGTCGCGGCATCCAGCGTATAATCCACGCCCTCTTGCAGGATCTCCTGTTCGATCCCGACCTGAACCGTGCTTGCCACAGGTTTGGAAATCGGACGGCCATAGGACTGCGCCCCCGACCGGTAGGTCTTGGTCAGCTGAAATCCGGTTGCCGCGCCATCGCCCAGACCAATGACCTGATCCTCAAAGCTGATCTGACCCGAGGGCAGACAGCTGCGAAAATCCGACCAATCCTTCCAGCGAAACCCAAACAGCCGGCCCTGACGGGCCTCAAAAAACGCGATGAGGGCCGCAATATCGTCCAGCGACCGCAGCCCCAGCCCCGCATCATAGCGGCGGCGCGCATGGGCCCAGGGCGCATTGCGCTCCTCGTGGCCATTGGCCAGCGTGACCACATCGGTGCGCCGTTCGGGGCCGCCGACAGATCCAAATGACAGGGTTTCAGGGAATCGGATTTCGTGAAAATTCATAGGCTTGCCCTCTTTCATTCAGGCGCCACCGCCGGGATCAGCGGTTGCGGTTGCCACGCGACAGGGCGCGGCTCATCTGGTTGGCGATCTGTCCACGCGCGCGGGCAAATCCTGCCACATCCGGGGTCGTGATATTCATCACTACGGTTGGCGCCGCGCCGCCCGACGACCGCACGCCAAGCGCACCATCCGCGCCGCGCACCAGCGGCATGATCGCCTCTGGTCCGGCTTCGCCCATCAGCCCAACACCGCCGCGCATCGGGAAATGGGTCGGGCCATTCACCACCCCACCACGGGCAAAGGGCACAACGCGCCCGGCCGAAAACGCCGCCCCATCGGCAAAAGGCAGGACCGCCCCCACCAGCCCCGACAGCCCGCTCGCAAGGGCGCTGCCGGCCTGATCCGCCACCGGGCGAATGGCGGCGTTATAGGTGCTTCGGATCATCGACCGGCCCAGCCCTTCGAGCACATCCGACAGACCATCGCCGTCGACCACCAGATCGGTGAAAGCCCGGCTCAGCCCCCGGCTCAGCCCCCGTTCCAGACGCCCCGCGCCCTGGCTTGTGCTGGCCAGTCCGCGCGACAGATGGCTCAGCTCTGCGCGGAAACTCGCAGCCATTCCGGCGGCAGTCCCCAGCGCATCGCCGAGCGATCCGCTTTCCGCATCAAGGGCCGAAAAATCTGCTTCTTCCATGGGTTAACTTCCTTCCTTGAGGTCGCTCACATCCGGGAAATCCCGCATCAGCTGGGTCAGCCGGCTGCGATCCATTGCCTGTTGGGCTGTCTCAGTCAGGCCCAGCATCAGCCGCAGTTCATGAGGCGTCAGCGCCCAGAACTGATCCGGCCTCAGCCGCAGCCCGGCGATCCCCGCCCGCATCAGCACGGGCCAGTTGAACCCGGTCATGACGGTGAAACAGGCGCGGGATCCGGGACGCCTGCAAAACTCAGCGCCAACAGCCGCGCGGCCACACGGGCGGCCTCTTGCGCGCCGCCGGCGATTTCTGCCGCCGCCAGGGCCGCAGGCGTGACGCTGGACCCGCCCCCTTTCAGCGCTGCGGCCAGCAGCGCCAAGAGATCGCGGGCGGAGAACGCGCCGGTTTCAAACCGTTCCACCAGCGCCACAAGGCTGTCCTCGGCCAACGTGGCCTCCAGCTCGGCCAGCGCGCCCAATGTCAGGCGCAGCACATGGGTTTCCCCATCCAGAACCAGCGCCACCTCGCCGCGATGTGGGTTCGCCATCGGATCACGCCGCCGTAAAGGTCAGCGCACCGGCGCTGGCCAGCGACAGCTCATAGGTCGCCTCGCCATTGTAGCTGCCGGAATACTCAAGTGCGGTGACCTGAAACGGCCCCTCCACGGTGCCAAAATCGGGGATCACCACCTGAAAGGCGGGCGTCAGCCCATCAAAGAACAACTGACGCGCGCGCTCATCGGTGTCGGCGTCGCGAAACACGCCCGAGCCCGAGATATTGGCCGACCGCATGCCCGCACCGCCCAACAGTTCACGCCAGCCCCCCTGGCTATCAAGGCTGGTGACATCGACGCTTTCGGCGTTGAACGCGATCCGCGTTGCGCGCAGCCCCGCAATGGTGGTGAAACTGCCGCCACCGGTCATATCCACTTTGATCAACAGATCCTTGCCGTTCTGGGCTGCCATCTTGGCCTCCATTCGTTTGAAAGATTAGGTTTACGCTGTTGCTTACGCCTCGAGCCGCGCGGTGAACCGCAGGGCAATCCGCCGGGTGCCATCGCTCATCCGTTCGGCGCGGGCCCGGTCAAACCACAGGCCCACGACCCGGCCCCGCTCCAGCGTCAGATCCGCCGCCAGAAGCGCATCGCAAATGGCTGCCGCCGCTGTCTTTGCACGGGCAAAGCCCGCGCTTTCCGCCCGAAGCGTCACGGTGAACATATGCAGCGCGCCCGCCCCGCTGCTGTCCGACCGATCCAGCGCCTCTTCGGCGCCGAGCGTCACATAAAGGTCCGGCAGCGTGCCCGTGGGCAGCGCGTCATAGATCGCCGTGCCGACCGCCGCCTGAACCTCCGCATCCCCGAGAAGACATTGATAGACTGCAGTCTGAAAACTGGACGCCAATGCATAGGTCATGTGGCGGTCTCCTCTGTGGCCTGGGCCGTCAGAAACCGCCCCTCGGGGTCGGCATCGCCCACGGCGGTGATGCGGAAGATCCGGCTGCCGTCGCGAAACCGCTGATCGGCGCGGGGCCGCTCGGGGCTGCCGTCCGGGGCCGCGCGCAGGGTGATCCGATAGCGCTGCACCGACAGCGGCACGCCGCCTTGCGTGGTTTCGCGCCCCGTCAGGCTGCGCACCTCGGCCCAGAGCCGGCCTTTCTCCACCCAGACCTCGGTAAAGCCTCCGGCGCCATCCGCCACGCGGTTCACCTCTTCCAGCCGCAGACGCCGGGTCAACCGCGGTGTCACTCGGGACCGTCTCATGCCGCGCCCCCAAAGCTCAGCCGCAGGCGGCGATAGCGGCTCAGCAGTGCGGATACGCCAAAGGGCATGCAGCCCGCGTCCAGCCCGCGATCCTCGCGGTATTCATAGTAATGCGCGGCCAACATCAGCACCGCCTGCCGCAGATCCGCAGGCAGCCCCTCCCAGTCCGGAGCCATGCCAGCGGTCAATGTGACCCGCGCCGCGCCGCCGGTTGGGATCACCGGCAACGCCGCCCCCACAGCGGCCAGTTTCGGTGCCTGCGCATCGGCCACCAACCGATAGGCCGCCACATCCACCACGGTCTCGGCGCCGGTCAGTGGCACAATCGCCAGCTCCGACACAGCAGAGACCGGCGCCACCGGCAGCGGCGCGGAAGCGCCGTCCGCCTGGGCGGTGGTCCCCCAGCTTTCGGTCTGCCACTGAAACGCGCGGGCCAGCAGAACTTTGCCGGTGCGGGCCTCAATGGCGGCCAGACTGGCGCGCAGAAAGGCCAGAAGAACCTCGTCCTGCAGGGTGTCATCGCCAAAGCCAGTGCCCATGCGCAGATGCGCGCGAAACGGCGCCAGCGGCAGGGCGGCATCGGGCAATTGGGTCGTCTCGGTCAGGGTCATGCCAACTCTCCGCTTTGAAAAACCTCTCCCCCCTCAGGTGGGAGCACGCGCCTGGCCTGCCGCTCGGACGGAGGGAGCAGCTGGACGACAGGCTGGTTTGGCGCGTGCCCGCCGACGCGCCCGGGCTGCCGGGCACGTCATCCGTCACACAGCGCTTAGCTGGTGGCGAATTTCAGCAGTTTGATCGCCGCAAAGTCGCTGACATCTCCGCCGACCCGTTTGGAGGCATAAAACAGCACATGCGGTTTCGCAGAGAACGGATCGCGCAGCACGCGCAGGTCCGGGCGTTCTGCAATGGTGTAGCCGGCGGCAAAATCGCCAAAGGCAATGGAACAGCTGTCCGAGGCCACGTCGGGCATGTCTTCGGCCACCAGCACCGGATAGCCCATCAGGCGCGCAGGTTCGCCCGCGGCCAGACCATCGGACCACAGGAAGCGGCCATCGGCGTCCTTGAGCTTGCGCACCACGCCTGCGGTTTTGGAATTCATCACAAAGGTTGCATTGGCGCGGTATTCCGCCCCCAGCGCATAGACCAGATCAACAATCGCATCACCGCCGGAAATCCCGCCGTCCACGCCGGTCGCCACATAGCCAAGGTTGCCCCAGGTCCAGCTGTCATTGTCCACCGCCGGATGGGTCATCATGCCCATGGGCTTGTCGATGCCGTCGCCATTGATAAAGGCCGCCGCCTCGGAGCGGGCGAATTTTTCCGCAATCCGGCCTGCCAGCCAGCTTTCCAGATCAAAAGCACTGTCATCCAGCAGACGTTGCGAGGCCTTGGGCAGCGCCGACAATTCGTGCAGCGCGATGGTAATCCGGTCGATCTGCGGGGTTGCGGTTTCGGTCAGGCTGCCGGTCTCAGTGGCCCAGCCTGCGCCCAATTCGCCGTGGTCGATCAGCACGTCATAGGACGTCGCCTCGACCGACACCACAGAGGCCACAGCGCGCAGAGACGCGGTGGAGGTCAGCACCGATTTCACCGTGTCCGAGGTGACCGGATCGACCAGAAAGCCGCCATCCGTGTTCACAGCCGTGCTCAGCGCCTTGGCTTCCAGATCCAGGCCGCGCAGCGCGGTTTCATCGCCAGAGCGCAGATAGGCATCAAAGGCCTTCTGATGCGGCGCGGTTTCAGTTTCAGATGCCGCAAGATGCGGGCGGGCGGTGATGTGTGTCTTACGGTCCAGCATGGTCATACGCTCTTCGTTCTGTTGCAGTTTCAGGGTGACGTCGTCCTTGAACCCTTTGAAGTGGCTTACGAATTCGGAAACAGCTTGTTTCACCTCATGGGCCAGATCTTCGCGGGGAACCTCGGTGTTTGGTTGGTCGGTCATTTGGGGTCTCCTGGAGGGGTCGGGTTAGCTGCGGCAGGCGGCGCGCAGTTCTGCCACCAGCGCGCGCAGCGGGGCTGCGGGGTCGGCCGTTGCCTCCGCCTTGGCGGCCACGCGGGCGGTGGGCAGCATGGGAAATGTCACCAGCGAGACCTCGAAGAGGCTGACCTCGGTCAGCAAACGGCGGCCCTGGCTGTCACGGCTGGCTTTGACCGTGCGGTAGCCGATCGACAGCCCCTCGATTGCGCCGGCCTTGACCAGTGCGGCGGCCTCTGCGCCCTGTCTGGTTTCGGTCAGAAGCCGGCCAGTGACCTTCAGGCCGCGCTCGTCCTCAAGGACCCGGTCCCAGACGCCAATCGGCTGGTCGGGCTGGTGCTGCCACAGCATTTTTACCGCTGTTCCCCGCGCCGCATGGCGCGCCAGAGAGGCGCTGTAGGCGCCGGGCTGGACAATATCGCCGCCTTCATCGGCCACATTGAACAGGCTGGCATAGCCTTCGATCCGGGCGTCATCTTCCAGCGCAAGATCATTGCCGAAGCGTGCGAACTTCTGTTCAAACACGGGTTCACCTTTGATTAACATATGATTGCATCCCATTGGTTTCATTGTGTTTGCGTGGAAAGAAAGCCCTGCACAGCTTGGCTCAGAACCACAGCTGCCACGCCGTAAACGGTCAGCCAGAGACGCCGTTCGAGCAGCTCCTGCGCGGCCTCCAGACGCGCCAGACGGCGCAGCATGGCCTCGCGGCGGGCCTCGGCCACACGTTCATGGGCGGCCAGTCGCAGCCCCGGCGCGCAGTCAAACGGTGGCGGGGCAAAAGGCGGCAGCTCAGACATCCGCGCCCCCCTCTGTGCTGTCCTCGGACAAGGCAGGCAGGCCCAGAAGGCGGCGTTTTTCGGCGACGGTCAGAAACTCTGCCTCGGCCACACGGCGCCATTGCGCATCGCGTTCACTGGCCAGCGCCTGCACCTGATCAAGATCGGGTTTCAGCTCCAGCACCTCGCCGGAATAGAGCGTCAGCCAATCCGCAAGGGCCGCCGTTACCCGCGCCACCAGGGGCAGCACCGTCAGGCGGTAAAAGGCGCGGTTGGCTTCCTGATAATTCGCATAGGTCGCGTCCCCCGGAATGCCGAGCAACATGGGCGGCACGCCAAACGCCTGCGCGATCTCGCGCGCGGCGCTTTCCTTGGTGCGGTGAAACTCCATATCCGAGGGGCTGAAGCCCATGGGTTTCCAGTCCAGGCCCCCTTCCAGAACCATGGGACGGCCGGCATTGCGCGCGCCTTGAAAATTGGCCTCGATCTCTTCGCTCAGGCGGCGGAACTGATCGTCCGCCAGCAGCCCCTGATTGTCATTGCCGCGCCAGACCAAGGCACCGGACGGCCGCGCCGCATTGTCCAGCAGGGATTTCGACCAGCGCGCGGCGGCATTATGCACCTCGACCGCAGTGGCAGCCGCCTGCAGCGGCGCTGCGCCATAGTGGTCGTCCAGCGGGTGAAAGGCCCGCAGATGGCAGACCGCCGGGCGCATGGGATCATTGGGGAAACGGTGCGATTTGGCCCCGACAGTATAGTCATAGCCCACGGGCCAGCCATCCGCACCGGGCACCACCCGCATCCGGTCCGGGCGCAGCACATGCAGTTCAACCGGCAGGCCCGCGTCCCCCGCGACTGCCTCGATATAGGCGTTGCCGGACAGCAGCAGATGCGCATAGATCGCCTCCAGCAGCTCGGCCCGGCCCTGCGCGCCATTGGGACGCGCCAGAAGCCGCAGCAGCGGATGGCTGTCATAGCGGCGTGCGTCGTCCTGCAACACCAGCGGCAGGCTCGCGGCGGCCTCTGCGATCAGTTTGACGGTGCGATGGCCGACGGGGTTGCCCAGAAAGCCAGACCGGGTCAGCGTCGCCCCATCGCGCGCACCCCACACGGCCTGCGCACCCCCGGTGGGCAGAACGCGGCTCGCAATTTGAGCAGCGGCAGAGACCTTGACCTCCGCACCCTGTGGCTGGGGCACGGGTTTGCGGCGCAGGACATTCAGGACCATGGGCGTCACCTTCTGAAAGCTGAGGGTTCATGTTTCGTCGTTGGGAAGCAGTATCGCGCCGGAGATTTAAATGCCCCCGACCAGAGCGCGCGGCGGGGATGCAACACCAGCTCCAAGCTTCTGTTTAAAAACAAAAATGCCCGGCACTTGGGCCGGGCATTTGCGGGTCAGAGTTGCCGTGCGCGGGGGCATCGGTTGCGCTGCATTGGCTCCAGTATCAGCGCCCACAGCGCCCAAACCAGCGCATCCACCCGGTCGGGGCTGCCGGTGCCGCAGTACCGCTGCGCGGTCATCTGCACCATCTGCGCCTCCAGCCGACCAAGCCCCTGCGCATGGGTGACACGCCCCTGTTCATAAAGCGCCGCCACCGGTTCGGCGCGTGCCGCCTTGCCTGCGCCTGCATGCACCCCCTGATATGGAATTGTCGGGTCGATCTGGCGCAACAGGTCCTGCACCAGCCCGCCACCCTGATTGACCTCGGCCACAACCAGATGGGCCTGGAAGCGGTCGCGGGCGGCAACCACCGCCTTGGCCCAAGTCAGCGGCGTGGCCTTTTGCAGCGTGCAATCGGCAATCACATGGGCGCGCCAACTGGTGATGACCCCGCGCGTCTGTGCGCCCACAACCACGATCCCGCAGGCATCCCCCGTAGCAGACACCGAAGGGTCGACCCCGACAACGATCCGGTCAAAGTCGAAGGGCGCGCCTTTCAGCCCCTCAAGCTGCGCAAGGGTCCAGAGCGCGCCGTCGGCATCGCCCAACAGCTCCCCATCCAGTTCTTGGCGTTCCAGCCGCGTACCTTCATAGCGGGCACGGACCTCGGCCAGATAAGATGGCGCAAGATTGGCGCGATTGGCCTCGGTCGGGGCGTGGGTCATGACGGTCGAAGGACTGTCGAGCAGACGGCGCAGCACATCCACATTGCGCGGCGTGGTGGTGACACAGACGCGCGGCTCCTGCCCCAGCCGCAGGGCAAACTGCAGCATGTCCCAAGCCTCTTGGCCCTGACGCCATTTGGCCAGCTCATCCGCCCAGGCGGCGTCGAACTGCGGCCCGCGCAGGGCCTCGGGATCGGAGGCAGAAAACGCCTGCGCTTCTGCGCCATTGGGCCAGACCAGACGCCGTTCGCCCGCGCGCCAGTCTGGACGGCGATCCGGCGGGGTGCAGGCCAGAATGCCGCTGTCACCCCGGATCATCACATCGCGCACCTGATCATAGGTTTCGCCCAACAAGGCCACACGCCGCGCCCGACCCACGGCGCGCGGCGTCGCACCTTCGACCTGCGCACGCACCCATTCCGCGCCTGCACGGGTCTTGCCTGCCCCGCGCCCGCCGAGGATCACCCATGTGCGCCAGTCCCCCGGAGGGGCCGCCTGATGCGGCAGCGCCCAATGGTCAAAGATCCACGGCCAGGCCGCCAGATCGTGTTCGGGCAGATCATTCAGCAGGATCTCCCGGCTCAAGCAGCTCTGCGAGGCCAGCCAGGCGGCGTTCAATTTCGGCACGCGCTGAGGTGAGGTCAAAGATGCCTTTGGCACGGGTCGGTTCGTCGGCGTTTTCCGGGTCAAGAAGCTTCTCCAATTTCTGAAAATCACGCAGCACGCCGTCAAGTTTGCTTATTCGGGCGCGCAGATGGGTGGTGTCAGGATTGGCCTCCTCTTCGGCTTCAAGCTCGTCGATATAGGCCTCTGTCGACCGCCGGGCGCGCTGGATCGTGCCGTAAAGCGATCGCAGCCGGTCCAAGCGCCCTTCATAGGTCGCAGGCATGTCAGAGGGTGTTTTGGGGGAAGCCATGTCTGGCAGCTCCTCTTTCAAACAATCCGAAAGAGAAACGGGAGGAGGATCGGTGCGGCCCGTCCGAGCGCTCCGCATCCCACCTCCACGTTTTCCAGCTGCGAGATGGAGAATAGCCGCACGGACGTTAAACTTCACAGAATGCAGCGCGCGGCGCTATGGCAACGCCTATGTTTTCAACGAGGCTCTGCCTCGTGCTCCGGAGTATTTCGCGCCAAAAGAAAAGCGGGAGACCCCATGTTTCTTTTGGCCCCAAATACTCCGGGGGGTGAAGGGCTTTGAAAAAGACCGAGGGGGGCAGCGCCCCCCTCAGATGTGTTTAGTTGTTGTTACGGTCCGCTTCGATCTGGCGCCACTTGGCCACGTTGCGGTTATGCTCTGCCAGCGTTTCCGCGAACGCATGCCCGCCGGTGCCATCTGCCACGAAGAACACAAACTTGCTGTCTTCGGGGTTCACCGCAGCAATCAGACTGTCGAGGCCCGGATTGGCAATCGGGGTCGGCGGCAGCCCTTCGATCACATAGGTGTTCCAAGGGGTTGCCCGGCGCAGTTCGCTTTGCCGCAGGCCACGACCCAACACGCCTTTGCCTTCGGTCACACCGTAGATCACGGTGGGGTCCGTCTGCAGGCGCATGCCGCGGTTCAGACGGTTGGTAAAGACCGAGGCCACCAAGCCGCGTTCCTCCGCGAGGGCGGTTTCCTTCTCAATAATCGAGGCAAGGATCAGCATTTCCTCGGGGCTTTGCACGGCTGCATCCGGGCTGCGCACGTCCCACGCATCCGCGATCCGCTCTGCCTGACGGGCCTGCATGTCGGTCAGGACTGACAGGCGGGTGTCGCCGGGGCGCACCTCGTAGCTGTCCGGCGCAAGGCTGCCCTCGGCCGGGAGGTCGCCGGTGTCGCCGTCCAGCACATCCATGGATTTAAGCGCTTCGACCACTTGCCAGCTGGTCACGCCTTCGGCCACCGCAATGCGATACCGGGTGTCAGTTTCACCGCGCTTTTCGGTATAGGCGGCGGGCACCTCGCCCTCGCCGACGACGAAATTCGCAGCCTCCACAAAGGTATTAGAGGCCGGGTCCAGTTCGCGCACCTGCGCGCGGGTGCGGGTCACACCAACGCGGTAGACGATTTCCGTGCCGCAGGTCGATGCCCCACCACGGGTGATCTGATCGACAATGCCCGCCATGGAGCTGCCCGGTTCCACCAGATAGCTGCCGGCTTTCAGGTCGCCTGCTTTTTCACTGTATTTGACGCCCGCGCGGAAAATGGCGCCATTGGAGATCGCGCCTTCGGTTTCCAGATCGCGGCTGACGCGGCTCATGTTAGAGCCACGCTCGACCCGCAGGCAGATCGCCTGCGCCAGCGGCCCGTTGCCGGTGTACTGAGACTGCCCCCAAAGGAGCAGCCCCGCAAAGAGAAAGGCCCCGACCACCAGAAAGGTCAGCATGTTCGAGGCCAAAGCACGCCACATCTCAGTCGACCTTGCCGAAGATCACAGAGGCGTTGGTGCCGCCAAAGCCGAAGGAGTTCGACAGGGCGACCTCGACTTTGCGTTCGCGTTTCGCGTTCGGCGCCAGATCCACGGCGGTTTCCACAGCCGGGTTGTCGAGGTTGATGGTCGGCGGCACAACTTGGTCGCGGATCGCGAGGATCGAGAAGATCGCCTCGATCGCGCCCGCAGCGCCCAAGAGGTGGCCGGTGGCGGATTTGGTCGAGGACATGGTCACATTGCCCGCGTGGTCGCCCAGCAGGCGTTCAACCGCGCCCAGTTCAATGGTATCGGCCATGGTGGAGGTGCCATGTGCGTTGATGTAGTCAATCGCCGACGGCTCCAGACCTGCGTTTTTCAGCGCCGCTTTCATGGAGCGTTCGCCGCCTTCGCCGTCCTCGGAGGGGGCGGTGATGTGATAGGCGTCGCCCGACAGACCATAGCCCAGCACCTCGGCATAGATCTTTGCACCGCGTGCTTTTGCGTGCTCATAGTCTTCGAGCACCACAACGCCTGCGCCTTCGCCCATGACAAAGCCATCGCGGTCGGCGTCATAGGGGCGGCTGGCGGATTTCGGATCATCCGCGCGTTTGGTCGACAGCGCCTTACAGGCGTTGAAGCCCGCAATGCCAATCTCGCAGATCGCGGATTCCGCGCCGCCTGCGATCATCACATCAGCGTCGCCGGATTTGATCAGACGGGCCGCGTCGCCAATGGCGTGGGCGCCGGTGGAGCACGCAGTCACAACCGCGTGGTTCGGACCTTTGAAGCCATAGCGGATCGACACCTGACCAGAGATCAGGTTGATCAGCGCGCCGGGAATAAAGAACGGCGATACGCGACGCACGCCTTTTTCTTTGATCATCACGGCAGTGTCGGCGATGGAGCTGAGACCACCGATGCCGGAGCCGAGCATCACCCCGGTGCGTTCGCGGCCTTCGTCATCTTCGGGCATCCAGCCAGAGTCCTTGACCGCCTGGTCAGCCGCAGCAACGCCGTAGAGGATGAAATCATCGACCTTTTTCTGGTCTTTCTTGGCCATCCAGTCATCAGGGTTGAAGGTGCCATCACTGCCGTCGCCGCGTTTGACTTCGCAGGCGTAGGTCGTGGCCACGCCGCTTGCTTCGGCATCAAAGCGCGTGATCGGGCCTGCACCGGACTCACCGTCCAGAAGGCGGGACCAGCTGTCCTCGACCCCGGTGGCCAGCGGGGTCACGAGGCCCAGACCGGTAACAACTACTCGACGCATTTTTCTGCTCTCCTTAGCCTTTGGCAAATCATCTGTCCAAATAGCTTGGAAAGACCATCAGGTTCAAGTGCGGGTTAACTGGATGCGGGTTTTCCCTGCCCTTTGAAGGGGCATCTTTCGGCAAGGGCTTGCCGTTGCGTGGGGTTTGACACATGGGAATTTTCTTACCCTGTGCTGATCTGGGGGGCGCGATGGCACGCACCCGCGAAAAACTGCGATGTAAAAAAGGCAGCGTCCTGTGGGACACTGCCTGCCTTCGGCGAGGATATTTGTAAAAAGATGAAAGCCGGACGGCCCGCCCCTGGCAGCGGGAGGCGTCACGGCACGGGTCAGAGGAATTCAGCCACCGGTTCTGCTTCGGCTTTGGCCAGTTCCAGCGCGTCTTCCAAAGAGGTTGTCTTGCGGAACAGCGCCCGTCCGACCAGCGCGCCTTCGATGTTGGGGATATATTTGAGGCGCGAAATATCATCGCCCTTGCGCACCACACCCGAAGCGGTCACCGGCCAGCGGCAATCTGCGGCCAGGCCCGAAATCAGCCCCAGCTGGGCTTCGACATCGACCATATCGCTGTCAATATCGGTGACAATCACCCCCGCCAATGGGACGTCATCAAAGGCCTTGATAAAGCGGTCCGGCTCCATCGCGCCAGCTTTGCGCCAGCCTTCGGTCATCACCTGCCCCTGCCAGACGTCTACAGAGAGGACGATTTGGTCGGGATGCAGTTTGGCCAGTTCGGACACCAGTGCGGGATCATAGGCCGCGAGCGTTCCCACCACGATGCGCCCTGCCCCGAGGCCGATCCAATGTTCGATTTGTTCGCGTGACCGCATGCCGCCGCCAAGTTGGACGGGAATGCCGACCTGACGAATAATGTCTTCGACAAGGTCTGCGTTTCTGCTGTCGCCCTGCACCGCGTTGAAATCGGTGAGGTGCATCCATTCTGCGCCTGCTTCGGCCCAGGACCGGGCGGTCTCGATCGGGTCTACATGCCAGATCTGCGGCGCATCAAGGTTGCCCTTGTCGAGCGTCACGCAGTTTCCATCCAGGAGTTCCATTGTCGGATAGATCATCATCGGGCGTTCCTCCTTCTGGTTGTAGAAGCAGGCTAGCACGGCGAGACAATGCGGGGTCAAGGAAAGCCGGAGGGTTTTGACGACTATTCTGCGTCATCAAACAAAAAGCGGCGCTTTCCGGATGGAAAGCGCCGCTTCGAGCGGATCACCGCCGAAAGCTTAGGAGGCTTCGGTGATGAATTTCACTGCGTCGCCGAAGGTCTGGATGGTTTCGGCTGCGTCGTCCGGGATCTCGATGCCGAACTCTTCTTCGAAAGCCATGACCAGCTCGACGGTGTCGAGGCTGTCTGCGCCCAGATCGTCGATGAAGGACGCGCTCTCGGTCACTTTCTCTTCTTCAACACCCAGGTGCTCAACAACGATCTTCTTCACGCGCTCTGCGACGTCGCTCATATCTCTTCCTCGTTTTTCAGGGCCACTGCCCGTTTCTGCCCTTGCCCGCGCGGGGTAGGATGGTTTTGCCACCACAGTATGTAGCAGCGGTTGGTCCCCGCGCGATACGGGGTAAATGTGTGCGCAAACGAATTTCCGTTCGCACAACAGCAAAGATGGGGGGCCTATAGCACAGTCGCAAGCTTACGCAAATGTTTTCCATTCGGTTAAAGCAGAAGCCCGATGCGTCGCATTTGAACGATTTCTATCCGTCCTGATGCAAAGCCCAGGCAAACACCAAGGTCCCCGTCTTGGCGCGGCTTAAACTGCCCTAAGGTCAATAGTTCAAGCGAAAAAAGAAAAAAGCCGCGCTTTATGCGCGGCTTTCTGCGGTTTTTGAAAGGGCTGCCCCACTTGGCAGAGCCCTATCAGATCATAGCCATGCCGCCGTTGACATGCAGGGTTGTGCCGGTGACATAAGCCGCCTCATCGGACGCCAGATAGAGCACCGCAGCGGCGATTTCTTTCGAATCCCCCATGCGACCTGCGGGGATCTGGGTCAGGATGCCCTCTTTCTGTTTGTCGTTCAGTTTTTCAGTCATGGCGGTGGCAATAAAGCCCGGCGCCACGGCGTTGACGGTGATGCCACGGTTTGCGACCTCATAGGCCAGCGATTTGGACATGCCGATCATGCCTGCCTTGGAGGCGGCATAGTTGCCCTGACCGGGGTTGCCGGTGGTGCCCACAACAGAAGAGATGTTCACAATGCGGCCCCAGCGGGCTTTCATCATGCCGCGCAGCACGCCGCGGCACAGGCGCATGGTGGAGGTCAGGTTGACGTCCAGAACGCTCTGCCATTCCTCGTCTTTCATGCGCATGAACAGGTTGTCTTTGGTGATGCCCGCATTGTTGATGAGAATATCAACAGAGCCCATGACCTCGGCCGCCTGTTTCGGCAGGGCCTCGACCGCTTCGGCGTCAGAGAGGTTGCACGTCACAACATGCGCCCGTTCGCCAAGCTCTGCCGCGAGGGCGTGCAGCGGGTCAGGCCGGGTGCCGGAAAGCGCAACAGTCGCGCCCGCTGCGTGGAGCGCGCGCGCAATGTCGCCACCGATGCCACCGGATGCGCCAGTGATCAGCGCGTTCTTACCTGTCAGATCAAACATGATGAGGGTCCTATTGTTTATGCGTCAAGCGCGGCTTTGACGTCCGCGTCGGTGCCCACCTGGCGCGAGGCCAGCGAGCGGTCAATTTTGCGGATCATGCCGGAAAGTGCTTTGCCCGCGCCGATTTCCCAGAACTCGGTCACGCCTTTGGCGGCCATGGCTGCGACGCTTTCGCGCCAGCGCACGGAGCCGGTGACTTGTTCGACCAGCAGCTCGCGGATCAGCGCCGGGTCGGTCACGGCGTCGGCGCGCACATTGGCGATCAGCGGAACGGCGGGCGCTTTGATTTCGACCGCCGCGAGGGCTTCGGCCATCACATCGGCGGCGGGCTGCATCAGGGCGCAGTGGAAGGGCGCGGACACCGGCAGCATCACCGCGCGCTTGGCGCCTTTGGCTTTGGCGATCTCAGCGGCGCGTTCCACGGCCGCCTTGTGGCCAGAGACCACCACTTGCGTCGGGTCATTGTCATTTGCGGCCTGAACCACCTCGCCGTCCGCAGCAGCCTCAGCCGCGACCTCTTTGACGGTGGCAAAATCCAGCCCCAGCAGCGCCGCCATTGCGCCAACGCCGACCGGCACAGCGGATTGCATGGCTTCGCCGCGGGTGCGCAGCAGGCGCGCGGTGTCGCCAATCGTCAGCGCGCCGGATGCGGCCAGTGCGGAATATTCACCAAGGCTGTGACCGGCCACAAACGCCGCTTTGTCGACGGTGATGCCCTCGGCCGCCAAGGCCGCCATCGCCGCCATCGACGTCGCCATCAACGCAGGCTGGGCGTTCTGGGTCAGGGTCAGGGTTTCAATATCGCCTTCCCAGATCAGGTCCGACAGTTTTTCCCCCAGCGCCGCATCTACCTCGTCAAAGACAGCTTTGGCCGCCGGGTAACTGTCTGCAAGGGCCTTGCCCATTCCAATGGTCTGGGCGCCCTGGCCCGGAAACACAAATGCGATCGACATGGATGTCCTCGTCTTTTCAAGTCGTTTGGACGTACTTACCCAATTTAGGGGGCTGTTTACCAGCCTTATGGCGCAAGGCCTATGGTCTGTACGGTTTGCGGCGTCTTTAGACGGGGTGGCCCGCGCGTTCAAGCACTTGGATGACGTTGCGTCCGCCCGGCCCTTCAAAGTGCAGAAACGCACAATGAATGTGAACGTCGATTTATGTGAATTAGATTGCGTATTCGGGTGTTAAGACAAGATAGCAAAGAGAAAAGCCACTTCACCCAAGGACATGACACCATGCCCCTCCAGAACACACAGACGACTTACGGATCGATCACCAAGAGCTTTCACTGGCTCACCGCGTTGTTGATCCTGACGGCCTTCCCGGTTGGATATTTTGCCCAAGAGACAGCGCAGTACATTCAAAGCGCCGCGTTTGACGGATCGCAGGCGGTGCTGGACCGCGCGGTTTTGCTGTTCTCGCTGCATAAAACCATTGGCGTCGCCGCCTTCTTTACCGCGCTTCTGCGCATCCTGTGGGCGCTGCGCCAGGACAAGCCGGGGCTGCTGCACCCGGACCGCAAGCTCGAAACCTGGGCGGCAGAGACCGCGCATTGGGTGCTGTATGGCGCGATGCTGATTGTGCCGCTGTCGGGCTGGATCCACCACGCGGCCTCCGAAGGTTTTGCGCCGATCTGGTGGCCTTTTGGTCAAAACCTGCCGCTGGTGCCGAAATCAGAATACCTCTCGCATCTGTTCAGCTATGTGCATTTCTACGCGATGATCCTGTTGGGCCTGACCATTCTGGCCCATGTGGGCGGCGCGGTGAAGCACCATGTGATTGACCATGACAGCACGCTGGTGCGGATGTTGCCGGGCAGCCGCAATCTGCCGCAACCGCCCGCACAGCGCCATTCGGCCATCCCCTTTGTCACCGCCTTTGCGGTCTGGGTGATGACCCTGATCGGGGCGAGCGCGCTTTATGTTGTGGATCATGGACCACATTCCCAAGCCCCTGTGGCCCAAACGGCAGAAGGGTCTGGCTGGGCGGTTGAAACCGGCACGCTAGGCATCACCGTGGTGCAGATGGGCGCGGATGTGAGCGGGCAATTTACCGACTGGTCTGCCGCCATCAATTTTGAGGAACCCGCCGCCCCCGGCCCTGCGGGAAATGTAGAAGTGACCATCTCGATCCCCTCGCTCGAGCTGGGTTCGGTCACGGATCAGGCCATGGGAGCCGATTACTTTGACGCGGAAACCTGGCCCACGGCGCTGTTCAAAGCCGAGATCTTCAAGTTGGACGACGGCTACGAGGCGCGCGGCACGCTGACCATTCGCGACCAGACCCTGCCGCTGACCCTGCCGTTCACGCTGGAGCAGGAAGGGGATCTGGCGCGCATGTCTGGCGCGGCGGAGGTCAACCGAATGGAATATCACGTGGGCCTTGGCACAAAGGACGAAAGCTCGCTGGCCTATGCGGTGGCCATTCAGGTGCAGCTTGAGGCGCGCAAGGCCGAGTAGAGACCCGTCGGTCGGGATCAGTGGATCCCGACCGTCAATCCGCGCAGCATCCAGCGCTGCGCACAGATCAGCACCAGAACCGGCGGCAGCATGGCCAAGAGCGCCAGCGCCAGCCCCGCCCGGCTGCCCGCCCCAGCATAAGAGATCCCGCGCACCAGCGTGTCATGTTCCACACTGGTGGTCGCCACCATCAGGGGCCACAGATACTGGTTCCAGCCAAGCACAAACAGCACGGTGAACAGCGAGGCCGCCATTGGCGCGCTCATCGGGATGACAATGTCCCACAAGATACGCAACGGCCCTGCCCCGTCCAGACGCGCGGCTTCGATCAGCGCGGGCGGCAGCTGTTTCATAAACTGGGTAAAGACCAGCACGCCGAGACCGCTGGCGGCAACCGGCAGGATCATGCCCGTGTAGCTGTTCAAAAGCCCGAGTTTCGCGGTGACCAGAAAGGTCGGCAGCACGCGGGTTTCCACCGGGAAAAACATGGCAATCAGGATCGCCCCATAGATCAGCCCCGGCGCTGGCAGGCGAAACCAGACCAGCGCATAGGCGGCAGGCAGCGCGTGGCACAGCTTGACCACCGCCACCCCAAAGGCCAGCACCAGCGAATTGGCCATCATGGCCGCACCGCTGATCCCAACGCTGCCCAGCCCGTCGCGCCACAGATCCAAAAAGGTCTGCCCGATCTGCGCTATCGACAGCCCTGCCACCAACTGCCACAGCAGATACGCCACAGGGCCGCACATAAAGGCGACGCCGCAACACAGGATCAGGTGGTCGGCCATCAGACGAAGACGTGGAAGATAGGGCAAGGCATTGATCCGAAATAACTCTCCCTGCACCTCGCGCCGGAGCGGCAGGTCTGTCAAGGAAAACCCAAAGCCGCAAACGCAAAACCGCCACTGGCGGACCAGTGGCGGCTTGCAACGTCAGTGCAGCGCAGGCTGCGTAGCAGATTGCCTGCTTATTCGGCTTTCATCGCCTCGATCGAGATGTTCACTTCGACCTCATCAGAGACAAACGGCGCAAACTTGCCGAGGTTGAAGTCGCTGCGCACCACGGTGGTGGTGGCATCAAACCCGGCCCAGGGCTTTTTCGCCATCGGATGGGTGTCGACCTTGTTCAGAACCGCATCCAGAACCACGGATTTGGTCACATCGTTCAGGGTCAGATCGCCAGTGATCTTGGCGGTGTTTTCGCCGGTCACTTCGATACCGGTGGAGGTGAAGGTCACCATGTCGGCCTCAGTCGCGCCGAAGAAATCTTCGGACATGAAGTGGCCTTCGCGCTTTTCCCAGCCGGTGAACATGCTCATCACGGGCATAGAGACGGACACGGAAGACGCGGCCGGGTTTTCCTGGTCAAACATGATCTCGCCTTCAAAGCCCGAGAACATGCCGTAGGTGGTGGAGAACCCAAGGTGGTTGTAGCTGAAGATCACCTGCGAGTGGCTGGCATCCAGCACATATTTCTCGGCGGCGGCGGATGCGGTGGTCGCGGTGGCGCCGATCAGGGCGGCAGCAAGAAGGAGATTTTTCATGGAACTCTGCTCCGTTAGACGTTTGGATGACCAGAATGTGGGCGAACGGGGGGCGCAAAGCCATTCCGCATTTGCCAACAGGGTCTGTGAATATACAAACACTGCAACGTGCAAATTTATTCGTACAAAAACACGCCCGTCTCGCGGGAATGTGAAGGCCGCACAGCCCCAAAGGGGCGAACCGCATCTTTAAGGCGTTGTTTCAGAGACTTCTTTTGAGGCTTCGTTTGATTTTCAGCGGCCCGCGGGGGGGCGCAGCCCTTAGGCCAAATGCGCCAGGTGACCTGCGATCTGGGTCTGGATCAGACGGCGGCTTTTGGCATCGACCAACGGCACAGCAACAACCACATGGCCCTGCAGATCATAGACCATCAGCGCACCATTGGTGAACTGCACGCCAGCAAGGCTTGCAAAGGAATGGCGCGAGACCAGCTTTGTGGACCGGCGCGCGCTTTCAAGAATGCGCAGCTCCCCCGCTGCGGTGTCAAATTCCACCTCGGGCTGGGCGGCGGGATCATTCAGCAGCATCAGCACCAGACCAAAGAACAGCAGCATCACAGACGCGCCAATGCGGATCAGGGCAAGTTCCGGGTCATCCCCTGCCCCGTCCACCAGCCACAGCCCCGTAGAGGCCAGCACCATACAGCCCCCCAGCAGACGCAGGATCAGCGCGCGCGGGGACCAATAGGACGGAAGACACATGGGATCAGCGGCGGGCGCCACGCCGGACGCGACGGTCTGCATGCCCTGCAAAGGACCCTCCATTGGGGCAACGCGGATGTAGTTTGCTGTATTGTGATCAATCGCAGTCATGACATTCTGCCCTCGCCTCAAAGGTCCGTTTCTACCGGAGGTGGTTTTCTGTATATCGCAAACACCTTAACGTTTCTCAAAGTGCTGCGGACCAACAGTCGTTAACCATCCGTTAAGAAAGTGATCGCCTTCATTTGAGGCGCGAATGTGGCAGGAAGGCGGAAAGACCCGGACAAAAATTCAAATCCGGCGATGCCAACAGGTTCGCAATCCAGCGCCGCCCCTGCAGACCATGAAAACCACCGTGACACCGCAGTCAGCATGCAAAAACCCATTGACCCTGACATTAGCGTCAAGGCTGTAAGCCTGTGACCTATCACCACCAAAGATAGGATATGACAGAATGACAGCATCAGACGTTTGGCAGAACAAAGTCGCGATTGTCACGGGCGGCAGCTCAGGCATTGGGCAGGCCACCGCGCTGGACCTTGTCGCGCGGGGCGCAAAGGTTCTCATCACCGGGCGTAGGCCGGACCGCTTGGCCTCTGTGGCGGCACAGAACGATCAGATCGACTCGCTGCAGGCTGACAGCGCTGATCCGGACAGCGGCACGCAGATCGTACAGAAGGCGCTGGCCCAATGGGGGCGCGTGGATCTGATTGTCAACAATTCAGGCGCAGGTCAGCCAATGCCGCTCGAGGGCTATGACCCGGAGGTGATGGCTGCCATGACTGCGGTCAACATCATCGCGCCCTCGCAGCTGGTTAGAGCCGCACATGTTGCGCTCCGGGACAGCAAGGGCGCGATTGTGAACATCGGAACCGCCGTGTCCCGCAACCCGGCGCCCATGCTGGCCCATTACGGGGCGACCAAAGCCGCGCTGGAACATCTCACCCAAGCCTGGGCTGGAGAACTTGCCAAGGACGGCATTCGTGTCAATGCCATTGCTCCGGGGCCGGTGAAAAGCGGCGCGCTGACCGGGATGATGGGCCTGCCACCCGAGGTGGCAGCCCAGGTCGAAGCTCAGGAAGCCGCAGAAATCCCTCTTGGGCGGCGCGGAGTGACGTCCGACATTGTGCCGTGGATCCTGCGCCTTGGCAGCCCAGAGAACGCATGGCTGACCGGTCAGGTGCTGACCATCGACGGCGGCTGGTCGCTGCGCGGATAGCGCCACGCGCGCCGGCGGCCTGCTGCCGGCGCGCCTTGATCCGCACAAGCCGCCACCACATCTTTATGCGATCTCGCAAAGGAGACCCGTCATGCAATCAAAAGACGCCGCGGCCCGACTTGGCATCACCCAAAGGATGCTGCGCCATTATGAAGCCGAAGGTCTGATGCAGGTTGCCCGCGGCACCAATGGCTATCGCAGCTACAGCCCCTCTGACCTGCGCCGCGCCGCCCGTATCCGCGATTTTATTGCCACCGGATTTTCCACCCGCGAAATCCATGCCATGCGCGCCTGCCTGTCTGATGACGGCAGCGGCCCCTGTAGTGGCGGCATTGAAAAACTAACCGAGAAACTGGCGCATATTGACCGCCTGCAAGCCGAGCTCGACGCCAAACGCACCGCCGTGTTACAGCGCCTCTATACCCTCCGACAGGGGCTTGATGCGACCGCCGCAGAGTGACCGCCTGCCGTGTTGTCCGCGGGGCAGCCGCCAACCCGGCACTCCATACCGCAAGCCACCCCGCACGCCACGCCGCACGCCACGCCGCACGCCACGCCGCAAGCCACGCCGCAAACCTTGCGCCCGTAACATGCGCGCCATGCGTCAAGGTGCTTGCCAGATCTGGGTATTTCGCTTAAAGGGAAGCCTCCTTCCGCAAACGATTTGATCCGCGCAGACTCTCGTGGCAGGGCCGTGGAAGGATTATTGGTCCCGCCTATGAAATGCGCCTAGACACAAAGTGGAGTTCACATGCCCCTTTATGAGCATGTAATGATTGCGCGTCAGGACCTGTCCAACTCGCAAGCTGAAGGCCTCATTGAACACTTCGGTGCTGTTCTGTCCGACAACGGCGGTAAGCTGGTTGAGCAGGAGTACTGGGGCGTTAAGACCATGGCCTACAAGATCAACAAAAACCGCAAGGGCCACTACGCCTTCCTGAAAACCGACGCGCCTTCTGCTGCGGTTCAGGAAATGGAACGCCTGATGCGCCTGCACGACGACGTAATGCGCGTTCTGACCATCAAGGTCGAAGAGCACGTCGAGGGCCCCTCGGTCCAGATGCAGAAACGTGACGAACGCGACAACCGTCGCGAGCGCCGCTGATCGAAGCTTGAGAAAAGGACGCTAAATCATGGCAGCCAAACCGTTTTTCCGCCGCCGCAAAGTATGCCCGTTCTCGGGCGACAATGCGCCGAAAATCGACTACAAAGACACCAAACTCCTGCAGCGCTACATCTCTGAGCGTGGCAAGATCGTGCCTTCCCGTATCACCGCAGTTTCCGCGAAGAAACAGCGCGAGTTGTCCCGTGCGATCAAACGCGCACGCTTCCTCGCTCTGCTTCCCTACGCTGTGAAGTAAGGAGACCTGACAGATGCAAGTTATCCTTCTTGAGCGCGTGGCCAAACTGGGCCAAATGGGCGACGTAGTTGACGTAAAAGCTGGCTACGCCCGCAACTTCCTGCTGCCGCAGGGCAAAGCAAAAACCGCTTCTGACGCGAACATCGCCTCTTTCGAAGCCCAGAAAGCGCAGCTTGAAGCACGCAACCTGGAGACCAAGAAAGAAGCGGAAGCTCTGGCTGAAAAGCTGGACGGTCAGCAGTTCATCGTGATTCGCTCCGCTTCCGACGCTGGCGCGCTTTATGGCTCTGTCACCCCGCGTGACGCAGCTGAAGCGGCGACTGAGGCTGGCTTCACCGTCGACAAAAAACAGGTTGCTCTGATCGCTCCGATCAAAGAGCTGGGCCTGCATGCTGTTGCTGTGAACCTGCACCCGGAAGTTCAGGCGCAGATCCAGATGAACGTTGCACGTTCCACCGAAGAAGCTGAACTGCAAGCCTCTGGCAAATCGATCCAAGAGCTGGCTGCTGAAGAAGAAGCCGCTGCTGAGTTCGAAATCCAGGAGCTGTTCGACGATATCGGTGGCGCAGCCTCCGACGAAGACGACGCTCCGGCAGCTGACGCTGGCGAAGAAGAAGCGCAATCTTAATCCATGGCCTGATCGTTTGATCACGTCTGAGATTTCAAGAAAGGGCCGCCTGTCTGGGCGGCCCTTTTTCTGTGCGGCCATCCCGTCCAGTTTTCATAGCTTTGGCCTGCCCCTGTCCAAATTCTGCCCGCTTCCTGCGGCACAGAAGAAGCTTACAGAACACTGGAGTCCCTCATGCGTTTGTTGCTACCCGCCTTTGCCTTCGCCCTTCCGCTTGCTGTGCTTGCGGGATGTGACAGCCATGTGCAAAAGGCCCGTACGGCCTCTGCCTGTTATCCGCTGGCCTGTGACAGCGGGCAGAGCGCCCCGTCTGCGGACAACCGCCAGAAGGCACTGTCGCGTCAGGCGCTTGGCATGGCGCGCAACCTTGGTGGCACCGCGGTTTCGGTTGCAGGCCGGCAGATGCGCATGGCGCAGGTGACGCTGGAGGGGCACAGTTTTCTGGTGTTTCAGGACGGGCTGTCCACAGCGGGCTATGGCGCTGAACCGGACCGCACCGCCGCCGTGCTGAGCGCTGCAACACAGCTGTCCCCCTGCGGGCGTGCCGATCGCGTCTGGCGCAGCCGGGGTCAGAATGGCACCGGGTCCGATTACATTGTCGCACTGGACTGCTAAGCCTTCGCCCCCCCCAGGCGGGGCGACGCATCCTGTCACACCAAACAAACAGGCCGGACGCATCTGCATCCGGCCTGTTTGTTTTCAGCGGCTTAAACGGCCCTGCTAGCGGAACAGCTGCATCAGCGACGACGGCGCATCATTGGCGATCCCCAGGGATTGCACCGCCAGTTCCTGCTGGGTCTCCAGCGCATTTAGGCGGGCCGAGGCCTCTTCCATATTGGTGTCCACCATGGCCGAAATACCCTGCGTCATCGCATCCACCAGCGTGCCGACAAAATCCGACTGGTCCTCAAGGCGCGCAGCGGTGGCGCCAAGAGCGGTTGTTGCATCAATCATGGTGGTCATAGTGGCCTCAAAATTGTTGAGGCTGGTGCGCGCGGTGTCCGCATCCGTCACCAGATTGGCGAAAGAGGTCTCATACCCGCTTGCGTCTTCAATGCCTGCGCTGTTCACCGTCAGGGTGGTCGCCGTCGGCGTGCCACCCGGCCCGCTGCGATCCATAGAAATCAGAACATCAATGCTGCTGTCGCCCGCGCCATTCACATCATCCTGCAACAGGTTCACCCCATTGAAGGACGCGGTATTGATGATCTCATCAATCTGCGCAGCCTTATTGGTGATCTGATCCTGAATTTTGCCGTGATCAACGTTTTCGGCCGAGGCGGAAATCAGCAGCTCTTTGATTTCAACCATCTTATCGACGATCATTTCAGCACCGGCAGAGGCCACAGATACCGTGGCTTCGGCCATGGCAATGTTTTCCTCAACACCTTCAAACCCGACAATATCGGATTCCATCGCCTTGGAGATCGACCATTTGGCCGCGTCATCCTTGGCGGTCGCGACTTCTTTACCGGTCGAGATAGAGGTCTGGGTGTCCAACATGTCGTCGTTCACCGAATTTAGCGTCTGCAGCGCGACCATGGCGCCGTAGTTTGTAAGTATGCTTGACATGGTACGTCCCCCAAAAGGAGCATCCCCGGCCTCGCACAGCCTGTCGTGGCGCGCTCTGGACCGAATTCTCCTGCGAATTCTCATTTACTCTGAGACGTACTGCCCCGCTGTCCCTGTTTCAGCGGCATCACATTCTGAATGCCCGCTCACTATGGCCCCTCCAATTTAATGACAGGTTAACAAGAACATAGATGACTAAAATTGCCTCTTCTTTCCCACAGCACCCTGTCGATTTTACGCTCGGCATACCGTTCCACCTTGACCCAGATCATGGGCAAAGCTTTGCCACCCTGACTTGCGCTGCACCCGCAGCACGATAGGATCGATTTGACTGTTTATGGACACCGGAGCCCCAATGCACCGCCGCCACTTTACCGCGCTGACCGCCGCTTTTGCGGTCCTTGGCCTGTCTGCCTGCGCTGACAGCCCCGCCACCGCCGACGCCCCTGCCCCCTTTGATCCCCCCCTCTATCCCAACGAGACACCCGAGCTGCGCCGCCAGATCAATTACTGGGCCGATCACTACGAGATCCCCCGCAGTCTGGTGCACCGTCTGGCCATTCGGGAAAGCACCCATCGTCCCTGGGCGGTGAACCGGCCCTATTATGGGCTGTTGCAGATCCTGCCCGCCACCGCCCGGTCGATGGGATTTGACGGCAAACCCGAGGATCTTTTGGACGCCGGCACCAATCTGGAATTTGCCGGGAAATACCTGCGCGGGGCCTGGCTGATTTCGGACGGGTCGCAGGATCAGGCGGTCAAACATTACTCGCGCGGGTACTGGCACGAAGCCAAGCGACGCGGGATGCTGAAAGAAACCGGGCTGGTGCCCTAAACGCTCTGCGCCCCAAAGCCCCTGGGCGCCCGAAATCCTGGGCGCCTTAATCAAGTGCGGGGCCTCACCGGCCCCGCTATTGTCTTTATGCGTCTTTGGGGTCGATCAGCTTCCAGATCACCGCCCCAAGCGCGCCGCCGATCAGCGGCGCCACCCAGAACAGCCACAGCTGCGCCAGCGCCGGGCCATCGGCAAACAGCGCCACACCTGTCGACCGCGCCGGGTTCACCGAGGTATTGGTCACGGGGATCGAAATCAGATGGATCAGCGTCAGCCCCAGACCAATCGCAATCGGGGCAAAGCCCGCAGGCACCCGGTTTGAAGTCGCCCCCAAGATAATCACCAGAAAGGCGGCGGTCATGACGATTTCCGTCACCAGCCCGGCCAGCAGACCATAGCCCTGCGGCGAGGCCGCGCCATAACCATTGGAGGCAAAGCCGCCTGCGCCCACAAAGTTCGGAGTGTCGGACACAATGAGATAGAGCACCAGCCCCGCAAGGATCGCGCCCACCACCTGCGCCAGCCAGTACGGCAGCAGATCCTTGGCCTCGAACCGCCCGGCCACCACCAGCCAAAAGGTGCCAAACCCCTCTGCCATAAGTCTTTTCATCATTTGAACATTCCCTCCATGACGAACGAACCAATGCGCTGTGCAAGGACACAGACGGCCATTCCAAAAGAACTGGCCTTGGGCGCATCGGCCCTCTATGGTCAAGAGTGCAGGCCCTTGGGCCTTGCAGTAAGGGGAATATCGAGGGGCTTCCCCCCGTAGGATCAGCACCGTTTCAAGACGCAAGGACGCGCAGAATGCTGATTTTATGACATGAACCCGGATTTTCTCATGCAATTTCACGCCAAATTTGACCGGCTGATAAATTTCGCTTGGCAAAACCCCGAACTGTCATCAGCTTGTTTCGAATAAGCGTGTATTCGCATGAAAAAACAAACGACAGGAGACCTCCCATGTCTTTCAAACTGGATCGCCGCTCTTTTCTGGCGAGCACCGCAGGCTTTATCGCACTGCACCCATTTTCCGTTCAGGCGGCCACCAATCAGGTGCACCTGCGCCTGATGGAGACCACGGACCTGCACGTCCATGTCTTCCCTTATGATTATTACGCCGACAAAGAGCGCGACACCGTGGGTCTGGCCCGCACCGCATCCATCGTCCGCGACATCCGTGCCGAAGCCACGAACTCCATCCTGTTGGACAATGGCGACTTCCTGCAGGGCAACCCGATGGGCGATTACATCGCTTATGAGCGCGGCATGAAGGAAGGCGACGAGCACCCGGTGATCACCGCGATGAATGCGGTGGGTTTTGATGCCTCGACCCTGGGCAATCACGAATTCAACTATGGCCTCGACTTTCTGATGAAGTCGCTGGCGGGTGCGAATTTCCCCGTGGTCTGCGCCAACGTTTCTAAAGAAATGGGCGCCACCCCGCGCGACGACAAAACCCTGCTGCCGCCTTACGTGATCATGGACCGCACCGTGACCGATGGCGCAGGCAACAGCCACCAGATCAAGATCGGCCTCATCGGCTTTGTGCCGCCGCAGGTGATGAACTGGGACCGCCGCCATCTGGAAGGCAATGTGCAGGCGCGTGACATCGTTGACACCGCGCGTGCCTATGTGCCCGAGATGAAAGAAAAAGGCGCAGACATCATTATCGCCCTGTCGCATTCGGGCATTGGCGCCGCGAATGAGGTCGAAGGCATGGAAAACGCCTCTGTGCCGCTGGCAGCGGTTGAAGGCATTGACGCCATCATGACCGGCCACAACCACCTTGTGTTTCCGTCCTCGGCATTCGCGGATTTCGCTGGTGTGGACGCGGACAAAGGCACCATCCACGGCAAGCCTGCCACCATGGGCGGCTACTGGGGCTCTCACATGGGTCTGATTGACCTGATGCTGGAACGTGACGGCTCTGGCTGGCGCGTTGTGGGGCATGCGTCCGAGGCGCGCCCGATCTCCAAACGCAACGAGGACCGGTCGATCACCGCGCTGGTGGAAAGCGATCAGGCGGTTCTGGACAGCGTTCAGGCCGACCACGATGCAACACTGGCCTATGTGCGCCGCGCCGTTGGCAAAACCGATGCGCCGCTGCACAGCTATTTCGCGCTGGTGGCGGATGACCCGTCGGTGCAGATCGTGTCGATCGCGCAGCTTTGGTACGTCGAGCAGATGCTGAAAGGCACCGAGCACGAAGGTCTGCCGATCCTGTCTGCCGCCGCCCCCTTCAAGGCCGGTGGCCGTGGTGGTCCTGAGTACTACACCGATGTGCCGGTGGGCGATGTCGCGATCAAGAACGTTGCGGACCTGTATCTCTACCCGAACACCGTGCGCGCCGTGCGTGTGACCGGTCAGCAGGTCAAAGACTGGCTGGAGCGCTCGGCCGGCATGTTCAATCAGGTTGAAGCCGGAAAGGCAGATCAGGTTCTGCTGAACCCGTCCTTCCCGTCCTACAACTTTGATGTGATCGACGGTGTGACCTATGAGATCGACCTCAGCGAGCCGTCGATGTTCGGCCCGAAGGGCGAGCTGGAGAACGCAGGCGCTAACCGCATCAAGAACCTGATGTTCAACGGTGCGCCGCTGGATCTGGCGCAGGAGTTCGTGATTGCCACCAACAACTACCGCGCAAGCGGCGGCGGCAAGTTCCCGGGCGCTCTGGGCGACACCATTATCCTTGAGGCGCCGGATACAAACCGCGACGTGATCGTGCGTTATATCGTCGAGCAAGGCACCATCAGCCCGAAGGCGGACGCGAACTGGAAGTTCACATCGCTGCCGGGCACTTCGGTGCTGTTCGACACCGGCCCCAAGGCGGCGGATTACGCAGCCGAAGTGCCGGGCGTGAAGATCGAAGCGGCAGGCGATGGCCCCGACGGCTTTGCCCGCTTCAAGATCGATCTCTAAGTCCGCTTGAATGAAACAAAAGAGAGGCCGCCCCTTTTCGGGCGGCCTTTGGTTTTGAAAGCAGATGTTTTGCGAGGCTCTGCCTCGCGCTCCGGAGTATTTTGAGCCAAAAGAAGATCCTGCCTGCGCCCCATTCCCTCGGGACGGGGCTGCGGAGGCCGGTCAAACGACGCGGCGCTGGCTGTGGTGTTTGGCGGTGAGGATCCGGTCGCGGGCACGGGACACGGCGTCCCAGAAGGCTTCTCCTTCGCGCAGGGAGGCGCAGCCAAAGCGGGCGCGGCCTTCCACTGACAGGGCGCTGGCTTCGGTGATATCCTGAAACGCCTGCGCGCGTTCAAACATCACATGGGCTGCTTCCTCTGGCAGCAGCACCAGAAGCGAACGATCGTCGACGCGAAACAGCAGGTCCCGCCCGCCGAGCTCTGCCCCCAGAAGGCCTGCAAGGGTTTCCATCTGCAGATCGGTCGGCGTGACGCCCTGTTTGGGCTGCCAGTCCACCAGAACCAGATTGGTCTGCGCCCAGTCGTTGGATTTGGACAGAAAGTCGAGATAGCCGCGGCTGTATGCGCCGCTTTGCGCGTCCAGCGCCTTGATATTGCGGGCCTGCTTTTGCAGGTCGCCGATGCGCCGGGCCATGAACCAGGAAAAGGCCGTAACCAACCCCAAAGACAGGGTCAGCGGCGCGAGAAACCGAATGTCCTGCCCCATCCCCGCCAGCACAACAGGCAATAAGACACAAAGGGCAACGCTGAGCCCGAGGCCGACACGCCCTTCGCTGATCGCAATGAAGCCCACGATGGTGGGAAAGGCCCAATAGACCTCCTGCACCCCAAGGCCCTGAATTGCAAAAGGCAGGTCGACCGCAAGGAGCGTCAGGACAACAGCAATCGGGATCGGAAACCGATGGCCGCGATAGGACGCTTCGAGGTTGATCAGCACGAGTGTACAAATCAGCGCCTCGAGCCCGGCGAGCCCCCAGAGCCCGTTGAACAGCTTGTCCCCAATCAACAGCATATGGACCACGATGCACAGCACACCCAGCACGCGGTAGAGCTGTTCTGGGCTTTTCAGGCCGCTGAACCGACGCACCGGTTCCGCTTCTGCGGGTGCCGCTTGAAGAGAGGAAGATCTGTCTTGCACGTGTGGCCCAATTCAATTGGCGTTCAATGTCGCAACCCTGCCAATCGCGTGGTCAGAAACAAGGGGCATATTGTGCCACCTTCGGTTTCCAAGATCTTTAAGGTCACCTTTAAACGTGAAAATACAACTGGTTTCGCGCGCAGGATACACGCCATGGCCCGGTGCGCAAAAGACATTCGAGCAAAGCCCCTCAGCGCCCTGCCCCAACGTCAACTGTGCAAACGAAAAAGACCGCCCCAAGGGGCGGCCTTTCTGAAATGCTTTGGCGCGGAGACTTATTCGTCTTCCAGAGCCTCAACTGCTTTTTGCAGATCGTCTTTGGAGACTTCTTTCTCGGAGACGTTTGCTTTTTCAAAGACCAGGTCGATGACTTTGTCTTCAAAAATCGGCGCGCGCAGCTGCTGCTGCATCTGAGCGTTCTGCTGGATGAACTCGAAGAACTGACGTTCCTGACCCGGGTACTGGCGGGCTTGCTGCATGATCGCCTGAGTCATTTCCGCGTCGGTCACTTCGACTTCGGCTTTCTGACCCATGTCGGCGAGCAGCAGGCCGAGGCGCACGCGGCGCTCTGCCAGAGAGGTGTGCTCTTCGGTGGCTTCGATTTCCGGGTGATCGTGGCCGGTCACTTCGGGGTTTTCTTCGTGCCACAGCTGGTGCGCGATTTGCTTGGCTTCGGCTTCCACCAGGGACGGCGGCAGATCGAAGGACACCAGGTCCGCCAGCGCGTCCAGCGCGGCACGCTTCATCACCTGACGCGCGGCGCCAGTGTATTCAGCTTCCAGACGCTCGGAGATCTGACCTTTGAGGGCTTCCAGATCTTCTGCGCCGAATTTCTTTGCCAGCTCGTCGTCGATCTCGGCTGCTTTGGGCGCCTTGACTTCTTTGACGGTGCATTTGAACAGCGCTTCTTTGCCCGCGAGGTGCTCTGCACCGTATTCCGCCGGGAACGTCACGTTGACGTCTTTTTCTTCACCGGCTTTGGTGCCGACCAGCTGCTCTTCGAAGCCGGGGATGAAGGAGTTGGAGCCCAGAACCAGCGGATACGCTTCGCCTGCGCCGCCTTCGAACTCTTCGCCGTCCACGGAACCCACGAAGTCGATGACAACCTGGTCGCCGTCTTCGGCTGCGGCTGCTTCGTCGCGTGCTTCGAAGTCTTGAGCGGTGCTTGCCAGATTGGTCAGCGCCTCGGTCACGGCTTCGTCTTCGGCTTTGACGATCAGTTTTTCCAGCGCAACACCGGACACGTCAACTTCCGGGATTTCCGGCAGTGCTTCATAGGACATTTCGACGTTGACGTCGTCGCCCTCTTTCCAGTCTTCGTTGGTCATTTTGACGTCGGGCTGCAGCGCCGGGCGGTCGCCGGATTTTTCGAAGTGCTCGTTCATGGCACCATCGACGGCTTCCTGCATGGCTTCGCCCATAACGCGGGGGCCAAATTGTTTTTTCAGCATCGCCATGGGCACTTTGCCCTTGCGGAAGCCTTTCAGTTCCACCTCGGGCTGTGCCTCGAGCAGCTTGGCGTCGACTTTTTCGGACAGCTCGGCTGCGGTGATGGTGATCGCGTAGGCGCGTTTCAGACCTTCGTTCAGCGTCTCAGTAACCTGCATCATATTCCCCATAGAGATTCGGGGCGGCGCGCAGGCTCCGCCCCCGGTCAATTTGAGGCCTTCTATTGCCCTGCGCCGCGCGGTGCAAGAGGCATAAGCCGCATTCCGTGCCGGAACCGGGAAACAGGGGCAATTTTCCGCGTTTTACGAGGTCAGCACGGGTCACAAATGCAAAACGCCCCCCGAAATCGGGAGGCGTTCCTGTGGGTATAGGCGGTGCGATCAGAACTTCCAGCGCGCGCCCAGAAGTACAGCGTCACCGTCCTGGAAGCTGGTCGCGGAGGTGTCGTCATAGGAGTACTGACGGTAGGCGACGTAGGCTTCGAGGTTCAGATCGTCGAACTTCTGCACCGCTGCAACGCCAATGGATTCCGCGCTGTCACCGGCGGTGATCATGTCAGACCCATCATAGTAATCCAGCGACACAGAGGTGGAGCCAGCTGCGATCAGATTGGTGGTGTAGCCCAGTTTGATATAGCCATAAGAGCCATCAACATTGGTGCCGTCGGTGTCGCGGGACCCGGTTGCCAGCGCCACGGACAGGCCGGTGGGTTTGTGCAGGGCCCCAACCGACGCGATAATGTCCTGACGATCCGCAGAGCCGCCGCGTTCGGTCCAGTTCACGGCCAACCCACCTTCGACTTTGAAGTCACCCACGCTGTCATTGGCATAGTTCAGCGCCAGATCGTACTGGGTGGTGTCCGCATCTTCGGTCAAGATATCTTCACCGTAAGAGGTGGCAACAGAGAACCCGTTAAAGCTGGGGCTGTCATAGCGGATGCGCCCCCGGCGGGAGCCGTCAAAGGTTGCAAAGGCGTCTGCAACTTCAATGCCGGTCAGCGCACCGGTGCTGTCGCGGAAGAAGTATCCGCCTGCGCTGTCTGCAACCGCAACGCTTGCGCCAAGGCCGGTGCCGGAGAGGTCAATGCCAGTGACGCCATCTGCCGCCATGGAGCCCTGACCGATCGAGAAGGTGCCGTAGCGCGCAGTTTCGTAGGACAGGTCGACCTTGCGGATGTCGGTGCGCTGCCAGTCGGTGATATCGCCTTGGTCGTTCTGGTTCACACCGTCAGAGGCCCGCAGCGACAGGGCGGTTTCAAAGTTGAACTTCAGCGTGTTTTCACCAAACGGCTGCGTGATGGTGAAACCCAGACGCGAGTTGCTGGCCGAGTTGTCCAGCAGGCGGGTGAAATCTTCGGCGCCGTCATCATAGTACTGAAGCGTCGGGTTCAGCTGGCCGTACCAGGTCACCGAACCACCGTTGTCATTGGTGTAGGTCGGGCCCGCAAAGGCCGGAGCCGCCAGAGCAACGGTCATAGCTGCAGCGCTGACGCCCAGGGTCAGCTTGGGGGAGAATGTGGTTTTCATCTGTCTCATGCTCCAAATGGTCATGCATGGTCGCGGCCGGTATCCCGCCATCCCTCGGCTCCGGTCCGTATCTCGGAGATAGCGTCAAAATTCCCGGACGAAAGGTCTTGAAATCCATTTTGGACCGACATGTTGGAAAGAAAAAAAGATTGGCACAATTTGCATCAAAAGCGCCGGTCTATTCCGGGTTTTCGCATCTAGGCCTGCGAGGGAAATCGCAATTTCAACCCCTCAAGTCGCCCAAAATGCGCATGTCCGCCATGCAGGACTCAAATTGCGACAGCTCCCGACAGGTTGAACAAAATGTGATCGAAACCTGCGGGTTGAGTCGCTTGGTCGCGTTCAGACTTTTCTAAGAACTTGCGCCGAAACATGGCCGCAAGGGACCTGATCCCAACCCGGTGCAGAACATGCAGCACCCTCCTCCAGACAATAGGATCAAGACGTGAAAACTGTCACCAGCCGCCTCGCCGCCACCTTTACCTCTGTTGCCCTTCTGCTGGGCACCGCAGCCCACGCCGACCCGCTGGTCATTGCCACCGGTGAATACGCCCCGATGACAGGCGCCGACCTGCCCAATCAGGGTGTTGTGAACGGTCTGGTCTCCCGCATTGCCGAAGAAGCCGGCGTCGAGATCGAATTTGAATATATGGCCTGGAAACGCGGCCTGACCCTGACCCGTCAGGGCCAGAAAGGCGCGGCCAGCTATTGGAACACACTGGCCGATCAGACCGGCCTGATCGCCGTGGGCCCGGTGTCCTCTGGTCGGATCGTGTTCTTCTATCGCAAGGACAAGCCGCTGCCGGAATGGACCGAACTGTCTGATCTGAGCGGCCGCACTTTTGGCGCGACCCTTGGCTATCCCTATAGCGAAGCGTTCTGGGCCGCGGGCGAAGAAGGAACATTCAAAATCCAGACCGCCCAAAGCGACCTTGCCAACTTCAAAAAGCTGCTGGCCGGCCGCATTGATGGCTTTGTGATCAACGAACTGGTTGGCTGGGACATGCTGAAGAACGAGTTCACCGCCGAAGAGATCGCCTCCCTGACTGTCACCGAAACCGCGGTGACAGAGGCCGATGGCTTCCTGCAGGTGTCCACCGAAATGGAAGGCGGTGCAGAGATCGCGGCGAAGCTGCAAGCCGCCTATGACGCGCTGAAGGCCTCTGGCGAATTGGATCGCGTCGACGGCGCGCTGCGCGCAACCGCAGGCATTCCGGCCTCTTGATCCGCCCCCTCTGATCCCGACGAAACAGGATCCGCGCAGGATTGGCCCCGTGCTGCGGGGCCATCCGCACCGGCCCATCCGCACCGGCCCATCCGATCCGGCCCGTCGCAGGGGGACGATGCCGTGACGTTCTCGGTTCAGGTCGCAAAACGCGCCACCTGTTCCCTCGCTGATACCCCCCAAGACCAAGCGTCTTGGCGAACCAACACAGACTTTACCAACCCAAAGGAAGCCAACGTGAAAACACTCACCAGCCGTCTTGCCGCCACCCTGACCTCTGCCGCCCTGTTCATTGGCGCAGCCGCACAGGCAGAGCCGCTTGTCGTCACCACCGGCGAATACGCGCCCTTCACCGGCGCCGCCCTGCCCGAAGGTGGCCTGGTCAATGGCCTGGTTTCCCGAATTGCCCAAGAAGCAGGGGTTGAGATCACTTTTGAATATCTGCCGTGGAAACGCGGGCTGGAGCTGACCCGTCAGGGTAAAAAAGCGGCGTCCAGCTATTGGTCCATGCTGGAAGACCAAAACGACCTGGTGCCAGTTGGCCCGGTCTCCAAGGATCAGGTCGTGCTGTTCTATCGCAAGGACAAACCAATCCCGAATTTTGCCTCGCATGCTGAGGTTGCAGACATCACCATCGGCGCGACGCTGGGCTATTCCTATTTCCCGGCGTTCTGGGACGCTGCGGAAGCAGGCACCTACAAAGTTCAGACCACCAAAGATGACATTGCCAATTTCCGCAAGCTGGTCGCCGGCCGCATCGATGCCTTTATCATCAATGAAAGCGTCGGCTGGAACATGCTGAACACGCAGTTCACCCCCGAAGAGCGCGCCTCTCTGACCACGTTGGAAGCGCCTCTGGCCACAACCGAGGGCTTCCTGCAGGTTTCGACCAAGGCCGAAGGCGGCGCAGAGCTGGCCCAACAGCTGCAGGCAGCCTTTGATGCAATGGCCGCATCCGGCGCATTGGACAGCGCCAGAACAGAGCTGAACACCCTTTTGGGCATTGGCGGCAGCTAAGGCTGCGCCCTCCCCCTGCCCCTGCCTCTGCGCTGAGGCCACAAAAAACCAAAACCCGACCGCAAGGTCGGGTTTTTTGGTTCTAAATCAATATTCTGGATCTGATTTTAGTGGTGCGCGTGGAGGGACTTGAACCCCCACGCCTCGCGGCGCCAGAACCTAAATCTGGTGCGTCTACCAATTTCGCCACACGCGCAACCATACGCCAGAACAAAGCCGCCCCAGCGTGGATCCGGTAATTAACAGAGCTTTTTGTGGGATGCGAGAGGAAAAATGAACATTTTTCATTCGAAGTTGCAGGGGGCTGTTCAAACCCACTGATCCGCCTTCGACTAAAACTGAAAGGAACCGCCTTTTTCTGTCGGCGCATGCGACACAATCCTGCCCGATTGCCCGCCGACACTGCCCAGAACAGAGATAAAGGTACTTTTTGCAATGGCCCTTCAGCACCAAGATCCCTTTGTCAGCCCCGACGCTGACGCCGCCGGTTTTCCAGCGCCCCAGCGCCCGCGTCTGCGCGGTCTGGCCCCGGTCAGCGGGCTGCCCGGCAACACCCCTGTTCTGACCCGCCGCGGTTTTCTGCCAGCACAGGACATTGAAGTCGGCCAATCGCTGATCACCCGCGACAGCGGCTTGCAGACGGTCGCATCCGTTGAACATGTCACTGTGCGCACCCGCATGGTGCGGTTCGCCCGCACTGTGCTGAGTGATCCGGGGTTTTACGACACGCTCCGCCTGCCGGCTCATCAATTGGTCAACCTGCGCGACTGGCGTGCCACCGCCCTGCACGGCAAACCCGAAGCGCAAGCACCCTCTGCGTCGCTGATTGACGAGGCATATATTACCGATGACGGCATTGAAGAACTGCGCCTTACCCGGCTGATCTTTCCCTCTGCGGCCACATTATATGTAGGCGGTATGGAAGTTCTGTCAGCCCATGAGTTTGACGACCAGTTGCGTCCCGTTTTCTAACAGCCCAAATCGCGCAGCACGGCGGGCAATTGTTCGGGCAGATCTTCGGCGATCAGACCTGGTCCAAATGTGCGGGCGCATTCCACATGCAGGAAGGCCGCCGTCTCTGCGGCGTGATGCGGGGAAAAACCACGCGCCATTAGCCCGGTGATAAACCCGGCCAGCACATCCCCTGCCCCGGCGGTGGCCAGCCACGGCGCTGACCGGCCCCGCACGGCCGCGTGCACCGAACACATGCCATTGGGGGACGCAATCACCGTATCTGCGCCTTTGTACAAAACCACACAGCCCGCCCGCGCGGCCGCCTCTCGAGTCGCGTCGACCTTTGAATAGGCCGGGCCTGTTTCCGCAGGTGCTGCCAGTTTTTCCGCCAAATCCGGAAACAGCCGCGCAAACTCTCCCCCATGCGGGGTCAGGACACAGTTCTTGTGCAGCATTGTAAACAGATCCGCGGGCCGATCCGCAAAAGCCGACAGCGCATCCGCATCCAGCACAACGGCCCGCTTTGGATCGCGCAGCGCCACCGGGAGCAAGTCCCGCGCGCGGTCCTGTCCCAGCCCTGGCCCCAGACACAGCGCATTGATCCGCGAATCCTCAAGGACAGCCTCCAGCCCACCTGCCCCGTCAACGCGCGTCAGCATCAGCGCGGTAATCTGACAAGCTACCTCCATCTGCGCCGAGGGCGGCGACCCTAGCGTCACCAGCCCTGCGCCAATCCGCAGCGCCCCCCGCGCCGCCAGACGCCCGGCCCCGGTTTTACCCGCCCCGCCGGTCAGAACCAGTGCATGACCGTGAGAGAATTTGTGGGCATGGCCTTCCTTGAGAAGATCATACGCAGATACACCTGCATACCGGCACACAAGGCGTTCAACTTGCTTCCCACCGAATTGATCGAGCAAGGCCTGGCGGCTGACGGACCCAATTTCGTCAGTACGCGGCAAACCTATGCTCTTTATCACGAGCTTGCCCCGATGATTCGCCCCATCCCCCAGCACATGACCCAGTTTTCTACCGTGAAACGTCACAGTCAAATGCGCACTGGCCGCAGAGGCCCAATAGTCCCTTTCTTCATGTGGGAGAACGCGCCCGCTGTCAGAACAAACCCCGCTAGGTATATCGACAGCAACAATGGCCGGACGCCCAATGTCATGTCCGATCTCAACCGGAAAGCACGAAACCATGTCCTCCATATTCCAAAACAGCTCACCTAATTCCGGCAAGGCTCGCTTCAGGCCGGTCCCAAACAGCGCATCAACCAAGAGGTCGCAGCCCCACCCATCGCGCCGGTCATATGCGTCAAGAGCCTGCACTTTCCCCACTTCACACCAGCGCTCATAATTCACCCGCGCATCCGGCGGCAGACGGTCGGGGTCCCCATACAGAAACACCCGCACCGCCCAGCCCTGCTCCCCAAGCAGGCGCGCCACCACAAACCCATCACCGCCATTATTGCCGGGTCCACAGAGCACAACTGCCCGTTTCATCTTTTCAGAAATATCCCGGGGGGCGGCCGCAGGCCGGGGGGCAGCGCCCCCATCTTCTTCTGAATCACCGCGGAACTCTGGCCATTCCTCGTAAATCGCCTCCACAACAGCGCGCCCGGCCCGTTCCATAAGCTCCAGACCGGTCACCTCGCCCGCCTCAATTGCCGCTTTTTCAATCGCTCGCATCTGCGCAGCTGTCAGAAGTTCAGTCATTTTAAAAACTCGGATTCATTTGTTGATTATTTTTTAGGCGGCGGTGTTATTTTTTAGGCACATCACCAGAAAGGCACGGTTGAAATTGCGCCCGTGTTTCGCAACACATTGTAGCCAACAGTTAGAGATGATCTGACCATTTTCGACAAGGTTGCGAGGAGCCCAAGGTATGAAAAAGATCGAAGCCATCATCAAGCCGTTCAAACTGGACGAGGTGAAGGAAGCGCTGCAGGACGTAGGCGTGCAGGGTCTTTCGGTTATCGAGGTGAAGGGCTTTGGTCGTCAAAAGGGCCACACCGAACTTTACCGTGGCGCAGAATATGTCGTGGACTTCCTGCCCAAGGTAAAAATCGAAGTTGTTCTGGATGATGACCAGGTCGATGCCGCAATTGAAGCAATTATTGCCGCTGCCAAGACCGACAAGATTGGTGACGGCAAGATCTTTGTGAGCCCTGTAGAACAGGCAATCCGCATCCGGACCAGCGAGTCCGGATCGGACGCTCTCTAAGACACACAAAACAAAGACTTACAAGTTTCTGACGGAGGACAAACTTCAAATGACTACAGAAGCATTCCTGAAATTGGTCAAGGACGAAGAAGCAGAATACGTGGATATTCGCTTCACCGATCCGCGCGGCAAACTGCAGCACGTGACCGTAATGGCCGATCAGGTCGACGAAGACTTCCTGGAAGAAGGCTTCATGTTCGATGGTTCCTCCATCGCAGGTTGGAAATCCATCGAGAATTCCGACATGAAACTGATGCCGGACACCGACAGCGCATATGTTGATCCGTTCTACGCGGAAAAAACCATCTGCATCCACTGCTCCATCGTTGAGCCCGACACCGGCGAAGCCTACGAGCGTGACCCGCGCGGCACCGCCGAAAAAGCCGAAGCTTACCTGAAAGCATCCGGCATCGGCGACGTGGCCTACATGGGCCCGGAAGCAGAATTCTTCCTGTTCGACGACGTGCGCTTCTCCAACTCCATCAACAAAGTGTCCTATGAAGTTGACGCAACCGACGCGTCCTGGAACACCGATGCAGAGTTTGAGACCGGCAACATGGGCCACCGCCCGGGTGTCAAAGGCGGCTACTTCCCGGTCAACCCGATCGACGAAGCCCAGGACCTGCGCTCCGAGATGCTCTCCACCATGAAGCGTCTGGGCATGAAAGTGGACAAGCACCACCACGAGGTTGCGTCCTGTCAGCACGAGCTGGGCCTGATCTTTGACAGCCTGACCAAGCAAGCGGACGAGCTGCAGAAGTACAAATACGTGATCCACAATGTGGCACACGCGTACGGCAAATC
This sequence comes from Tritonibacter multivorans, assembly GCF_001458415.1. Classification (GTDB taxonomy): domain Bacteria; phylum Pseudomonadota; class Alphaproteobacteria; order Rhodobacterales; family Rhodobacteraceae; genus Epibacterium; species Epibacterium multivorans. Next base: position 311,179 of record NZ_CYSD01000042.1, on the reverse strand, counting down.
TGCAACCTTCATGCCGAAGCCGATCGCTGGCGACAACGGCACCGGCATGCACGTGAACATGTCCATCTGGAAAGACGGCAAGCCGCTTTTCGCTGGTGACAAATACGCAGACCTCTCCGACGAAGCGCTGTACTTCATCGGTGGTGTTCTGAAGCACGCGAAGACCCTGAACGCCTTCACCAACCCGTCCACCAACTCTTACAAGCGTCTGATCCCGGGCTTTGAAGCCCCCGTTCTGCGCGCGTATTCCGCACGTAACCGCTCTGGCTGCGTTCGTATTCCGTGGACCGAATCCCCGAAGGCAAAGCGCGTCGAAGCGCGCTTCCCTGATCCGTCCTCCAACCCCTACCTGTGCTTTGCGGCACTGCTGATGGCGGGTCTTGACGGTATCAAGAACAAGATCGATCCGGGCGAAGCCATGGACAAGAACCTCTACGACCTGCCCGCAGAAGAACTGGCCGATATCCCGACCGTTTGCGGCTCCCTGCGTGAGGCTCTGGAATCCCTGGCAGCTGACCACGAATTCCTGCTGGCAGGCGACGTGTTCACCAAAGACCAGATCGAAGGCTACATCGACCTCAAAATGGAAGAAGTCGAAGCTTACGAGCACACCCCGCACCCGGTGGAATACCAGCTGTACTACAGCTGCTAATCCCCAGCGGATCAAAGACGAAGGGCACCCGAACGGGTGCCCTTTTGTGTTGGACCAAAGACAGTGAAACAGGCCCCGACAGTGGCCGCCCCAGCAAAGGCCCCGGCACACAAATGTCAGCCCGTGCGGCGTGCGCCACGAATGATCGGCGGGTTGAAAACCGGCAGCTGCCCCGGCGCGCGCAGGCGGCTTTGCTCAATACACTCCTGAAGCCCGCCCCCCAACGCATAATCGGAAAAAGTCGCAGCCCAGGATCCTTCTTTATATTGCAGGATGGTCAGCACCTCGTAGGGGTCGCGCATCAACCCCTGCTGACCAATGACAAAGGTCTGATGAACCGCAAGAATGGTGAATTCATTGGTGAACTCTGCCTTCACCGGCTGGCGGGTCAGCATCTGGACACCGATTTCACTGTAATAGGAGCGAAGGTCGTAAAACAGCTGCTCCAGCTCCTCGCGGGTTCGGATAATCCGCATCCCATCGGTGGTCGTCAGCGTCTGAGGCAGGTGGAAACACGCAGCAAAGGCTTCAAAACCGCCCTGCAAGAGGGAACGGCCTGTTCCTTCCAAAAGGTTCACCAATTGGTCTTGTGCAATCTGGTCGCCCTGCCCCATGTTCCCCAAGGCTTGTCTCTCCCGCTCACTCTTCAGGTCGCCCTTCCGGGACGCCCCACACAACACACCGGCAGTCCGCAACTGAGGCCCCATGATCCGGCCGCGCCACAGGCAAGCTTACCACATTTTTTGAAACGATCGTTCAATAAATGCGCGAAACGCGCCAGATGCGGCCCTGTACTCCGCGCGCAACACAGGGCATCAAAGGGCGAAATCCCGTCGGCTCATCAGCGCGCGACAGTAATCCAAATTATCCGCAGGAGTGTATTCGCAATAGCTGACAGCCCAGTGCTGATCGCATTTCGTCATGATCGAAAACACCCGAACCGGTTGCTGCATCACGCCCCGGCTGCCAATCAGCCGGTTTTCGTGCAGGCACACCGCGCTGCCTTCGCCAAGAAAATCCGCCTGCAACAGCTTGCGGTTTATGACCTTTGCGCCACTGAGATGATAGAAATCCACCAGATCGTCGAAGAACAACCGCAGATCCGCCCGCGTGCGCAGAATGCGAATGCCCGCTGGTGTCGAAAAAGATTGCGGCAGATGGAAACAGGCGGCGAAGCTTTCGAAATCACCCGAAATCAAGGGCCCCGCACTCTTGTGTAAAAGCCCCCGCGCGATACCCGCTGCACTGTCCGGTCCAAAATTCATCTTCATGTCGCACTCGTTCAACACGTTTTACACAGTCATCGATACAACCAATGGTGAAAGTTTGCGCCATCTGCGCGACTTTTACCAGTGCTGGAATGACGCCAATACCCAGGTAATTCCTGAAAAACGCATGTGTTTTCAGGTCAGGCCGCGGGCCCAAACCTAAATCATCAGCGCCGAAGACCGCGCCATGCCATCCGCCGCACCGACCAGAACGCGGCAGAAATCGAGATCATCCGCCGGGGTGTATTCACAGAAGCCCACGCGCCAGTTGCCGTTTTTCTTCTGCAGCACCGACGTCTGCTGCAAGGGGGGCGCGATGACGCCGGTCTTCCCGATCAGGATGTTTTCGTGGATCGAGATCACGCTGGCTTCGCCCATAAACTCTGCTTTGACCAACCTGCGACTGACCATTTTGGTGCCATTGACCTGATAATACTGCATCAGATCATCAAAGAGCTCGCGCAGATCCGCGCGGGTTTTCAAAATTCGAATTCGAGACGGCGTTGCCATCGCCTGAGGCAGGTGGAAGCAGGCCGCGAAGCTTTCAAAATCTCCGGAAATCAACGGGCCGGCGCTTCGATGGAGAAGCGCGAGCGCAATATCATCCGCTGAATCGCCTGTTGATTTGGAACCAAAATTCATCTCGCAAAGATACAGCTTTGGGGTCAGGTTTTCGACGACCGTCTGCGTCTAGACCGAAAGTTTCGACAAACTGGCCCTATCCCCGACGACTTTGCCCGCATTTTTTGCCCGCCCTAGCGTCTGCTCTGCTGGCTGAGGGGATGTGGTGCGACTGGCTTCGGTTCTGGGGGGCCGCCCGCTGTGCTGAGCGCGCGACAATGTTCAAGACTGTCACCAAGCGCGTAGTCCGAGAAGGCGATATGCCAGCCTTCGGCATGGCGCTGCAGGATGGAAAAAACCTGATAGGGCGGACGCAGCAGCCCTTTGGGACTGAGCAGATAACTTTCGTGAACCGAAAGAATGGTCCCTTCCCCCGAGAAGTCCGCCTTGACGCAATTGCGGGTGATCATCTTCACCCCTTCGCTGTCAAAATAGCCGCGCACCTCCTCAAAGAGAACACGAAGATCTTCGGCTGTTTTAAGCATTCGAATGCCTTGCGGGGTTGTGATGGTCTGGGGAAGTTTAAAACAGGCCGAGAAACTGGCAAAATCGCCATTCATCAAGGGTTGCGCGCTGTTTCGCAGAAGCGCCAGAGAGATGTCACTTGCTGTTTCCAAAACTCCAAAACCCAATTCATCAACAACACACACCCCCACGATAACGTAAGCCCACCGTGAGGGGAACAGTTTGTTCTGCCGCGAGGTGACCGGTTTTCGAGCTGTCCTCAGCCAAAAACGCGCCTGCCCTGGCACCGCAACGGCAGGATTGGCACGCTCCGCAAGTCAGTTGGCACGATCTGCGTTTGATATTGACCGCGATCAGCGCCATTTGCTCCTCAAGACGCAAAGGAGCTTCCCATGGCACAAACGATCCTCATCACCGGCGCCTCCACAGGTATTGGCCGCGAAACCGCAAAACTGTTCCAATCCAAAGGCTGGAACGTGATTGCCACCATGCGCACCGTTGAAAACGGCGCAGAGCTTGCAGAGCTCGACAATGTACTGGTCACCCGTCTGGATGTGACCGACGCAGCATCGATCGAAGCCGCCGTTGCTGCAGGCATCGAAAAGTTCGGCGCGATCGACGCCCTGCTGAACAACGCAGGTTACGGCGCTTATGGCCCGCTCGAAGCTTTCCCGCTGGAGCGGATCCGCCGCCAGTTCGACACCAATGTGATCGGCCTGCTGGAAGTGACCAAAGCAGTTGTGCCGCACATGCGTGCACGTGGCACCGGCTGCATCGTCAACATTTCCTCCATCGGCGGTCAGATGACCTTCCCGCTGGGCACCCTGTACCACGGCACCAAATTCGCCGTTGAAGGCCTGTCCGAAGCGTTGCACTACGAGCTTGAAGCGGCTGGCATCAAAGTTGCCATCGTTGAACCCGGCATTATTGCCACCGACTTTGGCGGCCGGTCCTTCGACTTCGTCAACGACGAATCGATGACCGAATACCAGCCGGTTGTGCAAAAACTGTTCGCAGCCTGGAGCCCCGAAAACCTGACCACCGTGTCTCAGCCGTCGGTTGTGTCCGACGTGATCTGGACGGCGATCACCGATGGCACTGCCACTTTGCGCTACCGTGCCGGTGCGGATGCAGAGGAACTTCTCACCAACCGTAAAAACCTCGATGACGAGGCCTTTATCGGTGGCATGAAGGCGCAACTCGGCCTTTAATGGCGCAAAGCTGCTAACCACTCACACGAAAACTCACGTACCGGTCCCCGAAAACCAACCACGTGAGATCTTAGGGGCGCCTTCCACAGGGCGCCCCTTTGCTGTTGCAGCAAGACATGACATAGGGTACGCCACGCCTCCCCCTTCCCGCGCAGGAGCATGCTGCAATGACCCAGCCCCGCACCCTTGGTATCGATTTTGGCACCTCGAACTCTGCCGCCGGTGTGGCTGTGGGGGGGACGCCGTTTCTGGTGCCGCTGGAACCCGGCGAAACCACGCTGCCGACGGCGGTTTTCTTTGACAGCAACCGCCGCAGTCTGCGGATCGGGCGCAGCGCCACGCGCGCGTTGATCGATGGCGAAGAAGGCCGCTTTATGCGGGCGCTCAAAAGCCTGCTGGGCACATCGCTGCTGCACGAAAAGCGGCGCCTTGGCGGGGAACTTCTGGATTTCACCGATATCATCGCGCGTTTCCTCGCTGAAGTGAAACGCCGCGCCGAGGACACCACCCGGATGGAATTCACCCATGCCCTGTCGGGGCGCCCGGTGCGGTTCCACTCTGCTGACGCGGCCCGCAATGCACAGGCCGAGGTTGATCTGCGCACCTGTTATATAAAGGCAGGCTTTCAGGACGTGACGTTCATGAACGAACCCGAAGCCGCCTTGCGCGCCGCACGGCCCCGGGCTGGTCTTGGGCTGATTGTCGATATTGGCGGCGGCACCTCGGACTTCACCTGCTTCCATCAGAACGCAGAGGGCAAAACCGAAATCCTGTCCAGCCACGGCCTGCGTCTGGGCGGCACCGATTTTGACCGGCAGCTGTCGATTGACCACGCCATGCCCCTGCTGGGTCGTGGCAGTGACATCCGCAACAGTTTTGGCGGTGGCACCCTGCCCGCGCCAAACCGGATCTTCAATGATCTGGCCACATGGCAGATGATCCCCTTTCTCTACAGTGCAGAAGGCCGCCGCACCGCTCAGGATCTGGCCAAACACGCGGTAGAGCCGGACAAGCTGAACCTGCTGGTCGACGTGCTGGAAGACGAACTTGGCCATGACCTCGCCTTTGCGGTGGAGAAAGGCAAGATCCGCGCCAATGGCTCTGACAGCCATACGGGGATTGATCTTGCTGTCCTGCGCCGTGGACTGTCTGCGCCGCTGGATCAGCAGAAAATGGGCAGGACGCTTGCGCCCATGGTCGCGGACATCCGCAGCCACGCCGCAGAGACCCTGTGCGCGGCCTCAGTGTCACCGTCAGACATCACCCGCTGCGTAATGGTCGGCGGCTCTGGGCTTTTGGGCGATGTACGCGCGGCGCTCAGCAGCCTGTGTCCTGCCGCAGATCTGGAGGACGAGCGCGCAATGACAGCGGTTGCAGACGGTCTTGCGCTTGCCTCGGAAACCGCATTTGACTGACTCGCCGCAATCTTGACCATTGTTGTATTGAATTCACCGTTCGGTAAGCCGCTTTCGACAAACCCCCGCCGCCTTTTGGCCCCATTCCGGTAATCTTGCAGCAACAAATCCCCATAACCATCTGTTTTTAAATTAATTTTACCGACGTCAGGATTTTAAAGTATTTTTCACAGGATGGCCGCGATTGCACGAAAGCCGCCCAACTTTAAACTCGATCAAATTTTAAGTTTCTCTGTATCGACAGCCGAAGGAGGATCCTAGCGGTGACTACAGAGACAAAAGCACAAGCTAATTTTGAAACGCTCTCGCGACGCGACGCCGCTGACAAAATTTCTGTCAAGCTGGGCTTTTGCGATAGGGCCACGAATACCCTCTCGGTCGCCTCGGCTATTGTTATGCGGACGCTGGAAGAATACGGCCATGACGTTGATCAGTTCCATGCACGGACCGGTCACCGGGTCGAATTGGACTGTGACAGCTTCCGTCTGGACCTGCGTCACCGCCGCAGCCCCACGCCCCTGCGTCAAGCGGATGGCGAGGCCTGCAAAAGCCAGCTGGAAATCCTGGTGAACCCCCATTTCCCCGATCACTTGGACGAGGAAATCACCGAACTTCTGCTGGCTATGATGCTGCACAATCTGATCTGCGAGATGGAGACCGCGACCACTGTTGCCTGGATCGACAACGCCGCAGAAATTGATTGCGCCATGTTTATGTCGGCGTTTGAAGCGCCCGGTGTGGCGGCCTCTGATGAGACGAACGCCCCTTTGCTGGAAGACAACACAACCCCGATCGCAGCTTATGACGCCTTTGTGGATACCGTTGCCGCCGAAGGTCGCGAGATCGAAGAGCTGGTGCTCGATATGGCGCCAGTGGCGACTGACCGCGTCCAGCAGCCTAAGAAACGCGCCCGCTTTGCGCCGGTGGATGCCACCTTTAATGACCTTGCTGCGCATTGCGAAAAACTGGCCAGCACTTTGACGCCGCCAGAGGCCCAAATTGGCGAGCCGACACAGGGCACGTCGCTGCGCGCGTCTTTCTTTGGGGCAAACCGTGGCAACCGTCTGGATCAGGTTGCAACCTGGGCAACCACTTTGGTTGTGGGGCTGGTGTCTGTGCCGTTGGCGCTGACCACCGTGGCCATCACCCTGCTGCGCAGCCGCGACCTGCGCTATGGGGCGCAGATGCTGGTGGTGCTGTCTTTAGTGGCCCTGATCCAGGGCACCGGCATCGTCCAGGCCGCCTTGCAGTAAGCGCAGCAAAAACCCACATCGAAATCTCAAAGCGCCCCACCGGGCGCTTTTTGCGTCTGCTGCGCTTTATGTTAGGGAATCAACCGACAAACTGCGGTCAGCGGCGCGCTTTTTGGCGATGGAATACCTGACATCCGGGCCCGAAACCGCCGCTTAGGTTTCATTTGCGACATAAATTCAGCCCGCGGATGTCGCCGCTGGATTGGTCAGATGGCACCAATTGTTTGACCCTGAGGGGACGTGTGGAAACACAGCAACCATGGCAAAGGAGGAGAGCCATGCAGCAAGTTTTTCCGTCCCCTTTTCGCGACCGGCGCAAAATTGACCCAACGCGCGGAGAGGTTCTGGCTGACGGTAGCCCAAATGACAATGACCGCGTGGAGATCGGGCCAACGCCGCTGGCGCTTGGCGAATGGGCGGCTGTGGGGCTGGACCTGCCCAATCTGGACACCATGCGCCGCTATCGCTGGCAGCGGCTGGTGGCAGGCATTGCCGAACGCGGCTGGGGCGGGCTGTTGTTGTTTGATCCGCTGAACATTCGCTATGCCACCGACAGCACCAATATGCAGCTTTGGAACGCGCATAACCCGTTCCGGGCGCTCTTGGTCTGTGCCGACGGGCATATGGTGATCTGGGACTATAAGGTGGCGCCCTTCCTGTCGGAATTTAACCCGCTGGTGCGCGAACGGCGGTCGGGGGCGGATCTGTTTTACTTTGATCGCGGGGATAAAATCGGGGATGCCGCCGACCGTTTTGCCAGAGAGGTGCGGGATCTGATCGCCGAACACGGCGGCCACAATATGCGCCTTGGCGTCGACAAGATCATGCTGCACGGGCTGCGGTCGCTGGAGGGCGTCGGCTTCACTGTTCTGCCCGGCGAAGAGCTGACGGAAAAAGCCCGCGCCATCAAAAGTGTGGATGAAATCAAGGCGATGCGCTGCGCGGTTCATGCCTGCGAAGCCGCTGTTCAGGCGATGGAGGATTTCGCCCGCGCCAATGCAGGCGATGGTCAGACCACCGAAGATGACATCTGGGCGGTGCTGCACGCCGAAAACATCCGTCGCGGCGGCGAATGGATCGAAACCCGGCTTCTGGCCTCGGGACCGCGCACCAATCCGTGGTTTCAGGAATGCGGCCCGCGGGTTGTGCAGCGCAATGAGATCATCTCTTTCGACACCGATTTGATCGGCTCTTACGGGATCTGTGTCGATATTTCGCGCAGTTGGTGGATCGGCGATCAGGCGCCGCGTCCCGATATGGTCGAGGCGATGAAACACGCCCACGAACACATCATGACCAATATGGAGATGCTGAAGCCCGGCGTCATGATCCCCGATCTGACCGCAAACGCCCATGTGCTGGCCGACAAATATCAGGCGCAGAAATACAGCTGCCTGATGCATGGGGTGGGCCTGTGCGATGAATGGCCGCTGGTTGCCTACCCGGATGAGGCCGTCGCGGGCGCCTATGACTACCCGCTGGAGCCCGGCATGGTCCTGTGCGTAGAAGCCTGCGTGGGCGAGGTCGGCGGTGATTTCTCGATCAAACTGGAAGAGCAGGTTCTGATCACCGAAGACGGCTATGAGAACCTGATCAGCTATCCGTTTGACCCGGCGCTGATGGGCGAAACCTAAACGGCGAGCATGAAAAACAGCGCCCGCCCCTCTGGGCGGGTTAGCACAAGAAGTCCAGGGTGCGTTGGCGCAGCCGCAGCAGGCTTTCACTGTTGTTGAAAGCCTCCAGCTCTCCCAGCGGCACCCAGCGCAGCGCGTTGCTTTCCGCGCTGACCGTGAAGTCCAGATCCGACGCCAGAAACAGATAGCGCACATCGTAATGCAGGTGCTCTGGCTCTTTTGCTGTGGCAGGGATCGTCTGAATATCAATATCAAGCACCCGGCGCGCATCGCCCACAGGCTGGATCCGGCGCAATCCGCTTTCCTCGTAGGCTTCTTTCAGGGCCACAAAGGGCACATCCGCAATGCCATCGCAATGGCCACCCAGCTGTAGCCACATGTGGAGCTTTGCGTGATGGGTCAGCAGCACAGCCTCGCGATCCGGCGACAGCACAAAAGCCGAACCGGTGACATGACCCACCTGTGGGTCGCGACCAAAGGGATCCGTTGCGGTTGCCACAAACCCAGACAGCGCGGCCCAGAGGCTGTGGTCCGCATCGTCATCTGCGGAGAAATATCCAATTTCTTCAATGTCTTTCATTGCATTCTCAAGCCAAAAACCCATCCCCGCATCGAGGCACACACTTGTGCGATTCAAAAGGCGAATTTCGTGAACCGCAGGCGCAGGCCTATCACCTTTTCGTCAAAACCAAAGCCGCAGGTTGCACCCTGCACAGAGGCCGCCCACTCTATAGGACAGACACCGCACCCGCGCCACCGTTTGCCCCTCTCTCAGCTCAAAGGAGACCGCCATGTCCACCACCGAACGGATCTCTTTTCCCGGCCACAAGGGCCATCAGCTTGCCGCCCGGCTGGACCTGCCCGAAGGCCCGGTGTTGGCGACCGCGCTGTTTGCCCATTGTTTCACCTGCTCCAAGGACATCCCCGCCGCGCGCCGGGTTGCCGCGCGTCTGGCGGGCATGGGGATTGCTGTGCTGCGGTTTGATTTCACCGGGCTTGGTCATTCCGAGGGCGAATTTGCCAATACCTCTTTCACATCCAACGTCGAAGACCTGATTGCGGCCGGGCAATATCTGGCCGGGCGCGGCATGGCACCGGACCTGCTGATCGGCCATTCACTGGGCGGTGCGGCGGTGCTGCGCGCGCGGGCGGGTTTGCCCAGTGTGAAGGCCGTGGCGACCCTTGGTGCGCCCTTTGACCCCAGCCATGTGGCGCATCACTTTGAAGGCGCGCTGGATCAGATCATGGCGGAGGGCCAAGCCGAGGTTTCGCTGGGCGGGCGACCCTTTGTGATTGGCAAACCCTTTGTTGAGGATATCCGCAGTGTGAACTTGCGCGATGCGATCCACAATCTAGACGCCGCCCTGCTGGTGCTGCACAGCCCGCGCGACGCCACCGTGGGCATCGACAATGCCTCGGATATTTTTCAATGCGCCCGCCACCCCAAGAGCTTTGTGACGCTGGATGATGCCGATCACCTAATCAGCGATCAGGCGGATGCGGAATATGCCGCCGAGGTGATTGCCGCCTGGGCCGGCCGTTACGTGCCCATGCGCCGCCCCGCGCCGCCGCCCGGCGCGCCAGAGGGCATCATCCGCGTCAGCGAAGCCGACCCTGATGGGTTCCTGCAGGATGTGCAGCACGGCCCCCAGCATCACACCTATGCGGATGAGCCGCGTGCTTACGGGGGCACCAACAAGGGCATGTCGCCCTATGGGTTCGTCGCGGCGGGGCTTGGCGCCTGCACCTCGATGACCCTGCGCATGTATATCCGCCGCAAAGGCTGGCGGATCGGCAAGATCTGCGTCGAGGTCAGCCATGACAAGGTCCACGCGCAGGATATCCAACCCACCGGCCCCGCGCAGGTGGACCGCTTTACACGTCAGATCCATATCGAAGGCGCCATCACCGAAGAACAGCACAGAAAACTACTGGAAATCGCGGACAAATGCCCCGTGCACCGCACCCTTGAACGCGAGTCAGAGGTGGCCACCAAACTGATGGCCATGCCTGCGCCTGTTGCACCGGCATAGGGTCACTGCGCAATAAACACCCCTTCGGTGACATCTTCGTGGTCGCCCATGAACCGCAGCCGTTCACCCGCGACATCCACGTCAAAACAGGCCCAGACATCCGAGGGCGGCCAGACCGAACAGTACCGGTCGCCGCGCACGGCCCAGCTGCCAAAGCTGGGTTCGCCATGGTCGTATTCGGTAAAGCCCGTTTCCGAGAACCGCTGGGTTGCGCCATTGCTATATTCGACCGTGCGCCCGGTCAGCGCGGCAGAGATGGCTGCCCCTTCCAACCGTTGCCAGTCATCGGCATGGACGGAAACGGCGCAGAAACCCAAAAGGGATGCAAGGAAAAGCCGCATTTTCAAATTCCTCCGAAAGCTGTCTCTTGCCCCTTACCCCCATAACCTCTAAGACGCCACGCATCTGCTGTTCCTTCACAGAGAGGTGATTACACCCATGATCCCCCGCTACTCCCGCCCCGAAATGGTGGCCATCTGGTCCCCGGAAACCAAGTTCCGCATCTGGTACGAGATCGAGGCCCATGCCTGCGACGCTCAGGCCGATCTGGGCGTGATCCCGCGCGAGAACGCGGAAGCGGTATGGAAAGCCAAGGACGTAGAGTTCGACGTCGCCCGCATTGACGAAATCGAAGCGGTCACCAAGCACGACGTCATCGCGTTTCTGACGCATCTCGCCGAACACGTAGGCTCCGAAGAAGCCCGCTTTGTGCATCAGGGCATGACCTCCTCAGATGTGCTGGACACCTGCCTGAACGTGCAGCTGGTGCGCTCTGCTGACATCCTGATCAAGGACATGGACGCCCTCCTGGCGGCGCTGAAGAAGCGCGCGATCGAACACAAAGACACCGTGCGTGTTGGCCGTTCGCATGGCATCCACGCCGAACCCACCACCATGGGTCTGACATTTGCCCGTTTCTACGCTGAAATGGACCGCAACCTTGCGCGTCTGAAACTGGCCCGCGAAGAGATCGCCACCGGTGCGATTTCCGGCGCGGTTGGCACCTTTGCCAATATCGACCCGGCAGTTGAGCAGCACGTCTGCGAAAAACTGGGCCTGATCGCAGAGCCGATCTCGACCCAGGTGATCCCGCGCGACCGTCACGCGATGTTCTTTGCGACGCTCGGCGTGATTGCGTCGTCTATTGAAAACGTCGCAATTGAAATCCGCCACATGCAGCGGACCGAAGTTCTGGAAGGTGCGGAGTTCTTCTCCATGGGCCAAAAAGGCTCCTCGGCGATGCCGCATAAGAAGAACCCGGTTCTGACCGAAAACCTGACAGGTCTGGCCCGTCTGGTGCGCGCAGCCGTGATCCCGGCGATGGAAAACGTCGCGCTCTGGCATGAGCGTGATATCTCGCACTCGTCGGTTGAGCGCGCGATTGGCCCGGACGCCTGTGTGACGCTGGATTTTGCGCTGGCGCGTCTGACCGGTGTGATCGACAAGATGCTGGTTTTCCCGGAAAACATGCTCGACAACATGAACAAGTTCCCCGGTCTGGTGATGTCGCAGCGCGTGCTGCTGGCGCTGACCCAAGCTGGCGTTTCCCGCGAAGACGCCTATGTCATGGTGCAGCGCAACGCCCTGAAGGTCTGGGAATTCCGCACCGACTTCCGCGAAGAGCTGCTGGGTGACGAAGACGTCGTCAAAGCGCTGGGTGTCGATGGCATCAACGAAAAGTTCGACATGGGCTATCACACCAAACACGTGGACACGATTTTCAAACGCGTGTTCGGCGAATAATTTCGCCCCTCTTGCCAGAAAACAGAAGCCTGCCGCACACGCGGCAGGTTTTTTTACGAAATCACGCACCCGTGATGATTGGTTTTTCCAATTTGCCGTGTTCACTAAGTACAAGCAACTTAGATAACTCATTGGAGATCTGACCCCATGCGTATTTCAGCCTTTGCTCATGCCGCCACACTGGCCCTTGTCCTGCCCGCGCTGACTGTTGCCGCGCCGGTATTTGCCGCCGGTGGCGACACCTCCACCCCGCCCAAGCCGTCGGCTGACACCAAAAAATGCTGGGGCAAACGTGTCTTTGACAAAGAACTCGGCAAATGTGTGAAGCCCGAGAAGTCCTCGATGAACGCCGACGAACTGCTGGAAACCGCGCGCGAGCTGGCCTATCTGGACCGGTTCGAAGACGCCCAGGCCGTGCTGGCGGCGCACCCGGATCAAAAGAATGACCGCGTCCTGACCTATTGGGGATTTACCAACCGAAAGCTGGGTCGCACTGACCTTGCGAACGGGTTCTACCAGCAGGCCATCGCCCAGAACCCCGACAATATCCTTGCCCGCAGCTATATGGCGCAAGGGTTTGTTTCCGAAGGTAAATACGTCGAAGCCCTGCGTGAATGGAAAGAAATTCGCGCCCGCGGCGGTGAGGGAACCTGGGCCGAGGTCTCGTTGCGTCAGGCAATCGAAACTGGGCAGACAATTAACTACTAACTTCAGCCTTTCTTTACGGCTGCCTGTCTATCTTGAACCCTGACAGAAAGAGAATCTTTTTGGGATAAGGTTCAAGAATGGAACAATCTACAGCCCTGGCGCTGCCCATGGGGGGCCCCGATCTTGGGGGCCTTCCGGATCTGGCGCCTGCCTCTCCCGGACTACCTGCCACCTCTGGTGGCAGTACACAGCTTTCCGGCAAAGCCAAAGCCGCCATCGTCGTGCGTCTGCTTCTAAACGACGGCGCAGAGATTCCATTGGAGTCTCTGCCTGAAGACCTGCAACTGGAACTGACCAAACAAATGGGCGAAATGCGCCTTGTGGATCGTCAGACCCTGAATGCAGTTGCCGAAGAATTTGCCAGCCAACTGGACAATGTGGGCCTGTCCTTTCCAGACGGTCTGGCCGGTGCGCTGAATGCGATGGAAGGCAAAATCTCGCGCCACACCTATTCACGGCTGCGCCGCGAAGCGGGCGTGCGCCAGTTTGGCGACCCATGGGATCGCCTGCGCAAACTGGATGCCGAAGAACTGGCCAAAATCGCCATGGCCGAAAGCACCGAGGTTGCCGCCGTCATGCTGTCCAAACTGGACACCGGCAAAGCGGCCCTGATGCTGCAGTCCCTGCCTGGCCCGGTTGCCCGCCGCATCACCTATGCGGTCAGCCAGACCGGCAGTGTCAGCCCGGACACCGTCGACAAGATTGGCACCGCACTGGCCGCACAGGTCGAGGCCCGTCCTGACATCGCCTTTGACGAAACACCGGGCCAGCGTTTGGGATCGATCCTGACCCAGTCGCAGTCGGAAAAGCGCGAAGAAGTGCTGACCGCGCTGGACGAAGAAGACGAAGAATTCGCCGCCGACGTGCGCAAATCCGTCTTCACCTATGCGCTGATCGCCAAGAAGGTCGACAAGATGGACGTCCAGAAGGTCATCCGCGCGGTTACCCCGCAGGATCTGACCACTGCCATTGCCTATGCCACCGACGAAGAAGACATTGCCACCAGCGAATTCCTGCTGGCCAATATGTCGGGTCGTATGGCCGCCAACCTGCGCGAAGAAGCAGGCCAGCTGGGCAAGGTGAAGAAAGCCACGGGCGAAGCGGCCTTTGCGATGATCGTGTCGATGCTGCGCGAACTGGTCACCAATGGCGACATCGAACTGAAGTCCGACGAAGAAGAAGAAGAATAAGCCTCTCGCGCTTCGGGCCCTTGCGGTCCGGAGCGCGCGGCTTTGTGGTGCGCGCACATCGGCGCAGGTCGCAAAATTGGCGCTGTGGTTTCTTGTACACCGGACAGCTTGCGCTTATTGTGCAGCCCCTGAACAGGCCGAAACCCGGGCACGCGCGCCCTGTAAAAACGCCTGACTTTCACAAACGAACCAGGCCGTCCCTATGCCCAAAGATCCCGCCCTGCTGACCCGCAAGGAAAAGGCCCGCTATTATGTGGAGAACCTTGCCCTCCGCACCTTGATTGGCGGGATTGGCCTGCTGCCCTATGAATGGCGTGTTCCAATGATGGGACGCATTATGCGCCTTGCGGCCCCGGTTGCGGGTTACGACAAACGGGTGCGTGAAAACCTTGCGCTGACGTCTCCGCAGTTGAGCCCGGCAGAGGTCAATCGCATCACAGCTGAAGTCTGCGACAATGTTGGCCGCACCCTGTCCGAGCTCTATGCAGGCGCGCCCTTTCGCAAACGTGCAGCGCAGGCGCAGATCACCGGTGACGGGTTCGCAGCCTTCGAGGCCGCGCGCGCGGCGGGGCGTCCTGTGGTTTTGGTGACGGCACATTTTGGCAACTACGACGCGGCGCGTTCTAAATTGACGCAGATGGGGCACCCCATGGGGTCGCTGTATCGGCGTATGGCCAACCCCTATTTCAACGCACATTACGTGGAAGCCATTGAAGCCACCGGCAAGCCCATGTTTGAGCAGGGAAAACGCGGGATGGTGGAGCTGGTGCGCCACCTCAAGAAAGGCGGCATTATCGCCATTGTCGCCGATGTGCATACCTATGGCGGGGTGGAGCTTCCGTTTTTTGGCCAAGCGGCCGAAACCTCGCTGGTGCCCGCAGAGCTGGCGCTCAAGTACAATGCGGCTTTCATCCCGGTCTATGGCATCCGCAAGGAAAACGGTCTGGACTTTGAGGTGCGCATGAATGCCGAAGTCCCGGCATCGGACGCTGAAACCATGACCCGTGCCGTGCTTCAGGATCTCGAAGAGGTCGCGCGGGACCATATGGGGCAATGGTTCTGGATCCACCGCCGCTGGAAAGCCGCGCAACGCAAAGCGGGCTAAGCCCGATCAGCGGCGCGCGGACAGAAGAATGCGCCCGCCCCCTGCTTCCTGAATGAAAACGGCCTCTTCCAGCCCATCAGCCGCGGGCTCCAATGCCACTGACAGGTCGCTCTGCCCATCCCAGCGGGCCAGTGGAACCATATCGGTGACAATATTGGCATAGCTCAGCTCGTGGCCGGCCAGCTCTCCGCGCAGGATCTTGACGCTCTGGGCGCGGGCATACCGCACCAGAACAACGTCCAGAGCCGGCAATGCGGCAGCGCCCGGCGCAGGGGTCAGAAGCAGCTCATTGCTGGCGCCCTTCAGCTCCATTGCGACAGGAGCGGCCTGCCCGTCGTGGACCGCTATCGCGGCGCGCAGCGCCCTGACATCTGCCCCGACCACGTCCTGTTGCCCCATAATCACCATCTGCGGTGTGTAGATCATATTGCGGCCGCCGTGATGGGCATAGACCCGCTGCCGATCCGCATGTGCGGGGCGCGCAAAACTGTCTTTCCAGCCAATGTAATCCCAGTAGTCCACATGCAGCGCAAGCGGCAGCACATCGGGGCTGTCCTGCAAATCATGCAGCAACGCATCCGCAGGCGGACAGGACGAACAGCCCTGCGAAGTAAAAAGCTCTACCACCACCGGGCCATGACGCGTCGGCTCGGCCCAGGATGGGACGGCAAAACTCGCGGTCAGCGCTGCCAAAATCAGGCCCAAGGATTGTCCAGTACGTCGCATGCGTTGCTACCCTTTTGTTAGGGCTTCTGGTTTAAGCATTCTGTGTCGCACTGGCCAATCAATCATTCTTGAGAGCCGGTGATCCCGCCTGTCACAGGGCGGCTGACCACAGCGTTGTTTCCTGATTGGAACCACTCAGAATGGGATTGATTTTTGAAGACATCCCCTATTTTACTGAATTTTAACGTCATAAGGTAAGTGCACTTAGCAAAAGAAGACAATATATCCAGCTCATTCGGTGATTCCTTATCCGTTTCAAAGCCGGATGCGCCCTCCTCCACAAAGTATTACATCCAATGACTGTTTCTTTTCACATCACATATAATCCGGTCAAAGAATGCTTCGACGATGTCCTAAAACGCATTCAAACCTTTATCTCGGCGGATCTTAAGAACCCTGACCGGCTGGAAACGCGCCTGTTCTCGAACCGCGACGAAAGTCTGATCCGCGCCTATAGCACCTGGACCAACGAAGAAGCCTTCTACGCCTTCATGAATGCCGCCATTGACCAAGGCGCTTTTGCCGATCAGGGCCGCGTTCTGGAACAGGAAATGCAGGTGCAGGTCTTCGCACCGGAACCTTTGGGAGAAGACTAAACTCAACCTTGAGTAAGCAAAAAGCTGACCAAAGAGTCACAGAGTCAGTTTTCTGCGAAAGTTGGATTGGTGTTGCCTGTTCCTACCATAAGGTAAGGTCAGCATCGTAAAACCATCGAGAAGCGGAATATTGCCCCAAGTTGTAGAAGTGACTGTGCGCCCCCAGCTCGAACATTACGGGGACGTGGTCGCGCATATTGCGGACATGATTGAGGAAACAAAGGTTTTTCCCGGCTGCCTTGGGGCGTCTATGACGCGCGACATCGGCAGCTACCAGATTTTCGTGACCCATAACTGGGACAGCATCGCGGCGCTTGACCACTACCTCGAAACCAGAGCGAGCAGCGGTGATTTTGATTTCTTTTCGAGATGGCTCATGGATGAGCCCTCGTTCAAAACTTTTGCGCAGGACGACCTGCAGGACAGCGCAGAAGCCTGCGCGCTGACCACTCGGGTTAAAAAAGGCGGCTAAGCGATCAGTTCGTCGCCGCGTTTTCCAGTGCCGCGCGCAGGGTTTCCTGAATGACGCGTTGGGTCACAGGCCCGGCGTGGCGCAGCACCACATTGCCGTCGCCGTCGATCACATAGGTCTCGGGCACGCCATAAAGCCCCCATTCAATAGATCGTCGCCCGCCTTCGTCGCGCATGAGCCCGGCATAGGGGTCACCCAGTTCCTCAAGGAAGCTTGCGGCATTGCCCAGCTGGTCTTTGTAATTGACGCCGTAGACAGCAATGCCTTCGTCCGCCAGAGCCTGAAGATTGGGGTGTTCTACCCGACAGGGACCGCACCAGCTGGCCCAGAAATTCACCAGCTTGACCTGACCATTGCGCAATGTGGCATCGTCAAATCCTGCTTTTTCCGGGAAGGCGTCAAAGGCAATGGTCGGCGCTGCGCGCCCTGCCAGTGCCGACGGCAAGGCATCCGGGTCATCACGCCCCATGCCGATCACAGCAAGGCCAACAAAGCCCGAAAAAACCAGAAGCGGCACAGCCATCAGTGGCGACACCTTAGCCATCAGAGCGTCTCCTTTGCTCGACCTCTTTCAACTGCGACTGCACGCGGCGCCCCCGCACCAGCGTCCAGACCACAAGGCCAATCAACAGCGTCAGCGATGCACCATAGGCCGATAGAACCGTGTCAGCGTATTTCCCAAGTTCCGGCATTATGCTTCCAGCCTTTCGCGTGCGACCAGCGCCTGAATGCGGCGCTGGCGGATCTCGGTTCCGGTGCGATACAGAACCAAAACGATGAACAACAGAATGAAACCCGCCATGCAAGTCCATAAGGGGTAGGCAAAAATATCCGCGACATTCTCTTCCTTGTCCAAGGAAAGCGACGCCCCCTGATGCAGACCCTGGTTCCAAAAATTGACGGCATAGCGCGACAGAACCGCAAAGACGGACCCCACCAGACAGAGGATCGACGTCAGGTCTGCAGCGGTGTCAGGATTGTCGATGGCCTCCCACAGCGCGACATAACCAAGGTAGAACAGGAACAGCACCAGAAAGGATGTCAGCCGCGGGTCCCAGGCCCACCAGGTGCCCCACATCGGTTGCCCCCAGATCGCCCCGGTAATCAGCGCAATCAGCGTCATCACAATGCCCACAGGCGCTGCGGCCTTGGCCGCCAGCGCGCTCACGTGATGGCGGCGGATCACCCAGATGAGCGAGGCCACCAGCATCATGAACCAGGCATTGATCGCCATCAACGCAGAAGGCACATGCAGATAGATGATCTTCACGGTGGATCCCTGCCGGTAGTCATCCGGGGTAAAGAAAAAACCCCAGATCAGCCCGCCAATGATCAACACCGCAGAGGCCACCCAAAGCATCGGCATCACCCGCGCGGAGGTGCGCAGGAACTTGGTCGGATTAGCGTATTCCCAGATCGACATGATGGCTATTTAGCTCTCCCCAAGTGTCATCTCAATGCCCGCCCTAGCGCAAATTGACGCGCAGGACGGCGGCGGCGGCAAACGGCATAAACGCAAGGGTGCCCGCGGTAATACCTGCCAGCATCAAAAGCGGTGTCTCCGTCGCAAAGCCCGCAGCGCCCCGGCGCGCAACCTCGGCGCCAAAAATCAAAGTCGGCACATAGAGCGGCATGACCAGCAGCGACAGCAACAGCCCCCCGCGCCGCAGGCCGACGGTCAGCGCCGCGCCAAAGGTGCCGATCATCGACAGCGCCGGTGTGCCGATCAAGAGCGACAGGGTGATCCAGAAAAACCCCGCCGGTGCGAGGTTCAGCAGAACGCCCAGAACCGGTGCGACAAGGACCAAGGGCAAGCCGGTGGTGATCCAATGCGCCAGCGCTTTTACCGCCAGCACCCCCTCCAGCGGCAGCGGTGCCGTGGCCAGCAGATCAAGGCTGCCATCTTCCCAATCCAGCGCCAGCAGTCGGTCCAATGACAACAGACAGGCCAAGAGCGCACCAAGCCATAGGACGCCGGGAGCGATGGTGCCCAATGTGGTCGAATTTGGCCCGACCGAGAACGGCACCATCACTGTGACGATCAAGAAGAACGCCAGCCCAAGGCCAAAGCCCCCGCCTGCCCGGAACGCCAGTTGCAGATCCCGAAGAAGCAGCGCAATCACAGGAACACCTCGTCAAACCCATCGGCCACGGGCGCTGTGGCTTTGGCCTTAAACGGCCCAAGGTCCAGAACATCCCCGTCGAGGCCAAGATCAATATGGGTTGCCATCAGCGCCGAACCGCCCGCTGCAAGATGGGCCTCAACGCTGGCCGCGAACAGCTGCACCGACGCCGCATCCAGACTGACGGTGGGTTCATCGAGCACCCAGATCGGCCGCCTGGTGACCATCAGCCGCGCCAGCGACAGGCGGCGCTTCTGCCCTGCCGACAGGCCGCCTGCGGGCCGGTCGCGCAGCTCAGCCAAATTGAACGCCTCCAGCGCGGGTTCAAAATCACGCTGCCCAAAAATCTGAGCCCAAAACCGCAAGTTCTCGGTCACAGTCAGGCCGAGCTTCAGCCCATCAGAGTGGCCGCCATAGGCGATCTGGTCTTCGGCCCCGGTGATCGTGCCGGCCAAGGGCGGCTGCAGCCCGGCCACGGTGCGCAGCAGGGTTGTCTTGCCCACACCATTGGGACCGCGCAGGATCAGCGCGCGCCCCGGTCCGAGCGTAAAGCTCAGCCCTGCCAGCACCGGCACGCCGCCGCGCGCAAGGCTCAGATCGGTGATCTGCAATGTCATGAAACCGGCTTATCCCTTTGTTGCAGCGCCTTAAAAGCTGAAACCGACGCGTCTTTCCTTGCGCTGGATCAAACCACAGGTCGCGGCCAAAGGAAAAGGCACATTTTTGCCTGCCCTTTGGAAGGGGTCAAACCGGCAGTGCCGCCAGTGCAATGCGGCGCCCTTCGGAGAGCAGCACATTGTAAGTCCGGCAGGCGGCGGGGGAATTCATGATCTCGACCCCGAGCCCGGCCGCTTCGAGCGCGCTGCGCAGGTCAGCGGGAATATGGGCGATCTCAGCGCCGGTGCCGATGAACAGCACATCGACCTGACCGGCCAAGGCAAGCAGGGTCTCAGCATCCCCGTAACCGCCCCAAGCCCGCGTGCCGGTGGTGTCGGTCAGCATGGCGCCTTCAAACAGGTCCCCGCCCACACGAAAGAACCCCGGACCATAGCCGTCAATTGGTTTGGCGTCAGTGTATTGGACCTCGTTCAGGCGCATGGGGCTCTCCTTTGGCTTTTGTTCGACCTAGCATCTTGGGGGGCGAAATGCGAGGCTCTGCCCCGTTTTTCAAACCGGTGGCTCCAGAGTATTTTTGGGCCAAAAGAAGAAGGGCCGCGGTGTTCGCCGCGGCCCTTGATCATTTATGCATCCACATTGGCAAATTGGTTGCCGGTGGGGGTCGTGGGTTTCGACCAGTCGCGTTTGACGCCCAGCCACAACAGGATGGTGGAGGCAACAAAGACCGAGGAATAGGTGCCAAAGACCACGCCACAGATCATTGCAAAGACAAAGCCCCGGATCACATCCCCACCCAGCACATAAAGCGAGATCAGCGCCAGCAAAGTGGTCACAGATGTCATCATCGTGCGGCTGAGGGTTTCATTGATCGAGATATTCAGAACCTCGGCCAGTGGCTTTTTCTTGTAGCGGCGCAGGTTTTCGCGCACGCGGTCAAACACAACCACGGTGTCATTGAGCGAGTAGCCAACAATGGTCAGCAGTGCGGCAATAATTGCGAGGTCAAATTTGATTTGTAGTTCGGAGAAGATGCCAATGGTCAGGATCACATCGTGCACCAGCGCCACCACAGCGCCGACGGCAAACTGCCATTCAAACCGCAGCCAGATATAGACCAGAACCGCGCCAATCGCGAGCAGAACAGCCAGAACAGCGGTTTGCACCAGTTCGCCCGAGACCTTCGGTCCAACGCTTTCGACAGAGACAAATTTGATCCCCGGCGCCACCGCATCCAGTGCCGATTGCACCGCAGCGATCACGTCGCTGCTCAGGGCTTCACCACCGGCCTGGGCCTGAATGCGGATCATGCCCACATGCTGGTCGGCGGCAAAAGAGGGGTCAAAGACCTCGGTGATGGACACATCGCCCAGATCCAGCTGCGCAATGGCGTCACGGTACTGGCCCACATCAATGGCTGTTGTGGCCTCGGTCCGGATGGTGGTGCCACCGCGGAAGTCGATGCCAAAGTTCAGCCCCTGAATGGCAAAGGACACAAAGCCCACCACCATCAGAACCGCCGACAGGCCCAGCCACAGCTTCCAGCGGCTGAAGAAATCGAAAGAGGTTTTTTCAGGTACTAGTTTCAGTCGCATGTCTTAAACCTCGATCGTTTTCGGGCGGCGGCGTTCAAACCACATCACCACCAAAAGGCGCGTTACAAAGATCGCAGTGAAGACCGACGTCACAATCCCCAGCCCCAGCGTGATCGCAAAGCCGCGCACCGGGCCAGAGCCCATGGCAAACAGGATCACAGCGGTGATGAAGGTGGTGATATTGGCATCCACAATCGCGCTCAGCGCTTTGTTGTAGCCCTCGTCAATGGCCTTCGCCGGGCCACGGCCTGCTTTGATCTCTTCGCGGATCCGCTCAAAGATTAGCACATTGGCATCCACCGCCATACCGACCGTCAGGACGATACCGGCAATGCCCGGCAGGGTCAGCGTGCCGCCAATGGTGCTCAGCACACCAAAGATCAGGCAGACGTTGATGATCAGCGCCACATTGGCAAAGATGCCAAACAGACCATAGCTCAGCACCATAAAGACCAGCACGCCGACAAAAGCAACGGCGGTGGCTACACGGCCTGCCTCAATGCTGTCCTGACCCAATTCCGGGCCAATGGTGCGTTCCTCGAGGAATTCCAGCTCGGCCGGCAGGGCGCCAGCCCGCAGCAGGATCGCCAGATTGGTGCTTTCCTCGACCGAGAAGTTGCCGGTGATAATACCCGACCCGCCCGGAATATGGGATTGGATCACGGGCGCGGAGATGACCTCGTCATCCAGCACAATCGCAAAGGGCTGGCCGATGTTTTCAAGGGTGTAGTCGCCAAACTTGCGCGCACCCGAGGTGTTGAAGCGGAAGTTCACCGCCGGACGGCCGTTCTGGTCAAACGCAGGCTGCGCATCGACCAGTTCTTCGCCCGTCACAACCGGCGCAGCTTCGATCACGTAGAAGGTGCCAACCTGATCGAGCGAAGGCACCACTTTGTTGCCGACGCCTGCGCGTTCCTCGGCGCTGGAGGCACGGCCCACAACCGGGTTAAAGGTCAACTGTGCGGTGGTGCCAATGATCGCCTTCAGTTCCGCCGCAGAGCCAATGCCCGGCACCTGAATCAGAATGCGGTCCGCGCCCTGACGTTGGATCGTGGGTTCGCGGGTGCCAACCTCGTCAATCCGGCGACGGATGATTTCCAGCGACTGGCGCACGGTGCGGTCGTCGGTGGCGATCTTTTCCGCGTCCGACAGCTGCACGGTGATGGTGTTGCCGGAACCGGTGATCTCAATGTCATTGGCGCCCGCGCCTGTCAGCGTCTGGATCGGATTGGCCAGACCGCGCAGGATCTGCATCGCCTGATCCAGCCCTTCGGGTTTGGAGATCCGCAGACGAATCTGATCCACCGGGGCCTCTGGATCGCGGCGGAAGGTGCCGATGGTGGCACGTTCCCCGCGCAAGCTGTTGCGCACCTCGGGCCAGAGCGCATCCATGCGCGCCTCATAGACGTCTTCGACCTTCACTTCGGCCAGCAGATGCGCACCGCCGCGCAGGTCCAGACCAAGGTTCACAAGGCCCGACGGCATCCAGTTTGGCCATTGGCCCGCCATCGCCTGGTTCTCGGACGTATCCGCCCCCAGTTCGATTGCGGCGACGGCATCATTGTGTTGCTCCACACGCGTATAAAACGCGTTGGGCAGGGCAGCCAAAAGGCCCGCCACACAGGCGAGCCAGATGAGAACCCTTTTCCAGGTATCAATTTGCAGCATTACCCTGCCTTTATAATAGCTTAACGCGCGAAGTTACTTCGCGGGTTCGGTCTTGTTCAGAACCTGGGCAATGGTGGATTTCACAACGCGGACTTTGACGCCCTCTGCGATTTCCACCTCAACTTCGCCGTCTTCCTTGACCTTGGCAACCTTGCCGATCATGCCGCCTTGGGTCACGACTTGGTCGCCACGACGCAGGGCTTCAACCATGTTCTGATGCTCTTTCATCTTCTTCTGCTGCGGGCGGATCAGCAGGAAGTACATGATACCAAAGATCAGAATAAGAGGGATAAACTGGGCGATTGCGTTGCCGTCCATTAAACGAGTTCCTTTTTCGTCATTGAGGCACAAGGATTTGTGCCCGGATTTTGCTGAGGAACCTATGCGTTGACACAGGCCAATGCAAGACAAGCGGCGACCCGAGTGCAACATCCCCGTCAGATTGCCACTTGAAGTGGTTTTCAGGGGCCTCTCCCCTTCCCCTCGCCCCCGCCTTGGGGCATAGGAGACACATTGAACACCAACTGCATGACACAGGAGCAGACCCATGCATGACATCCGTGCAATCCGCGAAAACCCGGCCGCCTTTGACGCAGCCCTCGCCCGCCGTGGAGATGCTGCCCTGTCGTCCTCTGTTCTGTCCCTTGATGAGCAGCGCCGCGCCAAGATCCAGGCCGCCGAAGAGGCACAAGCCGAACAGAACCGCGCCGCCAAGGCGATTGGTGCGGCCAAGGCCAAAGGCGATGACGCCGAATTCGAACGCCTGCGGGCCGCTGTGTCCGAGAAGAAGGCTGAAGTCGCTGCCATGCAGACAGAAGCCAAGGAACTGGACGCGAAGCTGACAGATATGCTTGCACGGATCCCCAACGCGCCCGCCGACGATGTGCCCGCGGGTGAAGATGAGGACGACAATGTCGAGGTGAAGGTCTGGGGCGAAAAGCCCGAATTCACCTTCCAGCCGAAAGAGCATTTTGAAATCGCTGGCGTTGCCGCGGCGATGGATTTTGAAACCGCCGCCAAAATCTCGGGCGCGCGTTTTGTGCTGCTGAAGGGCGCCGTGGCCCGTATCCACCGCGCACTGGCGCAATTCATGATCGACACCCATGTGGACGAGAACGGCCTGACCGAGGTGAACTCTCCCGTGCTGGTGCGCGATGAGGCGATGTATGGCACCGACAAGCTGCCCAAATTCGGCGAAGACAGCTATCAGACCACCAATGGCTGGTGGCTGGTTCCGACCTCTGAGGTGCCGCTGACTTATTCGGTTGCCGGTGACACGCTGGAAGAAAGCGCCCTGCCGATCCGCATGACCGCGCACACGCTGTGTTTCCGTTCGGAGGCCGGGTCTGCGGGCAAGGACACCTCGGGCATGCTGCGTCAGCACCAGTTCGAGAAGGTCGAGATGGTGTCGATCGTGCACCCGGACAATTCCGACGAAGAACAAAAACGCATGCTGGGCTGCGCCGAGGGTATCCTGGAAAAGCTGGGCATTGCTTACCGCACGGTCGTGCTTTGCACCGGCGACATGGGCTTTGGCGCGCGCCGCACCTATGACATCGAAGCCTGGGTGCCGGGTCAGAACACCTACCGCGAAATCTCTTCCGTTTCGACCACCGGTGAATTCCAGGCGCGCCGTATGAACGCCCGCTTCAAACCCGCAGGTGGCGGCAAGCCCGAGTTTGTGCACACGCTGAATGGCTCTGGCCTGGCTGTGGGGCGCTGCCTGATTGCGGTACTGGAGAACGGCCAACAGGCGGATGGATCGGTGAAACTGCCCGCAGCGCTGGCGCCCTATCTGGGCGGCAAGCTGACCCTGACCGCAGAGGGCAAACTGGCCTAAACGCCGTCCCTGCCAGACAGAAGAAAACCGGCGCTCGGGCGATCCCGCAGCGCCGGTTTTTTCAATTCAGGGTAAGGGTTACTTTCCCTTTTTGCCCTTCGGCTTTTCGGATTTCCCTTTGCCGTCTTTTTTGCCTTTCGCCGCAAGGATCTTCTTTTCGCGCAGCTTCTCTTTGGCGATTTCCTTCTTGGCCTTGGCTTTCTTCTTTTTGGCCTTTTCTTTGGCCTTGCCCTTGGCCGCGGCAAATTCGGCTTCCAGCTCTTCCGCTTTCTTTGCAGATTTTTTCGCCTTGGCTTTGACCTTGGCGGCTTTCAGCTCGGCTTTGGTGGGTTTGGGCTCAGCCACCTTTGGCTCGGCTGGCTTGGCAGCGGGTTGAGATGCGGCTTTGGCGGCTGGTTTTGTCACCGCTTTGGCGGTCTTGGGCGACGGTGTGGAAGATTTTGTGGTTTTGCGTGCCGCGGGCGTGGTTTTCGCGGCCGGTGCAACAGGATCCGCCTTGGCCACAGTGCCAATCATAACCTGAGTCGCCGCAAGTAATTTCGCCGCTCGGTTGACCCCAATTCCGGGGACCTTGCACAGGTCCTCAGCGGAAAGTTTTGCAATGTCTTCAACGGCTTTGATGCCATTACTCTGCAGGGCTTTGGCCAGTGCCGGGCCTACACCTGTCAGTCTGAGAATTGGGGTCATTCAATCTTCCTGTTCTTTTTCCTTTGTTTATCAATACATACATCTAACACTGTATATACACTTTGTCTATTTCGGAAAGGGAACCAGCCGCTTTGCCTCTTCATCCCAAAGTTTCAGCCCCAAAGCACGGATGGCTTCTGCGAATTTGATCCGGCGCAGGCCCCAGTCTTCTGGCATATTGTGATGACATTGGCGCAGGCGATAGGACGGAATCCGGGCGTTGAAATGGTGGATGTCATGCAAGGTGATATTGGCCACGGCGAAATCAAAAAACCAGCCAAAATCGAGACAGGATGACCCCTGAAGGGCTGCGATCTGAGGCTTCAGATCCGGGCGGCGGTCCCAGTAGGTGTCCTCGAAATTATGCTGCAGATAGACAAGGAAAACGCCGATCATGCCCCCAAGGAACGAGAACCCAAGCCAGATCAGCAGCCCTTCGCTGCCTGCAATCACATAGAGCACATAAAGCAGCGCAATGATCACCAGATTATGCGCCAGCACCTGCCACATACCGAACTGAACCGTGTTCTTGGGCCAACGATAGCGGATGAAATAGGTGAAGGCCGCCCCAAGCGGTACCAGCACAAAAGGGTTGCGATACAAGCGGTAGAACAGACGTTCCGCCACCCCGGCGCGGTCCCACTCTGCCACGGTCATTGTGTGGATCTCACCGGTCTCGCGATGTTCTAGGTTGCCGACATTGGCATGGTGCAGATTGTGGTTCTGCTTCATCACCTCGAACGGCGCAAAGGTAAACGGCGACAGCGCATGGCCCGCCCATTCGTTCTGGCGCCGTGTTTCAAAAAGGCTGTGGTGCCCGGTGTCATGCTGCAAAACGTAAAGCCGCACCGCCGCAAAGGCAAAAACCACCCCCGCAGGCCACATCAGATACCATGTGTCCGACTGGGAAATGGCCACCCCTAGCGCGGTGAAATAAACCGCAAACGTACCAAAATAGCTGAGAGACGCCAGACGGTTGTCGGGCGTGGCGTATTGACGGGTATAGGTCCTTAGATCCATGTCCTGTCCCTGATAAACTGAATACCCCCCTAGAATGCTACTGTGACACCGTCGTGAAAACACAAACTATGCCTTTTGTGCAAAGGGGCCGAAAATCGCTACACAGAGATAAGTGTTGCGCAACATCCCGCAAAGGGCAAGCGCACAAGAAAAACCCCTCCCGGATTGTCATCCGAGAGGGGTCTTGTTCAGGACTTGCGCCCTTCGAGGTGCTTGCGCAGCCGCGAGGGCGTGGATTTCTTTTTGCCCTTGTAGGGGTTCTGATCCCCCTGCCCGCGCATATAGAGGCGAATGGGCGTACCGGGCATATCAAAGCTTTCCCGCAGGCCATTGACCAGATACCGCGAATAGCTGTCGGGCATTTTGTCGGGATGCGAACACATCACCACAAACCCCGGGGGACGGCTTTTGGCCTGGGTCATATAGCGCAGTTTAATACGCTTGCCTTGCGGCGCGGGCGGCGGGTGCTGTTCGAGCATGCCTGCGAGCCAGCGGTTCAGTGCCGAGGTCGGCACACGGCGGTTCCAGGTGGTATAAGCGCGCATGATCGCATCATGCAGGCGGTCCAGACCGCGACCGGTTTTGGCAGAGACCGTAATCAGCGGCGCGCCACGTAGCTGTGGCAGCAGACGGTTGAAGGCCTCTTTCAGGTTCTTCAACTTTTCCTGCTTTTCGTCTTCGATATCCCACTTGTTCACGGCGATGATCACCGCGCGGCCTTCGCGTTCGGCCAGATCCGCAATACGCAGGTCTTGCTGTTCAAACGGAATTGCGGCGTCGAGCAGGACCACCACAACCTCAGCAAATTTCACCGCGCGCAGACCGTCAGAGACCGATAGTTTTTCCAGCTTTTCCTGTACTTTGGCTTTTTTGCGCATGCCGGCGGTGTCAAAGATCCGCATCGGCGTGTCGTTCCAGTTGATCCGCAAAGAAATCGCGTCGCGGGTGATCCCGGCTTCGGGGCCGGTCAGCAGACGGTCTTCGCCAAGGATCTTGTTGATCAGCGTGGACTTCCCGGCGTTCGGACGCCCCACCACAGCCACCTGAAGCGGCTTGTGGTCGGTGGGCATCGGAATTTCGTATTCGACCTCTTCGTCATCCTCAAAGTCGTCGTCGTCGAGGCTCACATCGGTTTCTGGACCGGTCTCTTCGGCCATTTCTTCGAACTTCTCGGAGATCGGCAGCAGCTGGGAGTAGAGGTCATTCAGACCCTCGCCATGTTCGCCCGACAGGCGGATGGGTTCGCCCAAGCCAAGGTTCCAGGCCTCCAGCACGCCTGCATCCGCAGCATTGCTTTCGGATTTATTGGCAGCAAGGATCACATGAGAGTTCTTCTTGCGCAGGATATCGGCAAAGATCTCATCGGTTGGGGTCACCCCCACACGCGCGTCGATCATGAACAGGCAGACATCAGCCATTTCCACCGCGCGCTCGGTCAGGCGGCGCATGCGGCCTTCAAGGCTGTTGTCGGTGGCATCTTCCAGACCGGCAGAGTCCACAACCGTGAACCGCAGATCGCCCAGACGTGCCTCGCCCTCGCGCAGGTCGCGCGTTACACCGGGCTGGTCATCGACCAGCGCCAGCTTCTTGCCGACAAGACGGTTGAACAAGGTGGACTTGCCCACGTTGGGGCGCCCAACGATGGCGAGGGTAAAAGACATGGGTACGACTTTCCGTGATTTGAGACGCGCGCATAGCGCATCTCGGGACAAGGGGCCAGTGTTTTCTGCACAAAGGAGCTATGCAACCTGCGCTGCAGAGCCAGAGATTTCGCAATTTATTGGGCCGTCAAAGCCCCTTAGCGATAGGCCGCCAGATCGCCGTCGCGGGTCACAACATAAAGCGTGCGTCCTGCCACAACCGGTTCTGTGGTGGCGCCGCCTTTGACCGCGACACTATGAGTCAGGCTGCCATCTTTGGGATCAAAGAAGCGCAGCGCCCCATCGCCCGAGGCCACCGCCAACTGACCACCGGTCAGAATAGGCCCGTGATGGGCCACAATCGCGGCGCGCTTGCCGGGCTTGTCCTTCAGGAACCGCGCCAGCGGCTGGGACCAGATGATTTCCCCTGTCGACGCCGACAGACGCAGCAGGTTGTTCAGGTCACTGACCAGGAACACGCTGTCGCCGGCCGCCCACAAAGGACCCGTGGCGCCTTCGGGCGCGGTCCAGATGCGGGTGCCCTTGTCCACATCAAAGGCCACCGTGCGGCCCGACTGGTTGGCCACATACATGCGGCTGCCCTGCACAAAGGGCGCGCCTGTGACATCGCCCACCTGCGCGATCACGCTGCCTTCGCGGCGCCCGGACACAGCCGCGCCCCAGCGACGGAAGCCGCCGCGCTTGAAGGTCGCGACAATGTCACCCGAACCAAAGGCAAAGATCGACAGATCCGAGGTCACAACCGGTGCTGGTGCGCCCAGAACATTCGACGGGGTCTCGGTCGCTTCGATCTGCCAGGCAATGCGGCCATCCTTGGTATTGACTGCCCAGCCCTTGGCATCGCCGGATACCAGATACACCAGCCCGCCGTGGACGGTTGGCTGGCCCGACCCGGTACCGCCCAGTTTCTGCTGCCAGATCTGTGCGCCGGTTTCTGCGTTCAGCGCCGTCAACAGGCCAAAGCCCGAAGACACGTAAATCACGCCATCCGCATAGGCCATGCCACCGCCGGTGGCCTGTGTTTCATCGTCATTGGGGGGCAAAACCAGTTTCTGCCACACCACCGCCCCCTCGGGGGAAACCGCGCTCACCCGCGCGCCGCTGTCGAGCGTGTAAATCAAACCGCCCGCCACAATAGGCGCTGCGGTGATCCGTTGTTTGCGGCTGTCGCCTTGGCCAATGTTCACCGACCACAGCAGCGCCGGGGCCTGCGACAGGGCGGCATTGTCGGTGCGCGCATCCGCCTGCCCCGGGCTTTGCGCCCAGCTGCGGTTCGCGACCTGTTTCGGAGCGGCGAAGGCAACGGATTTGTTTTCGACTTCCAAAAGGGCATCGGGGCGAATTTCTTCGCGCACGCCGCGCAGGATCTCTTCTTCTTCTGCGCAGCCTGCAACCAGTGCCGTGAGGGCCGTTGCCATCAGCACCGCCCGCATCCCTTTGCGCGCGTTCACGCTGGTTTTGAAAATCTGTCCCGCGAACATTGTCGCCATGCCCCTGCCCTTACTTTTGATCTTCCCATCCGCCGTCGGCGGGGCGTCAATCCCCCCGTTCCGACCGGCTGGTCAGCGTGTATTAGCCGTCCTGAGAGACCTCTGCCTCAGACCCGCTTTCCAGCGAACCACCAAGCGCTACAATCACTTGCCGAACACGGTCTTGCAAGTCCCGAGACACACCAGCCGAGAGGGAAATTTCACGCAGACGCGCCACAGCTGCGTCAATGTCGCCGGTTTCAATCTCAAGGAGCGCCAGCTGTTCCTGCGACAGCAGGTAAAGCGGGGCACCGGGACGGGCGAGCGCCTCGTAGGCAAGGCGGCGTTCATCGACACTCAGGATATCAGATTGCAGACCCAGCGCCTTGAACGCAGCAAGGTCGCGGTAGACCTGATCCAGCGCGCCGTTTGACGCCAGCGCCTTCAGCATGTCGGCGGCCGCGGCCTTGTCGCCAGCTTCCACCAAGGCGCCCGCTTCCGCCATGCGCAGAAGTGCCTGGGCGGCAGGGCCTGTGGCCTGAACCTCGGCCAGCGCGGCGGCGCGGGCTTCGGGGCTGTTTTGTTCCAGCGCGGCGGTCATCTGATCCCCCAGCGCCTGCGCCGCGTCCTGATCGGCAGAGCGCTGAATTTCACGCCAGGTGGCCCCGCCCACAATCAGCAGAACACCGGCCACGCCAATCCAGCCATAGCGCCGCAGCATGAGGAACAGGCGATCCCGCCGGACTTCCTCGGTCACCTCTTCGATGAAACTGTCGGTATCGCTCATGTCTTTGGCCCTTAACTTCGTGTTGGCAGTCGCCAAACGTCTTTCATTTCCGGCGCGCAGGCGCGCTGAAAAACTTAATCTCCGGCTTGTCATAGCCGCTTGACCGTCGCAAGCCAAGCCTTAGCAAACGGGGATCACCGCTGATCTGCCGCGCGTCTGGTCCTGCTGGGCGGTCCTGCTGCGTAAAACCGTTGCGCGCCGGAAACATCTGCCTGATGTTTCGAAACTTTCTCGGGCCTGCGACCATTGGGCTTTTGGCACGCGCCCAGCTTCGCCCTATATCAGAGGGAGAGCACAGCGCTGCCATTGCCCGCCCAACACCAGAGCGCGCCGAAAATGCGCAAACGCAGGGCAATTGGCGACGTAAGGTCACCTTTCTGTGACCTAAATCACAGTATCACCTGCACTTCACAGGGTATTGATCGAAAAAGACGTCTATTTAGACGAGTCATTCAGACGGAGACCGTCATGCGTATCATTCCACCCCTCACCGCCGTTGCGGTCAGCGCCCTATTGTTCGGCCTGATTATGGAACGCGACAGCCTGATGGCCTTTGCCCGTGGCGAAGACGCCTCCGCAGGTGAAACCGAAACAGCGGCTACAGAGGCAGAGGTCGCGACCGAGGCAGAGGCGATTTCCCGCGTGGGCGTTGTGGCGCTGCGGTCGAGCGCCCGCAACATCGACAATGCGGTGATCCTGCGGGGCCAGACCCGCGCGATGCGCGAAGTGGACGTGCGCGCCGAGACCTCTTCGACCGTTATCTCGGAACCATTGCGCAAGGGTGTTGCGGTCAATAAAGGCGACATCCTGTGCGAGCTGGACCCCGGCACCCGCCCTGCGGCCCTGCTGGAAGCCGAAGCGCACCTGAAAGAAGCCGAAGCCCGCGTCCCCGAAGCGCAGGCCCGCATCGCCGAAGCGCAGGCCCGCCTGCATGAGGCGGAAATCAACCTGACCGCCGCCTCGAAACTGTCCGAAGGGGGCTATGCGTCGGAAACCCGTCTGGCGGCTGCACAGGCCACAGAACGCGCGGCTCATGCATCGATCGCTTCGGGGCTCAGCGGTCTGGAAACCACAAAGGCCGGCATCGAAAGCGCCCGCGCCGAAGTGGCCGCCGCCAAGAAAGAGATGGAGCATCTGGTCCTGAAAGCGCCCTTTGCTGGCCTTCTGGAAAGCGACACCGCCGAGATTGGCAGCCTGCTGCAGCCCGGCAGCCTCTGTGCCACCGTAATCCAGCTGGACACCATCAAACTGGTGGGCTTTGTGCCTGAAACCCAAGTCAGCCGCGTCACATTGGGGTCGCTGGCGGGTGCCCGTCTGGCCACCGGCCAGCAGGTTCAGGGCAATGTGACCTTCATCAGCCGCTCCGCCGATGAGAACACCCGCACCTTTGAGGTCGAAATCACCGTTCCAAACGCGGATCTTGCCATTCGCGACGGTCAGACCGCCGAAATCATGATCGGCGCCGAAGGCACCAAGGCGCACCAACTGCCGCAATCGGCCCTGACCCTTGACAATGCCGGCCGTCTGGGTGTGCGCATTGTAAACGACGACCAGACAGCAGGTTTTGTGCCCGTCGAGATGCTGCGCGACACCGCCGAAGGTGTCTGGCTCGGCGGCTTGCCGGAAGAAGCCGATGTTATCGTCGTCGGGCAGGATTTTGTCACCGCTGGTGTCCCGGTCGAGGCCACCTATCGCACTCTGGCGGAAGGATCTGACCAATGATGGGCATCGTCGACTGGGCCGCCTCGCGCGCCCGGATGGTTCTGGCGTTCATCGCCATTTCCCTGCTGGTCGGCGGTTTCGCCTATGTCAGCCTGCCCAAAGAGGGCGAGCCGGACATTGAAATCCCCGCGCTCTTCATCTCTGTCTCTTTCCCTGGCATCTCGGCCGAGGACAGCGAAACCCTGCTGGTCAAGGTGATGGAGACCGAGCTTGCCGATCTTGACGGGCTCGACAAAATGTCCGCCACCGCTGCCGAAGGCTATGCCGGTGTGGCGCTGGAGTTTGATTTTGGCTGGGACAAGGCTGCCGTGCTCGCCGAAGTGCGTGACGCGATGGACACCGCCGAAGCCGAGTTCCCGGAAGGGGCCGAGAAATATTCGATCACCGAGATCAACTTTTCCGAGTTCCCGATTGTCATTGTGAACCTCACCGGTCCGGTCCCCGAACGGACCATGGCGCGTCTGGCCAAAGACCTACAGGACGAGATCGAGGCGCTGGACAGCGTGCTGGAGGCCGGGATCGCGGGCAACCGTGACGAAATGGTCGAAGTGCTGATCGATCCGCTGAAGCTCGAGGCCTATAACGTCACCGCGCTCGAACTGATCACCGTGGTTCAGAACAACAACCAGCTGATCGCCGCGGGCGAAGTGGACAGCAATCAGGGCGCTTTCTCGGTCAAGATCCCCTCGTCTTTCGACAGTGTCGAAGACATCTATGCCCTGCCCGTCAAAACAAATGGCGACCGCGTGGTCACATTGGGCGAACTGGCGCAGATCAATTTCACCTTTGAAGACCGTGAAGGCACCGCCCGGTTTGACGGCAATGATACCGTGGCACTGCAGGTGGTGAAACGCAAAGGCTTCAACCTGATCGACACCGTGGACGAGGTCAAAGCCACCCTTGCCGCCGCACAGGCCAAATGGCCGCCGGAGCTTCAGGCGGCCGTGACGCTTGGCACCTCCAACGACCAGAGCCGCGTTGTTGGCTCGATGGTCAGCCAGCTTGAGGGGTCGGTCCTGACGGCGATTGCGCTGGTGATGATCGTTGTACTGGCCGCCCTTGGCAGCCGCGCCGCGCTGCTGGTGGGTTTCTCGATCCCGACCTCTTTCCTGTTGTGTTTCGCCCTTCTGGCGCTGATGGATATCTCCATCTCCAACATCGTGATGTTTGGCCTGATCCTTGCGGTCGGCATGCTGGTCGACGGCGCGATTGTGGTTGTGGAATACGCCGATAAGCGCATCTCTGAAGGCACCGGCCCGATGCATGCCTATGTCGAGGCCGCGCAACGAATGTTCTGGCCGATTATTTCTTCCACCGCGACCACACTTTGTGCGTTTTTGCCAATGCTGTTCTGGCCCGGCGTTCCGGGCGAATTCATGGGCATGCTGCCGGTGACGCTGATCTTTGTTCTGTCGGCTTCACTGGTGGTGGCACTGGTCTACCTGCCCGTGATGGGCGGTGTGACGGGCCGCATCTCGCGCACCATCGGCTATATCTCGGACGCATTGCGGGCAAGCCTCCCGTGGGTCGTGCGGGCCGCTCTGGTGCCGCTGGCCCTGTGGTGCATGTTTACCGGTGCAATGCAGATGCTGAACCCCAACTATCTGTTCACCGAGGCCGAAGGCGTCGGCCCGATGATCGCTGGCATCGCCCTGTTCATCTTTTCCGCTCTTTTTGCTTCTGTGGCCTTGGGCGCGGCCGAATGGCGCCGCACTGAAAACACCGTCACTGCGCGCAATCGCCTGGGTCTTTTTGGCTGGATCATCAAAATGATCGCGGGCAACCCGATCATGCCGCTGGTGACCCTCGCGGTTGTTGGCTTTGGTATTGCCACCGTGTTCCAGACCTTCAGCCAGAACAACTATGGCGTTGAATTCTTTGTCGAACAGGAACCCGAACAGGCCACGGCTTACGTCCGCGGCAACCTGTCGTTGCGCGAAAAAGACGCCATGGTGCGGGCCACTGAAAACCTGATCATGGAACATAAGGCCGTCACCAATGTGTTCTCCTTTGCGGGCGATGGCGGTCTGAACACAGACAGCTCTGGCGCCAGCACACCGCCAGACACCATTGGTCAGGTCCAGTTCGAGATCATCCCATGGGAAGATCGCCCAACACAGGAAGAACCCATCCTCGGCGGTCTGATGTCGCGCGAAGTGACCGCAGACGATTACGATGGCGATCTGGTGCTGGAGCAGCTGCAGGCCGCTGTCGACAGCCTGCCGGGCTTCGAAGTCGAAGTCCGCGCCATCGCAGGTGGCCCTGCGTCCGGCAAACCGGTGCATCTGCGCATCAAAGGCGACGACTGGGCAACCCTGACCGAAGCCACAGTTGCGGCCCGCACTCAGTTCGAGGAGACCGCCGGTCTGGTGCAGATCGAAGACAGCCTCCCCCTGCCCGGCATTGACTGGGAAATCGACGTCGATGTGGCCAAAGCGGGTCGTTACGGCTCTGACGTGGCCTCTGTTGGGGCAATGGTGCAGCTTGTCACCCGTGGGATCTTGCTGGACACCATGCGGGTCGACAGCTCGGACGAGGAAATCGAAATCCGCCTGCGCCTTCCGGAAGACCAGCGTGTGCTGTCCACATTGGACAATCTGAAACTGCGCACGTCCGAAGGGCTTGTGCCGCTGTCGAACTTTGTCACCCGCCAGCCGGTGCCCAAGCTCGCCACCATTTCGCGCACCGAACAGCAGCGTTATTTCGATGTAAAGGCCGACATTGAACCCGGCCTGACGCAAGTGATGGACACATCTGGCGAGACCCCGCAGTCGCTGGCCATCCTGAAGGACGTGCCAGAAGGCACCGTCCCCAAGGGACAGACCTTTACCCTACCCAATGGCTCTGTGACCGAAGTCTTTGCCCTGACAGGCGCGGAAACGCCGGAGGCCCTGTCCACGGCTCTGGAAAGCGACAGCAGCCAGTTGGTGCCGATCAATGCCAATGAACGCATTGCCACGCTGACCACATGGCTCGACACCACCCCCTTTGGCGCCAATATCACCTGGGAATGGACCGGGGATCAGGAAGAACAGGCCGAATCCGGGGCCTTCCTGTCCAAGGCCTTTGCCGGTGCACTTGCGCTGATGTTCGTGATCCTGCTGGCGCAGTTCAACAGCTTCTACAATGCTGTGCTGGTTTTGCTGGCGGTGGTTCTGTCCACCACCGGCGTGCTGATCGGCATGATGGTCATGCAGCAGCCCTTCTCGATCATTATGACCGGCACCGGCATCGTGGCGCTGGCGGGGATTGTGGTGAACAACAATATTGTTCTGATCGACACCTATCAGGAGTTTTCGCAGCATATGCCGCGGATCGAAGCGATCATTCGCACCGCCCAGGCGCGTATCCGCCCGGTTCTGCTGACCACCATCACCACAATGGCCGGTCTTGCGCCAATGATGTTCGGCATCAGCCTCGACTTCTTTGGCGGTGGCTACACCATCGACAGCCCCACCGCGCTGTGGTGGAAACAGCTGGCCACCGCCGTGGTCTTTGGTCTTGGCATTGCCACCGTGCTGACACTGGTGGTGACACCCTCGCTGCTGGCGATCCGGGTCTGGGCCTCGACCTATTGGTTCGCCATGGGCCGTGGCATGGCCCGCGCCACCCGCGGCGCCTCCAGCCGGATTGCCCGCGATATGCAACTGCGCCGCAAGGCCCGCCAGCTGCCTTCGACGGAAATCGACTGGACCGGTCTGGATGCGGAAACCCCACCGGCAGATCATCCGCACGGCCCCGAAGGCGACGCCCACCCGGCCAAGCACGACCCGAAACTGCGCGCCGCAGAATAACCGCGCGGAATATCAACAACGACACACCACTTAAAAAGAAACGGCCCGGCTTCCGCAGCCGGGCCGTTTCCGTTTGGCCAATCTTCTTTTGGCCCAAAATACTCCGGAGCACGAGGCAGAGCCTCGTTCCAACGGACCGCCTTTTACCCCGCCTCAAGATCTGATTGCTGACGCTGCCACAGATGCGCATAACGTCCGTCGCGCGCGACCAGCGCGTCGTGGTTGCCCACTTCGGCAATCTCGCCCTGCTCCAGAACCACGATCTGATCCGCCTCCGCAATGGTCGACAGGCGGTGCGCAATGGTGATCACCGTCCGCCCCTGCGCGGCACGCGACAGCGCTTCCTTGATCTCCTGTTCGGTGTCCGTATCCAGCGCCGAGGTCGCCTCGTCCAGCAGCAGGATGGGCGGGTTCTTCAACAGCGTGCGCGCGATCCCCACCCGCTGTTTTTCGCCCCCCGACAGTTTCACACCGCGCTCGCCGACAGTGGTGTCATAACCCTCGGGCAGGCTGAGGATGAAGTCATGGATCTGCGCATCCCGCGCGGCCTGCTCAATCTCGGCCTCGGTTGCACCGGCACGGCCATAGGCAATATTGTAGCGGATGGTGTCATTGAACAGCACGGTGTCCTGCGGCACCACACCAATGGCGGCATGCAGGCTGTCCTGCGTCACATCCCGCACATCCTGCCCATCAATGGTCAGCCGCCCCCCGGTGACATCATAAAAGCGGAACAACAACCGCCCGATGGTGGACTTTCCCGACCCGGTAGAGCCGACAATCGCCACCGTCTGCCCGGCACCTGCCTGCAACGACACACCCTTAAGGATTTCGCGTTCGGGTTCATAGGCGAAACGCACGTCCTCCAGACGGATTTCCCCGCCCGTCACCTGCAGTGCACCCGCTCCGGCCTTGTCCTGCACATCGGCGGGCTGGCCCAGCAGATCGAACATTTCCCCCATGTCCACAAGGCTCTGACGGATTTCGCGGTAAACCGTGCCAAGGAAATTCAGCGGCACCGTGATCTGGATCATATAGGCGTTGACCATAACAAAATCGCCGACCGTCATGGTGCCCGCCTCAACCCCGCGCGCCGCCATGACCATAACGGCGATCAACCCGCCGGTGATAATCAGGCTCTGGCCAAAGTTCAGCGCCCCCAGCGAATAGGCCGTCTTCAACGCCGCCCGTGCATAGCCCTTCATCGCGCTGTCATAACGCGCCGCCTCGCGCCCTTCCGCGCCGAAGTATTTCACCGTTTCATAGTTCAGCAGACTGTCGATGGCTTTCTGATTGGCATCCGTGTCCTGGGTGTTCATTTCGCGCCGCAGCTTCACCCGCCACTCGGTCACCGCAAAGGTGAACCAGACATACAAAAGGACCGTGACCACCACCGCGACCAGATACCAGATGTCAAAAATCACCGCGAGCAGGATCGCCACCATGGTCAGTTCCAAGACCAGCGGGCCAATCGACAACACAAGAAACCGCAGCAGAAATTCCACACCCTTCACGCCGCGCTCAACGATCCGGCTTAGCCCCCCGGTCTTGCGGGTGATGTGATAGCGCATCGACATGCGGTGGATGTGTTCAAAGGTCTCCAGCGCCAGCCGCCGCAGCGCCCGTTGCGTGACAGGGGCAAAAATCACATCGCGCAGCTGCTGAAAGCCAATGTTCAGCACCCGCGCCCCGCCATAGGCCACCGTCAGCCCCACCGCGCCCAGCATCAGCATATTGGCGCCGGGTTCCTTCGCCAGCGCGTCAACCGCGCCTTTGTAAAGGAACGGCGTATAAAGCGCGATCAGCTTGGCCAGAACCAGCATCCCCAGCGCAAGAACAACCCGTGCCTTGATCCAGGGCAGCGATTGTGGCCAGACATAGGGCCAGACCCGGCGCAACACGCGCAGCCCCGATGCCCGCTCTTGGCGGGCCGTGGGTTCCGGCGTGGCGGCTTGCGTTGGTTCAGCGGGTGCAGTCATCTGGAATTCCTTAGCTATTCGGCGGCTGTTCAGCAGGCACCGGGCCAAATCCCAGTGCAAAAATCTGCGCAAAAAAGACGCGCCCTGCAGCGGGCGCGTCCCTGAAACTGGCTTTTATCTTATGTAGCGCAGAGGCGCAGGCTTGTCATTGCGCGCGCCGCTGCTGGCGCATTATTCGGGCAGATTAAAGATCTGCCCGGGATAGATCAGGTCCGGATTGCGGATCTGATCCCGATTGGCCTCAAAGACACGCACAAACAGCAAACCATCGCCATAGATCGTGTCCGAAATCGCCCAGAGCGTATCCCCCTGCTGCACGGTCACCGCCTGCAATCGCGGCCGATCCGGAGTTGCGTCCCCTGCACCGCTTTGGGCCAGAACTTCAGGGGTTTCACGCTTGAACGGGGTCTCAATCCGGCTCAGCACACGCCCCACTGTTGGTTCGATTTCATCCAGACGCAGTGTATAGATCCCCGGCACCACATCGGACAGTTCGGCATCCCAGCTGCCATCACCTGCGCTGGAAATCTCGGCCACTGGGGCATTGTCCAGATAGACCCGCACCAAGGCATCCGGACGCGAACGCCCCTTGAGCAGGACTTCACCTGCGGGCGTGTAACTGATGGTATCCAGCACCACTTTCCCCACCAGTTCGGGCACCGCTGGCGTCGCTGGCTGCACGACCGAAATGCCCGTTTCATCCGCTTTGAGCACGGCAACCTGCGGGGCCGCGGGCGCGCGGGTCACAGCCTCCTCTGGCTCCGTGGCTTCTGACAGTTGAACGGTGGGTTCTGCATCTGCGGAGGCGACCAGCGCTGCGTTGACGGTGACCGGAGCCTCCGTGCCTTCAGCTGCTGGTGCGCTGGTTAATTCTGTCGGCCCTGAAGGTTCGACGGGTTTGGCTTCTGTTTTGCTTTCACCTGTGGCCACATCCTGCACCACCTGCACCGCAGCACGCTCTGCCGCCTGGGTGGAGGGTACCGGTTCCTGTGGCACCTCTGTGTCCACAACAGGGGCCAGCGCCGTTTCCACGGCTGTTTCGGCAACAGTCTCCACCGGGGCGCTTTCGCCAGTCGCGGCTTCAGAGTGCGCAATCTCTGCGCCCTGCGACTGGCCTGTTTCTTCCGCGGCCTGCTGGATTGCGGCTTGCGGTTGCGGTGTCACGGTCGGCGCCAATGCAGGCTGGGTTGTCTCTTGCCCGCCCTGCGCAGTCTCGGCGATGGCCGTCACCTCAACCGCCGGCTGCGGGACAGGTGCCAGAATGAAACTGTCCTCGGACGCGCGCGCCTGCCCGTCCAGCTCCGCGCGCAGGCTCAGAACCTGCGCCTTCTCTCCCGGCGGCACGGGCAGGAAGATCACAAACTCCCCATCAGGTCCAATTTCGGCCCGACTGGCTTCTGTGTCATCCAGCAGCACAATCACGACGCTGCCGTCCTGACCAGATCCCGCCACCACCGCAGAGCCCTCGGGATCCACACGCACAACATCCAAGACCGGCGCAGAAAGCGCCGTTGCCGCAGGCGTCTCCGCCGAAGCGCCGCTTGCGACAGCCGCAGCGGCGGCCTCCTGGTGGTCCGTCTGTTCTTCGGTCCCGCCCTCAGCCAAGGACGCCCCCACATCCGGTGTGGCCGTCGTCGACACAGGTTCAGCCTCGGCCAGAGGGGCCTCTGGTTGCGGCTGTACAGACGCTGTGGTTCCAGCCGTCTCCACTTGCGGCAGCGGCACTGGGGGGCTCTGCTGCTGCCACCACACATACCCGACCCCGAGCGCCAGTGCACTCACTCCGGCCGCTGCGGCACCACCGATCATCCAGGCCCAGCCTGGCGTCGAAACCTTCGTCATGGTCTATTCCGATCTTTCTTCGTCCCGTCCCTTCCGACACGATGTTGTCCCGTGCTCGGTTGAGCAAACCTAGCAATAGGGCTATCACGGGTCAAAGCTTTCAGTTTTTTCCCATTGGTCTCAAAGAGAAAAAGGCACGCCATGTCAGCAGCCCCCCCTACTGAAACCGCAATTGCCTCGGTCTGTGTCTACTGCGGTGCCCGCACTGGGGCGGATCCCGCCTATTCGCAAGCTGCCACCGCGCTGGGTCAGGGGCTCGCAGCGGCTGGCGTGCGTCTGGTCTATGGCGCAGGGGATGTCGGCCTTATGGGCACTGTTGCCCGTGCCTGTCAGGACGCAGGCGGAGAAACCTTTGGTGTCATCCCCCAGCATCTGGTGAAACGCGAAGTGGCAAAGCGGGATCTGGCGACCTTTGTTGTGACAGAAACCATGCACGAGCGCAAAAAGGTCATGCTGTATAACAGCGATGCGGTTGTTGTTCTGCCCGGTGGCATGGGGTCGCTGGATGAGCTGTTCGAGGCCATCACCTGGCGCCAGCTGGGGCTGCATGACAAACCCATTGTGATCCTGAACATCAATGGGTACTGGACCCCGTTGCGCGCCCTGATCGACCACATCATTGCCGAGGAATTCGCCGGCGCAGATGTGGCCCGGTCTTTGATCTGGGTCGACACCGCAGCAGAGGCAATCTCTGCGCTGCGGTGACAGCTGCGGGGCGCTGCCCCGCACCCCGGAGTATTTTGGGCCAAAAGAAACACAAGGCGCGCGGCGACCCTATAGCGCGCCTTTATTACCCAAGGGTTGCGAGCCAAAGATAGAGCGGCAGACCTACGGTGATATTGAACGGGAAGGAGACACCCAGCGAGAGGGTGAGGTAAATCCCGCTTTCTGCTTGCGGCAGCGCGATTTTCATCGCGGCGGGCACCGCAATATAGGAGGCCGAGGCCGCCAGCACCATAAGCAGGAACAGACTGCCGCCCTGCAAGCCAATCACAGTGCCCATTCCCCAAGCCATGCTGGCACCAACCATTGGCATCAGCAGGCCAAAGGCAAAGAGGCCAAGGCTCAGCATGTGGCGGTTCTTGAGCAGGCTGCGCCCAGCCGACAGCCCCATGTCCAGGAGAAACAGGCAGAGAATGCCGGTGAACGGCGTGACAATGAAGGGCGCGATCATTTGCATCCCCTTGCCGCCGGTGACCGCGCCAATGGCAAAGGCCCCCGTCAGCAGCACGATAGAACCGTTCGCCAGCAGGTCGCGCCACAGTTTGCCTTCGCCTTTGACCGCCCCTTCGCCGCCCTTTTTATGCGCCAGCCAAAGCGCCGACAGGATCGCGGGGACTTCCATCGCGGCAGCCACTGCCACCATATAGCCGTCATGGGTCATGCCGGTCAGGTCCAGAAGGCTGATCGCCGTCACAAAGGTCACAATCGAGATCGACCCATAGTGCCCCGCCACCGCCGCCGCATTCAGCGGGTTCAGCCGTGTCATCACCCGCAGCAGCGCAAAGGCGGCAAAAGGAATGAGGAAGGACAGGGCAATCCCGCCCAGCATGGCTTTGAGGATCGAGATATCAAGCCCGTGTTCAGCCAGGCTCGCGCCACCTTTAAACCCGATGGCCAAAAGCAGATAGAGCGACATGAACTTCGCCGCCCCCTCGGGGATCGACAGATCACTGCGCAAAAAGGCCGCCATCAGGCCAAGGGCGAAGAACAGGATGGTTGGCACCAGCAGGTTGCTGGCCAAAGTGTCAAGAATTCCGGGCATTTTTCTCTCGTGGCGTCCCAAAGGGTCAATTCGCCGCGACTGATGCCTTGTGCTTGGGTATAATCCCAATATTATATTTGTGAAGTTTTCATAGCCTGAGACTATGCAATGCGCCCTACGCTCCGTCAGCTCGAATACATCGTCGCGGTGCAGCGACTGGGTCGCTTTGGCCTTGCCGCAGATGTTCTGAACGTCAGCCAGCCCAGCCTGTCGGCGCAGATTGCCGCCGTCGAAGACGATTTGGGCGTGCGCTTGTTTGACCGCAGCCGGGGGGGCGTTCAGACCACTGCCAAAGGCGAGGATTTTGTCCGCCGTGCCCAGATCATTCTGCGCGAGGTGGAGGATCTGCGGGCCGCGATGGCGTCAGACCTGCCCTTTGCAGGGCGACTGCGATTGGGGGTTCTGCCCTCAATCGGACCTTATCTTCTGCCGCAGGCGGTGCGCGACATCCACGCGGCCCAACCGGGCCTGCGGGTGTTGGTGCGCGAGGAGAACACCCGCGATCTGGAAGACGGCCTGACATCGGGGCGGTTTGATCTGATCATCTCAACTCCCGAGGATCACCCCAACACCCAGCAGGAAAGATTGTTTAATGAAAGCCTGTGGATAGCGGTCGCAATTGACGATCCTTTGGCGACACAAGACGGGCCTGCGCGGGCTGTAGATCTGGATCGGCGGCGGCTATTGACGCTGGATCAGAGCCACCGTCTGTCGCGGATCGTCTATGCGCTGGCAGCGGAATGCGGCGGCGAGGTGTCGGATGATTACGAAGGGACGTCGATGGATTCCCTGCTGCTGATGGCAGCGACCGGGGCCGGCGTTGCCGTTCTGCCAGAGCTGTTTGCCCGCCGCCATGCCATGCACCGCAGCGAGGTGGTGGTGCGGCCGCTGGAGGCCGTGAACGCGGACCGGGATGTGGCGCTTCTTGCGCGCCGCAGCGACCGGCCCGGTGACGGCCTGTCGCTTATGGCCGAAACCCTGCGACGGGCCTCCAGACAGATGGGTTTGTCGGCCTAAGGCCCCTAGCCTGCGGTCAGGCCAACCAGCCCATAAGATTTTGCCACCAGTGCTTTGGCTGCGGTCATATCGGTGGCATGGGGGTTGGGCGAGGCCAGCGGCCAGCCGCCATCCTTGCAGCCCGGATCGCGGTACAGAACGCTCGACTGGCTGAAATAGGCGCCATTGTGATTGGGCGCATCATCGGACAGCAGCACATGCAAAGAGGTCTGCGCCGAGGTTTCATTGCTATCGGTGAACCGCGACTGGAACGGTTTCATCAAGACGCGCATCACCCGCATCAACAGCCCATTGCCGCCAAAGTTGGACCGCGCCCAGCCGGGGTGAATCGACGCCGTGGTGACCCCAGTGCCCTGCAGACGATCCGCCAGTTCCATGGCATAGAGGACATTGGCAACCTTGGCCTCACCATAGGCGGTGAAGGCATTGTATTTTCGGGTTTTCCAGTTCAGATCCTCCAGATTGACCTGATAGCGGTTCTTCGGATTGCCCGCGTGGACCACGGACGACAGCAGGCCAATCCGCGACGGCGCCGACGCCTTGAGGGTATCGAGCAGCATCTCGATCATCAGGAAGTGGCCAAAATAGCTGACACCAATTGTGCTCTCAAACCCGTCCTTTGTGTAGGCTGCGGCGTTGCCCATGGCGACCATGCCGGCATTGCACATCAGCCCATCCAAGCGGCTGTGGCTGGCCAGAAAGCGGTTCACAAAGCCACGCACACTAGCGAGGTCCGCAAGATCACATTCAGAGACCTCATAGGTGCCCGCGAGCCCGGCAAAAGACTGGGCTTCGGCCTCGCCTGCGGCCACGCGGCGGCAGGCCATAACCACATGTGCGCCCTGTTTGACGAGCTGACGTGTGGTTTCCAGCCCCACGCCCGAGTTCGCACCGGTGACAATATAGGTCTTAGCAGAGAGATCCTTGGACAGGGTCTCCGTATCGCAATGAAGAATGTGACGGGCCATGGGGGCACCTCTTTGGGGTTCAACTCGGATCCTATCAAGATAGGGGCTGCGCTTGGGAACTTCAGTCGCATGTCGTGCCAATTGAACCGCAAATCGCGCCTGGCGCTCTCTTGGCCTGCGCAGGACCGCTCAAACGGCGCTGATTTCAACAAGGGTGATTTCAGGAACCACACCAAACCGTACAGGAAGAATAGAACAGCCGATCCCACCTGACACCACCAGATCCCGCCCGCCTTCGCGCACGTGACCATAGGCGTAACGGTTGCCAAATCGGGACGGCACCCGAGGCGACCAGCCAAACAGGCGGATCTGCCCGCCGTGGGTATGGCCCGACAGTGTGAGATCAACCCGATCCGGGACCGTGGGAAACACATCTGGTTCATGGGCCAGCAGAACACAGGGATGCCCATCATCGGGCACCTGCCCCAGTGTACGCCCCAGATCATCTAGACCGACAAAGCCCCGCCCTGCCCGTCGCAACGCCAGTTGATCCTCAAGACCCGCAAGCCAGACGCCCGCGCCGGGCAACCAGACCGCCTGATTGGGCAGCACAGGGATGCCGCGCGCTTCCAAAGCTTGGGCATAGATATTCGGCCCTGCCCCGCGTTTCTGTGCCGCGACGTCATCCCACCAATCATGGTTGCCCAGAACCGCATGGACGCCGTCCCGCGCCCTCAGTTGGGTGAAGGTATCGGCAATCTGGTCAAACGGAACCTTGCCCCCACAAATGGATGCGACGCCGTGAAATCCCCTAACAGGACGATCACATCAGCCTGCAAGGCATTGGTGCGGCGCACCACCTGCTGAACCCGCGACAGCGGGACAGTCGGCGCGCCTGCGTGCAGATCGCTGATGACGGCTATCCGCAGCGGCACCGCCGC
This sequence comes from Tritonibacter multivorans, assembly GCF_001458415.1. Classification (GTDB taxonomy): domain Bacteria; phylum Pseudomonadota; class Alphaproteobacteria; order Rhodobacterales; family Rhodobacteraceae; genus Epibacterium; species Epibacterium multivorans. The sequence goes on along the minus strand of NZ_CYSD01000042.1, from coordinate 266,654 downwards.
CCAACCTTCCCGTTTGATCCGCCAGCGTTTCACCCGAAGGCGCAGCGCCGGTTCAATGAAAAACCCATATGTTGCAGCAAAAAGGCCTGTCAGGATCACTCCCAACAGGCCTTTGATCACCGAGCGGCGATCAATCATAAGCCGGTCCTTGGACCGCTAGGCTCACAGGCGAGACGCCACGTTTTCCCAGTTGACCAGGTTGTCGAGGAAGTTCGACAGGTAGGCCGGACGCTTGTTGCGGAAATCGATGTAGTAGGAATGCTCCCACACGTCGCAGCCCAAGAGCGCGGTCTGACCAAAGCACAGCGGGTTCACGCCGTTCTCGGTTTTGGTCACTTTCAGGCCACCGTCGGTGTCTTTCACCAGCCAGGCCCAGCCAGAGCCGAACTGACCTGCGCCAGCGGCGGAGAACTGGGATTTGAACTCTTCAACGGAGCCAAAGGATTCAACCAGCGCTTTTTCCAGCTCGGTCGGCATGACGTCGCCGTTCGGGCCCATCATTTCCCAGAACTGGTTGTGGTTCCACAGCTGGGAGATGTTGTTGAAGATGCCGTTTTGCGCAACAGCGGCTTTGTCGTAGGTGCCGACAATGATCTCTTCCAGGGATTTGCCTTCCCACTCGGTGCCGGCGATCAGCTTGTTGCCGTTGTCGACATAGGCTTTGTGGTGCAGGTCATGGTGGAATTCCATGGTCTCTGCGGACATGCCTTTGGCTGCCAGTGCATCGTGGGCATAGGGAAGATCGGGAAGTTCAAAAGCCATGGTGGCCCCCTGTCATTTAAGTTTGCGTTTCCTGAGGGATAAATGAGGCGATGAAAGCTCTAGGTCAAGAGCGCGATTGGTTAAATTCGCGCTCTGCACCGACGGAAAACCCGCCCCAAATGGATCCGCTTTATTTCAGGTCGCAGGTGCCGTTGCCACGGTCGGTATTCGGATAGCCACGCGCGCTGAAATCCAGATGCGCTTTGCCCTTCTTGGGTTTGTAGTACAGACGATACTCCAGATCCGCCAAGGCACCGCCGCTGCCTTCCACGTCCAGAAGCTCCCAGCGCACGCGGTACAGCTTGGAGGTCAGCTTCACAAACTTCGCCTCAATCGGTTTGCGTTTTTCACGCAGGATCATGCGATCTTCGACCATTGCGGTGGTGCCGTCATCGGCAAAGGTCACAACAACCTTGGCCGGAATCACGTGGTTACGTCCGGGATCCGAAAAATCACAGGTCAGGGTCTGTCCAGCCTGTGCTGCGGAAGCGAGCCCAAGGGATCCTATCAGCAGGAGCGATCCGGCGGCTTTTGTAAATGTCTTCATGGAAAATCCAAAATTCAGCTACGTGGTATTATCGAAACACAACCCTAAACACAAAACGGCCCTCCGCAAGGAGAGCCGTTTTGTTTCTTTGCGTCATAGTGACCTTAGTACACACCCACCGCAGATTGCGGGTGGCTTGCAACCTTCAGGAGGTCGAACATGTACTGACCCACGGACCGGAAGCAGACGATGTGGAACGCGCCAGCATCATCCATCCAGAAGGCGGCTGCGACCTGTGCCAGACGCGACCGGCGGAAATCACCTGCGCCAAATTTGGCGGCCGAGAAATCAACCGGGGCCAGTTTGCCCATGACTTCGCGGGCTGCTTCGCCAGAGACGGAGAAACACGCGCGCGCGTCCGAGACGTTTGTCGCCATGTAATGCGTGCCCACGAGGGCCTCATCCAGCTTGGCAACCACTGCGTCGGCTTCGGCGTAATCCACCAACAGAAGCAGCTCGTCCGGGCTCATCCAGGCGGCTGCGCCCGCATCGCCCAGGGCGATTTTGCGCAGCGCTGGAACATCCGCGCCAGTGACAGACTTCACTGCGGATTTGATCGCATCTGAGTCGAGGTCCCCGCGCAGGGTGATCATGCCGCCGAGGCCGGTTTCCCGGACCTCGACCAGACCTGCGTGACGGGCGCCTTTGAGTGCGCTTACAGGATCAGACATTCTGCTTTTCCCCTTCTTTGTCGTAGAAGACCGGATCGACGATCTTGGCCTTGTAGATGGTGCCGTCGGTGCCCGGGAACTCGATGATCTCGCCCATACGTTTGGGCCCGTGCTTCACCAGACCCATGGCAATGCCACGACCCAGGTTCGCCGAGTAATAGGTCGAGGTCACGCGACCGATGGTGTTCTTCTGGCCATTGGCATTGACGCCATTGCCCACCGCATAAGCGCCATCCGGCAGGACAGAGCCATCCACGGTTTCCAGACCCACCAGTTTCCAGCGATCCGGATCCGCCATATGGGACCGCGTGTGTGCGCGTTTGCCGAGGAAGTCCTCTTTCTTCTTCGACAGCGCCCACTGCAGGTTGAGGTCCTGCGGGATCACGGTGCCGTCGGTTTCATCACCAATCATGATGAAGCCCTTCTCGGCCCGCAGAATGTGCAGCGCTTCGGTGCCGTAAGGCATCACGCCGAACTCTTTGCCCGCCTCATACAGCGCGTTCCAGAAGGCCTGACCCTCGGATGCGGAAACCGCGATCTCGTAGGACAGCTCGCCCGAGAAGGAGATGCGATAGGCCCGTGCTTTGAAGCCGCCGATCTCACCGTCGCGCCATTCCATGAAGGGCAGCGCCTCTTTGGAGACATCCATACCGCCGCCCGCTTGTGCGTTCAGCTTCTCCAGCACCTTGCGGGCGTTGGGGCCAACCACAGCAACCTGCGCCAGCTGCTCGGTCACGTTGGTGACATAGACTTTCCAGTCATACCATTCGGTCTGCAGCCACTCTTCCATGTGACCATGGATGCGTTCCGCGCCACCGGTGGTGGTGTGACAGAGCCAGGTGTCCTCATCGATACGTGCAACCACGCCATCGTCCATCAGGAAGCCGTTCTCGGAACACATCAGACCATAGCGGCATTTGCCGATCTTCAGGTTCGACATCATGTTGGTGTACATCATGTCGAGGAACTTGCCAGCATCGGGGCCTTTGACCACGAGCTTACCAAGGGTGGATGCGTCCAGCAGGCCAAGGTTTTCACGGGTGTTGCGCACTTCGCGGTTGACCGCGTCATGCACGCTTTCGCCACCGCGCACAAAGGCGTAGGGACGGCGCCAGTGACCAACCGGTTCAAAGTCCGCACCATTGGCTTCGTGCCAGTCGTGCATCGGCGTGCGACGCAGCGGCTGGAACACCTCACCGCGGGCTTCGCCCCCGATGGCACCCATGGAAATCGGGTGATACGGCGGGCGGAAGGTGGTGGTGCCAACCTGCGGGATCTCGGAATTCAGGCTGTCTGCCAGAACCGCGAGGCCGTTGATGTTGGACAGTTTGCCCTGATCGGTCGCCATACCCAGCGTGGTGTAACGCTTGGTGTGCTCAACGCTCTCGTAGCCTTCACGGGCCGCCAGCTGCACATCCGACACTTTGACGTCGTTCTGATAGTCCAGCCAGGACTTCATCCGCAGTTGGATATCAGCCTTGGCGGGCATGAACCAGACGGCTTCCATCTGGGCCTCAGCCACGTCGTTGGTCGCGATCTCAGCCACGGCCTGCGCCGGACGGCCTGCGGCCTCGGCGGCCTTTGCACCGGCTGCGGCGGCATCCGCCATCACAGCGCCCAGACCCAAGGGGCCAGAGGCAGAACCGGCGGTGACCACAAAGGGCTTGCCGTCATGCGAGGTCGGCGCGCGGTCCGGATCAGGTGCGAAATGGGCGTTTGCAGCGTCCCAGTTCAGCTTGCCGCCACAGTGGGACCACAGGTGGACAACCGGGGACCAGCCGCCGGACATGGCCACGGCGTCTGCCTCGATCTCTTCGCGGGCACCGCCCTCACCGTTTTGGGCACAGAGCGCAACTTTGGTGACGCGTTTGCCGTCTTTGACCTTGGCGATCGCACGGCCGTTTTCAACACGGATCCCCAGCGCACGGACCTCATCGGCCAGCTTGCCGCCACCGTTTTCACGGGCGTCAACCACACGGACAACCTCACCACCGGCAGCGTGAACAGCCAGCGCGGTACGGTATGCGTCGTCGTTGTTGGTGGCGATCACGACCTTCTGGCCGGGCATCACACCCCAGTTAACGATATAGTCGCGCATGGAGGCTGCCAGCATGACACCGGGCACATCGTTGCCAGCAAAGGACAGCGGGCGTTCAATGGCGCCGGTTGCGGTGACAACTTGGGTTGCGCGGATGCGCCACAGGCGATGACGGGGGCCACCGGCTTCGGGGGCGTGGTCGGTCAGACGCTCATATCCCAGCACATAGCCGTGGTCATAGACGCCCGCGCCCATGCAACGGTCGCGCAGGGTGACATTGTCCATCGCGCCCAGCTCTTCGAGGGTCTTGGCAATCCAGTCCTCGGCGGCCAGGCCTTCGATTTCGCCGCCATCCACAGGTGCGCGACCACCCCAGAAGGATTTTTCTTCCAGAACCAGAACCTTAGCACCCGTTGCTGCAGCAGTTTTTGCCGCCTGCAGACCAGCAACACCGCCACCAATCACCAGAACATCGGTGAAGAAATAGAAGTGTTCATAGGTGTCGGCGTCCACCAGCTCTTTGTCCGGTGCCGCACCCAGACCCGCGGATTTGCGGATGAAGGGTTCATAGACGTGCTTCCAGAAGGGCTTCGGATGGATGAACATCTTGTAATAGAAGCCCGCGGGCAGGAAGCGCGCGAAAAGTTTGGAGTTGATCTCGCCCACGTCGAACTCGAGGCTCGGCCAGTGGTTTTGCGATTTCGCTTCCAGACCGGCGAACAGCTCGGTGGTGGTGGCGCGCTGGTTCGGCTCGTAGCGGCGGTTGGACCCAAGGCCCACCAGCGCGTTCGGCTCTTCCGCGCCGGAGGCAACGATGCCGCGCGGACGGTGGTATTTGAACGAGCGGCCCACCAGCATCTGGTCGTTTGCCAGCAGGGCAGAGGCAAGCGTGTCGCCTTCATAGCCCTTGAGCGTGGTGCCGTTGAAGGTGAACTCAACTTGTTTGGAGCGGTCGATCAGACGACCCTGTTTTGCAAGGCGCGTGCTCATTTAAACGGACCTTTCGGCAGTGGAGGTCTGGGAGCCTCCGGCGGGGATATTTGAGAAAAGATGAAACATGGGACGCTCACCCTGCAAATTCGCGCCAGGTCCAGCCTGGGCGTTTTTCAGAGATTTTGTCCTTGATCCACTGTGGCGGCTCGGTGCAGTTGGCCGGATATGTGCCGAACACCTCGAGTGTGACGGTGCAGCGCGCCGCGATGAACCATTTGCCGCAGCCATTTATGTGGCGCCACAGCTCGAAATGGACCCCTTTGGGGTTTTCGCGGGTGAACAGGTAGTCGTGGAATTCGTCGTCCGAGGAGCCGGGACCGAAACGCTTCAGGTGCGCTTCGCCACCCGCCTGCAGTTCGGTTTCTTCGACGTATTCATCACAAAAAGGGCAATGAAGCATCAGCATTGGCTTTGGCCTTCTTCGGGGGCGCGGGCTGTGACCAGCCGCGCCAGCATGTCAGAACAGGTGAAGAGCGCGCCCATTAGTGCGCCACCCCTGCAGCAACGGATTCATCGATGAACTTGCCTTCTTTGAAGCGGTTCATGGAGAACTCTTCGGCCAGCGGGGAATGCCCGGTTGCCATCAGTTCCGCCATCGCCCAGCCAGAGCCCGGGATCGCTTTAAAGCCGCCGGTGCCCCAGCCTGCGTTCACGAAGATATTGTTCACCGGCGTCTTGGAGATCAGCGGCGAACGGTCACCGGTGACATCCACAATACCGCCCCACTGGCGCAGCATCTTCAGACGGGAGACCATCGGGAAGGTTTCGTTCAGCGCGCGAACGGTTTCCTCGATGTGGTGGAAGGAGCCACGCTGGGTGTAGTTGTTGAAGGCGTCTGTACCGCCGCCAATCACCATCTCGCCCTTGTCGGACTGCGACATATAGCCGTGCACGGTGTTGGCCATCACAACCACATCCATGCAGGGTTTGATCGGCTCGGAGACCAGCGCTTGCAGGGCAACTGATTCAACCGGCAGACGGAAGCCTGCCATGTCCGACAGATGCGAACAATTGCCCGCAACCACCATGCCCAGCTTGTCGCAGTCGATCGACCCTTTGGTGGTGTTCACCCCCACAACGCGGCCATTCTCGCTGCGCACGCCAGTGACTTCGCACTGCTGGATAATATCCATACCCATTGCGGAACAGGCACGCGCATAGCCCCAGGCCACAGCATCGTGACGGGCGGTGCCGCCGCGTTCCTGCCACAGGCCACCCAGAACCGGGTAGCGCGGACCTTCGAGGTTGATGATCGGCACCAGCTCTTTGACGCGCTTGGGGTCGATCCATTCGGTCGGCACGCCCTGCAGCGCGTTGGCATGTGCGGTGCGCTTGTAGCCGCGCACTTCGTGCTCGGTCTGGGCCAGCATGATGACGCCACGGGGGGAGAACATCACGTTGTAGTTGAGGTCCTGGCTCATGTCCTCATAGAGGGAGCGCGCCTTCTCGTAGATCGCCGCAGAGGGATCTTGCAGGTAGTTGGACCGGATGATCGTGGTGTTGCGGCCCGTATTGCCGCCCCCCAACCAGCCTTTTTCCAGAATTGCGACATTGGTAATGCCGTAATTCTTGCCGAGGTAATAGGCGGTAGCGAGACCGTGACCACCGGCGCCAACAATAATCACATCATAGTGACGTTTGGGCGCAGGAGAGGTCCAGGCACGTTCCCACCCCATGTGGTAGCGCAGGGCCTCCCGCGCGACAGCAAAGGCTGAATAGCGTTTCATCTTACGAATCCGAACTAGGGTTTTCGAAATCTGGTATGCAACGACCGCATGACAGCCTCATGCCGCAATTCGCCCTCTTTGACGGCTTTTGCGACACGCGGTGAATCTGGTGTTAAAAAAATACACCACTTGCACCGGACGCGATTAGAAATGGTGCGGCCACTTGCCCCTTTTTTCCGCGCCCCCTGCCCTATAGATGGAAAGCAACGATCGGAGAACCTATGACCTTCTGGATTTTGGCCGCCCTTGTTGCCCTTGCCGTTGCTGCCCTTCTGGGGCTGGCCCTGCTGCGCCATCGCCAATTTGACGCTGAACCGGCAGCAGCCTATGATCTGAGGGTCTATCGCGCGCAGCTGGACGAAGTGGACCGCGATCAGGCGCGCGGTGTGGTCAGTGCCGAGGATGGCGAACGGCTGCGCACCGAAATCGCCCGTCGCATTTTGGCGGCCGACGCACAGATGAAGGCGGCGGCGACCGGTGACGCCCAGCCCCGCAGCTTTAGCCGGGGGGCGGTTGTGATTATGTCGGCGGCGATTGTTGCAGGCTCTGTTGCGCTTTACGCCCATCTTGGATCAGCCGGATATGGCGACCTGCCCCTGCAGGCGCGCATTGCCGCCGCAGAAGAGCGGGCAACAGACCGCCCCAGCCAGCAAGAGGCCGAAGCCGACATGCCGCCAATGCCAACGCCGCAGGTCAATCCCGATTACCTCAACCTTGTGGCGCAGCTGCGCACGACGATGGAAAAACGCCCGGAAGATCCGCGCGGATTTCAGCTGCTGTCCGAACACGAGGCGAACCTTGGCAATTTCAAAGACGCTTATGAAGCCAAGCAGCGCTATATTGACCTGCAGGGTGGCGATGTGGACGGGCAGGACTTTATGCAGATGGCAGAGCTGATGGTGCTCGCTGCTGGTGGCTATGTGTCGCCCGAAGCTGAAGATCTGATCCGGCGTGTGCTGTTTGCCGAAAGCAGCAATGGCATGGCGCGCTATTACTTTGGGCTGCTGATGGGCCAGATCGGCCGCCCCGATCAGGGGTTCAACATCTGGGCTGACACCCTGAAACACGGCCCCGCCGGTGCGCCGTGGATCCGCCGGATTGAAGCGCAGATGCCCGAGATGGCAGCGCTTGCCGGGGTGAACTACACGCCGATCACGCCGCCTGCGCCGGCCGCGGCCCCTTTTGCAAACTCCGGCCCCTCTCAGGAGGACGTCGCAGCCGCCGCCGACATGGCGCCCGAAGACCGCATGGCCATGATCCAGGGCATGGTGCAACAGCTGTCTGATCGCCTTGCGACCGAAGGGGGCACCGCGCAAGACTGGGCGCGCCTCATTGCGTCTTTGGGCGTTCTAGGCGAAAAGGACCGCGCTGCCGCAATCCTGACAGAAGCGCAGGGCCAATTCGCCGAGGATACACAGGCTATGGCACTGCTGTCGGCAGCGGCAAAATCCGCAGGGCTTTCAGAATGATACACGACGACTTTGATGACTACGCCGCAAGCCTGCCGCCCATGCGGGCGCTGGTCGGGCTCGACTTTGGGGAAAAGACCATTGGTGTGGCGCTCTCGGACAGCCTGCTGTCTGTGGCGACGCCGCAGGAGACCATCCGCCGCAAGAAGTTCGGCCTGGATTCCGCCCGCCTGCTTGAGATCTGTACAGCCCGCGAGGTCGGCGGATTGGTGCTGGGCCTGCCGCGCAATATGGATGGGTCTGAAGGACCGCGCTGCCAATCCACCCGCGCCTTTGCCCGCAACCTGTCGCGCGTGACCGACCTGCCGATTGGGTTCTGGGATGAACGCCTGTCCACCGTGGCCGCCGAACGTGCGCTGCTGGAGGCCGATACATCCCGCGCCAAACGTGCGGAATTGATTGACCATGTGGCGGCCTCTTATATCCTGCAAGGTGCGCTGGACCGGCTGCGCCATATGCGAGAGGGCTGAGACCATGACGGATGAGGTCTGGAAACGGGCAGAGATCGAAAGCCCCTGCATCAAGATCTGCGTGATCCATCCAGAGACACGCCTGTGCACCGGCTGCGCGCGTTCCATTGATGAAATCGGCAGCTGGTCGCGGATGAGCCACGACGAACGCCGCGCAATCATGGAAGAGCTGCCCAACCGCTCCGCTGCCCCGAAAGGGCGTCGTGGCGGACGGTCTGCCCGGTTGAAGCGCAGCTGAAGCGGGCTTGCGCCCGCAGCCTCCGGCGGGAGTATTTGGGGCCAAAAGAAACCGGGAACCGCGCAAATGGCCCAAGCCATAGATTGACTGATGGCACATCGTTCCCGGCGCAAGAGCCTGTAAAGACTTGCAGCGTGTCGCGCGTGTGCCGATTTTGTCAGATATCGCGCAACCAGTTTTGCGTCCAATCCGCGACTTCAGGCCGGAAGTAGGCGATCATGCGCCCTTCCCCGTCGGGCGCGGTGGCCCCTTCGGCCCAAGGTGCAACCCCGTGCAGACACAGGCGGTGCATCACATAGGCCTCCCCCGGCTGGGCGTGCACGGTGATGCGTGGACAGGTTTCAAACACCTCGCGGCGGGCGGCGGAATAGATGTCGGTGACATCAACCTTATGCCATTGGGCCTGCGCTGTACCTTTGAAGGCGTCCAGAAAGGCGCGGCGCATGATTTTGTGGCTGCCCTCCCAGATCACCAGCGGGCTGGCGTCGGGCGAGGAGACGTTCAGCGGCAGCCCCAGAACCCAGGCGTGGGGTTCTTCGACCCGGCGGCGACGGTTTTCGCCGAACATCTTGACCCCATCCACATGCGCCGCGTCCCGGCGCAGGCGGTAGCCAAAGGCCACATCGCTTTCGTCCCCTTTGGGACGTGGGTAGCCCGGGAACATCACCGAAAGCTGCGCGGGATGCAGAGGCGGGATCGGACCATAGACCTGACGCAGAAAGTCAATCGCGGGCCCGGCGAGCGCAGGGCCGTCTGACAGTTGTCCGGCGGCATTTGTAGCCAAAGCATCGACACCGACAAACCAGGTGCCTTCGCATTGGTGCCATTCGGCATGTGCCGGATCATTAAGCGCCAGCCGCCCGGCGCAGCGCGCATGATCGGCCCATGCATGGGTCGCCGCGTCGTGATCGAACCGCACCCAGCCGCGCGTCTGCAGCAGGGTCTCAGGCTGCACGCGCTTCGACCAAGGCCAGCGCCTCTTCCACCAGTTCGGGGCCGACACCTGCGCGGGGCGCGCCTTCGGAGAGGTGACGTCGCCAGTGCCGCGCGCCCGGACGGCCCGCGAATGCACCCAGCATATGGCGGGTGATCTGATGCAGACGCGCGCCTTTGGTCATTTCATCTTCGATATAAGGCAGCATCGCCCGCACCGCGTCAAACGGGTCCGTTACCGCGCCCGAGCCAAAGATCACGGGGTCGGCGGCACAGAGGATATCGCTGGGTTGGTGATAGGCGGCGCGCCCAACCATCACCCCGTCCAACCCCGCGTCCAGCTGCGCTTTGGCTTCGGCCAGGGTGGCAATGCCGCCATTGATCGACACATGCATGTCCGGAAACGCCGCTTTCATGCGGTGGACCAGATCATAGTCCAGCGGCGGGATATCGCGGTTCTCTTTCGGGCTGAGCCCCTGCAGCCAGGCTTTGCGCGCGTGAATGGTCACGCGTTTGACGCCAGCTGCACGGATTTTTTCAAGAAAGTCCGGCAACACCGTTTCAGGGTCCTGATCGTCCACACCAATGCGGCATTTCACAGTGACCTCAACCTCTACGGCCTCTGCCATTGCGGCCATACAGTCGGCAACAACGTCGGGGCTTTGCATCAGGACCGCGCCAAAGGCGCCAGATTGCACCCGGTCGCTGGGGCAGCCGCAGTTGAGGTTGATCTCATCATAGCCCGCCGCGGCCCCCAGCTTGGCCGCCGCTGCCAGTTCCACGGGGTCAGAGCCGCCCAGCTGCAGCGCAATCGGGTGTTCAGGCGCGGAAAACTCCAGCAGATGCAACGCACCGCCCCGCACCAAAGCGGGGGCCGTGACCATTTCCGTATAAAGCAGCGTTTCGCGGCTCAGCAGACGATGGAACATCCGACAATGACGGTCGGTCCAGTCCATCATCGGAGCCACAGACAGCCGCGCCGCTTTTTCTACAAAACTATTCAACGCGGGAGCTCCATATCGACCAGACAGCGCAGTTTCGGGATTTGCGGCGTTTTCCCTGTATTTCAAGAGACATTCAAGGGTTTTTGACGCAAGCTCCGTACCAAGCGGGCAAAGGGGCGCATATCCATCGGCGGCTGCGCGTCTGTTCCGACGCAGCACACATCACACCCTTGACTGCGAGCAATGTCGCAGTTGGCCTAGGTGCCCGCACCGATTTCAAGTTTGGTCTCAATGGCTTTTATGCTGCGGGTGTAGTCGACCAGACGAGTCTCGATCCTGTCAACGTACCCCAGCGGCGCCGCGCCGCTGTTGGACAGTTTCAACGTCACCCCATGATCCATATTGTAGGCCCCGCCGACTTCTTGAAAGAAGGTCTTCCAGTCTGACATCTGGTCAAAATCCAGCCCCTTCAGGCAGGTTTTGGTGTTGCGCATTCTCACCACCTTGCGGTTCCAGACATTGCTGTGAAACCCAAACTGCCCCCGGCTGGTGCAACTGGATTTGCGAAACCCGAAAGCCTCTTTCAGGTTTTGGATGGTTTCAAAGGCTTCGGGGTAGGATGTGCCATAACGGCGGCGCGTGGTGACCGCGCCGACGAACCAGCCACTGTCATCGGTGACAAAGGTGACCTCAAGCGCGCCGGAAGCTTTGGACGTAAAAGGAAAGGTCACGGCCACGGGGATCAGATCCCCCTGCACCCCCTTGGCGCGGGCCGAATGGGTCTTTGCCCGCAGGCCTTTGACACGATCCTCAAATCCCCCTGCGGACGAACGGGCGGGTTTCATGTCGCGGGCGATCAGAACGGTACGGGCCTCCTCGTAGGACATGCCCAGCGCTATCCCCGCAAGGGAGGGACGCCGCACACCGCTGTCCGCCCAGAGGAGGGTCGGAGCCAGGGCCAAAATCGCAAGCAATGTGGGGAAAACTGTGCGCATCAAATCGTTCCTTAGTCGTCTTAATCCTGCCCAAACCCGCAGCACAGGGTCAGAGTGTTTTAAAAAAAATCGCACGCAAAAACAGACCACCGACCGTGGCGCAAAATAGCGGCGCAATCGGTGGCAGAGACTGTGCACACCGAAGGATTTCATTTGGTTAACGGCGGCGGAAAAATCCGCAAGTATCGGCTTGGTTTCAGACCTTGGCCAGCGCAACCGCAGGCGTCAGCCGCGCGTGCAGCTCTGTCGGTGCCAAAAGGGTCAGCGACTGCTTTGCCCGTGTCACTGCCACATACAACAGCCGGTGACTTTCGGCTTCTTTTTCGGCTTTGCTGATCAGGTCCCGTTGAATGGGGTCCGCAGGATGAGCGGCCGGGTATTCGGTGGTGATCCCATCCAGCAGGATGACATGATCCCATTGCAGCCCCTTGGCGCTGTGGCAGGTGCTGGTGGCGACCCGAATACCATGCGCGTCTTCAATATGGGCGGCATAGGCCAGAAGATCGCGCCCGAAGGGTTTGCGTTTGCCCGCCAAGAGAACCATCGACCCGGCTTCGCGCCCAGCGCGTGCGTCGTCGTCCCAGGCAAGCCCGGCCATTCTGACAAGCTGCGCCTCGAGAAAATCACGCGCGTCCTCGTGCCAGGCCGCTTTGTTGTATTTGTGCACGACAATCCGGCCCACCTTGACCCGGATCTTGCCCTCATGCGGCAGCCCGGCCACGGCTTCTTCCGCCGCGGTGGCCTCCATCACCGCATTGCCCAGCGCGACAATGCGCTTGCCGCAGCGCCAGTTCACCTGCAGCGGCAGATGCAGAGAGGCCGGGTAGCGTTTGCGGAAGGTTTCGAAAAACACCGGCGCGGCCCCCATGAAACCATTGATCGACTGCCAGTCATCCCCGACCGCATTCAGCACGCAGTTGGGATTGCGGGCCATCACGCCTTGCACCAAAGCCTCGAACGCAGCCGAGAAATCCTGATATTCATCCACAAACAGATAGCGCAGCGTGCCGCTGAGCCGCCGGAACCCGTCCAGTGGCTGGTCCCCCGACAGGATCTCGGCTGCTTTGCGCAGACCTGTTTGGCCATCAAGACTGCGGGCCTTTTCCAGACGCGCCTCGTAGTCATCGACCACTCGGGCCAGATGCGCGGTGACAGGGGTGCGGCGCAGACCACCGGGCGTGCCCCGGCGCGCCCGCAGCAGCGATGCAGCATTCAGCGTCAGACTGCGCAGGCTGTCCTCAAAATCATCGCGTTCGGCCATATAGGCATGGCGTGTCCCTTCAAAACGCTGTTTGTACATGCGGATATCATGGTCGCGGGTCGCAGCCTTCTGCGCACGAAACATCAATGAAGCCTCTGCATGGCCATCGGCGCTGAGTTCGGCATCGTCCGCTTTGAAGTTCAGGGTGGCCTGCGCGGTTTCAGGCGCGCGGCGCAGCACGTGAAAGGCGAGACTGTGAAAGGTATTGACCCCCACACGTTTGCCAAGATCGGGGCCCAGCGCGTCGACCATCTTGGCCGACAGGTCTTCGGCGGCTTTCTTATTGAAGGTCAGAACCTGAATGCTCTCTGGTGCGATCCCCAGTTCACGGATCAGGAAATCACATTTGATCACGATCGCCGTCGACTTCCCCGCCCCGGCACGGGCGCGCAGGCGAATGTTTGGGGTGACAACAGAGACAAAATTCCGCAACGAGGCATTGGTGGCCAGTTGCGCGGCCGGCGTCCCGTCGCCACCTGCGGGCAGGATACGGTCAATGGCGCGCATCGCGGCCCGTTTGAAGGGCTTGCGTTCTTTGCTGGCAAGCGCCCGCAGCAGATCCGTGCGCGCACGGGCGTCGTCTTGCCCGGCCACGGCCTGCCGTAGATCACGGACCACCGAGGCAAGGCTGAGGTCCCCCAGCAGCACCTGCTGACAGCGTTTGACATGCGCCTCTAAGAACGGGGCGATGGTTTCCTGGGCCTGAGACATGACACTGCTTCGTTGTTGTTCATCCTGCGCCCCCTATGTGAAGCGCTGCCTCTGCATGTCCCAGATACACCGACGAACCGCCAGCCTCTTCTTGCGCGGAACGTGCAAAAAACGCTTTCAGGCCTGGCCCAAATCCCATTGCACGGGGCCGGGTTCTGGTGCATCGCTAGGGGTATGGAAGAAAACATCAAACCGGTTGGCAAGACCAAAGTGATCGCCGTAGACGGCGGTGGAAGTCGCTGTCGTATGGCCCTGGTGGGCGAGGGTCTGGATCTGCGGGTCGAACTGGGCGCGGCCAATGCGACGTCGGATTTTGACGGCGCGCTTGCGACCTGCCGCGAGGGACTGGCGCAGCTGGCCTCTCAGGCCGGGATGCCACAGGAAGATCTGCGCCCCCTGCCCGCCTATTTCGGGCTTGCTGGGATTTGCGACGCAGATCAGGCCCAGCGCTTTGCCGCCGCCTTGCCTTTGGACCATGCCCGCGTCGAGGAAGACCGCGCCGCCGCTGTAACCGGCGCGCTGGGTCTGGACGATGGGGCGGTGATGCACGCAGGCACCGGCTCTTTTGTGGCGCTGCGCCGGGGCAACGCATTGCACTGTGTGGGTGGCTGGGGTCCGAAACTGGGCGATGAGGGTTCTGCTCATTGGGTGGGCCGCGAAATTCTGCGGGCAGGGCTGGCGCTGTCTGATGGGCTCTGGCCCGCCTCCACGTTGGGGCAGTCTGTTCTGGACCGGTTCGGGGGCGCGTCCGGGGCGATCACGTTTGCTTCGGAGGCCACGCCGGGTGACATTGCCGCGCTTGCGCCTTTGCTGCTGGAGCACAGCGCAGATCCGCAGACGCAGGACATCCTGACCCGCGCCGCCAGCTATTTTGCCGACACGCTAACCACGCTGGGTTGGCAGGGAGAGGCGATCTGCCCCACCGGTGGTCTTGCCTCGCATCTGGGGGCTTTCCTGCCAACGCCCATGCAGGCCGCACTACGGCCCGCCAAAGCCGCCCCGCTTGAGGGCGCGATCCTGCTGGCGCGCCGCTGGGCCGAGGAGCTGTGTCCATGACCGGTATATTCCGCGCCGCCAAAGTCTTTGACGGGACAGAGCTGCTGACAGACCACGCCTTGATCTTTGGCACGGAGGGGCTGGACGCCATCCTGCCCGCGTCAGACATAGCGAACGGTCAGACTGTCGAGGACTGCGGGGATGTGATCCTGTGCCCCGGCTTTACCGATCTGCAGGTCAATGGCGGCGGCGGCGTGCTGCTGAACGATGCCCCAACATCTGAAACCGTTGCGCGGATCGCCACGGCCCATTGGCGCCTTGGCACCCGCGCGCTTCTGCCGACGCTGATCACCGACACCTTTGAGGTCACACAGGCCGCCATCCAAGCGGTCAAAGCCGCCATTGCCGCAGGCGCGCCCGGTGTGATTGGCCTGCATCTGGAAGGCCCGCATCTGTCGCTTGCCCGCAAGGGGGCTCATAAAGGCGACTTTATCCGCCCTATGGAAGACCGCGATCTTCAGCTTCTGCTGCAGGCCGCGCGCAATCTGCCGCTGCTGAAGGTCACCATCGCGCCCGAAAATGTCACCCCCGAACAGGTGCGCGTTCTGGCGCAGGCGGGTGTTCTGGTGAGCCTTGGCCATACAGACACCGATTTTGCCACCTGTCAGGCCTATCAGCAGGCTGGCGCGCGCTGTGTGACCCATTTGTTCAATGCCCAAAGCCAGATGAGGGGGCGCGAACCCGGTGTGGTGGGCGCAGCCCTTGGGATTGACGGGCTGTGGGCTGGGCTGATCGCAGATGGGGTGCATGTGCACCCCCAGATGATGCAGCTGGCCTTTGCCGCCAAGGGCCGTGCTGAGGGCGAGGTTTTTCTGGTCAGTGATGCCATGGCCGTTGCTGGTTCTGATGCCGGGGAGTTTATGCTCAATGGCCGCAAGGTGCTGCGCGGCGATGGGCGCCTGACCCTGGAGGACGGCACCTTAGCTGGGGCCGATCTGGATATGCTGCGCGCCGTGCACGTTCTGATCGATCAGGTTGGCCTGCCCGCCCAGCGCGCCTTGCGGGCCGCGACCACCGGGCCTTTGGCGCTGATTGGGCGCAAACAATCCCTGCTTGGCCGACCTGTCACGAACTTCCTAAAACTGTCGCCGCAGTTCGATTGTTTTTATCCGCTCGAGGGACAAGGAAACAACGTTCCGAGTAATCGCTAATTTTCAGAACAACCTCCCCCACCCTCTTGCGCAAACGGAACCAGCACCGCAGACTGCGCCGCAAATCCCCGTTCCGCATGAGGAGCCGCAGATGTCTGACTATCCTGTCTCTCTTGACTGCACGCCCGAGGTGGAGGGCTTCTTTGATGGCGACAGCAATACAATCACCTATCTGATCAAAGACCCCGCCTCGGAGGCCTGTGCGGTGCTGGACAGTGTCATGGATATTGATCTCGCGGCGGGGCGGATCACCCACACCCATGCGGATCAGATCATTCAGCGCATCACAGACCGTGGACTGCGGCTTGAATGGATTATCGAAAGCCATGTGCACGCCGACCATCTGAGTGCGGCGCCCTATCTTCAGGACCAGCTCGGTGGCCGAATTGGCATTGGCGCAAAGATCATGGAGGTGCAGCACACCTTTGGCAAAATCTTCAATGAAGGCACCGAATTCCAGCGCGACGGCAGCCAGTTTGACGCGCTGTTTGAAGATGGCGACACCTATCTGGTCGGTGAGATGACCTGTTTTGCCATGGCCACCCCCGGTCATACACCTGCCTGCATGGTTCATGTCATGGGCAATGCGGCCTTTGTGGGGGATACGCTGTTCATGCCCGATGGGGGCTCGGCGCGGGCAGATTTTCCTGGGGGCGATGCGGGTGAACTTTATGACTCGATCCAAAAGATCCTCGCCCTGCCCGACGCCATGCGGCTGTTCATGTGCCACGATTATGCCCCCGGTGGCCGCGACATTCAGTGGGAAACCACCGTGGCAGAAGAAAGGGCGAACAATATCCACGTGGGCGGCGGCAAGACGCGGGACGATTTCGTGAAATTCCGCACCGAACGCGATGCCCAGCTGGCCATGCCACGGCTGATCCTGCCTGCGCTGCAGGTCAATATGCGTGCAGGCGAACTGCCCCGCGACGACAGTGGCGCGCCGGTTCTAAAACTGCCGATCAATCGCCTCTAATGCCAGTCTTCTGCCATCTCGTGCCAAACTGGTTTTACCGCTGATTTTCAGGCGAAAACCGTTTGACATCCGCCCCTTGCCATGCGGGGATTGACGCAAGGAGAGACATAAGAGGAGGAGCCCCATGTCCGAGCCAACGAGCAAGGTCTACCCGCCGTCCGAGGAAATGGTTGCCAACGCCCATGTGAACGCGGCGAAATATGACAGCATGTACGCAGAGTCGATCAATGACCCGGAGGGCTTCTGGGCCCGCGCGGGGGAACGGCTCGATTGGATCAAACCCTTCACCAAGGTCAAAAACAGCGATTTCAGCTTTGGTCAGGTGTCAATCAAATGGTTTGAAGACGGTGTTTTGAACGTCTCGTCGAACTGTATTGACCGACATCTGGAAACCCGCGGTGACCAGACCGCGATCATCTGGGAACCCGACAACCCCGACGAGCCTGCGCAGCACATCACCTATAGCGAGCTGCACCGCCGCACTTGCCGTATGGCGAACGTGCTGGAAACGCTGGGCGTGCGCAAAGGCGACCGGGTGGTGATCTATCTGCCGATGATCCCCGAAGCGGCTTATGCCATGCTGGCCTGCGCGCGCATTGGTGCGATCCACTCTATCGTGTTTGCGGGCTTTTCCCCCGACGCGCTGGCAGCCCGTGTGAACGGCTGTGACGCCAAGGTGCTGATCACCGCTGATGAGGCGCCGCGTGGCGGTCGTGTAACCCCGCTGAAATCCAATGCGGATGCCGCCCTGCTGCACTGCAAGGACACGGTGAAATGTCTGGTGGTGCGCCGCACCAAGGGCCAGATCTCTTGGATCGAGGACCGCGACTTCGACTACAATGAGATGGTGCTGGAAGCCAACGACTACTGCAAACCGGCCGAGATGAACGCCGAGGATCCGCTGTTTATCCTCTATACCTCGGGCTCGACGGGTCAGCCCAAAGGCGTCGTGCATTCCACCGGCGGTTACCTGACCTATGCGGCGCTGACCCATGAGATCAGCTTTGATTACCACGAAGGCGACATCTACTGGTGTACGGCGGATGTGGGCTGGGTTACGGGCCACAGCTATATCGTCTATGGGCCGCTGGCCAATGGTGCGACCACGCTGATGTTTGAGGGCACCCCCACCTACCCCGATGCGGGGCGGTTCTGGGCGGTCTGCGAAAAGCACAAGGTGAACCAGTTCTACACCGCGCCGACCGCGATCCGCGCGCTGATGGGTCAGGGCACCGAATTTGTCGAAAAATACGACCTGTCGGACCTGCGCCTGCTGGGCACCGTGGGTGAACCCATCAACCCCGAGGCCTGGAACTGGTACAATGATGTGGTCGGCAAAGGTCGCTGCCCGATCATCGACACCTGGTGGCAGACCGAAACCGGCGGCCATCTGATGACCCCGCTGCCGGGCGCGCATGCCACCAAACCGGGTGCTGCGATGAAACCCTTCTTCGGGGTGGAGCCTGTGGTTCTGGACCCGCAATCGGGCGAAGAGATCACCGGCAATGGCGTCGAAGGTGTCCTGTGTATCAAAAGCAGCTGGCCCGGCCAGATGCGCACCGTCTGGGGCGATCACGAACGCTTCGAGAAGACCTATTTCTCGGACTACAAAGGCTATTACTTCACCGGGGACGGCTGCCGCCGCGACGCAGATGGTGATTACTGGATCACGGGCCGCGTCGACGACGTGATCAACGTCTCCGGTCACCGCATGGGCACCGCCGAAGTTGAAAGCGCGCTGGTCGCCCATGCCGCCGTGGCCGAAGCCGCCGTGGTCGGCTACCCGCACGAGATCAAGGGTCAGGGCATCTATTGCTATGTCACGCTGATGAACGACCGCGAACCCTCGGACGAGCTTCTGAAAGAGCTGCGCACCTGGGTCCGTACTGAAATCGGCCCGATTGCCAGCCCCGATGTGATCCAATGGGCCCCCGGCCTTCCCAAAACCCGGTCTGGCAAAATCATGCGCCGCATTCTGCGCAAGATCGCCGAGAACGACTATGGCAGCCTTGGCGACACCTCAACGCTTGCAGATCCCAGCGTGGTGGACGACCTGATCGCCAACCGCGCCACCAAGGGCTAAGCCTCCACCCCCCTCCAAGGCCCGCCACCCGGCGGGCCTTTTCTTTTTTCATCAATATCTTAAAGCCCCTTTCAAACCATGCCCTTCAATCGGTTTTCCTTCCTTCTGCTGCTGTTCTGCGGCACGCTGTGCAGCGCCATGATTGTCCCCTTCATGGCGTTCTTTCTGGTCGAGGGGCTGGGCTATGCGCCTTGGATCATCAGCGTGTATTCTCTGCTGGCGGTCGGGCTGACCCTCTTGGTCAACCGCCAGTTTGCCACCCGCATTGATGCAGGGGCTGTGGCCTTTCCCCTGGTTGGCTGTGCGATTGTAGGGTTCTTATGTGCGGTTGCCTGTCTGTGGCTGTCGCCAGCACTCTGGACCGCGCTGAGCGTCGGCGTGGTTGGCTTTGGTCTGGGCTCCAGCGCCACCTCGACCATGTTCAGCCTTGGCGGCATTCTGGCAGAGCGGCTGGACATCGCGCGCAGCCGTTTCAACGCGCATATGCGCGCCACCACGTCGACCGCATGGATGGTTGGCCCGGCGGTGACCTTCCTGATCGCTGATCAGATCAGCCTGCAGGCGGTGTTTCTGGTGGCCCTGCTTATTGCAACGCTCTGGGCTGCGCTGTGGTGGATGACCCTGCCGCGCGACATTGCCGCCGTGCCGAAATCCACAGCGCCCCGCGATCAGGGTGGCGCCGCGCTCAATCACGATCTGTGGCGCGCGGCGGCCTTTGTGTTCTGCCTGTCCTTTGCCCATTCCATCACCTTCTCTGCGCTGCCGCTGTTTTATGTGCAGGAGGTCGGGCTGCCGGGTTACGCGCCGGGTCTGGCTTTCAGCATGAAAACCTTTGTGGAGGTGATCGCCATCTTCTCAACCCCGTGGATCATTGCCCGCTTTGGCATTCGCCGGGCGCTTCTGGCCACCACGCTGCTGGCCGTGATCACCATTCAGATTCTGGCCCAGGTGCAGAACTTTCCACAGATGCTCTTTGGGGCGGCGCTAGAGGGGCTCTACTATGGGTTCTACGCCAGCCTCGGGATCAGCTATGTGCAATCCTTTTCTGAGGATCGCCCCGCCCGCGCCACCGCGCTGTATTGGAATGCAATAATGGTCAGCGGCGTGCTGGCCGGACCTGTGGTGGGCAGCGTCGCGCAGGCCTTTGATTTTCAGGCTGTGGTCCGCATCGCCTCTGTGGCGGCGCTGGTGGCGCTGGCCGTGCTTGGGGTGGGGCGAAAACCCCGCTGAGCCTGCGTGACTATTCGGTATTTTCAGGAGCGCCTTCGCTGTCCCTGCGGACGAGAGACAGCGCGCGCGACGGGCATGTGGCAACACAGACGCCGCAAGCAATGCAGGCAGCGTCTTCCACACTCAGAAGGCCATCCCCATGGAACAGCGCCCCGGTTGGACAGACCCAGGCGCATTGGCCGCAATACGTGCAGTCCGCGCCAGAAATCGCAAGTTCAGCCGGGCGCATGGCCTTGGCAGGCACCGGCGCGGCATCTACCACAGGACCACGCGTGCCGTGTTCCGCCCAGCCCGCAAGCAGCCCTTCGACCGAATGGAACAAGGACACCACCTGCCCCGGTCCCAGCCGCAGGGCCGCCGCCTCCACCCGTTGCAATTGCCCGGCCAACCGCGTCACATCCGCGCTGAGCTGAAGATAAACCCGGTCAAACCCCGATTTCAGCGCCACACACAGATCCTCTGCGGTCAGGCAGTCCGCCTGACACACTGTGACCCACGTGATCCCCACTGGCATCTGCCCCGCCTCAGCCGGCATCAAGGACCCGTCACTTGCGCCCTGATCCAGCAACACCAGAACCTGCTCTTCTGCGCTCAGATCCCGCTGCAAACGCGCCCTGAGGCACAGCGGATCCAAAGGGGACGCCCGGCCTTTATCCTGCTTAGAAAACCGTGAACTTTGCCCGCTGTCGTCGTCATCTTTTACGGCAACGCGCACATCATCAGCCCCGTCTTCCTCCGGCACAGATTGGATGGACATCACGGATGCGCCAATGCGTTTACGCCCCCTCCCACCGCCGCCAGCGTCACGGGAAAGAGCGCAAAAGCATAACTGTTCCGTTGGTTTAAGCACCGGAACCCCTACTCACTACAGGCAGATCACACCCTATCTGCCGCAACCTCATGACACCCCAATGGACTTAAAGAACTCTTACCCCGGCCGCCAGAATACACGAACCCCGCCGAAAATTCGGCGGGGTTCTTTCGTTTTTTCGAAACTTTCGCGCTGACTTTCTGCCAACGACCGGTATGACGCCTTACTTCAGCGCCGCATCGGTGATCGCGTGGGTCCAGGCGCCTTCGGGTGCTTTGGTGATCACAGGATCAGAGCCGCCCCCCATCAGGGTTGCGACCGTGCGTTCGTAATCGGCAACATCCAGCGCGCCGTTCGAACCCGCAGTCAGTTTTGCGATTTCACCCATCATGCGCTTCTGGTGCACTTCGGTCTGCGCACCAGAGGCATCATTGTCCAGAACGATCTCAGCCGCTTCATCCGGGTTCTCTTCAGCGTATTTCCAACCCTTCATAGAGGCGCGCACAAAACGCTCCATCTTACCAGCGAATTCGGGGTCCGACAGTTTGTCTTCCAGCACATAAAGACCATCTTCCAGCGTCGCGACGCCCTGATCCTCATATTTGAAGGTCACCAGTTCGTCCGCACCAACGCCCGCGTCAATCACCTGCCAGTACTCATTGTAGGTCATGGTCGAAATACAATCGGCCTGACGCTGCAACAGCGGATCGACATTAAAGCCCTGCTTCAGAACCTCAACACCAGAGGCGGATTTTCCCTCGGTGGAAATGCCCAGCTGGCTCATCCAGCTCATGAAGGGGAACTCATTACCAAAGAACCAAACGCCCAGCGTACGGTCGGCCAGATCCGCGGGTGCCGCAATGCCGGTGTCTTTCCAGCAGGTCAGCATCATGCCAGAGGATTTGAATGGCTGCGCAATGTTCACCAGCGGCAGACCCTTTTCACGGGCGGCCAGCGCGGCAGGCATCCATTCCACGGTGACGTCAGCACCACCACCTGCGATCACCTGGGTCGGCGCGATGTCGGGGCCACCCGGCAGGATGGTCACATCCAGATCTTCCTCGCTGTAAAACCCCTTGTCGAGCGCCACATAGTAGCCCGCGAACTGGGCCTGAGTGACCCATTTCAGCTGCAGTTTGACCTCATCCGCGGCATATGCGGCAGAAGTTCCCATCAGTGCCATGGCGGCGGCTGTGAGCACGTGTTTCATATCAGACTCCCTATTGTCCTTATGGTCAAATTTTGCGCGACAGAACGGCCAAGGCAAAGTTATTTCACAATAAGCCAAGACGATTTCAGCCGCTGTGCGAAAGTTTTGGGCATTTATTCACGGGGTATTTTTACCCTCTTTTCAGTATCATAGACGCCAAAACAAAACCCCTCCCGCATGGGCGGAAGGGGTTATCTTATGGGGCTACCTTTGTGAGGGGTGCCAGAAGGTCAAAACCTTCTCCAGCCCCGCCATCAGCCCGTAGAAGGCTGACCCGGCAAGGGCCGCAACCACGATCTCGGCCCAGACCATATCCAGCGCAAGCTGCCCAACCGAGGTCGAAATCCGAAAGCCCATCCCCACCGTGGGAGAGCCAAAGAACTCTGCGACAATGGCACCGATCAGCGCCAGCGTGGTGGAAATTTTCAGACCGTTAAAGATAAACGGCAGGGCCGCAGGCAGGCGCAGCTTGAAAAGCGACTGCCAGTAGCTGGCGGCATAGGTGGCCATCAGGTCACGCTGCATCTGATCGGTTTCGCGCAGGCCCGCAACGGTGTTCACCAGCATCGGGAAAAACACCATCACGACAACCACAGCTGCTTTGGACTGCCAGTCAAAGCCAAACCACATCACCAGAATGGGCGCGGTGCCGACAATCGGCAGGGCCGCCACAAAATTCCCGACCGGCAACAGACCCCGGCGCAGGAAATCGCTGCGATCAACCAAAATGGCCATCACAAACGCCGCACCACAGCCGATAATATAGCCCCCCAGCGCTCCCTTCAGGATCGTCTGCGAGAAATCCGCCCAAAGAATCGGGATCGACCCGGCGAAACGCTCTGCGATCACGCTGGGCGCCGGAAGGATCACCAACGGCACCCCAAGACCACGCACCAAAAGCTCCCAGACAATCAGCAGCGTCCCACCAAAGATCGCAGGCACCAAAAGCTGCACCGCCCGCGTCCCGGCCTGCGCCCCATTGGCAAGCCGCGCATTCAACCACCAGGCCGCGATCCAGACCAAAAGCGCCAGAACAACCAAAAGCATCACAGGGCCCCTTTCATCTTTTTACAAATATCCCGGGGGAGGCGCGCAGCGCCGGGGGCAGAGCCCCCTAATCCCGTCTTGCGGGCAGCGCCCCCTAATCCCATCACGTGGGCAGCGCCCGCCTTTTTGAAACGGGTCATGACCGCACCCCCATCCGGGCCAGCAGCGCCCGCTCCATCAGTCCCAACAGCGCCACCAGTGCCGCCGCCAAAATCGCCGCCGCAAACAGCGCCGACCAGATCTGAACGGTCTGCCCATAATAGCTGCCCGCCAACAGACGCGCCCCAAGGCCAGCCACAGCACCCGTAGGCAGCTCACCAACAATCGCCCCCACCAGAGATGCAGCAATGCCGATCTTGAGCGATGCAAACAGATACGGCAGCGACGATGGCAACCGCAGCTTCCAGAACCCATGGTTCGTGGAGGCGTTATAGGTCTTCAACAGGTCCAGCTGCATGTGATCCGGACTGCGCAACCCTTTCACCATACCAACAACCACCGGGAAGAAACTCAGATAAGCCGCAATAATCGCCTTGGGCAGCAAGCCCTGCACGCCAATGGAATAGAGCACCACAATAATCATCGGCGCGAGCGCAATGATCGGGATGGTCTGGCTGACAATGGCCCAGGGCATGACAGACATATCCATCACCTTGGAATGCACGATCCCAACCGCCAGCAGGATCCCCGCCAGCGTGCCGATGCCAAAGCCCAGAAGCGTCGCAGTCAGTGTCACCTTGCCGTGATAGATCAGGCTGCGTTTGGAGGTGACCTTCTTCTCAACCGTGGTCTGCCACAGCTCCACCGCCACCTGATGCGGCGCGGGCAAGCGCGGGCGGTCCACGGACCACACGCGGGTCATCGCAAATCTATTGTTCGCAACCAGCCCAAGGGCCGAGGCATCGCGGCGTTCCTTGGCGGTGGCAGGCGTCACCTGCTCGCCTTCCCGTTCCGCAGCATCCAAAACGCCCTTAATGTTCATCGGCACACAAGCGAGGTACCAAACACCAATGATCCCCGCGACGACAGTGAGAACAGCGAAGAAAGTTTTCATGTCTTCGCCCCCTCATCATGGCACACGACAGGTGCACAGGGGGGGTACAGGGGGTGCACGCATATCACCCCCCAGTTTTTAGGCCCTTGCTTCTTCATTCTGCATGCCCCGCCCGCAGCCCTTCGCGCACGCGATGCGAGACCTCAATGAACTCTGCACTGTCGCGAATATCCAGGGGGCGCTCTTTTGGCAGCGGGCTGTCGATGATCTCGTGAATGCGGCCCGGACGCGGCGACATGACCACAATCTTGGTCGACAGATACACCGCCTCGGGGATCGAGTGGGTGACAAAGCCAATGGTCTTATCGGTCCGCGCCCAAAGCTGCAAAAGCTGCTCGTTCAGATGGTCGCGCACAATTTCATCCAGCGCTCCAAAGGGTTCATCCATCAGCAGAATATCGGCATCAAACCCCAGCGCGCGCGCAATCGACGCCCGCTGCTGCATACCGCCCGATAGCTGCCAGGGGAATTTGCCGCCAAAGCCCTCCAGCTCCACCAGCTTCAGCACCTCCTCAACGCGGCTCTCCTGCTCCGCTTTGGAGTATCCCATAATCTCAAGAGGTAGCTTGATGTTCTTGGCAATCGTGCGCCACGGGTACAGCCCCGCATGCTGGAACACATAGCCATAGGCGCGCGCTTTTCGCGCCTCTTCCGGGGACATGCCATTCACTGTCAGACTGCCGCCGGTGGGCTGTTCCAGCGCTGCAATACAGCGCAGGAACGTGGTTTTACCGCAGCCCGATGGGCCAATGAAGGAGACAAAATCACCCTTATTGATGGTGAGGTTCACATCCTTCAGCGCCTGCACTGCGGTCTCCCCGGACCCGAACACGAGGTTCAGGTCGCGGGCCTCAATCACAGTTTGGCTGGGAACGGGTTGGGCATCGCCGAACCCTTCGATTTCCGCCTGGCTCAGCATATGTCTTAGACCCCCGTCGCAGGAATGCCGGTACGCTCAACCGGACGCGGCGCTGTCAGCTCTTTCCAGGTAGACAGCGCTTTGTTGACCACGGTGTTGGGTTCGCGTTCCACGAATTTACCGTGACCTTCCTGAGTTTTGATCTCCCCGTCCATCACAGCCACCTGACCCCGGGTCAGCGTATAGCGCGGCAGGCCCTTGACGTCCTGCCCCTCAAACACATTGTAGTCGATCGCAGACTGCTGGCTGTCCGCGGTGATGGTCTTGGATTTTTCCGGGTCCCAAACCACAAGATCCGCATCTGCGCCCACCAGGACCGCGCCCTTCTTGGGATAGCAGTTCAGGATCTTGGCGATATTGGTCGAGGTCACGGCCACAAACTCATTCGGCGTCAGACGGCCGGTGTTGACCCCATGGGTCCACAGCATCGGCATCCGGTCTTCCAGACCACCGGTGCCATTGGGGATCTTGGTGAAATCCCCCACGCCAAAGCGCTTCTGCTCGGATGTAAAGGCACAGTGGTCCGTCGCCACAACCGACAGCGAACCCGATTGCAGACCATTCCACAGCGAATTCTGATGCTGCTTATTGCGGAACGGCGGCGACATCACGCGCCGCGCGGCATGGTCCCAATCGGGGTGCATATATTCGCTGTCGTCCAACGTCAGATGCTGGATCAACGGCTCGCCCCAGACCCGCTTGCCCTGCATCCGCGCGCGGCGGATCGCCTCATGGGACTCCTCACACGACGTATGCACCACATAAAGCGGCACGCCCGCCATATCGGCAATCATGATCGCGCGGTTTGTCGCCTCACCTTCCACCTGCGGCGGACGGGAATAGGCATGCGCCTCGGGGCCAGTGTTGCCTTCAGCCAGCAGTTTTGCAGACAGTTCCGCCACCACATCGCCGTTCTCAGCATGCACCATGGCAATGCCGCCCAGCTCCGCGAGGCGCTGGAAGGAGGCATACATTTCGTCATCATTGACCATCAGCGCGCCCTTATAGGCCATGAAATGCTTGAATGTATTGATGCCACGCTGCTGAATGACGGTCTGCATGTCTTCAAAGACCTGCTCGCCCCACCAGGTCACCGCCATGTGGAAGGAATAGTCGCAATTGGCGCGGGTCGATTTATTGTCCCACCGCTTCAGCGCATCCAAGAGGCTCTCGCCCGGGTTCGGCAAGGCAAAATCGACAACCATTGTGCTGCCGCCCGCAAGACCTGCGCGGGTGCCGCTCTCGAAATCATCCGAGGAATAGGTGCCCATAAAAGGCATCTCAAGATGGGTGTGCGGATCGATCCCGCCCGGCATGACATAGCAGCCAGTGGCGTCCAGAACCTCATCGCCTTTCAGGTCCGGACCAATCTGGGTGATCACGCCCCCCTCGATCAGAACATCGGCCTTATAGGTCAGGTCAGCGGTCACAATGGTGCCGTTCTTGATGACTTTGGTCATTTTCATATCTCCCGTTGAAACTGCGATCTGCCGCCGCTTTTGTTTCAGCTTGTTCCGTCACAGGGCGCCACCGCCCCTTTTTCATCTTTTTACAAATATCCCGGGGGTTTGGGGGCAGAGCCCCCAAGAGTCCTCAGATATCAAGTGCCCCCAGATTTCACGCCACGATCTCGGCCGTCTCCAGCACCGCATGCAGCAACACATCCGTGCCCGCTGCCGCCCAGTCCTTGGAAATCTCTTCCGCCTCATTGTGGCTCAGACCATCAACGCAGGGGCACATGATCATTGCGGTGGGCGCCACATCATTGATCCAGCAGGCATCGTGGCCGGCGCCGGAAATGATATCCATGTGGCTGTAGCCCAAACGCTCCGCCGCGCCGCGCACTGCGCCGACACAGCCTTCATCAAAAGTGACAGGATCAAAATGACCGACCGGTTCGATCTCCAGACCCAGCCCCAGCTCTGCGGCGATCTCTTTGGCCTTCACCTCATATTGTTCGCGCATGGAGGTCAGCTTGCCCAGATCCGGAGAGCGGAAATCAACCGTGAACACCACTTTGCCCGGGATCACATTGCGCGAATTCGGATAAACATCGCAATGCCCGACAGCCCCCACCGCATGGGGCTGATGCGCCATGGCAATCTGATGCGCCGCTTCGGTCATGCGCGCCATGCCCAGACCCGCGTTCACCCGCATATTCATCGGGGTCGAGCCCGTGTGCGCATCTTTGCCGGTCACCGTGCACTGCAGCCACCACAGGCCCTGCCCGTGGGTGACAACGCCAATGTCTTTCTTCTCGGCTTCCAGAATGGGACCCTGTTCAATGTGGAGTTCAAACATCGCGTGCATTTTACGCGCGCCGACCTCTTCATCGCCAACCCAGCCAATGCGCTTCAGCTCATCGCCAAAGGTTTTGCCCTCCGCGTCCTCGCGGCCATAGGCCCAGTCCTGACTGTGCTTGCCCGCAAACACCCCAGAAGACAGCATTGCAGGCGCAAAACGCGTGCCCTCTTCATTGGTCCAGTTGGTCACCACGATTGGGTGTTTGGTCTTGATTTCCATGTCATTCAGCGAACGGATCACCTCCAGCCCGCCCAGAACACCCAAAATACCGTCGTATTTGCCGCCGGTGGGCTGGGTGTCCAGATGGCTGCCCATATAGACCGGCAGCGCATCCGGGTCTTCACCTGCGCGGGTGGCAAACATATTGCCCATCGTGTCGACCCCCATGGTGCAGCCTGCGGCCTCGCACCAGGATTGGAACAGCGCGCGGCCTTCCGCATCCTCATCCGTCAGGGTCTGGCGATTGTTGCCGCCTGCGACACCGGGGCCGATTTTGGCCATGTCCATAAGGCTGTCCCACAAACGGTCGCCGTCGATCTTCAGATTTTTACCGAGTGCTGTCATCCAGTACTTCCTTCCCTGCGGCCCTGCCGTCCGGGGCTCTGCCCTCGGGGTTGGTGGCGGACCATGAGCCATGCGCCTGCGCGCCGCTCCGTGGCTGTGGTCTGACGTTGGCCAATTGCCCTTTGACGATCATCTAAAACATGTACGTCGGAGGAACATTTGACCAACTGGTCAAACTCACGGTAACACCGGCGTGACATCAGTCAAGAAATTGCGTATTGCGAAAACAGCAAACTTGCCCTTCGGCTGGACAAGTGAGCGAAAAACAGGCGAAATTATTTTATCGCCCCGAAACCTCTCTCAGCTTACTGCAATTCGGGGCCGGGAATAGAAAGAAGCATTGCCGTGACAACCTCTGAAAGAAGCCTGACGCGTATTCAGAAACGAAACCGTGCCGCGATCCTCGAAGCCGCGTTGGACGTGTTTTCGCAAAATGGGTTTCGGGGCGCGACCGTCGACCAGATCGCCAAAGCTGCAGGGCTGTCCAAACCCAATCTACTTTACTACTTCCCATCAAAGGAAGAGATTTTCACCGCCCTTCTGTCGCAGCTTCTGGACAGCTGGCTTGCCCCTTTGCGCGACTTGAACGCTGACGGCGAACCCCTTGAAGAAATTCTACAATATACCCGTCGCAAGCTCGAGATGAGCCGTGAAATGCCGCGCGAAAGCCGCCTGTTTGCCAATGAGCTGGTCCAGGGCGCGCCGCGGATGATCGACCAACTGTCCACTGATCTGCGGGTGTTGGTGGATGACACGGTGATGATCTTTGAAACTTGGATGACCGAGGGAAAGCTGGCCCGCGTGCACCCCCGCCACCTGCTGTTTTCAATCTGGTCGCTGACCCAGCACTACGCGGATTTCGACGTGCAGGTGCGCACCCTTATGGCGCCGGACGGCCCAATGGATGGCGCTGAAGAATTTCTTGAAAATCTCTATCGGAAAATGCTGACCCCTGCCAATTGACCGCGGTGGCGTGCTGCAAAAATAGGCACTCGAATTGCGACATACCCCGGCTGGAAACAGACAAAAAGCGCCGCGCAAAATGCGCGGCGTTTCAGTTTTCACAGGTCAGCGGAGGAAGGTGTGGAGGTTCAGGCATTTTGCACCGCCTGATTATCGGGCGAGACCCCGCCCCGCCCGATGAAATTTTATTCGCCCGCAACCGCGGATGGGTTGTTGGGATGGGTCGTCCAGTTGGCGTATTCGTCGGAAACAACCTCGCCGGTGCGCTGATCCAACTGGCCTGCGGGCACCTCCTCCATGGTGATACAGCCTTCAACCGGGCAGACATTCACGCAGAGGTTACAGGCCACGCATTCGTCATCCTTCACGGTAAAGGTGCGGTCCTCGGACATGGCAATCGCCTGATGCGAGGTGTCCTCGCAGGCGGCAAAACAGCGGCCGCATTTGATGCAATCGTCCTGATTGATCTTCGCCTTGGCCACATAGTTCAGGTCCAGATACTGCCAATCGGTGACATTGGGGGTCGCCATGCCGCGGAAGTCCTCGATCGAGGTATAGCCTTTTTCATCCATCCAATGGCTGAGGCCCGAGATCATTTCCTCGACCACTTTAAACCCATAGGTCATCGCCGCCGTGCAGACCTGCACATTGCCAGCCCCAAGCGCGATAAACTCAGCCGCGTCTTTCCAGGTGGTTACACCGCCAATGGCGGAAATCGGCAGGCCGGCTGTGGCCGGATCGCGGGCAATCTCTGCCACCATATTCAACGCAATCGGTTTCACCGCCGGACCACAATAGCCGCCGTGCGACCCCTTGCCACCAATCGTCGGCTCCGGCGCCATATTGTCCAGATCGACCGAGGTGATGGAGTTGATCGTATTGATCAGCGACACCGCATCGGCATTGCCCGCCTGCGCCGCGCGCGCCGGGTGGCGGATGTCGGTGATGTTTGGCGTCAGCTTCACGATCACCGGGCGGTCATAATACTGCTTGCACCATTCGGTCACCATCTGGATGTAGTCTGGCACCTGCCCCACAGCCGATCCCATGCCGCGTTCGGCCATCCCATGCGGGCAGCCAAAGTTCAGCTCGATCCCGTCGGCATTGGTTTCCGCCACGCGCGGCAGGATCTTTTTCCACGCCTCTTCTTCGCAGGGCACCATGATCGAAGCAATCAGCGCGCGGTCGGGATAGTCCTTTTTCACGCGGGTCATTTCCTCGAGGTTCACCTCGAGCGGGCGATCGGTGATCAGTTCGATATTGTTCAGCCCCAGAAGGCGACGATCCGCGCCCCAGATCGCGCCATAGCGCGGGCCGTTTACATTGACCACGGGCGGGCCTTCTGCGCCCAGCGTCTTCCAGACCACACCGCCCCAGCCCGCTTCAAAGGCGCGACGGACATTGTATTCTTTGTCGGTTGGCGGCGCAGAGGCCAGCCAGAAGGGGTTCGGAGACTTAATACCGAGGAATTCTGTCGTCAGATCAGCCATTTGATCTCTCCCTATTCTGCTTGTCGGTGACCGGGATACGGTCCCAACTGGCTCAGGCCATAAGGCTCTTGTGGATGTCTTCAGCGGCGTCGCGGCCTTCGGCCACGGCGGTCACGGTCAGATCTTCGCCGCCCGAGGCACAGTCGCCCCCGGCCCAGACGCCTGCAATCGACGTGCGGCCAGCGTCGTTCACTTGGATCTTCCCACCTTCGATCGCGAGCTCCTGCGGCGCGCCTTCCAGCGTCTGGCCAATGGCCTTGAACACCTGATCGGCCGCCAGACGCGTGGTCTCGCCCGTTCCCGTGACGCGGCCCTCCACGATATCGGTGTATTCCAGTTCAATCTCAGCTGCGGCGCCATTGCCGATGATTTCCTTGGGCATCACATTGAACATCAGCTTCACGCCCTTGGAGGCCGCAAGATCCTGTTCAAAGCGGCTGGCCCCCATCGCATCACGGTCGCGGCGGTAGGCAATGGTGACGTTTTCCGCGCCCAGCAGTTTCGACTGCACCGCGGCATCCACAGCGGTCATGCCACCGCCGATCACCACCACATTGCGCCCCACGGGCAGCGCGCTCAGGTCATCTGCCTGTCGCACATCTTCGATGAAATCGACCGCATCGCGCACGCCGTCTTTGTCTTCGCCCGCTGCGCGCAGCGCATTGACGCCTGCCAGACCGATGGACAAGAAGACCGCGTCATACTCGGCCTTCAGGCCATCAAGGGTCAGACCTTTGCCAAAACCTTTGTCGTATTCGACAGTGATGCCGCCGATCTGCATCAACCATTCGACTTCACGCCCGGCAAAATCGTTGGTGGATTTATAAGCGGCAATGCCAAATTCGTTCAGCCCGCCCGCTTTGGACTTATATTCAAACACCACCACATCGTGGCCCTTCATCGCAAGGCGATGGGCGGCGGCCAGACCTGCGGGCCCCGCGCCCACAACCGCGACCGTCTTACCGGTGGCCTCTGCGCGGGTGAACGGGTGGATACCCTTCTCCATCACGGTGTCGGTGGCAAAGCGCTGAAGACGGCCAATTTCAACCGGCTTGCCTTCGGCGGCTTCGCGCACACAGGCCTCTTCGCACAGGGTCTCGGTCGGACAAACGCGCGCGCACATGCCGCCCAGAATGTTCTGATCCAAAATTGTCTTAGCGGCGCTTTCCGCGTGGCCGGCCTGAATTTCGCGGATGAATTGCGGAATATCAATAGATGTCGGGCATGCCGTCATGCACGGCGCGTCAAAACAGAAATAACACCGATCCGCCGCAACCGCCGCCTCGTGGGCGTCATAGGGCGCATGCAGATCCCCGAAGTTTTCAGCGATGTCGACAGAGGACAAACGCCCCGACTTGATCCCGGATGCCTGGTGGCTGGTCGCCATTGGGTATCTCCCTGATTGGATAGATTTTTGGGTCTTGTCTTTCCTCTATGCTGCCACAGCTCTATTTTTTATCAACTGGTAAAATTTTGGCCTTTCGGAAAAATTTGAAACTGCCCCCGCAGAAACAACGGTAATGTGCTGAAAACCCAAGACTAAAGACAGTTGCTGAAATCATAAGCGGATCCTCGGGCTTCGGCCATTCACCGCGCAATCCCCCCCAAACCAGCGCCAATCCGTCGGGAATTCAGTGATTCCAAACCGAACGCAAAAGAAAACGGGGCCGGACTGTGCTGTCCTGCCCCGTCGAAATTCTTATCCTTGGCAGCCCAAAGGCCACAGCAGATTTACTGCATGCCAAGCGCTTCCTTGTACATCTCCAGAACCGCTTCTTCTTCGGCGATGTCATTGGCGTCGCGCTTGCGCAACGCGACCACTTTGCGCATCACTTTGGTGTCGTAACCACGTGCCTTAGCTTCGGCCATGACTTCTTTTTGCTGTTCAGCGAGGTTTTTCTTTTCCTCGTCCAGACGCTCGAAACGTTCAATGAACTGGCGCAGTTCACCCGCGGTGACGCGGTAGTTTTCAATCTTTTCTTCTTCGGTCATGTCCATGGGTCGGCTCCATCCGCTAGTGGCCTCAAGGCTCCGGTGTGTGCCCGGATTGGCCCTGTTCGATCACGAGGGAAATACAAGCGCGCGCGCCGTCCCGCAAGCGGTGATGGCCGTGATCGGCAGCAAAGCGGCAATTTCGCCCCACCAACAGCAGTTGCGTGGGCACAGATGTTGCGCTACCCGCATGTGAGATTTTGCGACTGAGAAGGTAAGAGCACGATGGAGTATCTGATCTGGGCCGGTGGCGCCCTGACCTTGGCCGGTATGGTGGGGCTTGTGTTCTGTGTCCTGCGCGTGGTGCGTGCAAAACGCCAGAACCTGGATGACGAGGCCCTGCGCGCGGTGTTGCAAGGGGTGTTGCCCATGAACCTGGGCGCGCTGGCGCTGTCGGTGCTGGGATTGATGCTGGTCATGGTTGGCCTGGTTCTGGCCTGATCGCACGTTCCCTTCGGAAGACGCAAAAACGCCCGGCGCTGGCCCGGGCGTTTTTTGTTCAGATCGGATTGCAGGAGGCCCCTGCTCGACGTCCTGCGATCCTGTCTGGGTGATCCAATGTTCGAATGGGGATCAGACCGGCATATTGTCGAAACGACTTTCCGCCAATTCTTCATTCAAAACATGTTCGAGCCCGCGCAAGCTGCCGGGGATGGATCCACCGGCTTTGCGAATGCCCGCAAGCAAACCACTGAACTCTGGCAGCAGCTCGAGCCGGTGCGCCGGATTGGCTGCTCGAATGCTTTCTTCCAGTGCGGTGGCCCGCGACATCAATTCGTCCATAGTCATCGTTAATCTCCTCCCAAAAGTGCCGATCGCTCGAAAACAGTTGGCGCGCACCCCGGCACAATTGAAGAATACCGCAATCCGGAGTTGCATCAAGCGACACCTCAATTTTGAGGCGCTTTGTCGCAAAAAAGTTATATTTTTGAATAATCTTTAACCATAATCTGATCTCGCATCGCAGCGAAGAAACCCCGTCAAATTCTGCGCAGCAGCGTATCAATTCTATTATAGGTTGTCTCCCCTTGTAACCTTACGCGCGCATCCCGCAACTCTTGCGTGAAGACACCCGCCCCCTACGCGCCGCCCTTCCAAAGCCGTCTTCCGTGCCTTTCCGGCCAGTGTGACATGCCAACTGGCGCCGCGCGCCAGATCCCACTGCAAGAAGTACTGTCAATGCAATAAGATAAGACAAGGCCACCGTTTTTGATGGGATCTCATCATTACCGACCTGACAAACCCAAGGAAAGCCGCACCCCCAAATTGGGACCTGAGCCCCCATGGCCGCCTGCGCGAGCGACGTCTTGAAAGGGGGCTTCACGTCTTCGCGGCACTGCAGCAGGTCGGCGGCCCGAAACCCAGAGATCGTTTTTTAAGCAGACACAGTGCAAGCGCGTCTCAACGAGGCCGGACGATTGTATGCTCGCACGGGTTTCGGTGATTCTGAGAGCGGATTGGGAATCGCCAGGGAAGCCGTGTCACAGATGCGCTTCGATCTGGACCGGGGCCCGGCAAAGTCGTAAGGAACTTGCATGGACATTCGCACGATCACCCCCCGCTATTCGGTCTCGCCGCAGATCTCTGCCGAGGATGTTGCCGCTATTGCTGCGGCTGGTTTCAAAACCGTCATCTGTAATCGCCCGGACGCCGAAGTGCCGCCGAGCCATCAGGCCGATGCAATCGGGGCTGCGGTCACAGCTGCGGGGCTGACGTTTAAGGTGCTGCCACTGACGCATCAGACCATGAACGCAGAAAACGTCGCCCTCCAGCGCGAGCTATACGAGGGCTGCGAGGGGCCGGTGCTGGCTTATTGTGCCTCGGGCACGCGCTGTTCGGTTGTCTGGGCGCTGGGTCAGGCCAGCGATCTGGATGTCGACACGATTATGACGGCAACCACAGAGGCAGGCTATGACCTGAGCGGTCTGCGCCCCACGTTGGACGCGATCGCCGCGTCCTAAGGCCCTGTGATTTCGGGCATGACACATCGACCAAGTAAAGCGCCCTATGGGGCGCTTTTTCTGTTTAAGGCTGTTTGTATTTCAGCGGGTTAGGTGCCCGTTTCAGGCAGATCCGGCAGATCGCCGCCAAGCCCTGCAAGATCCGAGATTTCAACGGCGGTGTTTTCCGCATTGAAGTCGCCGCCAAGGTCACCACCAAGATCGCCCCCAAGATCGCCCATTGGCAGGCCGCCGGGTTCATCCAGAGTGAGCGGCAGGTCATCTGGCAGGCCACCGCCCAAATCGCCGCCTAGATCACCGCCAAGGCCACCACCCAGATCGCCACCCAGATCGCCACCGAGACCTCCGCCCAAGTCGCCCCCCAAGCCGCCGCCAAAATCACCGCCTAAGCCGCCGCCAAGATCACCGCCCAGACCGCCAGGCTCTTGCAAACCTTGCGCCGCAATAGACAGCCCCATTCCGGCCTCCGAAGGCGCAGCACCGCCGCCAACCTGATCAGAGAACGTGCCATCGCCCTGCCCCGGCAGTTTAACGGAGCCAACGTTGATCCGAACGGCCTTGGAACCGTTCATCTGCCCCATGCGCCCCTTGGCAACCACAGTGCCATTAATGGCGAGCAGATCGGTTTCATACAGGTAAGCCTGGTCCAATGGCATCAGATCGCCAACCCTCAGCGACGTAAACTCGCGCAGCGGCAATTTCGCCTTGCACAGCACCGCGCTGAGTTCGGCGCGCATGCTGCCAACGCCTGCGCCAATACGGGGGCCGCGGATTTGCTGGCTTTCGGCATTTTCTTCGGCCGAAGGTTCCGGCAGAAGGATCCGAACCTCACCCTGCATCTTGCCGCAGTCGAGGTCGATATTGAGGTTGATAACCCGGTAGTCATCCGCCTCCATCCCCAGAACAAGGGTCCGAACATCTTCGATCTGCGCACCAAAACGGTAGCCTTCGAACATGTCGCGGTCGCGCTGTTCCTCGAGGATCTCAACAACTTTGCCAAAGAGCTTTTCCAGAAACTCTGCCACCATCGCAGCATCGGTCGGGGTATAGGCGCGTTCGTCGCCCGCCATGCCCATCACGGCTCCCATGGTCTGCTTCTGGATCAACGCCGTCACGGCGGCCGCATCCAGCGTCGCGGCGCCAATGCGCCCCTTTGGGCAGTCAAGCAAAACCAGCAGGTGTTTGTCAGACAGAAGCGCTGTCAAATCTTCGGGTTTACGGTTGTTCTGACGGGCGGCAATGACCGCCATCGGCAATTCGCACAGGTCTTCTGCCGCGCGCGCGACCGCGCGGCGCAGCGCCTTCAATGTAAGGGACCCGCCGACCCTACCTTTGTCTTCTTTTGTCGCCGCAAGCTTACGGGCCAGTCCTCCGACTGGCTTCATGTCTTGCTGCGATTGATCCTTGTCAGTCATAGATTATGAACCTGAGCCTTCCACACCCGTTTGCACCGGTTTTATCTCAGTGACGGTTACCAAGACCTTTACGGATTTAGCCGCATTGCAGCTAATTTAAGTCTTCAGGAGTTTTGCAGCGGCAAAGTCACGCGAAACCGCGCGCCAGTGTTTCCCGGAACATAGGTAACATCGCCGCCAAGGCGCAACATGATCTCGCGACAGATGGCCAGCCCCAACCCTGCACCGCCGGCGCGTTCGGGCGTAACCCTCGAGAATTTCTCGAAAATTACTTTTCGCTTGTCACTGGGCACGCCTTCGCCATTGTCCACGAAATCGATACAAACCAGATCCCCCAGCTCTTCAACCACAATTCTGAGAACCGGGTGGTCGGCGACGCAGTATTTTTGCGCGTTTGCGATGAGGTTTATGAACACCTGCGCCAAACGATCCAGATCGGTGTGGAGCACCAGCGCTTCCCGGCTGTGTTCGCGACGAATTTCCACCTGCGTGTCCGCCCCTGCCAGCGCCGCAGTCACCGAATGATCCAGTACCTCGCCCAACTTTCCTTCGGACAGGTTCAGGGACACCTGACCGTTTTCAAGCACACTCAGATCCAAGAGATCATTCAGCAGCCGTGTCAGCCGCTGGGCCTCGTCGTGAATGACGGTGGCGTACCGCTGCTGGTCTGCGGTGGCCAGATCGGGTGTGTCGCGCAGGATTTCGGAAAACGCCCGCACCGAGGTCATCGGCGTGCGCAGCTCGTGGCTGACCTGGCTCAGGAATTCATCCTTCTGACGGCTCAGCTGGGTCAATTGTTCATTGGTTTCGCGCAGTTTGCGCGCGGTGAGCTGCAGCTCCTGTGATTGTGCCTCAAGTCGAGCGGAGTATTCCAGCATCTGTGCGGATTCATCCGCCACCGCCAGCAGGTCATCCACCGACACCGAGGCGCCCCCCACAATCTGGCCGATCATCGCATGGGCCGCCGCAGAGCCGATCGAGGCCGAAAGTTCCTTCTCCAGCGCCTCAAGGAATCGGGGCGTGGGTTCTGGCAAGGGGCCAGGCCCGCCCTGTCGCGCCAATTCCCGCTGAAAAAACGCCTGCGCCTCTTCGGGGCCAAGGATCCGCTGGGACATGATCATCAGGTCTTCGGCCTGTGCAACGGACCCCAGCCAGCCACCGGGACCGGCGGAATGGTCAAAGACATCAACAAACTGCGCCCCTTGCAACCGTTCGAGCGGCGTCGGAAAGGTCAGCGTTGACACAAAGCAGAACGCCGCTGTGTTCAGGCTCAGCGACCACAGGACCGAATGGACAATCGGATCCAGCCCGGTGATGCCAAACAAGGCCTGCGGATGCAGCCACGCCAGCCCAAAGGGCCCGACCTCCAGCCAGTTGGGCGGCAAAAAGGCCCCGCCGAGTTCGGGCAGAAACAGCGTGTAAATCCAGATGCCAAACCCGGTCAGCAACCCGGCCAAAGCGCCCAGACGCGTGGCCCCGCGCCAGAACAGGCCGCCAACCAGCGCGGGCAGGATCTGGGCAATGCCGGAAAAGGAAATAATCCCGATCGCCGCCAGCGCATCCCCCCCGCCCGAGGCCTGATAATAGGCATATCCCAACGCCATGATCGCAGCGATGGCCAGACGCCGGGACATCAGGACAATATTGCGCACATCGCCTGAAACGGATGCGCCTTCTTCCCCGGTCTGCGCCGACAGCCAAATCGGCATCACAATATGGTTCGACACCATGGTCGACAGCGACATGGCCGCAACAATCACCATAGAAGTGGCCGAGGAGAAGCCACCGAGGAACGACAACACCGCCAGCCCCTCTTGCCCCGCGGCCATCGGCAGGCTGAGGACAAAGAGGTCGGGGTTGGTGCCTTCCGGCAGCATCTCGAGCCCGAGCGCCGCGATTGGCACAACAAAGACCGAAATCAGCAGCAAATACAGTGGGAAGGCCCAGGCCGCGACCTGAAGGTGGCGTTCGTCTTCGTTTTCGACCACCATGACCTGAAACATGCGCGGCAGGCAGACAAAGGCCGCCGCCGACAGAAAGGTGATCGTCGCCCAACGCGACCCGTCCACCTGCCAGCGGCCAAGGTCCGAGGCGTCAATACGATCCAAGACATCCGACACGCCGCCCGCCAGTCCCCAGACGACAAAGATCCCCACCGCGATCAGCGCAACGATCTTGACCACCGCCTCCAGCGCAACCGCCATCACCACCCCGTGGTGGCGTTCATTGGCGTTGAGGTTGCGGGTGCCGAACAGGATGGCAAAAGCGGCAAGACCCGCCGCAATCCAGAACACGGTGCCGGACTGATCATAGCCCTGCAGGCCATCGGCCTCGGCAAAGACGGACAACGATAGGGTGATCGACTGAAGTTGCAGGGCAATATAAGGTGTCACACCAATCACCGCGAGCAGCGTGACGCAGATTGCCAACGTATTGGACTTGCCATAGCGCGAAGACAAAAGGTCCGCGATAGAGGAAATCCGCTGGCTGCGACCAACCCGGACCAGTTTGCGCAGCCCCCACCACCAGGCGATCATGACCAGCGTCGGCCCAAGGTAGATCGTGACATATTCCAGCCCCGACCGCGCCGCATATCCAACTGCGCCATAAAAGGTCCAGGCGGTGCAATAGATGGACAGCGACAGCGTGTAGATCATCGCCGAGGACATAAAGCGTTTGCCGCGCCCCCGTTCGGCCAGACGATCCGCCCAGAAGGCAACAAGAAACAAAAGCGCCACATAGCTCAGGCACACCAGCCCAAGAAGGTTCAGCAACGTCATTCCAGAGGGCCTCCGGACGTGGTCTGCTCTGGAGACTGCTTTGGCCTCTGCTCAGCCCCCATCAGGGGCGAGGTCTGTCCGACCGGACCGACCAGCGCCTCAGCATCAGAGCGATGGGTCCAATGCACCGCCCAGAGCCGCACCGCGAGCGAAAAAGCCGCCCCGAAGCCGACCAAGACGGTCCACACGCAAAACACATAAATCATCGCTGCCGAGGTGCGCACGGCCTCTCCGGGTTCGGAGGTGTCGGCTGGCCACAGCAGCGGTACCGCAAAAAGAAGCGCCCCCATAATGGGGGCCAGACGGGCGATATCCATCAACCGCCGACGGCGATAGGTGGCTTTTTCAACAAAAAGGGCCAGACGTTCGTCGCGCTGCCCTGCCCCGTCATTGCGGATCGGCACCGGGGTCAGCCCTGCTTGGCAGCCACAGCGGCAACGCTGCCTGCTTCTGCGTCCGATGCGCCCTGCCGCTGCAACGCTTGCGCCCGCAGATCACGCACTGCGGTCAGAACTTCGGAATTGGCAAAAGGTTTGGTCATAAACCGTGTGACCCCGGCCTTCTCAGCCATTTCACGATCCTTGATCGCCCCGCGCGCGGTCAGCATCAGCACTGGCAAATCCGAAAAGCTGTCTTGCTGGCGCAGCTCCTTGATGATCTCTAGCCCGCTTTTTCCGGGCAGCATCAGATCCAGAATGACCAGATCGGGGGCGCATTCGGTGATTTTTGCCACTGCATCACTGCCATTGGCATGCACATCCACCTGCCAGCCCTCGCGGGTCAGCAGGAAGCGAATTGCCTCAGCAATATTGATCTCGTCTTCCACCAGCAGAACGTGGCCCATAGCCGCAGACATTCCTGCCATTCTCCCTTCCTCTCCTTGCACCGGCCCTATGGCTGCGTTTTGTTCCTGCAAAACAGCCGCAGAGCTCCTCCCGGTGCAGGGCGCGATCATGCACCAGGAAATTGGAAATGTCACCCAAGCTGTCACCCGGACGACATAAAATTATCCAAACCCGTGACCGGGGCCGATGCGCCCGTGTCAAAATGTTTCAGGCGCATCCCGCAGGATCGAGGGCTCCCGTCGCGCAGGACAAGCAGGTCGCGCGCAGATCCGACAGCTGGACCCCAGGCTTTGCGGCACCTCTGTCGCCGGGGCACTGCCTTCCTGATCCTGTTCGGGCAGGATCAGCATCACCGCCTGCAGCATTGGATCCGTCTGAAAATCCACCGGGCCCTCTGCCCAGCTGACGGCAAAGGTATTACACGGCCGGGCCGAACCACTTTGCTGCATAACACGACGGCGGATCGGGCGATGCGGGCGCGTAAGCGCCGTAAACAGCGGCCAAAGCGGACAAGATGCCCCAAAACGTGGCAAATTGAACCCGCGCACGGGTTTGCGAAACAGGATCGAGCCCGACGCATCACAGATCACCAGACCCGAGGGCCGCCCCAGCACCTCTTCGGACAGGACCCCCAAACGGCGCAGCATGACCGGCAGGGCCACATTAAACTCCTGCGCCAGGGCCGCCGGGTTCAGCTCTGCCTGTCCTGCCAGCGCCACGTCCATGGCGGTCATGGGCAGCAGACGCGCGTCTTCCAGATATTGATCAAGCGCCCGCAATGCCATTTTCCGCGCCGCATCGCTTTCCAGCTGAGGGCTTTCCCCAATCAGTTCTTCGGCGTGGGCGCGCCCGGCCTCGAGTTCAGCAAAATGGAAATCATGTTCGGCAAAGAACGCTTCGACTTCTTCCTGCGGCACGCCACGCCGTTCCGCACTGGTGTCGCCTTCGTCCAGAAAGCTCACCAAAGCGCGGCTGCTTTCAGCCAGCCGCAGGGAGTCCTCGTTCAGGTTTTGGTGAAACCGGTCGCGCCATTCGGCCTCCAGTTCGCCGGTTTCCGCAAGGATCGACGCAGTTGAGCGGATCGAGGCGGCCGTGGACAGCACCTCGTGCAGGGACGCCGCAAGGTGGGCGTCATGGGTCAGACGGTCCGACAAGGTCCGCACGGTCTGCTCCAACGTGGCAATCCGGCGATGGGCTGCTGACACGACCTCGGCCCAGCCCGGAAAGCGGCCCGCAAATTCCTCGAGCTTGTCGATTTCCGCAGAGGAGCTGTTGGCATCCGCCGCCGCCTCCCGCAGGGCCGCCAAAAGCGTGGCTTCGGCCCCTTCGGTCAAAAGCGAAGGTTCGACGCCAAGCGCCTGTGCCAAATTTACCAGCAGTTTGCCGCCAATTCTGCGGCGATTGTGTTCAATAAGGTTGAGATAGGACGCAGAAATGCCTACCTGCTGTGCAAGGTCAGCCTGGCGCAGGCCGGCCATCAAACGGCGCTCGCGGATGCGGCTTCCGGTCAAACTTTGGCCCACATCCTGCGCCCCGGACTTCGATCCGGCCGCGGTTGCGCCTTTGGCTAGCCCCTGTGCTGGCATTGGCACCCTCCCAGTGCGCGTCCTCCCTGCCCGTTAATTCAATCACTTTCCGCGTTGCAGCATAAGTAAATTTACAGAAAACGGGCCTCCCTGTTCATTTCTTTACTGGAAAACGATTTAAAACAAGGGATTTATTGCGCGACTTTACCAGTGCCTCCCATAGTAGTTTTGCACATAGTTGCAGATGTAGCGTGGAAGTGAGGAGCCACGCGTCATCTTACATTCTAGGGAGGAACTACATGTCTAAGACTGACGTGACCCGTCGTGGTATGCTCAAGACAGGTGCTGTTGCAGGTGCCGGTCTTGCGGTGCCGACGATTTTTACAGCACAAAGCGCCCATGCGTTTACCAATGAGCCCACGGGCGGCACGGTAACGCTGGGCTTCAACGTGCCGCAAACTGGTCCCTATGCGGACGAGGGTGCGGACGAACTGCGCGCCTATCAGCTGGCGGTCGAGCACCTGAACGGTGGCGGCGACGGCGGTATGATGCCCACCTTCAGCTCCAAAGAGCTTCAGGGCAACGGCATCCTGGGCAAGAAGGTCGAATATGTGACCGGCGACACCCAGACCAAATCTGACGCGGCGCGCGCCTCTGCAAAATCGATGATCGAAAAAGACGGCGCGATCATGATCACCGGTGGTTCGTCCTCTGGTGTGGCTGTGGCCGTTCAGGCGCTCTGCCAAGAAGCTGGTGTGATCTTTATGGCGGGTCTGACCCACTCTAATGACACCACCGGTAAAGATAAGCGGGCCAATGGCTTCCGCCACTTCTTTAACTCTTACATGTCCGGTGCGGCGCTGGCGCCGGTTCTGGCCAATGCCTATGGCACCGACCGCAAAGCCTATCACCTGACCGCGGACTACAACTGGGGCTACACCACGGAAGAAGCGGTGAAATCCTCGACCGAGGCCATGGGTTGGGAAACAGTTGCAGCGGTGAAGACCCCACTCACTCAAACGGACTTCTCGTCTTACATCGCTCCGGTTCTGCAGTCCGGCGCCGATACGCTGGTTCTGAACCACTACGGCGGCAACATGGTGAACTCGCTGACCAATGCGGTTCAGTTCGGCCTGCGCGACAAGCAGGTGAACGGCAAAGACTTCCAGATCATTGTTCCGCTTTACTCTCGCCTGATGGCGAAAGGTGCGGGTGCAAACGTGAAGGGCATCTTTGGCTCCACCAACTGGCACTGGTCGCTGCAGGACGAAGGCTCCAAGGCGTTTGTCCGTTCGTTCGGAACCAAATACGGCTTCCCGCCGTCTCAGGCCGCGCACACCTGCTATGTGCAGACCCTGCTTTATGCGGATGCCGTTCAGCGCGCAGGTTCGTTTGCGCCTTGCGCGGTTGCCGAAGCGCTCGAAGGGTTCGAGTTCGACGGCCTGGGCAATGGCAAGACGCTGTATCGCGCCGACGACCACCAGTGCTTCAAAGACGTGCTGGTCGTGAAGGGGAAAGAGAACCCGACGTCCGAGTTCGACCTTCTGGAAATCGTCGAAGTAACGCCGGCGGATCAGGTGACCTATGCACCGGATCACCCGCAATTCTCCGGCGGTGCTCTCGGCACCTGCAACAACGGGGCCTAAGCGCGTGTGACCGGTCGTTCGCGACCGGTCCTTTCGGCGGCGGAGCAACTCCCAAAGGTCCGCCGTCCCTGCACCCGCAACACAGCAAAAATGCCATGACGCCCGCGGCCCTGCTCGCGACGGGCTTGGTGCTTTGTTGTTTGCGTACACGCACTTGCACTCGGA
Source organism: Tritonibacter multivorans (assembly GCF_001458415.1). Taxonomy (GTDB): domain Bacteria; phylum Pseudomonadota; class Alphaproteobacteria; order Rhodobacterales; family Rhodobacteraceae; genus Epibacterium; species Epibacterium multivorans. Next base: position 223,707 of record NZ_CYSD01000042.1, on the reverse strand, counting down.
CTTCCAAAGGGTGGGACCATGGACGCAATAATTCTTCAAATCCTGAACGGGCTCGACAAGGGCTCGGCCTATGCGCTGATTGCGCTGGGTCTGACACTCATCTTCGGCACGCTGGGCGTCGTGAACTTTGCCCACGGCGCATTGTTCATGATCGGCGCCTTCTGTGCCGTCACCCTCAGCCGCATTCTGACGCTGAGCCATACGATCATCGACGACACGCAGAAAGATTTCCTTGGCAATCCGCTGAAGGTCGAGGTGCCTTACGTGCATGACATCTTTGGCGTGGCCACAGGCGATGCCATCATCGACTGGGCGGTGCCGCTGTCGCTGCTGTTTGCCATTCCGATCATGATCGCTGTTGGCGTCATTATGGAGCGTGGCCTGATCAAACACTTCTACAAGCGCCCGCATGCGGATCAGATCCTTGTGACCTTTGGTCTGGCGATCGTGCTGCAGGAAGTGATCAAGTATTTCTATGGTGCAAACCCGATCCCGACCCCCGCGCCCGATGCGTTCAAGGGGTCTTTTGATTTCGGCGCAGCGCTTGGCTTTGACCCGAACCTGATCATCTACCCCTACTGGCGGATCATCTACTTCGGCTTTGCAGCTGTGATCATTGGTGGCGTCTTTGCCTTCCTGCAGTTCACCACCTTTGGCATGGTGGTTCGCGCCGGCATGGCGGACCGCGAGACCGTGGGGCTTCTGGGCATCAACATCGACCGCCGCTTCACCATTATGTTTGGGGTCGCCGCTGCGGTCGCGGGCCTTGCGGGTGTGATGTACACGCCGATCAACTCGCCGAATTACCACATGGGTATGGATTTCCTTGTCTTGTCCTTTGTTGTGGTGGTCGTCGGCGGCATGGGGTCGCTTCCGGGCGCGGTGCTGGCAGGCTTCCTGCTTGGTATCCTCGAAAGCTTTGCCTCCATGCGCGAGGTGATCGACATCATCCCCGGCATCAACCAGGTCATCATCTATCTGGTGGCGATCGTAATTCTTCTCACCCGTCCCCGTGGCCTGATGGGTCGCAAAGGCGTGATGGAGGACTAAGACAATGTTCAAACTCGAAAAAACCGATCTCAGCCTGCTTGTGATTGTGGCCGTGCTGACGATGTTCGCCCCCTTCATCCTGAACCCTTTCCCTGCCGACAGCGCCATGGCGCAGTTCAATGCGGGCTATCCGGACCTGATGCAGCGATTTGTGATCTTTGGCGTCTTTGCCATTGGATTTAACATCCTGTTCGGCCTCACCGGCTACCTGTCCTTTGGTCACGCGGCCTTCCTTGGTGTGGGATCTTATGCGGCGGTCTGGATGTTCAAACTGCTGAGCATGAATGTGGTGCCGGCGATCATCCTGTCGGTCATCGTTGCGGGCCTGTTCTCGCTGGTTATTGGCTTTGTCAGCCTGCGGCGCTCGGGCATCTACTTCTCGATCCTGACGCTGGCCTTTGCGCAGATGATGTTCGCGCTGGCCTATTCGGTTCTGACCCCGATCACCGGGGGCGAGACCGGCCTGCAGCTGGCGCTGGATGATCCGCGTATTCTGGGCGTCTCCCAGACCGCAGGCGGCAATATTCCGGTGCCGAGCATTTTTGGACTTGAGATGCGCAGCAGCGCAGAGCTGGCCCTGGGCGCATGGTCCTTTACCTTCAATGTCGGCTACTACTTCTGTGCGCTGATCATGCTGGTGTCTTTCTATGTTGCGATCCGCATCTTCCGGTCCCCGTTCGGGATGATGCTGCGCGCGGTGAAATCCAACCAGCAGCGGATGAACTACACCGGGCTGAACTCCAAACCCTATACGCTGGCGGCCTTTGTGATCTCTGGCATGTATGCAGGTCTTGCCGGTGGCCTGATGGCCTCCATGGACCCGCTTGCCGGTGCGGAGCGGATGCAGTGGACGGCTTCGGGTGAGGTTGTTCTGATGACCATCCTTGGCGGTGTTGGCACCCTGATTGGTCCAGTTCTGGGCGCAGGCTTCATCAAATACTTCGAGAACATCTTCTCCAAGATCAACTCCACCATCCTGCACGAATGGTTCGCCTTCCTGCCGGATGGGCTCGAAGATCTTCTGGTCAATGTGCTCTACCCGTTCATCGGTAAGGGCTGGCACCTGACGCTGGGCATCCTGTTCATGCTGGTGGTGATCTACCTGCCCGGTGGTCTGGTCGAAGGCGGACAACGTGTGAACGGCTGGTTCCGCAACCGTGGCGCCAAAAAATCCACCACCAAGACAACCCCCGCAGAATAAGGAGCGCTTACGATGGGTATTCTCGAAGTCAAAAACGTCGGCAAACGCTTTGGCGGTCTGCAGGCGCTTGGTGATGTGAACCTCTCGGTGAAAGAGAACTCGGTTCACGCCATTATCGGCCCAAATGGGGCCGGTAAATCCACCCTCCTGAACTGTCTGGTGGGCAAGCTGATCCCGGACACGGGCTCTGTCATGTTTGACGGCCAATCCGTGCTGGGCCGCGCGCCTTACGAGATCAACCAAATGGGCATTTCCCGCGTGTTTCAAACGCCTGAAATCTTTGGCGATCTGAGCGTTCTGGAAAACATGATGATCCCCTGCTTTGCCAAACGCGATGGCGCGTTTGAAATGAATGCGTTTTCCGATGTGATGTCCCAAAAGGACGTTCTGGAGAAAGCCGAGCATATGCTGGAAGAGATGAACATGGCCGACAAGCGGCACATGCATGCAGCTGCGATGTCGCGCGGGGATAAACGCCGCCTTGAAATTGGCATGTGCCTGTCGCAGGAACCGCGTCTTCTGCTGCTGGATGAACCCACCGCCGGCATGGCGCGGGCCGATACCAACAACACCATCGACCTGCTGAAGGAAATCTCGGACCAGCGCGATATCACCATCGCGATCATCGAACACGACATGCATGTGGTGTTCTCCCTTGCCAATCGGATCACCGTTCTGGCGCAGGGCACACCGCTGGTCGAAGACGATCCCGAAAACATCCGTGGCAACCCGAAGGTGCGCGAAGCGTATCTGGGCGAAACGGCGTAAGGAGGCACGTCACTCAACCCGAAACCGGACCGAAAAGTGGACACCGGTTTTCGGACCAGTTGAGTGAGAAAGGAAAAAATCATGAACGTCAAACCGGATTTCTCCAAGAACGCCAATCAGGCTACCACGGCGCCAGCCTTTCTGTCGGTCTGGGACATGCACGCCTATTACGGCGAAAGCTATATCGTGCAGGGCATCAACTTTAACGTCCACGAAGGCGAGATCCTCGCCCTTCTGGGCCGCAATGGGGCTGGCAAAACCTCGACCCTGCGGTCGATTGCGCGCACCGGCTCGCCCATGGTGACACAGGGTGAAATTTGGCTGGATCACCAGCCGCTTCACCTGATGGAATCCCACGAGGCCGCCGCTGCGGGCCTTGGCCTGGTCCCCGAAGACCGCCGCATTATCCCCGGCCTCACGGTCGAGGAGAACCTGCAACTGGCGCAAATCGCGCCGCCCATTGGCTGGTCAATTGACCGCCTTTATGATCTGTTCCCGCGTCTGGGCGAACGCCGCAAACAGGAAGGCGTCACCCTGTCGGGCGGGGAACAGCAGATGCTGGCGATTGCGCGGGCGTTGGCGCGGGACATCAAAGTGCTGCTTCTGGACGAACCTTACGAGGGCCTCGCGCCGGTGATCGTGGACGAGATCGAAAAGACCCTCATCCACATCAAGGAACAGGGCATGACCACCATTCTGGTCGAACAGAATGCCGTGCGCGCGCTGGAGCTTGCTGACCGAGCGGTGATCCTCGACACCGGTGGCATTGTCTTTGACGGCACCGCCGCCGAGGTTCTGGAAAACGAAGAGCTGCGCGCCGAATATCTGGCGATCTGATCCGAACTCTCCCCGCCGGAGAATGCCCCAAGGTCGACGCCTTGGCCAATTTTCGGCCGCCTGACCGGTCCCCCACTGAACACATGGGGTGGCCGGTTTTTTCTTTTCACTTTCTCTTTTCTCCGGCCATGCTTCGCGGTTATCTGACACCATGACTTCTGACGCTGACACAATTGCCGATCTCGCCTTTGACCATGCGCCGCTGGGACTTGCCGTTCTGGATCACCGGATCATTCGCCGCTGCAACCGCCAGTTTGCCGCCACCTTTGGCGCCGAGGTGGCTGATCTGCTGAACCGGCCGATTGCCGATTTCTACCCCAGCAGCGAAGACTACAACCGGATTGGCGAGGTTCTGAAACTCAGCGAAGCGCCGGACGGGCTCTATCATGATGAACGGATCATGCGACGTGCGGATGCGCAATTGTTCTGGTGCCGGGTGCGGGGCCGGTCCGTGACGCCGGATGACCCGTTTAAAACCGGCGTCTGGAGCTTTGCCGATCTGTCCAGCGAACGGCCCGTCGTCACCCTAAGCGCCCGCGAACGCGAAGTTGCAATTTTCACCGCCCGCGGGTTGTCGGCCAAAGAAATCGGCCGCCAGCTTGATCTGTCCTACCGGACGGTCGAAACCCATCGTGCCCGCCTATTGGAGAAATTCGAGGCACGTAAGCTCCCGGAACTGGTGGCAAAACTATCGGGCATGCCTCTTTAAGGGCGAAAGCCCCCTTCTGGCACGCCCCATGCTGCCATTCCCCGCAATATCTCATTGCAAATAGCGCCAACTGTCACCATGTTAGCGACGAATACGAGCCCGCTTTCCTTATGGTCATCCATGGCCTATAAGGCTGCAAAATTCTAGCCCGGAGACAACCGGGCCATCAGGACTCTGCCGAGGAAGAAAATGACAAACAAAGCACATGACGCAGACGTGGCATTCATCAAGGCTCTGGCCGAGCTGCTGCGCGAAAACGACCTGACCGAACTTCAGGTCAAACGCGAATACGGCGATGACGACAGCCTGAACGTGCGTGTGTCCCGCCAAACCGCAGTGGCCGCACCGGTACAGATGCAAGTGCCCGCCGCCGCCCCCGTCGCCGCAGCAGCTGCCCCTGCCGCCGCAGCACCCGCAGCCGCAGCCCCGGCTGCAAGCGAAGATCCCGCCTCCCATCCGGGCGCCGTGACCTCCCCGATGGTTGGCACCGCATACCTGCAGCCGGAACCGGGTGCCGCATCCTTTATCTCGGTTGGTCAACAGGTTAGCGAAGGCGACACCCTGCTGATCGTCGAAGCAATGAAGACCATGAACCACATCCCCTCTCCCAAGTCGGGCACCGTGAAGCGCATCCTGATCGAAGACGGCGCCGCGGTTGAGTTCGGAACACCGCTGGTTATCCTCGAGTAAGGGGAGCAACCCAGATGTTTGACAAAATCCTGATTGCCAACCGCGGTGAGATCGCCCTCCGGGTGATCCGTGCTTGCCGCGAAATGGGCATCAAATCCGTGGCCGTGCATTCGACCGCCGACAGCGACGCCATGCACGTGCGCATGGCCGACGAAAGCGTCTGCATTGGCCCGCCGTCTTCGGCGCAAAGCTACCTGTCGATCCCGGCGATCATCTCCGCCTGTGAAATCACCGGCGCGCAGGCGATTCACCCGGGCTATGGCTTCCTGTCGGAAAACGCCAATTTTGTGCAGATCGTCGAAGACCACGACCTGACCTTTATTGGCCCCTCTGCCGCGCACATCCGTCAGATGGGTGACAAAATCACCGCAAAAGACACCGCGAAGGCATTGGGTATCCCCTGCGTTCCTGGCTCTGACGGTGGTGTGCCGGACTATGAAACCGCAAAGAAAGTTGCGGCAGACATGGGCTATCCGGTCATCATCAAGGCCACCGCCGGTGGTGGTGGTCGCGGCATGAAAGTCGCCCTGACCGAGGACGAGCTGGAAGTGGCCTTCCGCACCGCCCGTTCTGAAGGCAAAGCCGCCTTCGGCAACGACGAAGTCTATATGGAGAAATACCTCCAGCGTCCGCGCCACATCGAGATCCAGGTCTTTGGCGATGGCAAAGGCAATGGCGTGCATCTGGGCGAACGCGACTGTTCGCTGCAGCGTCGCCACCAGAAGGTGTTTGAAGAGGCCCCCGGCCCCTGCATCACCCCAGAAGAGCGCGCCCGTATCGGTAAAATCTGCGCCGATGCGATTGGTAAAATGGGCTACTCCGGCGCGGGCACCATCGAATTCCTCTATGAGGATGGCGAGTTCTATTTCATCGAAATGAACACCCGTCTGCAGGTGGAACACCCGGTGACCGAGGCGATCTTTGGTCAGGACCTCGTGCGCGAACAGATCCGCGTCGCATCCGGCCTGCCGCTGTCGTTCAAGCAGGAAGAGCTGGAAATCAACGGCCACGCCATTGAGGTCCGCATCAACGCCGAACGTCTGCCGAACTTTGCCCCCTGCCCGGGTAAAGTGACCGCCTATCACGCGCCCGGTGGTCTGGGTGTGCGCATGGATTCTGCGCTTTATGACGGCTACTCCATCCCGCCCTATTACGACAGCCTGATCGGCAAGCTGATCGTCCACGGCCGCGACCGCCCCGAGGCGCTGGCGCGTCTGGCGCGTTCGCTGGGAGAGATGATCGTGGATGGGGTCGACACCTCGACCCCGCTGTTTGAGATGCTTTTGCAGGAAGACGACGTCCTGAGCGGCAACTACAACATCCACTGGCTGGAAAAATGGCTGGACCGCACGTTCCCCGAATAAGAACGTGACGATAGTAAGCAACTGATAAAAAAGGGCGAAGCTGAGGCTGTCGCCCTTTTTCTTTTGTGCTAGGTAAGACTTATGGAGCTTTCAGCCGATCTTCTTCTGCACGCCTATGCCAGCGGTGTGTTTCCCATGGCGGAAACCCGCGACGCGGAAGAGGTGTTCTGGGTCGACCCCAAACAGCGCGGCGTCCTGCCGCTCGATGGGTTTCACATCTCCAAATCGCTCGCCAAACGCATTCGCAAAGGCCGCCATGGCATCAGCGTCAATGGCGATTTTGCGGGCGTTGTCGAAGGCTGTGCGGACCGGGAAGAGACCTGGATCAATGACGAAATCTTTGATCGCTATCTGGAACTGCACACCCTTGGCTTTGCCCATTCTCTCGAGGTCTGGGATGGTCAGGATCTGGTTGGCGGCGTCTATGGCGTGTCGCTGGGGGGCGCGTTCTTTGGCGAAAGCATGTTTTCTCGGCGCACGGATGCCTCAAAAATCGCGCTGGCCTATCTGATTGACCGGCTGCGCATAGGAGGCTTTGGCCTCTGTGACACGCAGTTCATCACACCGCATCTGGCGTCCTTGGGCGGGCAAGAGATCCCGCGCGCGGACTATCGCAATCGCCTTGCAGTTGCGTTGCAGATGGAGGGGGATTTTCTAAGCCCCGAGATCCCGTCGCCTCAGGCGCTTTTGCAGCGCAGCAGCCAGACATCATAACGGCGATCATCTAGCGCATTCAGCGCCGGGCTAGACGCCACCATCCAGCCCTGAAACTTCACCGCACCCGATTGCGGGTTGCGAATGGTGACAAACCCATAGGCGTCGCCTGTCGGATTGTCCGCCGGGTAGCGGCATTCATGCAGGGTCACCAGCACACCAAACATCTGCGCGGAACCGCCCACAGGCAGCTCGGAGGTTTGCGTGTGACCATTGACCTTGTCCAAGGCCCGCAACTCACCCAGGGCACCGCTGTCTGCACGCCCCTGTTCGACGGACTGGGCGGGTTGCAGCGTGGTCAGACGCGCGCCATCATCCTGCCCATCGCCCAGCGGGTCGAGTTCTTCTACGGTGATGCTCTGCGCGTGGGCCGGGCTCATCACAACCGGAGCCAGCAACGCAGCGCCGATCGCAATTGCGGAACGCGCCAAGGTCTGGATCATGTTCAGTCGCCGCTGCCAGAAACAAACTTGACCAGCAGCGAAATCAGGCTCACTGCGCCTTGGGTGTCCGTGATTTCATCACCCGCTTCGAGGTTATAGGGCGAGCCGCCCGGCATGACTTCGACAAAGTTGCCGCCCAACAGCCCTTCCGAGGAAATCACCACCGCGCTGTCGTCGGGGATGGCGACGCCCTGCTCGACCGCAAAGGTCGTGTCGGCGCGGAAGGTTTCCGAGTTCAGCGCAACATCGGTGACGGTGCCGATTTTCACGCCAGCCAGACGCACATCGGTGCCAACATTGACCCCTTCCAGCGACCGGAATGACGCACTCAGGTCGTAGGTCTGACCACCGGCGCCAACACCGGCCACCTGGCTGGCATAGGCCCCAAATGCAACTGCGGCAGCAAGGACCACCCCGCCAACCAGAACCTCGGTCGTGTTTTGAGACATTTTCATCCTGCCTTCTGGCGGCGCCAACCTATGAGTTGGCTCCGAAAAAATTCGTTGATCCGTCGCGTTGGGTGCGGGCCGTTATTCCGGCACCCAAGCCTCGTAATCGCGGCGATCCTTGGGCTCTCCACCGGCGCGGATCGAACCTGCCGGCGCATAGGCCAGCATGGTGCCGGTCAGGTTTTCCTGATGCGGCTGTTCCCAATCCTTGCGCTTCAGCGGCTTCTCACTCGGCACTTCGTCAAAAGTGCGGTGCAGCCAGCCGTGCCAATCGGCGCCAATGCGCGAGGCTTCGGCTTCGCCATTGAAGATCACCCAGCGTTTGCTGTCGTCTGCGTTGCGATAGAACGTATTGCCCTGCTCGTCTTCGCCGACCTTTTTCCCGTGGCGACGGGTAAAGATCATCGTGTTCAGGGTTGCTCCGTTCCACCAGGTAACGGCGCTCAATAGAGTGTTCAGAATTCCCATGGGTGCCTCCGAAATGCTGCTTCGCTGTATGGCCCAATTTCCGACAGAGGTCCAGATGCTAAGGGCGCGCACCTAAATTTGTCATGTGTTGTGACACCTTGCCGTCGCGCCACGGCCCCAAATCCGGCCCAATTCACGGGAAATATGAAGGGAGAGAACCTAAGAACGGTTTAACCCTTGGAAGGAAACGCAAATGGCACGGGTCTTGCTTCAACTGCTGTGCACGGCACTGACGCTGGCGTTCTTTTTCTACCAGCACAACGCCCACACACAGGATACCGCCTCAGCGGCCCCCCAGAGCTTTTCAGCCAAGCGGATCAAAGTGTCGGGTACTGCGGGGGCTGTGCAGGTCTCTGATCCATCCAAACACCCGGACGTCTGGCTGATGCCCCTGCTGGACCGGCTGTTTTCTTATCCCGATCTGCAACACGCAAGTGCGGCCCTTGGCCTGACGTTTACATCCGGGAAATCCCTCTGACCATAGTCGGGGCAAGGCACCCCGGCTCGAACCGGCCGGGATTGCCCATGTATTTTTGACTTAAGCCTGCGGCGCCAGCGCGGTCAGTTCGATCTCGATCCGGAATTTCGGGTCGATCAGGTTGCATTCTACCATGGTGGCCGCTGGTGGGTTTTCGCCAAAGGCTTCGGCGAGGATCGGCCAGCAGGGTTCGAACTCTGCCGCGTCGGGCAGGTAATAGTTCACGCGCACAACCTCAGCAAAGCTGGAGCCCGCTTTTTCCAGCGCCCCTTTGATGGTGTCGAGCGCCGCTTTGCACTGTTCTTCGACGGTGTCGCCCGCACCAACGGTGCCTGCAACATGCACAAAACCGCCAGCCACTACGGCCCGGCAATAGCCGATTTTCGCTTCGAATTCACCGCCAGAAGAGATGCGTTTGATGGTCATGGTTTTTCCTTTCCTGTTTGGCGACGTTAATCCCCAAAACGCACCCGCGCCGCAAGCCTTTGTTTCGGAGCATAAAGGTAAACCGTCTCGCTCGAGACATCGCGCACATACCAGCCGCCGGGCGTCGCCAATGCGTCGCGGATCTCCTGAACCAGTGTTTCAGGCCAGTCTATTTGGCAAAAGCCGATCGAATCTTTGATGTTTGGCCCGAGCGCTGCGGCTGGGGTTTCCCGCCAATCGCCGCCGAAATGAAAATCCCATGGGATTAGATCTTTTGGATCTACAGGGCGCTCCCGTAAGTCACGGCTTGGTGGATGCAACGGCATTGGATCGCCGATCCGAACAATCGCATAGGTGCATCCCCACGTTTCCCCTCTGGGATTGTATCGTCGACTTTGAAGAACTTCCGCTACTGGCAAGAGTCCCTCAAAGAAGTGTGTCGCAAAAATCGGATCTTCGACACGCCGCGTTTGCACGGGCCAGCCCACAAACAGCCACCATCCACACCCATAGAAAAAGGCCAATGTCAGTGCGACATTGGCCATTCCCTTGATCAGATCAATACCGATGCGCAAAAGCGATTACCCAGCGGATGCGGGCTCTTTTGCTTCGCCTTCGCCGTGGATCATCAGCGGTTGCTTGTCAGAGTTCACCGCCTCTTCGTTCACCACAACCTCGGTCACGCTGTCCATACCCGGCAGGTCGAACATGGTGTCCAGCAGGATGTCTTCCATAATGGAGCGCAGACCACGGGCACCGGTTTTACGCTGGATTGCCTTGTCGGCAATCGCTTTCAGCGCGTCCTCGGTAAAGGTCAGTTCGGTGTCTTCCAGTTCGAACAAGCGCTGATACTGTTTCACCAGCGCGTTCTTCGGCTTGGTCAGAATGGTGATCAACGCATCTGCGTCCAGATCTTCCAGCGTCGCCAAAACCGGCAGACGGCCGACAAATTCCGGAATCAGGCCGAATTTCAGCAGATCTTCGGGCTCCAGCTCTTTGAACAGCTCGCCCACACCGCGGTCATCATTGTCGCGCACATCCGCGCCAAAGCCCATGGCAGAGCCCTTGCCCCGCTGTGCAATGATTTTATCCAGACCGGCAAAAGCGCCACCACAGATGAACAGGATGTTCGTGGTGTCCACCTGCAGGAATTCCTGCTGCGGGTGCTTGCGACCGCCCTGCGGCGGCACGCTCGCCACGGTGCCTTCCATCAGCTTCAGGAGCGCCTGCTGCACGCCCTCGCCCGACACATCGCGGGTGATGGAGGGGTTTTCAGACTTGCGGGTGATCTTGTCGACCTCGTCAATATAGACGATGCCACGTTGTGCGCGTTCGACGTTGTATTCAGAGGCCTGCAGCAGCTTCAGGATGATGTTTTCAACGTCTTCACCGACATAACCCGCCTCGGTCAGCGTGGTCGCGTCGGCCATGGTGAAGGGCACATCCAGAATGCGCGCCAGCGTCTGGGCCAGAAGCGTCTTACCGCAACCGGTCGGGCCGATCAGCAGAATGTTGGATTTCGCCAGCTCAATATCGCTGCCGGCCTTCTGGGCGTGGTTCAGACGTTTGTAGTGGTTGTGCACCGCGACGGACAGAACGCGTTTTGCGGTGGCCTGACCAATCACGTAGTCGTCCAGAACGCCACAAATGTCTTTTGGGGTCGGCACACCATCGGTGGCCTTCAGACCGGAGGCTTTTGTTTCCTCGCGGATGATGTCCATGCAAAGCTCAACGCATTCGTCGCAGATGAACACGGTCGGACCCGCGATCAGCTTGCGTACCTCATGCTGGCTCTTGCCGCAGAAGCTGCAGTAAAGCGTGTTCTTGCTGTCGCCGCTGGAGTTCGTCGCCATGGTTACCCTTTCATCCGCCCCGGGACTTGGCGTCTTAAAGGTCTTCTGCCCCGGATTTATGCCAGCTTAGGATGATCCCAGACCGGCCACAATGTCAAAACGCGCCCCACCCCCTGTGGGGCGCGTGATATTTTCAAAAGCGGTTAATCAGCTTGTCTCTTCATCACCAACGGCGCGGTTCTCGACGATTTCGTCGATCAGGCCAAATTCCTTGGCCTCTTCCGGGGACATGAAGTTGTCGCGTTCCAGCGCGTTGACGATTTCCTCGTACTCGCGACCGGTGTGTTTGACATAGATCTCGTTGAGGCGCTTTTTCAGTTTCAGCGTCTCTTCGGCGTGGATCATAATGTCGGTGGCCTGACCCTGGAAACCACCAGAGGGCTGGTGCACCATCACGCGGGAATTCGGCAAGCTAAAGCGCATACCCGGATCGCCAGCCGTCAGCAGCAGCGACCCCATGGAGGCCGCCTGACCGATCACCAGGGTCGACACCTTCGGCTTGATATACTGCATGGTGTCATAGATCGACAGACCAGAGGTCACAACGCCGCCGGGGCTGTTGATGTACATGGAAATCTCTTTGGAGGGGTTTTCCGCCTCGAGGTGCAGAAGCTGCGCCACGATCAGAGAGCTCATGCCGTCGTGAACCGGCCCATTGAGGAAGATAATACGTTCCTTCAGCAGGCGGGAAAAAATGTCATAGGCGCGTTCACCGCGGCTGGTTTGCTCAACCACCATGGGAACGAGGGTGTTCATATAAGTTTCTCTGGGATCAATCATTGGACCTGCCTGCTTCGAACTTTCTGCCAAGCACCATACCCGACAGAATATTACCTGAGTCTTAGTGCTGCGGATTTGGGCCTGCAAGAGGTGCAGGACGTTTTCACACCTGCCGCGACTTTGAAACGACGCGCTTTTCCGTCTGGCAGGCCTTTGCCACACGTGTTCTCCCAGCCTTGCCCATAAAATGGTTAATTTTTCGTAAGGGGTGAAAAACTTCCGTCACTCCGCGCGAAAACTGCCGGAAAACATACCGCGCGGTAACGCCAATCGCGGCAGCCCTCCCATGTCACAAGATGTCACAGGGCGCGTCAAAATCAGCGCGACCTAGCCCGTTTTGGACGAAATGCAAGGCCGCCATGTCGCCAATCGCCCCCGCTTTGTCGAAAAGCGTCATCATTCCAAGGACACGGCACGCTAGCAAGAGAAGCGCGTCATACGGCCCCACGCACGGGGCGCTCGACAGGAAAGGAGGTCGCCGATGCAAGAAGATCCGTTCGTACCCAAGGCGGGCTCCGCGTCTCTGGCCCTTGAATTCGACGGCCCGGCACTGGATTTTTATTTCCTGCTGCTGCCCAAAGCGACAATGCTGCCGGTGGCCGCCGCAATCGAGCCCCTGCGCATCGCCAATCAGGTGACAAACCGTTGCCTGTTTCGATGGTATATCATGACCGAAGACGGCCAACCGATCACCTGCTCGAATGGGATGAAAGTTACCCCGGACCTGCCGCTGTCGACGCTGCCCAATGAATCGCTGGGATTTGTCTGCGCCGGGGTCGAACCACATGAGGCAGCCTCCGAGGCCACGCTGAACTGGCTGCGCCGCGAAACCCGCTATGGCCGCCGGATCGGTGGCATCTGCACCGGTGCCTTCGCGCTGGCCCAGGCGGGGTTGTTGCGCGACAAGCCGTTTACACTGCACTGGGAAAACCAGCCGGGGTTTATTGAAACCTTCCCCGACCTGATCCCCTCGCCCAATTCGTTTGAGATCAACGACAAACTGATGACCTGTGGCGGTGGCAATGCGGCCACGGATCTGATGCTGAATCTGATCGAATCCCGCCACGGCAAACAGCTGGCGATCATTGTTGCCGATATGTGCCTGCATGCCCGCTCCGGATCGGTCGCCAAGCCGCAGAAGTCCAATTACGCAGTGGCCATCGGCAGCCGCAACCAACGCCTGCTGACGGCCCTGCAGCTGATGCAGGAAACCATCGAAGAACCGCTGTCGATTTCTGAACTCTGCGAACGGCTGGAAATCTCGCGCCGTCAGCTGGAGCGGCTCTTTGCCCGGCATCTGGATCAAAGCCCGATGCATGTCTACTCCGACATGCGCCTGACCCACGCCTTTGGCCTGATGAACGAAACCTCGCTGTCGGTGGCGGAAATCGCCGTCGCGTCGGGGTTCAACAATGCCACGCATTTCTCGCGCCAGTTCAAACGCAAGTTCGGTGCCAGCCCGCATTTCTTCCGCAAAGGCTGGGCGTAACCCACGGGACGCGCGTTTTTGTAACATTTCCCTCGGCGCAGTCGCGCGCATGTGAGGGGGGATCAGCATCTAAGCCGGTGTAATCTTTATCGGATCGCGCTAGGACTGAGGGGTATTACGCTTTTCAGGATGCCGCCCGATGACCCATTCCCCGTCGCCCTCCCCTCTGCGTGCCGCTGATGTTCTGGCGCGCCGCCTCTTCAAAGCAGGCTGTCGCCATGCCTTTGGCATGCCCGGCGGCGAGGTGCTGACGCTGGTTGATGCGCTCGAAACAGCAGGCATCAAAGTACATCTGGCCAAGCACGAAAACTGCGCGGGCTTCATTGGCGAAGGGGTGCATCACGCCGATGGCGCACCGGTGCTCCTGCTTGCAACGCTTGGCCCCGGCGCGCTGAACGGGATCAATGTGGTGGCCAATGCGCATCAGGACCGGGTGCCCATGGTCGTGCTCACCGGCTGCGTCGATGCCGCCGAGGCCGCAACCTACACCCATCAGGTGCTGAACCAGCAGGCGGTGTTTGCGCCCATCACCAAGGCGAGCTTGCGTCTTGATGCAGACGCGGCAGAGGTCATCGCGGATAAGGTTGTCACCATCGCCACCGAAGGGCGCAATGGTCCGGTCCATCTCGATGTGCCCATCACGGTCGCAAGTGCACCTGCAAGAGAACGCAACATTGCCCGTGCGCCTGCGGGCAAAACCGCGCCAAGCGGCGAAACCTTGACGCAGGCGCGTGACTGGCTGGCGACGGCTGAAAAGCCGCTCGCTGTGGTGGGGCTCGACTTGCTCTACCAGGACGCCAGCGCCCCCTTGCGCGCGTTTCTGGAAACCCATCAGATCCCTTTTGTCACCACTTACAAGGCCAAAGGCGTGCTGCCGGAAGACAATCCGCTGTGTCTCGGTGGCGCGGGGCTGTCCCCTTTGGCGGACAAGCACCTCCTGCCTTTGGTCGAAGCCGCGGATCTGATCCTTGCCATTGGCTATGATCCCATTGAGATGCGCCCCGGCTGGCGCGATGCCTGGGACCCGGCCCGCCAGAAGGTGATTGACCTGACAGCAGAGCCAAACCACCACTACATGCATCAGGCCGGTCTGAACCTGATCGCCTCGATCCCTGAAACCCTCACCGCCCTGTCCAAAGACACGCCACCGCGCGACACGTGGCTTGGCAAAGAACCGGCTGCCGTGAAATCCGCCCTCGCCACCGCCTTCCCGCAGGACGACGCCTGGGGCCCCGCCGGGGTTATTGCCGAATGTATGGCCACACTGCCCCAAGACACCCTGCTGACCGCAGACAGCGGCGCGCACCGCATCCTGCTCAGCCAGATGTGGACCTGCACAGAACCACGCCAGCTGATCCAGTCTTCTGGCCTCTGCACCATGGGCTGCGCCTTGCCCATGGCAATCGGTCGTAAGCTTGCCCAGCCGGACCGCACCGTGGTCAGCTTCTCAGGGGATGCCGGTTTCCTGATGGCCGCAGGCGAGCTTGCCACCGCATCCGAGGAAGGGCTTGCGCCGATCTTTGTGGTCTTTGTCGACGCCTCGCTTGCGCTGATCGAGCTGAAACAACGCCAGCGCCAGCTGTCCAATGCGGCTGTGGATTTTGCCCGCCACGACTTTGCCGCGATAGGGCGTGCCTTTGGGGGCAACGGCCACAGCGTTACAAACCGCGCGGAATTGCGCGCCGCCCTGACCGAAGCCATGGCCGCCGACAGCTTCACCGTCATCGCCTGCGAAATCGACCGCGGAGGCTACGATGGACGTCTCTAACCTGCTGCCCCATGGCGCGCTGAACGGCGTCAAGGTGCTGGATCTGTCGCGCATTCTAGCGGGTCCCACCTGCACGCAGCTGCTGGGCGATCTGGGCGCGGATGTGATCAAGGTGGAAAACCCCAAATCGGGCGGGGACGACACCCGCCAATGGGGCAAGACCATCGCGGAAGACACGGATCTGACGCCCTATTTCATGTGCGCCAACCGCAACAAACGTTCGCTTGCGCTGGACATTTCCAGCCCCGAAGGCCAGCAGATCATCCGCCGCCTTGCAGGTGAAGCCGACATTCTGATCGAAAACTTCAAACCCGGTGGGCTGGCCAAATACGGGCTGGACTATGACAGCCTGAAAGACGCCTTCCCGCGTCTGGTGTACTGCTCTATCTCCGGCTACGGCCAGACCGGCCCGAACCGGGAAAAGCCGGGCTATGACCTGATGGCCCAAGGCTACGGCGGGATCATGTCGCTGACAGGCGACCCGGACGGCCAGCCGATGAAAGTCGGCGTTGGCATCGCCGATGTCATGTGCGGCATGTATGCCTGCATCGGTATCCTTTCAGCGTTGCGCCACCGCGAGGCCAGCGGCGAAGGCCAGCAGATCGATGTGGCCCTTGTGGACAGCCAGATCGCCTGGCTGATCAATGAAGGCGCAAGCTATCTGGCCACGGATCAGGTGCCGATCCGCCGTGGCAATGGCCATCCGTCGATCATGCCTTATCAGACCTATGCCACGGCTGACGGCCATGTGATCCTTGCGGTGGGCAATGACAGTCAATGCGCGCGGATGTTGGACTTTCTGGGGCTGAGTGGCCTGATGAAGGATCCCCGCTTTGCCACCAACCCCGCCCGGCTGGAACACCGCGACGCGATGAATACCATCCTTAAACCCGCCATCGCAGCCCACACAACCGACGCCATGATCGCCGCGATGGAGGCCCGCAAAGTGCCCGCCGGTCCCGTAAACACACTCGATCAGGTCTTCAACACGGATCAGGTGGCGGCGCGGGACATGGTCGTGGAAATGCAGGCTGCGCCGGGAGCTGTGCGCCTGTTGGGCAACCCGCTGAAATTCTCTCGCACCCCGGTCACTTACCGCCGCCCGCCGCCGGAATGCGGGGCCGACAGCGCCGAGATTCTGTCTGGGGACCGGGCATTTGAGGCCACAGGAGACACCCCAAACGGGTGCAAAACGGGTGATTGAAACAAATCAGTCCCGGATTGTTACAAATTTCCAGCCGACTGCTGAAAATCCACGCCTCTGCCCCCGCGGCAGAGGCGTGTTTTTATGCGATTTCAGCGACATTCCGCCCGTTCTACCGCAAAAAATCAAACCGTCGGCGTAAGAACGCACACGGCACTTCACCAAAACGCGAGGCAGGATCGCCCGACCTGTAACACTCGGCTAGCTTTATGGGTGACAAAGACTTTTTAAGCTTAGCCAGCGGATGGACCCAAGCATGACAGATGACCTTTTCGGACAGGACAGCAGCCTCACCCAGCGTAAATCGCTCGAGAACTGGAACGCCGTCCAGCTTGGAGTTTTGGCCCATGGCGCGGACACCGCAACCCATCTGGGCGCGGTGCTGGAGGCCGAGCCCGAATTTGCACTGGCGCACGCGATCAAAGGCCTGTCTCTGCTGATGCTGGGGCGCCGCGAACTGCTGCCGATGGCACAAGAGGCGCTTGCGACCGCCAAAACCTGTTACGAAGGCGCGCTGCCGCGCGAACGCAAATATATTGATGCGCTGGAGGCTTGGATGGCCGGCCGCCCGTCCGAGGCCATCTCGCGTATGGAAGAGGTGCTGACCACCTGCCCCACCGACGCGCTGGCGATGAAACTGTCCCACGGCATCCGCTTTATCCTTGGCGACAGCACTGGCATGCGGGCCTCGCTTGAACGGGTGATGCCTGCCTATGACACCGACCATGCCGCGCATGGGTATCTTCTGGGCTGCTACGCCTTTGCGCTGGAGGAAACCGGCGATTATGACCGCGCCGAGGTCACTGGCCGTCAGGCGCTTTGGACTGCTCCGGATGATGCTTGGGGCCTGCATGCGGTCGCCCACGTCCACGACATGACGGGCAATGCCAAGTCGGGTCTGGAATGGCTGACGGGGCGCGAGGCCGCATGGGCTCATTGCAACAACTTCCGCTATCACGTCTGGTGGCACAAGGCGCTGATGCATCTGGACCTGGGTCAGGTCGACGAGGTGATGGCGCTGTATGATGCGGAAGTCCGCAAGGACAAAACCGACGACTACCGCGACATCTCGAACGCAACCTCGCTGCTGATGCGTCTGGAGCTGGACGGTCACGCTGTCGGCAACCGTTGGGATGAACTCTCTGAGCTCTGTGCCAACCGCACCGAAGATGGCAGCCTGATCTTTGCCGATCTGCACTATCTTCTGGCTCTTGCCGGCCGGGATCGCGACACCGAAGCCAAGCGTATGGTCGCGCGGATCCATGCCGACGGTCAGCGGTCTTCCACCGAAGCTGAGCAAAGAATGGCCACCCCCGGCGCGCTTGCTGCTTCTGGCCTTGAGGCCTTTGGCGAAGGCGATTATGGCCTAGCTTTCAAGAGCTTGTCGCAAGTGCGCGAGTCGATGCAACTGGCCGGCGGCAGCCATGCCCAGCGGGATGTTTTTGAGCGAATGACCATTGATGCGGGCCTACGCGCCGGCCAGTGGGGCGCGGTCGAAGCCATCCTGGATGATCGACGCGCGCTGCGTGGCGGCGCTGAAGACAATTACGCGGCGGCCCGCCGCGCATTGATTGCAACGGGCCGAGACTCCGGGAGCGCCACCAGCGTTCCTGCTGAATAAGGAATTTTGAAACACAATGGCTGAAATTGCGCCATTCCCCGGTCCCAAGGCGGCTGATACGCCTGCGGCCAATGCACAGGCTGCGCCGCAGAAACCCGCTGCGTCGCGCCCGCGTGACCCACGGCTGGATTTCTATCGCGGCATTGCGATGTTCATCATTCTGATTGCCCATGTGCCGGGCAATGCCTGGACGTCTTGGATCCCTGCGCGGTTCGGGTTTTCTGACGCGACCGAGATCTTTGTGTTCTGCTCTGGCATGGCGTCGGCCATTGCCTTTGGCGGGTCTTATGCGCGCGGCGGCTGGCTGATGGGCACGGCCCGTGTGCTGTTCCGCTGCTGGCAGGTGTTCTGGGCCCATATCGGTCTGTTTTTCTTTGTCGCCATGTGTATGGCCGCGCTGGATCTGAGCGGGGCATTTGACAAGTCCTATATCGGGTCGCTGAACCTGAAACCTTTCTTCAACAACACGTCCGAGCAATTGCTGGGTCTGTTCACCCTGACCTATGTGCCCAATTACTTTGACATTCTGCCGATGTATCTGGTGGTGCTGGGGCTGATGCCCTTTGTCATGGCGTTGGAGAAACTCCATGTCGGCGCCATCGCCGCCTTCTGTGTCGCGGTATGGCTGGTGGCAAACCCCTATATGCTGGGCCTTGGCCCCAATGGGCTGAGCCTGCCGGCAGAGCCGTGGTCCGCACGCGAATGGTTCTTCAACCCCTTTGGCTGGCAGCTGCTGTTCTTCACCGGTTTTGCCTTCATGAAGGGCTGGCTGCCAAAGCCTCCGGTGCATTGGGCGCTGGCGGCTCTGGCCGTGGCCTTCCTTGTCCTGGGTGCGCCTTTCGGGTCGTGGAAGGTCTTCCTCTGGGTTGAGGCGGCCAATGCTGATCTAGGCGCGATGATCCGCAAGACCTATCCGCTGACCTCCGAGTGGCGCGAGAAAACGGACTTTGGCCTGCTGCGCTATGTCCACTTTCTGTCACTGGCCTATCTGGCGTGGATTGTGGCCGGTGAAAATGGCCAGAACCTGATCGCGCGTGGTCAGGGCGTGGCAGCCAAGATCTGGGCAGGCCTGCTGGCGGTTATCACCAAGGTCGGCCAGCAAAGCCTCGCGGTTTTTGTGTTTTCCATGGCGCTTGCCCGCATGATTGGCGTCGCGCTGGATGAAATGGGACGCACCGCAGTGACCGTCCCCTTCGCAAATCTCACGGGCTTTGCCCTCATTATCGCCTGTGCCTATGGCGCAGCCTGGTTCAAGTCCAATCCCTGGAGACGCAAAGCATGAGCGCCCTCACCCGACGTTCCTTCCTTCTGAGCGCCTCGGCCCTGTCGCTGACCGCTGCCCATCCCGCATTGGCCGTGGGCGAAACCACGCCCTTTACCCGCGATGACGTGGTCGCCCGCGCCCGTGCGCTGGCGGAACGCCCCTACCGCGCGCGCCATCAGGTGCCGCAGGACTGGCGGGATATGTCCTATGACGAATACCAGTCCTTCCGCTTCATGTTGCCGCGCGCGCTCTGGGCCGACACCAACCGCAGCTACAATGTCGACTTCTTCCTACCCGGTCTTTATTTCCCGCGACCTGTAAAAATCCACGCGGTTGAAGACGGCGTCGACCGGCTGGTGCCTTTTGACATCTCCAAGTTCAAAACGCACGAGATCTCGCCCGAGCTGTCCGATGACGCGAGCCTCGGCTATTCGGGCCTCCGTCTGCGCACCGATCTGAAGGGCAATGGCAAAAAGACCGAGTTCTGCGTGTTCCAGGGCGCAAGCTATTTCCGCGCGATTGCCACGGGGCAGGCCTATGGTCTGTCGGCCCGTGGTCTGGCGCTGAAAACCGCCGACCCCGAAGGCGAAGAATTCCCGGATTTCATCAGCTTCTGGCTGGAAGCCCCCGGCCCGGATCAGGAAAACATGGTCGTCCACGCATTGATGGACAGCCCCAGCGTGACCGGCGCCTACCGCTTCGACATCACGCCCGGCATGCCCTGCACAATGGAGGTCGAAGCGACATTGTTCCCGCGCGAGGATCTGACCCACGCAGGCCTTGCGCCGCTGACATCAATGTTCCTGTTTGACGCCACCAACCGCAATCGCTTTGACGACTTCCGCCCCGCTGTCCACGACAGTGAAGGGCTGCAGGTGAAAAACGGCAATGACGAGGTCCTGTGGCGGCCGCTGGCGAACCCGACCCATTTGCAGGTGTCATCCTTTGTCGATGAAAACCCGGCGGGCTTTGGTCTGGTGCAACGCGCCAGCGAGCTGCGCGATTTTAATGACATGGAAGCGTTTTATCACCGCCGTCCGTCGCTCTGGGTGGAGCCCAAAGGCCATTGGGGCAAGGGCGCTGTGACGCTGGTGGAAATCCCGGCTGACAAAGAAATCTACGACAATATTGTCGCCTACTGGCGTCCTGCCACGCCGTATCCGGCGGGCGAACAGGTGGATCTGGCTTATCGCCTCACCTGGGGTCCGGGGCCGGATCTTGGCCTTTCCAAAGTGGTGGAAACCACCAGCGGCGCGCGGATCTTTGGCGGCGAGGGTCGCATTGTCACGGTGGAATATGCCGCCCACCCGCTGCTGGAGGGGGATCCCGAAGATTACGCCATCCATATCTCTTCGCCCCACGCGGAGGTCAGCGAAGGTGTCCTGCAGCGCAACCCGGAAACCGGTGGTCTGCGGCTGGCATTCTATTTTGATCCGGGCGAGAAAACCCATGTGGAGCTGCGCGCCCAGCTGCGCCGCGACGGCGCGGCGGCCTCTGAAGTGTGGCTTTATAGGTGGACTGTCTGATGTTGCCTGACCCGCGCCCCCTATTGCCCCCTGACGCACCGCTGGCCATGCCAGAGCAGGATTTCGCCCGCGATTTCCATGACGCAGATGCCCCGGCACGGATCAGCGATTGCGGCCAATCTCGGCAGGCCGGCTTGTGGCGTGTCCTGACGTTTTCACCCGCAATGCTGGCGACGCTGGCGCTGGCCTTGGTGATCTCGGGCTGGTTTGCCCAAGGGGGCACCACGGTGCTCGAAGGGGTTCTGCTGGCGCTGATCGCGTTCAACTTCTTCTGGATCACCTTCACGGTGTCGACTGTGCTGCTGGGGCTGTTTGGCCTGTCCCGCCGGGACTGGACACCGGAACGTGGCCCCCGCACACCAATGCGCGTGGCGCTTTTGGTACCGACCTACAACGAGCTGCCGTCTTTTGTGCTGGGCAATGCGCGCTCCATGCTGGAAGAACTGCGCGCGCGCAGTGGCGGCCACACGTTCGAGATGTTCATTCTGTCGGATACCCGCGATGAGTCCATCGCGCAGCAGGAACGCATCGCGGTTGAGGCGCTGCGCGCTGACATGTGCCCGGACATCGCCTTGTATTACCGGCGTCGCGACGACAATACCGCACGCAAAGTCGGCAATATCAGCGACTGGGTGCGCCGCTGGGGGGGCAATTACGAGGCCATGCTGGTGCTGGATGCCGACAGTCTGATGACCGGTCGTGCGATCCGCCGTCTTACGAATGCGCTGGCCCGTGACCCGTCGGCCGGGCTTATCCAAAGCTTCCCGCAACTCATTGGTGCGCAATCTGTTTTTGGCCGCATGCAGCAGTTTGCCAATGGCGTCTACGGCCTTGCGCTGGCCGAAGGGCTTGCCCGTTGGGCAGGGCATGAAGGCAATTACTGGGGCCACAATGCGATCATCCGCACCAAGGCCTTTGCCGCCTGTGCAGGCCTGCCCGAGGTGCGCAATCTGCGCGGCAAGCCGCAGCTGATCATGAGCCACGATTTTGTCGAGGCGGGTCTTCTGCGCCGGGCCGGATGGCGCGTGCGCTTCCTGCCCCGCATTCGCGGATCCTACGAGGAAACCCCCGCAACTCTGATCGACCATGTGCAGCGCGACCGGCGCTGGTGTCAGGGCAATCTGCAGCACCTGCAGCTGCTCGGTGCGCGCGGCTTTCACGCTATGTCGCGGTTCCATCTGGCCCATGGGGCGATCGGCTATCTGATGGCGCCCCTGTGGTTTGCCCTGCTGGTGATCTGGGCGCTGATTGGCCGCTCCGAGGAGGCCTCGGTCATCACCTATTTTTCCGAAGCCAACCCCACCCGTCCGTCATGGCCAGACATGAGCGAGCCGCGCCACGTGGCGGTGGTGCTGCTGATTTACGCGATGCTGCTGGCGCCCAAGCTGCTGTCTGTGGTTGCCCTGCCCCTGACGGGGCGCAAGATGGCCGAATTCGGCGGGCTTGGCCGGTTCCTTCTGTCGATGACAACCGAGATCCTTCTGGCGATCCTGTATGCACCGATCCTGATGGTGCAGCAGATGATCGCCGTGTTCCGCACCGTCCTTGGTCTGCAAAAAGGCTGGGCCCCGCAGATGCGCGATGGCGGCGCTTATAGCTGGGGCACGCTGGCGAAATTCCACGGTCTGGAAACGGTGGTCGGCGTGGCGCTGGCGATTGGTGTGGGTCTGGGGCTGGTGTCGCTCTGGCTGGCGCCAATTGCCTTGTCGCTGGTGCTTGCCGTGCCGCTGTCGGCCCTCTCTGGTCTGCGTTTACGGCTGATGGGCACCGCCGAAGATCTGAATGCGCCGCAAATCTCCCGCGCCGCGCAGCATTATCGCGGCTGGGTCGCGCAAGTGCTGAGCGGGGCAGGACCAGCCCACCCCGCTGAATAAAACTCAGCCCTCTGGGCGGCCCGGATCAGCCTGGTACCAATCGAGCATTCGGTCCGCCCAGCCTCGGGGCACCTGATGGCCGCCGGGGAACAGCTCGAAGGTGATCTCTGCGCCCGCGCCACAGTCCCAGCTGCGGATCATCAGATCCCCGTCTTGCTGCATCATAGTCGGCGCATGGGTGTCACATCCATTGGCCTCGCGCCACAGTTCGAGCCCGGCCCAGATATCGCCCTGCTCCCAGCGCCCTCCGCCAAGGATGCGCCCCTCCAAGGGCACAACACCGTCGTTCCAACCGTGCGCATGATACATGCGAATGGGACCATCGCAGGTTTGCGGTTGCGGTCGCCAGAACCCACCGGCAATGGGCGCATAGGCGGCAAATGCATCCGCATCCGCACATGCGCCATAGTTGACCATAAAGGCACCGGCAGAAAATCCTGCAAGAACAACGTTTTGTTCTTCAGTATTGAAGCGCCCTGCGGCATCACGCACCACATCGCGCAGGAACGCCATGTCGTCCCGTTCGCCAAAATCTGAAATGAACGCCCAGGACCGGTTGCCATTTGGACGCGGCAGCGCATAAGGCGCGACCATCGCATAGCCGCGCGCGGTCACGGCCTCGACCACACCGCGCATGCGCATCACATTTGCGCCTGACCCACCATAGCCATGCAGAAACACAACCACGGGCGCCCCATCGCTGTTCTTTGGCAGGGCGATTTCGTAGATGCCACTGTCGATGGTACAGGTTTCCCCGGTGCCGCACGCGGTTGCGCCAGTGGCAAAACCAGTGGCAAACATGGACGCAAAACCTGCAATAGCACCGGCAATCTTAATCTTCATTTAACTATCCTTGCCAATTGGTTACGGGAAGTTTTGAATTCAACCATCCAGGACCGGCGGCAGAGCCGAACATCCCTTCAGGCACGTCAATAATTTGGGTGAACCCAGCCTCGGTCAAACGCAGAGACAAGCGTGCAGAGCGCACGCCACCCGCACAGATCAACGCCACGGGCGCATCCGCGACGCCCCCTGTCAGCCGCAACAGTTCAGTGGTGAAATCCGGACGACGCATATCCAGCGGCACCGCGCCCTGCGGCAGTCCTGTGCGGCGCCATTCTGCGGGCGTGCGAATGTCCACCAACAGCACCTGACCACTGGCGGCCTGATCAAAGGCCTCTGCGACAGTCAGCCGCGTATTGTCATGCGGCGGGGTGTATCGCTGCGAGATCCACCAGCCGCCCGCAGCCCCCGCGGCAAGAACGCCGCCGCCAGCAAAAAGGGTTCTGCGTGTCAGTCCGGACGTATTGGAATGGGTCATTTACCGCTCCGACGGGAAAAGAAGAGATGGGTCTTCCTTAACACTGGCCGCAGTCTGTGTGGTTTCAAGATCGCGTCATCACAGCTGTTATCCCCCACAACGCGCCTGCACCCGACATCGCAGAGCGACCTCTGCCATCAGCAATCGCCGCATTTGTGCAACCAACGGGCCAAATCGGTAGAATTTCTGCGAAAAACGGTCGAGATTATCGCCCCAAACACTGGAAATTTGCTAAGCCAATCTACAATTCCGGCGGAGTACGGCTGCTGCGTGCCGCCCAATAATAAAACTTGCCCGAAGTTGCCCGACTTGGAGAGAAATACGTGTCCCTATTCCTGATTGCGGCTTTGCCCTTTCTTGGAGCCCTGTTCCCAGGGCTTTTGATCCGTGCGGGGCGTGATGCCTGCGCCTTTGCGGCGGGGCTTGCGTCGCTGTTGGCCTTTGTTGGCCTGATGACCCATGCGCCTGCGATTTTTGCCGGTGAAGTCATCCATGCCCGTGTTGACTGGCTGCCGCAGCTGGGGCTGTCGGCGAATTTCTTCCTGGATGGCCTTGGGTTCCTGTTTGCCACCCTGATCCTTAGCATTGGTCTGCTGATCATTCTCTATGCGCGGTTCTACCTGTCGCGGCAGGATCCGATGGGCAATTTCTACACCTATCTTCTGCTGTTTCAGGGCGCGATGGTGGGCATTGTCACCTCGGACAATATCCTGCTGCTGCTGATCTTCTGGGAGCTGACGTCCCTGTCGTCCTTCCTGCTGATTGGTTTTTGGAAACATCTGCCCGAGGGGCGTCAGGGCGCGCGCATGGCGCTGACCGTGACCGGCATGGGCGGCTTGGCGATGATCGCCGGCATGCTGATCTTGGGACACATTGCAGGGTCTTACGACATCTCTGTGATCCTGCAAAACAAAGAGGCAATCCAGTCTTCGGACCTTTATCTCCCCGCTTTGCTGCTGATCCTGCTGGGTGCCTTTACCAAATCCGCGCAGTTCCCGTTCCATTTCTGGCTGCCCCACGCCATGGCTGCGCCGACGCCGGTGTCGGCCTATCTGCACTCTGCCACTATGGTCAAAGCGGGCTTGTTCCTGATGGCGCGGCTGTGGCCGGTGCTGGCGGGCACCGATGCGTGGTTCTACATTGTGGCGACCACCGGCCTTGTGACCATGCTCTTGGGGGCCGTCATTGCCCTGTTCAAAGATGACCTGAAGGCGCTTTTGGCATTCTCCACCGTGTCGCATCTGGGTCTGATCACCATGCTTCTTGGCTTTGGCACCAAGGCCGCAGCGGTGGGCGCAGTATTTCATATTATCAACCACGCCACCTTCAAGGCGGCGCTGTTTATGACCGCTGGCATTGTCGACCACGAAGCGCACACCCGCGACATCAAACGTCTGGGCGGTCTGCGCCATCTGATGCCGGTGACCTTTACCATTGCCCTGGTGGCAGGACTGTCGATGGCAGGTATCCCACCGTTCAACGGGTTCTTGTCCAAAGAAATGATGCTGGAGCTCGCAGCTCATACCGATTGGAACGGCAGCCATCTGCTGGTGCCCGCGCTGGCCACATTGGCGGCGCTGTTCTCGGTCGCCTATTCCTTCCGCTTTATCGCCCATACCTTCCTTGGTCCCAAACGCGAGGATTACCCCGGCCATCCCCATGATCCGGGCTTTGGGCTGTGGGCCTCGCCTGCGCTGCTGACCGTTCTGGTGGTGGTGATTGGCCTGTTTTCGGGGCCCGTTGTTGGGCCGCTGGTGCAGGTGACAGCCGACGCGGTTACAGGTGCACACCCCAAGGTGTACCTGAAACTGTGGCACGGGTTCACGCCCGCGCTCTATATGTCTGCAGGCGCCATCGTTGGCGGCCTTCTGCTGTTGATGTTGCACCGTTGGCTGGACCGGGCGTGGAATGACGCGCCGCGCCCCGAGGCCAAAGCGATCTTTGAAGGGATCATCGCCCGCGTCACCGATCTGGCGCGCGGGATTACCGATGGTCTGCACAATGGCGCGATCACCCGCTATGCGGCGATCATGGTGGTGTTCACGCTGGCCGTTTCCATTCATGCCTATACTTCGGGCACGCTTGGGCTTCCTACCCGCAAGATGATGGAAATCGGGCTGCTGCCGGCGGTTGGCTGGCTCCTTCTGGTGGTTGCGACGGGTTGCATTCTGCTTTTGCACCGCAACCGTTTCCTGTCGCTGATCCTGATCGGGATTGTTGGTCTCATCGTGTCGCTGTCGTTTAACTATCTCTCGGCACCCGACCTTGCGCTGACGCAGATCTCGGTCGAGGTGGTGACCATTATCCTCATGCTGCTGGCGTTGAACTTCATGCCCAAGGACACACCGATTGAAACCCCGCCCCTGACCCGTCTGCGGGATGGCGGGATCGCGGTGGCGGCCGGTGTCGGGATTGCCGCGCTGGCCTATGCCATGCTGATGCGGGATTTCTCTTTCGAGAGCATCTCGGCCTTCCATGCGGCCAATTCCTACAAGGGCGGCGGCGGCACCAATATGGTGAATGTGATCCTGGTGGATTTCCGGGGCTTCGACACCTTTGGCGAAATCATCGTTTTGGGGATTGCCGCGATGGTGATCTATGCGCTGACCGAGGCGGTTCTGGCCTCCAAAGTGCGCGCGTACCTGCTGAACCGCAAACCTGACATGCTGATGGCAGGCGACGCCCACCCCGGTCTGATGGTGGTGGTGACCCGCGTGATGATGCCGGTGGCGCTGATGGTGGCGGCCTATATCTTCTTCCGCGGTCACAACCTGCCGGGCGGTGGTTTCATTGCCGGTCTGATCGCCGCGATTGCGGTGGTGATGCAGTATATGGCCTCGGGCTTTGGCTGGGCAGCGGAACGCCAGCGGTTCCCTTATCACGGGATCATCGGATCTGGCGTGCTGGTCGCTGCCGCCACGGGCCTTGGCGCGTGGTTCAACAATGTGCCGTTCCTCACCTCGGACTTTGGCTACGTGCACATTGAACCGCTGAAGGAATTCGAACTGGCTACAGCCGCCCTGTTTGACCTTGGCGTGTTCCTTGCCGTGGTTGGTGCGGTGCTCCTGGCGCTTGAGAGCCTTGCGCGCTTTGCCTGGCAGCCGGGCATCGACACAGACCACGCCATCGACATCAATCCCGCGCGCGATGACCTCGCCGCCAACGAAAAGAATGAGGGCTGAGCATGGAACTCCTCGTCGCTTCCGCCATCGGTATTCTGACCGCAGCGGGCATTTACCTGATGCTGCGCCGCCGGACCTTTCCGGTGATCCTGGGCCTGTCGCTCCTGACCTATGGGGTGAACATCTTTCTGTTCGCCACCGGCCGTCTGGTCACCGGCGCGCCGCCGATCCTCAATAAATACGCCGAGGTCGCCTATGCCGACCCCCTGCCCCAAGCGTTGGTGCTGACCGCAATTGTGATCTCTTTCGGCATGACCGCCGTGGTGGTGATGATCGCACTTGCGGCCTACCTCAGCGCCAAGGATGACAATATCAATATGACCCATACGACTGAGGCAGGAGAGGACGCATGAACCATCTCCTGATTGCACCGGTGGTGCTGCCCGCATTGGTGGCCCCTTTTATCATTATGGCGCTGCGCTATCACATTGACCTGCAACGGGTGTTCTCTGTCGCGAGCTGTGTGCTGCTGACGGTCATCGCCGTGGCGCTGACCGCGCAGGCGGCGGATGGCACCGTGCAGGTCTACGAGCTTGGCAACTGGCAGGCGCCCTTTGGCATTGTGCTGGTGCTGGACCGTCTGTCGGCGCTGATGGTGCTGCTGACGGCGGTGCTGGGTCTGGGCGTGGTGCTGTATGCCATGGGATCCGGCTGGGACGAACGCGGCGCGAACTTCCACGCGCTGTTTCAATTCCAGCTGATGGGCATTATGGGCGCGTTTCTGACCGGCGATGCCTTCAACCTGTTTGTCTTCTTCGAGGTGCTGCTGATTGCCTCCTATGGCCTGATGATCCACGGCGGTGGCACCCGACGGTTTCAGGCCGGCGTGCAATATGTGGTCTATAACCTCATCGGCTCGTCGCTGTTCCTGTTTGCGCTTGGCACGCTTTATGCGGTGACGGGCACGCTGAATATGGCCGACCTTGCGGTGCGTGTGGCGGAACTGCCCGCCTCCGACACCGCGATCCTGCGGGTGGGCGCGATTATGTTGCTCTTGGTCTTTGCGATCAAAGCCGCGCTTCTGCCGTTGCATTTCTGGCTGCCCGCATCCTATGCTAACGCGCCCCTGCCAGTGGCCGCCCTGTTTGCAATCATGACCAAGGTCGGCGCCTATGCGATCCTGCGGATGTACACGCTGGTCTTTGCCCCAGACGTGCCCGCCGCCGCGGGTCTGATGGAGGCCTGGCTGCTACCCGCCGCCCTGATGACCGCCGCAATTGGTGCCTTTGGGGTTCTGGGCTCGCGCGAGATTGGCCATCTGGCAGCCTTTGGCGCGATCACATCCGTGGGCACGCTGCTGACCGCAATTTCGCTGTTCACCCCCGAGGCTGCGGCCGCCGCGATCTATTACATCGTTCACTCGACCTTCACCGCTGCCGCGCTGTTCCTGATTGCCGACATGGTGATGGAACGTCAGGGCGGAGAGATCACCGCAAAGCCGGTGATGGCGCACAGCGGTCTGATCTCGGCCCTGTTCTTTGTCGCGGCCATTGCCATGGCGGGCATGCCACCGCTATCCGGGTTCCTGGGCAAGCTGCTGGTGCTGGACGCCGCGCGCGACCATGCGCTGGCGCCTTGGGTCTGGGCTGTGATCCTGATCAGTTCGCTGGTGACGATCCTGGGTCTCGCACGGGCCGGCACGGCGATATTCTGGAAATCGCATGGGCTCGACACCCCCGAAGATTATGTGGCAGAGGCCCCGAATCCGGCCCCCAGCACGGCATTGACCTTCGTGACGGTCATTGGACTGTTGGGTCTGCTGGGCCTGTACACCGTGGCTGCTGGTCCGGTGATGCGCTACGCCGAGGCAACTGCCGCGGATCTGTTTGATCGCCGCGCTTATGTGGAAACCGTGCTGGCCAACCGCGATCGCCCGGTGGAAGACCCCAATGACGCGCATTCGCACGACACGTTCCACCACGCTGACCACAATGAAGACACCTATCCGCAACCGGATGCGCAAAGTGAGGAGAGCCACTGATGAAAATCCTCAACCGGCTTGTGCCGCACCCTTACCTGACCCTGATGCTGACGGTGACCTGGCTGATGCTGGTCAACCGCTTCTCGCTCAATTCGCTGGTGTTTGGCCTGTTTCTGGGTCTGCTGATCCCCTTTGTGACGCAGCCCTTCTGGCCCAACCGGCCCAAACTGTCGAAACCGCTGAACCTGATCGGCTATGTGGCGGTGGTGCTCTGGGACATTGTTGTCGCCAACTTCATCGTGGCGCGCATTGTTCTGTTCATGCCCAACAGCCGCCGCCAGCCCGCCTTTGTCACCGTGCCGCTGGACATTCGCACGCCCGAAGCCATCGCCATGCTGGGGGGCACCATCACCATGACGCCGGGCACCGTGACCTGTGACATCTCCAGCGAAGGCCACGCGCTGCTGGTCCACTGCCTGCACGCCCCCGACCCCGAATCCGAGGTCGCCACGATCAAGTCCCGCTACGAGGCCCGCCTGAAGGAGATCTTCGAATGATCCAATATGCTTACGGCTTTGCCTATGCCTGCTTTTCACTGGCGCTTTTGATGAACCTCTGGAAAATCATCTTTGCCAAGGAAACCTCGGACCGGATCCTTGCGCTCGACACGATGTTCATCAACGCCATCGCGCTGATCGCGCTCTATGGCGTGGCGCTGGGAACCGAGATCTTCTTTGAGGCGGCGCTGATTATGGCGATGCTTGGGTTTATCTCGACTGTGGCTTATGCGCGCTTCCTGCTGCGCGGCAATATTATTGAGTGAGGACAAGATGATGGAACAGATTCTGGACATTCTGATTGTCGTCTTCGCGGTGCTGGGCGGCTTCTTTGGGCTGCTGGGCTCTTTTGGGCTTTTGAAGCTCAATGACCCGGTGTCACGGCTGCATGCGCCGACCAAAACCTCCACCTTGGGCGTGGGCGCCATTCTGCTGGCCTCTTTCTTCCATTCCTGGGGATACGATCACCACGGCTCCAGCCACGAGCTGCTGATTTTGATGTTCCTGCTGGTCACGGCCCCGGTCACGGCAAATTTCATTGCCAAGGTGCACATCAGCCGCCACACCAAACCGGAAGACCTGCCCAGCCCCGGCGAAGACCGCCTCTGGGCAACGCATATGCAACCCGAAGAGAACGGCGACGCTCCGCAGCAGCAGGGCTAAGCCGCGAAGAAAGCGCTTTATGACACCCACCGCCCCCCTGCCTTTGACCCGTGATCTGGTTCTTGTGGGGGGCGGTCATGCCCATGCGCTGGTCCTGCGGATGTGGGCCATGAACCCGCTGCCCGGCGTGCGGCTGACGGTGATCGACCCGCAACCCGCTGCCGCCTATTCCGGCATGCTTCCTGGGTTTGTTGCCGGACACTACGGGCGCGATGATCTGGACATTGACCTGGTCAAGCTTGCCCGATTTGTTGGCGCCCGGCTGATCTTGGGCCGCGCCAGTCGGATCGATCCGGTGGCAAAAACCATTCATGTGCAGGGCCGTCCGCCCATTGTTTATGACATTGCATCAGTCGACATTGGGATAACCTCCACCATGCCGCAGCTGGTGGGGTTTGCGGAGCACGGCGTGCCTGCCAAACCGCTTGGAACCTTTGCGGCGCGCTGGGACGCATTCCGCAGCGGCGACGGCCCGGCCCGCATTGCCTGCATTGGCGGCGGCATCGCCGGAACCGAGTTGATACTGGCCATGGCCCATGCGCTCAGATCCCGTGACCGTCTGGCCAGCGCCACCTTGATAGATCGCTCAGCGGTTCTTTCCGCCGTCAGCCCGCAGAATGCCGCGCGCATTCGGCGCGCCTTGGACGAATACGGGGTCGAGGTGATCGAACAGGCCGAGATCACCCACCTCAGCGAAGGGCACATTCACCTGGCCTCTGGACGCAGTGTTCTGTCCGATTTCACCGTCGGCGCCGCGGGCACGCGCCCCTATGACTGGCTGTCTGACTGCGGGCTCACGATGAAAGACGGGTTTGTCGTCATTGACGCGCACCTTCAGACCTCGGACCCGGCGATCTTTGCCACCGGCGACTGTGCCGAAATGGCCTTTGCCCCGCGCCCCAAGGCCGGTGTTTTCGCTGTGCGCCAAGCGCCTGTTTTGCTGCACAACCTGCGCGCGGCGCTGTCGGGCCAGCCTCTGAAGTCTTATAGGCCGCAAAGCGATTATCTCAAACTCGTGTCCCTCGGCGGCAAACGGGCACTGGCCGACCGCAGCGGCTTTGGTTTTGCAAGCCCCCTGCTGTGGCGCTGGAAAGACCGGATCGACCAGCAGTTTATGGAGAAGTTCCGCCGCCTGCCCGCAATGGCGACGCCGCCCCTTCCAGTCCCGCATGCCGAAGGCTTGGCCGAGGCCCTTGGCACCAAGCCCCTCTGTGGGGGCTGCGGGTCAAAGGTTGGCCGCACAGCCCTGTTGGCCACACTCGCGCCCCATCAGGGCGCCGCGCGCGATGACCTCACCCCGCTTCCCGGCGATGACGCGGCGCTTTTGACCGTGGGCGGCGCGAAACAGGTGCTGTCGACCGATCACCTGCGCGCCATGGTGGAAGACCCGGTGGTGATGACCGAAATCGCCGCCCAACATGCGCTGAATGATATCTACGCCATGGGCGCACGCCCTCAGGCCGCCACCCTGACGCTCATCTTGCCCCGCCTGTCCGACAGTTTGCAGGCCCGCACCTTGGCCGAAATTATGGCCACCGCCGATCAGGTCATGGCAGAGGCAGGGGCGGCGATTGTTGGTGGCCATACCTCGATTGGGGCGGAATTGATGATTGGTTTCACCCTCACCGGGCTTTGCGATTATCCCCTCACGCTCGCGGGTGCGCGTCCGGGCGATGTGCTTTTGCTGACCAAACCGCTTGGCTCGGGAATGATTATGGCAGGCGACATGGCAGGTGCGGCCCGCGGCACAGACCTTGCAGAGGCGCTTGCGATGATGCGGCAAAGCCAGAAAACCGCAGCCGAGATCCTGAACAGCGCCCATGCGATGACGGATGTCACCGGCTTTGGCCTGATCGGGCATCTCAAGGGGCTGCTGTCCGCGTCACAGGTGGGCGCCACCCTTTCCGTGCAGGACATTCCGCGGATGACGGGCGCCGACGCGCTGGCCGAGGCTGGCATTCGCTCTTCGATTTATGACGCCAACCGCAGGCTGGCACCGGATCTGTCCGACGCAGGCCCGCGCGCGCTGCTGTTTGACCCGCAGACTTCTGGCGGGCTTTTGGCTGCCGTTGCCCCTGACAGGGCGCAATCGACCCTGAAGGCGTTGCAAGACGCAGGCTACCACGCAGCGATGATCGGAGAGATCACCCAGAACAGCGGTGACATCACCCTGCGCTAAGCGCCTCTAGACGGGCAAGTACCTGCGTTGCAGCCGCTTCGATGCCCGTATCATTCAGGCTCTCTGTGACAACAGACCCAAGGCTCTGCACCGGGTATCGGCCGCGTGCTTTCCGATAGGCCGGGTCGTAATGGTCGCGCATCAGGCTTGCGGTCAGGGCGGCTTTGTCGCCTTCGGCAATGAACGCCTGCCACTGATCGACCAACGCGTTTGAACGATGCGCCCGCAACTGATCAAGCTTCTCGCTCAGCTTTGGACCATTGGACAGAATGTCCTCATAGGCGCGCAAAAGATAGTCACAGCGCGCCTCAAACGCGGCCTCCACATCCAGACGCGGCGCATGTTTCATGGCCTCCCACACGGTCGGTGGAATACTGCGCGCGCCGATTTTATTGGCCTCTGCCTCAACCAGCACAGGGCGTTCCGGGTCCATACCCGCCAGCGCGCAGGCGATGCGGCTTTCAAAGGCCTTCTGGCTGGGCTGCCCCCCCGGCCGTTCGCCCAGAAGCGAGCCACGGTGCCCGGCCATGGCTTCAAGATCCAGCACCTGCCCCCCCTGACGCGCAACCGCAGTCAGGATTTCAGTCTTGGCGGTGCCGGTGAACCCATCGAGCAGAACCAGACGATGCGTCAGCGCGTCCTCGTAAACCGCGCGGTGAACCATACGGCGATAGGTTTGATAGCCCCCCTGCACCACATCCGCGCGCCACCCGATCTGCTGCAACATCCACGTAAACGACCCGCTGCGCTGGCCGCCACGCCAGCAATAGACCAAGGGCCGCCATGCCCCGTCATGATGGCTGAGGTGCTGTTCGATGTGATTGGCCGCATTGCGAAACACCAGCGCCGCCCCGAGTTTACGGGCCTTAAAGGGGCTGTCCTGCACATAGATCGTCCCGACCTCGGCGCGTTCTTCATTGTTCAGCACGGGAAGGTTGATGGCACCGGGCACATGGTCCTCGGCATATTCGGCCGGGCTGCGCACATCGATCACCGTGTCATGACCATGGGCAAGCATCTGTGCCAGGGAAGAAAACGTCAGGCTCATGCCTTCTTCCTACACCGGTTTTACGGTGAACCAACGCAAAAACCCTAAAAGTTTAGCCACTTCACCACAAACCTCCCCAAAAACGGTGAGTTGAGGCAGCATGCTTACTTTCTCTAGTCTGGAGACAAGAAACGTAATCGAGGCAACCCGCCGTGTGTTCTATTTTATCCGGCACGGCCTATTTTCGAGTGACAAAGATATGCGCGACCTGATTGATGACCAACCGCTCCGTTCTGATATGGACCCGGCGAATAAATTGGAACTGCCGACGACATTGATCCGGCAGCTCAACCAGATTGCAACCGCACAGTTTTTGGACTCGATCGCTCAAACGGGTGCAAACCTCACGCAGGTGCAACACTGCGTTCTGGCCACCTTGGCGGCACATCCGGACGTCGATCAGGCCACGCTTGCGGGGCTCATTGGCTATGACCGCGCAACAACCGGCAAGGTGGTTGATAAACTCTGTGACAAGGGTCTGACCACGCGTACCCCGCGCCCCGGGGATCGCCGCGCCAAGATTGTGTCGCTGACCTTTGCCGGGCACCAATTGCTGCGCGAACTTGCCCCTTATGTGGATCGGGCACAGACGCGTGTTCTCGCCGGGCTCAGCGAAACGGAAGCCAATTTGTTTCTGGCATTGCTGAAAAAGGCCACGCTGACCGGCAATGAGCTGAGCCGCGCCCCGAAACGGGTTCTGAACGGCGCGTGAACGCCTAGATCAATCGTCTAAATCAACTGTCCACGAGGCGGCGCGCCGTCTTCGACAGGGTCACGCAACTGCGCCCCACTGGCGCGGTTGCTGTTGACCTCGGGGTCGACCCGAAAGACCTCCAACAGCCCGTCCGGTCCCGGTTGCATCAGCGTCGCGGCACCGTGCCCTTCCTCGCCCAGCCACAACGGCCATTGATCGGGCGCAAGCACCAGCGGCATGCGGTGATGAATGGCCCCCACCTCCTGATTGGCGGCGGTGGTGACAATGGCACAGGTCTCTATTGGCATATCAACACCTGCCCCCTGCCAGCTTTGCCAGATCGCGGCAAAGGCAATGGGCGCGCCATCCCTGCGGTGCAGATACCAGGGCAGCCGCGCCCCATGGGGGGCCTTGGTCCATTCATAAAACCCATCCGCCGGGATCAGCGCGCGGCGTTCGCGGCAGGCGCTGGCAAAGGCAGGTTTTTCGGCAAGGGTTTCGGCGCGCGCATTGATCAGCAGCGGACCTGCGGTTTCGGTCTCGTACCAATGGGGCAGGAATCCCCAGCGCATGGACACCAACTGCCGGCCAAGCGGGCCGGATTTGATCGCATGCACCGCGGTGGTGGGGCAAATGTTATAGTTCGGCAGGTTCGGCAAAAGGTTCGCGGCCTGCGCATCAAACAGCTGCGCCATCGCATCTGTGGGCAGTGTCAGCGCAAATCTTCCGCACATGGCGTTGTCCCTTCCAGCCTGTCTTGCAGATGTCGTCAAACTCACCCAGATTGCAGCCATGACACAAGCTCCTATTTGCATCGCCTATTTCTCGGGCTTCGGCCACACCACCCAAATTGCCAAAGCGCTGGCCACAGACATGGGTCAGGTGCGCCTGGTTGATGTGGACGGGATAACGGCCGAAGACTGGGCCGCACTGGATGCGGCACCAACACTGGTCTTTGGGGCACCGACCTATATGGGGTCGACCGCCGCAAAATTCGGCCTGTTTCTGGAAGAAGCCGCCGAACGCTGGATGGAGCAGGCCTGGCAAGACAAGCTTGCCGCAGGCTTCACCGTGGCCACACACCCATCCGGCGACAAGCTTGCTGCGCTGCAAAGGCTCAGCGTGTTTGCCGCGCAAATGGGCATGATCTGGGTCGGTCAAACCGCCATTGGCGCACCGGTGTTTCCCGAACGTGCGGGGCTCAATACAGATGGGTCGTGGCTGGGTCTGATGGCCCGTGACAGCGGTCAGGACGATGGGAAGGTCATGTCACAGGACCTTGAAACCGCACGTATTTTTGGCCGCCGTATTCGCGCAGCAACCGAACGCTGGGGTTAACCCCGTTTGCGGGCAATTTCGATCCGGGCTTCGATCATCGACATGTCTTTGATAATGTCGCGCCGCTTGGTGCGGTCGCCGGTGTCGCGCAGCTCTGCACGCAGATCCGCCAGCTGACGCGACAGGCTCACCACTTCGGGCACCGCGCCATTGTCTTTCAGGATGCGCGTCATCACCGCGTTTTCGGGATCGTCGCATTTCGGCAAAGGCTTCCCCGCCCCTTCGAGGTTGTCGAAGGCGCCGTCCTTTTCGGCCGCCGCAATACGCGCGTTGATAAGGTCAATCAGCGGGTGATCCATAACGCCAATTTGCCATGCGCAGGCAACGAAGAAAAGCAAAAGAAAACCGCCGCGCCCCTACGGGCACGGCGGCTCATCAGGTCCTTAGACGCTGATTATTTCTTGGTGATACGACCATCGGTGTAGGGCGTGTAAGGCGCGTTTTTCGCCATATACTCGGCCGTCACATCCGCCAGATCGGGACCAAAGTCATAGGCGTTTTCTGCGTCGCGGAACATTTTGTACCCGTCACCGCCGCCACGGACGTAGTTGTTGGAAACCAGACCGTAGGTTTTCGCCGGGTCGATCGCGACCCAAGCGTCGCCGTCCATGACCAGCACGTCAGACACACGGCCTTCGTTCGGCGCAACCGCGATGTCGAAGGTGTACTTCAGACCCGCCACCTGCGGGAAACGGCCTTTGCCCTCTTCCACTTGGGACACACCGCTTTCCAGCGCGTCGATCACGGTCTGGCCGGACACAAAGAAGGTCGACAGCGTGTTCTGGAACGGCAGCACGGTCAGCACTTCGCCCATGGTCACTTCGCCCGCATCAATCGACGCGCGCAGGCCACCACCGTTCTGGATCGCGATGGAAATGCCCTGATCTTTCACACGGTCCAGCATTGCGTCCGCAACGAGGTTGCCGATCGAACATTCCTCGGCGCGGCAAACATTGCGGTCACCGACGATCACATCCGAGGATTCCGCGACAACGCGCTTTTTCATTTCCTCGATCGGGGCGCCCATTTCAGCAACGCGTGCCAGCATGCCCGCATCCGGCGTGACAGAGGCATCCAGCAGCATCGGCTCGCCTTCCGCAGCAGAGACAACGCCCGCGTCATCAAAGGTCACGTCCAGCTCACCCAGATATTTGGAATAGGCGTAAGCGGTGACAACCGCCGTGTCGCCCACCATGGTCGGATAGGGGCCTTTTGCGCGCTCGTTGGTGTTGGACAGCAGGGTGTGGGAGTGGCCACCGACCACAACGTCAATGCCCGGAACCGCTGCCGCAATGTCCAGATCTTTGGGCAGGCCTACGTGGGTCAGCGCGATGATCTTGTTCACGCCTTCGGCTTCCAGCGTGGCAACGTCTGCTTTCAGGCTTTCGATCTCGTCCTGGAAGACAACATTGTCGCCGGGGGAAGAAGTATCCACGGTGTCGGTCGCCAGAACCGAGATGATGCCGATCTTTTCGCCACCCACTTCCAGCACGACATGGTTGCCCACTTTGCCTTTCAGGCTGTCCTCGGATGACAGGTCAAGGTTGCCAGAGATAACCGGGAAGGACACGGCATCGATGAATTTGGCCAAACCTTCGGGGCCATCGTCAAATTCGTGGTTGCCGACCGCCATGGCGTCATAGCCGATGGCTTCCATGAATTCGGCCTCGGCCGCACCTTTGTAGGTGGTGTAGAACAACGAGCCCTGGAACGGGTCACCGGCGTCCAGAACCAAAACGTTCTGGCCAGCCAGTTCCGCGCGCTTGGCGTCCACTGCGGATTTGATACGCGCCACACCGCCAAAGCATTTGCCTTCGGCTTCGCTCTCGGCGTTACAGGTGGAATCGTATTTGTTGATCGACTCGATCCGGCTGTGGATGTCGTTGGTGTGCAGAATGGTCAGCTTGTAATCGGCCGCCGCAAACCCTGCGGTCAGACCCAGAGCTGCAACCGAACTCAGGAAACGTGTCATCATGATTAAATCCTCACCATGTTTTTTTGATTGATTATTCGCGCCATTCTTATGAGCTTCTCGCGTGCAGTCAAAGACGATTTGCGTAACAGCCATATGTCTCAACGTCACTTTAAGCGCATTTGATGCTTGATAATGCATCGAACGCGCGGCATGAGAAAGCCCATGCTGATCTACAAGATTTTCCGTGACCCCGAATGGCGCGATTTCGACGCCAAAGGCGAAACGCTGGGCGCTCCGATCGACCTGTCGGACGGCTTCATTCATTTTTCTACCGCAACCCAAGCTGCTGAAACCGCCGCGAAACATTTCGCCGGTGCCGAAGGGCTGTGGCTCTTGGCCTTTGAGGCGGACGCCATGGGTGACGCGCTAAAGTGGGAAGTGTCCCGTGGCGGCGCAGAGTTCCCGCATCTGTACCGGGCGATGACGCGGGACGAGGTGCTCTGGGTTGCGCCGCTGCCACTGGTCAACGGCCAGCACCAA
Organism: Tritonibacter multivorans; assembly: GCF_001458415.1. GTDB lineage: Bacteria > Pseudomonadota > Alphaproteobacteria > Rhodobacterales > Rhodobacteraceae > Epibacterium > Epibacterium multivorans. Next base: position 185,373 of record NZ_CYSD01000042.1, on the reverse strand, counting down.
TTCCCGGCCGATATGGCCTGACGAGATTTAGGGATCAAACGATGATGAACCTGACCGAGAAACTCGCCCTCGCCACCCTTCACCGTTTTGATCCCGAGGTTGCCCATGGGCTCTCGATCAAAGCGCTGCGGGCCGGTCTCACCCCCTGCCCCGGTCCTGTGACCTCGGCACGGCTGCGCACGCAGATTGCGGGTATTGATCTGCCGAACCCGGTGGGTCTGGCCGCAGGGTTTGACAAGAACGCCGAAGCACTCAAGCCGCTCTCGCAGGCGGGCTTTGGCTTTATTGAGGTCGGCGCCGCCACGCCGCGTCCGCAGCCCGGCAATCCAAAACCGCGCCTGTTTCGCCTGACCGAGGACCGCGCCGCGATCAACCGCTTTGGCTTCAACAATGAAGGTATGGAAGCGATTGGCGCCCGTCTTGCGGACCGCCCCCGCGACGCCGTGATTGGCCTGAACCTTGGTGCCAACAAAGACAGCCAAGACCGTGCCCAGGATTTTGCCCGCGTGCTGGAACACTGCGGCGCGCATCTGGATTTTGCCACCGTCAACGTGTCCTCGCCCAACACCGAAAAACTGCGCGACCTGCAGGGAAAGGCGGCGCTGTCGGCGCTGCTGGCCGGCGTGGTCGAGACCCGAAATGGTCTGAACAAACGCGTGCCGATCTTCCTAAAGATCGCTCCCGATCTGGACGAAGCTGGTCTTGCAGATGTGGCCGAGGTCGCCGTGGAAAGCGGCATTGACGCGGTGATCGCCACCAACACAACGCTCGACCGTGCCGGCCTGGCAAGCGCGCACAAAGGCGAGGCTGGCGGCCTGTCTGGCGCGCCGCTGTTTGAAAAATCCACCCGCATTCTGGCCCAACTGTCCAAGCGGCTGGAAGGACAGGTGCCCCTTATCGGCGTAGGCGGCATTTCCACGGCCGAACAGGCCTATGCCAAGATCTGCGCCGGGGCCTCGGCGGTGCAGTTCTACACCGCGCTGGTTTACGGCGGGCTGTCGCTCGCAGGTGACATCGCGCGCGGGCTGGACACATTGCTGAAAAACGATGGCTTTGAAAACGTGAGCGAGGCTGTCGGCACACGCCGGAAGGACTGGACATGATCACCTATTGGCACAATCCCCGCTGCTCCAAATCCCGCGCAGGGCTGGCGTTTTTTGAAGACCGTGGCGTGACACTCACCGAACGGCGATACCTTGAGGATGCGCCCTCTCGTGAGGAACTTGCAGCGGTTCTGGCCAAACTTGGCGTCTCCGCAGTCCAGATGATGCGCGCCAAAGACAAGCTGTTCAAAGAGCTGGGGCTTTCCGCCGACATGTCAGAAGATCAACTTCTAGACGCAATGGCCGCAAACCCGGCCCTGATCGAACGCCCAATTGCGATCTCAGGCGACAAAGCCGCCATTGGCCGCCCGACCGAAGCCCTCGGCGCGGTTCTTGAGTAAGACACCAATTGTCAAAGCTGTTTGGCAGGCCGCGCCGAAGGCGCGGCCTGCCCCCGGCGATGCGCGAAGGGCAGCGCAAACCCTCCAGCCGATGCGCGAAGCGCAGCGGCTCCCGGCGTCTCGCAAAGCGAGGCGCAAGCCCTCAAGCCGCCCGCGCTTCCAGCGCGGGATAGCGCAGCCCCAATGTCACGCCGCGCGCGACAAAGGAAATCAGCAGCGCCAGCCACAGCCCGTGATTGCCAAAGACGGGCAACAGCAGCCCAAGCGACAGCACATAGACCACCGCACTCACCGCCATCATATTGCGCATGTCCCGTGACGCTGTGGCACCAATAAAGATCCCATCCAGCATCCAGGCCGCGCAGCCCATCAGCGGTGCAGCCACCACATAAGGCAGATAGACCCGCGCCGTGTCGCGCACATCCGCAGCCGTGCTCATCATGTCGATCATCCCGCCACCAAACAGCAAAAACGCCAAAGCCATCACACATGCCACACCAGCGCCGCCAATGCTGGTGACCAGCGCTGCCCGCCGCAAAGCCGCGCGTCTTTTTGCCCCCAAGGCCTGCCCCACCAGCGTTTCCGCGGCAAAGGCAAACCCATCCATGCCATAGGCCGTCAGCAACAGCATCTGCATCAGCACCTGATTGGCCGCCAGCGCCAGATCGCCCTGCCGCGCGCCAATAAAGGTGAAAGAGGTGAACATCGCCTGCAGCAGCAGCGAACGGATCAGAATATCCCCGTTCACAGAAGCCATGTGCCACAGACGCTCGGCTTTCAGAACCTGCGCCCAGTTGCGCCAGGCGGGGCCGCGAAACCCCGCGCGGCAAAACCAAAGCCCCAGCGCCAGCCCGGACCATTCAGCCAGGAAGGTGGCAAAGGCCACGCCCGACACCCCCCAGCCAAGCCCCAGCACAAACCAGATGTCCAGCACCATATTGAGCCCATTCATCCAGATCTGCACCGCCATAAAGGCCTGACTGCGCTCCTGCGCGATCAACCAGCCCGACAGCCCATAAATGGCAATCATCGCAGGGGCCGACCAGATGCGGATCGCCAGATAGTCCTGTGCCAGCGCGGCAACCTCGGACGAGGGCGCTGCCAGCCACAGCGCAGCCGCGATCAGTGGCACTTGAAGAACCACCATGACCAGCCCGGCACTTGCGCCGATCAGCACCACACGCGTCAACAGGGCCGCAACTTCAGCCCGGTCCCCCTGCCCGCGTGCCTGACTGGCAAGACCAACCGTGCCCATGCGCAGAAAGCCGAACATCCAATAGAGCGAAGACAGAATAATCGCCCCCACCGCCACAGCGCCCAAAGGCGCCGCCGCCCCGAGTTGCCCCACCACAGCCGTATCCACGATCCCCAAAAGGGGCACCGTTGCATTGGACAGCACAATCGGCAGGGCAATCTTCATCACCCGCGCAGGGGTGATAGAGCCAAGGACATCAGGGCTGGCTTGGTGAGCTGGCGCAGTCATCTGGCGTTTCCTTAATCTGGCCCTCAATCGGGAGTTCTGGGTTGGGGCATCAGGAAATGCCCCGTAGCCTGGGCAAACAGCTTGTCTTTGTGATCCTGCCACGCCGCCACATGAACCGAGGCATAGCGCCGCCCAGACCGGTTCACGGTCGCCCGCGCATAGGCATCGCGCGGCAGGCCTGAACGCAGGTAGTCGACGGTAAAATCGATCGTCTTTGGCTGACGCGGCATCTCGCCTGCGACCATGGCCTCCACATCCAATGCACCGCTTTCGAACTGCGGCCACAGATGGAACCAATTGAGCGTGATCTGCGCGGTCACCTCAAGGAACGCCGCTGTCGCGCCCCCGTGCAGCGCCGGGATCAGCGGGTTGCCAATATTGCTGTCCTGATAATGCAACGTCGAAGACAGCTCGTCCCCGCGTCGTTCAAAACTGATCCCCAAAAAACGTGCATAGGGCACCGTATCCACCAGCGCCTTTAGCGCCGCATCCCGGCGCTGTTTGACGGCCTGCATTGGTTCAGGTTGCGGGCGGGTCATTGGCTGTCCTCCGGGGTCTTGGTGGTATCAAAGGTAAAAGCCCCTGTGGCGGTGGCCACCGGCAAAGATGTGTCCTCATCCACCGCTTCGGCGCGCACAAAGGCGACCGAGCGGGTCACATGATAGCAGGTCGCGGTTGCGGTGATCGCCTGCCCCGGCGTGGCGCTGCGCATATAGTCAATGCGCAGATCAATCGTGGCGGTGCCCTTGGATTGGCGCGGGTGGCTCATCACTGCGGCGCCACAGCAGGTGTCCATCAGCGCCGACACTGCCCCCCCATGGATCACCCCGGTCTCGGGGTCACCCACCAGTTTTTCATCATAAGGCATCGCCATGACCGCACGCCCGTCGCCGATTTCAACCAGCGTCATGCCAAGGCTTTGCGCATGTGGGATCGCCTCTATGAACTGGCGCGCTATTTTGGATTTGTCGCTCATGGGTGGTCCCTCCTGCCTATGCCGCACGGCTGTCATGAGCCGGTTTGTTCCTTTGCGGGGCCAAATTTACAGAAATTCAGTCTTCCCAATGTGATCGCGGTCACAGATGCGGCCTTTGGCCTGCAGTATCAAGCGCGCCTGCCGCAAGCGCAAGACCTCTATCCGACGCCGCGGCACGAAGCCAGATATCCGGCGACGTCACGGTTGCAGCCACTGGCCCTTTATGCGTAACGTGCCCCCCAAGGAGGAAGCGGATGTCCGAAGAAAACAAACTGTCCTTCAAGGAAATGTGTGCCGAGTTCGAGGTGACCCCAAGAACGCTGCGCTATTACGAGTATATTGAGCTCTTGCACCCCGAGCGCCAGGGCCGGTCCCGGTTCTACGGTCCTCGCGAGGTTGCCCGGATGAAGCTGATCCTGCGCGGCCGTAAGTTTGGCTTCCAACTGGAAGAGATCCGCCAGTGGCTGCTGATCTACGAACATGAAGGCAATGAAGCCCAGATGCGCGCCTTTGTCGCCATGGCCGACCGCCAGATGAAGGAACTCGAAAGTCAGCGCCAGCAGATCAACGAGGCCATGGACGAATTGACCGCCCTGCGCAGCGAGACCTTGAAAGAGCTCGGCTAACGCCGCTTCTCACATTTTATACTGCATTCAATCCCCGCTGATCTCGGCGGGGATTTGTTATTTGTGATGCGGCGGGTCCGCCTATCTCGGACCGACACCCGTCCGCCGCGCCCGCTGGCGCCGATACAAAAAGACCGTTCTTCGGCCCCGACGTGGCGTCACAAATACGGACCCCTACGTCAGGGCTGGATGTGACGCAGCGTACAAGTTACGTCAACGTCAAGTTCATGTTGTAAATGAACCCGACGCAGCGCAGAACTGTAGCGAGAGTTAACCTAACGTGATGCACAGTATGAATGACATGACCGAAGAGACCAAAACCATCCGCGAAATGTGTGATGAGTTCGACGTAACTCCGCGCACGCTGCGTTTCTATGAGGCCAAAGAACTGCTGTTCCCGATCCGCGAGGGTCAGAAACGCCTGTTCACCAAACGCGACGCCGCCCGGCTGAAACTGATCCTGCGCGGCAAGCGCTTTGGGTTCAGCCTGGAGGAAATCCGCCAGCTTCTCGATCTCTATCACATGGGCGACCAGCAGCTGACACAGCTGACCCGCACCCACGAGATCGCCAAAGAACGTCTGGCCGATATGGAGCGCCAGCGCGCCGAATTGGACGAAGCCATCAACGACCTGAATGACCAGCTTGGTTGGGTCGAACAGATGATCACCTCCATGCAGACGTCAAAGGCCGCCGAATAAGAGCACCGCTGTCGGGCCACCCGCCCGCAGACCAGATCCAACAGGGCTCTGCCCGATTAAAAGCAGACCGCCAAATCCAAGAGGACCGCCATGCCGAGCTTCACTTCCCCCACCAAGGACACGCAATTCGTCCTGCATGACGTGCTGAACATCCAAGAGTCCGGTATCCCCGGTTTCGACGAACTGGAGCGCGACTTCACAGGTGCCGTGCTGACAGAAGCAGGCAAAGTGGCGGACAACGTTCTTCACCCGCTGAACGTTGTGGGCGACAAGGAAGGCTGCCGTCTGGAAAATGGCGTGGTCTACACCCCCACAGGCTTCAAAGAAGCCTTTGAACAGATGAAAGAAGGCGGCTGGACCGGACTGGACATGCCCGAAGAATTCGGCGGCCAGAACATGCCCTATGTCATCGGCACAGCCGTTGGCGAATATTTCTCTGCCGCGAACCAGGCCTTCACGATGTATCAGGGCCTGACCCACGGTGCGGCCTCTGCGATCCTCGCCCACGGCACCGACGCGCAGAAAGCCACTTACCTGCCGAATATGGTCTCCTGCGAATGGACCGGCACCATGAACCTGACCGAGCCGCACTGCGGCACCGATCTGGGCCTGATGCGCACCAAGGCGGAACTGCAGGAAGACGGCTCCTACAAAATCTCCGGCCAGAAGATCTTTATCTCCTCCGGCGAACACGACATGGCGGAGAACATCATTCACCTGGTGCTGGCCAAGGTCCCCGGCGGCCCCGAAGGCATCAAGGGCGTGTCTCTGTTCATCGTGCCCAAGTTCCTCGTGAACGAAGATGGCTCCCTCGGTGCACGCAACGGTGCAACCGTTGGCAACATCGAAGAGAAAATGGGCATCCACGGCAACTCCACCTGTGTGATGAACTATGACGAGGCGACCGGCTACCTGCTGGGTGACCTGAACAAAGGCATGCGTGCCATGTTCACCATGATGAACGAAGCCCGTCTGGGTGTTGCGATGCAGGGTCTGGCCCAGGCCGAAGCCGCCTACCAGAATGCGCTGATCTATGCCAAAGACCGCCTGCAGGGCCGTGACGTCACCGGCGTCAAGAACCCCGAAGGCCCGGCCGATCCGCTGATCGTGCACCCCGATATCCGTCGCAACCTGATGGATCAGAAGTCCTTTGCAGAAGGCGCGCGCGCGTTCGTCCTGTGGGGCGCGACCATGATCGACAAGGCGCACCGTTCGGAAGACAAAGACGCCGATGGTCTGATCTCCTTGCTGACGCCGGTTCTGAAGGGCTTCCTGACGGACAAAGGTTACGACATGACTGTGCAGGCACAGCAGGTCTATGGCGGGCACGGCTACATCGAAGAATGGGGCATGTCCCAGTACACCCGCGATGCCCGTATTGCGATGATCTATGAAGGGGCCAACGGCGTTCAGGCGCTGGACCTCGTGGGTCGTAAGCTGGCGCAGGACGGTGGCAAGCACGTCATGGCGTTCTTTGAGCTGGTGAAAAACTTCTGCAAAGAAAACGCAGATATTTCCGAAGACTACGCCAAGGACTTTATCGATCCGCTGAAATCCGCCTCCAAGGATCTGCAGGCGGCGGGCATGTTCTTCATGCAAAACGGCATGAAGAACCCCAACCACGCGCTGGCGGGCTCCAATGACTTCATGCACATGTTTGGTCACGTCTGCCTTGGCCTGATGTGGGCGATGATGGCGAAATCGGCACAGGCGGCCCTTGACGCGGGCACCACGGACGCAGACTTCTACACCACGAAGATTGCAACCGGTCGCTACTACATGGCGCGTCAGCTCTGCTCCACCAAACTGCACCTGGCCCGGATTGAGACCGGCGCTGACACGGTGATGGCTCTGGACGCGGAACAGTTCTGATCCCCCAAAACCGGGCGTGCCTTTCGGGGCGCGCCCAGTCCGACCGGGCGCTTTGACCAAAAGGATTTCAAAATGCCCAAACGTTTCAAACTGACCCGCCGTTTCCCGGTTGCTATGACCGAAGACGGCTATCGACGGCTGAAACGTTTCGCCCAAGAGGCAGGTCTGGACGAGGGAGAGGCCCTGTCGTTCCTGTTCGAAAATTTCGACAGTGTCACCGACAGTGAAAACCTCCCCCACCGGCTGCGGCTGTTCAACGCCGAGCTGGAAGACCGCAAACGTTGAGGATGACCCAAGGGAGGAGCGCGTTCATGCAACACCACACGACATCGTCTGCTGCCCCTTTGGGGAGCCTCCGGCGGGGATATTTAGTAAAAGATGAAACAGGGGCCGCGCGCCCCTTCCCGGGCCTTCGCCTAATGAAGAGACGCGCTTTCACCTTTTGCGGCCATCGGCTTCCCAGCCTGTTCCGCAATGCCATGATGTCGCCATCTTGGTTAAGGAAGGCTGAAGCCCTTTCATCTTTTCAAAAATATCCCACGGGGGTCCGGGGGTGTGAAACCCCCGGTGTGCCCTTTGCCAACGGAGGTACGGTATGACCATCAAACTGCATTGTTTTGGCGAAAGCGGAAATGCCTATAAGGCCGCGCTGGCGCTTGAGCTGTCGGGCCTCGATTGGGAGCCCGTGTTTGTGGATTTCTTCAATGGCGCAAATCGAACTGAAGCCTTCCGTGACATCAATGTAATGGCCGAGGCGCCGGTGCTGACCGACGGGGACCTGACCCTGTCGCAATCCGGTGTTATCCAGCAATATATCACCGATAAAACCGGCAAGTTCGGCGGCCGCGAGACCCAGAAATACGAGGTGCTGCGCTGGGTGCTGTGGGACAACCACAAAATGTCCAGCCAGGTTGGCATGACCCGCTTCCTGATGAACTTTCTGCCTGAAAACAAACGTCCGGCCGAGGTGATCACCTTTATGCAGGGACGCCTCCGGGCCGCGTTCACCACGTTGAACACGCATCTTGAGGGGCGCGACTGGATTGTCGGCGACGGGTTGACCAACGCCGATCTGTCCTGCTGCAGCTACCTCTTTTATCCCGAACCCTTTGGGTTCGACCGCAGTGACTACCCCAACATCGACGCCTGGCTGAGCCGCATCAGCGCAACGCCCGGCTGGAAACACCCCTATGACCTGATGCCCGGCAATCCGTCGGATCGAGCTTGAGGAGAACAATATGACCGAAGCTTATATCTATGACGCTGTGCGTACCCCGCGCGGCAAAGGCCGCAAGGACGGCAGCCTGCACGAGGTGACCTCTGTCGCCCTTTCCGCACAAATCCTGAACGCCATCAAGGATCGCAACAACCTTGGCACCTCTGGCATCGAAGATGTGATCTGGGGCAACGTAACCCAGGTGATGGAAAACGGTGGCTGCCTGGCGCGTGCCTCTGTCCTGCTGTCCGACTTTGACGACAGCGTGCCCGGTCTGGCGATCAACCGGTTCTGTGCCTCCGGCATGGAAGCGGTGAACCTGGTGGCCAACCAAGTGAAAGCAGGCGCAGGCGAAGCTTACATCGCCGGTGGCTGTGAGATGATGTCCCGCGTTGCCATGGGTTCTGACGGGGCGGCAATGGCCGTGGACCCGCGTCTGGCCATGGGCACCGGCTTCATGCCCCAGGGCGTGTCCGCCGACCTGATCGCGACTGAGTATGGCTTCTCTCGCGACGACTGTGACGCCTTCGCAGCCCAATCCCAAGCCCGCGCCGCGGCTGCATGGGAAGACAAGCGTTTCGCCAAATCCATCGTGCCGGTCAAAGACATCAACGGTCTGACCATTCTGGACCACGACGAATACATGCGCCCCGGCACCTCCGCCGAAGATCTGGGCAAGCTCAATGCCTCCTTCGCGATGATGGGCGAACAGATGCCCGGCTTCGACAAGGTTGCGATGCTGAAATACCCGCATCTGGAAAAGATCACCCACGTGCACCACGCTGGTAACTCTTCCGGGATTGTGGACGGCGCCACCGCGCTGCTGATCGGCTCTAAAGAATACGGTGAAAAGCACGGGCTAACCCCGCGCGCGCGCATTCGCTCCACCGCGAAAATCGGCTCTGAGCCGACCATCAACCTCACAGGCCCCGTGCCCGTGACCGAGAAGATCCTGCGCGACAGCGGCATGTCCATCAATGACATCGACCTGTTCGAGGTGAACGAGGCCTTCGCAGCCGTTGTTCTGCGCTTCCTGCAGGCGTTCGAAGTCGACGATGCCAAGGTTAACGTCAACGGCGGCGCGATCGCCATGGGTCACCCGCTGGGCGCAACTGGCGCCATGATCATTGGCACCCTGCTCGACGAGCTGGAGCGTCAGGACAAAGAAGTCGGCCTCGCAACCCTGTGTGTTGCCGCTGGCATGGGTGCCGCAACCATCATCGAGCGCGTCTGAGCGATAAGGACGGGAGAATAAGATATGACCGATTTCAAATATGCAGTAGACGCCGATGGCGTGGCCGTCATCACCTGGGACGCCGAAGGCAAATCCATGAACGTCCTCACGCGCGAAGCTTTCGCGCTGGTCGAGGAATATGTGGACACCGCGCTGGCGGATGACGCCGTCAAAGGCATCGTCATCACCTCGGGCAAGAAAGACTTTGCTGGCGGCATGGACCTGAATGTTCTGGCCACCATCCGCGACGAGTCCGGCGACAACCCGGCGCAGGGTCTGTTTGACTTCACCATGAACGGCCACCGGATCCTGCGGAAGCTGGAACGTGCGGGCATGGAAGCCAAGACCAACAAAGGCGGCAAGCCTGTGGCCTGCGCGATCAACGGCACCTGTGCCGGCATCGGCACCGAGATCGCGCTGGCCTGTCACCACCGGGTGATGACCTCCAACCCCAAAGCCAAAATCGGCCTGCCGGAAATCCTGCTGGGCATCTTCCCGGGCGGCGGCGGCACCATGCGTTATTCCCGCATGGTGGGTGCGGTTGCAGCGGCGCCTGTCCTGCTGGAAGGCAAGATGATGGACCCGAAAAAAGCGAAGTCCGCGCAGATGGTTGACGCCATTGCCGATGACCCGCTTGCGGCAGCCAAAGAGTGGGTCCTGAACGCAAGCAACGCCGACATCGTCAAGCCTTGGGACGCCAAAGGGTTTAAGTTCCCCGGTGGTGCGCCCTATCACCCCGCTGGCTTCATGAACTTTGTCGGTGCCTCCGCCATGGTTGCAGGCCAGACCCAGAACGCCTACCCGGCGCCGAAGGCGCTGCTGTCGGCGATCTATGAGGGTGCACTGGTTGACTTTGACAACGCCCTGAAGATCGAAGCGCGCTGGTTCACTCACGTTCTGATGAACCCGTCGTCCTCTGCGATGATCCGCTCCCTGTTCCTCAACAAACAGGCGCTGGAAAAAGGCGCGGTACGTCCCAAAGGCATCGAGGACCAATCCGTCAAGAAAGTCGGCGTTCTTGGCGCGGGCATGATGGGTGCGGGTATCGCGCTGGTATCCGCGATGGCTGGTATTGAGGTCGTGCTGATCGACCGCGATCAGGCGGCAGCGGACAAAGGCAAAGCCTATACCGAAGCTTACCTCGACAAGGGTATGAAACGCGGCAAGGTGACCGAGGACAAGAAAACCACCGTGCTGTCCCAGATCACCGCAACCACCGATCTGGAGGCGCTGAAAGGGGCCGATCTGATCATTGAGGCCGTGTTTGAAGACATGGGCGTCAAAGCCGAGATGACCAAGAAGGTCGAGGCAATCGTGGGCGAAGACTGCATCTTTGCTTCCAACACCTCGACCCTGCCGATCACCGAGCTGGCCAAAGCCTCTGTGCGTCCCGAGCAGTTCATCGGCATCCACTTCTTCTCCCCCGTTGAGAAGATGCTGCTGGTGGAGATCATCAAAGGTGCTGAAACCGGCGACCGTGCCACCGCCAAGGCGCTGGATTACGTCCGCCAGATCAAGAAGACCCCGATCGTTGTCAACGACGCGCGCTTCTTCTATTGCAACCGCTGCATCCTGCCCTATGTCAACGAAGGCGTGCGCATGATCACCGAGGGCGTGTCCCCGGTTCTGATCGACAATGCCGCGCGTCAGCTGGGCTTCCCGGTGGGTCCCGTGCAACTGACCGACGAGACCTCTATTGATCTCGGCGCGAAGATTGCCCGTGCCACCAAAGAAGCCATGGGCGACGCCTACCCGGAAAGCCCGGCGGATGATCTGATCTTCTGGATGGAAGCCGAAGGTCGTCTGGGTCGCAAAGCCGCCAAAGGCTTCTTCGACTATGACGCCAAGGGCAAGCGCGTGGAGTACTGGAAGGGCCTTGCCGACAAATACCCGGTGGCGGCTGAACAGCCCGACATCATCGAGGTGCAGGAACGTCTGATGTTCGCACAGGTTCTCGAAGCCGTGCGTGCGCTTGAAGAAAACGTTCTGATGGACATTCGCGAAGGCGACGTTGGCGCGATCCTGGCCTGGGGCTTTGCACCTTGGTCCGGCGGCCCGCTGTCCTGGCTGGATATCATTGGCACGCCTTATGCGGCCGAGCGTTGCGACCAGCTGACCGAACAGTATGGCGAGCGTTTTGCCTGCCCGCCGCTGCTGCGCGAGATGGCCGAAAAAGGCCAGACCTTCTATGGCCGCTTTGCCCCGGCAGAGGAAGACGCGGCCTAAGACGCCAAGCTTCTTTGAAATCAGAAAGGGCAGCCCCTGTGGCTGCCCTTTTTATTTATTTTTCACGGCATCAAGGAAATTTCCGCTGCGCAATGCGAGGCAAACAGGCTGTCATCGACCCGCCGCATCACCGACGCATGAACGGTCATATGGGCCCCTGTGACCCGCAAAACTTCGACCACCACGACCACCGTGCGCCCTGACGCCACGTCAGATGGCGCAAGATTTTGTATTGCGGTTTCAAAATGCCCAACCGATCACAAAAGGGGCGAAGTCTTTGGCCGCGCCTCACTTGAGCTGGGCGCGCAGATCTCAGCCTTGCAGAGATATCAGCGTAGGAGGCGACGGGGCGATGGACATTCGCGATGGAAAGGCGGATTCCGCCGCACCGGGACCGGCAGTCATTGAAAGCCATGACGTTGGGCACTGGAACGAAAACGAGGACGGGTCGGCGCATTTCTTTGTGCTTGATATTGTGCCAAGCGAGGGCTGAAACACGGCCTGCACAAATGAAAGCCCCCGCAGCCTTCTGGCGCGGGGGTGGTCGGGGACCGGGCCTTTCGTGTTGCCCACACTTCTGAGAGATCTGTGTAGACAACCCCGCCTGGGATTTCGGTGAGTGGTGGAGGGCGGGTCTTTTGTGGAGGGAATACGTTATGCGTAGGCGTATTGCGGGGCGCCATGGCCACCGGTGCCGGTTTCGGCAGGTGTCCAGAAGCTTTCTTCGGTAATCATGTCAATCACCAGTTCGCGGGCCTGCGTGGTGCCCAGAACGGTGTAGATATTGCCGTCCGTTGCCGCCAGCTGCACCGCATCCATCTGCGCCGGGCAGAAGGCCAGAAGACCAGCTTCGATATAGACAACTTCGTCCTCATCAAAGGACAGCGTGACCAGATCCATGGTGACCTGCATCGGGGCGCGGGAAATACCGTGGTAGCCTTCCAGCGCGCACGCCGGAACCACCGCAAAGGGATCGCCAAGCGCATCTTCCAGAAGATCGTGTTCGATCAGGACACCCTGATCTGCCCGCAGCCACAGGGGGCTGCGATTGCCAAGCGCATCGCGGGGGATGTAAACGGCCGACATATTGGCGTTTTCGCAGCGATCATCGAGGTATTTGGTTTCGCGACGCACCGCCTGTACCGGACGCATGCCGTGGTCAAAGGTCAGAACCATGTCACCGGGCTGAAGATCCTCAGCCGCGCGCCACCCTTGCGCGGTGGCGACCATTGTACCTGCGATAAAACCGGGGTGACCGGTTGCAACCATGTCATGGCGGGTGGTGAACCCTTCTGCGATCGGAGAGGCAGATTTCTTTTCGAACCAATCAAACATGTCTACGTTCCTTTCAACCCTAGGACAGCTTCTGTGTCGGCCTGTCCCGTGATTAAAGTTTTAACAAACCACGTCAGGCATTGCGCGTGCGCTTAGGGAGCGCGGCACTCTCAAAGGGATAGTGGGAATTCGTTAAAAGAGTATTCAAATTGGCCAATATCGTCAGAACAAGCCCGAGACACTGCCTCAAACGCCTGTTCTGTATAGTATTTTCTCCAATCCCTTTGACGCGGCGACTCGTTCACAAGTGGCAATTCAAACGAGAATCCCAAGTGATCGAACAGCGGCTGCGCGTCCTCAGCAAAGGTTTCCAGCCGAATATAGAGGTTGCAATGCTCCTGACCGTCCGACTGGCGCATATAAGATGTATAGGGGTTCGCCTTTAGGCTCGCCGCAACCTGTGGATGACAGACGAAAGCCTCAAAGGACAGGGTCTGCGCCAGAGGCACAGCCGGGTGATCAAAGCGCTGCGTGCGCAGCCAGTGATAGTAGCTCACCACCCGGTCGTAGGGATTGCGCACCAAGGTAAAGGCAAACAGGCCCCGCAGCTCTTCGCAGGTGGCAAGGCCTTCAATATCCGCAAGCGTCGAATGTTTCCACAACCGCCCCCGGGCATCCGCCCCTTGTAACCGCCGCCGACGTTTCAGCGCCTTGGGCGTGTCGCCCAGCATTTCATCGTCGGCCATGGCGCGGGCCTCCAGCGCCAGCGCCAGCGCCGTCCCCCCGGTTTTGGGAATATGGATAAAGACATAGGAACGGCCACGGGACAGGATCATGGCGTCACCCTGTCGCGCGCATCAAACAAAGGCAAGAGGTGCAAAGCCATTTGCCGCCCCCTGCCCTGTCGTGATAGACCTTTGGTCATACAACTAAGCAAAGAGCAGACAGGCCGAATGACAGCTTTGCGGGAATTTCAACGGCTTGAGGCCGCAGGCCTCTGGCGGGCGGGGACAGGCGAACAGCGACGCGATGTGATCGTGTCGCTGGGCGATGCCACGCTGACCATTTCCGATCTCAAGGATCAGCCTCTGGCCCATTGGTCTATTGTCGCGGTGATCCGCGCCAATCCGGGCCAGTATCCGGCGGTGTTCCACCCCGATGGTGACGCCGGCGAAACGCTGGAGCTGAGCGAAGACGAAGCCATGATGCTGGAGGCGATCGATAAGCTGCAGACCGCCATTGAAAAGGCGCGCCCGCACCCCGGACGTCTGCGCATGCTGGGCGGTCTCTCTGTGCTTGCCGCGACTGTGGCGCTTTTGGTCTTTGGCCTGCCCAGTGCCATGTATCAGCAAACCCTCTCTGTGGTGCCAGAGGTGCAGCGCCAATCCATTGGTCAGCGCTTGCTGGGCCGGGTTGAGCGCGTCGCTGGACGGGCCTGCACCAGCCCAGAGACCGCCCCCATTCTGCGTGCGCTGGCCGCCCGTACCGGGGTCGAACGCGTGGTGATCCTGCGCGACGGGGTCACCGAAAGCCTCGCCCTGCCCGGCGGCATTGTCCTGCTGAACCGCAGCCTCGTCGAAGACCACGAAGACCCCGCAGTGGCCGCCGGTGCCCTTGTTGTCGAACGGGCCCGCGCAAGGGCAGAAGATCCGCTTGCAGGCATTCTGGAAATTGGCGGGCTAAGAGCCAGCTTCCGACTTCTTACCACCGGTGACCTCAGCCGCGAGGTGCTGGATCGCTTTGTCGAACACAGCCTTGCTACAGAGCGCCCGCGCCTGCCCGACGAGGTGCTTTTGGCGGCCTTCAAAGATGCAAGCGTGCCCTCGACCCCCTATGCCTACGCGCAGGATGTGACCGGCGAAACCACCCTTGGCCTGATCGAAGCCGACCCGATGGGTGTGCCCGGTCAACCTACCCGTGGCATCATGAGCGACCGCGATTGGGTGCAGCTGCAAAACATCTGCGACTGATCACGGGGGCGCGTCTGCGCCGCCGCCGAATACCAAGAGAGACCAGCAAAAAAGGGACCCTAGGCCCCTTTTTTTTCATTTTCCGTCAAACGCGCAGACGCGGCGGTTACTTGCTGAGCCGCGCACCTGAATGGCCAGAGTTGCGCACCAGGGTCAAAGCCGCCTCTGCCCGGTCGGTGAATGGCCCGGCCAGAACCACATGCGGCCTGCCGCCCCCTGCCTGCGATGTGCCGAGGCGGACAGGCAGACCGGTGGCAGCCCGCAGTGCTTTGGCGGCAGCAACCGCGTCACTTCGGGTTTTAAAGCCTTGTGCGCGCACATAGCGCGGCACGGCGGGCTGGGCGGCTGTTTGTTCCTCAAAGCCACCAGAGGTATTGGTCGCACGGCGCGACACCGTCCCAGCGGCTGCATATTGACCCTGCTGCCGCAACGCCTTGGCGGAATAGACCGGGCGGTCCAGCGGTTGCGCAACCGGCACCAGCATGCCGCGATGATTGGTCCAGAACTGCGCCATCTGCGCGTCCCCTTCGGCGCTGCGCGGGCCGCGATGCAGGTTCAGACGGTCGTCGTTGCGGTCCATCAGCGCATAGCCCGCGGGCACATCGGTGACGGCTTTTGGTGTGGCAACCTTCAGCGTGCTTTGCGCGCGCAGCGGGTTCATCCGACCATCCTGCCACACCGGACGATACCCTTTGGGCACCTCAATGCCGCGCGAGGCCAGACGTTCCTGATACACATGCGCCGGATAGACGCGCAGACCATTGCCCTGTGGCAATGCGGACAAAGGATCGGCGTCCTGCGGGCCACAGCGCACGCCGCTGCCCTGATTGATATAGCGCTGGCTCAAGGCCGATGCCCCCGGGCAGCTTTTCTGACCAGCGGGCGGTGTTGCGGTCACCGGCGCAACCGATGGCTTCTTTGCAACTGGGGCGGCCTTGCGAACCACGGGTTTCATGGCGGGTTTCGCCACAGGTGTCGTCGCGGGCTTCGCCTTGCGCGCTGTCGTTGTCAACGGATTGGGACGCACAGCTGGCTTGGCAGCAGGCACAGCGGTGGCGGATGCAGCCGCCTTTGGCTTTGCGGTGGGGGATACCGGCGGCAGGTCGGTCGGCTCTACGGTGATCAACTCTACCGGTTGAACAGCCCGTGGCTGCACCTTGGTGGTGGCCCCCTGCACACGGCTTGGCTGCTGGCCACAGATATGTTTGCGAGACCGGTCCACGCGCGGCACCCAGGTCACATTGCCATCCAGACCTGCCCGAATATAGACGCAGCCTCGGCTGTCCACATATTGCTTGCCCGCATAAGACGCCGGCGGAAATTCAGCCGGAGCCCCTTTGGTGCGCAAACCCTGCGCAAAAAGGGGTGACAAGGCCGTAGACGCCAAGATAACGGATAGTGCCGCAATTCTAGTTATTTTCATGCTCTGCCCCGCTAAATATGGCGCAAGGATGCCCGAGTTGGGAGAGCGAGTAAAGAAAATGCTGGCAAAAATAAGGCGAAATACCGGGGAACCGTCGCCTGAAAAACGCACATTTGACGCTGTGCAAAGCGCCGCTGCGCCCACGATCCAAGCCAGACCGGGGCGCAACGGCAAAGACAGGATTACTTGGTGCCGAACATCCGGTCGCCCGCGTCCCCAAGACCCGGCAGAATATAGCCCTTCTCGTTCAGCTCGCGGTCCAGCGACGCCGTGATGATCGGCACATCCGGATGCGCTTCTTTCATACGCGCCACGCCCTCGGGCGACGCCAGCAGACACAGGAACCGAATATCCGTCGCGCCTGCTTCTTTCAGCAGGTCAATCGCCGCCACCGATGAATTGCCGGTTGCCAGCATGGGGTCCACCGCGATCACCATGCGGTCAGAGATCTGCTTGGGCACCTTGAAGTAATACTGCACCGGCTCCAGCGTTTCCTCATCGCGGTACAGACCCACAAAGCCCACACGCGCAGACGGCACCAGCTCCAGAACACCGTCCAACATGCCATTGCCTGCCCGCAGGATCGATACCAGCGCCAATTTCTTACCATCTAGGATGGGGGCTTCCATGCTCTCCATCGGGGTTTCAATGGTGGTGGTGGTCAGCGGCAGCTCACGGGTGACCTCATAGGCCAGAAGCTGGGTCAGTTCGCGCAGAAGCTGACGGAATTCCGCAGTGGAGGTCTCGGTCTGCCGCATGATGGTCAGCTTGTGCTGGACCAGCGGGTGGTCGACGACGGTCAGATGCTCGGACATGTGCAGCTCCTAAATGGGATTTTCTCCCTATTACGCGCCGCTTGCCCGTACAGGCAAGCGGGTTTTTCCCTGCTCACAAAAAGCTCTGGCCCGGCCCTTGAGCGTCAGCCCCCAAATGGGCCGCCAGGCTGGCTGCCACATCCACAAAGGCCCGCGCCCCAATTGCCCCCTGCCCCGCACCTGCCACCAGAACCGGCACCTGTTCGCGGGTGTGATCGGTGCCCGGCCAGCTGGGGTCATTGCCATGATCCGCAGTCAGCACCATCACATCGCCTGTGCGCAGACGAGGTAGGATTTTGCCAATCTCTGCATCAAACCACTCCAGCGCACGGGCATAACCCGAGATATCGCGGCGGTGGCCATAAAGGCTGTCAAACTCGACAAAATTGGCAAAAGTCAGACTGCCGTCCTCTGCGGTGTCAATGGCGTCGGACAGATGTTTCATCAACTCGGCATCGGACCCTTTTTTCAGGGTATCAATGCCTTGCATGGTGAAGATGTCACCGATTTTGCCAATCGCATGGACCTTACCGCCGGCGGCCTGCACCCAATCCGTCAGGATCGGCGCAGGAGGTTTGATCGCATAATCGCGGCGATTGGTGGTGCGCGTGAACCCCTCCTCGGCGGTGCCAACAAAGGGACGCGCAATCACCCGACCAACTTTCATATCGTGCAGATAGGGGGCCACGTCTTCACAGAGTTTCAAAAGCCGGTCGAGGCCAAAGCTCTCTTCGTGGGCCGCAATCTGAAACACGCTGTCTGCGGACGTATAACAAATCGGCAGGCCGCTTTGCATATGCGCGGCCCCGTGTTCCGCAATGATCGCCGTGCCAGAGGCATGGCAATTGCCCAGGATCGCCGCCGTGCCCGCAGCCGCACATACATGGGCCACCAGATCGGCGTCAAAGGCGGGTCCCTCTTCGGGAAAGAAGCACCAATCCCAGGGCACCGGCAGCCCGGCAAGCTCCCAATGGCCCGAAGGCGTGTCTTTGCCCGCACTGACCTCTGCCGCGCAGCCCCAAAGCCCGGATGGCGGACGGGTCAACCCCGGAACTGGCTGCCCAGAAGCCAGCCGCGCCGCAGCACCCAGCCCCAGCGCATCCAAATTCGGCAGGCGCAAGGGACCAGAACGGCCCTCTTCTGCCCGCCCCTCGGCACAGGCCTGCGCAATATGTGCCACCGTATTGGCGCCCAGATCCGGCAGATCCTTATTGAAGAATGCCGACGCATCCGGCGCACCGCCAATGCCAACGGAATCCATCACCACAAGAAACGCACGCGTCATGCGCCAAGCCTTTCCACCAAAAGCGCTGGAACCACGGGCACCTCAGGCGATACAGTCACCGCCGCCCGCAAGCGCTCTGCTTCCACAGCCACCACATCCGCGCGGGCGCCATGCACGCGGGCGATCACATCGCCCGCCCCCACAACCGCGCCAAGCGGCAACAGATCGGAAATGCCCACGGCGGGGTCAATCTCGTCACTTTCGGTCAGACGTCCGCCGCCAAGACGGACAACCAGATGACCCAGCGCCTCGCCGTCCATTGCAGTGACATAGCCGTCTGCCTCGGCCCGGACCTCCACAACGTCCGGTGCAACCGCCAGATGCGCCAGCCAGTTGTCCTCAAAATCCGTCGGGCCCCCAAGGGCCGCAATCATCTTGGCAAAACAAGTCTTTGCCCGGCCATCCCGCAAGGCTGCCTTGATCTTGGCCGCCCCGTCGTCTGCGTCAGAAGCCAAACCCACCTGCGCCAGCAGCACGCCCCCCAGCGCCTCAGTAATCTCAAGGATCCGGCCACGGCGTTCCCCCGACAGGGCGCGCATGACCTCGGCGACCTCCAGCGCATTGCCCAGGGCGGGCACCAAAGGCTGGTTCATATCGGTGATCATGCCAAGGGTGGCACACCCGGCCGCATTGGCCGTCTCCACCAAAGAGGTCGCCAGTTCGCGCGCCTCTTCCGGCGTCTTCATAAAGGCGCCAGAGCCGATCTTAATGTCCAGGATCAGCGCTTCGGGGCTGGCCGCCAGCTTTTTCGACAGGATGGAGGCGGTGATCAAATCCACACTGTCCACCGTCGCCGTCACATCGCGCACCGCATAAAGACGTTTGTCCGCCGGTGCGATTGCCCCGGTCGCGCCGACAATGGCGCAGCCGACCTCGGCCACAATCCGGCGCAGGTCATCCTCGGACACCTGCGTGTTGACACCGGGAATAGCCTCGAGCTTATCGAGCGTGCCGCCGGTGTGCCCCAGACCCCGACCCGAGATCATCGGCACATAGGCCCCGCAGACCGCCAAGGCCGGCGCCAAGAGGAGGGAAACACAGTCCCCCACTCCACCGGTCGAATGTTTGTCCACCACCGGCCCCGGCAGATCCCATGTCAGCACATCACCACTGTCGCGCATTGCCGCCGTCAGCGCGCGGCGGGCGTCCACCGACATGCCGCGCTGCCAGATGGCCATGGCAAAAGCGCCAGCCTGCGCATCTGTCACGTCCCCATTGGCGAGGCCCTCGGCAAACCAAGTGATTTCAGCCTCCGTTGGCGTTTCGCCTTGCCGGACCTGGGCGATAATGCTGCGTGCGTCCATCTGGATTAGCTCCGCTCCATGTGACCTGCATCAAAGGCGCCGGGCAGAAGGTCGCCTACTGTGGTCTCCATTTCAGTCCCTTCGGTGGTGGCCAGCGTCACTTTGACATCGCCTTTGCCGAACTCTTTCAGCTTTTGGCGGCAGCCACCACAGGGCGGGATCGGGCTTGGGCAGTCGGCGATGACATAGGCTTCGACCAGTTCGGTTTCACCTGCTGCAACCATCGCTGCAATTGCGCCCGCTTCGGCGCAGGTGCCTTCGGGATAGGCGACGTTTTCGACATTACAGCCGATGTAAACCTTGCCAGAGGCGGACCGGATCGCGGCGCCGACTTTGAAATTGGAATATGGCGCATGGGCGTTTTCACGCACCGCGGCCGCAGCTTCACGCAGGGATTTGCCAAGAGACATTTATACAGCTCCGAGTTCAGATGGGTGCGCAGGGCACTTTTTGACCATTTGGTAAAGTCATTTGCCGGAAGGCCAGCGCGCATGCAAGCCCCCGGTCGCAAATAGTACTATTTAGAAGGTCCAAACCATTGGTTTTCAGGGGCATCTGCTGCAAGTCTGCGCGTGTAGCGGTGGAAACTCAACCCAGAAGGCCACCGCCCCCGCCCATGTTCTCCGTCAAGACACCAAAACCGACGCGCAATGACCCGCAATGTCGGACCTAGGGTCAAGAATGCCGGTTTCCCTCATTGGGAAAGTAGTTTAATATTAAACCAACACCTTTTGGAGGCCCCCTCAATGTCTGATACCAAGTCCAGCTTGTCGCTGCGTGATGCGGCGCTGCGTTATCACGAGCAACCCCGCCCCGGGAAACTGGAAATCCGCGCCACAAAGCCGATGAACAATGGCTCTGATCTGGCCCGCGCCTATTCCCCTGGCGTGGCCGAGGCCTGCACCGAGATCAAAGCCGATGCCTCCAATGCCGCGCGCTATACCTCGCGCGGCAATCTGGTGGCGGTGGTCTCCAATGGCTCTGCGGTGCTGGGGCTGGGAAACATTGGCGCGCTGGCGTCCAAGCCGGTGATGGAAGGCAAGGCGGTTCTGTTTAAGAAGTTTGCCGACATCGACTGCTTTGATATTGAAGTCAACGAAAGCGACCCGGAAAAGCTTGCGGATATTGTCTGCGCGCTCGAGCCGACCTTTGGCGCCATCAACCTCGAAGACATCAAAGCGCCCGACTGCTTTATTGTCGAAAAACTCTGCCGCGAGCGGATGAACATTCCCGTCTTCCACGACGACCAGCACGGCACCGCGATTGTTGTGGGCGCGGCCGCCAAAAACGCGCTGCATGTGACGGGCAAGAAGTTCGAGGACATCAAAATCGTCTCCACCGGTGGCGGCGCGGCGGGCATTGCCTGCCTCAATATGCTGGTAAAGCTGGGGGTGAAGCGCGAAAATATCTGGCTGTGTGACATTCACGGGCTCGTCTATGAAGGCCGGACCGAGGATATGAACCCGCACAAGGCCGCCTTTGCCCAGGCCAGCGACAAACGCACGCTGGATGATGTCATTGATGGCGCGGATCTGTTCCTGGGCCTGTCTGGCCCCAATGTGCTGAAGCCCGAAATGGTCGCTAAAATGGCCGCGCGCCCGATCATCTTTGCGCTCGCCAACCCGAACCCGGAAATCATGCCGGAAGAGGCCCGCAAAGTGGCGCCCGATGCAATCATTGCCACCGGTCGCAGCGATTTCCCCAATCAGGTCAATAACGTCCTGTGTTTCCCCTTCATCTTCCGCGGCGCGCTGGATGTGGGGGCGACGGAAATCAACGACCAGATGCAGATCGCCTGCGTCGAAGGTATTGCGGAGCTGGCGCGGATGACCACCAGCGCCGAAGCAGCCGCTGCCTATCAGGGCGAACAGCTGACCTTTGGCGCGGATTATCTGATCCCCAAACCCTTTGACCCGCGCCTTGTGGCCGTGGTGTCGACCGCCGTGGCCAAGGCTGCGATGGAAAGCGGCGTGGCCGAACGCCCAATGGAGGACATGCAGGCTTATGAGGCCAAGCTGAACCAGAGCGTGTTCAAATCTGCCCTACTGATGAAGCCGGTGTTTGAAGCCGCCCGCAAAGGCGCGCGCCGCATTGTCTTTGCCGAAGGCGAAGACGAACGGGTGCTGCGTGCGGCGCAGTCGGTGCTGCGCGAAACAACTGAGACCCCGATCCTGATTGGACGCCCTGATGTGATCGCCACGCGCTGCGAACGGCTGGGTCTGGACATCCGCCCCGGCGCGGATCTGGAGATCGTGAACCCCGAGCAGGACAGCCGCTACCGCGACTACTGGGGCGCCTATCACGAGCTGATGCAGCGCCGCGGCGTCACCCCGGACATTGCCCGCGCCGTTGCTCGCACCAACACCACTGCCATTGGCGCGTTGATGGTGCATCTGGGTGATGCGGACAGCCTGATCTGCGGCACCTTTGGCGAATACCGCTGGCACTTGAACTATGTGAACCAGATCCTCGGGCGCGGCGACTACTCCCCGCATGGGGCGCTGTCGCTGATGATCCTCGAAGACGGCCCGCTGTTCATTGCCGACACGCAGGTCCGGATTGAGCCGACGCCCGCGCAGATTGCGGAAACCGTGATTGGCGCAGCCCGCCACGCCCGCCGCTTTGGCATCGAGCCCAAGGTGGCGCTGTGTTCGCAGTCTCAGTTCGGCAACATTCCCTGCGACACCGGCGAACGTCTGCGCGCGGCGATTGATCTGCTGGATGCGGAAACCCACGACTTCCTTTACGAAGGCGAGATGAACATCGACACCGCGCTGGATCCGGAGCTGCGTCAGCGGATCTTCCCGAATTCGCGGATGCCCGGTGCTGCAAATATTCTGGTCTTTGCCCATGCAGATGCGGCCTCGGGCGTGCGCAATATTCTGAAGATGCGTGCAGGTGGCCTTGAGGTCGGCCCGATCCTGATGGGCATGGGCAACCGCGCCCATATCGTGTCGCCTTCGATCACCGCCCGCGGTCTGCTGAACATGGCCGCCATTGCAGGCACGCCTGTGGCTCACTACGGCTAAGCCCGTATCCGACCACAGCCAAAGCACAGGGCTGCCCGTTCGGGCGGCCCTTTTTAATTAGACGCCGCTGCGCGCCATGCGCACGAGGATCCGCAGATCAATCTGGGGTCCGACCAGATCCGGATATCCGGTTGCCCCAAAATCGGTGCGATCCAAACTGCCCGTCAGCAGCACGGACAGGTGATCATGGCTACCGACCGCGCTGCCTGCCTGACGAAACAGTTGCGCGTCCAAGGTGACCAGGCGTGTCACCCCGCGCAAGGTCAGCTCACCGGTGACTTTGGCCGCCCGGACAGAGCCGGTGATCTGCGTGGTCTGGAAGCGGATTTCAGGATAGCTGCGCGCGGCCAGCACATCAGCGCTGCGCATGGCCTCAGTTGCCAGCACAAAACCCGCACGGGCCTTGCGCGGCGACAGAACCACGTCAATGCGGCTGGCCCCAAGATTGTCGAGGTCAATGAGCAAGTCCGCCGCCCCCACTGGCATGACACCATCGGTCGGGCTGCCATTGAGCGCATAGGTAAAACCGACCTGACTGCGGTTTTGGTCGAACTCATAGGTTTGCGGCGCGGCAGACACAGCGCCGGCAAACAGCACCCCAAGGGGCACAAAGGTCAAAAGGCGAAGGGCAAGGCGGGTTCTCACATTCATTGGCTGTCTCCTGATTGGAAAGCGCGTGAAACTTGCACGCAATATGACTGGGCCGATCAGGCACCCGTCCTCAGAAGAACACGTCAAAGGTAAAAACTATTCACACGTCGCAGCTCAAACGCGATCACACCACCGTCAAAACCGACTCGGAAATTTGCAACTCAGGTACATATTTACTTCGCAACTTTGCAAGACGCGCGGTTTTTTCTTTTGATAGCGGACAAACAGGAAAGGTTTGCAAAGTTTTGCAATCTTCACGTCGGAAAAAGGCAGAAAACTTCGCGGATTTGCACCTCCTGCCGCTCTAGATCCTTGCCCCGGCGTCAGCCTTCCCCCTAGGCTCCCTCCCCAAGAGGAGACATGAGGAGGACAGCGATGACCTACGCCGCGATGTATGCCCGTTGGCAAGACAACCCCGAGGCATTCTGGATGGAGGCGGCCGAGGCCATTGCCTGGCACCGCCCCCCAACCAAAGCGCTGACCGACAAAGGTGACGGGCTTTATGAATGGTTTGCCGATGGCCTGACCAACACCTGCTACAATGCGGTGGACCGCCATGTGGACGCAGGCCGCGGTGAACAGGTCGCCATTATTCACGACAGCCCCGTAACCCACACCAAACGCGAGATTACCTTTGTGGAGCTGCGCAACCGCGTGGCCACGCTGGCCGGCGCCCTGCGCGCCAAGGGCGTGGAAAAAGGCGATCGTGTCATTATCTATATGCCGATGATCCCCGAAGCACTGGAGGCCATGCTGGCCTGCGCCCGTATTGGCGCGGTGCATTCAGTGGTCTTTGGCGGTTTTGCGGCCAATGAGCTGGCCGTGCGCATTGATGATGCCAAACCCAAGGCCATCATCGCTGCCTCTGCCGGGATCGAACCGGGGCGGATTGTGCACTACAAACCCCTGCTGGACGCTGCCATTGACCTTGCCGACCACAAGCCGGACTTTTGCGTGATCTTTCAGCGCGAACAGGAAGTTGCGCAGCTGGTCGAGGGCCGCGATGTCAACTGGCACGGGTTCCAATACGGTGTTCAGCCGGTGGACTGCGTTCCCGTTGAGGGCAACCACCCGGCCTATATCCTTTATACCTCCGGCACCACCGGCCAGCCCAAAGGCGTCATCCGCCACACCGGCGGCCAGCTGGTTGCGCTGAACTGGACGATGAAGAACATCTATAACGTCGACCCCGGTGACGTGTTCTGGGCGGCGTCAGACGTGGGTTGGGTCGTGGGGCATTCCTATATCTGCTACGGCCCCCTGATCCACGGCAACACCACCATTGTGTTCGAAGGCAAACCGGTAGGCACGCCGGATGCTGGCACCTTCTGGCGGGTGATGTCCGAACATAAGGTCAAAGCCTTCTTCACCGCCCCCACCGCCCTGCGCGCCGTCAAACGCGAAGACCCCGAAGGCGCGCTGGTCAAGGATTATGATATCTCGGGCCTGCAAGCGGTCTATCTGGCTGGCGAACGCGCCGATCCAGACACCATTGAATGGGCGCAGAAACACCTGAACGTGCCGGTGATCGACCATTGGTGGCAGACAGAAACCGGCTGGGCCATTGCTGCCAATCCCTTGGGCGTTGAGGAACTGCCGATCAAGCCGGGCTCCCCTGCCGTGCCGATGCCGGGCTATCAGGTCGAGATCCTCGATGACGCGGGCCACCCGGTTGGGCCGGACACGCTGGGCGCCATTGCCGTGAAACTGCCGCTGCCGCCGGGCACGCTGCCGAACCTCTGGAACGCCGAGGCGCGGTTCAAGAAAAGCTACCTCAACACCTTCCCCGGCTACTATGAGACCGGTGATGCGGGCATGAAGGATGCGGATGGCTATCTCTACATCATGGCGCGCACCGATGATGTCATCAATGTCGCGGGCCACCGCCTGTCCACGGGCGGCATGGAAGAGGTCCTCGCCGGTCACCCAGACGTCGCCGAATGCGCGGTGATTGGGGTGTCAGATGCGCTCAAAGGGCAGATGCCGGTGGGCTTCCTCTGTCTGAATGCTGGCTGCGACCGGGATCACGCTGAGGTGGTGAATGACGTCGTGAAACTGGTACGAGAAAAGATCGGCCCGGTCGCGGCGTTCAAAATCGCCTGCGTGGTGGACCGCCTGCCCAAGACCCGGTCCGGCAAGATCCTGCGCGGCACCATGGTGTCCATCGCTGATGGAGCAGAGTGGAAAATGCCCGCCACCATCGACGACCCGGCGATTCTGGACGAAATCACCGTGGCGCTCAAAGGCCTTGGTTACGCCCAATAATCGCGCATTCCCCTGCGGAACCCGCCCTGCCCGCTTGCCTTGACAGGCAAGCGGGATAGTCTCCTTCCTGAAAGAGGAGACATGCATGAGCCGTGCAGAACTTTGGACCCTTGGCGCGGCAGAGCTTGCCCGCCTGACCCGCGCAGGCGACATCACCGCAACGGAGGCCGTGGCCAGCGCGTTTGGTCGCATGGATGCCGTGAACCCGGACCTGAACGCCGTGGTGGTTGACACGCGCGCTGATGCGATGGCCCGCGCAGCCTTGCTCGACACCCTGCCCGCTTCTGATCGCGGGTCGCTGCACGGCGTGCCCGTCACCATCAAAATCAATGTGGATCAAAAGGGCGAAGCCACCTCCAACGGCATTCTTGCCTTCAAGGATCTGATCGCCCCCGCCGACGCCCCCGTCGTCGAAAACCTGCTGCGCGCAGGCGCGGTCGTCATTGGCCGCACCAATACGCCCGAGTTTTCCTTCCGCGCCGACACCGACAACCCGCTGTTCGGTCGCACCCATAACCCTTGGGGGCGGCATATCTCGGCCGGGGGCTCCTCGGGCGGCGGCGGCGCGGCGGTGATGGCAGGCATTGGCGCGCTGGCGCATGGCAATGACATTGGCGGCAGCCTGCGCTTTCCGGCATCGGCCAATGGTGCCGTCACCGTGAAACCGGGTCTTGGGCGCGTGCCCGCCTGGAACCCCAGCCAGCGCAGCGAACGCGGGCTTCTGGCGCAAATGATGAGCGTTCAGGGCCTCATGTGCCGCACGGCGGATGATCTGGCGCACGCCATGCCCAGCCTGATCGCCCCCGATCCTCGCGACCCGTTTCACGCACCGGTCCCGTGGCACGGCGCAGCGCTGGGTGTCCCCATCAAAGTCGCCTTCACCCGCAACCCCCATGGCTATGACCTCCACCCAGAGGTCGAGACCGCCCTTTTGGCCGCCCGCGACGCGTTGATGGACGCTGGCTATGTGGTGGAAGAGGTCGAGCCACCCAATATGTTCGAAATCGGCCGCAACGGCTACCGCGCCCTTATGGGTGAAATCGCCAGCCTGCTGAAACCGGACATCGACACCTACGGCTCCGACACCATCAAGGCGATGTTCAATACCTACTTCCAGGAGTTCGAGCCGATCACCGGCGATGATCTGCTGCGCATGATGGCAAAACGCAGCCACTATGCGCGGGCTTGGGCGCTGTTCCAGCAGGACTATCCGCTGGTGCTGATGCCTTTCCTGCCCCATCCCTTCTTTGCCCCGGACCGTGACACCGAAGGGGTCGAAGGTGCCCATGATGTGCTGGGATGCGCAGTCTATTCCTATGGGATGAATTTCCTCGGCCTGCCTGCCGGCTGCCTGCCAACCCATCTCGCACACATGCCCAAAGGCCCACAGCCCATCAATGTCCAGATCGCCGCTCCCCGCTGGCGCGAAGATCTGGCCGTGGCAGCCATGCAATCGATCGAATCCCGCATCCCGCCCGTGGCCAAAACACTCTGGTCCCATATGGACAGCCACTCAAGTCAGACAAACCGCTGACGCCGCCGGACGGGCAGGTGTATGGGGCTCCGCCCGTTCGCAGCTCAAGCGACGCCTCAGGTCGTTTGCCACTGCGTGGACCGGCTGGGCTCCGCCCGTTCGAGCCTGAATTGATCCCCCGGATCAATTCCAAGACGGCTCTCACTTCATCTTTTTAAAAATATCCCCGCCGGAGGCAGCCTGCGCCCTGCGCAGGCCCTCCAACCCAGCCGCAAGTGCCTAGGTAAACTGCTCAGAGATCAGCCGCTCTTCCAACCCGTGACCGGGATCAAACAGAATGCGGTGGCTGACACTGGGGTCTGATTGCACCTCGACCCAGTCAATATTGCGGAAAGCCACGGAATCCGCCTCCGCCATGACCGGGCGTTTGGCCGCATCCAGCACGTCAATCCGCACCGTGGCGCTTTTGGGCAGCAAAGCCCCCCGCCAGCGCCGCGGGCGAAACGCCGCAATCGCGGTCAGCGCCAGAACATCTGTCCCAATCGGCAAGATCGGACCATGCGCGGAATAGTTATAGGCTGTAGATCCCGCAGGGGTCGCCACCAGCGCCCCATCACAGACCAGCTCGGCCATGCGCATCCGCCCATCCACCGAAATCTTCAGCTTCGCCGCCTGTGGCCCTGCCCGCAGCAGCGACACCTCATTGATCGCACGGGCCTCGTGAATGCCGCCCGCCCGGTCCTTGGCCCGCATCGCCAGCGGATGGATCACCTCTTCTTCCGCCGCCGACAGGCGCTCCAGCAGATCGCCTTCCTGGTAGGAGTTCATCAAAAAACCGATGGTGCCCCGATTCATCCCATAGACCGGGCGGTCCAATTCTTCGGTTGCCCGCAGGGTTTGCAGCATAAATCCGTCACCACCGAGGGCCACAACGACATCCGCCTCCTCTGGGCGCAAATTGCCATATCGCCCGATCAAAGCAGCGCGTGCGGTTTGCGCCACAGGTGCCGTGCTGGCGAGGAACGCGATTCTCATGTCCTAAGCCCCTGTTTCCGGTAGGATCCATCAGGTTCCGAAACAAGCACAGGATTTGCGCAAACACCAGCCTTCCCCAACTGTTACACCTTTGTTGCCCCTAGAAACTTGGGTAAGGCGTTTTTATGACAGGCGGCGACGCTTTCGAACTATTCGAGTGGCGATGTTTCCGATAGGAAATTCCGTAGACAATACGCAACCAACCCTACCTGCATGGGAGCTATCATGACCGAGACCATCCGCGACCCCGGTTTCTTCACCCAGAGCCTCACCGAGCGCGACCCCGAGCTTGCCGGCGCAATCAAAGACGAGCTGGGCCGCCAGCGCGACGAGATCGAACTGATTGCTTCTGAAAACATCGTTTCCGCCGCTGTGATGGAAGCACAGGGTTCGGTTCTGACCAACAAATACGCCGAAGGCTACCCGGGCCGTCGCTACTATGGTGGCTGCCAGTATGTCGACGTGGCTGAAAACCTCGCCATTGACCGCGCCAAGCAGCTGTTCAACTGCGAATTTGCAAACGTTCAGCCGAACTCCGGCTCGCAGGCGAACCAAGGTGTGTTCCAGGCGCTGATGCAGCCCGG
Source organism: Tritonibacter multivorans (assembly GCF_001458415.1). Classification (GTDB taxonomy): domain Bacteria; phylum Pseudomonadota; class Alphaproteobacteria; order Rhodobacterales; family Rhodobacteraceae; genus Epibacterium; species Epibacterium multivorans. The sequence continues at coordinate 156,486 of NZ_CYSD01000042.1, read as the reverse complement.
CGACACCATCCTCGGCATGAACCTCGCCTCCGGTGGTCACCTGACCCACGGTGCCGCCCCGAACCAATCCGGCAAATGGTTCAACGCGGTTCAGTACGGCGTGCGCAAAGAAGACTGCCTGATCGACTATGATGAGGTCGAAGCGCTGGCGCTGGAGCACAACCCGAAGGTCATCATCGCCGGTGGCTCCGCCATCCCGCGTCAGATCGACTTTGCCCGCTTCCGCGAAATCGCAGACAAGGTTGGCGCCTATCTGCACGTGGACATGGCGCATTTTGCGGGCCTCGTGGCGGCTGGCGAGCACCCCTCGCCCTTCCCGCACGCCCATGTTGCGACCACCACCACCCACAAAACCCTGCGCGGCCCGCGCGGCGGCATGATCCTGACCAACGATGCTGACATCGCGAAGAAAGTGAACTCCGCGATCTTCCCCGGCATTCAGGGCGGCCCGCTGATGCATGTCATCGCCGGTAAGGCAGCTGCCTTCGGTGAAGCCCTGCGTCCCGAGTTCAAATCCTACCAGAAGCAGGTGCGTGCAAACGCGGTTGCCCTGTCGGACGAGCTGATCAAAGGCGGTCTGGACATCGTCACCGGCGGCACCGACACCCACGTGATGCTGGTGGACCTGCGCCCCAAAGGCGTGACCGGCAATATCGTCGACAAAGCGCTGGGTCGGGCCCACATCACCACCAACAAGAACGGCATCCCGTTTGACCCGGAAAAGCCCACCGTGACCTCTGGCATCCGCCTGGGCACCCCGGCGGGCACCACCCGTGGCTTTGGTGAGGAAGAGTTCCGCGAAATCGCCCGTCTGATCGTCGAAGTTGTCGATGGTCTGGCCGCAAACGGCGAAGACGGCAACGGCGCGGTGGAAGAAGCCGTGCGTGGCAAGGTTGCTGACCTCTGCGGTCGCTTCCCGCTGTACCCGAACCACTAAGGGTCGCAGATCGCGAAACAAAAAGCCGCCGCCCTTTTCGGGCGGCGGTTTCTGTTTGGGCAGGGCGCGCAGCCCGTTCCAGACTTAGACGCCAGACGTCTTGTCCTTCAGCGCCTCTTCCAACATTTGTTCGTTGCGCACATCCTCAATGCGGCGAATGCGGTCCTCGCTCTGCCGGATATCAAAACGATATTTCACCACATTGATCAGGCTCAGCGACAAAAGCAGCACGCCCATCGCCCAGTATCCTTTGGTGGCCAGCGGCACGTCTGTGGACAGCCACAGCGAGATCCCCAGCATGGCATAGGCCACGCCCACCCCGATCACATTGAGGAGAATAATCAGGGCGTTGTCGGTACGAAGATTGGTCATTGTCATATTCCTTTTGCGGTGCGCCCATCTGCGGCGCGTTTAACTCGGGTGAGGGTGCTGTCTTCACTTGCCAGCTTTGAGGCGGCCCAGGACGGCCGATGCACTGGCCCGCGTGGGCGCACCAAATCCTGCATCAGCCAGCGTGTCAGACAGGTTCTGCGGCGCCAGCCCTCGGTCGATTTCGCTGAGGATGTCCGAGGCTTCAAAGGGATCATCCTGCCCCATCACCTGCGCGATCAGCTCGGCCGCTTCATCCATCGGCTGGCCTTCCAGCGCGGGCTTCAGGCGGCTTTGCATGCGGGCTTCGGATTTCACCGCGCGGGCGGCAATCGCACCCTGTTTGAGATCGAGGATCCGGCGGTTTGCCGCCTCCACTGACTGGCGCAGACGCAGGATCCGGCCTTCCAGACGCTCCAACGTTTGCTGACGCAGGCTGCGTTCATTTTCCATATCGGCAATGCCCTGAGCCGCCGTGGTTGCCAGATCCTCGCGCCCGGCCTCCAGCGCCGCTTGGGCGCGGGCCGTCAGATCTGCGATCTGTTGGTCCAGTTTGGCAATCTGGCGCGTCTCGCCGCGTTCTTTCTGGATCAACCCCACCAGCGTGGCCTTGGCGGTTTTCAGATTGTCCCCGGCCTGGGCGATTTTCTCTTCGATCAGTTCAATCGAGAAATGGTCGCGCAGTTCCGCTTCGGCCCGGCGGTTGGCCCCTGTCATCAGCGTTTTGAGCGTTCTGAACATTGTCGTCTCCCTGCGTTGTGATGTCATGAACATCGTTCACAAACAGAGTTAAGAAATTCGTGAACATCGTTCAAGTTATTTTTTGAACAATGTTCAAGAAATCACCAAAAGGTAAGGAATACCCGACCCCAGAACCGGACTCAGCGCCATGTTTCGCCTGATCTAGGCCTGATATTTACGACAAATGGGACAGCACCAATGCGATCATCCGGCGGATTTCCGCAGGTGGGACACCGGAAATCCGGTTCTCCAAACCCAAAAGGACAATCCCATGCACAGACGAAAACAGGGCCCGCACCGTCAGGGCCTGATCCTCTGCGCCTTGTTCGGGGAACAGCTCTGCCACTGGTCCTGCAATGTGCGAAAACAGCTGTGCCAGCGCCGCGCGGTACCATTCTGGGACATTGGCATCATCCGGCAGTTCAAGATCAAACAGCGCCCGCCACAGGCGGCTGTTGTCGCTGGCAAAGTCCAAATAGGCCTCGCTCATCACGATCAACCGATCAACAGGCGGGGCATCCTGCGCCCCCGCAACGGCCGCCTCGACCTGCGCGCCAAGACGGCGGAAGGTGCGCCCGTTCACCGCCATAACAATGGCGTTCAAGTCGTCGAAGGCGTTGTAGATGGCCCCAACCGCGCAGCCCGCATCCGCCGCCAGATCGCGGGCCCGCAGGCTCCCCGCGCCCGCAGCCGCAATCCGCGTTTCCGCCGCAAGGACCAGCTTTTCCTGCAACTGCGCTTTGCGTTCTTCGCGTGCTGTGGCCATAGAGGATCCCTTCCCGAGCGCCAGAGTGAACCATGTTCACCACCCCTACGTCAGGTGCAGGAAATTAAAAAGCAGAAATCGAACCGCGCCCGAAAATGCGCAAGACAGATCAGATGAACCCGCGCCAGCGCAGCACAAGCACCAAGAGGCCAATCACCGCCAAAACGGCAAAGCCAACCGTGGTCGCCATGTCCAGCAGCCGCCCCCTTCGCCGATCGGCAAGATCCACGTCGTTCAAATAGGCAGACAGGGCCCGTACGTCCCGCAGCAAGGCGCTTTGGTCCAGCGTCAGGGCAAGACGGGGGTGATCCATCAGCTCCAGCGCAGAGGCCAGCGTCGCCAACCGCTTCTGCATGCCGCGCGGCACATGCCGTTTGGCCCGGCGCGCCTGTTCCGGAAACGACCCTTTCAGCTTCAGCTGCCGCTCTATCTGGGCCTGCAGCCCTAAGATCTCTTCATGCAGCGTGTCAGGCATCGGTCTTGGCCATTGGGTCGGTGTCCTTTTTGAGTGGCGCCACCCTATCCTCCCCGCGATAGGGCTTCAACAGGGCTGGCCAGTGCGCGGGCGCGGCGCTAGAAGAAAACCCATGTTGAACACAATCCTGCACGGCGATGCGACCGACCTGCCCCCGCTTCTGATTGCCCATGGTCTGTATGGCTCTGGGCGCAATTGGGGCGTGATTGCCAAACGGCTCTCGGACCGCCGTCAGGTGGTGGCGGTTGACATGCGCAATCACGGACAAAGCCCGCGGACCGAGACCCACACCTATGCCGATATGGCCGGCGATCTGGCCGAGGTCGTGGCCGCACACGCAGGCCCCGATGGCAAGATGGATGTGCTGGGGCATTCGATGGGCGGCAAAGCCTCCATGATACTGTCACTGCACCACCCAGAGCGGGTGAACCGCCTCGTGGTCGCCGATATTGCGCCGGTGCCCTACACCCATTCGCAGGTCCAGTTCATCACCGCCATGCGCAGCGTCGACATGAGCCGGGTGGAGCGACGTTCTGATGCCGAAGCCCAACTGGCCGAGGCAGGCGTGCCCCGCGATTTGCAAAGCTTTTTCACCCAGTCGCTGGACATTCCAAACAAGGGCTGGCGGATCAATCTGGACACGCTGGAACGGGATATGGCCCATATTGTGGGCTTCCCCGAGGACGTCAGCGGCCAGTTCGCGGGCGCATCCCTGTTCCTGTCCGGGGCCAATTCAGACTATGTGCTGCCGGACCATCGCCCGACCATTCGCGCGCTGTTTCCCAATTCGCATTTTGCCAAGATCCCCGGCGCGGGCCATTGGTTGCACGCAGAAAAACCGCGCGAATTTGAAGCCGCCGTCCGCGTCTTTCTGGAAAGCTAAGCACCAGATTGGCAGGGCAAACCTCTAATCGGAAAAGCATGGATGTCCCGAGGGGCGACTTGGTACCCGCGGCCGGACTCGAACCGGCACGGCACTAAGGCCTGGAGATTTTAAGTCTCCTGTGTCTACCATTCCACCACGCGGGCAAGCCCGGAGAGCAGAGCAAGTCGCCCCTTCGGGCTTGCCCTGTCTAGCGGCAGCTTCGCGGTGATACAAGCCCCGACATAAGCCTCTGAAAGCGGGGGTGAAATCCATCCACTGGCCGGTGTCAAATGCGGATGACAAACGCGGGTGTCAAAGGTCGGTTCCTTTGGGCGCAAGCGGCCCGCCGGGGGCCATCAGATGCCGCTCTGGCAGCCAGGGGTTCAGCGCCAATGCCGTGTTCAACACTGTCCGGGCCTCATCGGGACGCGACAGTTCCATCAAGGTCAGGGCCTGACCCGACAAGGCTCCAATGTGGCGTGGCGACAGGATCAGAGTTTGTTTCAGATCAACAAGCGCTGCCTCGAAATCGCGGGTCAGAAAATGCACAAAGGCGCGCTGGTTCCACCCTTCGGCATAGTCCGGGCAATAGGCGATCAGCGCATCAAAATCCGCCAGAGCACCCAGAAAATCATACCCCGACCGCCGCCGCATCCCCCGATCCAGAATGGCCTGTGCCCGTTCATCCGGGGCTGTGGTCCAGATTTCCCAAAGCTGGGTATTGAGCGCCTGCGCCTGCCCTTCGGTCGCCGCCGCCTGCAACCGCGCAATCACACGGTCAAGATCTTCGGTCTGCGGCTCAGACACCGGACAGGTTGCAGCGGCCTGCGTGGCGCTGAAAACGACACTGGCAACGAAAAGGCAAATGGCGGGATACATCAAATGTCTCATCCCAAAAGAAATGGGACAAAAGACGCGGGCGACAAGTCTGCGCAGCACCCCGGCCCTTTCCCCTTGACGCCCGAAGGGCCAACTCCCAGATTTAAAACATGTTTCCGCTTCGTGATCATAATCCGTCCGGTACCACGCCCTATGTGGTCTATGCGTTGATGGCCGCCAATATTCTGGCATTCCTCTGGTATTCCACCACCTTCACCACCGCGCGTGATCTGCACGTATTCTATGCGGCACTGGCCACCGTCCCGGCCGAGATCACCGCTGGCGACGGGCAGCTGACCCTGCTGACGTCGATGTTCATCCACGGCGGCTTGATGCACCTTGGGGGCAATATGCTGTTCTTGTGGATCTTTGGCGACAATATGGAAGACGAGATGGGGCATGTCCCGTTTCTGCTGTTCTATCTGGCCAGCGGTGTGGGGGCGACCCTGCTGCATGTGGCCAGTGATCCAACGTCGCAGGTGCCAATGGTTGGGGCCTCTGGTGCCATTGCCGGGGTCATGGGCGGATATCTGTTGATGTTCCCCCGCGCGCGCGTCGATATTCTGCTGATCCTGATTGTGTTTTTCCGCATTATTCCGGTGCCCGCCTGGTTGATGCTGGGCCTGTGGCTGGGGATGCAGTTCCTTGGTGGGTTCGGATCCTCTGGCGAAGCCGGCGGAGTCGCCTACTGGGCCCATGCGGGCGGGTTCTTTGTGGGGCTGCTTCTGACCCTGCCACTGTGGTTGCGCCGGGGCGGTACCCGGTTCTGGCAACAGACCGTCGGCAGCCCGCCCCACCCTGAACGCGACTATCACATCGGTCGCAGCCATATTCCCAAGGTCCAGCCACGACGGCAAGCGCCCCCGCGCCAGCCCGGTCCCTGGGGACGATAAACGAAAAAACGCGCCCACCCAAAAAGGGGGACGCGTTTTTCAAAGTCTCATGTATCGCCGCGCTTAGGTGCGGATGATCTTGGCAAAGGTGTCGAAGATCACTTCGTTGCCGCACAGCACGGTGCCGCTTTCGACAACCTCGTCTTCGGCATCCATCGCCTGGCAGAAGCCACCGGCCTCTTTGACGATGATCTCACCCGCAGCCACGTCCCATGCGTTCAGGGAGCGTTCCCAGTAGCCTTCGTAACGGCCAGCGGCCACGTAAGCCATGTCCAGCGCGGCAGAGCCCCAGCGGCGCACACCGGCGCAGGTCGGCATAATACGCGCGAGGTCTTTCAGAGTTTCCGGCAGATCAGCACGCCCCCCAAACGGGACGCCGGTTGCAAAGATGCTCTCGATCATGCGGTGACGGTCAGACACACGAATACGGGTCTCGTTCATCCACGCACCAGTGCCTTTTTCGGCAAAGAACATCTCGTCCTTGGCGGCGTCAAAGATCACGCCCGCAACGATTTTGCCTTTGTGCTCCAGTGCGATCGAAATCGCCCAATGCGGCAGGCCGTGCAGGAAGTTGGTGGTGCCGTCCAGCGGGTCGACAATCCAGCGGCGGGTCGGGTCCTGGCCCTCATCCGCGCCACCTTCTTCGGCGAGCCAGCCATAGGTCGGGCGTGCGCCCATCAGTTCTTCTTTCAGGATCTTCTCGGCCATAATGTCGGCGCGCGAGACAAAGTCCCCTGCCCCCTTGGACGAGACCTGCAGGTTTTCCACCTCGCGGAAGTCTTTCACCAGAGAACGGCCAGCCTTGCGGGCGGCTTTGAGCATAATGTTGAGGTTTGCGCTGCCAATCATTGTACGTTGGATCCTTGAAGGGGGGCGATGTCGGTCAAACCGTGCCTATACGCGCCCCGAAGCTGTTTGCCAAGGGTCAAGAGTACAGAGAAATGCGTCAAAAGACGGGGGGCGGCCATGCGTCCCCCGCATGGATCCGCAGCGCTTTATCCCGCTTCTGCCCGTTTGGGCGGTGCAAAAGGGCATTCGCCCGACTGCCTGCGCTGCAGCGCGCGGTAGGCGCTGTCGGCGACCACATCCGTGCGGGAACTTAGGCATTGGGTCATGCGGCGGCCGCGTTCGTCGTCGATGCCCACGATCAGCCGCGAGGCCAGACGGTCGGCGACAATCCGGCCCAGAAGATCGCGGGCCTCTTCCACGGATTTGACGCCCTCGCCCACAATCAGATGCGTGTCCACCGTCTCTGGGTCCATAAGCGTGCGAAACAACTGCCAGCGCGGGCTATGTTCCGACACGGGCCAGATCGTGGTCACCACCACATGCAGCTTGCGCCATTCCGCTGGGCCGAGTTCGTCGCGCCACGCTCCCAACGCCTCCATACAGGCGTCCATCTGCAATTCGGCTGCGTAATCCATGGCGTCGCGAATTTCAGCCCGGATCGAGGCGGCATAGACCTCGAACCCTTCACGCGTGCAGCGCACATCCGACAGGATACGGTTGATGTAATTGTAGCTGCGCTTCAGGATCACCGTTGCAATGCGCTGTTCGCGCGCATCAAAAGCATCCTCTGTCAGACGCCGCCGCGCCTCTTGGACTTTGGTGGCCATCACCTTGGCCTTGGCCATCCAGCCCTGCGCCTGTGCATCGCCGAAATAGGGGCTGAGGATGGTAAACAGCCCCAAAGGAATATGGCTGAGACATTTGAGCCGCTCGTAAGCCGCAGGTGTGGGCTGGATCGTCCGGCTTTCGCCATTGGCGAGATAGAGCGTGAAAATGCCGCCCAAACCCTGCCGCCCAATGTCGCCGCGATCCTGATCCGGTTCGTTGTCGCGGGCAATAATCAGCGGATAGACATTGCGCCCGACCTTTCGGATGTTCTGCGCGTATTCCACCCGGCCAAAGCGATGAATATCGACAATGCTTTCATGCAGCGCCGCATCCGCCCCACCGCGATGTGCGCAGGGGCCGGTCAGAGCGTCTTTGGTCATCTGGTGAAAATTCTCGGCTGCCCGAAAGGTGTCACCGTCCTCAAAGGGCCAAAGGGGGTCAGTCGACATCGCTTATCTCCTTTTAGAGATCTGACTATTTTTTACCCACCCAGATAAAATTTGACGCAAATTAGCGTCAAAGTCGACTGAACTCTCCCCCTTTGCGGATTTTTGACGAAGGCGAACCTAGGCCGATTGCAACTTGCGGGCCTCGATCTTTGCCAGTTTGATCAGCTCTTTCATAAACGGCTTTTCCGCGTCCTCCGACCGGATGGCGGCGTACAATCTGCGCTTAATCCCATCTTTGGTCAGCGGGCGGGTGACATAGTCCGAATTGTATTTAACTTCCCGCACCACCCAGTCCGGCAGCACCGCAACCCCACGGTTGGAGGCCACCAGCAGCAGGATCACCGCCGTCAGTTCAGCCTGACGCACCTGCGCGGGCTCGACCCCGGCGGGGATCAGAAGTTGTGAAAACACGTCAAGCCGGGTCTTTTCAACCGGATAGGTGATCAGCGTCTGACCCAGAAAATCCTCGGCCTCCACGAAGGGTTTCTTGGACAGCTCATGCGTCCGAGAGGCGACAAAAACCGCATCATAATCAAAGAGTTCAAAGAATTCGACGCCGGGAATATCTTCGGGGTCGGACGACACCACCAGATCCACCTCTTCGCGGATCAGCGCCGGCATCGCGTCAAACGCCAGACCGGGGCGTATGTCCACATCCACATCGCCCCAAGCTTTGCGGAACTCTTCCAAAACCGGGAACAACCATTCAAAACAGGCGTGGCATTCAATGGCGATATGCATGCGGCCCGTCTCACCATCGCGCAGGCTTGCGAACTCGGCCTGCATGGATTCGACCTGCGGCAGGATCTGCTCGGCCAGCCGCAAAAGCCGCAACCCCGCAGGCGACAGCTTCATCGGCTTGGAACGGCGCACGAACAGCTCCACCCCCGCCTGATCTTCCAAACCTTTGATCTGATGTGACAAAGCGGACTGGGTGATGTTCAGCTGATCTGCGGCCCGCGCCAGACCACCGCAGTCATGGATCGCCTTAATGGTGCGAAGATGACGAAATTCGATATGCATACCTGAGCGCACCTCATCTTGTTCTTGAGGATTATGAATTTGCCTCATTGCTAGCCGCTGTGTTTCAAAGGGTCAATCGCCGGATGACCCGGATACAAACCGTAGGAGCAGTAGTGTGACTGACGCCAAGACCAAAACGCCTGAGATTTCTTTTGAATTCTTCCCGCCGCAGAACCTGGAGGCGTCGTTTCGCCTGTGGGATACGGTGCAGGCGCTGGCGCCGATGGACCCGCGGTTTGTCTCTGTGACCTATGGGGCGGGCGGCACCACCCGCGAGTTGACCCGCGATGCGGTCACCACGCTGCAGCGCAATTCGGGCCTGCGGGTCGCGGCACATCTGACCTGTGTCTCTGCCACCAAAGCCGAAACGCTGGAAATCGCCGAACAATATACCGACGCCGGGATCACCGATATTGTCGCCCTGCGCGGCGACCCGCCCAAAGGGGCCAAGGCATTTGAAGCGACCCAGGATGGCTTTGGCTCTTCCGTGGAACTGATCGAGGCGCTGGCCCAAACCGGCAATTTCATCCTGCGCGTTGGCGCCTATCCCGAAGCCCACCCAGAGGCGTCTGATATGCAGGCCAATGTGGACTGGCTAAAGCGCAAGTTTGATGCCGGTGCAGACGAGGCCCTGACCCAGTTCTTCTTTGAAGCGGAAAGCTTCTTCCGCTTCCGTGACGCCTGCGCCAAGGCGGGCATTGACACAGACCGGATTACCCCCGGCATTCTGCCGATTGAGAACTGGGGCGGCGCGCGTCGTTTTGCCCTGCGCTGTGGCGCGCGTGTCCCGGCCTGGCTGGACGAAGCCTTTGCAAAGGCGCAGCGGGACGGTCGCAGCGATCTGCTGGCCACTGCGCTCTGTACCGAGCTCTGCACTGATCTTCTGGAAGACGGTGTGAACCGCCTGCACTTCTACACGCTGAACCGCCCCGAACTGACCCGCGATGTCTGCAACGCGCTTGGGATCACGCCGAAAGTGCGTCTGGAGAATGTTGCCTAAGAACGTGGCGTAAGACTAGCGCCCGACGGGGCTGCGACATAGCGTTTGACCAAAGGTCACCTTCACCGAAGAACCAAAGGTCCCACGATGCCGCAGCCCCCTTTCCTTGCGAAATCCCCCGCAGATTTGCTGAACCTGTCTGAAATTGCGTCGATGTCCGGGCTCGATTTCATGACAGGCATTCTCGACGGTCGCCTGCCCGGCCCGCCCATCGCCGAAACAATGGGATTTGGCCTGTCTGCGGTGGAACGCGGGCGGGTCACCTTTACCGGCACCCCGCAGTTTCCGGTGACCAACCCGATGGGCACGGTACATGGCGGCTGGTATGGCACCATTCTGGACAGCGCGATGGCCTGTGCGGTGATGACCTGTCTGCCGGTCGGGTCGGTCTATACCACCCTAGAATATAAGGTGAATATTGTCCGCTCCATTCCGTTGGGGATGTCGGTGATCTGCACCGGTCAGACCGACCACGCAGGCCGGTCAACCGGCATAGCCCATGGGGAATTGCGCGGCGCGCAAGATGGCAAGCTTTATGCCACCGGGTCGACAACCTGCATTATTATGCCGCTGGCCCCGTCCAGCTAACGCGCGCTGCGCCAGAAACTGGGTAAAATGGACCCGGCGCGCGATGGTTGTTGTGCGTCCGGCCTGGCCTGACCGGACGGCAGGGCCGACGGGTGCACCCGTTCACTTGGATCACAGCAGCACCTGCGCCGACTGCGCAGCACAAACAGCTTTGCCGCCCCGCGCCAGCTGCCAATCGACGGCGCGCTGGGGTCCACCGGAAAGCGCATGCGCCAGTCCACGGGCAAAGGCAGGCCACAGTTTTCCGCCCGCTCCAGCATCCAGACCAGCGACAGATTGGCCAGGGGGCGCGCGGGTTCAAACCCGCCCAGCTGGCCGCCCACATCGCCGTGGGTGCCACGAAACCAGACCTGTTCGACGTGGCCCTCAAAGTCCCCGGTGCTGTCCCACAGCACGGGTTCAAAGGAGTTGCGGGATTCGTTCAACGCCAGCGCCTGAAAACCGTTTTTCACATGTGGGCCCAGCTGATGATTGTGAAACGCATGGCGCGGATCCGCCCAGCGCCACAGGATCGGCAACCGCAGGCCCAGCGCCTTGACCGTGTCCCAGACCCCGACCATTTCGACCTGTGCATTCTCGTGGCAAAACGCGCCCTTAAAAGCTGTCACCGCCTCTGGGCTGCTGTCACATTGGTAGTGGCGATAGGCCATCAGAATATTGCGCTCGGTTGCGTGTTCCTGCCGCAGCAGGCCCACATTGCCCAGAACCCCCGCCAGCGACCGCACCGCATAAGCGCCGCGCGAATAGCCGATCAGGAAAATCTTGTCGCCGGGACGGTAGCGCGACGCGAGATAGCCATAGGCGCGGCGGATCTTGCGGTTGATCCCCTTGCCGACCATCACATCCGTGGCCTTGGCCCAGCCGCTCCATTGGACGCCGGCCTCGTAATAGACCGACACCTGCGGCCCCATTTCCCGACACAGCCGGTAGGTCATGCCCGCATGGGTTTCAAACCCCGGCTCCAGCGACGACATGGTGCCATCGAGGATAATGACATGGGACAACGGCTCTCGCGAGGCGCGGTCTTGCGAGTGTTCCTCCAGGAACGCCCCGCCAAGCCAGCGCATAAATTTCGCTCCAAGCCGTCTCATTCCCATTATGCGCGATCCTCCTCGTGCAGCATCTCCCAGAGTTTCAGCGGCGTCAGCGGCATGTCCACCTGACGACTGCCACAGGGCCACAGGGCGTCCTGTACCGCATTGGCCACGGCCGCCATGGCGCCCACAGTGCCGGCTTCCCCGCAGCCCTTCATCCCCATTGGGTTCTGGGTCGAGGGCAGCGGTTCCGAATGAAAGGCCACCATGGGTAAATCATTGGCCCTTGGGATAGCGTAGTCCATGAAACTTGCCGTGAGCAATTGTCCAGACGCGTCATAGTGAACGGCTTCCATCAGCAGCTGCCCGACCCCTTGGGCGACGCCACCGTGGACCTGCCCTTCGGCCAGCAACGGATTGATCAGGTTTCCAAAATCATCCACCACCGTATAGCGGTCCAGCTGCGTCTGCCCGGTCTCGGGATCGATCACGATCTCGGCAAGATGGGCGCCATTGGGGAAACTGCGACCGGGCAGTTTTGCCTTGGCCCGGTGCCGCATCAGATCTTCGCGACCTGCCTCTCGGGCCAGTTCGGCCACTTCGGACAGGCGCAGGACATGGTTGGTGCTGACCGAACGGAAGGCCTCGTCCTCGAACCGGATGTCCTCTTTCGGGATATCCCAAGTTTCCGCCAAAAAATGGGTGAAGGCGCTTACCATCTGGTCAACGGTGGCCAGTGTAGCGGTGCCTTGGGTGGTGACAGACCGCGAGCCCCCTGTGCCGCCGCCTTCGGGGATCAGGTCGCTGTCGCCCTGGATCACGTGAATATCCTCGACCGGCAACCCCGTCTGATCCGCAAGGAACTGGGCAAAGACGGTCTCATGCCCCTGGCCGTTGCTTTGGGTGCCGACATAGATGTTCACCGCGCCCCCTTTCAGGAATTCAATTTCTGCCGTCTCTTCAGGATTACCCAAAATGCTTTCGATATAGTAACACAGCCCCGCGCCCCGCAGACGACCCTGTTCCGCATCCTGTGCCTTGCGCGCGGCAAAGCCCTCCAGATCAGCGACCGTGACCAATCGGTCAAGCACATGGTGGAAATCGCCAACGTCATAGTTTTCATCCATGACCGTTTGGTAGGGAAACTGATCCCGCGCGATAAAATTCCGACGCCGCAGGTCCAGCGGATCAACGCCAAGCTGCCGTGCGGCCGTGTCAATGGCGCGCTCAATCACATATATCGCCTCGGGCCGCCCGGCGCCACGATAAGCGTCCACTTGGGTGGTGTTGGTATAGATCCCCTGCACCTGCAACCAAGCCGCCGGAATGTTGTAAACCCCTGTCAGAACACGGGAAAACAAATTGGTTTGAATGTTCTGCCCATTGAAAGAGTTGTAAGCCCCAAGGTTACAGCGACTGTGCACCCGGTAGCCGGTGATCTTCAGATCCGCATCAAAGGCCAGCTCTGCATGGCAGGTCAGATCACGGCCCGCATGGTCGCTCATCATCGACTCGGACCGCTCCGCTGCCCAGGCCACCGGCCGCCCGAACTGCCGCGCCGCATGGGCCACGATGAAGTATTCAGGATACGGCATCGCCTTCATGCCAAAGGCCCCACCTACATCCGGAATGGTCACATGCACATCGTCTTCGGCCAGTCCCAGCTTGGCCGCCAAAGGGCCTTTCATCCACCAGACCGCCTGCCCGGAATAGGCGAAATGCAGGCGCGCCCCATCCCATGTGGCATGGCAGCCCCGTGGCTCCATCGTGTTGATAATCACCCGGCTGTCGGGCACCTCAAGGCTGACCACATGGTCTGCCGCCGCAAAGGCTGCATCGGTGGCGTCGCGGTCGCCGATCCCCCAATCAAAGGCGGTGTTATCCGTCACCCCCTCGTGCAAGGCCACCCCACCGGGGGCAAGATCCAGCTTGACCGCAAGGTCTTCGATATCGAGCACGATCCTTTCCGCGGCATCACGCGCCTGGCTCAGACTGTCCGCAAAAACAACGGCCACGGCTTCGCCCACAAAGCGCACACGATCCTTGGCCAGCATTGGCCGCGCAGGCCGTGCCCCCGGCGTGCCATCCAGCTGATCGACCACCAAACTGTCCATAAAGGCATCCATGCCGCCCTCGAGGTCGCCTTGGGTCAGAACGCCAGCAACCCCTGGGGCGCGGCGGGCCTCTGCGACATCTAGGTGCGTGATCACCCCATGCGCCACCGGGCTGCGCAGCACAAAGGCACGCAGAGCGCCCGCCGGGAAGCTGTCTTCGATATAGGTCCCCCTACCGGTTAGCAGGCGCTGATCCTCGCGCCGGGTGACCGGCTGGCTTTTACCGAATTTCTGCATCGCTTGGGTTGTCATGCCCCACCTCCTCCTGCGCGCAATCCAGACATGCGGTCCTGACGTGCGCTTTGAGCAGGAGGTTACCCCGACACGCCCCCCTGTCCAGAGCGTTCATCGCTGATGCGCGGCACCAAGGATTGAACTGTTACCAGTTCGCTCAAACCATAACCGTTGAAGCGGGTGCTCATGGCAAGGGAATAGGCACCAAGCCCCTCGAACAACAGATAGTCGCCAACCGTGCACTCCACCGGCAGGGGCACCCCATCGGGCAGCTGATCCAGACTGTCACAGGTCGGGCCAAACACTTGCCGTGCCTTGACCGCGCCCTGACGCAGGGCCCCGTCTGGCGACACCACGCGCAGCCTGTGCGGCAGCCCCATGTCGCGCAGATCCATCAACCCGCCATAGATCCCGTCGTTCAGGAACACCACATCGCCGCCATCACGCATCCCCTTGATCCGCACCGCAAGGGTGAACGCATCGGACACCATCGCCCGCCCCGGTTCACACAGCAGGTCCGGCCCTGCCGCGCCAAACAGCCGCCTATTGGCCTGCCCAAGCGCCAGCAACACAGGCTCCAGATCTGGCGGTGTGCCATAGTGGCGCGCCGCAAATCCGCCGCCCAGATTCAATCGCGCCAGTTGAACATTGGCGCAGGCCGCGATCTCCTTGGCCGCTTGCATATAGGCGATCCAGGCGCTGGGGTCTTCGCATTGGGTGCCGGGATGAAAACACAAGGCCGGGCGAAACCCCAGCGCCGCCACCTGACGCAGCAGATCAATTGCCTCCTCTGGGCTGGCGCCGAATTTGGTGCCAAAATCATAGGCCGCCCCGGCCACCGGCAGCGCAAAGCGCACGGCAACCTCGCAGTGACGCGGCACATTGGCCAATTGCGCCAGACTGCGCGCGTCATCAATCGACCAGCTGTAAACGCCAAAGGCGACGCCCGCCGCGACCTCGGCCTCGGATCGGATCGGGTTGTTGTAGTGCAGAACCGCCGCCGCACTGGCGCTGCGCACGGCCTCCATCTCGGCTGGGGAGGCCACATCAAAAGCAGTGATCCCAGCCGCCACCAGATTGCGCAGAACAACGGGATGCGGGTTGGCCTTCACCGCATAGGTGACCTGCCCCGGAAAATGCCGCAGAAAACGCCCCGCCTGCCCCCTAAGCCGCGCCGGGCTGAGATACAGCACCGGGATATCCGGTGTCATCTCTGCAAGATGCGTCTCCGGACTGGGCCAAAGCGCGTCGGACTGGATCTGCGTCAGGGATTGGAGCTGGTTCATAAACGGTCTCCTTTCCTTCAGTCTGCGCGTGAATTTCGTCGAAATCTCCAGTCTTATCGCATAGACTGACGGAAACTTTCGGCATATTGACGGCTCCATGATGCAAACAGACGAAACCGATCAACATCTTCTCGCGCTGCTGCGCGAAAACGCCCGCCTACCCGTCGCCGATCTGGCGCGCAGGTTGGGCCTTGCCCGCACCACGGTGCAGGCCCGGATTGAACGACTGGAAAGCGCTGGCGTGATCACCGGCTATACCCTGCGGCGCAGTGCCGCCACGCGCCCTGCGCTGCAAGCCACCGTCCTTATTCAGATCGAACCGCGCAGCGGCCCGGCCGTTCTGGCCCGCCTCAAGGCGCTGCCCGGTGTCGAAGTGGTGCACACCACATCGGGGCGGTTTGACCTCTTGGCGCAGGTGGTCGCAGACACCACCGAAGCCCTGGATGAAACCATTGACGACATCGGCGCGGCCAAAGGCGTGCGGTCGTCGGAAAGCCTGATCCATCTGTCCACCAAAATCGACCGTCTGGGCTAGGCAAAACATCTGGGAAATGTCGCGTCACATTTGGTGAAAATTAACCCCAAAGCGCGATCTTGAGCGCATATCTGGGCGGGACCTTCCGCGTCCGGTCTGGTCTGAGGGCGCTGGACGCCGACCGGGCCGGACGCACGACCCGCCATAGTCTGTGCGCACCCAAGGGCGGTGACATCTGTGCCGCCCCCGTACACCGGCTGTGCTGCCCAAAACCAGTGACCTTTTTTAGGCCGAGGACCCGTGCAGGGGCAAAACACGTTGGTGCTCTGTTATATGGTCCCGCGGGGGTGCTAGCCTTCCAACCTGACCGGTTGGCACAAAGCCACAACGGGCATAAAGAGTGATCGCCGGTCCATTGTCGTCGATCACATCCAGAAACAGCTGATTGTAGCACCCCGCCCGCGCCCATTCGACAGCGGCAGCGACCAGCGCACGCGCAGCCCCGTAGCCGCGCGCCTCTGCCGCGACCCACATACCAAACAGCCCCGCGTCCTGCGGTTGCCCCCGCAAGGCCGCGACCGTGACGAGACCACAGTCACGCCCGTCCAGCACCGCCACAAAGGTTGTGTAGGTTCCGGTCAGCCTGCGCTGCCATTGTTCAGGATCCCAATGGGCCTCTGTCTCATGCGAGGTGCAAAACGCCTCTGGGCTGTCTTGCAAGGCCCGCAAACGCAGGCGCCGATACCGTGGCCATTCTATTGTTGTGAGCTGTTCGATCTTCATTTTACACACCTCTCACGCATCCCCCTACACCCAGTGTGGCGACCGGGTGAGAGGACGGACACCGTGGCACCAAACCCCGCGCCCGGTCCAGCCCTTTGTCGCAGCGGCCGCAAAGGCGCATGAGCGCCCTTTTCCTTTTGGCCCCCATTCGCTATGGGAGAACGCAACCCGAATTGACGCGACGCAGGAACACGAAATGGCACTGGAAAAGAGCTTTAACGCAGCCGAGGCGGAGAGCCGCCTGTTTGACGCCTGGGAAAAGGCGGGCTGCTTCACCGCAGGCGCAAACGCCAAACCCGGCGCTTCGACCTATTGCATTATGATCCCGCCGCCGAACGTCACCGGCGTCCTGCACATGGGCCACGCGTTCAACAACACGCTGCAGGACATCCTGATCCGCTGGAAACGCATGCAGGGCTTTGACACCCTGTGGCAGCCCGGCACCGACCACGCAGGCATTGCAACCCAGATGGTTGTCGAACGCGAACTGGCGAAAAACCAGCAGCCGTCGCGCGCCGAACTGGGCCGCGAGAAGTTCCTTGAGAAAGTCTGGGCCTGGAAAGAACAATCCGGCGGCACCATTATCAACCAGCTGAAACGCCTTGGCGCGTCCTGCGACTTTGACCGCACCGCCTTCACCATGGCGGGCGCGCAAGGCGATACCCGTACCGGCCACGAGAACTCGCCCAACTTCCACGATGCCGTCATCAAGGTCTTTGTTGAGATGTACAACAAGGGCCTGATCTATCGCGGCAAACGTCTGGTCAACTGGGACCCGCATTTTGAAACCGCGATTTCCGATCTTGAGGTCGAAAACATCGAGGTCGCGGGCCACATGTGGCACTTCAAATACCCGCTCGCGGGTGGTGCGACCTACACTTACGTCGAAAAGGACGAAGACGGGAACATCACGCTGGAGGAAGAGCGCGATTATATCTCGATCGCCACCACGCGTCCCGAGACCATGCTGGGCGACGGCGCGGTTGCGGTGCATCACGACGACGAACGCTATGCGCCGATCGTCGGTAAACTGGTCGAGATCCCCGTGGGCCCCAAGGAACACCGCCGCCTGATCCCGATCATCACCGATGAATACCCGGATATGAATTTCGGCTCCGGCGCGGTGAAAATCACCGGAGCGCATGACTTCAACGACTATCAGGTCGCCAAACGCGGTGGCATCCCCATGTACCGCCTGATGGACATGAAGGGCGCAATGCGCGCGGATGGCGCCCCTTATGGGGAAGAGGCCGCCAAGGCCCAAGCCCACGCCAAGGGTGCGGAATTTACCGAGAACGAAGTCGACGCCATCAACCTCGTCCCCGATGATCTGCGCGGGTTGGACCGGTTCGAGGCGCGCAAACTGGTCGTGCAGCAGATCACCGACGAAGGTCTGGCGGTGATGCAGACCGTGACCAAGGTGGTGAAGGACGACGAGGGCAATGAGACCGAGGTTTCCGAGGTCCTGCCCATGGTCGAAAACAAGCCGATCATGCAGCCGTTCGGCGACCGCTCCAAGGTCGTGATCGAGCCGATGCTGACGGACCAGTGGTTCGTGGACGCCGAAAAGGTTGTTGGCCCGGCGCTGGACGCCGTGCGCGATGGCCGCACCAAAATCCTGCCCGAGAGCGGCGAGAAGGTCTATTACCACTGGCTGGAAAACATCGAACCCTGGTGTATTTCGCGCCAACTCTGGTGGGGTCATCAGATCCCGGTTTGGTACTTCCCCGGGCGAAATGCTGACGGAACGGCGTGCGCGCCGAACGAAAAACAAAATGGTATTCTTACCATCTGTGCTGCAAGTGAAAACGAGGTTAGAAAAATCGTTCAGGACCGCTTTGGTGCGAACGAGTTTGTAGAAATTCCCTCTGACTTCACTCTGCCAAACAACAACGCAATGGACGCATTTCTTGTAAACTCCCAATTTGGGAGCAGCGAAGAATATGCGCATATGGTCGCCTACCGCGACCCCGACGTGCTGGACACCTGGTTCTCCTCTGGCCTCTGGCCGATTGGCACGCTGGGCTGGCCCGAGTGGGGGCAAGAGACCTCGAAATATTTCCCGACCTCGACCCTCGTGACCGGGCAGGACATCCTGTTCTTCTGGGTTGCGCGCATGATGATGATGCAGCTGGCAGTCGTGGATGACATTCCGTTCGACACCGTCTACCTCCATGGCCTTGTGCGCGATGCCAAGGGTAAGAAGATGTCGAAATCCACCGGCAATGTCATCGACCCGCTGGAAATCATTGACGAATACGGCGCCGACGCGCTGCGCTTTACCAATGCGGCCATGGCGTCCTTGGGTGGCGTTCTAAAGCTCGACATGAAGCGGATCGAGGGCTACCGGAACTTTGTCACCAAGATCTGGCAGGCATCGTCCTATGGCGACAGCCAGATTGATGCGTTCAGCGCAGACCGCGGGGCCGAGCCGCCCAAGGCCACCCTGCCCCTGAACCGCTGGATCATTGGCGAACTTGCCAAAGTGCGCGAAGAGGTCGACGCGGCGTTTGAGTCGTTCCGCTTCAATGACGCGGCAGAGAAGCTCTATGCCTTCTTCTGGAACACCTTCTGCGCGCGCTATCTGGAATTCACCAAACCGGTCTTCCACGGCGATGATCAGGCGGCGAAGGACGAGACCCAAGCGGTTTACGCTTGGGCCATCGACCAGTCGCTGATCCTGATGCACCCGATCATGCCCTTTGTGACCGAGGAAATCTGGGCCGCAACCGAAGGCCGGGGTTATGCCACAGGCGACGCCTCCAAAATGCTGGCCCATGCCGCATGGCCGACCTTCACGGCTGCCGATCTGGTGGATGCCGAGGCTGAGGCCGAAATGAACTGGGTGATCGCCGTGATCGACAACACCCGTTCGGCGCGCGCGCAGCTGAACGTTCCTGCAGGTGCGATTGTGCCGATGGTCGCGCCGGAAATGTCCGACGCCGCACGCGGTTATTGGGAGCGCAACAGCGCCCTGATCAAACGCATGGCGCGGATCGAGGATCTGGCCGAGGTGGACGCCATGCCCAAGGGCTGCATCACCATTCCGGTGCCGGGGGCCACGCTGGGCCTGCCGCTCGCCGACATCATTGACGTGGCCGCTGAAAAAGCGCGTCAGGAAAAGAACCTCGGCAAGCTGGCCAAGGAACTGGGTGGTCTGCGTGGCCGCCTGAAGAACCCGAAGTTCGCGGCCTCTGCGCCGGAAGAGGTTGTGGCAGAAGCCCGCGCAAACCTCGCCGCCCGCGAAGAGGAAGAGGCCCGCATAAACGAGGCGCTGTCGCGTCTGGCCGAGATCGGCTAAGCCAGCCTCAGCACTGGAAAAAAACAATGCGCCCGCAACATCATCGTTGCGGGCGTTTCTGCAGATGCACCCCAATTACATTCTGCGGGCATTCACCGCAAATTCCCCGCGAATTTCCCCCGCCTTCTTCGCATCAGGGAATTGCCAAAAGGCACATTCTGGTACAGCTTGGGTCCAAGAGTGGAGACCGTCGCATACAAACCGACGGCACAGGGTGGAAAAGTCACATGCCCAAAGGCTATTGGATCGCCCATGTCGACATTGATGACATGGAGACATATGCAAACTACATCAGTGCCAATGCGGCGCCCTTTGCCGAATACGGGGCCAGGTTCCTTGTGCGCGGTGGACACAAAGAGGTGCGCGAGGGCCAGATGCGGTCCCGAACCGTTGTGATCGAGTTCGCGGATTTTGCCACAGCCAAAGCCTGTTACGACTCGGTGTCATATCAGGACGCCAAGGCGCTGCGCGATCCGGTTTCAACCGGAGACATGGAAATCATCGAAGGTTACGGCGACTAGGCCCGCCCTTCACGAGACAGTGGACACAGGCTGAGAGTGACAAGATGCTGAAGAAATTCTTGCAGGCCTTCCGCCCCAGTGGCGCGCCAGGACTTCCCGACCCGGATGCCGAGCTGGCGCTTGGGGCTTTGTTGGTGCGTGTGGCGCAGTCTGACCGCGCCTATCAGTTCGAAGAAATCCGCCTCATTGACCGTATTCTGGCCCGCCTGTACGGCCACGACGCGATCGAGGCCGCGATGGTGCGCGCCACCTGCGAAAAACTGCATTCTGCAGCCCCTGAGACAGACACATTTGCCAAGCTGATCCGCGAAACCACGGTGATCGAAGACCGGCTCGCGGCCTTGGATGCATTGTGGGAGGTGCTTCTGGCCGATGGGATCGAACACGAAGGCGAGATCCGCATAATTGCCGAAGCCTGCAAGGCGATGGGGCTTTCTGAAATTGACAACAGCCGGGCCCGTGACAAGGCCCGCGACAAACTGGCCGCACAAGGTACCCCGCTGTCTGCAAAGGCGGAACCTGCGACCCAAGAGGAATAAGCCCATGATCGCAGATCTGCTGAAACGGCTGCTCGAGCCTTCGCCTGCCATCCTGCCCGACGAAGACGCGCGGCTGGCGATGTGTGCACTGCTGGTGCGGCTGGCGCGGGCGGACGACCGCTATGACGACGCCGAACGGGACCGGATCGACCGTATTTTGCGCACCCGCTTTGATCTGGACCCCGGAGCATCGCAAATTCTGCGCGAACAGGGCGAAGCGATGGAGGCCGAAGCCCCGGACACCGTCCGCTTCACCCGTGCGATCAAAGAGGCCGTGCCGCTGGAAGGGCGCGCCGGCGTGGTCGAATCCCTGTGGCAGGTGGCCCTGTCCGACGGGGAACGCGACGCGGAAGAGGACGCGCTGATCCGGTTGGCGGCCAATCTTCTGGGCGTCAACGATGTGGACAGTGCCAAGGCACGACAGCGCGCGGAGGCCAAACTGTGATCGCAACCCTTCCCATGTACGACCGCCCAGAATTACGCGCTGCAACAGATGCGCTTTGGGGCGAAATTCGCACCGCTCTGGGCCGCGGCCCCGAAGCTTTGGACCGCGAGATCGACATGTGGGAGGCCTGGCAATCGCCGGATCTTCTGCTGGCGCAGACCTGCGGTATGCCCTTTCGCACCCGCCTGTATGGCAAGGTGCAACTGGTCGCCACGCCCGACTATGGCCTGCCCGGCTGCCCGGCGGGTCACTACAACAGCGTCATCATCGCTCGCAAAGATCGCGTAGGGAACGATCTAAAAACCTTTGCGGGTCAACGCTTTGCCTATAATGAGGCCCTGTCGCAATCGGGCTGGGCCGCGCCCATGATGCATATGCGCCCCCATGATATGCTGCCCGGCGAACTGGTCGAGACCGGTGGCCATCGGAACTCTGCCGCCGCCGTCGCCGAAGACCGCGCGGATTTTGCTGCCATTGACGCGCTGACCTGGCAGCTGTTGTGCGATTACGAACCGCTGACCGAAGGGTTGGTCGAAATCGAACGCACCGAACCCACCCCGGCCCTGCCCTATATCACCGCCAAAACCGAAGATGGCGCGGCGCTCTTTGCGGCGATGGAAACCGCCCTTGGTGCCCTGTCCGCTGAACACCGCAATGCCCTGCATCTGCGTGGCGTGGTGCGGCTGGAACCCTCCGCCTATCTGGCGATTCCCACCCCGCCCGGACCGACGCTGGTGCAGGACCGTTTGGCGCGAGCCTAAGCCGCCCACCTACCCCATGCGGGCGCAGTTTCGGCCTGCGCCCCTGCACATTGATGCGCCAACGGTGCCAAAATGTGCAAAATCATCGTGTGAGCGCACACATTTCGACATTGCAATTGGATCCCAAATTGTTCCAATAGGGGCCACTTCACAGCACAACTGGACCACACCACCTTGACTGACCAAAGCCCCGTTCTGGAAATTCGCGGATTGCACAAATCCTATGGCGACCTCGAAGTCATCAAGGGAGTGGATATTACAGCACATCGCGGCGATGTGGTGTCGCTGATCGGGTCGTCGGGCTCTGGCAAATCCACACTTCTGCGCTGCTGCAACCTGCTTGAGGACAGCCAGCAGGGCGACATCCTGTTCAAAGGCGAACCGATCAAATGGACAGGCAGCGGCCTGCAGCGCCGCCCGGCAGATCCGGCGCAAATCCTGCGCATCCGCACCAACCTGTCGATGGTTTTCCAGCAGTTCAACCTGTGGTCCCATATGACCATTTTGGAAAATGTGATGGAAGCGCCCGTCACCGTGCTGAAACGCGACGCCACCGACGTTGAACGCGCCGCCCGTAAATATCTGGATCAGGTGGGCATTGGCGACAAATGCGATGTCTTCCCCGCACAGCTGTCCGGCGGCCAGCAGCAGCGGGCGGCGATTGCCCGCGCGCTCTGCATGGAGCCCGAGGCACTGCTGTTTGACGAACCGACCTCTGCGCTCGATCCCGAGCTGGAGCAGGAGGTGGTCAAGGTCATCAAAGATCTGGCCGCCGATGGGCGCACCATGCTGATCGTGACCCACGACATGCGTATGGCCGCCGATATCTCGGACACTGTGGTGTTCCTGCATAAGGGTCTCGTGGAAGAGGCCGGGAACCCGGATGAGATGTTCGCGAACCCCCGCTCCGAGCGGCTTCGCAGCTTCCTGTCGTCCACGCGACAGGAACATTAATAATTAAAAACCAAACTCTTAGGGGAGATACCTGATGAAAAACCTGTTTCTGGGCACCGCAGCGCTGGCGCTGACCGCCTCTTTCGCCATGGCCGACACCGTGCGTCTGGGCACCGAGGGCGCCTACCCTCCGTACAACTTCATCAACGATGCCGGTGAAGTCGACGGTTTTGAGCGCGAACTGGGCGATGAGCTTTGCGCCCGTGCCGAGCTGACCTGCGAGTGGGTCACCAACGAGTGGGATTCCATCATCCCCAACCTGCTGTCCGGCAACTACGACACCATCATCGCAGGCATGTCGATCACCGACGAACGCGAAGAAGTTGTTGATTTCACTCAGGGCTACACCCGCCCGTCGCCCTCTGCTTACGCAGCAATGGCAGATGGCGTGGACCTGAAAGGCGGCGTGATCGCCGCGCAGGCCACCACCATCCAGTCCAGCCATGTTGCCGAAACCGGCGCCACCCTGGTGGAATTCCCGACCCCGGATGAAACCGTTGCGGCCGTGAGCGCGGGCGAAGCGGATGCGGTTCTGGCCGACAAAGACTTCCTGATCCCGATCGTTGACAGCACCGAGCTGAAGTTCGTTGGCGAGGACGTGTTCCTCGGCGGCGGCATTGGCATGGCGTTCCGCGAAAGCGACGCAGAGCTGCGCGGCAAGTTCGACGCGGCGATTGCTTCTATGAAAGCAGACGGTTCCCTGAACGCGCTGCTCGCCAAATGGGAAATCGAAGGCCAGTTCTAAGCCTTCTCAACCCATTGAAAACACAAAGGGGGGCCCGCGCCCCCCTTTCCCGCATTCTCCCCCCAGACCCGTGACGACGTAAGAGGCCCGCCATTTTCGCCTATTGTACCGACCCCGCGCTGCTTGATGGCCTGTCGTGGCTCAGCTGCTACCTGACGACCGGTAAGCACATGTCTTTCTACGCCGCCTTTGGCACGGTGCTGCTGTTGTTGGCCGTCACCGCCCCGGCAGCGTTGCTGTTTGGACTTGGCGGCGCTGTGGCCGCGCGGTCGCGCTTTGCGCCGCTCAGCTGGCTGGGCCGGGGGTATATCGCCATTGTGCGCGGTGTGCCGGACATTGCGTTCTTCCTGTTTTTTGTCATCGCGCTGGATCAGGGGATTGAATACCTGCGCCACAAGGTGAAATGCCCCGACTGGGCTGATCCTGTGCGCCAGGGCAATGACTTTGTGGTCTGTGACATCGCCAAAATGCCGCTGTCGTCCTCGCCGCAATGGATGCACGAGGTCTATGGCTTCTGGCTTGCGGTGTTTACCTTTGCCATCGTCTTTGGAGCGTTTGCGGGCAATGTGCTGTTTGGCGCCATGCGCAGCGTGCCGCGTGCGCAGCTGGAAACCGCCGAGGCCTATGGCATGAGCCCGCGTCAGACCTTCTGGCGCATCCTGATGCCGCAGATGTGGGTCTTTGCCCTGCCCGGCCTGTCGAACCTTTGGATGGTTTTGATCAAAGCCACGCCGCTGCTGTTCCTGCTTGGTGTCGAAGACATTGTGTACTGGGCGCGCGAATTGGGCGGCTCCAAGGCGCCGCGCTTTACCGACTACCCGCACCCGGACTGGCGCATGTGGTATTTCCTTGCGCTGCTGGTGTTCTACCTCGCCTTTACCAAAGTCTCCGAGGTCGTGCTCGCCCGGATCACCCGCCGCCTCAGCCGCGGTCAGGCCACGCTGGCCGGCGAAGCGCAACGCAAAGAAGGAGTGGCGGCATGAGCTGTTTTGAAACCCTGCAAGTTTACGCCTTCCGCTCGCTGGGATACGGTGAACGGCTGCTGCCGCGCAGTGACTTCACCCTGTGCGACCAGTTTGTGCTGATCGGCTCTGGCCTGATCTGGAACGTCTACTTTGGCCTGCTGGCGGTGCTGGGCGGCTTTGTCTTTGCCAATGTGCTGGCCATGGGCAAGGCGTCCAAACGCCCGGCCCTGCGCCTGCCTGCAAACTGGTTCATCTTCCTGTTTCGCGGCTCTCCGCTGTTTATCCAGTTCTTCTTTGCCTACTTCCTGTTCCTGTCGCTGAAGTCCGTCTCGCCGATCTTTGACCCGCTAAGTTCCGCTGCGGTGGGGGCGCTGTTTGTGCTGTTCCTGAACACCTCGGCCTATAGCGCAGAGATCTTCTATGGCGCGCTGCAGTCGATCCCCAAGGGCGATATGGAGGCCGCAGACGCCTATGGCATTTCGGGCTGGAGCCGGTTCAGACGGATCATGTTCCCCACCATGATGCGGCTGGCCTGGCCGTCTTATACGAACGAGGCAATCTTTCTGTTCCACGCCACCACGCTGGTGTTCTTCTCGGGCTTCCCGGCCTGGCGGCAACAGGGTGATGCGCTGTATTATGCAAACTACTTTGCGGATAAGACGTTCAACCCGTTTATCCCATACCCGATCCTGGCGTTCTATTTCATCCTGCTGACGCTGACGATCATTTGGATCTTTGGTCGCATCAACCGCCGCCTGAACAAGCACCTGCCACAGGAACGGCGTCAGAAGATCAAACTGAAACTGCAGCTGATCCGCTGATCCGCTACCCCCCGAAATCCTGCATTCAAAAAGCCCCGCCCTTGCGGGGCTTTTTTCGTTTGGAACACAGGCACGAGGGCTGCCTTCGTGGCACAAATCACGCGGGCCTCACGGGTGGCACAAACTTTTGATCAAATTTCCTTGCAAGCCGCGCGTGCGCCCGCCAGACTGGCCCCAACGCTGCAAGGAAGATCCCCGTGGACCTCACCGCCCTCTCGACCGTTCGTCTGACCGCCTGCGACCTCAATGGCTGCGCGCGGGGCAAACGCATGGTGGCCTCGGCTGCGGAAAAGCTCGCCTCTGGGGCGGCACGCCTGCCCCTGTCGGCGTCAAACGTCGACATCTGGGGGCTGGACATTGAAGACAGCCCGCTGGTGTTTGAAACCGGCGATGCGGACGGCATGCTTCTGCCCACAAACCGTGCGCCCGTTCCCATGCCCTGGCTGGCCACCCCCAGCGCGTTGATCCTGGCAGAGCTGTACCATGTGGATGGCACCCCATTTGACGGCGACCCTCGTCAGGCGCTGAAAGCGGTGCTCGACCGCTATGCCACCAAAAGCTGGACCGTCCTCGCCGCGACCGAGCTGGAGTTCACGCTGGTTGACGACAGCGGCGACACCCTGCGCGCGCCGCTGAACCCAACCACCGGGCGCAGGCTGGACCACAATGCGGTGCTGGGCCTGCAAGAGCTTGATGATTTCGACGCCTTCTTTACCGATCTTTACGACGGGGCCGAGGCCATGGGCATTCCCGCCCTTGCCGCGATCAGCGAAGGGGGGCTGGGCCAGTTCGAAGTGAACCTCAACCATCAGGACGCCCTGCGCGCTGCTGATGATTGCTGGCTGTTCAAAATGCTGGTCAAAGGCACCGCGCGCAAACACGGGCTGGCGGCCACCTTTATGGCCAAACCCTACGCCGAGGACGTGGGCAATGGCATGCATGTGCATTTCTCGGTTGTCGACGCAGACGGGCGCAATGTGTTCGACGACGGCACGGATGCAGGCAGCGACACGCTGCGGGCTGCGGTGGCGGGCTGCCTTGCCGCCATGCCCGACAGCACATTGATCTTTGCACCCCATGGCAATTCTTATGCCCGGCTGGTGCCCGGTGCCCATGCCCCCACGGCAGCGGCCTGGGCCTATGAGAACCGCACCAGCGCCCTGCGCATCCCAGCCTCGCCCCCTGCGGCGCGGCGGATTGAACACCGGGTCGCGGGCGGCGATGTGAACCCCTACCTGCTGCTCGCCACCATTCTTGGCGCAGCGTTTATGGGGATCGAAGACGCCCTAACCCCGCC
Source organism: Tritonibacter multivorans (assembly GCF_001458415.1). Classification (GTDB taxonomy): domain Bacteria; phylum Pseudomonadota; class Alphaproteobacteria; order Rhodobacterales; family Rhodobacteraceae; genus Epibacterium; species Epibacterium multivorans. The sequence continues at coordinate 129,609 of NZ_CYSD01000042.1, read as the reverse complement.
TACGCCAATCACCGGTAATGCCTATGAGGTCAAAGACCTGCCACAACTTGCCCCCGATTGGGCGGCTGCGGTAAACCAGCTGGAGGCCAGCACCTTGATGCCGCGCATCCTTCCGCCTGCGTTGATCGAAAACTTCATTCGCACCAAACGGCAGGAAATCGCAGGCTTTGCCAAGCTCCCGCCCCAAGACCACTGGCTTTCCTGGCTCGACCGGGTCTGAGCCGACCAAGACCCCAAAGGACCAAGATGAAAGTAGGCATCTTACAAACCGGCCGCGCCCCCGAAGCGCTGATGGACCAGACCGGCGACTATGACGCGCTGTTTCGTGACCTGCTGGCAGGCCATGGGTTTGACTTCGTCACCTTTGCGGTACTGGACGGGGAATTTCCCGCCAGCGTCGAGGACGCGGATGCCTGGCTGATCACCGGATCGCGCCACGGGGTCTATGAGGACCACGACTGGATTCCCCCGCTCGAAGCGCTGATCCGCAAGATCGACGCCCGCCGCCTGCCGCTGGTCGGGGTCTGCTTTGGTCACCAGATCATCGCACAGGCGCTTGGCGGTCGGGTCGAAAAATTCAAAGGCGGCTGGAGCGTTGGTGCCACCGAATATGACTGCGCCGGAACACCGCTGGTGCTGAACGCCTGGCATCAGGACCAGATCGTCGAACGGCCCAAAGGGGCGCAGGTTGCTGCTTCTTCGGCCTTTTGCAAGAACGCGGTTCTCACCTATGGCGATCACATCTGGACTGTGCAGGCGCATCCCGAATTCACCGCAGATTTCATTGACGCCCTGATCCGCACCCGTGGGCGCGGCGTGGTGCCCGATGCCCAGCTGGAGGCCGCGACCGAACAGCTCTCCACGCCAACCGACAACGCCAAGATCGCACGTAAGATCGCCGCATTTTTCAAAAAGCCGAGGCCCTGATGTCCCCCAAAGCGACCCCCACCAGCCCGAAAGACTGGCAAGAGGACCTGCCAGACACCGCCCGCGCCTATTACGAAGGGCAGCGGCTGGACGAGGTCGAATGCATCATCTCGGACCTGCCGGGGATTGCCCGTGGCAAGGCGGTGCCCGCGTCGAAATTTGCCCGCCAGACCTATTTCCACCTGCCCGACAGCATCTTCTACCAGACCATCACCGGCGACTGGGCGGATGCCGCCGATGAGGATGGCTGGATCGAAAAGGACATGGTGCTCTATCCCGATTACTCCACCGCCACGGCCGCGCCCTGGACCGGAGACTGGACGCTTCAGGTGATCCATGACGCCTATGACCGCGATGGCGCACCGATCCCGTTTTCCCCGCGCAATGTGCTGAAACGGGTGGTGGATCTTTATCACGCGCAGGGATGGAAACCGGTGGTCGCGCCCGAGATGGAATTCTATCTGGTCGCCCGCAATACCGATCCCGCGCGTGGGATCGAACCAATGATGGGCCGCTCTGGCCGCCCGGCAGCGGCGCGTCAGGCCTATTCCATGACCGCCGTGGATGAATTTGGCCCTGTGATCGACGACATCTATGATTTCGCCGAAGCCCAGGGGTTTGAGATTGACGGCATCACCCAGGAAGGCGGCGCAGGCCAGCTGGAGATCAACCTGCGCCATGGCTCTCCGGTGAAACTGGCCGATGAGGTGTTCTACTTCAAACGCCTGATCCGCGAAGCCGCACTGCGTCACGACTGTTTTGCCACCTTCATGGCCAAACCGATCGCGGATGAGCCCGGATCGGCCATGCACATACACCATTCGATCATCGACATGGAAACCGGCGAAAACCTGTTCTCTGGGCCGCAAGGGGGCGAGACGGACGCGTTTTATCACTTTATCGCGGGGCTTCAGAACCACCTCCCTGCGGGCCTTGCGGTGATGGCACCCTATGTGAACTCCTACCGCCGCTATGTCAAAGACCACGCCGCGCCGATCAATCTGGAATGGGCACGCGACAATCGCACCACCGGCATTCGCGTGCCGCTTTCCGGGCCCGAAGCCCGCCGGATCGAAAACCGCATTGGCGGCATGGACGGCAACCCCTATCTGTCCATCGCCGCCTCGCTGGCCTGTGGCTATCTTGGCCTGATGGAACAGGAACGCCCCTCGAAACAATTCAAGGGCGATGCCTATGAGGGCGAAGGCGATATCCCCCGCGTGCTGGGTCAGGCGCTGGATCTGTTTGACGAGGCCACCAAACTGCACGAAATCCTTGGCCCCGAATTCGCCCGCGTCTATTCGATTGTCAAACGGGCTGAATATGACGAGTTCTTGCAGGTGATTTCACCGTGGGAACGCGAACATCTGTTGATGAACGTCTGACGCTGATGGCCCTGAACCTGCTGCACGCCAATGATGCGCCCGGCCAGTACCCGACCAGTTGGTATGCAGCCACGGCGACACCGCTTGATCCCTTTCCCGCGCTGGTCGGCGACGCGAAGGCCGATGTCTGCATCATTGGCGCTGGGTTCACCGGGCTGTCAGCCGCCCTGCATCTGGCCGAACGGGGCTATTCCGTTACCCTTCTGGAGGCACAGCGCGTGGGCTTTGGCGCTTCTGGCCGCAATGGCGGGCAACTGGGGTCGGGGCAGCGGCAGGATCAGGAAAAACTGGAAGCCATGATGGGCCGTGATGACGCGGCCAAACTGTGGGATCTGGGCGAAGAGGCCAAGGATCTGGTGCGCGATCTGGTGACGCGCCACAAAATCGACTGCCACCTGAAACCGGGGGTCGCCTGGACCGGCATGTCCCACCGCGAAACCCGCGATCTGCACGCCTATGCCGATTTTCTGAACGACCGCTACGGCTATGATCAGATCGAGAAACTGGGTCAATCTGCCTGCGAAAAGCTCTGCCCTTCCCCCGCTTATCACGGCGGCATTCTGGACATGGGCGCAGGCCACCTGCACCCGCTGAACTTTGCCCTTGGGCTGGCCCGTGCCGCCCATGCCGCCGGTGCAAAGATCCATGAACAAAGCGAGGTCCTTAGCATTGCTGAGGACCGGCAGGTCACGGTCAAGACCGCTCAGGGCAGCTTGCGCGCCGATCACCTGATCCTCGCCTGCAACGGGTATCTGGGGCGTCTGAACCCGAAAGTCGCGGCGCGGGTGATGCCAATCAACAACTTCATCGCCGCCACCGAACCCCTTGGCCTGCGCACAGCCGAGGTCCTGAACCGCGATGTGGCGGTGGCGGACAGCAAGTTTGTTGTGAACTACTTCCGCCTGTCCCATGACGGGCGGCTGCTGTTTGGCGGTGGGGAAAGCTATGGCTATCGCTTCCCAACAGACATAGCCGCCAAAGTGCGCGCGCCCCTGCTCGAGATCTTCCCGCATCTCGCTGATGTTAAAATCGACTACGCATGGGGCGGCACATTGGCCATCACCATGAAACGCCTGCCACATTTTGCCCGCCTGTCGCCCCGCACCCTTGCGGCGTCTGGCTATTCCGGGCACGGGCTGGGCACCGCCACCCATGCGGGCCGCCTGTTGGCCGAAGCCGTCGCAGGCCAATCAGAAGGGTTTGATCTGATGGCCCGCCTGCCGGTGCCGCCTTTCCCCGGCGGCGCCCATCTGCGCAGCCCGCTTCTGACGCTTGCCATGACCTGGTACGCCCTGCGCGACCGGCTTGGGGTCTGATCGGAAAGCTTCGAGTTTCCCAATGATACCCAGCTGCGAGTCGCGCCGCAGCGGCCCGCACGTGGCCCGCAGGTCCCTCTTGTCCCTGCCCATTTCGCGCCAGACCGGCCAGAACGCAACAGTTTCATGAAATTTCAGCGCCTTAGCGCCGATTTCACGCCGCCACTCTTGGATTTTCCCGCGCATTGTTTTATATTTTTGAAAGGCTAAATTCAGGATTTTGAAATATGCAAAACGTCCCCGACGTCCATCAGGGCGAACCGATCCCCGAAGCGGCCCGTGAGGCGATTGAGCAGCTTCTCCAGTCCGGCGATCTTTTCCGTTACACAGCCCCGCAAGACGCTCCCGTCGCCTTGCTCGAGGCCGAGTTTGCGGCCCTTCTGGGCACCAAATATGCGCTGGCGGTGTCCTCCTGTTCCGCGGCCCTGTTCCTGTCGCTGAAAGCGCTGGGTCTGCCCCGCGACGCCCGCGTGCTGATCCCCGGCTTTACCTTTGCCGCTGTGCCCTCCTCGGTGATCCATGCCGACTGCGTGCCGGTCCTGTGCGAAGTGGCCGACAACTACCGCATCGACATGGCCGACTTTGAGGCCAAGCTTGATGACAACATCGCTGCGGTAATCATCTCTCATATGCGCGGCCATACCTCCGATATGGATGCGATCATGGCGCTGTGTGACGCGCGCGACATTCCGGTGGTTGAGGACGCGGCGCATTCGCTCGGCACCACCTGGCATGGGGAAAACATCGGCACCATCGGGCGCGTTGGCTGTTTTTCATTCCAAAGCTACAAGATGATCAACGCAGGCGAAGGGGGCATTCTGGTCACCGACGACGCAGATCTGGTGGCCCGCGCCGTGATCATGTCCGGCGCCTACGAGCACAACTGGAAGAAGCACAAAACCCCCGAAGGCCAGAACGACCCCGAACTGTCTAATGCCTTTGGCCGCTGGCAGAACCAGCTGCCGCTCTATAACCTGCGCCTGTCGAACCTGTCGGCGGCGGTGATCCGCCCGCAGATCCCGGAACTGGCGCGTCGTGTGCGTGACGGTCTGGCCAACCACGACTATGTGGCCGGTCGCCTGAACAGCGCTGCGCATTTCAACGTGCCCGCCCCGCTGGCCCCGGAACAGCGCGCACCGGATTCGATCCAGTTCAATCTGGTCGACATGACCGAAGCCCAGATCGAAGCCTTTGCCGCCGCCACCGCAGCCAAAGGCGTGAAGGTCCAGATCTTTGGCCGCTCTGCCGACAATGCACGCGCCTTCTGGAACTGGCAGTTCATTGGGAATGTGCCCGAGCTTCCCCAGACCCGCGCCATGCTGATGAAAGCCTGCGACGTGCGCCTGCCGGTGCGCCTGACCCGCGCAGAGCTGGACGTCATTGCCGATATTCTGCTGACCTCGGTCGAAGAAGCCGTGGCCAAAGCCGCCGCTTAAACCAATCGCAAGCATCTCTCGCCCCCGGCGCCGCAGGGTTGCCGGGGGTTTTCTATTGGCGTGGCAGATGTTGATCTCAGGGGCGTGGAATGTCCATGTGTTCAACCGGCACCATCAACGCCTCGACCCCGCCGCCCTGCACCCGCACGGCCGAGGTGATCGCCCGCACCCGCAGGCCCTCAGGTGTTTCCACAATATAGGGCGCCCCGGAATCGCCACGCATCAACGGGCATTGCACCAATAGCACCCCACCCTGAGGCGGATTGAGCGGGCACGGCGCGGTGCGGTTCTGCACGTGGGGCCGCAGCCCGGCATAGCCAACGGCAAACCCCGCCTTGGCTGCGCCCCCCTGCCAGACCGGAAGGATCCCCAGCCGCTGCCCCAGCGGTTCCTCCAGCTCCAGCACAGCCCAGTCTCGGCGGTGATCACGTGAAAACCGCCCCGGCCTCTGGTCTTTGGACAGGATGTAGCGTCGCACACGGGACGATGCCACCGCTGTCCCACGCTGATAACCGCCCGCAAACACCACGTCCTCGGCCCGGACCCAGGCGCGGTTTTTGCCATTGTAAAGGCAATGCGCAGCGGTCAGCACCAGCCGTTCCGCGATCAGAACGCCGGTGCAGTGAAACCGCTGTGCATAAGAGGCAAAATTGACCCGGCCAATCGCCGACCAAGGCGGCACCGTGGCGTCGGGTATGCTGCGATCCCGCACCGCGGCGCAGGCATCGCTCTGTTTGCTCCCCGATGCGCCAATCCCGCAGATCCCGGCCGACTGGGCCTTCAGGTCATCTGCTGGCAGACAGGCGGCCAGCAACAGGGCAAACAGCCCATGCCACCGGCGCCACCGCATAAAGGTCAGCTCAACTTCGAGAGCTTGTCCTGAAGCTCTGCAAGTTGCTTTTTGATGGAATCGAGGTCCTCGCCCTCTTCGCCGCCGTCGCGCGCGCCACTGGCGCCACCGGTCGAACCGGGCCAGCCGCCCGAAAAGCCGCCGGTCATCGCCTTGAGAAAGGCCTCCTGCTGGGCTTTCAGCGCCTCGAACCCCGGCATCTGCGCCATTGGGTTCATCGCGGAATTCATCGCCGTCATCTTCTCGACCATCTTTTCCTGGCTGTCGCGCAGCATGTCAAAAGAGGCCTGAAGGAACTGCGGCATCACCCCACCGCCCGGCACCATATAGCTGCGCACCAGATCGTTCAGAACCGTCACCGGCAAAACGTTTTCACCACGGCTTTCGTGTTCCGCGATGATCTGCAGCAGATACTGGCGTGTCAGGTCGTCGCCGGTCTTCAGATCCATGATCTGAACCTCGCGCCCGTCGCGGATGAACCCTGCAATATCTTCCAGCGTCACGTAATCACTGGTCTCGGTATTATAGAGCCTGCGGCTCGCGTACCGTTTGATCAGCAAAGGTTTTTCCTGTTCAGCCATGTCAGTCTCCCCGCGCTTGGTTGAAAAACACTAAGCGAGGGTTTCACAAAAAGAAAGCATATCTTGCAGCCGCAGCAACAATCCTGCGCAGGGGCTTCGCTGCGCAGCATGGAATGCTGCATTGCAGCATTGGCGCAGGCAGGACCGCATGAGGCCCCGCCCGCAATCCAGTCTCAGACCCAGCGCACCGCTTCGTCCATGCTGCGGCGCGACTGTGGGTGGCGCGGCGGGCTGGCGCGATAGCCAAAGGCCGCCATCACAGCAGGTTTCAGCAGTGTTGGGTCGACGTCAAATTCCGCTTCCAACACCGCGCTCAGAGCGTCCATCTCAAAGCCTTCGATCGGGCAGCTGTCGATCCCCATCAGTGCGGCGGTGGTCATCATGTTCCCCAGTGCGATATAGGACTGGTGACGCGCCCAATCGGTGATTTTGCGATCATCGGTCAGGTCGAAATGCTCGGCCTGAAACTGCGCATAGGCGCCCAGAAGACCGGTGATGTTTTCCTCAGGAAAGCCTTTCACCTCGCGCAGGAACTTCGGCAGATATGCGCTGTCGGCGGCCATGGTGGCGCTGGTGTGGGACAGGAAGATCACGAAATGGCTGGCGGTTTTCAGCTGCCCCTCGGTGCCGCTGACAATGCCATTTGCACCCCAGGACATCGGCTCCAGCAAAGCGCGTTTTTCCGGGCTTTGTACGACCAGCATCTGCCAGGGCTCCAACCCAAACGATGTTGGCGACAGGCGGCCGGTTTCCAAAATCGTGTTGAATTCGTCTTCCGGGATCTTGCGGCCGGGGTCAAAAACTTTGGCGGCATGACGGAAGGCATAAGCGTCCAGGATCTGGGCCTGAAGCGCGGTCTGCGGGGTGACGTCTTTCATTGGATCATCTCCTGAATTGCGATGACCGAAACCTAATCTCGCCCACATTTCAGGTCTATCCAGCAAAAAACGGAAACATTATCCCGCTAATTGGGAGTGTGAAGCGCCACTTCTGCCCGCATCATCGAACAATCCCGCGCCAACTGGCGATTACGCGCGCGGATGCGGTCGCGAATGAAATCCAGAAACACCTTTACCCGCGCAGGCATCCCCCGGCCCGGCGGGCGCAGGGCCCAAAGCTCCAGCTCGGGCAGATCGCTATAGCTTGGCAAAACCCGGATCAGGCGCCCTTCGCGCAGATGATCCGCCGCCTGCCAGAGCGAGATCTTGCAGATCCCCACATCCGCCAGCGCCAGATCCATCAGCGCATTGCCAAGGTTCGATTTCACCTGCCCTGTAACGCGCACCTCATGCACCTGACCATCTGCGCCCTTCAGCCGCCAGCTGCGCCGGTCGCCCAGAGGCAGGCAACTGTGCTGCATCAGGTCTTGGGGATGGTCCGGCAGCCCGGCGCGCGCCAGATACCCGGGCGAGGCCACCAGCCATGTGGGGTTGCGGTCCACCTTCTGCGCCCGCAGGGACGACGGCTCCAGCTCGGCAATGCGAAACGCCAGATCATAGCCATCACCGACAATATCCACCACCGCATCGCTGAAATGCAGATCCACGTCCACCTGCGGATAAAGCAACAGGAACTCTGGCACATGCGGCAGGATCTGACTGGTGCCAAAGGACGCCGGCGCGGTGACTTTGACCCGGCCCGTCACCGCACCACCTTCCTGCGCCAGCACGGTGCGCGCCTCTTCCATGTCGCCAAGGATCCGGCGCACATAGCCCAGGAACAGCTCTCCGTCCGGGGTCAGCGTCACCGCGCGGGTGGTGCGGTGAAACAGGGTCACGCCCAGCTCTGCCTCCAGCGCTTTGATCCGCTCGCTGGCATTGGTCGAGGACAGGCCAAATTCGGCCCCCGCCCGGCCAATCGCGCCCAGCGTCGCGACGCGGTCAAACAGCTGCAGGTTTTTCTGTTCCAATGCCATGGCGCGCTTTGGTCCCTTGGGTGTCGATCCCCCCAGAGATAGAGACGCCCGCCCGCCCCGCCAAGCCCCCGCAGATTCAGCGCCCTAAAACAGGGCGCTAAAAACAGGCCCCCCGAAACAGGGAAAGGGCAGACCCGTGGAGGTCTGCCCTTCGCTTACACAAACCGACGCCAAAGGGAGGAGCGCGCGGCGTCTGGCCTGTGGGTCGTTCTTATTTCGCAGCTGCGGCTTTTTTCGCTGCGGTGGTCACCTCTTCGGTGGCCTTTTTCACAGCGGCAGTTGCCTCTTCGGACATGTCTTTGCCCGCAGCCATCAGGACTTCAACGGTGTCCATCTGAACTTTTTTCGCGATCTCAGCAAAAGCGGCCATGTTCTCGGCAGCAACTTCAGCAGACGCAGAGGCGAAATCGGTCGCGGCTTTTGCGTAGTCGGCAGGCTCTGCCTTAACTTTGGAGATCTCACCCATTTTGGTCAGGGTGTCTTTGGTCCACTGAGAGGACAGCTCTGCGGATTTCTCAGCAGCGTCCAGGGCAACGGTGGACAGTTTTTCGCTCAGAGCAGCAGTGCTCTTGAAAGCGTCTTCCATTGCGGAGGTGTCAACCGGGAACGCGCCCATCATGTCTTTGAACATCGCGGTGAAGTCTTGGTTAGCCATATTACTCATTCCTTGTGCATGCCCTGACGGGCCAGCCCCGTCCTCTGTGCGTAGCTATACTATGGATGCTGCGGTGCAGCATTTCAAGGGTTTTCTGCTGCGTCGCAGAAAATTCATCAAAAATTGCGTATCACAGCGCGCGTAAATTATGCAAAAAGCCGCCTCGCAGAGAGACGGCTTTTGAATGCAACTGTATGCCGTATTACCCCCTGCCCTTAGCGGGCTGCGCGGGCGCGGACATATTGGCCGGGGGCGGCCTCCAGTGCCGGGAACTCGGGGCTGCCGGGAATGCGGGCGGGCACCTGTTTGCCGGACCGTTTCTTCAGCCACTCCGCCCAGCGCGGCCACCAGGACCCTTCGGTGAACGTGGCCGCTTCCATCCATTCCTCGGGCGTGCCCTTGAGGTCGGCATTGGTGTAATGGCCGTATTTGTTGCGGCTGACCGGATTAACGATGCCTGCGATGTGCCCCGACTGGCTGACCACAAAGGTCTTGGAGCGTGACCCCATCTGCTGCACCCCGCGATAACATTGCTTCCACGCGGCAATATGGTCGGCCTCGCAGGTGATCGACATCACCGGGACATCCACGTCTTTGACGTGCAGCTTGTGGCCCAACAGCTCGAAGCCGTCGTTCACAAATTCATTGTTCTGACACAGGCCGCGCAGATACTGCACCGCCATCTTGCCCGGCAGGTTGGTGCCATCGCCGTTCCAATACAGCAGATCAAAAGCCGGCGGCGTCTCTCCCAGCATGTAGCTGCGAATCGCCGGCGCATAGACCAGATCATTGGACCGCAGGAACGAGAAGGTGCGCGCCATAATATACTGCGGCAGGATGCCATCATCGCCAATCTCGGCCTCGATCGCATCGACAAAGTCGTTCTGCAGGAAGGGTGTAAACTCGCCCTGATCGGCAAAATCGGTCAGCGCGGTGAACAGCGTCGCGGATTTGATCGACTTGTCACCGCGCTGTTTCAGCAGCGACAGGGTCAGCGACAGCGTGGTGCCCGCAATACAGTAGCCAACCGCATTGACCTGATCGACGTCACAGATCTTCTTGGCGGCGTCAATCGCGCCCAGGTAGCCCTCTTCGATGTATTGCTCCATGCCCACATCGGCATAGGTCTCGTCCGGGTTCACCCAGGAGGCAACGAACAGCGTATAGCCCTGCTCGGTCACCCATTTAACCAGGCTGTTCTTTTCCTTCAGGTCGAGGACGTAGAATTTGTTGATCCACGGCGGGAACAGCACAATCGGAGTTTCACAGACGGTTTCGGTCACCGGCGTGTATTGGATCAGCTCCAGCATGCGGTTGCGGAACACAACCTTGCCTTCGGTGGTGGCAAGGTTTTCGCCAACCTCAAAGGCGCTTTCATCGGCCAGACGCACGATCAGCTCGCCGTCATTGGCCTCAAGATCCGCGACCAGATTTTCAAGCCCGTCAATCAGTGACTGGCCTTCCGTCTCCAGCGCTTTTTCCAAAGCGTCCGGATTGGTCGCCAGAAAATTGGTCGGCGACATCATATTTATAATCTGCTCGGTGAAATACCCCAGCCGCCGCTTGTCGGTGCTGTCCATGTCGTCGACCTCTTCCACCATCGACCGCAGCACCTCAGAGTTCGTCAGATACTGCTGTTTGATGTAGTGAAAGTAAGGGTTGGACTGCCACAGCGGGTTCTGAAACCGGCGGTCCTTCGAGGGGGCGTCCTCCAGCTCAGAAATCTGGCCACTGACCATCTTCTGGGCCTCGGCAAAGTTGTGGACCGATTTGCTCCAGAACTCGACCTGCTGGCTCATCAGTTTTGCGGGGTTTTGAAGCATTCCGCTCCAATAGGAGGATGCTGCACGTGCGAAAAGCTCTTGATTCGGACCATCCAGCCCCGGGTGGTGATTACGTTTATGCGCCATCACCTCCATCAGGCGTTTCGAAAGGGTCTCAACACGTTCAAGATTTTCCTTAAGGCGATCAACGCTTTCCCCCGAAGTCACTTCATTTGCGGTGTCAGTTGTTGTCATCTTAAGGAAACCCCCATAATCTTTCTGCTGTGCAGAATGTGTAGACCACATTCCATGACAAAGCGACGAAAGCACCGACTCCACAACCATGTCGGGAAGCCAGCGAAGCGAAATTGCGCTATATTTGCGCAGACCGTCTCAAACGCTGGCAAAAGAGACACTGGGTCCCAGAAGATCGGGGCGCTAACCCTTAGTAAAGACCGGAAGAATACCGGAACGAGTGACACGCCCGCACCCCGGGGACCGAGGAGAACCAGATGCGTTACATGCTATCATATGACTTGATGGAGACTTTGCGCAATGCAAACCAGTGGTATGGCGCCACAGCTCTGTCGATGGCCTCCTATCCGGCCTTTGCCGCAATCCCCAATCCGATGCTGAATTGGATGGCTGCCTGGGGCGAAGTGACCGAGCGCAGCTTTCAGCGTATGGTCGCCAAACCCGACTGGGGCATCCACACGGTCACCTGCGAAGATGGCAAGGACCATCTGGTGGAAATCGACAAGGTGATCGAACGCCCCTTTGGCGATCTGATCCACTTCCGCGTCTCGGGCCGCAAGACCCAGCCGCGCAAGGTTCTGCTGGTCGCGCCGATGTCCGGCCACTATGCCACCCTGCTGCGTTCGACCGTCAAAAGCCTGATTGAAAACTGCGAAGTCTACATCACCGACTGGCACAATGCGCGCGACATCCCTGTGTCTGCGGGCAAGTTCGACGTCGAAGATTACACGCTCTACCTCGTGGACTTCATGAAGGAACTGGGCCCCGACACCCATGTGATCGCGGTCTGCCAACCGGCCCCGCTGACGCTGGCGGCAACCGCCTATCTGGCCGATATCGACCCCGAGGCGCAACCTTCTTCGCTGACCCTGATTGGTGGCCCGGTTGACCCGGATGCAACGCCCACCGACGTCACCGACTTTGGCCACCGCGTCACCATGGGGCAGCTGGAACAGACCATGATCCAGCGCGTCGGCTTCAAATACAAAGGGGTGGGTCGCAAGGTCTATCCCGGCCTGCTGCAGCTGTCGTCCTTTATGTCGATGAACATGGAGCGCCACTCCAAAGCGTTCTCAGAACAGATCGCCCGCGTCAGCCGCGGAGAGGCCACGGACCACGATCCGCACAACCGCTTCTACGACGAATACCTCGCCGTGATGGATATGCCGGCGGAGTTTTATCTGTCGACCGTCGAACGCATCTTCAAGAACCGCGAGATTGGCGCCAATACCTTTACCGTTGCCGGCCGCAAGGTCGATATTGGCAAGATCACCGATGTGGCTGTCAAAACGGTTGAAGGCGCGAAAGACGACATTTCCGCCCCCGGTCAATGTATTGCCGCGCTCGACCTCTGCACCGGCCTGCCGGAAGAGAAAAAGGCGAGCCACGTTGAACCCGGCGCCGGCCACTATGGCATCTTTGCCGGCCGCAGCTGGCGCAACAATATCCGCCCGCTGGTGATCGAATTTATGAATGCCAACACCCGCAAACCGCCCAAGGCCGCGGCAAAGCGTCCAGCCAAACCGCAAGCGGCCGAATAAGGGGCAGGACATGTCCAGCTCTGATACGCTTTCGTTTTCCTGCCGTTGTGGCAGCCTGACAGGTCATCTGGATCCCGGCGCGCTGCGCCATGGGTTGCGGCTGACCTGTCATTGCAATGACTGCCTCGCGGCGGAACGCTACCATACGCGCGCTCAGGGACGGGACGAACCTGCGCGCGGTGTCGCCCTGTACCAGACCCATCCCGATTTTGTGCATTTTGACACCGGGCAGGAACATCTGGCGGTGATGCGGCTGGGGCCAAACGGGCTGATGCGCTGGTATGCCAGCTGCTGCGGCACGCCTATGTGTAATACGCTGGCAAAACCCACCCTGCCCTTTGTCGGGGTCTGTGTGAACACGCTGGAAACCCCCGACGCTCTGGGCCGCGAAAAAGCCGAAGGCTTCCTGCCGCCGCGCACCCCCGGCGGCCAGCCCCGCCATCGCGGTGCCGGGCGTCTGGTCTATGGCGTGTTTTCGCGGATGATCACCTCGCTGGTCACCGGCCGCTGGCGCAACACGCCGTTTTTCGACACGGGCAGCCGCACCCCACGGGCCGAACCGATGGTCCTTTCAAAATCCGAACGCGCGGCGCTCTACGACTGAAGGCTGGTCAGTACCCGTTCCAGCGAAACGCCCCCTCGGGGGACAGTTTGGAAAACGGGTTGTGCGACACTTCCCAGACGTGGCCTTCAGGGTCGCGGAAATACCCGGTGTAGCCGCCCCAGAAGACCTCTTTTGCGGGCGACAGCACGGTCGCCCCTGCCGCTTCGGCCTTGGCCATAATCGCATCCGCCGCCGCGGGGCTTTCGACATTATGGCTCAGCGTCATGGCGCCATGGCCCAGCTCTGCCTCGCGCAGCCCCATGTCTTCGGCCAGTTTCGCCCGCGGATACAGCCCCAGCGACTGGCCCAAAAGGTCAAAAACAACAATACCTTCGTTGAGGTGCTGCACCTCTGCCCAGCCCAATGCCGCGTAAAACGCCGCCGCACGGTCAATGTCGTGCACGGCCAATGTGATCAGGCTTACCCTTTGGTCCATTCTACCCTCCCAGACCCGTCTGGGGCCAACCCTAGCATCTAAAGAACATTAAGGGAACAAAAATCACTCGATCCCCTCTGACTGCAACCAATCCACCATCGCCCTGACCGCTTGGTCTGTTGCATGGGGCGACATGATATCCCCTGCAATAACATGAGAATACGGATCGTCACCGGCGCTCAGATCGGGATGCCCAACCGTGCTGTCACCGCCCCATTGCGCGGCCAGATCTGCGGTGACACTGGCATCCACCACCCAGTCCTCGGGCGAAAACCAGAACAGGGCAGGCGTTGTCGCCCGTGACCAGTCCTGCTTCTGAACCGTCTGCACTGCGGCGGCCATCGGCATCAGGGCCACGGTGGGATATGTGGTGGTCCAATATCGCCCATGTTCAGTGTTCGCCGGTTCAAACGCACGTTCCGCGCCGGCAACGATCGGCCCCCAATAGCGCGCCGCTGGCAGCGACAACACTTTGTCCATGCTCCCCTGCAGGGCAAAGTTCGGCGACACAAAGATCTGCGCGGCAATTGCGCGTTTCAGTTCCGGGTCCAGCTCTGCCAGCGCCATCAGCGTGCCCCCGGTCGAGGTGGACATCACCACCACCCGCTCCCCCACATGCCGCGCCACCGCCAGCGCTTCGGCCACATCCTGCATCCAGTCCTGCACTGTTGGCTCTGCCATGGCGGCGCTGCCGCGCCCATGACCCGCAAGGCGGGTAAAGACCAGATTGGCGCCCAGCGCCGCAGCCACGCGATCCGGCACCGGGCGGATCTCCTCGGACGTGGCCGAAAACCCATGCACATACAGCACCGAAACCGGCGTTTTTGCCTCCGATACGCCTGCCCAGACCACCCGTTTTTCAACGCCCGGGGTGATATCAGAGAAGCCCGCTTCCACCTGTTGGAAATAGGCGTCCACGCCGCCATCCAGTTGGCTGTCGTCAAAAGACACTTCCAGATCAACGGGTTCATAGGGCCCAAAGGCAAACAGTGCCGCCGCCGCGACCCCCAGGCCCAGCCCCAGGCCCAATACGCCCCGGCCCATGATTTTCAATGCGCGCCGCATGCGTCGCCCTCCCGCTGAGCAGTTTCAACAAACCTGCAAGCCAAGGCCAAGTGCCGCAATACGAACGCCGCGTCACGCGCGAGGTTACAGAACCTCCGCGACCGCGGCTTCGATCAGGCCCAGGCAGGCTTCGTCCGAAAACCGGTGATCGGCATCTTTGACCAGCGTCAGCCGCATGTCATCGCAGGTGGCATGATCCAGCAGGCGCAGCGCCGTTTCCGTGCTGACCGCGCTGTCATCGGTGCCCTGCAGGCAACGCACCGGAAACGGCAGCGGCAGGGCGTCGCGCAGCACCAGGTTCTCGCGCCCGTTCTCCACCATCCGTTTGGTGACAATATAGGGCTCCATATAATCGCTCGGCAGCGCCACCTGCCCCTCGGCCTCCAGCTGCGCTTTCTGCGCGTCGGTGAAATTGGCCCAGTACCCATCCTCGGTGAAATCTGGAGCTGCGGCGATGGTGACCATGCCCTTGATCCGGGTCGCCCGCGCCTTTGCCAACAACAGCGCCTGCCAGCCCCCCATGGAGGATCCCACCGGCACAATCGGCCCCTCGGTCAGTTGATCCACCGCCGCAAGCGTGTCCTCGTGCCAATCGCCAATGCAGCCTTCCTCAAACGTGTTCGAAGACTGCCCATGCCCGGAATAGTCAAACCGCAAAAACGCCTGCCCCCGCGCCCGCGCCCAAGTCTCCAGATGCAGCGCCTTGGTGCCTTCCATGTCGGATTTCAGCCCGCCCAGAAAGACCACGCAAGGGCCCTGCCCTTCGGTCTTGTGATAGGCGATTCGCCGCCCCTGCGGCGTGTCCAGATAGCTCGGGGTGGTCTCAGCAGACATCAGCGCTCTCCCTAAATCTCGGTGCTTGCCGTTGGAATGCCACGTTTTTTGCCCCGATGCAAAACTCCTGTCGTCGCTTCCACTGCCCCCATTAGGTGACCCAATTGACACGTGACTATTTACTCACCTATAGTCAAAACATGGACGCGATCTTCAAAGCCCTGAACGACCCAGCCCGCCGCGCGATCCTGGATAGCCTGCGGGACAAAGATGGTCAGACCCTGTCAGACCTGCTGCCACAGTTCGACATGACCCGCTTTGGGGTGATGAAACACTTGGGTCTCCTGGAAGAGGCCGGACTGATCACGACCTATAAAAAGGGGCGGTTCAAATACCACTATCTGAACGCCGTGCCCCTGCAGGAAGTCATCGATCGCTGGATCGAACCGCTGATTGCCGCCCCGCTTGCCCGCGGCATGATTGATCTCAAATCCCACCTGGAGGGGGACCAGACTATGCTCGACACCCGCACACCCGACTTTGTTCACCAGACCATGATCCGCTGCACCCAAGATGCGCTCTGGGACGCGCTGACCCGCGCCGATCAGGTCGCGCTGCACCATTTTGCCTGCTCCAAAGCCAGCGGTGATGCCACCGCCACAGGCGATCGGATGGATATGATCCGTCAGGACGGCAGCGTCATGCTCAGCCAGAAGGTCACCAAGATCGAACCGAAATCCCGGCTCGAAATGACCTTTGAACCCAACTTTGGCGATGGCGTCAAAACCATCAGTCATATGGCCTTTGTGATCGAGGTCGAAGGCCCCCACTGCAAGCTGACCTGCGAACACTACGAGATTCCCGAAGCCCATGCAGGCGTCCGCGACGGCTGGGCGCGCTATATTGCGTCGATGAAAAGCTGGATTGAAACCGGCACCCCCATCAAGCTGCCAAACTAAGGGCGCGCGCGCATGACACCGGAGCTTTTCTACCTGACCCTGACGGCCCTGCTTGCAGGGTCGCTCTGGATCCCTTTCATTGTCGGCGTCAGCTCAGAACCGGAGGATTACACCGACTTCACCCGCCCGCCCGATCAACGGCGCATGCGGGATTGGGTGCAACGCGCCTTCCGGGCCCATCAGAACATGCTGGAAACACTTTTGCCCTTTGCCATTGTTGTTCTGATCGCCCATTTGGCCGGGATATCCACCTGGGTCACATCAACCGCCGCCGCCGCCTTTTTCTGGATCCGCATCCTGCATGCGGCGGGCATGATTTCGGGCCTCGCGACCTTCCCGATCCGCCCGATCCTGTTCACCGCCAGCTATGCCTGCACTGTTGCCATCGCGCTTGCGCTCCTATTTGCGCCTGCGGCCTGACCCCACCCCAACAGCTGAGCCTCAATGCAGGCTCAGCAACAGTTCAATATCGCGCTTGCTCAGGGGCTGCAGCAAGTCACGCTCTTCCAAACTCAGCCCCGCGCCGCGTTGAATATGCGCCTCCAGCAACAGCGCAATGGTGCTGGTTGTCTGATAATACAGATCCGGCTGACTGCGGCTCAGCTCTTCAACCAGCCGCTGCAACAGCTTCTTCTGCCGTTCACTGTCCAAATCTTTCCGCTTGTCCTGCAACATCGCGCACCTCGCTTCCGCGCCCCAATGATCCTCCCCAGATAACCCGTTTCCCCATCAAAACAATGGCCGCTTTGCGCCACCCCGTTTCTTCTTTTGGCCCCAAATACTCCGGGATGCGCGAAGGGCCGGCCCTTCGCTCCCGCCCTCACCGCCTGCGGGAACCGCTAAAACTTGAACCGCATTTTCTCCAACGCCCCTTGACCTCGCCGCCCCCTTTGGCCATTCAGGGCGCACACAAATAACCCGCAACCGGGCGTTCAGTGGGCGCCAAACCGACGAGGAGCAGCCAGGCACATGGCCCAGATTTCCCTCACCTTCCCCGATGGCAACGCACGCGAATTTGACGCAGGCATCACCCCTGCCGACGTCGCGTCCTCCATCTCGACCTCCCTTGGTAAAAAAGCGATCTCCGCCACCGTAAATGGCCAGCACTGGGACCTCCAGTGGCCGATTGATGCCGATGCCTCCATCGCCATCCACACCATGAAGGACGAACCCCAAGCCAATGAGCTGATCCGCCACGACCTCGCCCATATCATGGCGCGCGCCGTGCAAGAGATCTGGCCCGACACAAAGGTCACCATTGGCCCGGTGATCGACAATGGCTGGTATTACGACTTCGACCGATCCGAGCCCTTCACCCCTGAAGACCTCGGCGTGATCGAGAAAAAGATGAAAGAAATCATCAACAAACGCGACGCCGTCCGGACCGAGGTCTGGGATCGTCAGCGCGCGATTGATTTCTACACTGAAAACAACGAACCCTATAAAGTCGAGCTGATCGAAAGCATTCCGGGCGATGAGCCGCTGCGCATGTATTGGCATGGCGACTGGCAGGACCTCTGCCGCGGCCCGCACCTGCAGCACACCGGCCAGCTTCCGGGTGACGCGTTCAAACTGATGTCCGTGGCCGGCGCCTACTGGCGCGGCGACAGCGACCGCCAGATGCTGCAGCGCATCTACGGTGTCGCCTTCACCGGCAAAGAAAAGCTCAAAGCGCATCTGACCATGCTGGAAGAGGCCGCCAAACGCGACCACCGCAAGCTGGGCCGTGAAATGGACCTGTTCCACTTTGAAGAGCACGCGCCGGGGTCCGTTTTTTGGCACCCCGCCGGCTGGCGTGTGTTCCAGAACCTCATTGCCTATATGCGCCGCCGTCAGGAGGCCGCAGGCTATGAGGAGGTCAACACCCCCGACATTATGGACCGCCAGCTCTGGGAGACCTCGGGCCACTGGTTCAACTACATGGACAATATGTTCCTCGCCAAAACGCATGACGATCGCGACTATGCACTGAAGCCGATGAACTGCCCGGGTCACATGATGATCTACAACCACTCTCTGCGCAGTTACCGCGAGCTTCCGATCAAGATCGCAGAGTTTGGCAAGGTCCACCGATACGAGCCGTCGGGCGCGCTGCACGGGCTTCTGCGCGTGCGCAGCTTCACCCAGGACGACGCGCATATCTATTGCACGCCGGAACAGCTGACCGACGAATGTCTGAAGGTGAACGACCTGATCCTGTCGATCTACAAAGACTTCGGCTTTGAAGATGTGCACGTCAAACTCTCCACCCGTCCGGAAAACCGGATTGGCTCGGACGAGAGCTGGGATCTGTCGGAAGGCGCGCTGAAAACCGCGCTGGATCGTGCCGGCATGGACTACACCATCTTTGAGGGCGAAGGCGCGTTCTACGGCCCCAAACTGGAATATGTTCTGCGCGACGCCATTGGCCGGGACTGGCAGTGCGGCACCCTGCAGGTGGACTACAACCTGCCGGAACGCTTTGGCTCGACCTATGTCACCCAGTCCGGTGAAAAGCAGGCGCCTGTCATGCTGCACCGCGCGCTGTTTGGCTCGCTCGAACGCTTCACCGGCATCCTGATCGAGAACTGGGAAGGCAAACTGCCCTTCTGGCTTGCCCCCCGTCAGGTGGTTGTCGCGTCGATTACATCTGATGCCGATGACTATGTGGCCGAGGTGGTCGAGACCCTGCGCAAAGCGGGCATTCAGGCCGAAGCCGACATCCGCAACGAGAAGATCAACTACAAGGTCCGCGAACATTCGCTGTCCAAAGTCCCGGTCATTCTTGCCGTCGGTCACCGCGAAGTCGAAGAGCGCACCGTCTCTGTGCGTCGTCTGGGTCAGAAACAGACCTCGGTCGAGACCCTGGAAAATGTTACAGCCACCCTCGCCCGCGAGGCGACGGCCCCTGACCTGCTGTAACAATCGACGAAAAACTGTAACAGATTGGCCCCCATTTCGGGGGCCTTTTTGTTACAGCCCCTCCGCTTGGGCGGGAAATCACCTTAAAAACATGAAACCATCGGCAAATTTGCGGTCACATGACCTAACGCGGTCGTGAGGCACGACCTCGTGAATGTTCCTTTCAGAAACACTCGGTTAGTGTGTCCCTGTCACTTGATAAGACACGCAAACACTCAGGAGGACATGCGTATGTCGACCACCAAGAAAACCTTCGCAGTCGCAGGCGCCGTTGCAACCGCACTGGCCGCAATGACCGCAACTCAGGCCGCGGCGGCCGCCAAAGAGAAATGCTATGGCGTGTCTGTCGCAGGCGGCAACGACTGCGCCGCAGGCCCCGGCACCACCTGCGCGGGCACCTCGACCGTTGACTATCAGGGCAACGCCTGGACCCTCGTCCCCGCAGGCACCTGCGAAACCATGGACGTGCCCGCAATGGCGGACGGCACCGAGCGCAAGGGCTCCCTCGCCCCGCTGGAGCGCGACCTGCCGGCATAAGCCCCGGCCCAAGGACATGAATTCGGGGCCGCGCCACATCCGGCGCGCCCCACCCCTTCCGTCTCCCCCCGGATCTGATTTGAAGGAGGTCACAATGACCACGCAGCAGGCAGCTTCGCATTTGCCCGCCAGACCGGGTGTCGGCTACAAGCCGCAGCATTATGCGGCGATCATGGAAGACGCAGGGTCTGTAGACTGGCTGGAAATCCATGCCGAAAACTACATGGGCGACGGCGGCCGCCCCTTGGCACAGCTGCGCCATCTGTCTGAAAAATTCCCGATCTCGGTCCATGGTGTTGGCCTCTCTATTGGCGGCGAAGCGCCCCTGGACCCAGATCACCTCGCCCGGCTGAAACATTTGCTGGGCTGGTTGAAACCGGCGTCGTTTTCGGAACACCTCGCCTGGTCCACCCACGACAGCCATTTCTTCAACGACCTTCTGCCCCTGCCCTACACAGGCGCAACGCTGCAGCGCATCTGCGATCACATCGACCAGCTGCAAGCGGTGACGGGGACGCAGATGCTCTTGGAAAACCCCTCCAGCTACCTCGCCTTTGCGGAAAGCACCTGGGCCGAACCCGATTTCCTGGCCGAGGTTGCCCGCCGCACCGGCTGCGGCCTGCTGCTGGACGTCAATAATGTCTTTGTCTCTGCCACCAATCTTGGCTTTTCGCCGCAGGGCTATATCGACGCCTTCGCGCTCGAACAGGTGGGCGAAATCCACCTCGGCGGCCATGATGAGGACACCGATGACCACGGCAAGCCCCTGCTGATCGACAGCCACGGGGCCGAGGTCGTGGACCCGGTCTGGGCGCTTCTCGACTATACGTTGGACCGCGCTGGCCCCAAGCCCGTGCTGGTCGAATGGGACACCGATGTGCCCGACTGGCCCGTGCTGGAATCCGAGGCCGCCCGCGCCGCCACCGCGCTTGCACGTCTGCCCATGGCCGCGCAATGAGCGAACAGATGACAGCCGCGCCGATCACTCAGGCCGCGTTTACGCAGGCCATGCTGGACGCCCGCCAACCGGTCCCCGAGGGGCTGTTGGACGGTCAGGGCCACCCCGCCGGGCGCCGTTTCAGCGTCTATCGCAACAATGTCGCCGTATCGCTGACCGAGGCCCTGCACGAAGGATTCCCGGTCATCGCCAAGCTTCTGGGCAAGGCCAATATGGACGGGCTCGCGGGCATCTACCTGCGCGCCCACCCGCCGAAATCGCCGCTGATGATGCACTATGGCGAAGACTTCCCCGACTTTCTGGCCGGGATGGAGCAACTGGCCCACCTTGGGTATCTGGCCGATGTGGCGCGTCTGGAGCTTGCCATTCGCCGCAGCTACCATGCTGCGGATGCCACAGCGATCGATCCCGACTGGCTGGGTGCGCAGGCGCCGGAAACCCTGATGATGGCGCGGCTGATCCCAGCTCCGGCCGTACAGGTGGTCCGCTCCCCCTGGCCGATCTTTGACATCTGGCGCTTCAACACAGATGACGACGCGCCGCAGCCGCAGGCACAGGGGCAGGACGTGGTTGTTCTGCGCCCGGAGTTTGACCCGCAGCCCGCCCCGCTGGATCCCGGCGCGGCCACCTTTGTCGACAGCCTGCACCACGCCCCGCTGGGCGCGGCTGCAGAACAGGCCGCAACCGAAGTGCCCGATTTCGACCTTGGCCAAACCCTTGCGCTGCTGCTTGGCGGCCACGCCCTTTGCCACCTGACCCACGCCCCAAACGAACAGGACCTGACATGAACGCCCTGCTGTCCCGCTACACCGATCTGATTAACACGCTGAACAAACACGCGGATCTTGCTGTCCCCACCCTGGCCCGGCTGGTTTTTGCCGCGGTGCTTCTGGTCTATTACTGGAACTCGGCGGGCACCAAAATCGATGGCTCGATCTTCTCGCCCTCTTCCGGTGCCTTTGCCCAGATCTTCCCCGCTGCGGCTGAGGCCGTACTGTATGATGTCACCCAGCTGAACATCTTCCAGCGTCTGGTGATCTTTGGCGGCACAGTTGCCGAATATGTGCTGCCCTTCCTGATCCTGATTGGCCTGTTCACCCGCCTTGCCGCGCTTGGCACCATTGGCTTTATCTGGGTCCAGACTCTGGTCGACGTCACCGGCCACGGCGTCAAACTGGGCGGGCTGTTTGACAACAGCATTGCCTTGATCGACCAGCGCGTGATGTGGAGCTTCCTGCTGCTGGTGCTGGTCTTCAAAGGCGCAGGCGCGCTGTCGCTGGATGCACTTGCGGCCCGTGTGGCGCCGCGCGCAACGGCCTAAGCCCCCCGGGCTTTCCCCCGCACACAAAACGGCCGCGCCCTTTTCGGGACGCGGCCGTTTTCTTGTCTTCTGCGCCCCGCCCCTTAGCCGAGCGCCGCCTGAACATCCTTGCCCCATCCCAGATAGAGCGTGCCATCCACATCAATCAGCGGGCGCTTCATTAATGTCGGATGCAGCTGCAGCAACTCCAGCGGTGCCTTGGCGCGGTCTTCCTCGTCAAGGTTTCGCCATGTGGTTGAACGCGTGTTCAAAATTCGCTCGCCAAAAGCGGTATGCGCTGCCTCCAAAACAGGCCCCGGCACCCCCTCTGCGCGCACATCCACGAACTCTGCATTACTCAATACTTTCAGCGCCTTGCGGCAGGTATCACAAGTTTTCAACCCATAAAGCTTCATGTCTTTCCCTGTCCTTAAGAGAAGTTTCACACAATTTACGGTGGAACTCTGCGGAAAATCTTTGATTTTTTCAGACCCCGTGCCACAGTATTAATGGTCCAAGGGCAACGCCGCAGCAGGTGCAACAATTTCTCGCTGCATCGCGGCATTGGCGAACCTTGGGCTGGGATACATTGAGCATCCATGAAGTGAAGTGCAAGTAAGAAGGAGACACGGGACATGCCAAGCGGCACCGTGAAATGGTTCAACACCACCAAGGGGTATGGTTTCATTGAACCGGACGAAGGCGGCAAAGATGTGTTTGTCCACATCAGCCAGGTTGAACGTTCCGGTCTGACCGGCCTGAGCGACAATATGAAAGTCGGCTACGAGCTGACCGAAGGTCGCGATGGTCGCCAAATGGCCGGGGATATTCGCCCGCTCTGATTTACATCGCTGATTTCATCAGTTGATTAGAAATTTCGCTGCGCCCCATCCGACCGTTTTCAGGCCGTGGGCGCAGACGCAGCTGCTCCTCTTATGACCGGACCAGCGGTCAGCCCGCGCAAAGCCTCAGCGCTGCGCGGAGAGGAGTTTTTTCCGCCTCGCCCCAAGCCCCCCCCGTTTCAGCCGGGTTCAGGACAGGTTTAGGCCCCGTTTAGGCGTGTCGGCGCAGGTATTCGACCATCAGACAGGCCGGGTCCTGGCTGCGCAGGTGCTGTTTTGCAAGCACCTCCCAGTTGTCCGGGTCGAACTCCGGGAAGAACGCATCCGCCTCTGCGATGTCCAGATCCACTTCGGTGATCACCAGACGGTCCGCCAAGGGCAACATCGCCCGATAGATCCCGGCGCCACCAATGCCATAGATCCGCGCATAGCCCTCTGCACGCGCCAGCGCGATGGCCTCTTCCACCGACGCCACAACCGTCTCGGCCGCATCCGAATTGGAAGACACCACGATATTCAAGCGATTTTTCAACGGCTTAAACGGCAAGCTGTCCCAAGTGTTGCGGCCCATAATAATGGCACCGCCCAGCGTTTCGCGCTGGAACGCCTTCAGATCTTCGGGCGCATGCCAGGGAATGTCATTGTCTTTGCCAATCGCCCCATTGCGCGCCCGCGCCACCACCAGTGAAATCATGGCCTCTGCCCTTCTGTGCTGCCTGCTGCGCCGTACCTAACGGCAGGCGCAATGCGGGGCAAGCATCGCGCCGCAAAACGGGATCACACCGAATTTACGCAGGTGCGAAACTTCCGCCTTGCTATTTCCGATTCTTTTTGTCAGTTATTGCAAAAATCAGGCCCAGTCACATCCACAGGATCAGCCCGGCCCCGCGTTTTATCCGCGCCCAACCTCGGGGCGCTGTGCAGGCAAAAAGGGCAGATCACAATGACACGTGCACTGAAAAAGAAATCGCTCGATAGCGCCTCCCCGGTGGCGCCGCGTCGCCCCGTCTTTAACGGATGTGATGGCGATCTGGCGACCTCAGCTCTGCGCCCCCGCACCTTGCATGAGGCAGGCGCGGATTGGGCAGACGCCGCCGCGTTGAACGTCATCCGCATTATCTTCGCCGGCATCACCGAAGGCGACCCCCACGGCTGGATCGCTGCATTTGACGTGGCCGAAGACCTGTTCGACGCGCGCAATGGCCCGCAAGTGGCCACGCTGGCTGGGAAAACCGTCCGCGCCATCCGCCGCAACCGCCGCGGTGGGTTTCGCTTTAACACCCCCTGCTGCGCCAGCTGCGCCAAACATCTGACCGAAGAAGAGGCCCTGACCCTCGGCGCTTTGCGCGCCCTGCGTCAGCGCCAGATCGGTCTGGCCGAAGCCGCGCTGATCCAGCTGTGCGATGGCGGCGACACCGGCGAGGTCACCCTTTGGATGCGCGAACTGGCGCTGGCCCTGCCGCCCCTGACCGCGCCGGTCGCGGCCCGACTGCATTGACCCGGAAGGACAGCAAATGACCCGCACAGAGCCAAGGCCCGCGCCCACCGACCAACCGGTCAGCACACTGGGATGTGATCCGTTCGAAGAAGGGCTGCTGCCCGTTGTCCGCCATCTGATGGCAGGGCTGCGCGGCGGCTGTTCCCGCGCCCCATATCGGGCGCAGAAAATCGCGGCCGAACGCTGGGGAGAGCCAATTGGCCTGCCAGCGGCACATTATATGACAAACCTTCTGGCTGCCGTGCTCGACTGCCGCGGCGCAGGTTTTCTGGTCCAGGATCCCTTTGCGCTGGACGCCCGTGCACGTGTCACCGCAGACGAGGCGCTGCTGTTGACCCTGATCCACCAGATGCGCCGCGACCAGACCCCGAACGCACGCGAAACCGTGTTGCACCTGTCGGGCGGCACCATGGACCCGCATGTGATCCGCGCCGGGCTCACCTTTGCAGCCCGCTTCCCTGCAGGCAGCGGACCTGCGCGCAAAAACACCGCCGTCCCCCGCCTGCAACTGGTTGGATAGACGCCAATTCATTTCGAAGGGACCATATATGCCCGTTGACTGGACAAAACCCGCCCCCACCCCACGCCCCCGACGCAGGCAGTCGGATGCGCTGACAGAACTGGATTTCGGCAGCACCGGCGCATTTGAACTGGAATGGCTCATAGACTGGGCAGAACGTCCACGACCGTCGGCCTCTCAGCCAAAACCGCCTGTCTCCAACAGCTAGGTTGCAGTATTAGTTTCAAGTGAACGTCATATAGGCTTCATATGAGCGCCCTACCTCTAGGCGCATGAAGCAGACATCGACTCAGCCCAAACCCATTTCTCAGGCCCCCGCCACCGCGCGCCAGGCTCAGATCGCGGAAATCGTCCGCGATCAGGGCCATGCCAAAGTGGACGATCTGGCCACCCAGTTCAGCGTCTCGACCCAGACCATTCGCAAAGATATCAATGCGATGTGCGAAAAAGGTCTGCTGCGCCGCGTCCACGGCGGGGTAGAGCTGTCGCCGACCACAGCGGATCACTATGACCTGCGCCGGGTGCTGAATTTCTCGGTCAAACGCGAAATTGGGCAGGCCGCCGCGGCGCTTATTCCCAATGAGGCCACCGTAGCGGTGTCGATCGGCACCACGCCGGAACTGGTTGTGGCCAGCCTTGGGCAGCATCACGGGCTGCATCTGTTCACCAACAACCTGCAGGTCGCCATGACCGCGCATCGCTTTGAAGGTGCGGAAATCACCATCCCCGGCGGGCGCCTGCGGCAGGCCGAAGCCGATATTGTCGGCCCCTCGGCGGTGGCTTTCTTTGACAGCTACCGGTTTGACATTGGCCTTTTTGGCGTGGCCGCCGTCAGCCCGGATGGCGCGTTGCTGGATCTGTCCGAAGAAGACGTGCACTCGCGCGAGGCCATCTCGCGCAATGCCGAAACCCGCATTCTTGTGCTCGACAGCTCCAAATTCACCCGCAAGGCCCACGCCTGCAGTGGCCATATTACCGACGTCGAACATGTGGTCTGCAACAGCCGCCCGCCCGAAGCGCTCTGTGCGATGCTGGACGCGGCTGGCGTCAATCTGGTGATCTGTAACGAGGCCCCGCAATGAAACACGACCTTGCGCAGGCCACCGGCCAATCCGTCACCCTGACCGGCGTCACCAAATTCTGGGGCGACACCCAGTCGCTGCGTGGCATTGATCTGTCCATACCGGCAGGCAAATTCACCGCCATCCTCGGCCCCTCGGGCTGCGGCAAATCCACCACGCTGCGCGCGATTGCCGGGCTCGAGACCGTGACTGACGGCGCGGTCTGGATTGGCGACCGCGAGGTCACCGCCCTGCCCCCCGCCAAACGCAACCTGTCGATGGTGTTTCAGAACTATGCGCTGTTTCCCCATCTGAGCGTGGCGGAAAACATCATCTTTGGCCTCAAGGTGGAACGCCTGCCCAGCGCGGAACGCAAAAAACGCCTTGGCGAAGTGGCGGAACTCTTGGAGCTGACGCCCTACCTCGACCGCAAGCCTGCCGCCCTCTCCGGTGGCCAGCAGCAGCGGGTGGCCCTGGGCCGCGCGGTGATTTCGCGACGCCCGGTCTGCCTGATGGACGAACCGCTGTCGAACCTCGATGCCCGCCTGCGGGACGAGATGCGCCGCGAAATCCGCCGTCTGCAGCAGGCCTTGGGGTTCACCATGGTCTATGTCACGCATGATCAGACCGAGGCCATCACCATGGCCGATCAGGTGGTGCTGATGAACGAAGGCCGCATTGAACAGGTCGCCGCCCCGCAGGACATCTACCGTCGGCCCGCCACCCCCTTTGCCGCGCGTTTTATTGGCACGCCGCCGATGAACCTGTTGCCCGCACGTGCTTTTGTGGGTCGCCCAGACGGGATCCCCGACAGCCTTCTGATCGGCATCCGCCCCGAGGTCCTGAGCCTCTGCGACACCGGCCCGCTGGCGGCCGTGGTCAAAGCCGTTGAATTCCTGGGCGCCGATACGCTGCTGGAACTCAGCACCGGCGCCCATGCGTTTCTTGCCAAACTGCCCGGCGCGCGCCGCTTTGCCCCCGGGGATGCGCTGCGCCTCAGCGCCCGGCCCGAAGACATCCACCTGTTTGACACCAATACTGCCGCCCGGGTCGAAGACCCCGCGCTGGCCAGCCTTTTCGCGCAGAGCGCCACATGAGCGCCCGCCACACAGATGCCCCGAACGCCTCGGGTGCTGCCTCGCCGGACCAAACCGGCGCCTGTCCCATGGGAGAAGAACAATGATCTCGAAACTCAAAGCCGCTGTTGCCGGTCTGGCCCTCATGGCCTCGCCTGCGCTGGCCGTCGACCTCGAATTTTACTTCCCGGTCGCGGTTGGTGGTGCTGCAGCAAACACCATTGAAGAGCTGACAAACGAATACATTGCCGCCAACCCCGGCGTGAACATCGACGCGATCTATGCGGGCTCTTATCAGGATACCGTCGCCAAGGCCCTGACGGCGGCACGCGGTGGCAATGCGCCGCAGCTGTCGGTGATCCTGTCGGTCGACATGTACACCCTGTTCGACGAAGACCTGATCCACGCCTTTGACGACTTTGCCACCACCGACGAAGACAAAGCCTGGCTCAAGTCCTTCTACCCTTCGTTCATGGAGAACTCCATGATCGACGGCAAAACCTATGGCATCCCGTTCCAGCGCTCCACGCCGGTTCTGTATTACAACAAAGAAGCCTTCGCTGAGGCGGGCCTGACCGACGCGCCTGCCACCTGGGAAGAAATGAAAGATTACGCTGGCAAGCTGACCAAAAAAGACGATGCCGGCAATGTCACCCAATGGGGCGTGCGTATCCCGTCCTCTGGCTTCCCCTACTGGCTGTTTCAGGGTTTGACCACCTCGAACGGTGCGACCCTTGTGACCGACAATGGCACCAAGACCAACTTTGACGATCCCAAAGTGGTCGAAGCACTGGAATACCTTGTGTCGCTGTCCAAAGACGGCGTGATGGCACCGGGCATCATCGAATGGGGCGCAACGCCCAAAGCCTTCTTCGAAGGCCAGACCGCAATGATGTGGACCTCGACCGGCAACCTGACCAACGTGCGCAAGAACGCGCCCTTTGACTTTGGTGTGGCCATGCTGCCTGCCAACAAACGCCGCGGCGCGCCCACCGGTGGCGGCAACTTCTACCTGTTCAAAGGGGGTTCTGACGAAGAAACCAAAGCGGCGTTTGACTTTATCAAGTGGATCTCGCAGCCGACACAGGCCGCCAAATGGTCCATCGCAACCGGCTATGTCGCACCGTCGCCCGCCACCTGGGACAGCAAGGAAATGCAGGACTATGCGGCGGACTTCCCGCCCGCGCTTGTGGCCCGCGACCAGCTGGAGCACGCCGTGGCAGAGCTGTCGACCTATGAAAACCAGCGCGTGACCCGCATCTTCAACGATGCCCTGCACGCCGCCATCACCGGTGACAAATCCGCAGCTGACGCGCTGGCCGAGGCACAGGCCAAAGCTGACGCGGTGCTCAAAGCCTACCGTTAAGACCCCCAAGACGAGACGCGTGCGGCCCCTCGGGGCCGTGCGCACCCCTCGCGCCTTAAAGGACCACGTCAATGCAACGGAACTGGATCCACGCCTGGCTGCTTCTGAGCCCGGCTTTTGTCTTTCTGCTGGCCTTCACCCATATCCCGGCGGTGACAACCCTGTGGAACAGCCTGTTCACCACCCCGCGCGGGCGCAGGCCCAGCCGTTGGGCGGGTCTTGAAAACTACGAGACCCTGATCGCAGATCCGATTTTCTGGAAAGTCCTGAGCAACAATATCTGGTTTGCCCTTGGCACCATTCCGACCTCGATCGCCATTGCGCTGGCGATGGCCCTTTGGGTGAACGAAAAGCTCGCCGGGCGTGGTTTTCTGCGCATGGCCTATTTCACTCCGACCGTGCTGCCGATGATCGCGGTCGCCAATATCTGGATGTTCTTCTACACGCCGGGCTTTGGCCTGATTGACCAGATCACCGGGCGGTTTGGCCTGCCGCAGTCCAATATCCTTGGCCAGCCCGACACCGCGCTTTGGGGGGTGATGGCCGTGACCATCTGGAAAGAGGCCGGGTTCTTCATGATCTTCTACCTCGCCGCGCTGCAGACCATCCCCCCAAGCCTGATCGAGGCCGCCCGGATTGAAGGCGCAGGCCCCTGGACCATCTTTCGCCGCGTGACCTTCCCGCTGTTGATGCCCACAACGCTGTTTGTGTCGATCAATGCGGTGGTGAATTCCTTCCGCATGGTGGACCATATCTTCATCCTCACCGGCGGCGGGCCGGACAATGCCTCTTCGCTGCTGTTGTTCTACATTTACGAGGTCGCCTTCCGGTTCTGGGACACGGCCTATGCGGCGACGCTCACCGTGATCCTGCTGGCGATCCTTGGCCTGCTCGCCATTGGCCAGTTCTTCCTCTTTGATCGCAAGGTACACTACCGATGACCCTTAGTTTGACACGGGCTCTGAACCTGATCGGCGCATGGGCGCTGGCGCTCTTGTGGATCCTGCCGCTGGCCTATGCCGTCTGGACCGCCTTTCACCCCGCCGCATACGAGGCGCGCTTTGACCTCTTTGCGCCGCTGACGCTGGAAAACTTTGCCAAAGCTTGGGAGGCCGCGCCTTTTGCGCGGTATTTCCTCAATACCTTTGTGCTGGTCACCGCGATCCTGATCGGGCAGTTCATCCTCGGCACGCTGGCGGCCTATGCCTTTGCCCGGTTTGAATTCCCCGGCCGCAATATCCTCTTTGCGCTGGTGCTGGTGCAGCTGCTGGTGATGCCCGACATTCTGATCGTGGAAAATTACCGCACCATCCGCGCCCTTGGGCTGATCGACACCATTGGCGCCATTGCCATTCCCTATATTGCCAGCGGGTTCGGCATTTTCCTGCTGCGCCAGACCTTTATGTCTGTCCCCAAAGAACTGGTCGAGGCCGCGCAGATCGAAGGCATGTCCACCCTTGGTATCCTGCTCAAGGTCTATGTCCCCCTCGCCGTGCCCACCTATCTGGCCTATGGGCTGGTGTCGGTCAGCCACCACTGGAACAATTTCCTCTGGCCGTTGATTGTCACCAATTCCGTGGAAACACGCCCGGTCACCGTAGGCCTGTCGATTTTTGCCTCAATCGACAGTGGTGTGGAATGGAGCGTGATTAACGCCGCAACCCTAATGACCTCGGGCCCGCTGCTGATTGCCTTTTTGCTGTTTCAGCGCCAATTCGTCCAAAGCTTTATGCGCGCCGGAATTAAATAAGGGGACCGCGCCCGCTGGCAACAGCAAACCTGCCACGATTTCAGTCGCTTGCGTAAATTCGTGCGCAGCCCCCACAAAAACACCCCGGTTCTGCGAAGAACTCGACGCAATGGCTTGACCAATAGGCCATCATAAGCGCAATATTATTTAACACGTATAAGTTGTTTTATTTGAATCTCACAGTTCAATAGGCCGGATGAAAGGAGGACGCGATGCGCGCACTTCGAAAAATCCTATTGGTGGAAGACGACGACTTTACCCGCTATATGATGCGCGAAATTATTGCCACGCTCGATATTCAGGCGGAAATTGCTGCAAACGGTCAGGAAGGTGTGGACCGGCTGATGGCCGATCCGGCCGACTTTGGCCTTGTGTTAATGGCCCTGCATATGCCGGTGATGTCTGGCATTGATGCAACCCGGATCATTCGCGCCACGCGGCCTGCGCCCCCATCCGACGTGCCAATCATCGCGGTGACCGCAGATGTGGCCTATCACAATGATGTGGTGATCTCGAAACTGGGGATGAACGGGTTTACGCCCAAACCCCTCACCCCCGGCCTGTTGCTGCATATGGTCGACAGGTTTTGCCAACCCGACCCGTCACAGCCGCGCTGACGCAGGACCGATCAGGATCTGGCCGGTCAGACGGCCACCTCACCCTTGATATGCGGATGGGGATCATAGCCGGTGATCTCGAAATCCTCGAATTTGAAATCAAAGATCGACGCGACATCGCGGGTGATCTTCAGCTGCGGCAGCGCCCGCGGGTCGCGGGACAGCTGCAGCTGCACCTGATCCATGTGGTTGGAATAGATATGCGCATCGCCCAGCGTGTGCACAAAAGACCCCACCTCATAGCCCGTCACATGCGCCAGCATATGGGCCAACAGCGCATAAGAGGCGATATTGAACGGCACCCCAAGGAACATATCCGCCGAGCGTTGATACAGCTGCAGATGCAGCTTGCCGCCCAGAATGCGCACCTGCCACATGGTATGGCACGGCGGCAGCGCCATTTCAGGCACATCCACCGGGTTCCAGGCCGACACAATCAGACGGCGGCTGTCGGGGCTGGTTTTGATCATCTCGACCAGCGTCTCGATCTGATCCACACCGCCAAAATCACGCCACTGTTTGCCATAGACCGGGCCCAGATCGCCGGTCTCATCGGCCCATTCGTCCCAGATGCTGACACGGTTGTCCTGCAGGTATTTGATATTGGTGTCGCCTGCGAGGAACCACAAAAGCTCGTGGATGATCCCGCGCAGGTACAGCTTTTTGGTGGTCACCAGCGGAAAGCCCTCGGCCAGATCATAACGCTGCTGCATCCCAAAGCAGGACATCGTGCCCGTGCCGGTGCGGTCACTGGACCGGACCCCATGGTCAAGAATATGTTGCAGGGCGTCGTGATACTGCTGCATGTGCTGGCCTCCTGAACCTCGTTCCTGCGGTGATAGCCCGCCACGATCTGCGCGTCGACCCTCGACATTTTGCGCAGCGATATTAGGTAGGAAGCAGCGCTTACAAAAATCCATTTTCACAGGGAATGCCACACATGCCGCTCAAATATCTGCACACCATGGTCCGCGTGAAGGATCTGGAGAAATCCATGGCCTTCTTCGAACTTCTGGGCCTGCAAGAGACCAAGCGTTACGACAGCGAAGCAGGCCGCTTCAGCCTGATCTTCATGGCCCCTCCCGGTCAGGAAGAGGCCCCGGTGGAACTGACCTACAACTGGGACGGCGATGACGCGCTGCCCTCCGACAGCCGCCACTTTGGCCATCTGGCCTATGAGGTCGATGACATCTATGCCACCTGCCAGCACCTGATGGACAATGGCGTTGTGATCAACCGCCCACCGCGCGACGGCCACATGGCCTTTGTGCGCTCGCCCGACAATATCTCGGTCGAACTGCTGCAGGCAGGCCCCTCCAAAGACCCGGCTGAACCCTGGGCCAGCATGGAAAACACCGGCCACTGGTAAAGCAGTCGCCTCTCCACCAACACCGGTGGGGAGGCTTTTTCTAGAAAGGCACCGACAATGAAACCCGCCTCCCTTGCCGAACGTCAGATCCTCAAAGCGAAGTCCGAAGGCCAGCTCGAGGGGCTCGTCGGCGAAGGCAAACCGCTCGACCGCAACGCCCGGACCGACAGCGACGCAGTGGGGCTGCGCATTATGGCGGATGCGGGTGCCCTCCCCCGCGAGGTCGAACTGCGCAAAGCGGTCGAGGCGCAGATCAAACATCTGTCCGGCATCACCGATGACGTCGCGCGCAAACAGGAAATGCAGAAACTTGCCGATCTGCAATTGCGCCTCAACATCGAAGTCGAGGCCCGCCGCAAGTTCTTTGGCGGCTAAGATCCTGCGCGGATGCGCTGGGACGGCCTGTGCATTTTTCTTGCGACGAAGCTTTTTTCTTCATCCAATGTCGCATCGCGGCGACCCAATTGTCAGAGGCGCGAAATTTGTGCTGCGAACAGATGTCAAGTTTGCCGAAAGAACATGAGCCCGCGTACCACGACCGCCCTGCGATTTCTGGACAGTGAAATCTTCTGGTCAGTGAAATCTTGGTGACATCGCGGCCCTTCTCGGTCGCCCTGTCACCGAGTAGAGCGACTTGCGCTCCCCTCTTATCGCCATCTGAAAAAAGGGGCGTCGTTGGTGCGCCTCCACTGTCAGTCCGGCACCCGTACCGTCAGGGTAAAGGCCACTTTCAGCTCTGGAAGCGCAAGGCTTTCGACCCCAATCATCGCCAGACAGGGTTTATCATGGCCCAGAAATTCCTGCACCAGCGGCAGGACAACCGCTGCCGCATCCACGTCCAGATCGGTGCCATAGCAGGTCAGCGTCACAATATCACAGCGCCGCGCGCCCAGTTCTCGCAGAACAACCTGAACGTTTTCCAGCGCAATCACGGTCTGCTCGGCCAGATCATCAGACGGAATGGACCCATCCGGGCAGATCCCGGCCTGCCCCGACACATGCGCAATGCGTCCGGGATCGACAATCGAGATTTGCGAATAGCCGTAGTCTTCGGTGTTAAACAGGCTGGCAGGGTTCAGACGTTGGATGCCGACGGGCATGGGGTACTCCAGTAAAAGAATCACAAGTTACGTGAAGGCCTTCCTGAACCACAAAGTCTCTCTGGCTACAAAGGCCAAAACACAAACATATCGTGCCACGGTCTTGGGCGATTGGCACCGGTTTGGAAAATTATCCTTTTGAAAGGCGCAGCTGGCCCTTTTCCCGCATGGGTTGCGCGTTTTCGCGCAGATAAAGATGACGCTGCGTCACAGTCTTTCAGGTTTTGAAATCCACATCCTGCAAAAAACGAAGCGCGGCCTGGAAACCAGACCGCGCCTTCGTTTGCCCTGACAGCTGGGCAAGAAACTCTCTAAAGGCTCTTGTCAAAAAGAGCTGCAGCGCCGCGGTTGCATTCTGCAACCTCCCCGATGGATGCCCCAGACCGCAAACTGCGGCAGGGCCTTCGGGTTAACAGTCTGTCCGGCAATGCGCCTTGGGGGAAGTGAGTGTCCACCTTGGGTCTGCATGCCTCTCTCGGTCAGCCTGTCTTGGATGAGGGAGCGTTTTCTCCCTAAAGGTGCGGCCTATCTGCGTTGACTTAGTAGATGTAGCGAATCTGGTCAGACCAGTAACGCTCCATCCGTTTGAGGGAGTTCGTAATGTCCTCGATGCCTTCAGCGGTAATGACGCTTTTGGCTTCAAGTCCCTCTGCGTGGCGGGCGAACAGCGAGGCCACAATATCGCGGATCTCGCGACCACGTGGGGTCAGACGGACACGCACAGAGCGGCGGTCAATCTCACAGCGCTGATGGTGCATATAGCCCATTTCCACCAGCTTCTTCAGGTTGTAGCTGACATTGCTACCCTGATAGTACCCGCGGGTCTTTAGTTCGCCTGCTGTCACCTCATTGTCTCCAATGTTGAACAGCAAAAGAGCCTGCACGGCATTGATGTCGAGAACACCAACGCGCTCAAACTCATCCTTGACTACGTCCAGCAACAGGCGGTGCAGTCGCTCCACCAGCGCCAGTGCGTCAAGATACCCAGTCATAAAGCCTTTGGCTTCTGTCTGGCTGAAGGGTCGTTCCATACTCATTCAGCATCTCCGAATCGAAATTGCTCAAGGCCAATTTGAACGAGAATCCCCAAGAATGAGTTAAACTGAATTTGCCTTTATTTTTGGAAGGTTTGCGATATCTCGGCAACAAGCTCAGCAAACACAGGCGGAGGGGCCACCTGACCGGTCACCCACTGGTACAAATCCTGATCATTGTTCATCAAAAGCCCGTCAAATAGATCAAGCTGCGCGTTTGACATCGCCTCCAGATTTGCCTTGGCATAGGCCATCAGCAAAATGTCCATTTCCTTGATGCCCCGGCGCATGGACCGCATCTGCAGACGCTTGATGCGGTTTTCACGGGTCTCCGCTTCGGGTACGATTTCGTTGGGTACGATCTCGGTGAGCATAATTTCGGCGGGCTCACTCATGCCTGGGACTCCGTCAGGCGGCGCAGCGTCTTTTCAATGCGACCTGCCCGTTCGGTCTGGCGACGCAGGTCTTCGCGCAGACCGCGCAGCTCGCGCAGCAGCGCCTGAAAATCCGCGCTCTGTTGGTCCGCCGTTGCCGGTTCGGTCAAATCATCGCCTTCCCCCGTCAGCAGCCAGGACATCGACACGTTCAGAACGCCCGACATCATCGACAGCTTGTTGGCGCGCGGCTCTGACAGATCCTGCTCCCAGGCCATAACGGTGGTTTTCTTGATCCCCAGACGGCGCGCCAGCTGGGCCTGGGTCATATCCGCCGCTTCCCGCGCGGCCGCCACACGGTCGCCAAAAGTTGCCGCGTCCGGGCCATACCAATCCATTTCCGTTTCGCTCATGCCTCAAAGGCCTCCTTCTGGTGCTCGACTTGCGCGCGATCCACGCCCCCTTTGCGGGACAATATAAGGGTACAATGCTGCCCTTGATCGCCATTCGTGGCCACCCTATGACGTTTGCCAGCATTATTCAAACCGAGGCCGTGCGATGACCTTCCTTTCCCAGACCCTTGCCCGTGTAAAACCTTCGCCGACAATGGCCATGACCGCCAAGGCGCAGGAACTGCGCGCAGCCGGCCGCGACGTCATTGGCCTCAGCGCAGGCGAGCCCGATTTCGACACGCCAGAGAACATCCGCAAGGCGGCGGCCGCCGCGATCGACAGCGGCAAGACCCGCTACACGGCGGTGGATGGCATTCCGGAACTGAAAGCGGCGATCTGCAAAAAATTCAAGCGCGACAATGGGTTGGAGTATGAGCCCGCACAGGTCACCGTGAATGCAGGCGGCAAGCACACGCTCTATAATGCCTTTATGGCGACGCTGAACCCCGGCGATGAGGTGGTCATCCCGGCCCCCTATTGGGTGTCCTACCCCGATATGGTGCGCCTTGCAGGTGGCGAACCGGTTCTGGTGGAAACCCGTCTGGAGGATGCCTTCAAACTGACGCCCGAAGCGCTGGAGGCGGCGATCACCGAGAAAACCAAATGGTTCATCTTCAATTCGCCCTCCAACCCCACCGGTGCGGGCTATTCGGCGGCAGAGCTGAAAGCGCTGACCGATGTGCTGATGCGCCACCCCCATGTCTGGGTGATGACCGATGATATGTACGAGCACCTCGCCTATGATGATTTCAAATTCGCCACGCCCGCCGAAGTAGAGCCCGCGCTCTATGACCGCACGCTGACCTGTAATGGCGTGTCCAAAGCCTATGCGATGACCGGTTGGCGCATTGGCTATGCCGCAGGTCCCAAGGCGCTGATTGCCGCCATGCGCAAGGTGCAGTCGCAGTCCACGTCAAACCCCTGTTCCGTCAGCCAATATGCCGCGCTTGAGGCGCTGAACGGCCCGCAGGATTATCTGGCGGCGCATAACGAGGTCTTTGTCCGCCGCCGCAATCTGGTGGTCAAAATGCTGTCCGAGATCGACGGCGTCACCTGCCCGGTGCCGGAGGGGGCGTTTTATGTCTATCCGTCGATTGCCGGGCTGATTGGCAAAAGCACACCCAAAGGGACCCGGATTGAAAATGACGAGGCCTTTGCCACCGCACTGCTGGAAGAGGCCGAAGTGGCGGTTGTCTTTGGCGCGGCTTTTGGCCTGTCGCCGAACTTCCGGGTGAGCTACGCAACCTCGGATGCGCTGCTGGAAGAGGCCTGTCGCCGCATTCAGACCTTCTGCGCCTCTTTGACCTGACCTTTGCGGCCCAGAGAGGGTTCGCCCTGCCTCCGCAGGGCGACCGCATGGCGCCTGCGCAGCAGGCGCCATGCCACCGCAAGCGCCTCGCGGGACGCGAGGCTCATTTCAGGGATTGCGCCTTGCACTGCAAGGCGCCGGGGGCAGGCCGCGCCTTCGGCGCGGCCTGCCCCGTCCCTGCCCCGTCCCTGCCCTGTCCTGTCCGGACCCTCCGATGTCCCTGCGGCGTCCGGTTTGGCGCTCACTTGACGGTGACCGAAGGCCAGTCAGCGTCAGCTCTGGCCCTTCGGAAAGCGGGAGATGCACAACCCTGCTCAGGAGGCTCCGGGCGTTCATCGGGTAGAATGCAGCCCCCAAATTCCCCCCTTTGCCCCACGCGCAGCCCTTGCACGCCGGGCAAAGCCTGTTAGCCTCAGCCTAACCCCGCGCAGACAATAAGGTTTGTGCAGACAAAGCCCGCATTGAAAGAAGACCCGCCCCCATGACCACAAGCCTGCCCGACTATTACTTCCGCATCCGCGAAAATGGCGCGCTGGTCTTTCGCATGGATCACGAAAGCCGCACCCGACGGCTGGAAATGGACCAGATTGCAGTGGTCAACCTGAAGCGCGGCGACATCAAACCCCATGGGGACCGGGTTCTGTCAGACGCGGATCTTGCCGCCATTCACACCTGGATGGAGGAACGCAGCTCCCTTCTGGCCGCGCGCGAAGTGGACGATATCCTGCGCACCGTGGATCACCTGAACCTGACCACCCAATGGGTGCAGAGCCGCGCCACCGACGACCAGCTGGATGCGGTGTCCGATGCGCTGCTGCTGTCGATGCATGACCTGCGCAATATTCTGGTGCGCAAAAAGGCCGAGCGTCTGAGCAAATAAGCCGGCCCCCCGTGCTTTGGCCCGTCCGGATTTAACCAGCCAGGATTTTGCCTGACTGGATTTGACCCGTCAGGATTTGACCTCTCAGCCTGCCTCTGCCGCCTTGGCCGCTTCGCGCGGCAGCACCAGTTTCCAGAACCGCCACATCAATAGCGCCCCGGCAGTGGTCAGGCCAAAGACAAGCCCCATCCAGATCCCCTGCCCGCCAAAACCCGCCATCAGGCCCAGCCCATAAGCGACAGGAATGCCGACAACCCAGTAGCCAAAGCCGGCAATCAGCATCGGAATGCCGGTGTCCAAAAGCCCGCGCAGCAGACCCAGCGCAATCACCTGCATGCCATCGGCCAGCTGGAACAGCGCCGCAATCGCCAGTAGCTGAACCCCCATCGTCAGGATCGCCTCGCGTTGGGGTTCATCCTCGGACAGGAACAGCCCGACCAGCGTTTCAGGCATCAGCACAAACAGCGCCGCAGTCGAACAGGCCAGCCCCAGCGACAGCCAGGTGACCACCACGCTGCCCCGGCGCAGGTGGTCCATGTCCTTGCGCCCGACCGCATTGCCCACCCGAATGGTGGCCGCATTCGACAGCCCCAGATGCAGCATAAAACACAGCCCCGACAACGAAATCGCAATGCCATGGGCGGCCAGCGCCTCCGCGCCCAACCAGCCCATCATCAGGGCGGAGGCCGTAAATAGCGACACCTCGGTCAGGGTGGTAAAGCCGATCGGCACGCCCAGACGGAACACCTCGCCCATCATCTCCCAATCGGGAAGATGCAGGTTCTGCATCAGCGCGTGCTCCGGCAGGCGCCTCAAACAGACCGCCAGCGCCACAGCCGCCGACAGTGCCTGTGTCAGCAACGAGGCAATCGCCGCCCCCATCAGACCCAGTTCCGGAAAGCCAAAATTCCCAAAGATCAGCAGATAGTTCACAAAGGCATTGGCCCCCGCCGCCAGCACCGTGATCCACAGCACCGCCTGCGCCCGCTCCAGACCGCCAAGATAGCTTTTCAGCACCATCACCAGCAGGCCCGGAAAAATCCCCCAGCCCGCAACCCGCAGATACACGCCGGCATCCGCCGCCACGCCCGCCTCCTGGCCCAGCGCCACAAAGATCGGCTCGGAAAACCACAGCAGCGGCATGACCAAAACACCATAAAGCGCGGAGAGCCACAGGCTCATCCGGGTGGCGCGGCGAATGCGGCGCTCATCCTCGCGGGCCGCAGCCTCTGCCACCATAGGCATCACCGCAAAGGCAAAGCCCGCCCCAAACAGCAACAGCACAATGAAATAGGAACTCGCCAATGTGACCGCCGCAAGGGCTTCGACGCTGTACCAGCCCAGCATGGCAGTGTCGGTCAGCCCAATGGCATATTGCGCCAGATGGCCGCCCATCAGCGGCAGGCCCAGCAGGGTCAGCGCGCGCAGATGGCCGCCGACACCCATGGTCGGTGGGTTGGGTGGTTTGCGTGCTGAAACTTCGGACATGTATCGGCCTCCCTGCGCCAGCCTTATGCCTGTGAGGAAGACACGGCAAGCGTCAAAAATGTAAGGAGACAAAGCAGATCAGAACAAAACCGCAAGTTGCGACCACAGAAGACCCAGGCAGATCACCGCCACCAGCGCACCAGCAAAGAGTTCAAGCCCCGCCGCGATCCAACGCCCTTGTTGCATCGCCCCCGGCAGGCCCGCAACGCCGCGCTGCACCCCCGCTGCCCCCATGGCCACCGCCATGGTCACCAGGGCCGTGCCCAGCCCCATGGAAAACGCCCCCAGCACCCCGGCATACAGCACCCCCATGCGCCAGGTCAGCAGCAACACAAACACCGCCCCCGTGCAGGGGCGCACCGCAATGGCCGCAATCAGCACCAGCGCCTCGCGCCATGAGGTCAGACGCGCAACTTCCTCGAGGCTTGGGGCATGGCGGTGGCCGCAATCGGGGCAGATCTCGCTGCTGTGGTCCACGCAGCCCGCGCCGCGTCCGACGGCCAGAAAACCGGGGCTGGAGGTGTCGGCGCTGGACATGTCAGCGCCAGTCGCCGCCTGCATCTGCTGCCGCGCCAGCCCCGCCATACCGGCCTGAGGGCGCGGCCTATCCGGCACGGGCGCAGCAGACACAGCGCGGCCCGGCGTCAGCAATCGCCAGCCCCGACGCAGCCCCCGCAGGGCAAGGTAGATCCCCAACAGCGCCATGGCTCCATAAGACACCGGCGCCAGCAGGCCTTCGGCCGTATCGGTCATATCCGCCCGCCCCCAGCCAAGCACCCATGCGCCCGCCAGCACCAGAACCACTGCCGTGGTCGCCTGCGCCAAAGACGCCAGCAGCGACAACAGCGCCAGCCGCCGCAGCGCCACCCGCCGCGACAACCCATAGCCGCCCAGAACCACTTTGCCATGGCCCGGCCCCACCGCATGAAACAGCCCATAGGCAAAGGTCACCGCGCAGAGCGACCAGATCGCCCCCGGATGCCCGGCCCGCAGCCCCCGCAGCGCGCCCGCCATGGCGTTTTGTGCCGCGCGTTGCCCGTCGGCGGCCCAGATCCGCAGATCCGCCAGACCGCCAAACGCCCAGAGCCACAGCCCACAGGCCGCCAGCACCACGCCCGCCGCGCCCACAAGCGCCAGCACCACCCCGCGTCGCCTGTGCGCAGGGTCAAACTGCACAGCGTGATCTGACAAAATCCCGCGCTCCTGCCGCATCAGCTGCCCCCGCAGCGCAGCTGCACTGTATCGGCAAAGGCCCGGCCCACTTTCGGATAGCGCGCCTCGGCCTCGCTTTCAGGCATGGCAAACAGCAGCTCTTCGACCAGCGAATAGGCAGCGTTCAGATCCGGCGGGGTCACCGCGCCGGCACAGCCCGGCACCTCGGCAAACCCGATCAGGGTGTAGGCTTTGAAAAAGGTCGGATCATAGGCGCGCAGCACCAGACCATCCGCCGCAACTGGCACGGTCAGGGCCCGGCGGTGAACCGATGTAATGCGCCCCTCCGCCAGTGTGACCGCCACCGCCTCCGGCGCGCCAAGGGCCACAGTGGGGCTGCCGTCCTGCGGGCCAAGGCTCAGAAACAGATCCCCCCCAGGCAAGTCGCCCCAGTTCAGGTCAAACCCGGTCAGCGTGGCCCGTTCTTCCGCGGTCAGAATCCCGTCATAATCCGGGTCCAACTGCCATTCGTCCAGCACCAGCAGGGTTTCGAATTCGTCATAGGTCCAACTGACCTCAACCGCCTGCACCAGACCGGCCGCGTCGACCTCCAGCGCAAGGCGCGTGTCCACAAACACATGCGGATGCGCCGCCAGCGGGGCGGCCGACAGACACCCCAAAGCGGCGATCAGGAGGGGATAGATCCTATGCATACCCAAGCTGTACCCACCCCGCCCCGGCAGGACAAGTGCCCCCGCCCCGCCCAAGCGATGCGTTGCTGAAGACGCCCTAGCCCGCGCGGGTGTCCGGATGCAACGCTTTGCCCAGAATATGGTCTGAGCGATGGATCACATGATGCGCCTGGCCGACGATCAGCGGATCGGGGGCCTTGGCGATCTCCGGGTCTTTGCCGGGATAGTCCAGCGTCGACAGAAAGTGGCGCATGCAGTTCAGCCGGGCGCGTTTCTTGTCGTCCGATTTGATCACCGTCCAGGGCGCATCAGCCGTGTCGGTGTAAAAGAACATCGCTTCCTTGGCCTCGGTGTAATCATCCCATTTGCCAAGGCTCGCCTTGTCGATCGGCGACAGTTTCCACTGTTTCAGCGGGTCGGTTTCGCGGGCGCTAAAGCGCAGCTTCTGTTCATTCTGCGTGACCGAGAACCAGTATTTGTAAAGCCGAATGCCCGAGCGCACCAGCATCCGCTCCAGCTCGGGGGTCTGGCGCATGAACTCCAGATACTCATTGGGCTGGCAAAACCCCATAACCCGTTCCACACCCGCGCGGTTGTACCAGGACCGGTCATAGAGAACCATTTCACCTTCGGTCGGCAAATGATTGATATAGCGCTGGAAATACCACTGACCGCGTTCTTCGTCCGAAGGTTTGTTCAGCGCCACCACCCGCGCCAGACGCGGGTTCAGATGTTCGGTAAACCGCTTGATGGTGCCACCCTTGCCAGCTGCATCGCGGCCCTCAAACAGCAGCACAAACTTCTGCCCCGTCTCCTGCGCCCAAAGCTGCACCTTCAAAAGCTCCGCCTGCAACTGGGCCTTTTCGCGCTCATAGGCCGGGCGGCGCAGCTTGCCGCGATAGGGGTAACGCCCGCTTTCAAAGGCCCGGCGGATTTCCTCGGGCGTGGGCACATGGGGACGGCGCAGGGCTGTGGGTTTGGGGGCCGGTTTCACCGCCTCTGCTTCTGTCGGGGGTGCTGCAACAATCTGGTCCATCTGCCTCTCCTATCGGTTCCTTAAAAATCCGACAGGAGCCTAGACCTCAGCGCCCCGCGCTGCCCTGACCTAGATCAAGAACCAGCACCAAACGCCTCTGCCCGCACCGCCACTGCGGCAATCGCGGCCTCGACATCGCCTGCCCGCGTGCGGTGATTGGCAATGGCGGCGCGCAACATCAATATCCCGTCAACACGGGTGGTGGAGAACACCGCTGTGCCGTCTTCCTGCATGTCCTGCGCGATCTGCGCGTTCAGGTCCGACTGTGCTGCGGGCGCAAGATCGGCGCGCGCGGTAAAGACACAGACATTGCTGACCACGGGACGGGCCAGCGCCATCTTGGGCGTGGCCGTCACCAGCGCCCCCATCTGCGCGGCCAGACGGCAATTGTCGCTGATCGCCTGCGAAAACGCCGCTTCGCCAAACATCTCCAGCGCCGTCCAGACCTTGATCGCGCGATTGCCCCGGCTCAGGTCAATGCCATAGTCGCAGAACCACGGCTCGCCCCCCGCAAGACCCCGCGCTGCGCCCTCCAGATAGGCCGGGCGCGCCGCAAAGGCGGCGCGGTGCGCGCCCTCATCGGCAATCAGACACAGACCACAGTCGTAGGACACATACATCCATTTGTGGAAATCCAGCGCGATACTGTCAGCCCGACCAATGCCATCCGTCAGCCCCCGCCAGGGGGCCTCGGCAATGCGGGTCCAGGCCCCAAACGCCCCGTCCACATGCAGCCAAAGGTCTTCTTCCGCTGCCACATCGGCCAGCGCCTCCAGATCGTCAAACAGACCCAGATCCACCGACCCCGCCGTGCCCACTACAAGGAATGGCGTGGCCCCGGCCGCACGGTCCTCGGCAATCATCGCCCGCAGCGCGGCCGCATCCATCTGCCCCTCGACCAGCGGCACCAGACGCAAGTTCTCGTGCCCAACGCCCAGAACCTCGAGCCCCTTCTTGGTGGCATTATGGACGCCCGCACCGGCATAGGCCGTCAGCCGCGCCTGCTGCCCTTTGGCGCGCACGGTCGTATCGGCCCGCACCCGCGCGGCCTGAAAGGCAATCACGGTTGCCTGCGAGGTGCCGGTGGTAAACACGCCCGAGGCGCCCGCAGGCATCCCCATCTTCTGGCGCGTCCAG
Source organism: Tritonibacter multivorans (assembly GCF_001458415.1). Classification (GTDB taxonomy): domain Bacteria; phylum Pseudomonadota; class Alphaproteobacteria; order Rhodobacterales; family Rhodobacteraceae; genus Epibacterium; species Epibacterium multivorans. The sequence continues at coordinate 86,698 of NZ_CYSD01000042.1, read as the reverse complement.
TCAATGACCACGCGCTCCATCTCATTGGCACCGTGATGCCGACCACCGCAGTTGGCGTTCACCGCCACCGCCGCCATCGAGGCAATCAGATCCGAGGCCAGCCCGGTGCCCTGCACCCAGCCCCAGTACCGCGGATGAATATTGCCGCCATGGTTGGGCAGCACATCGGCGTTGATCCGCGCAACCACATCGCCGCCCTGCCCAATTTCAAAGCGTTCCGCAAGGTCATCCGGCACCACCTGCCAGGGGCGGTCGCGGGCCTCAATCATCTGATCGATGGCCAGATCCAGCATCTTATGCGCCTCTGCGCGGAAGGCGTCCCAGTCCTGCGGGTCCAAACCTTCGGGATTTACACCTGTTTTTGCACCAGATTTTGCCTCGAACTTGCTCATAACGCCCCCTCCCCTTGAGATGCTGCGCTGTCCTGCCACAAGATGCTGGGGTTTTCCACAGCCCATGCGCCCTCTTCCGCTCGGTCACAACACCTGCCATAATGGCCTTCAACCAAACGATCCAACCAAAAGAGCAGCCCGACGCCCATGGCAGATGATCTCCTGAACTCCGCAGCCGGTGAAACTTATGACGCCTCCTCGATCGAGGTGCTTGAAGGACTGGAACCGGTCCGACAACGCCCGGGCATGTACATCGGCGGCACGGACGAACGCGCGCTGCACCATATGGTGGCCGAGATCCTCGACAACTCCATGGACGAGGCCGTCGCTGGCCACGCCAACCGGATCGAGGTCGAACTGCACGAGGATTATTCCGTCACCATCCGCGACAATGGCCGCGGCATCCCGATCGACCCGCACCCCAAGTTCCCGGACAAATCCGCGCTCGAGGTGATCCTCTGCACGCTCCACGCGGGCGGCAAGTTTTCGGGCAAGGCCTATCAGACCTCGGGCGGTCTGCACGGGGTGGGCTCCTCCGTGGTGAACGCGCTGTCGGATCTTATGGTCGTGCAGGTTGCCAAGAACAAAGAACTGTTCGAACAAAGCTTCTCGCGCGGGATCCCCCAGGGCGGGGTTGAAAAAGTCGGCGCCGCCCCCAACCGGCGCGGCACCTCTGTGACCTTCCACGCGGACGAGCAGATCTTTGGCTCGCACCGGTTCAAGCCTGCGCGCCTGTTCAAACTGGTGCGGTCAAAGGCTTACCTGTTCTCGGGCGTGGAAATCCGCTGGAAATCCGCCATCGACGACAAGGAAACCCCCACGGAAGCCACCTTCCACTTCCCCGGCGGCCTCAAAGACTACCTGACCGAGGTGCTGGGAAAATCCTCCGTCTACGCCGACGTGCCCTTTGCCGGCAAAGTGGAGTTCCGCGAAAAATTCGGCGAACCGGGCTATGTGGAATGGGCGATCAACTGGACCCCCTCCCGCGATGGGTTCACCCAGTCCTACTGTAACACCGTCCCCACCCCCGAAGGCGGCACCCATGTCGCAGGCTTCTGGGCCGCGATCCTCAAGGGGATCAAGGCCTACGGCGAATTGGTCGGCAACAAAAAAGCCGGGCAGATCACCCGCGACGATCTGATGGCCGGCGGCTGTGCGCTGGTGTCCTGCTTCATCGCCGACCCCGCCTTTGTCGGCCAGACCAAAGACCGCCTGTCCACCGAAGCCGCCGCCAAGATGGTGGAAAACTCGGTCCGCGACCACTTTGACAACTGGCTGGCTGCCGACAATAAATCCGCCGGCGCCATCCTCGACTTCCTGATCCTGCGCGCCGAAGAACGCCTGCGCCGCAAACAGGAAAAAGAAACCCAGCGCAAATCCGCCACCAAGAAACTGCGCCTGCCGGGCAAGCTGACGGACTGCACCGCCAAAAACCGCGAAGGCACCGAGCTGTTCATCGTGGAGGGCGACTCGGCCGGCGGCTCCGGCAAAGGCGCGCGCAACCGGACCAATCAGGCGCTTTTGCCGTTGAAGGGGAAAATCCTGAACGTTCTGGGCGCGGCCTCCTCCAAGCTCGGCTCCAACGCCGAAATCCGCGACCTCTGCGAGGCGCTGGGGGTTGGTCTGGGCACCAAATTCAACCTCGATGACCTGCGCTATGACAAGATCATCATCATGACCGATGCGGACGTCGACGGCGCCCATATCGCGTCGCTCCTGATGACCTTCTTCTTCACCCAGATGCGCCCGCTGATCGACGGCGGCCACCTCTATCTGGCCTGCCCGCCCCTGTTCCGCCTGACCCAGGGCGCAAAACGCGTCTATTGCCTGGACGAGGCCGAGCGTGACGCCTGGCTGGAAAAGGGCCTCGGCGGCAAAGGCAAAATCGACGTGAGCCGCTTTAAGGGTCTCGGCGAAATGGACGCCAAAGACCTGAAAGAGACCACAATGGACCCCACCACCCGGAAATTGATCCGGGTCACCATCGACGAGGACGAACCCGGCGAAACCGGTGATCTGGTCGAGCGTCTGATGGGCAAGAAACCCGAGCTTCGTTTCCAATACATTCAGGAAAACGCGAAGTTCGTGGAGGAGTTGGATGTTTAAAACCGAACTAAATTGAGGTCGGATTGAAAGTTATTGAATTTGTGATCAAGCAACACCCCATTTGGGTGACGTCTGGATATTTAGGGCTGCTGGCAGGTGTGTTTTTCAAATACACATCTGCTGGCGCATCGCTTTCACTAAATGAGCTTGGAGATTATCTCGCGGGGGCATTTGCCCCTTTAGCCTTCTATTGGCTTGTTCTGGGATTCTTTCAGCAAGGAAAGGAATTACAGAATAGCGTCGATGCGCTAAACCAAAAAGCAATACAGCTGAAACAATCCGCAAGCGAGCAGAGCAAACTGGTAAGCTCCAACCAAAAATTGATTGAGACCCAAAAGGCCATTGAAAATTATAAGCTCTGGCAGGAACTTGTTCACACCTTAGAAGTCACACGTGCCGATTTAGAAAACATACGTAAATCGTGTAACACCGCCAAATCCATGGTAATGCCAACTATTTCTGGTTACACTTTTCAAGTGAACAACCATCGAGGCAAAGATCACCTTCGAAGCAAGCTCGTAACCTTAAGATCTTTTTCAGAAAGAGTTTCCAAAATTCTTGAAGAATCTGAGAAAGCCCTGAGCGACATTGGGGAAGTTTCTCTTCCCGAGCACTCACCTACCAGACCAATTCCCTACTCAATAGTACCCCGAGTTTACAAACTCCATGCAACAGCTAGTCGGCTAAAGGAACAAACTATCCCTCTCCAAGAAGAAGCTAGCAAGCTCCAACACTAGGCCCGCGCCTGACCTTGGGGCGGTGCGAAGCGCCTTATCGGGGGGAGTTGAGACCGTCTTGGAAACTGTCCCTGGAACAGTTTCAGGTCGAAACGGGCGGAGCCCAAGGCGCGGGCCGTGCCACTGCGCGCCACGTCCCAAAGGGGCACACTCGCAAACGTTTCGCATTGGTTCAAAGCCCCCAGCGCAGGGCCCGGCGTGTTCATCTTTTTATAAATATCCCCGCCGGAGGCTCCCCCCTAGCAACCCACGATGACGACACCGGCTCCCGCGAAGCGAACCGGTTCTGGGCTCCGCCCGTTTTCACCTTAAACTGTCCCCCGGACAGTTTATCGCTACGCGAACCGGTTCAAACTCCCCGCCGGAGGCTCCCCCAGAATCCGCGCGCGATACGGCCAGCGTTGGCGCGTGGGGATAGCCGGTTCTGGGCTCCGCCCGTCCACGCCTCAAACAGTCCCCCGGACTGTTTGTCCCTGCGGGAGCCGGCGTGAACTGTTGCACACTCACCGTACGCCCTCCTCGCCGCGCCTTAACCCCCATCCCCTATCCTCCCAATCGTCGCGACATGACGATCAGGAGACACCGGACGCCCCGAGACCACCCCCAGCGCGCAACTCGCGCAGAGGCAGGGTGCAGGATGGGTCCGTAAGGAGACGCTTCACCGGACGCGGGGTATTTATCCCCGCCCGACCCTCCGCCCTTATCGGCGGCCGCCGATCTTTGCCTGAACAACAAATCTGAACCACAAGACTGACCAACAAAGCCGTGAGCGCCCACGCTCTGATATTGATAACCCCGGGCCCCAGCCCCTACACTCGACCCCGACACACCGGGGCCGGGCCGCATTCGCATGACCTTTATTGCCGACAACCAGTTGATCTTGCTGATCGCCTTCTTCCTCGCGGGCTGCACCGGCACTTGGCGGCTGTTTGCCAAACCCGCAGGGCATCGGGCGTGGAAAATCGCCGATCTGGTCTGGGTGGTGCTGGGCGGCATTGGCGCCATTGTCGCCGTGGTCGCGGGCATCTACAGCGCCGACACCTCGCGGCTGGAACGGCAGATCGACATCGCCTATGCCGCCACCCGCGCGTTCGACACCGACGCCGCCCGCTTCCGCCTGCGCTTCTGCGACCCCGCCTATGACAGCGACACCGCGACCCTGTGCGAGAAGATCGAATTTCTTTCGGCCTCCACCGCCGAAAACGCCGACCTGCCCCTGTTCATTGCCGTCACCGACCGGGTGTCGCCCCTGCGCAAGCTCGATTTCTTTCGCAGCACGGATATGGAGGGCATGGAAGAGGTCGCCGCCTTCGACCCCGACGCCTTTCTGGTGTTCGCCTCGCTCGATGATCCGACCCGCGCCGCCGTGGACAATATGCGCCGCAAGGTGCCCACCATCGCGGGTGATTTCCTGATCCTGGCGCGCGCCTATGACGATCTGATCGAACAGACCCGCCGCCTGCGCGACGAATGGCGCTATCTCCAGTCCAATGCCTATATACTGGTTCTACAGGTGCTGGCGCTCTGCCTGGTCAGCTTTGCCGCGCCGTTCCGGCTGGGCAAATCCATTGTCGATTTAAGAGGATAAACCATGCGGTCCTTTGATGAAATTTATGACATCGCCGCCGCCCGCAAAGGCGGGTCCGAGGCGTTGGAAGCGCAGCTTTCGCGCCCGGATCCCACGGCCAGCCCCCTGCCCGAGGACCGCTGGCTGTCGATCCTGTCCAAAGGCGTGTTTCAGGCGGGGTTCAACTGGAAAGTGATTGAAACCAAATGGGACGGGTTTGAGGCCGCCTTTCATGGCTTTGACGTTGGGCGCAACGCCTTCATGAACGACGATGATTTCGACGCCCATATGCGCAACACCGATATTGTCCGCAACGCCACCAAGATCCGCAGCATCCGCGACAATGCGGTGTTTCTGATGGAGCTGCGCGAAGAAGGCGGCGCGGACAAAGTACTGGGCGGCTGGCCCTCCGAGGATTTCATTGGCCTGCTGGAGATGATCAAAAAACGCGGCAGCCGGCTGGGCGGTATGACGGCGCAATACTCCCTGCGCGCCGCCGGGTGCGATGCCTTTATCCTGTCTCAGGACGTCACCGCGCGGCTGATCGCCGAAGGCGTCATCGACAAGCCCGCCACATCCAAAACCGCCATGACGGCGGTGCAGGCCGCGTTCAACACTTGGGCGGATCAGTCGGGTCGCTCGCTCACCGAAATCTCTCAGGTGCTGGCGCGCAGTGTTTAGGCCGCTCCTCTTTCTGCTGCTTTTGCTGGCCGCCTGCGGCCGCGCCCCCTCCGAGGCAGAGCGCGCCTTTCTGCACAGCCTTCACGGAGACAGCCTCGACACCACGCGGCTGCGCATTCACGATGGTGCGCCGGTGCTGCCGGTGACCTTCACCCGCAAACCACGCCCGCGCACCGCCTGTCGCGAACGGATCTTACCGCCCGTCAAGTCCACCGAGACGGTGAAAACAACCCCCATTGCCGTGGCGCTTGGCAACCATGTGTTCATGACCCAGGATTGGTACGCCGAGGATTACCTGAAAGGCTTTCCCGACCGGCTGCACCTGATGGCGGCGATGCTCTACGCGCATGAGGCCACCCATGTCTGGCAATGGCAGAACCGGCGCACAACTGGCTACAGCCCGCTGCGTGCTGCGCGCGAACATGTGAGCACCGCTGACCCCTATCTGTTCGATCTGGAAACACATTCCGACTTCCTCGACTATGGGTTTGAACAGCAGGGCGCGATCATGGAGGAATATGTCTGCTGCCGCGCCTTGGACCCAAAAGGCGCGCGCACCAAACGGCTGCATGCCATGCTGGCAGACGCCATGCCTGTCGCGCCCCTGCCACAGGCGCGCGAACATACGGTTCTGTTGCCGTGGAAAGGCGCAGAGCTTGCGGGAATTTGCAATTAACCGCCTTGCCCGAATCTGAGCAGCAGGCTCAGATCTCCGAGAGGCAGGAGGAGCCCATGACCCATTACGCGCTGACAATGCTGGCCGCTGGCATTGGCATTCCCATTCTCGCCGCCCTGAACGCGCGGCTGGGATCGGTCACCGGCAGCCCGGCGCTGGCATCGATTGTGCTGTTTCTGGTGGCGCTGAGCATCGCGCTGGTGTTTTACCTGACAGTTGGTCCGCGCGACCTGAGCGCGCTGGCCAAAGCGCCAAAACATCTGTTTCTGGCGGGCTGCTTCATCGCCTTTTACGTGCTGACCGTGACCCATATTGCGCCGCACTTTGGCGTCGGAAATTCCGTGTTCTTTGTGCTGATTGGGCAACTGATTGCCGCCGCGGCCATTGACCACTTTGGCCTCTTTGGGGCGCAGGTCTCGCCACTGACGCTGATGCGGGCTGCGGGCATTTCAGTCATGGCGGTCGGCGTCTGGATTACTCAAATGGCCTAAATTGAAAGGCAAACGATGACATTCGAAATCACAATCAGCGGTGACACCCGCAAATCCTGCTACTTCGACCAGACTGTCCGCGACGGGGTGCGCAGTTTTCAGGTCTACAACCACATGTATTTGCCCACCGGCTTTGGTGACCCGGAGGCCGAATATGACCGGCTGTTGAATGGGGTTGCCATGTGGGATGTGGCCGCCGAACGGCAGGTTGAGATCACCGGCCCCGACGCAGCCCTGCTGGTGCAGTATCTGACGCCCCGCAACCTTGAAAACACCGCCATTGGTCAGGGCCGCTATGTGCCGATCTGCGATCACGACGGCTTTCTGATCAATGACCCGGTGCTGCTGAAACTCTCGGATGAAAAATACTGGCTGTCGGTAGCCGACAGCGACATTCACCTTTGGGCACAGGCGGTTGGCCGCGAAAGAGGTTGGGAGGTTCAGGTCTGTGAACCCGATGTCTCGCCCCTGGCGATCCAGGGCCCCAAGGCCGAAGACGTCACCGCATCCCTACTGGGCGACTGGGTGCGCGGCCTGCGGTATTTCGGCTTTCAGGAATTCACGCTGGACGGCATCCCCATGCTGGTTGCGCGCTCTGGCTGGTCGAAACAGGGCGGGTTCGAGCTTTACCTGACCGATAGCAGCCTCGGCGGTGAACTTTGGGACCGCGTGAAAGCCGCTGGAGCGCCTTTTGACATCGGTCCCGGCGCGCCCAATGGGGTCGAGCGGCTGGAAAGCGGGCTGGTGTCCTATGGCTCTGACATGCGCCGCCAGACCCTGCCTGCCACCCCGTTTGAACTGGGTCTGGGCATGCTGGTGGATCTAGACGCAGGCCATGATTTTATTGGCCGCAACGCGCTGCTGGCCGCCGCCGCCCAGCCGCCCGAGCGCACCCGCGTTGGTATTCTGGTCAAAGGCACCCCCACCCTGCCCGGTCATCCGCTGCCGATCTGGCGCGACGGCCAAAAGGTCGGCGTTGTGACCGGCATGGCCTACTCCAGCCGGGTTGGCGCCACGATTGCGGTGGGCATGATCCAAAGCGATCTGGCCGACAGCGCAGAGGAGCTCTCCCTGCTTATTAACGACACCGCCTACCCGGCATCCCTGCACCCGGTGCCGTTTCTCTGACGCCCCTTACCGGTCGATCAGGTAATCCGCGATCGCCTGATACGCAGGCAAAGAGGTCGGGTCGATCACCCCGTTCTTTGCCTGCGGATGGGACGCAAACCGCACCAAGACCATTTCGGCGGCAGGATCCACATAGATCGTCTGCCCATGCACGCCCCGCGCCGCATAAGCGCCGTTTTCATTGTGCATCACCCACCACTGGCTTTTGTAGCTTGCGCCCGGAAGGGTCGGAAATCCCGCGAATTTTTCAGGGTCGCCCCCGGCGCGGATGTTCTGGACGACCTCGGCGGGAAACAGCTGTGCGCCATTGATTTCGCCATTGTTCAGCATCAACAGCCCCAGCCGCCCAAGGTCGCGCAAGCCCGCCGTCAGCCCGCCGCCCGCAAAGGGCACGCCAGTGCCATCCACGGTCATATAGGCCGCCTGCTCCGCGCCCATTTTGGACCAGATCCGGTCTGCGGCCAGATCGGTCACCGGCTGCCCCGAAACCCGCGAGATGATCCAGCCCAGCATGTCAGAGTTCACGGTTTTATAGTGAAACTGCGCCCCATGGTCGCCCTCAGGCTGGACCTGTGTGAGGTACTCCCAATAGCCCTCTGGCCCCACATAGCCCGCCGGTTTCGGCAAGGGGCTTGCGGCCTGCGAATAGATCCAGATATCGGCATTCGGGTCGCTGTAGTCCTCGGAATATTGAATGCCGGTGGTCATATCCATGACCTCGCGCACGGTGGCCGATCCAAAGGCGCTGTCTGCGACCTCGGGGATGATCGACGACACAAGCGCGCGATCATCCAGCGCGCCTTCGACCACCAGAATTTCGGCCAGCAGCCCGGTCAGCGATTTGGTCATCGACATGGCTGCGTGTTTGCCGCCTTCGTCCAGACAGCCCGCATAGCGTTCATAGACCACCTCGCCGCGGTGCAGGATCAGCAGCCCGTCGGTGTAATTCAGATCAAAGGCCTCGCCCACGGTCATCACCCGCCCACCGCCGAGGGGACGGAAGGACAGGATGTCGATGATCCGCCGTTCGACCGCCAGATCCTCTGCGCTCAGACGCGGCAGCGGCACCGGCGCGCCAAGGCCCCGGCTGATGTCTTCGGTCGGAAGGAATTCGCGCAAGTGGCAGACCGACCAGCGCAGTTTCGGAAAGGAAAAATAGACGCTGTCCGGCTGGGTGATGATCTTGTCGGCGGGGGGCGGAAACCCCTGCATCCAGCCCAAGGCTTTGGGGTCGGACTGGGCCGCCGTCAACGTCCCCTCTGCGCCGGCGCTCAGCGCCAGTGCGCTGGTCAATACCGCTGCCAAGCTCAGGATTTTACGCATAATCTCACCCTCGACTGATCTGCATGTCGCGTCACAGCCTAGGGTAGAATTGCGGCTTTTCCAGTAAAAAAGACCGTTTGGTCAGGGCAAAGCTCAGCCTGCGATCAGCTTGCCCTCTTCCAGCCGCAGCACACGGTCCATCCGCGCGGCCAGATCCGGGTTATGGGTGGCAATCAGCGCCGACAGACCGGTTTCCGCCACCAGCTCCATCAACGCTGCAAACACCGTATCAGAGGTCGCAGGATCAAGGTTGCCCGTAGGCTCATCCGCCAGCAGGACCGAGGGCTGGTTCGCCATCGCCCGACAGAACGCCACACGCTGTTGTTCGCCGCCAGAGAGCGCCGCAGGTCGATGCGCGGCGCGGTGCGACAGGCCCACGCGCGCCAGCAGATCGGTGCCGCGCTTGCGAGCGTGGCGCTCGGACGTGCCATTGGCAAGCTGCGGCAGCACAATGTTTTCCAGCGCCGTGAACTCTGGCAGGAGATGGTGGAACTGATAGACAAAGCCAATCTCACGACGCCGCATCTCGGTGCGTTTGGCATCATTTGCCCGGGTCAGATCCTGCCCAGACAGCCGGATTTCGCCCGCATCCGCGCCATCCAGAAGACCCGCAATATGCAGAAGCGTCGACTTGCCTGCACCCGAAGGCGCGACCAGCGCCACAACCTCGCCCGGTTTCAACGCAAGCTCTGCCCCCCGCAGAACCGCGACCTCGCCCGGCTCCCCTTTGAGGTAGGCTTTCTCAATGCCCGAAAGCTCCAGTGCGAACTCTGTCATAGCGGGATTATTCATAACGCAGCGCCTCAACCGGGTTCATCCGCGCCGCACGGCGGGCCGGGATAATGGTGACAAGAAACGACAGCCCCAGCGACAGGCCCACAGCCGTGATCACATCGCCCGCCCGCAACTCGGCCGGCAGGGCATAGATGCCACGGATCGACGGATCCCAAACCCCGCCCCCCATGGCAAAGTTCACGAAGGAAAAAATCGGGTCGATATAGATCGCAAACAGGCAGCCCAGGATCACACCGCAGATCGTGCCCACCACGCCGGTCAGCGACCCGCAGAGGAAAAACACCCGCATCACCGATCCCTCGCTCAGGCCCAGCGTGCGCAGGATGCCAATGTCGCGGCCCTTGTTTTTGACCAGCATCACAAGCCCCGAGACAATGTTCATCGTCGCCACCAGCACAAGGATCGACAGGATAATGAACATCACATTGTCCTCGACCTCCAGCGCGCGCAGGAAACTGCCCGAGGCATCGCGCCAGGTCCAGACACCATAGTCGCCGCCCGCCGCCTGCAACAGCGGCAAAACCAGCCGTTCCACATGTTCGGGATCCTGCACCATGACCTCGACCTCATCGGCATAGCCTTCGCGGTTGAAATAGCTCTGCGCCTCGGCAAAGGGCATGTAAACCCGTGTGCTATCAATGTCATAGCGGCCGACGCTAAAGATATAGACCACCTCATAGACATTCACCCGTGGGCTGGTGCCCATGGCCGTGCGCACCCCGTTTGGGGAAATCAGCTTGATCCGGTCCCCGACCCGCACGCCCAGCGTCCGCGCCATGCCAGAGCCCATGGCAATGCCGTCGCCGTAACGGCTCAGATCGCCCTGCGCTTCGCTGCTGCCTGCAACGCCCGGCACCTGCATCAGATCCTCGGCCCGCATGCCATAGACCTGCGCACCGGCATTGCGATCGCCGCGGCTGGCCATGACCTGCCCCTTGACCAGAGGCGCGGCGGTGATCACGCCCTCGACCTCGCGTGCGGCTGCGGCCAGCGCATCAAAATCTTCGATCCGCCGGTCCAGACGACCGGCCAGATTGACCTCTCCGTGAGAATAGAGCGAGGCATGCGCATTGGCGCCCAAGATGGTGCCAACAAATTCCGACCGGAACCCCGACCGCACCGCCAATGTGGCAATCAGCGCAAAGACGGCCAGCGTGATCCCGATCAGCGAGATCCACGTCATCACGCTCACGCCCCCTTCCGAGCGTTTGGCCCGCAAGTACCGCCAGGCGATCATCCATTCAAACCGTGAAAACGGCGGAGGTGTTTTGGCCATGCAATAAAGTCCTGCCCGAAAAGTGCCTTAGAATTTTGCCTGCAACCTGAGCCGTGCGCGCGCCGGGGTCAAGGGCAGAGGTGCCCGTCGGCGGTCTTCCTCGGGTCAGGGGCAGTAAAACTTCTGCCCCCGCGTCAGACAGGTCCGCACCCACAAAGCCGCCTCAAGGTCCAATCACTTTTCTGTCTGACCACCCGGGCTGCCATCACGTCCGCGTGCTTCACAGGTGAGGCGCAGAAGCGTGAGCCGCCGTGAGCCCTGCCCCTCTGGCCGCAGGCTGTGCTGCCGCGCCATGGTCGCGGCGTTGACTGACAGGTCCGCTTTAGATCCGGGGCGCACATCGCCCTGACGCGGTCCAATGGGAGAGTAACAAATGACCGACATTCGTATCACCGTCACCAATACATCCGCCACGGGCGGCACCTTTCTGACACCTTTCTGGTTTGCCGCCCATGACGGCAGCTTTGATCTCTATGACCGGGGCGACGCGGCTTCGGCCGGGCTGGAGGCCTTGGCCGAAGATGGCAATTTTGCCCCCATTAACGCCGAGGTCACGGCCACGGATGCCGATGCGGTGACCGGCGCCGTCTTTGGCGCGGCCGGGCCAATTGCCACCGAGGAAACCACCACCGCCACCCTCAGCGTCGATGGCAGCAGCGCCGCCTATCTGTCGCTGGCGGCGATGATCCTGCCCTCGAACGATGCCTTTGTCGGCACCGGAGAGGCGCTGCGCCTGTTTGACGATCAGGGCCGGTTTCTTGGCGCGCAGACGGTGAATTTCGAAGGCACGGATGTGCTGGATGCGGGCACCGAGGTCAACACCGAAGAAGACGCAGCCTTCCTCAACCAGACCGCGCCCAACACCGGTGTCGATGAAAACGGCGTGGTCACCCTGCACCCCGGTTTCCTGCCGGAAGGCGAAGGCAATATTCTGGGCGGCACCAATGCCTTTGGCGCGGTCATTGACCCAGAGGTGGCCGACTTTACCCAGCCCGGCGCAGGCATCGCCGACATCCATATCAACCGGGTCGAGACCACCACCGGCAGCAACCGCAGCGATTTCCTGCGCGGCAGCAGCGCCGATGACATTATCCACGGCGAAGCCGGCCGCGATGTGCTGATCGGGCGGTCGGGCTATGACGACCTTTATGGCGGCGACGGGCGCGACTATCTGCTGGGCGGGCGCGGCAATGACCGGCTCGACGGCGGCGATGGGCGCGATCTGCTGAAAGGCGGGCGGGACAATGACCTGCTCTTGGGCGGTGCGGGCAATGACACTCTGAAGGGTGGTCAGGGCCAGGACGTGCTGGATGGTGGCACCGGGCGGGATATTCTGAAAGGCGGGCGCGACGCGGATGTGTTTGTGTTCCAAGAGGGATACGGCCGCGACACGGTGCTGGGGTTTCAGGCCGGCGAAGACTATTTGGCGCTGTCCATCGACGGGGTCGATGATTTTGACACCCTGCTGGAGTTCGGCCGCGAGCGAGGCAACGAGGTGCGGTTCAACTTCGGCGACGGCGATGTGCTGGTGTTGAAACACACCAGTCTGGACGCGCTGGAAGCCGAGAATATCGACTTTATCTGATCCGGACCCAGATGGGCCGAAGGCGCGACGCGTGCCTGCATCGGCTTTGAGCCGCCAACGCCCGATGGGCTCCCGCCGCTTTTTGGTGTTTTGCCTGCGGCAAAAAACCGAAAAAGCGTTGGGGGTGGCGCCGGGCCTTTGGCCCGGCGCCACCCCCAACCTACCCGGCCCAACCGTTGAAGGGCATGTTTCATGCCCGCACAACGGGCGGGAGACCCCGCCAAAACGAAACCCCGCCAGAGCGGTCTGGCGGGGTCTTGTCGTAATCAGCGAGGACCGTGCTTAGAACCCTTGCGGGGTGCGGTGGTCGGCGTAGATCTCGACCAGTTTCGCCACGGCGGCTTCGGGCGTCAGCTCTTCACTTTCGCCGCTGCGGCGCGAGGTCAGTTCCACAACGCCGTTCTTCAGCCCACGCGGGCCGACGGTGATGCGCCAGGGCAGACCGATCAGATCCATGGTGGCGAACTTGCCGCCTGCGCGTTCTTTGCGGTCGTCATAAAGCGCCTCAAGACCCACAGCGGCCAGCGCTTTCTCAAGGCTTTCGCAGGCGGCATCTGCTGCCTCATCACCCTGCTTCAGGTTGACAATACCACAGTGGAACGGGGTCACGCCTTCGGGCCAGATGATGCCGTTGTCGTCGTGGTTGGCCTCAATGATCGCGCCCAGAAGACGGGACACACCGATCCCGTGCGAGCCCATATGCACCGGAACCTCGCCATCGGCGGTCTGGACCTTGGCGCCCATGCTCTCGGAGTATTTGGTGCCGAAGTAGAAGATCTGGCCGACCTCAATGCCGCGCGCGGTGCGGCGGCGGTCTTCGGGGATCTCGTTGAACAGCGCCTCGTCGTGGGTCTCATCGGTGCGCGCATATTTGGTGGTGAACTCTTCCAGCACGCCCTGGCACTGTTCGACGCTGTCATAGTCGATCTCGCGGTCGCCAAAGGTCAGATCGGTCACGGCGCTGTCATAGAAGACCTCGGACTCGCCGGTTTCGGCCAGCACCAGGAATTCATGGGTGTAGTCGCCGCCAATCGGGCCACCATCGGCGCGCATCGGGATCGCCTGCAGGCCCATACGTTCGTAGGTGCGCAGGTAGCTGACGAGGTGACGGTTATAGGCGTGCAGCGCGTCCTCTTTGGTGAGGTCGAAGTTATAGCCGTCTTTCATGTAGAATTCGCGGCCGCGCATGACGCCGAACCGGGGGCGGATTTCGTCGCGGAACTTCCACTGCACTTGGTACAGTGTCAGCGGCAGGTCTTTGTAGGAGGACACATGCGCACGGAAGATGTCGGTGATCATCTCCTCATTGGTGGGGCCAAACAGCATGTCGCGGTCGTGGCGGTCCTTGATGCGCAGCATTTCCTGACCATAGTCATCATAGCGCCCGGATTCCTTCCACAGATCCGCAGGCTGCATGGTCGACATCAGCATCGGCACGTGACCGGCGCGGATTTGTTCTTCGTGAACAATGCCTTCGATCTTTTTCAGCACCTTAAAGCCCAAGGGCAGCCAGGAGTAGATGCCAGCGGCGGATTGTTTGATCATGCCGGCCCGCAGCATGTAGCGGTGGCTGACGATCTGGGCCTCGGAGGGGTTCTCTTTCAGAACCGGCAGGAAATAGCGGGACAGGCGCATGGTCGCTCTCGTCTTATCTGTGAAATCTTTGTCCCAAAAGCGTCTAAGCCATCGCCGCGCCGCAAGCAATCATGCTTTGCACAACGCCTTTTGGGGCGGCCCCTCACCGCGGCGGCGGCGGGTGTCGCCAGCGGTCGGTTTTCCCTGCCCGCTGCTTGACCTTGCGAAACCTGTCGCAGAACCGCGTCACAAGAAGATTCTGGTAATAATTTTTCGATAGCGTTGCGCTGTTACACCCCTACCGCGCGACAAGATGCGGCGGATTTTGACTTTAACGAACCCAATGGGCCCGGCTGTGCCAAAGGGGCTCACAGGACTGTCTGTGAACGATATGATCTTTCCGCAAGAGCCCTTCGCCATTCAGGAGGAATTTGCCCTCTATGATCTGGAGCTTGTGGACGCGCCGCCGGAACGCGCCTTTGACAATCTGACCGATCTTGCGGCGCGACTTTTGGGGGTTGAGCGCGCCATGATCCTGTTCAGCCTGACCAGTCAGGACACGCTCTATGTCAAAAGTGCCGCCTGCATAGGGGCCTATTCCGACCAGGACTGCATTGGCGCGCGTTACCGGCTAAGCCGCAGTTTCAGCCGCGAGGTGATCCTGGCAAAAGCGCCGGTTGCGGTGGTCGACGGGGCCACCGACCCGCGGGTTTTGCGGCGCAAGGTCGACAACTGTCAGGAATGCTGTGCCTTTCTGGGCGTGCCGCTGAGCCTGCCGGATGGCAGCTGTGTCGGGGTCTTATGTGTCACCGCACCCGACCCCCGCGTCTGGAGCGACGAGGACATTCGCCTGCTGACGCAGATTTCCCAATGTGTGGACGAGCAGATTTCCCTAAAGCAGGCGCTGAAGGAAACCGAAGTGGCAGAAGAAGCCGCCCGTGAAGCCGCCGCCGCGCGCGAAAGTTTTCTGGCCCATATGAGCCACGAGATCCGCACGCCGCTGAATGGGATCATTGGCGGGGTGGATCTGCTGCGGCTGAGCACCGATCCGGCGGAACGCGACACGCTGGTCGAAACCATTGATCGTTCGGCGCAGAACCTCTTGCGGCTGCTGAACGATGCGCTGGATCTGTCGAAGGTCGATGCCGGACGGATGGAGCTGGAAGAGGCGCCCTTTGATCCCTGCGCTGTCGCCCGCGAGGTGCATCAGCTGTTTAAACCCAATGCTGAGGCCAAAGGCATTGTGTTGGAGATGCGCCTGAACGGGTTTGAAGCCCGCGAAATGCGCCGCGGCGATGCTTTCCGGCTGCAGCAGGTGCTGGCCAATCTGGTCAGCAATGCGGTGAAATTCACCGATCACGGCCGGGTGGTTCTGACCCTGAACGCGGATGAGGCGGGCATTGGCGTCCGGGTGCGCGATTCGGGCTGTGGCATCCCGCCCGAGCAGCTGCCCAAACTGTTTGAACCCTACAGCCAGGCCGAGGCGTCAGTTGCCCGCAAAAAAGGTGGCACGGGTCTGGGGCTGGCGATTGTCAAAAGCATTGTCGCCCTGATGGGCGGCGAGATTTCGGCGCGCAGCACCCTTGGCAAAGGTGCAGAGTTCAGCTTTGATCTGCCCCTGCCCCGTCTGGCCCCGGTTGCGCCGCCGCGCAAGGTGCGCTCTGGGGCCACGGGCTTTCGCGGCGCGCGGGTTCTGGTGGCGGATGACAGCAGCGCCAACCGGATGCTGATTTCGCGCATGCTGGAACAGCTGGGCGCAACTGTGGTGCTGGCCGCCGACGGCGAAGAAGCGGTTATTCTGGCCTCGGACGGGGGGTTTGACATGCTGCTTCTGGACATTCAGATGCCCGGCCTGACCGGCGTGGAGGTGATCCAGACCCTGCGCGCTGCCGATCTGGCTGCCGAAGGTCTGACCTTGGGTTATGCGGTGGCGGTGACGGCCAATGTCTTTGCCGAACAGGTCGAAGGATATCTGGCCGAGGGCTTTGATGCCTGCCTTGCCAAACCCCTGCGTCTGGACGATCTCAAAGCGCTTGGCGCACCGCTGGAGAGACGGCAGTTTGCCAACGCATAAGGCGGTTTGGCCAATGCGATTTTTCCCGTGCATGTTTCGCCTTGCAAGAGGACAGAACTTGGGTGACCTTCGCAGCGGTTTAACCGTTAAAGGATGTCGCCCATGGCCCTGCCCGCCCGCAAACAGCTGACCTATTGGGGCATTGCTGCTGTTGTTTTTTCCCTTGTTCTCTGGGCCTTGGGGCATGTTCTTCTGCCCTTTATCCTTGGCGCGGCGATTGCCTATCTGATGGATCCGGTGGCCGACCGGCTGGAGCGGTCGGGGTTTTCGCGCGAAGCGGCAACCGCGATTATCACCGTCAGCGCCGTGGTGATCATTTTCCCGCTGGTTCTGGTGGTGGTGCAGATGCTGATCGGGCAGATGGTCGATCTGATCCATACGTTGCCGCAGGCGCTGTCTGACCTGCGCGCCTTTGCCCACAAACAATTTCCGCAGATCTTTGACGAAGGCAGCCGCCTGCGCGCGCTGCTGACCCAGATCTGGTCGGCGCTGCAGGGGCGCAGCGGCCAGTTTGTCGAGGCCTTCATCGGATCGGCCATGTCGCTGATCAATGTGATCGTGCTGGTGGTGATCGTGCCGGTGGTTGCGGTCTATCTGCTGCTCGATTGGGACCGGATGATTGCCCGCATTGACGCCCTGCTGCCGCGCGACCACGCGCCGGTGATCCGCCGTCTGGCGGGCGAGATTGACGCGGTTCTGGCCAGTTTCATCCGCGGCATGGGCACCGTCTGCCTGATCCTTGGCACCTATTACGCCATTGCGCTGATGGCGGTTGGGCTGAACTTTGGTCTGGCGGTTGGCTTTGTCGCCGGGCTGGTGACGTTCATCCCCTACCTCGGGTCGATCATTGGCGGCGTGCTGGCGATTGGTCTGGCGCTGTTTCAATACTGGGGCGGCACCGAGGTCGTGGACGGCCAGACCGTAACCATCGCCACCGATTGGGTCCGCATTGGTCTGGTGGCGGCGATCTTCTTTCTGGGTCAGATCGTTGAAGGCAATTTCCTGACGCCGAAACTGGTCGGCAGCTCTGTTGGTCTGCACCCGGTGTGGCTGCTGCTGGCCCTGTCTGTCTTTGGCGCGCTGTTTGGCTTTGTCGGTATGCTGGTTGCGGTTCCTGTCGCGGCAGCGCTGGGGGTGCTTGCACGTTTTGCCACCACCCAGTATCTGGACAGCCGCCTCTATCAGGGGCTAACCCACCCGACCGTCACGCGACATGTGCGTGAGGATAGTCTTGAGGACAGCGACGCCTAAATGTCAAAACAGCTGAGCTTTGACCTGCCTGCCAAACCGGCGCTGGAGCGGGAGGATTTCTTTGTCGCCCCCTCCAATGCGATGGCGGTGGCTTTGCTGGACCGGAACTTCACCTGGCCTTCGGGCAAACTGGTGCTGAGCGGCCCCAAGGGCGCAGGCAAAACCCATCTGGTGCATGTGTGGGCGGCCGAAAGTGGCGCGCGTATTCTGCGGGCGCGTGACCTGCATGAACGCGATGTGCCCATGCTGGCGCGTGGGCCGGTTGCGGTCGAAGATGTGCCCGACATTGCCGAGGACGGCCCCGCGCAGAACGCCCTGTTTCACCTCCATAATATGGTGCTGACCGAAGGCCACCAGCTGATGCTGACCGGCCGCCCCGCACCTGCGCAATGGGATCTGGGGCTGGCCGATCTGCAAAGCCGCGTGCAGGCCGCCACCCATGCGGCTCTTGCGCCACCCGATGATGCGCTGCTGTCGGTGGTTCTGGCCAAACTCTTTGCGGACCGGCAAATCACCCCAAAAGCGGATGTGATTCCCTATCTGGTCAGCCGGATGGACCGGTCTTTTGCCGCCGCCCAAGCGATTGTCGAACGGCTCGACAAGATGGCAATGGCAGAGCAGCGCATGCTCAACCGCGCGCTGGCCATTAAACTGATGAGCGCGGATCGCGAAATGTGATCCGTCATGCCAGCATAAGTTGACCCGCCCCCCTTCCAATGTCACATTATTTTTACACTCACGACCCTCGGAGCTTCCATGTCTGCTGAGACGCAAACCGACTCCCGCCCGATTGTTGCCGTGACCGGCGAAAAATCCGCGCCTGTTCAACATATCCCCCATGGAGAGACCGACGACTGGGGCCCCTTTGGCCACCCGCTGTTTGACAGTCCCGATGCGCGCGCGCTGGAACGGGTTGGCGTGGTGGATGTGGGGTCGAACTCTGTCCGCTTGGTGATCTTTGACGGCGCGGCGCGCAGCCCCGCCTATTTCTACAATGAGAAGATCATGTGTGGTCTGGGCGCAGGCCTGTCGGAGACCGGCAAGCTGAACCCCGAGGGGCGCGTGCGGGCGCTGGCGGCGCTGAAGCGGTTCAAGGTGCTGGCCGATGGGCTGCTGCCCGAACCCCTGACCATTGTTGCAACCGCCGCTGTGCGCGATGCCACCGACGGGCAGGATTTCTGCGATGAGGTGCTGCGCGAGACGGGCCAGAAGGTCAATGTGATCGACGGCCATGAAGAGGCCCGCCTGTCCGCCCAAGGGGTGCTGTTGGGCTGGCCCGGCGCGCAGGGGTTGATCTGCGATATTGGTGGTTCGTCGATGGAGCTTGCCGAGCTGCGCGATGGCACCATTGGCCGCTGCGTGACCTCGGACCTTGGGCCGCTGAAGCTGCGCGACATCAAAGGCGGGCGCCGGGGCCGGAAAAAGGCCATTGCCGACACCGTAGAGACCCTTTGCGCGCAGATGGGCAACAAAGGCGAACGGCTGTTTCTGGTGGGGGGCAGCTGGCGCGCCATTGCGCGCATCGATATGCACCGCCGGGGCTATCCCATGCATGTGATGCACGAATACCGGATGACGTCTTCGGATGTGCGCGCAACAGTAAAATACATTGAAACCAACAATCTGGACAAGCTTCGCAGCGACTGTGGCGTGTCGTCGGGACGCATGGCGCTGGTCCCTTATGCGATGGATGTGCTGGCCCGTGTGGTCAAGGAATTCCAGCCGCGCGACATTGCCATTTCGTCTTATGGCATCCGCGAAGGTCTGCTCTACGAACAGATGCCAGACCGCCTGCGCGAGCGCGACCCGCTGGTCGAGGCCAGCCGTTTTGCAGAGGCCAAAGACGCGCGCGTGCCGGGCTTTGGCAAGGTGCTCTATGACTTTGTGAAGCCGTTGTTTGGCAAGCCGCCCCTGGCCAAATCGCGCCTGATCAAAGCCGCCTGTCTGCTGCATGATGTGAACTGGCGCGCCCATCCTGATTACCGTGCGGATCTGTGTTTTGACACCGCGACGCGGGCGAATCTGGGCGGGCTGAAACATTCGGAGCGGGTCTATCTGGGTCTGGCGCTGATGCACCGCTATCGTAACAAACGCAAAGGCACACGGTATCAGGATGTCTATGACCTGCTGTCCGAACCGCAGCAGCAGGAGGCGGAAATTCTCGGCAAGGCCATGCGCTTTGGCGCCATGCTGATGGGGTCGACCGAAAAGGGCATTGGGGCGTTGCAATGGCAGCCGCGCAAGCGGGTTCTGCATGTGGAGCTGACCGGCCCCGGCGCGATCCTCTACAGCGAAGTGGCCGCCGCGCGGCTGAAGTCGCTGGCTGGGGCGCTGGAGGCCGCAGAGGTGCGGCTGAAAATCGACGGCAAACTGGTTAAGGACTGACAGCACATCTGACCGGTTGGTCAGATGTCAATTGTGCCCTCGCCCCCGTCTTCTTTTTCGTCTTCCTCGGGGGTGGGCACATCCGGTTTGCGGCGGATGATAATATCGCCATTGGGCAGGATCTCGGGCAGCTCGTAGCGGCTCCAGTCCTGCACCTCGCTGGCAATATCGGCAAGCGCCGGCCCCATCTGAAGCAGAAACTCCTGGAGCGCCGGGCCGAAGGTCTCGGCCATCTCTTGTAGTTGCTGCAAACCGGGGGACAGCTCTTCTTCGATGCCTTCAAAGAACAGCTCCAGCCCGCGCTGCATCAGCGATGGCCCCTCTTCTGCGGGGGGCGTGTCCTGCGCCTGCACAGGGGTCGCAAGGGCAAGGCACGCCGCGCTAAGGCAGAGGGCGCGGCGGGCGCGCTGGGGGCTGAGGATCAACATGGCGCCACTATAACAAGGGATCTTTTGGGGGGAACCCTTTGCTCAGGCGCGCCAGCAGGGTTTGGCGATTTCTTGCAGAAGATCCTCGCGGCTCCAGCCGGCATCGCGCAGGGCTTCATCCGGGGCAAATCGCAGCTGGCGCAGGGCGCGGCGCAGGTGGCGTCGGTTGCGGCATTGGTCCCATAGGGAAATTACCGAACGGTATGCACGCGAAAAAGACAAAGAGGGTCGACCCCTGCGCGCATGGGCACGCAGGCTGTTGGAACGGGGCATAATAAGCTCCTTATCGGGCTGGAACACCCTGTGTATAGAGCCGCCAGAGCGTCACAAAAATTGAGAACTTCTCTGCTTATATGTGAGCAAAAGGAACAAAGTGATGCGTCTGCCCCCTCTCTCTGCGCTGCCAGCATTTGAAGCCACCGCCCGGCTTGGGTCCGTGTCCGCTGCGGCGGAGGAGCTGGGGCGCACCCATAGTGCGATCAGCAAGCAGCTGAAGTCCCTGAGCGCGGATCTGGGCGGCGATCTGTTCCAACGCAAGGGCACCGGATTGCAGCTGACCGCGCGGGGGATCCGTCTGCAGACCCTGCTGGAGCCGATGTTGCAGGATCTTGCCAATCTGCGGCAGGCGCTGCGGCTGGACGTGAGCCGCCCCAGGGTCAAACTGGCCATCAGCGCCACCCTGGCCACGCGTTGGCTGACGCCCCGACTGGCCGATTTCTATGCGCGTCATCCCGAAATTCAGGTCGACCTGATGATGAGCGGCCCACATCGGGACATGAACGAGCCCTTTGATATGATGCTCAGCTATGACCGGCTGCGCGGCCCCTTTATTGGCGCGGGCCCCGGCGTGATGATGGAGCGGATCGCGCTTGCAGAAGCAACCTATGCCCCGGTCTGCGCGCCCGATTACCCGTTTGAACGGATGGACAATGGGCTGAAGGTGGCGCTGCGCCTGACCCATGCAGGCGCGCCGAACCTGTGGCAGGCTTGGGAGAAGCTCACCGGGCAGCCTGTTTCGGCCGACCACCAGCAGGAACATCCGCACCATATTCTGGCGCTGGAGGCCGCCGCTGCCGGCATGGGCGTCAGCATTTCGGAATTCCGGGTCGCAGAAACCGATCTGATTCAGGGCCGGCTGATCGCCCCCTTAGGTTTTTTCCCGATGAAAGACGGGTTTCAGGCCGGGGTGATGCCAGATTCACTCAGCAAACCACCCGTTCAGGCGCTGTTGAACTGGCTCAGGGATCAGGCCAACCTGCCCCGCCCGCCCGTGCCCAGTTTGACCGGTTTGAACAGCCTGCCCGACCCTGCCTGATCCCCTCTTGGGGCAGGCCTGCATGACCCTTTGTGCCTAAAGATCCAGATCGAGGGTCACTGGGAAATGATCAGACGCCGCAAGGAGTGCGGCCTGCAGGCGTGGCTCTGTGGAAATGGCTGCGTTGTCAAAGGGATGCCAGATCTGCCACCCCTGCGCCGCGCCGCGCAGTGCGGGCGACACAAGGATGTAGTCCAGCAAGGCACCAAAGAAATCATCCGTCTCTGAATTGTAAAAACGCGCCGTGACGTGATCCGCACCACCGGCGCGCCTGCGTCCCCGTGCATGCGGATCAAACAGGTCCTCGCCCATGACAATTTCCACCGAAGAGCGCCCAAACAGCGCCTCATAGGCATCAAGCCCGGGCCCGTCATTGAGGTCGCCCGCCACAATCAGCGATGTGTCCTCGGCCAGCCGGTTGGAGATCCGGCGCCGCAGCCAGATCGCCTGTGCCAGCTGCTTGCGGCGATTGGCCAAGGCGCGCACCTGTACCTCTTCGGGGGTGCGGGCCCCATGGGGCGCTTTGGATTTCAGATGCACGCCGATCAGATCAATCTGCTGACCTGCCTTCGGCCCCCTGAGGATCTTCAGCGCCAGCTCCATCGGAGGTTTGGAAAACCGCACCTCATCGGTTTGCCCATCAATGTCCAGATCAATGGCAAAGCTCTGGTCGAACTGTGGCGCGTCATAGCTGCTGTGGGCGACATGGCGGGCCCCTAGCACAGCCGGATCATAGAGCAGGGCAATTTCCTGCTGGGTGTCATTGGCAAAGCCCATGATGGCATTGCGCGCCCGGATCCCCGCATGGGCGGCAAAATGTTCCAGCGCCCGCACGGTGCGACGGCGGCGACCGGAATTCGGCGCCTCGACCACCACCACGGCATCCGCATCCAGACGGCGGAACACGTCGGTCACCGCCGCAAGCTGGGCGGCGCGGCTGATCCCGTACCGGCCCGAGGGCTGATCATCGTCCAGCAACCGGTCATGGTCATCAAAGAGATGGACAAACCACTCCACATTATAAGTGGCAATTCGCATGGACGTTCGCGGCCCTTAAGCTGTTTCAACCGTGCGCGCCGTGGAGATTTCCTCCCAGGCGCGGTTGATGTCGGCCATGCGTTTTTCGGCCAGCTGCACCGCCTCAGACGGCACACCACGGGCGATCATGGCGTCGGGGTGGTTGTTGCGCACCAATTGGCGGAAGGCGGCGCGGATGTCGTCCATGGGCATGGCGGGGTCCACGCCCAGAATATCGTATGGATCCTTGGGCGCATCGGCCACAAAGCGGGCGCGCAGGGCGCGGAATTGCTGGTCGGTCTGACCAAAGATCCGGGCGACATTCTCAAGAAAGGCGTTCTCATCCGGGTGATAAAACCCATCCGCCAGCGCAATGTGAAAGAGCCCCTCCATCAGATCGCAAAGGGTCGAAGGGTCATCCGAGAACATGGCCTGGATGCGGCGGGCATAGTCCTGATAGCCTGCAACGTCTTGGCGGGCGAGGTTAAAGACCCGTGCGGCCCCGGCCTCGTCCTCAGCGGCGATCTGAAACACCTCGCGGAAGGCTGTGACCTCATCGCGGGTCACCTGCCCGTCGGCTTTGGCCATTTTGGCCCCCAGCGCAATCACAGCAATGGCAAAACCCACCGTGCGCTGCGGCGGCGCGCGCAGGCGGTCGAAAACCTCGGCCAGAGATTGGCCATTGGCCAGGGCGGCAAGCGCCTCGGAAATACGGGTCCAGAGTGACATGGGCTCAGACTAACCGCCCTGCCCCCAAGTGTCAGGGCCAGAAACTTGTTTCGAGACAATAAAATTCCGCCCCCCGCAGGCTGCGGCAAACATGTGCAGTCTGACCGGCTGTCGGCAGAAATCAGCGCAGGATGCGCAGCCCGTGCGGCGTGTCGATTTCGGCCAGCAGACCGCTTTCACCGGTCTCGAACGCCACGCGCGGATCGCGAAGCGGCAGAAGATCCCGCAGGGCGCGGGCCTCTGGGTGGCTGACGATCAGCCGCCGCAACGCGCAGCCCCGGTTGGTCAGACGCGCCGCGGGATGGGCGCCGTGCCACTGCATCAGCGCCGGAAAGCGGTTGTCAAACGGCAGAACGCCGCTCAAAGGCACCGCCATTTGCCAGCGCAGATCACCCCGTGCCAGCGCCACCGGCTGGCCCGCATCCGCGGAGATCTGCGCCAGTGTTGTGTCCAGATCCTCGGATCGGCAGATCCAGCAGGCCAGCCGCGCAGGCCCGGAGAAACGGTCCAGATCAAACCAGCGCGGGCGCTGTTGCGGCTGGGCCGCCGGGTTGGTGGCAATCGCCTCCAGGTACAGCCCCTCCGCCAGCCCCAAGAGGCTGTTATGGGTGGCAAAGTGGGCGTGTTTCCCGCCCGGCTGCAAGGGCACCCCAAGCGCGGCTTCGACGTGGTCGACCGCCGCCGCCAGCGTGGTGCCCGCCACGGCGATGTGATCGAGTGCAAGCATATTTCCCCTCTCCTTTGGGCTCAAACCGTGCGGCACAGGCCCCGTCGCCGCAAGCGCCAAGGCCCGTGGCCGCGGGCAGAGCAACGGGCGCCGCCAGTGCGACGCCCGAACCCGCGATATCCTGCCGCCCTTAGCTGCGGGCGTCGCGGATGATTTTGAGGATATCCTGTGCCGCCTCGGGAATATTGGTGCCGGGGCCAAAGATCGCCTTCACACCGTTTTCATACAGGAAGTCATAATCCTGCTGCGGGATCACCCCGCCACAGATGACAATAATATCCTCGGCCCCTTGGGCTTTCAGCTCCTGCACCAGCTGCGGCGCGAGGGTCTTGTGGCCCGCCGCCTGAGAGGAGATCCCCACCACATGCACGTCATTGTCGATGGCGTCCTGTGCGGCCTCGGCGGGCGTCTGGAACAGCGGGCCCACATCGACATCAAAGCCGATGTCAGCAAAGGCCGTGGCGATCACCTTGGCCCCGCGGTCATGGCCGTCCTGACCCATTTTCACCACCAGAAGACGCGGGCGGCGCCCCTCTTCTTCGGCGAAGTCCTCGATGGATTTCTGAATGGCGGCAAAGCCTTCGTCGCCTTCATAGGCAGCGCCATAAACCCCGGCGAGGGTTTTTACTTCGGCGCGGTGACGTCCAAATTCTTTTTCCATTGCCATGCTGATTTCCCCTACAGAGGCCCGGGCACGGGCGGCTTCGACGGCGGCTTCGAGCAGATTGCCGCCTTCTTTGGCGCGGCGGGTGACCTCGTCCAGTGCAGCCTGACAGGCGGCCTCATCGCGGGTCTCGCGGATCTGTTTCAGACGGGCAATCTGGCTTTCGCGCACGGCCACATTGTCCACGTCCAGAATGTCGATCGGGTCTTCTTTTTCCTTGCGGTATTTGTTGACGCCAACAATCACCTCTTCACCGCGGTCGATCATCGCCTGCCGACGGGCGGCGGTTTCCTCGATCCGCAGTTTCGGCATGCCAGAGGCCACGGCCTTGGTCATGCCGCCCATCTGCTCGACCTCCTGGATGATGGCCCAGGCTTTCTCGATCAGCTCCTCAGTGAGGCTTTCGACATAGTAGGAGCCCGCCAGCGGGTCGACGACCTTGGTCACGCCGGTTTCTTCCTGCAAGACCAGCTGGGTGTTGCGGGCAATCCGGGCGGAGAAATCGGTGGGCAGCGCAATGGCTTCATCCAGCGCATTGGTGTGCAGGGACTGGGTGCCGCCCAGCACCGCCGACATCGCCTCGTAAGCGGTGCGGATGACGTTGTTATAGGGGTCCTGTTCCTGCAAGCTCACGCCCGAGGTCTGGCAATGGGTGCGCAGCATTTTGGAGCGGTCGTTCTTGGCGCCAAATTCGGTCATCACCCGGAACCACAGGGTCCGTGCGGCGCGCAGTTTGGCGATTTCCATGAAGAAATTCATGCCAATGGCAAAGAAGAAAGACAGCCGGCCTGCGAATTTATCGACGTCCATGCCCGCATCGATTGCGGCCTGCACGTATTCGCGCCCATCCGCGATGGTATAGGCAAGCTCCTGCACCAAGTTCGCGCCCGCTTCCTGCATGTGGTAGCCGGAGATCGAGATGGAGTTGAATTTTGGCATCTCGTTCGAGGTGAACTCAATAATATCCGAGATGATCCGCATCGAGGGTTCGGGCGGGTAGATATAGGTGTTGCGCACCATAAATTCCTTCAGAACATCGTTCTGAATGGTGCCCGACAGCAGCGCACGGTCATGGCCCTGTTCTTCACCTGCGACGATGAAATTCGCAAGGATCGGGATCACCGCGCCGTTCATGGTCATGGAGACGGACACTTTATCCAGCGGAATGCCGTCAAAGAGGATTTTCATATCCTCGACACTGTCGATGGCCACGCCCGCCTTGCCGACATCGCCAACCACGCGTTCGTGGTCGCTGTCATAGCCGCGGTGGGTGGCCAGATCGAAGGCGACCGAGACCCCCTGCTGACCCGCGGCCAGATTGCGGCGGTAAAAGGCGTTGGATTCTTCGGCCGTGGAAAACCCCGCATATTGGCGGATGGTCCAGGGGCGGCCTGCGTACATGGTCGCTTTCACACCACGGGTAAAGGGGGCCACGCCGGGGGTTGTGTTCACATGCGGCAGGCCCTCGGTGTCCTCTGCGGTGTACAGAGGTTTGACGTCGATGCCTTCCAGCGTCTTCCAGGTCAGATCCTCAAGCGGGCGTCCGCGCAGCTCTTTCTCAGCCAGCGCCCGCCATGTGTCCTTCGGTTGGGTCATGGGTCGTTCCTCTTGTCAGATGTCGTGTGGGCGCAGTTTCGCGGCCCTTATTTTTATTCGGAGATTCAAGCAGTTCGGCATAGCCATCGGCGCCGCCGATCAGCCACATCATGTCGTCGGCATAGGCCTCGCGGAGGCTGGCCGCCTGCATTTCAGTAAAGGGACCCCAGCGGCCATTGCCTGCGGGCAGACGGCAGGCAATGCGCGCAGGCAGGCTGGCGCGCAGATGCGGCAGGCGCAGCGAGGGGTTGAGGCGGAACATGCCCGAGGTCGCGGGGCTGGGCTGGCCGGTGACCGCGCTCAGCTGTGCGGCGGGGCGGGTTGCAAAATCTTCATGCGGGCAGACCAGCAGCCGTGCACCGGGCATGGCGCAATAGATATCGGTGATCACATCGCGCCAGGTGCGGCGTGCCTCGGCGATCTTGGCCAGCTGGTCGTGTCCCGGCCAGCGTTCGGTCACGGTGAGGCTGTGGCTCAGCGCAGAGGCCCACCAGGTGTCCAGGCTGCGGATGTTCAGCACCACATCCGAAATCGCCCCGTCAAAAGCCCAGTCATAGCGCGCCAGACGTTCGCCAATACCCGCATAGAGGCTGCCTGCGGCGATGTTCTCCTCGAGCCGCCCCATCATGCTGGCATCCGTGAACAGCACCGACTGCATGCCCACATCGCTGAGCGACCGCATATGCAGCGCCAGGCGCCCGCGCGCGCGTTTCTGCGGGTCGCGGCCAATCACCGGCATCGGCCCCGGCTGGATGCCATGAAACAGGCCCGAGCGAATCCGCTTGGGGCCGACACAGACAATGCCACGGGCCGACAGTTCCCTTTCCTTGCGGCCAAGGTAGCCCTGAAACGACGTTGTGGCGCAGCGATGTGCGCCAATATGCAGAATGACTTTCATTGCGGATACCCCCCGCAGGATACGATCTGAAAGCCGCATTCTGCCGCAGGAGCCATGAGGAAGCTGTTAACTTTCCCGTATATTTTCGCCGGTCTTTTCCGCATCCCGGTCACTTCGGGTGTCGCATTTCCGCGGCTGGCGCATATATTTGCAGGCAGAGGAGTGTTCATGACCCGATTTTTAATCAGACAGGCCGCGCCTTTTGCGGCAGTAGCCTTTGGCCTGATGCTGGCACCGGTGTTGCCCGCCGTGGCACAGGACAGCACGCCGCCAGAGACCGCAGATACGGCAGCAGAGCCGGCCGCGCCACGGCTGGAGGTGCTGCCGGGGTATGATGTGCAGCTGGAAAGCTTCCAATGGACCCACCGACCGGTGGTTGTCTTTGCCGACAGCCCCAATGATCCGCGCTTCCAGGAACAGATCGACAAGCTGCGCGAAGACCCGGCCGCGCTACTGGATCGCGATGTGGTGGTGCTGATTGACAGCGACCCGGCCCGCACATCACCTTTGCGCAAGAAACTGCGCCCGCGCGGGTTTATGATGGTGCTGATTGGCAAGGACGGCGGCGTCAAGCTGCGCAAGCCGCTGCCGTGGTCCGTGCGCGAAATTTCCCGCACCATCGACAAAATGCCCATGCGGCTGCGCGAAGTGGAAGAGCGGCGCGAGGGGTAACGGCCGAACGGACGCGGGCGCTGGTCGGTCATCATCCGTCCCGCCCCCGCAGATAAAACAGGCGCGTATTGCGACGATCATAGACGGCGACAAATTTGTCGACCGGATGCATCATCAGCACCGAGGTCGGATCGAGAAGCGCATTGTAATAGGCGATCTCCATCTCCTCGGCCATGCAGTTGCGGCCCGAGACGCCCGAGGTCAGAACCCGCAGACCTTTGGGCAGATCGGCGTTCATCACGCCTTCGGTGATCTGGGTCGGCGACAGGCCTGCGATCTGGAAGGCAATGGGATCTTCCCGTTCCAGCGCGCGCAGCGCTTTGTCGAGGGTGCGAACCTTGCTGACAGAGGAAGAAATGCGGCTGGCTTTGACGTCAAACAGCGCCGCAGCACAGTGGAGTTCGGCGTAGAAGTAGTAGGTTTCCCCCAGCTTCATCCAGTCGCCAAGGGTGGCGCGGACGTCTTCTTCCTTGTCCAATTGGCATGCGGCCAGCAGGGATGTTGCAAGCAGCAGAAGAGCGCTTGCGCGCAAAGAGCGGCGCAGGCGCGGCAGGGGGAAGGAAAACGGCACGTTCAATCTCTCCGTCCGGGGTCGCCAGACACAAGTCTGCGGGCGCGGCGACCGGGTCAAAATGCGGGTTTGCATCACGTTAGACGGGGAGGTTTCAGAAAGGTTTAACACCGCAGGCGGGCGGCTTGGCGCCCTGCCCCGGCCTGCGGCCGGAGCAGAGGGTTGCAATGCGCCGCGTCCACCGCCCGCGCGCCCAGTCCCGACAGCGCACGCGGCGCGGCCGAGAGGGCGGTGCGGGGGGCACCCTGGGTGGGGTGCGATATGGGACGCGACGCGCATGTCAGATCACTCGACCTCTCGGATCACTCGAACTCGATGATCACATCATCAACGGCAAGGCTGTCGCCTGCGCCCGCATTGACTTTGGAGACCACGGCCTTCTTCTCGGCGCGCAGGATGTTTTCCATTTTCATCGCCTCGATCGTGCAGAGCGCCTGGCCCTCCTGGACCTCCTGGCCGACCTCCACATCGATCTTCACCACCAGACCCGGCATCGGGCAGAGCAGCATTTTGGAGGTATCCGGCGGCAGTTTTTCCGGCATCAGCTGCGCAAGCTCGGCCTGACGCGGGCGACGGACGTTCACTTTCAGATCTGCACCGCGGTTACGGATGCGGAAGCCTTGGGTGATTTTGTCGACTTTCAGCACCAAGGGCGCGCCATCGGTGTCGATCTCGGCCAGCATATCGCCCGGCGTCCAGCCCGAGGCCACGCGGATCTCGGCCCCGTCTTCAAAGCGCACGGTGGCGCCTTCGGGGTCGGCGGCAATGCGCAGGGCATAGGTTTCGCCGCCCAATGTCACCACCCAGTTGTTGCCGACGCGGCGTTCGTGGTTGTCCATCCGGCCCGAGACCTGCGTGCGGCGGATTTCCGCAACGCGGTGCATCGCGGCACAGGAGGCGGCGATCCGGCGCAGCTCTGGTTCCGGCAGGGAGACGCCCTCAAACCCTTCGGGGTATTCTTCGGCAATAAAGGCGGTGGTCATGTCGCCCGAGACAAATTTCGGGTGATCCATCACCGCCGACAGGAACGGCAGGTTGTGACCAATGCCTTCGACCTCAAAACTATCAAGCGCCACGCGCATCGCCTCGATCGCCTTCTCGCGGGTCGGCGCCCAGGTGCAGAGCTTGGCGATCATCGGGTCGTAATACATTGAAATCTCACCGCCTTCATAGACGCCGGTGTCATTGCGCACGACCACATCGCCCGCGTCCCCTGCGGCGGTGCCGGGGGTGTAGGCAGCGGTCTCTGCGGGCGGACGGTAGCGGGTCAGACGGCCAATCGACGGCAGGAAGTTGCGGTAGGGGTCTTCGGCATAGAGGCGGTTTTCAATCGCCCAGCCGGTGAGGGTCACATCGTCTTGGGTGATCGACAGTTCCTTGCCAGCGGCGACGCGGATCATCTGCTCCACAAGGTCGACGCCGGTGATGAGTTCCGTCACCGGGTGCTCCACCTGCAGGCGGGTGTTCATTTCAAGGAAGTAGAAATTCTTGTCGCCGTCCACGATGAATTCCACCGTACCCGCGGAGGCATAGCCCACCGCCTTGGCGAGTGCGACGGATTGTTCGCCCATGGCCTTGCGGGTTTCTTCATCCAAGAACGGCGACGGCGCTTCTTCCACGACCTTCTGGTTGCGGCGCTGGATCGAACATTCGCGTTCGCCCAAGTAGACGCCATTGCCATGGGCATCACACAGCACCTGAATTTCGATGTGGCGCGGTTGGGTGACGAACTTTTCAATAAAGATCCGGTCATCACCGAACGAATTCGCAGCCTCGTTTTTCGACGACTGGAAGCCTTCGCGGGCTTCGTCATCGTTCCAGGCGATCCGCATGCCCTTGCCGCCGCCACCGGCGGAGGCTTTGATCATCACCGGGTAGCCGACCTTATTGGAGATCTTCACCGCCTCTTCGGCGTCCTCAATCAGGCCCATATAGCCGGGAACGGTGCTGACACCTGCTTCCTGCGCGATTTTCTTGGAGGTGATTTTATCCCCCATCGCCTCGATCGCGCCTTTCGGGGGGCCAACAAAAGCAACGCCCTCGGCCTCGAGCGCCTCGGCGAATTTGGCGTTTTCCGACAGGAACCCATAGCCCGGATGCACCGCCTGTGCGCCGGACGACTTGATCGCCTCCATCACCTTGTCGATGACAATATAGGACTGGTTGGCCGGCGGCGGGCCAATGTGGACGGCCTCGTCTGCCATCTGCACATGCAGCGCCTGACGGTCGGCGTCGGAATAGATGGCAACCGTCTGGATGCCCATCTTCTTTGCCGTTTTCATAACCCGGCAGGCGATCTCTCCGCGGTTGGCGATCAGGATCTTGTCAAACATGTCTCGTCCCTTGTCTGTAAGTCGTTCTGGCAACAAAAACACCGCGCGCGGGGGGCGTCCCCACGGCGGTGTTTTCATGATCTCGGGTGGCCCGCTGCGCGCGCGCGGCGGAACCGGACTGACAGGAAACAGACCCGCCGCGATGGGCGGTCAGCCGTGCCTTAGCACTGGCGTGGGTTTTCCTGACAGTAAAGGAGGTTTGCAGCGGCGCCGACGGCGGCACCTGTGATGAGGTTGCCGTCCAGAACGGCTGCCCCTGCTGCACCCGCACCGGCGCCATAAAGCGCCTGTTCACCCGGATTGTCGCCGCAGGCCGAAAGGCCCGCACAGGCTGCAAGGATGAGAGCTGCGGATTTGATTGGGAATGTGCCCATTTTTGCGTTCCTTCTGAAGCGATTGCAAAACTCGCGCCATGGACAGCATCCTTTTGGCACGTCTGCAATTGCCACTGCACGGAAGGCTGCGGCTGAGCGACAGGTCGCCGGAATGCGCGTCGACCCAAGCGGGAAGCCGCGCATTTCGAGGACCGGCGCAAAGGCCCCTGCCCTTCACAATGGATTGAAGGAGCACGTGAAAAAAGGGGCAGGTTGCAAGTTGCGTCACAAAGGACACCGCAAACCTGCCCATTCAGGCGAAGGGGCCGGAACAACAGTGGGGGGAAACCCCCACACCGTGCTGGCCTACTCAGGGTAGCAAAAGCTGCTTTCGTGCAAAACACGGTTGTTTTACGAAAGCGAAAACCGGCCAAATCTGGCTCAATCCCGGCTTTAGCAACGGCGGAACAAGGACCAACCGCGCCGAAACGGGGGACGTGATATGCCGGCGCCCTGTTCATTCAGTCCCAATCATCCCAGTCATCGTCGGCCTCTGCCTCGGGGCCATTGAAGACCTCGGGGAAGGAGCGTTCGGCGACCTCTGCGTCAATGCGCAGGAGGGAGTCGTAGCTTTTGGGGTCAAAGGGATCGTCAACGGCCACGACCTCGCGACCAAAGAGCCAGCTGAGGCGACCGGCATCAAGATTGCCGCGCTCAAAGGGGTCTTCGCCGAAATGATCCCACAGCGCCTTCATAAAGGCGGCATCGGCGCGCTTATCAGGCGCGCGGCGATCGCGGTAGCGTTCGCGGCGGGTCAGCGGGGTTGCACCTTTGGGATTGGCGCGACGGATGACGAATTGGAAATCGGTGCCGGAAAGACGGCCGGGGAAACCACGGTGTTTCAGCATGGGGGGATCCTCGGTTCGGAACCCCGCAGGACGGCGGGGGCCGGCCGCAGGGCCGAACCCCTTGTGTTCTTACTTGTATTTGCCGGTGTAGGTCGGCTCGGTCGAAATCGGCTCGGGCTCGACGATGATGACTTCTTCTTGCTTGGGCGCACATGCAGCGGCCGCGGCAACGAGACCGGCGAGGGTGAGGAGCTTGAGGCTCTTGGACATGACTGTCTCCTGTATCCATTAATGAAACCTGCGCAGGGCTGATTCAGACACGGCTGCGCACCCAGCCGAGGCTGAGTTTTGCAGGCGGAACCGGACCGGACCCACGGAGCCCCATCGAGGGGACCCGCAGCAACCATAACGCCCTTTGGCGCCGGTGAATATTCAAAACCGCCCAAGCACATGGGTGGTTGGCAGAATTCTGCGCTCTTGGCGGAGGATTTACGGCTCCAGAGCCAGGAAAAGCCCATCAGTAGCCCTCCCAGACGCAGGCGCCATCGACCAGGCGGTAACTTTCAAAGAACTGGCTGACCTCCGGCGCCGCCTGCCCAAAGGGCACGGGCTGGTCCGCAAGCGAGATCACCACGCGGCTGGGGCTCAGCTGGTGGAGGTCCAGATAGGGGCGCACCAGCGCGCGGCACAGGTGGTCCATATCCGCCGCCGCCTCGGCGTGGGTCTGGCCGTGACCATCGCGGCGCAGGTCTGGCGCAACAAAGCGGAAGCGCGCCCAGGGGGCCGTTTCCGTGCCCAAAGTCGGGGTTGGATCTAGCAGCACCTCGTGCAGGGTGACCGCGTTGCCCGAGGGCAAAGCGATCAGCGGCGCCTCGGCCCGGGCCACGCCCGCTGCACACCAGATCAATGCCACCGCCCCAACGGCCAGATTGACCCGACGCATCATACGCAATGCGGCAAAATCGACGTCGGAAGGTTCGGGGGAAGGTTCGGGGGATGGTTCGGAAATGGATTGGGCGGCCAAAGTGCCGCAGCCCCAGCCTCGTTCGGATTCCAGAACATTCCCTTCCGGGAAAGCACTGGGGATCCAGAAACGAGCTCCTCCTGCCGGGGCTGCGGGCGCAGCGCTATGGTGTGCGCGCGCTAAACTCATCTGGCGTAAACCGAACAAAACCCCGATTCGGCCTCCCTGTCAAACCTTGTTGTGAAATTGTTAGGATTCACCACCTTAGAGAGAAGCGCCCCCGCGAGCTCGCGCCAGTCGATCCCAAATTGAGCAAACGGCCAAAAATCGGCACAACCCATGGGTGTTTCACCTTGTGCTTGCGAAAAAATCTTCATTTTTCCACCCCATGCGCGGGCGCTTCCAGGCTGTCCTTACGGAAAGAATGTCGCATCCAGCGCATCTGTTTCTGGGGATCCTCCAGGACCGATTGAATGCGTCCAGCCAGCCCCGGCGCGATCGGAGAAGGCGCGCGGCCCCCTGCAATGATCTCTGCGCCCGCTTCGGACAGGGTGACCTGCACCACCGGAGAGAACCCCCGCACCCGCTGCACTGCACGCCACATATCCTGCCGCACCTGATGCGCCAGACGCGACAGGCTGAGCCCCTGCCCCGCCTGAAGGCGCAGCGTGGTCGCCGCCTGCACATCAAAGCGCGCGGGCAACTGCCGCGACAAGATCACCTGCCCCGGCGTCCGTTGGATATGCCAATTGGAGTTCGCCATTTTTGTCTCGTGCGTGTTCTTTTGCCGGGCTCAAGCCGTTAGAGGCGCGAGGGCCCATGCCCTCGCCCCGCTATTAAAGCGGGATATTGTCGTGCTTTTTCCACGGGTTCTCGAGCTTCTTATTGCGCAGGGACGCAAAAGCCCGGGCGACGCGGCGGCGGGTGGAGCGGGGCTGGATCACCTCGTCGATAAAGCCGCGCTCGGCTGCCACGAAGGGGTTGGCAAAGCGGTCCTCATAGTCCGCCGTGTGCGCCGCGATCTTGTCGGCATCGCCCAGATCGGCGCGGTGGATGATCTCGGTCGCGCCTTTGGCGCCCATCACCGCGATTTCCGCCGTGGGCCAGGCATAGTTGAAATCACCACGCAGGTGTTTGGAGGCCATCACATCATAAGCCCCACCATAGGCCTTGCGGGTGATGACCGTGACCTTGGGCACGGTGGCTTCACCGTAGGCGAAAAGCAGCTTTGCGCCGTGTTTGATGACGCCGCCATATTCCTGCGCCGTGCCCGGCAGGAAGCCCGGCACATCCACAAAGGTCAGGATCGGGATTTCAAAACAGTCGCAGAAACGCACAAACCGCGCCGCCTTGCGGGAGCTGTCGATGTCCAGACAGCCCGCCAGCACCATCGGCTGGTTGGCGACAACACCGACGGTCTGCCCCTCGAGCCGGATAAAGCCGGTGATCATATTCTTGGCGAAATCTTCCTGGATTTCGTAGAAATCGCCCTCATCCGCCGTCTTCAGGATCAGTTCCTTCATGTCATACGGCGTGTTCGGGTTGTCGGGGATCAGCGTATCAAGGCTGGTCTCGACCCGGTCAGGCGCATCAAAGAAGGGGCGCACGGGCGGCTTTTCGCGGTTGTTCAAGGGCAGGAAGTCAACCAGACGGCGGACCTCGGCCAGGGCCTCAACATCGTTTTCAAACGCGCCATCGGCGACCGAAGATTTCTTGGTGTGGGTGCTCGCCCCACCCAGTTCTTCGGCCGTCACCACCTCGTTGGTGACGGTTTTCACCACATCGGGGCCGGTCACAAACATGTAAGAGCTGTCTTTGACCATAAAGATGAAGTCGGTCATCGCAGGCGAATAGACCGCACCACCGGCACAGGGCCCCATAATGACAGAGATCTGCGGGATCACACCCGAGGCCATAATGTTACGCTGGAAGATCTCCGCGTAGCCCGCAAGCGCATCGACGCCTTCCTGAATACGTGCGCCGCCTGAATCGTTCAGACCAATGACCGGCGCACCATTCTGGATTGCCATATCCATGATCTTACAGATCTTCATCGCATGAGTTGCCGACACAGAGCCGCCCAGAACGGTGAAATCCTGAGAGAACACATAGACCTGGCGGCCATTGATGGTGCCCCAGCCGGTGATCACACCGTCGCCTGCGGGCTTGTTGTCTTCCATGCCAAAGTCGGTGCAGCGATGGGACACAAACATGTCGAACTCTTCAAAGCTGTCTTCATCCATCAACAGCTCGATCCGCTCGCGTGCGGTCAGTTTGCCACGGGCGTGCTGCGCATCAATGCGGCGTTGCCCGCCCCCAAGCCGCGCATTTTCGCGGCGGTCCTGAAGTTCGGAAAGAATGTCCTTCATGGCCTGTGCCCTTTCGTTGTCGTTCAGCCCGCCTGATGTGCGCGCCCCGCCAGACGGGCAGAGCCGTGATCACCTGAGGCGCAGGATAAGCGCCCCGGAGCGGGGCCACCGTTGGGTAGCGGATCCGGTTGTCGCGACACTATCTTGCGCATGCAGCATTCGGAAGGCAATTTTCGCATATTTGCAAATTTTTTGCATACGGTAACTGAATAGTTGCAAAACAGCTAATTCGGCAGCGCGACAGCCGCCGTCTTTTTCCGTCTTTTTCCAGCTTTTGCGGCGAAATCAATGCCAACGGCGCGCAGGCCATCTGCTGTCCAGATTGTACCATACAGGCGACAAGAGCTTGACAGATACATAAGACACGCAAAGGTTGCCGTTAAAACTTTGGATCCAAAGCAGGCCCCGCCTGCCCGGCCCCAAGGTCGCCCGGGCTTTTCCTGTCCCGGACCCTACCTGTCCTTGCGACCGCGCCATCTTGGCCCATCCAGATCGAGAATTCCGCTGACCCAAGTTTCTGACACCTCCGCCCCAAAGCCCGCCCCGCGCACCCCGCCGGGGCTGCTGACCTTGATCCTGCTGTCGGGCATTTCGGCGCTGGGGATGAATATTTTCCAGCCCTCCCTGCCGGGCATGGCGAAGTATTTTGACGTCGACTACCACCTGATGGCCCTGTCGGTGCCGGCCTATCTGGCCACCAGCGCGGTGGTGCAGATCCTGTGCGGGCCGATCTCAGACAAGCTGGGACGGCGGCCGGTGCTGTTCTGGTCGCTGCTGATTTTCCTGCTCTTTACCGTCGGCTGCATTTTTGCCCCCACCGCAGGGCTGTTCCTGATGTGTCGCATGGGACAGGCGATTGGCACCACCTGCATGGTGCTGAGCCGTGCGGCCGTGCGGGACATGTATGAAGGGCCCAAAGCGGCGAGCATGATCGGATATGTCACCATGGGGATGACCTTGGTGCCAATGCTGGGCCCGGCGCTTGGCGGGATATTGGATCAGGCCTATGGCTGGCAGGCGAACTTCTGGCTGCTGTTTGCCTGCGCGCTGGTGACACTGTGGCTGTTCTGGGTGGATTTTGGTGAAACCGCCCATGCCAGTGGCAAGACGCTGGGCGAGCAATTTGGCGAATACCCCGAGCTGCTGCGCAGCCCGCGGTTCTGGGGCTATTCGCTGGCCTCGGGCTGGAGTGCGGGCAGTTTCTTTGCCTACCTTGGCGGCGCGCCCTTTGTTGGCACTCATATCTATGGGCTGAGTTCCGGCGAATTGGGGCTGTTCTTTTCAGCGCCTGCGGTGGGGTATTTCCTAGGCAACTACCTGTCGGGCCGGTTCTCAGAACAGGTCGGGATCAATTCGATGGTTCTGTGGGGGACCTGCATCAACCTCTTTGGGGTGGCGCTGTCGCTTGGCATTTCTCTGGCCGGGCTGGGCACGGTCTGGAGCTTCTTTGGGCTGATGTGTTTTGTTG
The DNA here is from genome assembly GCF_001458415.1 of Tritonibacter multivorans. Classification (GTDB taxonomy): domain Bacteria; phylum Pseudomonadota; class Alphaproteobacteria; order Rhodobacterales; family Rhodobacteraceae; genus Epibacterium; species Epibacterium multivorans. Next base: position 49,743 of record NZ_CYSD01000042.1, on the reverse strand, counting down.
GGCTCGGCAATGGGCTTGCTATTCCCAATGGCACCACTGGCGCGATTGGGGTGCGCCCGCATCTGGCAGGCACGGCGGCGGGGCTCAGCTCGGCCATTATGATCGGCTCTGGCGCGGCACTGTCGGCGATGGCAGCGGCCCTGCTGGGCGAAGGCTCTACTGCGGCGCCCCTGTTGGGGATTATGGCCGCCAGCGGCCTGGGCGGCCTTTTGGCCATAGCCACGGTCATGCGCCGCGAAGCACAGCTGGCGCGTCAAATCTGAACCGGGGCCAACATGCGGTTTCGCTTCGGGCTGCGCCCGAAGCGACCGGCGCCGCGCGCGCCCCTGCGGGGCGCGCGCGGCGCTACCCCCAACGGGAGGGCGTGCATTTTAAATGCATGCCCGACGGGCGGGAGCCGCCCCCCCCCGGCCTGCGACAATCGGGCCAATCGCGGTCATTGCGCGCCGCAGTTTGCAATTCTACAATCACGGAGAGATATTTTGCAAAGAAGGCGCATTCCATGGCCCCACAAAAACTCTATGCCGGTGCCAAACTGCGCGAGATGCGCAATCGCCTGAGCCTCACCCAGAAGGAATTTGCCGGCAAGCTGGGCGTGTCGCTGCCCTATCTGAACCAGATGGAGAACAACAACCGCCCCGTCTCCACCACCGTGGTGCTGGCCCTGGCGCAGGAATTTGGCATGGATGTCACCGAACTGTCCTCGGGCGATAGTGAACGGCTGATCTCGGACATGCGCGAAGCCATGGCTGATCCGGTCTTTGCCGATGATGTGCCGCCACTGGCCGATTTGCGCCTGACGGCCTCCAATGCCCCTGCCCTGGCGCGGGCCTTTCTGGCGCTGCATCAGGCCTATCGGCAGACCCATGAACGGCTTGCCAGTCTGGACGAAGCTCTGGGGCGCGAGGATTCCCGGGCGCAGGCCAGCCCCTGGGAAGAGGTGCGCGATTTCTTCCACTATTGCGACAACTATATTGATGCGGTGGACCGCGCCGCCGAACGCTTTGCCGGCAAGGATGACATGCGCCTGACGGTGACCCGCGCGCTGTCAAAAGCAGGCGTCAGCCTGCATATGAAAGACATGGCAGAGCTGCGCCGCTTTGACGCCGAGAGCGGAGAGCTGTGGATTTCCAGCCGCATGCCGCCGCAGACCCAGCTGTTTCAAATGCTGTTGCAGGTGGCACTGTTGGAACAGAACGATCTTTTGGAAGCGACGCTGGATTTTGCAAAGTTCCAGACCGAGGAAGCCCGCGCCATCGCAAAGATGGGTCTTGCCAATTATTTCGCGGGCGCCGCCCTGATGCCCTATGGCCGGTTTCTGGCCACCGCGCAGGACATGCGCCACGATCTGGAGCTGCTGTCGACCCATTTTGGCGCCTCGATCGAACAGGTGGCCCACCGCCTGTCCACGCTGCAACGCCCCGGCGCCAAGGGCGTGCCCTTCTTCTTTGTCCGCGTCGATCAGGCGGGCACGATCACCAAGCGCCATTCGGCCACGCGGCTGCAATTTGCCCGCTTTGGCGGTGCCTGCCCCTTGTGGAATGTGCACCGCGCCTTTGAGACACCGGGGCAGTTTCTGCGCCAGCTGGCGGAAACCCCCGATGGGGTGCGCTATATATCGATCGCGCGGGATGTGTCGAAATCCGGGGGCGCGTTTGGATCGCCCGTGCGCCGCTATGCCATTGCGCTGGGGTGCGAAACCCGCCATGCGGATGCGCTGGTCTATGCCGATGGGCTGGAGTTGGGCAAAACCGAGGCCTACGAGCCCATTGGCATCAGCTGCCGCATTTGTGAACGCCAGAGCTGCCATCAGCGGTCCGTGCCGCCGCTGGAACGCCGCCTGAGCGTGGACAGCAGCCGCCGCAGCGTCCTGCCGTATGATGTGAGCTAACGCGCCTGTGGATTGAAGACAAATCGGGGTGAAGACAAAACTGCGGGTTGAAGACAAAAAAGGACCGCACGGCATCACACGTGCGGTCCTCTCAAACACCGGGGCCCTCCCTCCCGGTGTCTCGGGGTTCCCGTCAGGGCAGCGGTTAGGCTGCTTTGCTCAGGACCCCCCAGATCTGATCTTTCAGACCGGCGCGGGCTTTGCGCAGGTCGGTTTCCACCTGATCCGAGACAGGCTCCACATTGGTTTCCGCCCGGTGCACGGCGCGGTTCAGATCGTGGTACTCCTCGGCCAGTTTGGCAAAATGGGCGTCCTCTTGCTTCAACCGGCTGATCAGCTCGGCCTGTGCGGGGAATTCTTCGGCCAGCTCATGCGGGGTGTGGGACATGGTTTCGCGCTCCTGTTTGCTCTGCGTGACATCACCCTAGAGCAGGCGCGAAGACGCAACTTTGACAGGGATCAAACCCGATTTTTTTTTTTGAGCACGGCGGATATTTTTCACCCCGGACCGCGCAGGGCGAGGAATGTGCCAGAGGTCAGCGCCACGCAGACACAAGTGCGGCACAGGTGCGGCACAGCTCCGGACAAGGGGCAAGCTATTGCGCGGTGCCTTCGCGACTGTATTTCAGCACCCTGCCGCGCGGCTGGTAGATCAGCACCAGCGTATTGTCCGACACCTTTGAAATCTCGTAACACAGCCCCCCGGTGCCGGATTCATCCCAAGCATAAAGATAGGGCCCGTGGGTGGTCAGCACGCCACATTCGGGCTGCACCGAAATATAGTCCACCGAGGTCTTTGCCCCCGCATAGGCGTTCACCCGCTCTGCGCCGGTGACCTGAAACGCATCCAGCGGATCGCTGTCAGATCGCCACTGCCCCTGCAGGCGCTTCAAGATGCGGTCATAGCGGTTCACCGGCAACAGACTGATCCCGGCCAGTTCCACTTCGGCGGTGCCTTCGTAGAGATCGCGGCGCGTGCCGGTCAGCCCAACCCGGCGCCCGATTTCCAGATGGGTAAGCTCTGCCATCAGCCATTGCGGCGTGGACCCTGTGCCATAAACAAACAGACGGCTGCCGCGGTCGACAAAACTGCAAAAGCCGGGCCGCCCCGGACGTGTGGTGCGGCAGCCTTGAAACACAGCCGGATGCCCCAGCAAGGCAGACGCCTCTGCCGCACGCGCTGATACGGGCAAGAGCCCAAGAAAGAGGCTCAGGACGCTGCACAAGACCAAAGCCACGGCAGCGCAGGCGCGCGGGGCCGCTTCCCGGCACGGAGGCCGTGGAAGATCTCCGGTCTCGCACGTCATAACTTCGCCCTTTCAATGGGTTAATCAGCTGGAACTCTAGAGTTTAATTGTAACAGACAGACTACGGCCATAGAAAATACGCGCCAGCTTCCGGCCCTTTGCCTCTTTGCGGAAGAAAGAGGCAAAGGGCGAACTCAAGCGTATCCCTACGGAATTTATGGTCATTTTTGATCTGGCAGGGGAATGAACTCTTCGTCATCACCGGGCGGCAGGTGAAAGCGGGGATTGGTGGCGAAATCGCCCGCGGCCCAGGCCTGTTTTGCCTCTTCGATTTTCTCTTTTGAGGAGGCAACAAAGTTCCACCAGATGTGGCGTGGTCCGCCCATGGTTTCCCCGCCCAGCGCCATCAGCCGCGCGCCCTGCGGGCCTGCCGTCACCGTGATCGCATCGCCGGGGCGGAACACCATCATCTGGCCTGCCTCGAAGGTCTGACCTGCAATTTCAATGGCGCCCTGAGTCACATAAAGCCCCCGGTCCTCGTGGTTGTCCGGCATCGGCAGTTTCGCCCCCGCCTTCAGAATGACATCCGCATAAAAGGTTTCAGACAGCATCGACACGGGCGCGCGTTCGCCCCAGGCGTTGCCAAGGATCAGGCGGACCTCTTTGCCTTCGCCTTCCAGAAACGGCAGGGCCTCGCGGCCGTGATGTTCAAAGATGGGATCCATGTCTTCTTTGTTCTCCGGCAGGGCAATCCAGGTCTGAATACCAAAGAGGCTGTTTTTGCCGGAGTTGCGGGTGTCTTCGCTGGTGCGCTCGGAATGGGTGACGCCCTTGCCTGCGACCATCCAGTTGACCTCACCGGGGTAGATCATCTGATGGGTGCCCAAACTGTCGCGGTGCTCGAATTCGCCCTTGTACAGATAGGTCACGGTGCCAAGACCAATATGCGGATGCGGGCGCACGTCAATGCCGCCGCCGGTGATGAATTCTGCCGGGCCCATCTGATCAAAGAAGATGAAAGGCCCCACCATCTGACGACGGGGCGCTGGCAGGGCGCGGCGGACCTCGAACCCGCCGAGGTCGCGGGCGCGCGGGATGATCACGGTTTCAATAGCGTCCAGATCCCCGGCGGCGGGGCATTGTGGGTCAAGCGTTGGGTTCCAGCTCATCTTCGGCCTCCTTTGCGTGCTGTTGCCCTTCAAACTAGGGGGCGACCCGCCGGGTGACAGCTCTGTGTTTGTGCACATTGCCCCTGCGCATCACCACAAGAGCAGCTTTACCGCCAGGGCCAGCATCACCACGCCAATCAGCGCGTCCAGCACCTGCCACGCGCGCGGGCGGGCAAAGACCGGCGCCAAGAGCCGTGCGCCAAAGCCAAGGCTGAAGAAAAACACAAAGGCCGCACTGACTGCGCCGACCCCAAAGGCATGAGGGTTGGGGTATTGCGACGACAGCGTCCCCAACAGCACCACTGTGTCGAGGTAGACATGCGGGTTGAGCCAGGTGAAGGCCAGACAGGTCAACAGAACCGGCAACAGGCGGGATGGACCGGTATCGGGGGCCGCTTCCATCGCGGCGCCGCCCGTCCACGCCGCTCGCAGCGACCGCAGCCCGTACCAGATCAGAAACAGCGATCCGCCAATCCGCATGGCCGGTTCGAACCACGGCAAGGCCGCCGCAATGGTGCCCATGCCAAGGACACCCCCCGTGACCAGAAGCGCCTCTGACACCGCGCAGGTCAGCACCACCGCCAGAACATGTTCGCCCTTGATCCCCTGCCGCAGGACAAAAGCGTTTTGCGCCCCAATGGCGAGGATCAGGGTGAAGCCAAGGGTAAAACCGGCAAACAGGCTTGGCGATATCAGCGAGGTCATGAGGGGCGTCCTTTGTGGTTGCCTTTTGACTAAAGTGCCCGCGCGGATTACTCAAATTAAGAAACCTAACCTCGATTAAGGGCAGCTAATGCAACTGGACCCCAATCATCTGGCCGCGCTATCTGCCGTCCTGCGGCTTGGATCCTTTGATGCGGCGGCGCAGGCGCTGTTTGTGACGCCTTCGGCAATATCGCAGCGGATCAAAGCGTTAGAGGAACAAGTTGGCGCGGCGCTGGTGCAGCGCGGCCAGCCCTGTACCGGCACGGATATGGGGCTGCGCATGGCCAAACATGCCGAAGATCTGGGCCTGTTGGAAGCTGCCCTGCTGCAAGACATTGGCATGGCCCGCGCCGACCCGCCGCCTCGCTTGCGGGTCGCGGTCAATGCCGACAGTCTGGCCACTTGGTTTGTGTCGGCCATGGCCCGCGCGGACGGCGTGCTGTTTGATCTGGTGGTCGACGATCAGGACCACAGCGCCGACTGGTTGAAACGGGGCGAGGTGTCGGCTGCGGTGACGGCACTTACCGCCCCTGTCCGCGGCTGCGATATGCATGTGCTGGGCGCACTGGAGTACCGTGCCACCGCCAGCCCGGCCTTTGTGGCGCAGTGGTTTCCGGATGGGGTCACCGCAGAGGCGATCGCGCGCGCACCTTGCCTGACCTATAACGCCAAGGACCAGCTGCAACGGCGCTGGATCCGCAGCCAACTGGGGCCCTGCCCCGAACCACCCCAGCATTTCCTGCCGTCGACCACCGCCTTTGTGGAGGCGGCGGAACTGGGGGTTGGCTGGGGGTTGAACCCGGCGCATTTGGTCGCGCAAGCGGTGGCAGAGGGGCGGCTGGTTGAACTGCTGCCCGATGCGGGGTTTCGGACACCGCTGAGCTGGCAGGTGAGCCGGCTTCTTGGCGCGGCCCTTGCGCCGGTGACGCGCGCTGTGGTCAAGTCTGGTCGACGGAACCTCATTCAGACCTAAGGGGAAAGACATATGTTTTCGCGGGATAAAATGACCTATGATGCGCTGCCCCTGCCCGACCGGTTTGACTATGACGACCCAGAGATGTGCGCCCGCGCAGAGGCGTTTCTGGCGCATATGCAAAAGCGCCACTCGATCCGTGCGTTTTCCGACCGGCCTGTGCCCAAAGCGGTGATTGAGGCCGCCATTCGCACCGCAGGCAGCGCGCCGTCGGGGGCCAATCACCAGCCGTGGTTCTTTGCCGCGATTTCCAATCCAGCCCTCAAGGCACAGATCCGCACGGAGGCCGAGGAAGAGGAAAAGAAATTCTACAGCGGCGGCGCGCCGGATGCGTGGATCAAAGCGCTGGAACCCATTGGCACAGATGCCGACAAGCCGCATCTGACCGTTGCGCCCTGGCTGATCGTGGTCTTTGCCCAGCGCTGGGGCACGTTCGAGGATGGCACGCGGTACAAGAACTACTATGTGCCGGAAAGCGTCAATATCGCCACGGGTTTCCTGCTGGCCAGCCTGCATATGGCGGGGCTGTCGACGCTGACCCATACGCCAAACCCGATGAAGTTCCTGAATGCAGCACTGGGCCGCCCGGACAGTGAAAAACCGTCAATGATTATTGCGGTGGGCCATCCGGCAAAGGACGCAACGGTGCCTGCAGTGGCCAAGATGAAAAAGCCGCTGGAGGGGATTTCGGCGTTTTTTGACTAAGGCGCCCTAGGCGACAAAGCCCTTGAGCTCTTCCTGAAGCGCCTGCACCGATTTGGCAGACGTCTGGCTCAGCGAGCGGATTTCATTGGCAAGGATGGCAAAGCCACGGCCCTGATCCCCGGCCCGGCTGGCCTCGATCGAGGCATTGACCGAAATCATGAAGACCGCCTGCGAAATCTGCGCAATCTCGGCCACGGTTTCCTGAATGACCTGCCGGGACTGCCCCATGCGGGCACGGTCGTCTTCCAAGAGCTGCTCCAGATCCTTGGAGATGCCGTCAACCATCTGGTTGAGGGTGGCTAGCAAAGGGCCGGCCACAAAATCTGCAAGGCTGCCCAGCTGGGTGTAGCGCACCTCTGCCGCTTGGCCCTCCACCGTGCGGGCAGCGGCGAGAAATTTGTCCAATTGCGGGCCCTGCGCGTCAATCAGACGCCCCAGTTCCGGCATTTTACCGGACCGGCCAAAGCGATGCAGGCTTTGGGCGACGGTTTCAAATTCCTGCAGGGCGGCGTGGAAAGCCGACCAGTCCAGCGCGGTTGCCGCCGCGCCTTGGGTGCTGTTCAAGAGCGCCACCATCACCGCGCGGTGCGACAGCATCCGCATCTTGCCGCATTGATTGATCAGGAGGCTTAGCTCTGCTTCGGAGGGGTGATCGCTGGCGGTGCATTTGGGAGTCAATGTATCCGCGCGTTGCATGAGGGTGCCTCTGATTGTTTGCCGCCCTCATTGCGGCAAGGGGGCGTCAACAAAGCGTTTAAATTTCAAAACCCCACATCCGCAAAACCCGTGCCTGTCAAAATTCAGGCAACCGGGTTGAAATCCCGCATAAAAAATGGGCCACCCCGTGGGGCAGCCCAAATCAATTTCCCAAAAGCACAGCGCGCTTAGAGCTGCGCCATGACCTCGTCAGAGGCTTCAAAGTTGGTGGTCACACGCTGTACGTCGTCGTCGTCTTCCAGCGCATCCACCAGCTTCATCAGCTTCTGCATGTCCTCAAGACCCAGCTCGGTGGTGGTGGTCGGCTTCCAGATCAGCTTGGTGGACTCTGTCTCGCCCAATTCGGCTTCGAGCGCGGTGGAGACATCGTTCAGATCGGTGTCTGCGCAGTAGATGATGTGACCCTCTTCAGAGCTTTCCACATCTTCAGCGCCGGCCTCGATTGCCGCCATCATCACGGTGTCGGCATCGCCCACGGACGCGGGGTAAGTGACCTCGCCCTTGCGTTCGAACATGAAGCCAACCGAGCCGGTTTCACCGAGGTTGCCGCCGTTCTTGGAGAAGGTGGAGCGCACGGTGGAGGCGGTGCGGTTTTTGTTGTCAGTCATGGTTTCCACGATGACCGCGACGCCATTTGGGCCGTAGCCTTCGTAGCGGATCTCGTCATAGCTTTCGGCGTCGCCACCGATAGCCTTTTTGATCGCGCGTTCAATCACGTCCTTCGGGCAGGACTGGGATTTGGCTTCTTTGACTGCCAGACGCAGGCGCGGGTTTTTCTCGGGGTCTGGGTCGCCCATTTTGGCGGCCACGGTGATTTCCTTGGCCAGTTTAGAGAAAAGTTTGGAGCGAGCAGCATCCTGGCGACCTTTGCGGTGCTGGATGTTGGCCCATTTGGAATGGCCTGCCATGGTTCATCCTTGGGTTTGGGTGTTTGCGTCTAATTCTGGCGCTCATATAGCCTGTGGCGGGGCGGGCTTTCAAGCCGCCCTTTCAAGCGGCCTGCATCAACGGCCCCGCCTGAACCGCAGCGACAGCGCTTTTCTCGGGGCTTGGGAGCCTCCGGCGGGGATATTTGGAAAAAGATGAAACGGGCCCGGGGAGGCTGCGGGGCCGCCCCGGGGGGGCTGCGGGGGGCTGCGGGGCGGGCCGTATAGATTGGGTTATGTGGGGGCTGAGGGGAAGCAATCCCGAAACTCCCCCTAACTGCCTCTTGTGATCGTGCGATTGCCCCCTAAACATGGGGGGATGACCTATGATCAGATCCTGCTGTTTGCGCTTTTCGCCGTTGTCTTTGTCCTGCTGCTGTGGGGGCGGTGGCGCTATGATCTTGTGGCCTTTGGCGCGTTGATGGGGGGCGTGGTGCTGGGCGTGGTGCCGACAAAAGAGGCCTTTGCGGGTTTTGGTCACCCGGCGACGCTGGTGGTGGCCCTGGTGCTGATTGTGTCGGCAGGGCTGGTGCGGTCGGGCGCGGTGTTTCTGATCACGCGCACGCTGGTCAATGCCGGTCGCCCCCTTGGTGGCCATATTGCCCTGATGGGCGGTGTGGGCGCGGTGCTGTCGGCCTTTATGAACAATGTCGCGGCCCTGGCGTTGCTGATGCCGGTGGATATTCAGACCGCGCGCAAAGCGGGGCGTGCGCCGGGGCTGTCGCTGATGCCCTTGTCCTTTGCGACCATTCTGGGCGGCATGGTGACGCTGATTGGGACGCCGCCAAACATCATTATTGCCGCCATTCGCGAAGACAGCTTTGGCGAGAGCTTTCAGATGTTTGACTTTGCCCCGGTGGGGCTGACGGCGGCGGCGGCGGGGCTTTTGTTTGTCGCCTTCTTTGGCTGGCGGCTGATCCCGGACCGGTCCGGCGCGGCGGGCAATAGCGAGGGGCAGCTGTCCCCCTATATCGCAGAGCTGACCGTGCCCGAAGGCAGCGCGCTGATCGACAAACGTCTTGGCACGCTGGAACCTGAGGCCGAAAAGGCCGATGTGGCGATCCTGGGCCTGATCCGCAACGGTCAGCGGCGCTGGGGCCGTGCGCGCGGGGCGATCCTGCAGGCGGGGGATACGCTGGTGATTGAGGCCCGCCCCGAAGCGCTGGACGAGTTTCGCACTGCGCTGTCTCTGGATTTTTCGGATGCGGCGCGGCAGGAGAAGCTGACCGCGGCTGGCGACGGGCTGGAGCTCGTGGAGGTTGTGGTCACCGATCACGCCCGGATCGCAGGTCGCACGGCGCAAAGCGTGGGCCTTGCCTGGCGGCAGTCCACTGTCCTGCTGGGCGTTGCCCGCCAAGGCGAGCGGATCACCAAACATATCCGCCAGACCGAGGTCCGCCCCGGTGATATTCTGCTGCTGCTGGCCCCGCGTGAGCGTGGCGCGGAGGTGTCCGAATGGCTGGGCTGTCTGCCGCTGGCGGAACGCGGGTTGAGCGTCACGGCCAATGATAAAACCTGGTGGGCCATTGGCCTGTTTGCGGCGGCCGTCCTGGCGGCCTCGCTTGGGGTTGTCTACCTACCCGTGGCGCTGGGTCTGGTGGCCGTGGGATATGTGCTGTTGAAGATCCTGCCGGTGGCGGAAATCTATGACCATGTGGAATGGCCGGTGGTGGTGCTTTTGGGGTCGATGATCCCGCTGGGCGCGGCGCTGGAGACCTCGGGCGGGACCGAAATTCTGGCAAGTGGGTTGATCACATTGACAGATGGCATGCCAGCCTGGGCGATCCTGACCGTGCTGATGGTGGTGACCATGACGCTGTCGGATGTGCTGAACAACACCGCCACAGCCATTGTTGCCGCGCCTGTGGGCATTGCCATGGCCGAAGCCCTGGGCGTGTCGGCAGACCCGTTTCTGATGGCGGTGGCGGTTGCAGCTTCGGCTGCGTTCCTGACGCCCATTGGCCATAAGAACAATACGCTTGTGCTGGGCCCCGGCGGGTACCGGTTTGGCGATTACTGGCGCATGGGGCTGCCGCTGGAGATCCTTGTGGTGGCCGTGTCGATCCCTGCGATCCTGACCTTCTGGCCCCTTTGAGTATGCCTGTGACTTGGCCCGTCATTCGGGTGGTGATTTCTGCAGTTTTGCCGCAGCGACCCCGCGTTTAGATTGCAAGGCTGATGCCCCGTCCCTAGGGTCAGAGAGCGACGACAAGGGACATCGGGACATGACAGCGGCTCAGGACAACAGCGGCGACGTGATTGTGGTGGGGGCAGGCCTTGCGGGCCTTGTCTGCGCCACCGAACTGGCCGCGCGCGGCAAACGTGTGCTTCTGCTGGATCAGGAAAGCGAGGCCTTCCTGGGCGGTCAGGCCCATTGGTCCCTGGGTGGGCTGTTCATGGTCGACACCCCCGAACAGCGCCGCCTTGGCATTCGTGACAGTCTGGATCTGGCAACCCATGACTGGATGGACACCGCCCAGTTTGACGGCCCTCGGGACGAACCGCAACGCGCCGCCGCCCGCGCCTATCTTGACTTTGCCGCCGGAGAGATGCGCCCCTGGCTGCACGGGCTGGGGCTGCGCTGGTTCCCGGCTGTGGGCTGGGCTGAACGCGGCGATGGCCGGGCTGCGGGCCATGGCAATTCGGTGCCGCGCATGCATCTGACCTGGGGCACCGGCCCCGGCGTTCTGGCCCCGTTCCTGACCCGTCTTCAGGCCGCCCGCGCGGTAGGCCAGATCCAGCTGCACTGCCGCCATCAGGTCAGCCATATTATTGTTCAGGGCGGCGCGGTCAAAGGTGTCTCGGGCGAAGTGCTGGCCGAAGACCCCGCCCCGCGCGGTGCCAAGACCAGCCGTCACGAGGTCGGTGAATTTGAGCTTTATGCGCCTTCGGTCGTTGTGGCCTCGGGCGGGTTTGGCAGCAGCCCCGACATGGTGCGCCAGCATTGGCCCGAAGGCCGACTTGGCCCCTGCCCCGACGCGCTGCTGACCGGCGTGCCCTTCCATGTGGACGGGCGGATGCTGAAGGTGGCGCAGGCGGCGGGGGGGCAGCTCGTCGGGGCAGACCGGATGTGGCACTACCCGGATGGCATCAAAAACCCCGACGGCGTCTGGCCAAACGAAGGGCTGAAGCTGATTTCCGGGCCGTCACCCATGTGGTTTGACGCCTATGGGGACCGCCTGCCCGCGCCCTGCTGGCCGGGCTTTGACACCTCTGCCGCGCTCGAGGCGGTGCTGGCCAGCGGTCAAGCTTACAGCTGGCTGGTGATGAGCCGAAAGATCTTTGACAAGGAAATCGCCCTTTCAGGCGCCGTGCAGAACCCCGACCTGACAACAGGCACATGGGGCGCGGTACTGAAGGGGCGCTTTGCGGGCGGCGACAGCGGCGCCACGCGGCTGGCCGCGCTGCGCAAGAAAAGCCCCGATTTCATTGAGGCAGAGACCCTCGCCGCGCTGGTGGAGGGGATGAACCGTGTGGGCGCTGTGCCCGTGGACGAAGCCCGCATGCGCCGCCAGATCGAAGCCCGCGACGCCCAATGTGACAATGGCTTTGGCAAGGATGCGCAGATCCAGGCGATCTGGGCTGCGCGCGGATATCTTGGCGACCGGCTGCTGCGCGTGGCCAAACCGCATCGCATGTTTGACCGGCAGAACGGCCCGCTGGTGGCGGTGCGCCTCAGCGCAATGACCCGCAAATCTCTGGGCGGGCTGGTGGCAGGTCCCGAAGGGCAGATGCTGGGCGCTGATGGCGCGCCAGTGCCGGGGCTCTTTGCCATCGGAGAAGCCGCAGGATTTGGCGGCGGCGGTCACCACGGCAAAGCGGCGCTGGAGGGCACCTTCCTTGGCGGTTGCCTGTTTACGGGGCTGATGGCGGGCCGGTCCGCATTGCTCGCCTGACCCGAAACAGGCCGTTGCCTTGCGCCCGCGGCGGATCACGCCTGCGCCTGCGGCGGGCGGGGAGGCTCCCGCCAAGTGATCCCTCATCAAAGATGATGTCCACCTGTTGGGCCAGGCACGGCCCCTGCGGGCCCGTGCGGTTGCGCCCTCTCAGAGCAGTTCCGACGTTTGACCGGCTGCGCCCTGCGGCCGCGCAGCTTTTGCTGCGTGGCAGGCTCAGATCCGGCAGGATCTGAGCCATATGCTCTGCGCGACAGCGCGGTCAATCACAGCGGCCAGAAAAACGGGATCAGTATGGATGCAAGCAGGCCAACCGACAGGTTGAGCGGGATGCCAACGCGCAGGAAATCCGAGAACTTATACCCGCCCGGACCATAGACCAACATATTGGTCTGATAGCCAATAGGCGTTGCAAAAGACGCCGAAGCCGCCACCATCACCGCCACCACCAGGGGCCGCGGATCCACGCCCATCGCCTGCGCCAGCCCCACCGCAATGGGGGTGACCACCACCGCCACCGCATTGTTGGAAACCAGCTCGGTCAGGACCGAGGTCAGCAGATAGACCGCCCAGACCAAAAGGAACGGCGGCAACATTGACAGACCCGGCGCCACGGCGTCCACGATCAGCTCTACCGCGCCGGCACTGTCCAGCGCAGCCCCAATGGCCAGCATCGAAAAGATCAGCGCCAGCAAGCGCCCATCCACAAAGGAAAACGCCTCATCCGCATCAATGCAGCGGGTCGCCAGCACAAAACCCACCGCCAGAACCGACAGCATCAGGATCGGGGCCAGCCCAAAAGCCGCCCCAATCACCAGCCCGATCAGCGCAATAATTGCCAACGGCGCATGGCTGCGACGGAACGCGCGCTGGGTGGTCTGCGACACCTCGGCCATATCCATATCCGCTGCCAACCGCTGAATATCACCCGGCGCCCCTTCCAAGAGCAGCGTATCGCCGACGCGCACCACCAGATCCTCGAGCTGTACGCCAATGTTCTGATTGCGGCGATGCACCGCCAGCACATAGACACCATAGCGCCGCCGCAGGCGCATACCGCCCAGCGCCCGGCCCACCAGACGGCAGCCGGGGGTGATCAGCACCTCAACGGTTTTGGTCTCCACCGCCGAGACCTGATCTACGCGCTTCAGTTCCTTATTGCGCTGCAGGCCCAGAAGCTCTGTCATTTTGGTGCGCAGAACCACGCGGTCACCCACCTGCAGCTCGACCCCTTTCAGATTGCGGCGCAGGGAGACATCCCCGCGGATCACGTCGATCAGCCGCACGCCGGGGCGCTTGAACAACTGCACGCCGGTGACTTCGCGGCCAATCAGGTTGCTGTCCGGCGGGATCACCGCTTCGGTGAAAAATTTCATGCTGGAGCGATCCGACAGCAGCGATGCCATGCTATCGCGATCCGGCAGCAGGCGCGGCGCAATGAACCTCAGGTAGACCATGCCCCAGGCCACAAGGATCAGACCCAGCGGCGTGACCTCGAAAATCGAAAACGGCGCCAGACCTTCGGCGCGGGCCACACCATCCACAAGCAGGTTGGTTGAGGTCCCAATCAACGTCAGCGTACCGCCAAGGATTGCGGCATAAGACAGCGGGATCAACAGCTTGGAGGCCGACACCCCAAGCGTCCGCGCGATTTGGACAAAGACCGGGATCATCACCACCACAACAGGCGTGTTCGACACCACAGCCGAGGCCAGCACCACAAAGCCCATCAGCAGGGCCACGGCCAATTTCGGGCGCACTTCGGCCTGGGTTTTGGCCGTGGCGGTAAAGGCCTCGAGCGCGCCGGTGCGCACCAAGGCCCCCATGATCAGGAACATGGCCGCAATGGTCCAGGGCGCGGGGTTCGAGAGCACCGCAAGCGCGGCCTCATAAGGCAGAACGCCCGTCACCAACATGGCACAGACCCCACAGAGCGCCACCACCTCGGTTGGGTAGGCTTCGCGCAGAAACGCAAGGAACATGGCCAGCACAATGGCAATCGCCACAAAGGCACTGCCGGTCGAGCCGTAGGCTTGTGCGCCAAAATCAAAGATTTGCATCAGAAGTGGTCTTTGCCCGCTAGGAATGACGGACCAAGTACAGCCCGGCCCGCCGCACAGTTTCGCTGATCCCTGCAGGCGGGGCAAGCGCTGAGGTCTTTGCAACTACGGAAAAGGCAAGCTTGTTCGCCTCTTGGCGTTTGCGGCAGCATAGTTTCCCGCCGATGCGGATTGTATTGCGGATGGAGCGCGGGCTTCAGTCTAGGCTGCAGTGCAGGCTTACTGGAGGGATTGCCCGAAGCCGCGCCGAACCGCAGGTTCGGCGCCCGGCCAACGGGACAGGCGGGAGCGCCCCGCTCTTGCTGGGCGCCGCCGCAGATTGGGCCGTAGATTTGACCCCTGGATTGGACCGTGGATTAGTCTGCAGGACCTGCCTGCTGCAGGCGGCCGCCTTGGCGCACCATTTCCACACGGGTTGCAGCACCCGTGCGGTCGTCGGTTTCCACATAGACGCCCGAGAGGGTTGCGGGACCATTGGCAGGCGTGAAGCGCCCTTTGGGCATGCCGGTCAGGAAGCGGCGCATGGGTTCGGCCTTGTCCATGCCAATGACGGAATCATAGTCGCCACACATGCCTGCATCGGTCAGATAGGCTGTGCCGCCTTCGAGGATCTGCGCATCGCCTGTGGGAATATGGGTGTGGGTGCCCACCACCAAGGACGCCTTGCCATTGCAGAAATGGCCCATGGCCATCTTCTCGGAGGTGGCTTCGCAGTGCATGTCCACGATGATGGCCTGTGCCAGACCGCCACGGGGATGTTTCTGCAGCACGGCTTCGACCGCGCCAAAGGGGTCGTCAAACGCGCGTTTCATGAACACCTGCCCCAGCGCCTGCACCACCAGAACCTTTTTGCCGCCGCGTGTGTTGAACAGGCGGTAGCCTTTGCCCGGGGCGTTTTTGGCAAAGTTCAGCGGGCGGATAATGCGGCTGTCGCTTTCGATATGCTGCAGCATGTCTTTCTGATCGAAAGCATGGTCGCCCAGCGTGACGCAATCCGCGCCCGCGTCAAACAGAACTTTTGCGTGATCGCCCGACAGCCCCATGCCATTGGAGGCATTTTCGCCATTGATCACAACAAAATCGAGCCGCCATTCGTCACGCAGACGCGGCAGATGTTCGGTGACAGCCGCACGCCCCGCGCGCCCCATCACATCGCCCAAGAATAGAATTCGCATGGCGCTGTCCTAGGGGGGTGAAGCCTGAAAAGCAAGGTGGGACGTTGCGGGGATGTGGATTAGGGGGCTTTGCCCCCTCGGGGCGCAAGGCCCCTCACCCCCAGAGTATTTTTGGCCAAAAGAAAGCGCGGCCTCAGAATTCGAGGATAGCTGTTTCTGTGACTATCATATCAAGCGGCTGGTCAGTGGGTTCGAGCGGCAGGACCCCGGCCTCTTGCGCGCCAAAGGCAAAGCCAATGGCCATGGTGGAGCGTTTGCTGCGCAGAAGTTCGAGCGTGCGGTCATAAAATCCACCGCCATAGCCGAGACGATTGCCCTGCCGATCAAAGCTTACCAGCGGCACGATCAGGATTTCGGGTTCGAAATAATCGTCCACCTCGGGCACTTTGGCCCCAAAAGGGCCATCGCGCAGCAGGCCATCCGGGGTCCAGCGGCTGAACTTCAGCGGCTGGCCTGCGCCCTGGATCACCGGCACACCAACGGGGCCATGAGCGGCGGCTTCAGACATTACGGGCAGCGGGTCGATTTCGGTGCGGATCGGCATATAGCCCGCCAGCGGCACGCCGCGGTAGCCTGCGAGCACCTCGGCCAGATGGCCCGAGGCACCGGGGCGCTGGCTGTCGAAGGCCTGTTTGCGGCGGGCAAAGGCGGCCTTGCGCGCGGCGGCTTTGAGTTCGGTCAATGCGTCATGGCCCAATTGGGTTTCAACGGTTGCCATGGCAGGTCTCCTTTGCGCAGGCGTTAGATCAGGAATGCGGCGGCAAGGCCGAGGAAGGCAAAGAAACCAACCACATCGGTCACGGTGGTCACAAAAGCGCCAGAGGCCAGCGCCGGGTCGACGCCGGTGCGATCGAGAATAACCGGAATGGCAATTCCGGCGAGCCCGGCAACGACCAGGTTGATCACCATTGCGGCAGCGATCACCAGCCCAAGCGACAGGCTGCCAAACCAGAACACGCCCACCGCGCCCATAATGACGGCAAAGATCAGACCGTTGACCAGCCCCACAAGAACCTCGCGCCGGATCACCCGCCAGAGGTTGGCGCCGGTGAGGTCGCGGGTGGCCAGCGCGCGCACCGCCACGGTCAGCGACTGGGTGCCCGCATTGCCGCCCATGGAGGCGACAATTGGCATCAGGGCCGCAAGCGCCACAAAGGCGGCAATGGTGTCCTCGAACAGGGAGATCACCAGCGCAGCCAGGATCGCGGTGACAAGGTTCACCGCCAGCCAGGGAAACCGCTGTTTGGTGGTTTCCGTCACACGGTCCGACAGGCTGCCTTCGCCCACGCCCGCCAGCCGCAGAATGTCTTCTTCGTGTTCTTCGTCCAGAACCACCATGGCGTCATCAATCGTAATGACCCCGACCAGACGGCCGTCCTCATCCACCACGGGCGCGGAAATCAAGTGATACTGATTGAAGGCATAGGCCACGTCTTCTTCGTCCTGATCGGCAGGAATGGCCTGAAAGGTTTCTTCGGTAATATCGGCCAGCGCCACATCGCGTTTTGCCGCCATGATCCGCCCCAGCGTGACATTGCCCACGGGTTTCATTCGCGGATCCACCAGCACGACGTGATAGAACTGTTCCGGCAGCTCATCCGCGGATCGCATATGGTCAATGGCCGCCCCCACCGTCCAGTGTTCGGGGGCCATGACCACTTCGCGCTGCATCAATCGGCCAGCCGAGTTTTCAGGGTAGCTCAGCGATTGTTCCACCGCGACCCGGTCGGCGTCTTCCAGCACCTCCAGAATGGCGGCCTGATCAGAGGCCGTGAGATCCTCGACCAGATCAACCACGTCGTCGCTGTCGAGGTCGCGCACCGCTTCGGCCAGAACCGCTGGGTTCAGGATCTGCATCACCTCTTCGCGGATCGATTCATCCAGCTCCGAGAGGATTTCACCGTCAAATTCGCGGTCATACAGACGGATCAGCCGCCCGCGGTCATAGGCGTTGATCTGTTCCAGAAGGTCGGCAATGTCGGCCGCATGCAGCGGCTCCATCAGGTCGAGCAGCGTTGCCCGGTCGCGGCGCTCTACGGCAAAAAGAATAGCAGCAACACGTTTGCGGTCCAGATCATAGGCGTCGTCCTGACGCTCTTCCGCTTGCGTGATGTCGCTTTCTTTCATGCGCTGCCCTTCCCGTTTCTTGCCCCCTTCATAGGGGAAAGCGGCGCGCAAAAACAATGCCCGTGCATGAATTCCGTCGTTGATTTACCCTGTTTTCAAGAGAAGCTATGCTGGACGCGGAATTTTCCAACAGGAGCAAGAGTTTCATGGATCAGGTAACCGTTTTGTGCGGCCGGGTGCTGAGCTTTGCGCACACCCCCTTTGAGACAGAGACACCCGAGGGCGCGGTGCGCGAATATGGGGCCGTGGCGGTGCACAACGGCCAGATCGCAGCCCTGGGCGACCGCGACCGCCTGCGCGCCATCTACCCTGCCGCCGATCTGGTGGATCACGGGGACCGCGTCATCCTGCCGGGATTTGTCGATGCCCATGTGCATTATCCGCAGACGGGGATTATTGCCAGTTGGGGAAAGCGGCTGATTGACTGGCTCAACACCTACACCTTCCCCGAAGAGATGCGCTTTGGGGACCCGGCCTATGCGGATGAGGTGGCAAACCGCTATCTGGATCTGACCACGGCCCATGGCACCACCACAGTGGCAAGCTACTGCACCATCCACCCCGAAAGCGTGGATGCGCTGTTTGCGGCAGCAAAGGCGCGCGGTCAGCGGGTGCTGGCGGGCAAGACCTGCATGGACCGCAATGCCCCCGAAGGCCTGCGCGACACGCCGCAATCAGCCTATGATCAAAGTGCGGATCTGATCGCGCGCTGGCACGGGGTGGACCGCCTCACTTACGTGATCACACCGCGGTTTTCGCCAACCTCAACCCCCGAACAGCTGGACGCCCTGGGCGCGCTTTGGGCCAAACACCCCGGCTGCCTGATGCAAACCCATCTGAGCGAACAGACGGACGAGATCGAATGGGTGCGCGCCCTGTTTCCAAAGGCAAGCGACTACCTGGATACCTACGAGGAACATGGCCTCCTGGGCAAAGGCGCGGTCTTTGGTCATGCCATCCACCTGGAGCCCCGCGAAGAGGCCCGCCTGCGCGAAGTAGATGCGAGCCTTGTGCACTGCCCCACATCCAATAGCTTCATCGGCTCGGGCCTGTTTGAAATGCGCGCCCTCATGAACGCAGGCCACCGCATTGGTCTGGCCACCGACACCGGCGGCGGATCCAGTTTCTCCATGCTGCGCACAATGGCCGCAGCTTACGAGGTCGCGCAGTTGCGCGGATCCCCCTTACACGCGGCCGAGCTTCTCTGGCTCGCCACCCAAGGCTCTGCCCGCGCGCTGCATATTGATGACAAGGTTGGCAATATTGCGGTGGGCATGGAGGCTGATCTGGTCGTGCTGGACCTGGCCTCCACCCCGGCCATTGCCCAGCGCAGCAGCCGCGCCGGGGACCTGTGGGAGGCGATTTTCCCCACCCTGATGATGGGGGATGACCGCGCCATTGCCGAGGTCCGGATCGCGGGCCGCAAAGCGCTCTAAGTTTCTTTTGGCCCAAAATACTCCGGAGCGCGAGGCAGAGCCTCGCAAAACTGGGTCGCGCGAGGCAGAGCCTCCCCAAAATGGGTCGCGCGAGACAGCGCCTCGCTCCCCGCGCAGTTCAGGCGCCGCGCAGCAATTCCAGCGCAGCAGCGTGGAGTTCGGGATTGGCCGCCGCCAAAGCGCGCCCCCCCTCATGCGCGGGCCCGCCGTCCCAATCGGTCACAATCCCGCCGGCGGCTTCAATAACCGCGATAGGCGCCTGAATATCATAAGAATTCAAACCCGCCTCGATCACCAGATCGACCGTGCCAACCGCCACCAGACCATAGGCATAGCAATCCATACCATAGCGCGTCAGCTTGACCTGATCGCGCACTTTTTCAAACCCGGCCCGGTCGCCAGACGTGCCCACTTCGGGGAAAGTGGTGAACAGGATCGCATCCGCAAGCAGCGTGTCTTTGCGGGTCGACAGCGGGCGGGTGCCATGTGGGCTGACCAGCTGCGCATGGGCGCCGGTGCCTTCAAAGCGTTCGCCGGTATAGGGCTGGTCGATCACGCCCAGAATGGGACCCTTGGCATCCGACAGCGCAATCAGCACCCCCCAGGTAGGCGTGCCGGAAATAAACCCGCGGGTGCCATCAATCGGATCCAGCACCCAGGTGCGCCCCGATGTGCCCTTTTTGTGGCCGTGTTCTTCCCCCAAAATCGCATCCTGCGGGCGCAGCTCTTCCAGCAGCATGCGCATGGCGGTTTCGGCATCGCGGTCGGCAATGGTCACGGGATCAAAACCACCGTCGAGCTTGTTTTCAGCCGCCATCGCGGTATTGCGGAAATGCGGCAGGATCACTTCGCGTGCCGCATCCGCCAATCTGCGGGCCACCTCGAGATCGGTGAGTTCCATCTGTCTTCCTCGCCTCTGGCCAAAGTCCCCTTGCGGGTGCCATGTGCGTGCCATGTGCGGGCGCAGCAATCAAGGTTACATTCCCGGTTTTGCTCCCTGCCCGGCGGCAAAAGCCAAAAAACTGCAACTCAGACGGAAAAAGGCAGCGCCAAAGCGCTGCCCTTTTGAAAAACGAGTGGTGTAGGTGCGATCAGGCCACGTCGGACAGCACGCGCGCCAGTTCGAACAGGCGGCGACGCTGGTTTTCCGGGATGGCGTAATAAGAACGCACCAGATCCAGTGCTTCCTTGTCGCCCATCAGATCGTCCGGCACACGGGTCTTTTCGACCGCTTTGCCGTCTTCATGCAGACCTTCAAAGAAGAAGCTGACGTCAACGCCAAGGGCGTCGGAGATGTCCCAAAGACGAGACGCGCTGACGCGGTTTGCGCCGGTCTCATACTTTTGGATCTGTTGGAACTTGATCCCAACCTTTTCTGCCAGCTGCTGCTGCGTCATACCAATCAACCAACGACGGTGACGTATACGCTTGCCCACATGAACATCGACAGGATGTGCCATATTATACCTTTCTCCACGACTGGTTCCCTGTTTCCTGCCCGTCGTTTTCGCGGCGTCACAGCGCCGAGCGCGGTTTCGGGGCTTCTCCCCACAGTGATCAGAGATTAAACATTGCCTAAATAGTACGATCCCCGGGGTTGAAGGCAACCCGTCATTAACTCACCCAAAGCGCGAGTTAGTGCAACCGCATGAAAACAAAAACCAAAATCTTTTGTGACCTAGGTGGAACAAAACAAAAATGACCATTTGATTAAAACTTTAATCTAATATCGCGCCATGGTGGTGGCGCAATGTCGTCAGAATCAAAAAGAACAGCAACTGGGAGGAGATTCGCGCGGTGCTAACCTTTAGTATAGTAAGCCATGAGCAACCGGGGAGCGTAAAAGAAATTGACCGCCCCGGTTGCGGCGATGACCAGCTGATTGTGGAAGTCAAGTCCTGCGGATTAAATTTCGCGGATCTTTTGATGATGAAAGGCACATATCAGGACACGCCTGCCCTGCCTTTTACCCCCGGATTGGAATGTGCCGGTAAAGTTGTGGACGTGGGCCGGAATATTTCAGGAATTAAAATTGCAGACCGGGTGGCCGTTTTTGGCGGGCGCGATGGCCTCAGCCAATATGCGGCCTTTAAACCGGAACAGGTCACTTTGATCCCTGATGGGGTCACCTATGCCCAGGCTGCGGCGGTGCAGATTGCCTATGGCACCAGCCTGATGGCGCTGGATACCCTCGCCCGTCTGCAGCCCGGAGAGACCCTGCTGGTCACGGGCGCAGCCGGCGGCGTTGGGCTGACGGCCGTTGAGATTGGCAAGCTTCTGGGCGCACGGGTGATTGCCCATGCCCGCAGCGCCGACAAGCTGGCGGTGGCAGAAGCCGCAGGGGCGGATGTGCTGATCGACGCCAGCGAAGACCTGCGTGCCCGCGTCAAAGCGCTGGGCGGGGCGGATGTGGTCTATGACGCCATTGGCGGCGATGTCTGGGAGGCAGCGTTTCGCGCCACCAACCCCGGCGGGCGGCTGTTGCCCATTGGCTTTGCCGGGGGCACCGTGCCGCAAATCCCGGCCAACCACATGCTGGTCAAGAACCTGACCGTGATTGGCTTTTACTTTGGCGGCTACATGAAATTCGCGCCCGAACAGGTGCAAGCGGTGCTGAGGAAACTGCTGGGCTGGTGTGCCGAGGGCAAGATCAAGCCGCATATCAGCCACCAGCTGCCTCTGGCGCAGACCAATGAGGCGCTGGAGCTGCTGCGGGATCGGAAATCCACCGGCAAAGTGGTGATCGACCTCTGGGATTAAGCCCCGTGCAAAAAGCGATGGCGGGGATTACCCCGCCACCCGAAGGGCTGGCTGCTGCGTCGCCGCATAAGACTGACGGATCAACGCGGCCAGATCTTCGACATATTTCTTCCGAATGCGGTCGCCGCCATACATATTGATGTGCTGATCGGGCAGCGGTGGCAGCTCTCCGTTGTGCGGCACAACTTCCTGACCCAAAGGCACTGTGCCTTCCATCATCACGCAGACCGCAAGGTCCGCGCTGACGGTGGCCTCGATCGCGCGATCCGATTGCGTGATGACGGCAGCTTCCCACGGGATTTCAGCCCCTTCCAGAGCTTCGGTGGCGAGCCCCCGGAAAATACAGATGCGCCCAAAGGCCGTGCGCAGGGGGCGTTGACGCCAGATTGTCCCCCCGGCGGCCCCCACCCAGGTCAGCGGCATCCTATGGATCGCCTCTCCCATATCTGTGGGTTTGGTTTCGGTCGTCAGGATCAGGTCAAACTCGCCCTTATCAAAAGCGTCCTTGAGCTCGATCGTGTTCGAGGACACCAGATTGACCCGCACACGCGGATACATGGCATTGAAGCGTTTGAGCACCTGCGGGATCACCGGGGTCACAATGTCATGGGGCACGCCCAGCGCCACCTCGCCCTCGAACGCCTGATCGGTGAGCCGCCCCACCAGTTCATCGTTCAGCGTGACCATCTTGCGCGCATAGCTGAGGAGCTGTTCGCCTGCGGGGGTCAGGGCAATGCCGCGCCCGGTCCGGTCAAGGAGATTGGTGTCGAGCAATTCCTCCAACCGCTTCAGCTGCATGGAGACCGCTGATTGCGTCAGATTCAGGAAAGACGCCGCGCGGGTCACCCCGCCGGTGTCGGCCACCGCCACAAAAGACCGCAGCGTGGTTATGTCCAAATTCCGCATCATCACACCTCTTGATGGGACAGTTCAAAATCATTCGTTTCACAAATGAACCACATTCCCCCATATACATCAACAGAAATGATGCAAAGGACGAAAGGCATCAGCAAGTAGCATATAGGAGCCCACCATGTCTGATCTTAGCACTTCCTTCTCCCGCCGTTCTCGCCCCCTCGCTGCGCGCCGTCGCTCAGTCTTTGGGATGTTGGCGGATATGATCGCCCTGCGCCGCCAGCGTCAGGATCTGTCCCAACTGGATGCGCGCACCCTGAAAGACATTGGTGTCACCCGTGAAGCGGCTCAGGACGAGGCCCGTCGCCCGTCTTGGGATGCGCCGAGCCACTGGATGCGCTGAGTGCAGCGGCATCCCCCCGTCTTGATGTGCCGCAAACGTGCAAAACAGATACATTATTGATGGATTTCCGACGGCCAAAAGGCCGGAAACTCTTGAACCTTGCCGCACAAAGGCCAATATTTAGCGGGAAAAGGGCGGCACCTTCGGGGGCTGCCCTGACCCGGGTTCATCGCGAGCCCGGCATAACAAGAGTTCAACATACGGAGACCATGTTTAATGGCACAGTTCGACACCATCCGTTCCGCCGCAGGCGCCCGCGCCGCGGAGATCGATGAGGGCCTGCGCGCGCACATGAACAAAGTCTACGGCACCATGTCCGTAGGCCTGCTGATCACTTTTGCCGCTGCTTGGGCGCTTGCCGGCCTCGCCGTCACCGCAGACGGTCAACTGACCTCGCTGGGCTATGCGCTTTATGCGTCCCCGCTGAAGTGGGTTGTCATGTTTGCACCGCTGGCCTTTGTGTTTGGCTTTAGCGCAGGCATCAACCGCCTGTCCGCCGCAACCGCACAGGTCGTGTTCTACCTCTTTGCGCTGGTGATGGGTGTGTCCATCTCCTCGATCTTCCTGGTGTTCACCGGCGAAAGCATCGCGCAGGTCTTCCTGATCACCGCCATCGCCTTTGCGGGCCTGTCCCTTTATGGCTACACCACCAAACGTGATCTGGGCCCGATCGGCGCTTTCCTGATCATGGGTGTGATTGGTCTGGTAGTGGCCTCCATCGTCAACATTTTCCTGGCCTCTTCCGCCATGGCGTTTGCCATCTCTGTGATCGGCGTTCTGATCTTCGCGGGTCTGACCGCTTATGACACCCAGAACATCAAAAACACCTACCTGCAGATGGCACACTCTGGCGACCAGGAGTGGCTGGGCAAAGCCGCCATCATGGGCGCGCTGAGCCTTTATCTGGACTTCATCAACCTGTTCATGATGCTGCTGCAGCTTCTGGGGAACCGCGAATAAGCGACCTTCCACCAAAACCAAAAGCCGGGGCGGATCTGAAAGGATCCGCCCTTTTTCTTTTCCACGTGTAAAACAATTTGCGAGACAACAATGCACCTCCGCCCCCTCCCCGCGCATGAAGCGGACGTCCTTTTGCCGCTGCTTCAGGAACTTCACGCCCTTCATGTGAGCCATCAGCCGGGCCGATACCCGGCCAACCCCTGCCCCACCGCGCTGGCGGCATGGCTGTCGGACTGGCTGGCAGACGACTGCGTTCAGGCCCTGGTTGCAAAAAGCCCGGCGGGGGCGATTATGGGCTATGTGATTTGGGAGTTGCAGGCGCGCGGTGCCTCACCGCTTAGTCACGGGGGCACGAAAGCGATGGTGCATCATGTGATGGTCGCAGCGCCGTTTCGCCGTCTGGGGGTCGGCAAGGCGCTTTTGAAGGCGGCGCGCGATCAGGCGCATGCACAGGGGGCTGTTCGGATTGGTGCGGCCTATGCGCCGTTTAACACGGCCTCAGCCGCGCTGATGGCGTCGATGGGACTGGCGCCTGTCAGCATTCAGGCAGAGTGCTATCTGAGCAATCCCGCAGGCTGAGAGCTTGGGGCTCAGGTGCAGCGCATCAACATCAGCGCTGCGCAAGCAGATCAGTCCAGTGCGCGAACTTCCACCACCGAAGGAGCGCAGAAATGGGGCTTGGTGTCCGCGTCGTGATCAATTTCAGAGGCCGCAGGCAGGCACATCAGCACGCCGGATATCAAAGACGTCAGAAACAGAGACTTCATCATGTCATTCACCTTCACCTTTTAAAGCCCTCACCACGACATGTGTCTGGGCCTGAAATGTGGCACAAATGCGTCAAAGGGCAAGGTCAGAGCAGGTCATAAAATTAAGATTATCTGCAAAATTGAAGGGTTTACCTCAAAGGCATAGCCCCAAAAGCAAAAGACCGCTTCCAGTTCGGAAGCGGCCTTTTGTTGTCGTTGATCCGGGGATCAGAAGGCTTATTTGATTTTGCCTTCTTTGTACTCGACGTGCTTGCGCACAACCGGGTCGTACTTACGCACAACCATTTTTTCGGTCATGGTGCGAGCGTTTTTCTTGGTCACGTAGAAGTGGCCCGTGCCCGCGGTCGAGTTCAGGCGGATCTTGATGGTGGTCGGCTTCGCCATTTTGCTTCTCCTGCGTCCGAAAAGGCAGGGGCCTCTCGGTAAATTCTATATGAGCGTGCGCTTTTAACCGGATGCGGCCGGGTGTCAATAGGTTTCAACAAACAATCCACGAGTTGGGTCCACGGAATATCTGAATTTTCCTATCTAGGCGCAGGTGCTGCCGTCACATACGCTGAAAGACGGGCTTTGCCCACCGTTTTCTGTCCTAAGTAAGAGAGTTCCTGAGATGATTTTCAAACATCTTTTCCCCCTTGCCTTTGCCACCGCTGTGCTGGCGCCTGCAGCCCCCGCCCTGGCCGAGAGTTTCACCCGAATAGAGACCGACGCCGCGTTCAAAAAACAGGTCGCCAATCGCCAACTTTTGCAAGGAGAGAACACCGTCACGATCCGCAAGAACGGCAAGTTCTCAGGCGTCTTTGGCGGCACCAAATACAAAGGGGTCTGGCAATGGCGCGACGGGTATTGGTGCCGCACCTTGACCGCCCCACAAGAGAATACCGATTGTCAGATGATCGAGGTCGGCGGCGGCAAAATGCGCCTCACCCGGCAACGGGGCAAGGGCAAGGTGCAGATCTACAGCTTCAAATAGCCGATTGTCTGAGCGGCCCTGAGAAATTTGCGCAGAGGGCCTATAAGCCGGATCTTGTTCCCCCTGCCCCGAAGGCCAAGGTTCGATGACCATTCATCTGGGGCGCCTGTTGCCAGGCGCCTCTAGCTGCCAACCCGACCCCTCTCGGTTAAAGCATACCTAGCGGCGGTATCGGTTGCCCGACCGGCCCGCGCGGGGGTCCTATTTGGCATTGCTCCCGGTGGGGCTTGCCGTGCCGCCCCTGTTGCCAGGGGCGCGGTGGGCTCTTACTCCACCGTTTCACCCTTACCCTGTCAAATGAACTTTCGGCGAACCTCTGGTTCGACAGGGCGGTCTGTTTTCTGTGGCGCTTTCCGTCAGGTTTCCCTGCCCGGGCGTTACCCGGCACCGTTGCTTTAGGGAGTCCGGACTTTCCTCGCGGGAGGGTTGCCCCTCCAACGCGGCCATCCGGCCCTCTGCGCGGGGATGTCCCTATGCGCAAGTCAGCGGCGCGTCAAGGTGATGTGTTGTCAGGGCCACTGGAGAATGGGGCGGTGAAGAAAGGGGCTTTGCCCCTCTGTGCTGACGCACATTCACCCCAGGATATTTGGAAAAAGATGAAAGCCGCACAGCGTCGCGCGCGCGTGGCTAGGACAGGTGGTGGTCGGGGCAGAGCGGCGCAAAGTCAGCGGGGCTGAGGGGGCCCTGCGCCCAAGGGCGGTGGCGCAGACGGACCGCAGTCAGCAGCGAGGCGTCATCCGCCGCAGCCGTGTAGCCTGCGCGGGTGGCCAGAGCGCGAAACGTGGGCCAATCTGCGGCGGGCGGCGGATTGTTGACCCCCTTGCGGGGACTGGCCGCCAAGCCCTGCGCCGCCAGCCGCGCCCAGTCAAAGCGCGGGCCGGGATCGATCTTGCGCCCCGGCGCCATGTCGGAGTGACCAATGACCCCCTCTGGTGCAATATCCCAGCGCTGCAGGATCTGCGGCAGCAGCTGTTCCAGTGTAGCCATCTGGGGGTTGGAGAACGGGTGGTCGCCGCGATTGTCAAGCTCGATGCCAATCGAGCGCGAGTTTACATCGCCCGCGCCTGCCCATGCGCCAGCGCCTGCGTGCCAGGCGCGCTGATCTTCCGCCACCATCTGCCAGAGCGTGCCATCTGCGCCGATCAGGTAATGCGCCGAGACCTCGAACGCGGGATCACAGAGTCGCGCAAGCGCGGCCGCGGCACTGTCCATTGCGGTATAGTGCAGGACCACCAGCGACGGGGTCAGCCCGTCGCGCCGAGCCCCGAAATTCGGGCTCGGGTGCCAGATGGGCGAAAGATCTGTGGTCACAGGCTTAGTTTCCGGCGCGCACCGCCGCACGCAGCGGGCGCGGATCCCAGCCACAGGCGTACCCGTCCCCATCGGGGTCCAGAACCAGCTTGTCCCGACGCGGGCCGCCTGCTTCGAGGAAGGCCACCTGCGCCAGATCGGACGACGGGTACTGCGCGCAGTTGCGCTGCGCGCGCGCCCGCAGATTGATACCTGCGCGGGTGTAGATGCGGTTGCCTTTGGGGTTCGAGGTGGTCAGCGCGTATTGCACAATATTGGTGCCAGCAGCAGCGCCTTCGCGTTGCGGCAGCGCTGTGGGCGCGACCTCCTGACGTTGGGCGCGCAGGCGGGCCAGCCGCTCTGCATCGCTTTCAATGGTCTGGCGCGACGACACGGCGGCAAAGTCGTTTTCATCCGAAATGCCGGGATTTCCGACCAGCGCAGGCGCCGGGTTTGAAGGGCTTGCCTCGATCGGGGTAACGCCGGAATTGCCGGCAGCGGCCAGCGCTGCGGCGGTCTGATCGGCGATATCCCCTGCCCCTGCCTCTGCCCCTGCGACCGCAGAATTGGGCGTTGCGCGTGCGCGCAGCGGCTGGGTGCTTTGCCAGTTGGCATTGGCACCGGTTGTCTCGGTCGCGAAAGAATCGTTCGGGATCAACGGGTCGCCATTGATCGTCTGCCCGGTTTCAACACGCGGCGGCGGGTTGAAAGGGCTGGTGTCATCGCCAACACCTGCGGCGCTGTCGGGAATGGTGGGTTGGCAGGCAGCCAGCGCAAGGACGCCAGCTGCCAGCAAGAGAGGTCTTGTCAGAAGTGACGCGCCTGCTCGCATGGTTTTCACCTGTTATCTGCTCTCGGTTGAGACCAGAGTTACCACCACTTTTGCGGCTTGGCTACAAATCCTGCAGCCTGTTCCAGCGCATAGGCGGTGTTCAGGAGGTCACCCTCTTCCCAGGGCTTACCAATCAGCTGCAGACCCAGCGGCAGACCTTGGGCGTCAACACCCGTCGGCACGGCCACGCCGGGCAGACCGGCAAGGTTCAGCGTCACGGTAAAGACGTCGTTGAGGTACATTTTTACTGGATCTGCATCCTTCATCTCGCCCAGGCCAAAGGCCGCAGACGGGGTGGTCGGGGCAAGGATGGCGTCAATACCGGCGGCAAAAGCGTCCTCGAAGTCCTTTTTGATCAGGCTGCGGACGCGGCGCGCGCGGTTGTAGTAGGCGTCATAGAAGCCTGCGGACAGCACATAGGTGCCGACCATAATGCGGCGCTGCACCTCGGCCCCGAAACCGGCGGCGCGGGTTTTCTCGTACATCTCGGTGATGCCGTCGCCTGCGCTCAGCGTGGCGCGCTGGCCGTAGCGGACACCGTCATAGCGGGCGAGGTTCGAAGAAGCCTCGGCAGGGGCGATCACATAATAGGCAGGCAATGCGTATTTTGTATGCGGCAGCGAGATATCGACGATCTCTGCGCCGGCCGCTTTGAGCATGGCGGTGCCGTCGTCCCACAGCTTCGCAATGTCTTCAGGCATGCCATCCAGACGGTATTCTTTTGGGATACCGATCTTTTTGCCTTTGATATCGCCGGTCAGCATCGCCTCAAAATTCGGCACGGCCAGATCGGCGGAGGTCGAATCCTTGGCGTCGTGGCCACACATGGCCTCGAGCATGATCGCGGCGTCGCGCACGGATTTGGTCATGGGACCGGCCTGATCCAGCGAGGAGGCATAAGAGACCACACCCCAGCGCGAGCAGCGGCCATAGGTGGGTTTGATGCCAACGGTGCCGGTGAAGGCGGCAGGCTGACGGATGGAGCCGCCGGTGTCGGTGCCGGTGGCCGCCAGACACAGATCAGCCGCCACAGCGGCGGCAGAGCCACCGGAAGAGCCACCGGGTGTCAGGTTGGTGTCGTCGCCTGCGCGTTTCCACGGGCTGATCGCGGCGCCATAGGTGGAGTTCTCGTTCGAGGACCCCATGGCAAATTCATCCATGTTCAGCTTACCCAGCATCACGGCGCCTGCGTCCTGCAGTTGCTGCGTCACGGTGGATTCATATTCCGGCTTGAAGCCTTCCAGAATACCAGAGGCCGCCTGGCTGGTGACGCCTTTGGTACAGAACACATCCTTCACACCGATGGGCAGACCACACATGGCAGGTGCATCCCCCGCGGCAATGCGCGCATCTGCGGCCTTGGCGCGGTCCAGCGCGATCTCGGGCGTTTTGGTGACAAAAGCGTTCAGCGCGCCTGCGGCGTCGATGGCCTTCAGGCAGCTCTCGGTCAGTTCAACAGAGGTGGTCTCGCCCTTGCGCAGCAGATCGCGGGCCTCTGCAAGGCCCAGTTTGTTCAGGTCGGACATGTCTTACTCCACCACTTTGGGAACAGCGAAAAACCCTTCGCGGGCGTCGGGGGCATTGGCAAGAACCTTCTCTTGCTGGTTGCCATCCGTCACCTCATCGACGCGGCGCTTCAGGCGCTGCGGGGTGACAGAGGTCATCGGCTCTACGCCGTCGACATCCACTTCGTTCAGCTGTTCGATGAAACCAAGGATATTGTTGAACTCCTCTGCCAGGGCAGGCAGGGCGTCCTCCTCGACCTTGATCCGGGCCAGTTTGGCCACTTTGGCGGCGGTGCTTTGGTCAATCGACATGGAATTCCTCATCTCGTCTTGCATCGCGTTTACCGCCCGCAGGGCGCAGCCGCAAGCGGGGCGGTGGGGATTCAGGTGCAATTCCCCGGCAAATTTAGGACCAAAGCGCGCCCGAGCTTCGCTGAGCCGCCTTTTTTGCGCGCATGGCCCGGATATAGACCTCGATCATCCAGCCCAGCATCAGCCCATTGAGGCAATGCCAGAGCAGATGGCTGCCCGTTGGCAGGACCTCGCACAGCGGCATGTCCAGACTGCGCGCCCAGAGCGATACAAACAGGATCCCTGCCCCAATGGCAAAGCCCCATGCGACATCCCCCCTGCCCTGGCGCGCAAAAATGCCTGCATAGACGACGATCAGAAACAGCACAGGCATATAGCCTGCCGATACATGCAGGATCGGCACCCATTGGATTACAGGAATGATCAACGCCGCAGCGGGCAGAGCAACCGCCGTCAGAACCGAAGACCAGAGCGTGGGCATCCCAAACAGATCGCGGTTCACCAGCACGATATAGGTCACCACAAAGGCAAAGATCGGCACGACATCCGCCAGCGCCGCCCAGGGCGTGGCAAAGGTGTGAAACAGAAAACTGCCGACCCCAATGGCAAACACCCACCCGCACAGCAGGCGCGCAGGCCCCAGCCCGACCCCGCGCCGCCACATAAGGAGCGCCGCACCAAGAAAGGCCAGATTGGTCACCGCGTTCAAAGGCTCGGCCCAGATCCCCGGTGCAAGCCTTTCACAATATCCATCTAATTGTCGTGTCCAGTCCATATTCCCCGTCCATACTCCATGGTTAAACTGCTCCGAGGATTGGGCAAAGAGGAGAATTGTTATGAAACTTACATGGCTTGGCCACAGCGCCTTTCGTCTGGAAACCGGCAAGGCAACGCTGCTGATTGATCCCTGGCTGTCGGGCAATCCGATGCTGCCAGAGGCAGAGCATGATGCCGCCACCGAAGGCGCCACACATATCCTGCTCAGCCACGCCCATTTCGACCATGTGGCAGACGTGCTGGGCCTTGCACGCCATCTGGAGATCCCGATTGTCGGCCAATACGACCTGATGGGCTATTGGGGCGAAGCCGAAGGGGTGGAAACCATTGGGTTCAACAAAGGCGGCACCGTGCGTCTGGGCGACACCAAGGTCTCCATGGTGGCAGCCTCGCACAGCTCCAGTTTTTCCGCAAAAGACGGGCTGCGCGCTGCGGGTTCCGAGGTCGGCTTTATGATCGCAGCCGAAGGCCACATGATCTATTTTTCAGGCGACACGGACATCATGGCAGATATGGACTGGATGGGGGATTTCTACAAACCCGACATAGGCATCCTGTCGGCGGGCGGGCATTTCACCATGGGGATGGCAGGCGCAGCCTATGCGGCGCGGCGGTATTTCAATTTCAAAACCGTGATCCCCTGCCACTACCGGACGTTCCCCTTGCTGGAACAATCCGCAGATGCGCTGGTGACCGGCCTGCCTGACGTTAAAGTCATTGAGCCGCAGGTGATGCGGCCAATCACCCTCTGACCGCGTTCAGCCTTCGCCCAGCAGGAAGCTCAGCCGATCATCCAGCATGGTCGGCGCCATGCCGGTGATTTCAACTTCCATAACCCCTTCAATCACAAAGGGATCTCTGGCGACACGCGCCTCGACCGCCGCAAGATCCTCGGCGACGGCCAGGATCGCCTCTCCATCGCCATCACTCATCGCGCCTGCAGACAGAAACACCCCCTCCTCGAACCCCTGCGCCAGCCAGGCGGTGTGGGCCTCCAGAAACTCGGCGACGCGGTCCGCATGAATGGAAAACCGCAACAGAATGAAGAACATGGCAAAGCTCCTGAAATCTTGTGACGCTGTGCCCTATCCTACCTGCCCGAAAGACGAAAGCACAGATGCGAGGCGCTGCCTCGCGCTCCGGAGTATTTCCGGCCAAAAGAAGTCCCTGCGCCTGGCTTTCTTTTGGCCCCAAATACTCTGGGGTGAATGGGCGGCGCATGCAATGCGGCGCGCAGAGGGGCAAAGCCCCTGTCCTCAAACCTCACCGACGCGAAGCAAAGAAATCCCGCAGCAAGGCCTCTGCCTCTTGGGCCGCCAGCCCTTCATAGACCTCAGGGCTGTGATGGGCCTGCGGGTGATCAAACACGCAGGCGCCGTGATCCACGCCGCCGGATTTCGGGTCTGAGGCCCCATAATACACGCGCCGGATGCGCGCGGCTGCAATCACTGCGGCGCACATGGCGCAGGGTTCAAGCGTGACATAGAGGTCATGGCCCGGCAGCCGTTCACTGCCTAAGGCAGCGCAGGCGGCCCGCACCACCAGCATTTCGGCATGGGCCGAGGGATCCGACAGCTCTCGCGTGCGGTTTCCGGCGCGCGCCACGATCTCGCCTTCGGGGGACACAAGCACAGCGCCCACCGGAACCTCGCCCCGGGCCCCTGCGTTGCGGGCCTCTTCCAGTGCCTCGGACATGTAGGATTTGAAAACCATACCCCCTCCTGCCACCGAAAGGGCGCTTTCGCAATGGGGCGAATTGGTCTATGGCAGGCCTCATGAGCACACGTGACCCCTCCTCCCGCGATCCCCGCAAACCGCAGCCCAACCGCAAGCCGGGTGCAAAGCCGCGCGCACAGAAACCTGTGCCGGGCCAAACCACGGCTGGCGCGCGGCCCTCGGACGCCCCGGCAGAAAAATCGGGGGGCGAGCGCATTGCCAAGGTGCTGTCGCGCGCAGGGGTTGCCTCGCGCCGCGAAGCCGAACGGATGATCGAGGCGGGCCGTGTGGTTGTGAACGGCAAGGTGATCGACAGCCCAGCGCTGAATGTGACCGACCGCGACCGGATCGAGGTGGACAATGCCCCCCTGCCCGAGGCCGAAGCCCCGCGCCTGTGGCTTTATTATAAACCCACAGGTCTGGTCACCACCAACTCAGACGAAAAGGGCCGCACCACCATCTTTGATGAGCTGCCAGAGGATCTGCCGCGCGTCATGACCGTGGGGCGTCTTGACCTCAACTCCGAGGGTCTTTTGCTGTTGACCAACGACGGCGGCATCAAACGCCAGCTCGAGCTGCCCTCCACCGGCTGGCTGCGCCGCTACCGGGTGCGCATCAATGGCCGCCCGAAAGACGAAGATTTCGAACCCCTGCGCAAGGGTCTGGTGATCGAGGGCGAGCGCTTCCAGCCCATGCAGGTTTCTCTTGACCGCCAGCAGGGCGCCAACGCCTGGGTCACCATTGGTCTGCGCGAAGGCAAAAACCGCGAAATTCGCCGCGCGATGGAAGATATTGGGTTTCAGGTGAACCGCCTGTTGCGGATTTCATATGGCCCGTTCCAGCTGGGCGACCTGAAAGAAGGTCAGGTCGAAGAGCTGCGGTCACGTGTGGTGCGCGACCAACTGGGTCTGGAGCAGCCCGAGGGTGATGCTGGCGGCAAGCCGCACCGCCCAACCCGCCCCGGTCGACCGGGACGTCCGCAGAAACCTGGTAGCAAACCGGGCGGCAAGCCGGGAACAAAGTTTGGTGAAAAAACAGCGCCTTATAAGGGTGGTAAGCCCAGCGCGGGTGGTGCGCGCGGGACTGCGCGCGGGACTGCGGGCGGTGGCAGACCGGCGGGCAAGAGCTTTGGAAAATCATCCGAGCGCCCCTCTGGCAAGCCAACGGGTCGGCCAACCGGTAAACCGACGGGCAAATCCGGGCCGCGTTCTGGTCCAAAAGGCCGTCCCATGGGCAAAAAACAGCGGGATTGATCCCGCAATCCCGGAGTTCCCCCTAGCGAGAAGCCCTTGGATCCCCTAGATTTCTCTTGGGAGTTACACTTGGGGAGACGTTCGGGGTGAAAAACCTTAGCTTTGTCGCATTGCTGATCCTGATGCTGGGATTGGCCACCGGGCTGATTGCGGGGGCTTAGGTCATGGCGCAGCGTTTTGGTGGCAAATACAGCCCCTCTGGTCAAAAGCCGGAAAAAGGCACCCCTTCCGCCGGCCCGATGAACACGGCGCGCGTGACCCCTGTGGGGCTGCGCGCGAACCTGATGTTTGTGCCTGCGGGCGTGCTTTTGCTTTCTTCGGTCTTTTCCGGTGCCGGTGCGATGGCGCTGGGCCTGATTGGCGCTGGCGTCTGGACCGGCGGCGCGGTGATGCTGCGCGAAGGGCTGAAGGCCGAAGCCGCCTATAATGACCGCAAAGTGGCGCGGCGCCCGGCTTTGCCCCGTAAAATTCTGGCTGCAGTTCTGGCCGCTGTTGGCGCGGCCCTTGCCGCGCTCAGCGCGGGATCCGAGCCCCTGCTGACGCCGCTTTATGCGCTGGCCGTCGGCGGGCTGCATCTGGCTGCGTTTGGTATGGATCCCCTGAAAAACAAAGGCACCGAAGGCCTGGACGCATTCCAGTCTTCGCGCGTGGCCCGCATTGTCGATGAGGCAGAGGCGCATCTGGCGTCGATGGCCGATGCGGTGAAACGCGCCCGCGATCGTCAGGTTGAGGCCCGCGTTGAACAATTTCAGGCCACCGTCCGCACCATGGCTCGCACGGTCGAGGAAGACCCGCGTGACCTGACGGCGGCGCGCAAATATCTGACCGTTTATCTGCTGGGCGCGCGCGATGCGACGGTGAAATTCGCCGATATTTATGCCCGCAGCCAGGACGCACAGGCGCGCGCCGACTATCTGGCGCTGCTGGATGATCTGCAAAGCAACTTTGCCACCAAGACCGAGACGCTGCTGATCGAAGACCGCAGCGATCTGGGCATCGAAATTGACGTGCTGCGCGAGCGGCTGGAACGCGAAGGGGTCCATCTGGACCGCAATTTATAATCCCGACAGGAGAGACCACCCATGTCCGAGATCGTTAAACAAAAGGCCGCCGAGGCCGAAGTGCTGGTGAAAGAAGTCACGGACGTGGTTCTGGCCGAGCCCGCTCAAGAAGTTGCCTCTTTGGAGGCTGCCGATGCCCCCACATCCGAGGCCATCCGGATCCGCATGGATGAGCTGGACATGGCCAACACCGGGTCGATCATCAATTTCGGATCGAGCGCGCAGGCCGAATTGCAGACGATTTCGCAGGCGATGCTGCAAGACGTGCGCAACAAGGACGTGGGCCCGGCGGGCGATAGTCTGCGCGATATTGTCACCACGATCCGCGGCTTTTCGGTGTCGGAACTGGATGTGCGCCGCAAGCCGACCTTCTGGGAACGCCTCTTGGGCCGCGCTGCGCCTTTTGCCAAGTTCACCGCCCGGTTTGAAACCGTGCAGGGACAGATCGACAAGATCACCGACAATCTGCTGTCGCACGAACACACGCTGCTGAAAGACATCAAATCGCTTGATCTGCTGTATGACAAGACGCTGAATTTCTACGATGAACTGGCGCTTTATATCGCTGCCGGCGAAGCCAAGCTGGCTGTTCTCGACTCAACCGAGATCCCCGCGATGGAAGCGGCCGTCGCCGCCGCGCCCGAGGCCGATCAAGTGATGAAAGCCCAGGAACTGCGCGATCTGCGCGCCGCCCGAGACGATCTGGAACGCCGGGTGCATGACCTGAAGCTCACCCGTCAGGTGACCATGCAATCCCTGCCCTCGATCCGTTTGGTGCAGGAAAACGACAAATCACTGGTGACCAAGATCAACTCGACGCTGGTGAACACTGTGCCGCTCTGGGAAACCCAGCTGGCGCAGGCGGTGACCATTCAGCGCTCGGCCGAGGCCGCGCGCGCGGTGCGCGATGCCAATGACCTGACCAATGAGCTTCTGACCGCCAATGCCGCCAATCTTCGCGAGAGCAATAAGATGATCCGCGAAGAAATGGAGCGCGGCGTCTTTGACATTGACGCGGTGAAACAGGCCAATGCGGATCTGATCGGCACCATTCAGGAATCCCTGCAGATCGCCGACGAAGGCAAGGCCAAACGCGCCGCCGCCGAAGAGGATCTGAAGAAGATGGAAGCCGACCTGCGCGACACGTTGGCTGCGGCCAAGGCGCGCAAGGATGGTGTTGGGGACAATGCCGCCACGGCTGTTCCGGCCTCCTGATCCATTGCGGGGCGCGACAAGCACCCCTTTGGCGGACTGGCTCCGCCGCGCCTGCCCCGGTTTCCGGGGCAGATGGCGCTTTGTTGCCCCTGTTTTGGTGGGGGCGCTTGGACTGGCGGGCTGTGAAGCCCCGATGACCTCGCTGCGCCCCCAACCGCGCCCGGACAACCTGAAACCGGTCGAGGTCTATACGCCTTCGCCCGAATCACAGGCGCTGGCGCTGTTTTATGGCCGTCTGGAACAGGATCTGCAGACCCGGGGACTGCTGCGTGTGGATGGCGGCGCAGTTGATACGCCCTATGACGCCGAAGACCTGTCAGAAGCCTTTCAGGCGCTGGCCTTCTATGACGAATATGGCGACGCCAGCGCCAGCGGAACCGGGCGCTTGGCGCGATGGACGGGGCCTGTGGTGATGCAGGCGGTCTTTGGGCCTTCGGTGTCAGCTGAACAACGGATCAAGGACAAAGCCCTGCTCAGCGCCTATGCCACACGCCTGTCACGGCTGACCGGGCATCGGATCACCACCGGCGCGCGCGGCAATTTCACCGTGCTATTTGCGGGTCTTGATGATGCGGATTTTGTCCGCGCCCGTGTGCAGCGCCTGCTGCCGAATATGAGCGAAGCGGATCTGGCCCTGTTTGCCACCCCGCCGCGTCAGTTTTACTGCCTTGTGACCGCAGGCGGCCCTGCCGCGGACCCGCTGCGTTACAGCCGCGGGGTGGCGCTGATCCGCGCCGAACAGCCGCCCCTGATGCGCGAGGCCTGCATTCACGAAGAGCTGGCGCAGGGATTGGGCCTGCGCAATGACAGCCAGCGTGCGCGCCCGTCGATCTTTAATGACGACGATGAATTTGCGCGCCTGACCAGCCACGATGAAAAGCTTCTTGCCATGCTGTATGATGCGCGCCTGAACCCAGGCATGAGTATTGAGGAAGCCCTGCCCCTGATCCCCACCCTCGCGGCGGAGCAGATGGGGCTGACACCAGATCCGGACGCCGGGGCTTCGCCTGCGTCCCCAGCCTTTTAACGCGCCCCAGCGCGCGCCCAGCGGGAGATAAGCCAGATGCCGATTTTCGACTTTCTCAGAGGTCAGTTCATTGACGTCATTCATTGGACCGATGACACCCGCGACACGATGGTCATGCGGTTTGACCGTGAAGGTCACGAGATCAAATACGGTGCCAAGCTGACGGTGCGCGAAGGCCAGGCGGCGGTCTTTGTCCACGAAGGCCAGCTGGCGGATGTCTTTACCCCCGGTCTCTATATGCTCGAGACCAACAATATGCCGCTGATGACCTCGCTTCAGCATTGGGATCACGGCTTTCAGTCGCCCTTCAAAAGCGAGATCTATTTTGTTGCGACCACACGGTTCAATGACCTGAAATGGGGCACCAAGAACCCGATCATCTGCCGCGATCCCGAATTTGGCCCCGTGCGTCTGCGGGCCTTTGGCACCTATAGCGTGCGTGTGACGGATCCGGCCCGTTTCCTGACCGAAATCGTCGGCACCGATGGCCAGTTCACCATGGACGAGATCTCTTATCAGATCCGCAATATCATCGTGCAGGAGTTTTCGCGCACGATTGCGGGCTCGGGCATCCCGGTGCTGGATATGGCCGCCAATACGGCGGATCTGGGCAAGCTGATCGCGGCCGAGATCACACCGAAAGTCGCCGAATACGGCCTGTCCGTCCCAGAGCTTTACATTGAAAACATCTCGCTGCCGCCCGCGGTCGAAGAGACATTGGACAAACGCACCAAGATGGGCATTGTCGGCGATCTGGGCCGCTATACCCAGTTTGCCGCCGCCGAGGCCATGGACGCCGCCGCCCGCACGCCGGGCTCGCAGATGGGCGCAGGGCTCGGCATGGGCATGGGCATGGCGATGGCCCAACAGATGGCGCATCAGATGAACCCAGGGTTCGGTGCCGCACCCGGGCCGTCGCAGGCAGCGGGTCAGGCCACGGGTCCCTGGGGCGCGCGGCCCGAACCCGCTGCCCCGCAAGCGGCGGCGCCCGCCGCCCCGGCGCCTGTGGCCCCGCCCCCGCCCCCGGTCGAACATGTCTGGCACATTGCCGTCGATGGACAGACCTCTGGCCCCTTCTCCAAGGCGCGCATGGGGCGCATGGCGCAGGAAGGTCAGCTGACCCGTGACACCCATGTCTGGACGCCGGGTCAGGACGGCTGGTTGCGCGCGGGTGACGTCACCGAACTGGCGCAGCTGTTCACAATCCTGCCCCCCCCACCGCCTCCGCCGCCCCCGGCTGGCTGATTTTGCCGCTGGCGGATCCTCCAACCTCTGAACCACGCCCAACAGCACGCCCAACACAAAGCAGGTCCCACGTGATGGACACTCCTCCTCCCGCCCCTACTGCGGCCCCGCCCGCCGCGCCCAAAGAGACGCGCGAAAGCCACCGCTTCCCCTGCGAGCAATGCGGCGCGGATTACCGGTTTTCGCCCAAGGATTCGAAACTGATCTGCGACCACTGCGGCCATGAAAGCGATGCGCTGCAAAGCCCTTGGGAAGCCGCCAAATCCGGCAGCGGCCTGCGGGAACTGGATTTCAACGCCGCAATCCGTGACCAGCTGCCTCAGGCCGAGATGGAGATCACCCGCGTCTCCAGCTGTTCCAACTGCGGCGCGCAGGTCGAGTTCGACCCGACCACCCACGCCCGCGAATGCCCCTTCTGCGCCACACCTGTGGTCGCCGACACCGGCGACAACCGGCATATCAAGCCCAAGGGGGTGATTCCCTTTGCTCTGGACGAGCGCACCGCCCATGAGGCCATGCAGAGCTGGCTGGGCCGCCTGTGGTTCGCCCCCAATGGCCTGCAGAAATACGCCCGCAAAGGCCGCCGGATGGAGGGGATCTATGTCCCCTTCTGGACCTATGACGCCCAGACCGACAGCCGCTACACCGGCCAGCGCGGCACCGAATACCACGTGAACCGCACCGTTATGGTCGATGGCAAACCGCAGGTCCGCACCGAGGTCCGCGTGCGTTGGTCACCCGCCCGTGGCCGCGTCAGCCGCTTCTTTGATGACGTGCTGGTGCTGGCGTCAAAATCGCTGCCCAAACGGTTTACCGACGCGCTGGAGCCCTGGGACATGTCCCGCCTTGCGCCCTATCAGCCGAAATACCTCGCAGGCTTTCGCGCCGAGGCCTATGCGGTCGAACTACGCGAGGGCTTTGACGAGGCCCGCGAGCGCATGGACCGGGTGATCGAACGCGACGTGCGCTTTGACATTGGCGGCGACCGGCAGCGGATCAGCTCGATCGACACGGCTGTGTCGGACATCACCTTCAAACATGTGCTACTGCCGGTGTGGCTGGCGGCCTATAAATACCGCGGCAAGACCTACCGCTTTGTGGTCAATGGCCAGACGGGCCGCGTGCAGGGCGAACGGCCCTGGTCGGCGTGGAAAATCGCCGCCGCGGTCCTCGTTGGTCTGATCATCGCCGGGGGCGTGGCCTATGTCGCGAGCCAGCAATGAGAGCACTGATCCAGCGGGTCACGGAGGCCTCGGTCAAGGTCGATGGCGCAGTGGTTGGCCAGACCGGCCCGGGCCTCTTGATCCTGATCTGCGCCATGGCGGGTGATACAGAGGCCGAGGGGCAGCTTTTGGCCCGCAAAATCGCCAAGCTGCGGATCTTCACCGATGCGGCGGGCAAGATGAACCGCTCGGTTCTGGATATGGGCGGTTCTGCCCTTGTGGTCAGCCAGTTCACGCTGGCCGCCGACACCCGCAGCGGCAACCGCCCCGGCTTTTCCTCCGCCGCACGGCCTGATGTGGGCGAGGCGCTTTATCTGCAATTTGCAGACGCCCTGCGGGACCAAGGCCTGAGCGTAGAGACCGGGCAATTTGGCGCCAACATGCAGGTGGGGTTGGTCAATGACGGGCCGGTGACGCTCTGGATGGATACCGAGGAGTGGCGTCAGGGGTGACAAACAAGCTCGGCAACATTTCAACCGCCGCGTAACATAACAAAAACAACATATTATTGAAGGTCCTCGTTCGGCCATCTGACCCTCCAACAACTTTAATCACGCCAAGGCCTTCATACTTATTTTAACGGATAACCCCACCCATGACTGATATCGCCGCGAACCTACGGGTTGAACGCACTCCACCTGATCTTCCTGGAAAAATTATTCTGCGAGACGGTGAGAAAGAAGTACTTGTCGTGCCTCCGGGGCAGAATTGCAGTGTCGTCCTTGATCCCGGGACTTATCAGTTTCGCCTCATTTTTGAGGCATATGATGCCCATTCT
Source organism: Tritonibacter multivorans (assembly GCF_001458415.1). GTDB lineage: Bacteria > Pseudomonadota > Alphaproteobacteria > Rhodobacterales > Rhodobacteraceae > Epibacterium > Epibacterium multivorans. The sequence continues at coordinate 9,761 of NZ_CYSD01000042.1, read as the reverse complement.
GACTTGCCGGAGCTGGAAATCGAGCCACGCGGACGCGTTACGATGCGTGTCTCTTTATCTGAGGCGTCGAATTCGTCGCAAAAAATGGAAGAAGAGTTCACCGCGGGTGTCGAGATAGTCATTGATGAACCGAGACCATGGCCAACGCATACGGCTCAATTCTGGGTGGGCTATGCTGAAGATTCTAATGCTTTTTGGGATATGTTCGGCGAAAGAGAGTTCCCTGAACCAACGACGGAAGAAGAAGAATTGGCACAAGACAACACGCCAATTTCCCTTTTCGCTGAAACACAGGGTGAATTGTATATCGACCACGATTTAACGGAAGGCGCATTTATCGGGGAAAATAGACCTTGGTTCGATCGGATAGCAGACTATTCTTGGAGCCAATTTTGGGGGCAAGATGTTCTCGACCGCGCAAAGAGTGCTGGGCACCCTGAACCCAATGCGTTTTTTATGTGCGGATTTGAACGTCACCCCGGGGGCGATATGAAGCCTGCCATTAAAAACCCAAGTGACCTAAACACTTCCCGTCTTCGAATGGCATATATCGGATCAGTTGTTCACCGCACTGAATAAGTACTCCTCGTGTCGCACTTGGTGCAGTGCCTTCTTCATTCATGGGGAGAGGACAGCTCCCTTCAATTCGGAACAGAATCGATCAGCCACACACAAGAATTGTTGATGCAGAAAGCAGATAAAGGTTTCTGCATCAAATGGCTTTATTGATTGTGGCAAACACTCAATCCCAGCCCCAAAGCTCCTGCCCCAGCGCCTCGATGGCCACGGAAATCCGTTCAAAGCTGTCGCGGGCTTTGGACGAGGTTGTCCGGGCGCGCAGGTAGCTGTGCACCAGACCTTCCTCATTGGTCCAATGGACCTTCACCCCCGCCTCTTTCAGCGCGTCGCGGTAGTCGCGGCAATCGTCGCGCAGCGGGTCCACATCGGCGGAGAACAGCACCGTGGGCGGCAGCTCCGCGAAATCCGTGTCCATCAGCGGCAGAAGAGTCGGGTCGGCCTCAGCGGGCATCTCACCGCCGGTACGGATTTTGTTGTACATCGACATGTCGGCGCGGGTCAGCATTGGCGCTTCGGCGTGTTCGATGTAAGAACCCCGGTCAACCTCTGGCCCCAGCACCGGGTAGATCAGCACCTGCCCTAGCACACCTTCGATCTGACCGCGCGCCTTATGGGCGACACAGGCCACCAGCGCGCCACCGGCGCTGTCGCCTGCCAGAACCATGCCGCCGGGAAATTCTTGCGCGATCCATTCGGCCACCGCATAGGCGTCGTCAAACTGTGCCGGGTGCTGGTGGTCGGGGGCGAGGCGGTAGTCCACCGCCACCACCCGGTAGCCGGTCTGGGCGCAGATTTCGGCGCAGATGTCGTCGTGGGAGTTCAAATCCCCCACCACCCAGCCGCCGCCGTGGCAGTAAAGCACCGTGCGGGTCGGGTCGCCTGCGGAATAGATGCGCACCTGCACGTAACCCACGGTCGCCTCAGAGACCTCGACCACTTCGGGGCGGGGTTCGCGAAACTGGGCGACAGAGTCGTTGTAGAATGCGCGCTGCTGTTCGATCGTGTGATCCACGGCCTCGCCCGGGTAGCTGTCGGCAGAGCGGCGGATAAAGGCGCGAATTTCAGGGTCGAGAAGCGTGTCGTTGTCCATGCGGCGGGCTTTCGTGGGTCATCTGTTCGACTTCACGATAGCCAAGCGCGTGGCTTGTGCAACGCCAGATCGCAAAAGCGCGCCACTGAGGGCGCGCTTTTTTAGTGTGTTATCAGCCACAAGAGACCGAATTAGGCGGCGTGTCAGGCAGCTTCTTCCCAAGGGCGGGTAAAATTCGCCAGCGTGTGATCCACGGCGTCCTTGTCCGCGCCATTCAGCGACACCTGTGCCACCAGACCGCGTTTTTTGTCGTCAGTGACCGACACCACCAGCGCGGCATGACCAGCTTTGGACAGGGCCTCGTTGTAGATGCGCGTGATGGCCTCGCGGCGCAGGTCCGGTTTAAAGACCTTGCCCACAGCCGTTTTCGGCAGCTCGTCCAGAATGGTCAGATGCTTGGGGATCGCGGCGCGTTCGTGGATGTGGACCTTGCAGTAGTCCATCAGTTCGGCTTCGCTCACGGAAGCACCGTCCACCAGTTCCACATAGACACAGGGGATTTCGCCGGCATGGGCATCGGGCTGACCGATGGCACCGGCAAAGGCCACAGCCTCGTGCCCCAAGAGCGCCTCTTCGATTTCGGCCGGGTCGATATTGTGACCACCGCGAATGATCAGATCCTTGGCGCGGCCCGTGATCCAGAGATAGCCATCAGCATCAATGCGGCCCAGATCCCCGGTGCGCAAGAACTTCTCGTTGTAGTAGAGGTCCTTGTTCTTGTCCGCCTCGGTATAGGTGTTGCCGGGGAAAACGCCGGGGGTATAGACGCAGATTTCGCCGATCTCGTCAGCGCCGCATTCCACATTGCCATCGGCCGTACCTTTGACAATGCGCACATCCGCATAGGGGAATGGCAGGCCGACAGAGCCGACTTTCTTTTCGCCATCGACCGGGTTCACCGACACAAGGCAGGTGGCCTCGGTCAGGCCGTAACCTTCGATGATGCCAATGCCCGTTGCCTCTTCAAAGCGGCGGAACAGTTCGAGGGGCAGCGGGGCAGAACCGGAAAAGGCGGTTTTCACCGTGGAGATATCCGCATCGACAGGGCGCTGCATCTTGGCCGAGATTGCGGTTGGCACGGTGATGATAAAGGTGATCTTCCAGCGCTCGCAGAGCTTCCAGAAGTTGTCAAACACCCCTTCCCCGCGATAGCCCTGTGGCGTCGGGAAGACCACATGCGCGCCGGATTTGACCGCCGACATGATGATCACATGGCAGGCAAAGACGTGGAACAGCGGCAGCGGACACATGACATTGTCGTTCTCAGAGAACAGCAGCTCGTGACCCAGCCAGCCATTGTAGACAAGGCCGGAATAGGTGTGCTGCGCGACCTTGGGCATGCCGGTGGTGCCGCCGGTGTGGAAATAGCAGGCCACACGGTCCTCGGTTGCGTCGGGGAACTGCAGCTCGGTCGGGAATTTGGCGACCTCTTTGCGGAAGCATTTGTAATCCGCATGGGCAATGCTGCGGTCGACCTTGGGACGCACCAGCGGGATCAGCCAGGATTTCGGGGGCGTCAGATACCGCTTCAGATCGACTTCCAGAACGGTGTTGACACCCGGCGCATGGCGCACGGCCTCTGCCACCTTCTGGCTGACGTCGGTGCGCGGGAAGGGTTTGAGGGTCACAACCACCTTTGCGCCGGTTTCGCGCAGGATCGACGCGATCTGTTCGGGCTCCAACAGCGGATTGATCGGGTTCACAATGCCCGCAACGGCACCGCCCAGGAAGGTCACCAGCGCCTCATTACAGTTCGGCAGGACGTAGGCGATCACGTCCTTTTCGCCCACACCATGGGCACGGAACATATTCGCCGCCTGAGAGACCTGATCTTTCAGCTGCGACCAGGTCAGGGTTTCCGCCTTGTCGGTCGGACCCGAAAAGATCTGATAGCTCACCGCCTTATGAGACGGGAACTTCTTCGTGGTCTCCGACAGCATCTGGTACAGTGTGTCAGGCTTGACCCGGTTCTCCCAGGTTGCCTGATTTTCGATCGCGGCTACATCCGCCGGTGTCGCAAAAGTCATGTCCTCTCCTCCCCTATTGGCCGATTTTGGCACATTCTTGTTCCTCGCGCCCCAAAATGATTGCAAATGTTGCATCGCGCAAGCGAGCCTTAACCTTCACGTTAGGGAAGGCAGGGTTTGACGCTGCGCCATTTCGAGGGGATTTGCCGGAATCGGCGGGGTTCTTGTCTCTTTTGATGTGGGCCGGGGCGCTGATCGGGTCAGAGCGCGGCGCCATCGGTGAATTGAAGCCGCGCCAGACGGGCATAAAGCCCACCTTCTGCGACCAGTTCGTCATGGGTGCCGGTGGCAACAATCCGCCCGGCATCCATCACGACAATACGGTCGGCCTTTTTGACCGTGGCCAGACGGTGCGCTACCACAACGGTGGTCCGATCCTGCGACAGCTGATCGACAGCGGCCTGCACCAGACGTTCGCTTTCCGCATCCAGCGCCGAGGTCGCTTCGTCCAGAAGCAGCACCGGCGCATCGCGCAGGATGGCACGGGCAATGGCTATACGCTGTTTTTGACCACCGGAAAGCATGACGCCGCGTTCTCCGACAAAACTGTCATACCCCTCGGGCAGTTTGGAAATGAACTCATGTGCGGCGGCGGCCTGTGCGGCGGCCTCGACCTCGGCATCTGTTGCGTCCAACCGGCCAAAGCGGATGTTTTCGCGGGCAGAGGCGGCAAAGATCACCGGATCTTGGGGGACCAGGGCAATATGTTTACGGAATTCGGCGCGCGCAACTTCGGTCAGGGCATGCCCATCCAAGCGCACGACGCCCGACTGCGGATCATAAAACCGCTGGATCATCTGGATAACGGTGGTTTTGCCCGCGCCCGAGGGGCCAACAAAGGCCACGGTTTCGCCCGGCTTGATGGTCAGCGTGACCGCGTCCAGTGCCGAGACATCCTTGCGGGTTGGATAGTGGAAGGACACGTCGTCAAAGGTAATCTCGCCGCGCACCGGTGTTGCCAGCTGTTGCGGTGCGGACGGGTCATTGACGGTGTCTTCAGCGTTCAAAAGTTCGATCAGCCGTTCGGTCGCGCCAGCCGCGCGTTGCAGCTCGCTCCAGATTTCCGAGAGCGCCGCGACCGATCCCGCCACCATGACCGAGAAAATCACGAACTGCACCAAAGTGCCTTCGCTCATGTGGCCTTGGCGGACGTCATTTGCGCCGATCCACAGCACGCCGACAATGCCGGAAAACACGAGGAAAATCACAATGACCGTCAGGTAAGCGCGGGTCTGGATCCGGCGTTTGGAGACAGCATAAGAAGTCTCGGTCAGCTCCGAAAATTTTGCGCGGCTTTCGGTTTCATGGGTAAAGGCCTGCACGGTCTGCACCGCGCCCAGCGCTTCGCCCGCATTGCCCGAAGACGCCGCGATCCAGTCCTGGTTCTCGCGGCTGATCCCGCGCAGGCGGCGCCCCAGCACCATGATCGGCACCACAACAGCCGGAACAATCAGCAACACCAACCCTGTCAGCTTGGCCGAGGTCAGCAGCATCAGGGTCAGACCGCCGAGGAAAATCAACAGGTTGCGCAGTGCAATCGACGCACTGGAGCCCAGCACCGACTGGATCAGCGTGGTATCCGTGGTGATCCGGCTCAGCACTTCGCCGGTCATAATGCGTTCGTAGAACGCAGGGCTCATCCCGATCACACGGTCAAAGACCGCCTTGCGGATATCGGCCACAACCCGTTCGCCCAGACGGGTGACCAGCGCATAGCGCAGCCCCGTGCCCAGCGCGAGCAGCGCCGCCATGGCAAGGGCGGCCACAAAATACTGGTTCAGCAGCGCCGCATCTGTGACGCGGAAATTGTCCACCACCCGGCGCACGGCCAAAGGCAGCGACAAGGACACGCCCGCCGTGAGCGTCAGCGCGGCCAAAGCCGCAAAAATCAAGGTCTTGTAGGGCGTCATAAAGGGCCACAGGCTGCGCAGAACACCAATTTTACGCGAGGTTTCGCGTTCTTCATTGGCAGAGTTCGCAGGGGCCTGAGGGGCCGTTGTCGGGCGCTGCGCGGTGGTGCGGGCCATCTGAGTTCCTTCATTCGCCGTGTCGCCCGGCGTTCACAGCGGGCGTTTCACTGCTTTCTGACCTGTGCGCTTTGCAAAGGTCAAGCAATCAGTCGCAGCAAGCCATCCAAGAGGCGCAATAGCCGCAGGGATTTCAGGACAATTCCTGACGCAATCCAGAAAAGGCATAGGACGGGCAGCGTTGTTTTTTGTTTGGGGGGAACACCCTGGAGCGGGTAGCGGGAATCGAACCCGCACCTTAAGCTTGGAAGGCTCTTATGATACCATTTCACCATACCCGCTCGTGGGTGTTGTTGTGATTTATGGTAAGCGGATTCCGAGGTCAAGCACCTAATCGCGCGGAAACTCCCTGAAATCTGACATATTCTAAAGCGCCCCCCTTTTCCCCACCACATCAGCGCCCTAGCTTGCGGTATTCAAGCCAATCGCCCGCGCCGCCCGACCGGTGCTCAGCCCAAGGACACCCTGTGAAGACCTCCTCTCGCATTGCCATTCTGGTTTCCCACGGCCAGCCCTCGGCCCCGCCGCCTGCGGAAATCCATCTGGCCTATATTGCGGCGCAGGTCAGCGACCACTTGTCCGGCTGGGAAGTGCGATCTGCCACGCTGTCATCCAAAGGCGCGCTGGATTCTGCCATGGCAGATGGTGCGGTAATCTTTCCATTCTTTATGGCGCGTGGCTATTTCACAGCGCGCGTCCTCCCTGACCGGCTGAAGGGCTGGCAGTACCGAATGGCCACGCCCTTTGGCCTGCTGCCGGATCTGCCCGAAGCCACGGCTGACCTGCTGCGCCGGGAGCTGGTGGCACGCAACTGGGACGCGGCGACCGCACAGATCCTTCTGGCCGCCCATGGATCCGCGCGCGGCCCCAAAGCGGCAGAGGCCGCCGAAGCCTTTGCAAGTGCCCTGCGCCTGGCCCTGCCCGGCCCGCAGATTTCGACCGGTTATGTAGAACAGGACCCTTTTATTGAGGCCGCCGCCCAGCCATTGGGGCCACACAGCCTGTGCCTGCCCTTCTTTGCCCAAAGCGGCGACCATGTGCGCGAAGACATTCCCGAAGCGCTGGAGGCAGGCGCATTTCCCGGCGCCCTGCTGCCGTCGCTGGGGGCCGCCCCCTGCGCTGCGGCCTTGATCGCCGAGGCCATTGAGACCGCCGCCGACAGCGCCCTTCTCGGGGAAGACGCCTGAGCGGGTTTTCGCGGCCGCATGAAAAGAAACGCAATTTCTGTGCGCTTTGTTGCATTTGACCTCTTGCACCCCGTGCGCGCATATGATTAATCAGCCCTCACACCACGGATGGCGAGTTGGCGGAGTGGTGACGCAGCGGATTGCAAATCCGTGTACACCGGTTCGATTCCGGTACTCGCCTCCAATAAAATCAATGACTTGCTTCATCCTTTCTCTCCTTCACTGCCATTTTTGAAACAACCGTTGAAACTTTCACGTTTCGGTCTTGCTTCGTTCCATTTGATTTCTTGCCTCTTGAGCGCGCTTCGCGAGCTCTCTTTGCCGGATCGGCCCACCGTACTTTTTGAGCATCTCAACGCCTGAATGGCCGGTGACGGCTTTGACCATCTCGTCATCACACCCAGCCAGATACAGCTCAATCGTCGCATTTTTCCTGAGCCCGTGCGTTTTGTAGTAGCTCGCCTTCTCGTGCTTCATCTTCTTTTTGATGGAGCGCATTTCCTCGGCGATGATGCGATAGCTGACCGACCTGCCCTTAGCGTCAGTCACGACCGTGCCGTCCGTTCGCTCGAGCCCGTCCAGGTGAGCCTTGAGACGATCAGTGAGCGGGATCCACAGCGGCTTGTCGGTTTTACCCTGAGTGAAATCGAATCCTTCGTCGGAAAAGTGTGCCCACTTCATCTTTACGACGTCGCCAATTCGCTGGCCTGTGCCAACGCAAAGCTCGTAGACCAGTCGCGCACGCTCAGAAGCCAGCGCTTCGAACTCTGCGCGGACATCGTCCGGCCAAGGCTCCCAGCCATCGCTCTGCTGCTTTAAGAGCGGAATGCCTTTCGCCGGATTGCCGTGCTCCTTCTTAATAAAGCCAATCAATCGTGCGTGGTTCATCAAGACGACCATGACCTGGACGAGATAATTGGCTTGCCGCCAGTGATCCGCATTGGCGCGGTGCAATTCGTAGATATGATGGGTCTCGATCCTGGCCGGGTCTTTCTCGGCCCAGATCTCACGAATGTGGCTGATATACCGCCGATAGTCGGATCTCGTCCGGGGCTTCAGCTTTTTGTAGGCGTCGCTCTCGTAATAGCTCAGGATTAAGGCCTCAAAGTTACGCTTCACCGGCGCAGGCGCTGGCTTTCCTTTAAGCAGGCGATTGTAATGATCCCAAAATTCCGGAGTGCCCGCTTCCTCATGCATCATGACAGAGATGCCGCGCGAACGCCGGATGAACCGAAGGTATCCTCTGTCATTGTAGACGTATTTTGGAAGGCTCTTGCGGGTCATTCGCCCATTCTCAGGTCACTGTTGAGAAAGTCGTCAGCTGCCTCTGGCGCGACCATGTTGGCATCGACGATGACACTGCCATCTGGCTTGATCTCGAACTTCGCGCGTTGCCAACCTGCCTCCCGCGCCTCGCGGATAAAAGCCGAGGCCGCTTGTTTCGCTTTCGTCTGTGCACTTACTTTCGTCATCTTATCGACACCTCTCTCACCTCGTTAACAACGCGCATTATCACCCTGATCTATATTGATATTTCCGATTGAAGCGGGAGTGGAGCGCCTGTCCTTTGCCGCGCGAATTGCGCGGATCACCTCAGAATTCTGGGAGTTGCCAGAGATGGTCGCGGGATTTCGGACCAAGTGTTAAGCTGTAGCGCCTGAGGAAGAACGCACAGAAATGACCAAACGAAAACGCTATTCGACAGAGTTCAAGGCGAAGGTTGCTTTGGAGGCCATCCGCGAGGAGCTCACGACGGCCGAGCTGGCCAAGAAGTATGACATCCACCCCACTATGATCAGCGGCTGGAAACGGACCGCGATTGAGAACATGGCACAGGTCTTCAGTGGCCCGGCGACCGCTGAACCGATGATATCGGCGGCAGAGGTCGAAAAGCTGCATGCCAAAATCGGCCAGTTGGTGGTGGAACGGGATTTTTTGTCGGAAGCCTCCAGTCTCATCCTCGGCACTGGAGGCAAAAAGCGGTGAAGAAAGACCATTCTGATCTCAGCGTCCGGCGGCAATGCAGCCTGCTGTCGTTGGCACGCTCGACGTTTTACTACCAGCCGCGCGGAGAAAGCGCCGAGAACCTGAAGTTCATGGAAATCATCGATCGTCAGTTTCTCGAGACACCATGGTATGGTTCACGCCAGATGGCCCGTCAGCTGGCTCGCGAGGGACACAAGTGCGGGCGGCATCGGATCAGGCGGCTGATGAAAATCATGCGTTTGGTGCCGATCTACCAGGAGCCGAAGACCAGCAAAAGGCACCCGGAGCACAAGATATATCCATATCTTCTGAAGGACTTACCCATCACCCAGTCTAACCAGGTCTGGTGTGCTGACATCAGCTACATCCCCATGCGCCGGGGATTTCTCTATCTCGTTGCTATCATGGACTGGCACAGCCGGAAGGTGCTGAGCTGGCGGCTCTCGAACAGCATGGACGCGGGGTTCTGCGTCGAGGCATTGAAAGACGCGCTGGCCCGATACGGCCCCCCCGAGATATTCAATACCGACCAAGGTTCGCAATTCACCAGCACCGATTTCACAGACGTGTTGCGCGATGCGAAGGTCAAAATCTCGATGGATGGTCGGGGGCGCTGGATCGACAACCGAATGATCGAGCGGCTCTGGCGATCCCTCAAATACGAATGCGTCTACCTGAACGCTTTCGAAACCGGCTCCGAAGCCCGCGACGGGATCGGAAACTGGATCACTTACTACAACGAAAGACGCCCGCACTCATCACATGGGATCATGACGCCGGACGAGGCCTATGATAGACGATCTCCGGACCTGAAGCTTGCCGCCTGAAATGAAACCAATGCTATAGCTTAGCACGGCGGCAAACT
>NZ_CYSD01000041.1 GCF_001458415.1 Tritonibacter multivorans | reverse complement strand
CGCCAAGAGAGGCGGGAGAGCCCGGCCCGCCGCAGGCGCTGAGGTATCCGCCGCAGGCGTCGAGGTGCAATGGTTGGATTTCTCTACCTGCGAAACAGGGGGAACTGTAGCCGCGTTTGGTGATCGTTGCGAGGCGTGCGGGCGGAACGGGTTTCAGGCAGGTTTGTGCCAAAGAAAAACGCCCACCCGCGAGGGTAGGCGTCTGATGTTTTAGCCTTTGCGACGGCGCTGGCTGCCTTGGCCTTGACCCTGACCACCGCCTTGGCCGCCGGGTTTGCCGCCCGGCTTTCCACCGCGACGGCGGAAGCCACCCGGCTTGCCGCCTTCACTGGCTCCAGCCGAAGGGCCGCTTCGGCCGGTTCCGCCACCCGGACCGCCGCGACCCCGGCCACGTCCGCCGCGACCACCGGGTTTGCCACCCGGTTTGGTGCCCGGTTGAGAAACATCTTCCCAAGGGGTGCCAGACGCGACGGGGATCGTCAGTTTCATGGTCTTTTGGATGGCCTTCAGCTCGTCGATTTCATCGGGCGCACAGAAGGCGACCGCTTGTCCGTCTTTGCCTGCGCGTGCGGTGCGGCCAATGCGGTGTACATAGGCATCCGGCACATTGGGCAGCTCGTAGTTATAGACAAATTTGACATCCGGAATATCCAGACCGCGCGCTGCCACATCGGTGGCCACCAGCACTTTGATTTCGCCGGATTTGAACGCTGCAAGGGCGCGCTCGCGCTGGCCCTGGCTTTTGTTGCCGTGGATCGCGGCGGCCTTGAAGCCCGCGCCATCCAGCACGCGCATCAGTTTTTCCATGCCGTGTTTGGTGCGGCCAAAGACCAGAGTACGCTCGTCTTTGTGCTCGGCGAGCAGTTCCTTCAGGAGGCTCAGCTTTTCGGACTTGGCGATGAAGTGCACGGATTGTGTGACCTTGGCGGCCGGTTTGCCCGGCGGGGTCACTTCGATCCGAACGGGTGCGCGCAGATAGGCGGCGGCCAGTTCGTTCATCTGTTTCGGCATCGTCGCCGAGAACAGCATGGTCTGGCGTTCTTCCGGCAACAGCGGCGCGATTTTGCGCAGAGCGTGGATAAAGCCGAGGTCCAGCATCTGGTCGGCTTCATCAAGCACCAGAAAATCACAGGAGCCCAGATCCAGCGCACCGCGATCCAGAATGTCGATCAGACGGCCCGGCGTGGCGACCAGAATATCGGTGCCGCGCGACAGGCGGTTGATCTGCGGGTTGATGGAAACACCACCGACCACCAGGCCAGTTTTTAGCGGCGAGCCTTCGGTCAGGGCTTTGATGGTTTCAGAAATCTGATTGGCCAGCTCGCGGGTCGGCGCCAGGATCAGACCGCGCACGGTGCCTGCGGCGGGTTTGCGGCCATAGGACAGCATCTGTGCCACCAGCGGCACGCCAAAGGCAGCAGTTTTACCGGTGCCGGTCTGGGCCAGACCCAGCACATCCTTGCCCTGCAGTGCATGGGGAATGGCACGGGCCTGGATCGGGGTCGGGTCTGCAAAACCCATGTTCTCAAGGCGGGTCAGGAGGTGCTTGGGCAGCTCCATGGTCGAAAATTCAGTCACAATCGTCCTCATAAGGCACCCAACACGGCGCCGTTGCGCCGGGGCGAACCCGAGCGCTGGGGGAAGGCGAACAACCTCGAGCCCCGCACGGCCGACTGCCGGAGGGTGGTTGCGCCAGATAGCCCCACGCGTGATTTTGGGAACCGTGGCATGGTCGTTTGCGCCCGTCTGACCCAGCAATGCAGCAAGGTCTTCTTGATCGTCTGTCCCAGATCGCTGGCCCATTTCGGGGGCGGATCGGGGCATTCGGGCGCTCTGCTCACGCGGCAGGGAGCCATGCCTGATCGCCAAATGGGCTGCTGCGGGTGCAAAGTCAATGGAAAAGACAGTGTCTTGGGTGTGAAAAACCTGCCGAATGGCTGTTTTCCTGTCGGGATTCGTATTTTATGAACAAGACCCAACTCTGACGCCTAAAGGACCCCGCCAATGCCCGAGACGATCATTGCCCGTTGCGAAGCCCGTGGTCTTCGGATGACAGAGCAGCGGCGTGTCATTGCGCAGGTTTTGCAGGACAGTGCAGATCACCCGGATGTCGAAGAGCTTCATGCCCGTGCCAGCGCACAGGATGCGGGGATCTCTTTGGCAACTGTCTACCGAACGGTAAAGCTTTTTGAAGAGGCGGGGATTCTGGATCGTCTGGAATTTGGCGATGGCCGTGCCCGCTATGAGGACGCCGACCGCGACCATCACGATCACCTAATCAATCTGACCACAGGGGAAGTGATCGAGTTCTGCGATCCGGAAATCGAGGCGCTGCAGGAAAAGATCGCGGAACGGCTGGGGTTTGATCTGAAGGGGCACAAGCTGGAGCTTTATGGCGTGCCGCGCAAAAAGGGCTGAGGCGAATGCGCCTGTGCAATTGGCCTTCACTTGCACCGCAGATAGAAGTCGCGACCCGATTGTTCGGCGCAAATGGGAGGGAAAAGGTCGAGGCGGCGTTGCAACAGCATGTCGAGCGGATCAAAGATCCCGCCTTTGCTCGGTTGTTTTCAGACCACATGAATTTGCCCGGCGTGCACAGCCGCGACTACAGCCATCGACATGACAGTACACGCAGCCCGCTATGGCGATATGGCGCCAGCAGATGGGCGGGTGTCTTTGGGGCGCTTTCCGTCGCCTGAGGCGGCGATTGCGGTGGTTGAGGACAAATTTGCTGATCTGCAAAAAACGGAACCCGAGTTACATCGCCATGTGACTGCCGCTGACCCCAGAGATATCCGCCACTGGCATGCCGAAGGGCAGCTTGTCTCGATCGAAGCCAACGTTGCAGGTGCGCAGAGGACGGTTGGCCTGTTTGCGGCGGCACCCGGCGCGGTGGAGTGGATTGGTGGTGATGTTGTTGAAGAAGAGATCGTGCTGCCCCGGTTCAACGGTCAGGGTTTTGCGGCCTCGGCCCAACGCGCTTGGGCGGGGCAGAGGGGGCGGGATCCGGACCGTCTGTTGGTCGGCACAATCAACGGCTTAAATGCTGCATCGCGTGCCACTGCTGTGCGGGCGGGACGACCGGCGGTTTTGCAATATGTCTTCCTCAGCCTGGCAGCCTAAAGGGGCAGACGGTGTCTGGTCTGGTCTGACCACAATCACTGAGACCTGATCACGATCACAAGTCTGAATGCCCGTCGTCACGAAATACCATGATCAAAAGCGACATTTAGTCGCCTTTGCGCTTGCGCCTTAACGCGGGGGCAGGCGATGGATTTGGGGATAGGAAGAAGGATGGATCTCATGGAAAATCTGCGCGGTATTCTGTTCATGCTGCTGGCTATGGTGGGCTTTACCGTTGAGGATATTTTCATCAAACAGCTGTCGGGCCATATGTCCGTCGGCCAGATCCTTGTCCTTTTGGGCGCGGCAGGTGGCGTGCTGTTCTGGGGCTATCTTGTGGTGCGGCGCGAAGCCGTATTCAGCCGCGCAGCTTGGCATCCGGCTTTGGTCGCGCGTGCGCTGTGCGAAGGTTTGGGGGCCATGTGCTTTGCCACTGCTTTGGCGCTGGTGGATTTGTCGGTTGTGGCCTCGGTCTTTCAGGCGCTGCCTTTGGTGATCACCATGGGCGCGGCCCTGTTTCTGGGCGAAACTGTGGGCTGGCGGCGGTGGAGCGCGATTTTTGCGGGCTTCATGGGTGTGATGATGATTATCCGCCCCGGATTTGAGGCGTTTAACCCATCCGTTCTGCTGGTGCTGGTTGCGGTGATCTGTATTGCCGCACGTGATCTGATTACCCGGCGGATGCGGGCGGGTGTTTCTGCGGCGATGGTGTCTTTGCAGGCCTATGGCGCGGTGGCGCTGGCGGGCTTTGGTCTGATCGGCATTCAGGGCAGTGAATTGATCCGCCCGACCGCGCTGGACTGGCAGCTTTTGGCAGGCGTTACGCTGTTCTCGATCATTGGTTATATCGCCATTGTCACTGCCACCCGTCTGGCTGAGGCCTCTGTTGTGACCCCGTTCCGCTATTCGAGGCTGGTGTTTTCCATGGCAGGGGGCATGCTGGTGTTTGGCGAACGGCCGGATGCGATGACCATTGCAGGCGCGTCGCTGATTATCGGCTCGGGGCTTTATACCTTCCTGCGCGAACACCGGATCGCGCGGCGCTTGGGGCGGGCGCAAGCGGTGACCTAAAAGCCGCATCCCTGCACAAACTTTGCCTTTTCCCAAACTGTTAGGGCTAACCCGTTCACAAAGCGCCCGTTAGCGATAACGAACAAGGTTTACTTTTCACAATCGACTGGTATGAAACAGGCAAAATTCGTGTCTGACAGAGGGACCAAAAGCGATGAGCACCATTATCGACATCCACGCCCGCGAAATCCTGGACAGCCGGGGCAACCCGACCGTTGAGGTCGACGTTGTACTTGAAGACGGCACCATGGGCCGTGCGGCGGTTCCCTCGGGTGCCTCCACCGGCGCGCATGAAGCCGTGGAGAAACGCGACGGCGACAAATCCCGCTACATGGGCAAAGGCGTGCTGGAAGCGGTTGCGGCCGTGAACGGCGAAATCGCCGACGCGCTGGTTGGCTTTGACGTCACCGAGCAGGTCGCGATTGACGCGGCAATGATCGAACTGGACGGCACCGACAACAAAGGTCGCCTGGGCGCAAACGCCATCCTCGGTGTGTCGCTGGCCTGTGCCAAAGCCGCCTCCGACTTCACCGCGCAGCCGCTGTTCCGTTACGTGGGCGGCACCTCTGCCCGTGTTCTGCCGGTGCCGATGATGAACATCATCAACGGTGGTGAGCACGCGGACAACCCGATCGACATTCAGGAATTCATGATCATGCCGGTCTCTGCGGACAACATCCGCGACGCGATCCGCATGGGCGCTGAGGTGTTCCACACCCTGAAGAAAGAGCTGTCTGCCGCAGGCTACAACACCGGCATCGGTGATGAGGGTGGTTTTGCGCCGGCGCTGGAATCCACCCGCGTTGCGCTGGACTTCATCAAAACGGCCGTTGAAAAAGCGGGCTACAAGCTGGGTGAAGACATCTATCTGGCGCTCGACTGTGCCTCCACCGAATATTTCGTGGACGGCAAATACGAGATGAAAGGCGAGGGCGCATCGCTGACCTCAGCTGAGAACGCGGATTATCTGGCGGCGCTGTGCGACGATTACCCGATCATCTCCATTGAGGACGGCATGGCCGAGGATGATTGGGAAGGCTGGAAGCTGCTGACCGACAAGATCGGTGACAAGGTGCAGCTGGTGGGCGACGACCTGTTCGTGACCAACCCGACCCGTCTGGCCGATGGCATTTCGCAGGGCGTGGCAAACTCCATGCTGGTCAAGGTCAACCAGATCGGCACCCTGACCGAGACCCTGCAGGCCGTCGATATGGCGCACCGCGCACGTTACACCAACGTGATGTCCCACCGTTCGGGCGAAACCGAAGATGCGACCATTGCGGACCTCGCCGTTGCGACCAACTGCGGCCAGATCAAAACCGGTTCGCTGTCGCGCTCTGACCGTCTGGCAAAATACAACCAGCTGATCCGTATCGAGGAAACGCTGGGCGAGGTTGCGGAATACGCAGGCCGTTCGATCCTGAAGGGCTGACCTTTCGGTAAAGACATAGGAAAGTGCCCCGCCTCGGCGGGGCCTTTTTTGCATTTGGGAGGATGCAGTGGAACCATCCATCGACAATGGGTTTTGCGCAGATCACGCGGCCCTTCTGGCGCGGTCTTTTGAGGCGCAGCTGGGCCGTCCCTTGCACAGCGATGTATCGGGAAAGGGCCTGTATCACGCGCCTTTTGTGATCCTGTCCCATGATGTCAGCGAAGATCCGGTGCTGACCTATGGCAACCTGATGGCTCAGACCCTCTGGGAGATGGGCTGGGACCGGCTGACAACGCTTCCCTCGCGCCTGACAGCAGAGGCGCAGCACCGCGATCAACGTGACGCAATGTTTCAACGCATGCGTGAGTATGGCTGTGTTGAGGATTATTCTGGCATCCGCATCAGCGCGACCTGCAAAAGGTTTGAGATCCGCAATGCGGTGATCTGGACTTTGCACGATGAGGCTGGTGAAAAGGTCGGTGAAGCGGCAATGTTTGCCGACTATTCTTTTCTTTGACCGATACGAGAGATCTCAGATGACCCTAGCGGACGGTATAACCGAGCTCACCCCCGGCAAAATCGCCGCTGTGGTGACCTATTTGCAGATGTTCGCGCGCCCGGCTTCGCGTGACGTGTCATTGCCTTCGGGGCTGTCTGTACAGCGCCACGCCGCACCGACCGTGGATTGGTACCGCGATCTCTACCGTTTGGTTGGTGAAGACTACCTTTGGTTCTCGCGCCTTGAGATGGCCGACGAGAAGCTGGCCGCGCATCTGGCGCGCGACGCGGTCGAGGTCTGGTCCGTGAGCCGCGCAGGGCGGGATCTCGGCTTGCTGGAACTTGAGTGGTTCGACAATGGCGACTGTGAACTTTCCTTCTTTGGGCTGGCGCCCGATCTGGTGGGCGGCGGGATTGGCCGCTGGCTGATGGAACACGCGTTGGAACGGGCCTTTGCCCGCCCCATCAAACGGTTCTTTGTCCATACCTGTACGCTGGACAGTCCGCAGGCGCTGGGCTTTTACGAACGCTCCGGGTTTGAAGCCTATGGGCGCGCGATCGAGATTGTAGACGACCCGCGCAATCGGGGTTTGATCGCCTTGGATAAGGCTCCGCAGATCCCATTGTTGCCTGCTGGGTGACAATGTTTCAATTATTGACGAACCCTCCCTAGGAAGGGCGCAAATTTTGTGCGCCCTTTTGCGTTTCTGCGGCGCGAGTCTGGGTTTTGTAACGATTACATGACAAGCTGGGCCAACCCCCGAAAACAGGGGGAGTGTTACGTAAAGGGGTCCTGTCGTGTCAGACTATCAAAAGAAATCCGCCTGCATTTCCGCCTTTGCACTGGCTTTATGCCTTGTGCCCGGCCTGTCTTTTGCCGAATGGGAACGCACGCCCGGAGGTTTGCGCCTGAGTGGAGAGATCCACGAGGACGGCCGAACCGGGTTCCTCGTGGCCTTCTGGGCTGCAGCCCTGGAAGAGCCGCGCCATGCTCCCATTGGCCTTTGGCTGGCCAGTGATGGCGGCGATGAGGCAGAGGCCTTCCGGTTGGCCACTGTCTTGGCAGAGGCGCAAGAAACCGGCGTTCGGATTGCAACGGTTGTTCCAGAGGGGCACCGATGCAGCGGCGCTTGCAATATTCTGTTTTCCGTAGGGGATGAGCGGTTCCGCATGGAGCCGGGCTCGGATCTGCTTGTCACCAGCGACTAAAGCATCCGGGTCATCAGCATATAGCTGTCGCGGGCCCGAAAGCGGGCGCGGCTGTAAAGGCGCTGTGCGGCTTCGTTTTCACGGTCGACTTCAAGATGCAGGGCTTTGATGCCTGCGCTTTTCAAGGTGGTGGCCAGTTTGCCCAAAACTTCGGTTGCGATGCCGCGGCCGCGCACGGCGGGGCGGATGAAAATTTCGTCGACAAAACTGTCCATACCGCCCAGTTCCACTGACCAGCCAAACGTCACCACCACATAGCCAATCGGCGCGCGGGTTGGCCCGATCAGGTAAATGGCACCATAGGGGTTGCCTTCCAGAAGCGGTACAAGCGCGGCTTCGCGGGCGGCGTCGTCAGAGTGGATACCTGCGCCTTCGTGAAAGGACGCGACCAGCCGCAGAACGGCGGGCAGATCTTCGGGGCGGGCAAGATGTAGGGCGGCGCTCATGACGGGGGCTCCTCAACCGGGGCGATAGGCGGGGCAATGGGCCCGGACGCAGAAGCGGCGGCAAGGGCGCGGGCTTCGACTTTCTGGATCCAGTCGGACTTACACTTCCCATAGCCCCGAGCGTCGCCCGGGTGCAAGGCCGCACATTTGCCTTTGACCGCTGCATAAGCCGCCCGCAAGCTGGCATTGGCACGCAATGCGTCGCGAAAAGCCAGATGGCGCGTGATCTCGGGCGATCCCTGAACATAGGCATGGGCCTGCACCGTGCGGTTGCCGGTCTTGGGGTCGTCCAAGCGACAATAGCGCCGACCGGGCAGGCCGTATTCGCCCATCCATTGATACCCTAGGCCTTCGATCTGTGCGCGCGCGGCGTCAAGCGCGTCGAGGCTTCCAAACTCCGGCAGAAGGTCCAGAACCGGCTTGGCTGGCATGGATTTGACAGCAGTGGAGCCGATGTGATGGATGCGCAGAAGGCCGGGCAGGGCGGCGGCACGCCAGCGGTCGCATTCCCGCTGCGCCAGGGCGGGCCATTCCGCATCTGCTGGCGCAATGAGCCCATTGATAAGCTGCGCTGGTGTTCCCGGCAGGATCATAGACGGCCCAACCGTTCGGTCAGCAGCTCAAAGAACCCGGTATCATCCACATCGCGCATGAACATCGCGTTTGGCGTGCGATCGGTCACCCGCCACCAGTCGGCGACGGTCATGCCGACGGTCAGGGAGGACTGCGTTTCGATTTCGACGTTGATGTGGCGACCGCTGAACAGCGCGGGCTTCAGCAAGTAGGCAATCACACAAGGATCATGCAGGGGACCACCGTCGCTGCCATATTTCTCAACGTCGAACCGTTCAAAGAAATCAAGCATGTCCGCCGTGAAGACGCCAACTTTGGTGCCGAGGTCGCGAAATGCCTGACGACGGGAGGATAGGGTGAGGACCTTATGGGTCACATCCAGCGGCATCATGGTGATTGCCACGCCGGATTTGAACACGGTTTCGGCGGCTTCTGGGTCGACGAGTATATTGAACTCCGCTGCCGGGGACACATTGCCGACCTCAAAATAAGCGCCACCCATCATCACGAGTTCCTGAACGCGGTCGATGATGTCGGGGGCCTTGCGGAAGGCGGCGCCAATATTGGTCAGCGGGCCGAGGGTGCAGAGGGTGACGGTGCCAGGGGCTTCGCTGCGCAGGGTGTCGATAAGGAAGTCCACGCCGTGCTGGTCCTGCAGGGGCATTTCGGGTTCCCAAAGGTCGGGGCCATCCAACCCGGTGCGGCCGTGGACAAATTCGGCCGTCATCAGCGGGCGTTCAAGCGGGGCCTCACAGCCTGCAAAAACCTTGACCTCGGGGTGGCCCGCCACTTCGCAGACCATGCGGGCGTTGGTGTGGGTGCGGGCGAGCGGGACATTGCCGGCCACGCATGTCACGCCCAGCAGATCCAGCTCTTCCGGGCTGGCAAGGGCCAGCAAGAGAGCAACGGCATCGTCTTGGCCGGGGTCGGTATCGATAATGATTTTGCGGGCGGTCATTCTTGTTTCTCCGGGGTCGTATCGCGCGACAGTTGCAAGGCGGGCAGGGGATGTCCAGTGTTTGCCGTGGGTTGGCGGGTTCTTGCGTATTGATTTGGCGACCGGGAGCAGGGGAGGGGCTTTGCCCCTCTGCGCAGACGCGCATTCACCCCAGGATATTTTAAAAAAGATGAAGTTGGCACGGGGGGCAGGCGGAGGTGACCAGCTTGGGGCGCCGTTTGAGGTGCGAATTGTGTTACTTTGCCGTCTTGGCGGCCTTTTCGTCTGCCTTCACTGCGTCCCAAAGGGCATCCATCTCTGAGAGATCGGATTGGACGGGCGTTTTGCCACGCGCGGCGAGTTTGGCCTCGACGCCTTCGAATCTGCGGATGAATTTGGCGTTGGTGCGACGTAGGGCGGCTTCGGGTTCTACCCCGAGATGACGGCCCAGATTGGCCATCACAAACATCAGATCACCAAACTCTTCTTCGACCTGATCCTGAGTGAGGGTTTCGCGGGCTTCCACCAGTTCGGCGGCTTCTTCGGTGATTTTTGCCAGCACTTCGGTTGTGGTCGGCCAGTCAAAGCCGACGCGTGCGGCGCGTTTTTGCAGTTTGTAGGCGCGCAGCAGGGCGGGCAGGCCGGGAGCAACCCCGTCGAGCGTGCCGGTCTCTGCCTTGGCGGCGCGTTCTTCCGCTTTGATGGCTTCCCAGTCCGCGATCTGCTGGTCGGCGGATTTCTGGTTGCTTTGATCGCCGAACACATGCCGGTGACGTGAGACCATTTTGTCGGACATCACGCGCACGACATCCTGAAAATTGAAATGCCCTGCTTCATCCGCCATCTGTGCGTGAAAGACAGATTGAAACAACAGATCGCCGAGTTCGCCTTTGAGTTCGTCCCAGGCCTCGCGTTCGATGGCGTCGGCGACCTCGTAGGCTTCTTCAATGGTGTAGGGGGCAATGGTGGCAAAGGTTTGCTCAATGTCCCAGGGGCATCCTGCCTCTGGATCGCGCAGGGCGCGCATGATTTCAAGCAAACGTTCGATGCCTGCGTCGCGGTTGTGGATCAGGGACGTGTCTTCCATTGCACCTTACTCGCTTTGCGTGTTTTACCTTCAGGGAACCCCGAGTCTTTGTCAGGAGCCGCGTTATGCCGGTTGTGAACCGTATCGCCGATTATGCCGAGGAAATGAAGGGCTGGCGGCGCGCGCTGCACCAGATCCCGGAGCTGGGGCTGGATCTGCCCAAAACCGCGGCCTTTGTTGCCGAGCGTCTGCGCGAGATCGGCGTGGATGAGATTCACGAAGGGATCGCGCAGACCGGGATTGTTGCACTCATCGAAGGGCAGGGCGAGGGGCCAACCATTGGCTTGCGCGCTGATATGGATGCGCTGCCCATGACAGAGGAAACCGGTGCGGCATATGCCTCGACTCATGCGGGTGCCATGCACGCCTGTGGCCATGATGGCCATACGACCATGTTGCTGGGGGCGGCCAAATATCTGACCGAAACACGTAAATTTTCGGGCCGCGTTGCGCTGATCTTTCAGCCGGCCGAGGAAAACATTGGCGGGGGTCGGATTATGGTCGAAGAAGGGATCATGGACCGCTTTGACATTGGTGAGGTCTATGCGCTGCACAATGCGCCGGGTTTGCCCGAGGGGTATTTCCTGACCACACCGGGACCGATTATGGCGGCGGTCGATACGTTCCATATTAATATTAAAGGTTTGGGCGGTCATGGGGCGATGCCACATGAGGCGCGTGATCCGGTGGTTGCGGCCTGTGCCATTGCAACTGCCATCCAGACCATTGTCAGCCGCAATCACCATGCGCTGGGGGATCTGGTGGTGTCTGTGACGCAGATCCACACCGGCACGATCGACAATGTGATCCCGGAAACCGCCTATATCAACGGCACGGTGCGCACCTTTGACAAATCCGTGCAGGCCATGGTGCGTCGGCGGATGGAAGAGATTTGTGCAGGCCAGGCCATCGCCTATGGGGTTGAGGCCGTGCTGGAATATGAAGAAGGCTACCCGCCAACCGTGAATGACCCGGAAAAGGCAAGTTTTGCCACGGGTGTGGCCAAAGATATTTCGGGCGACGACCGCGTGCAGGGGCAGGCCAGTCGTGAAATGGGGGCCGAAGACTTTGGCTATATGCTGGAGGCGCGGCCCGGGGCCTATTTGTTCGTTGGTCAGGGCGACAGTGCCGGGCTGCACCACCCGGCGTATGACTTCAACGACGACATTGCACCGATTGGGGCCTCCTTCTTTGCAAGGCTTGTAGAGAAGGCACAGCCGCTGGGTTGATTTCGTCCGGCGTGCGGTCGGCGGATGACAAGAGTTTCGCCTTTGGGTATGTGCGGGGTGAGCGGAGTGGGAGGCGTGTTGGGTGTCAAAACCTGACATGTCTTTTCCGAACCCGGTGCCCATGGTCCCAGATGGCCATGATGGGGCGCCCAAGTTGCAAAACGCAAATCCCGGCAGAACAGGCCGGAGAACGAGGCAAGAATGACAGAGCTGAACCAACCGATCAGTGGCAATGATCTGGCACGGTTTTCGGGCCCCACCACTTTTATGCGGCTGCCGCTGGCCCATTCGTTGGACGGGCTGGATGTGGCGATTTTGGGCGTGCCTATGGATATCGGCACCTCCTGGCGGTCTGGCGCACGGTTCGCGCCCAAGGAAATCCGCAACCAAAGCGCGGCAATCCGCCCTTATAACCTGACCACCGGTGATGCGCCGTTTGACACCCACAATATTGCCGATATTGGCGATCTGGCGATCAACACCTATTCCTTGCCGGATACGCTGCGCATTGTTGAGGAAAGCTTTGAAGCCATCCTTGCGGGCAGCGATGTTGTACCGGTTGCGCTGGGCGGGGATCAGTCGATCACCCTGCCGATTCTGCGTGCCATGTCGCGCAAACACGGGCCTGTTGCGGTGATCCATGTGGATGCACGCAGCGATTCCAGCGAGGCAACCTTTGGTGAGCGTGACACCGGCGGGACCGTGTTCCGCCGCGCGCAGGAAGAAGGTCTGGTGGATGCAGAGAAAGTCTATCAGATCGGTCTGCGTGGCACGGGGGAGACCGCGACCGAGCTGAAGGATGCGCAGGGCTGGGGGTTCCAGCATTTCCTGGCGTCCGAGCTTTGGAACCGATCTCTTGCCGGTCTTGGCGCAGAAATCCGCCGCGATATTGGCGGCCGCCCGGTCTACCTGAGCTTTGATATTTCCGCGCTGGACCCAGCTTTTGCGCCCGGAACTGGCGCGCCCGAGATTGGCGGCCTGACTTCGATGCAGATGCTGGAACTCATCCGCGCGCTGAAAGGTGTGAACCTTGTTGGCTGCGATATGGTCGAGGTGGCCCCTGCCTATGATCCGACCGGAACCACATCGCTGGTTGCCGCCAATCTGGTTTACGAAATGCTGTGTATTCTGCCGCAGCAATCCGACACCGCTGAGTGAGCCGCATGGGGCTGATCTTTGCGGTCGCGATGCTGGGTGTGCTCGGGCTGGGAGCTTGGGTGCGACTGGCGCCGTCGGACCCTGCGCGCTGGCATCAGCCGCTGGAGTTTACGACAGATGACACGCTGCCCGGCGGCGTCCAACGCCGTGTTGACGGGGGTGATTTGGCCGCTTTGGATGTGATCATCCGGGCCACGCCGCGCACCTCTGTTCTGGCGGGCAGTGTGGCGGAAGGGCGGGTGACCTACATCACCCGGTCGCTGGTCTGGAATTTCCCAGATTATACGACCGTGCAGCAGAAGGGCGATGATCTCTTGATCTTTGCCCGCCTGCGCTTTGGTGGCAGCGATCTTGGGGTAAACCGAAAGCGCGTCAGTCGCTGGCTGGATCAGATGTGAGCAAAACCCTGTTGAGGGTGCTGTGAGGTTGCGCAGCCGTCATGCAGCTTGCGCCACATGGGCACATTCAGCGACATCTGGCATTGGGCGGTGAACATGCGCCCATCCACCTGAAGACACAGTTGCTGGCCCAGTTCGATCCTTGCGCCGCTCCGGTCGGTGCAAAAGCAATCGGGTGGTTTTGCATAGGGGGGCGGCTGCCAAACGGGGTGCACCTGCGATTGCATGGCCGGATCCGCGGCAGGATCTGCCACCGCAATTGCAGGCAGAAGCAGGCCGGAGAGTACAAGAACACTGGCAAGTTTCATGGCTCTACCCTATCACATGTCTCACCCGTGCCAAAACGGGAGCAAAAAACAACAGGAATGGCCCCGAATGATCCCCGAAGACCGTCTCGTGCAGATCCAACAGCGATTTGAGTATCTGGAAGCCGCCATGGCCGACGGGTCGGGCGATATTGCGGCGCTGGCCAAGGAATATTCTGATCTGAAACCGGTGGCCGATCAGGTGGCCAGCTACCGCCAGCTTCTTGCGGATCTGGAAGAAGCGGAGCTGATGCTGTCGGACCCGGATATGAAGGCGCTTGCGGAAGAAGAGCTGCCGCAGTTGAAGGCGCGCCTGCCCGAGGCCGAGGCAGCGCTGCAGATCGCGCTTTTGCCCAAGGATGCGGCCGACACCAAACCGGCGATGCTGGAAATCCGTCCCGGCACCGGCGGGGATGAGGCTGCGCTGTTTGCGGGCGACCTGCTGCGCATGTATCAGCGCTATGCCGAGGCGCGCGGCTGGCAATTTGACATTATTGAGGAAGCCGCAACCGAACTGGGCGGGATCAAAGAGGTGGTCGCCCATATCAAAGGCGAAAACGTCTTTGCCCGATTGAAATACGAAAGCGGTGTGCACCGGGTACAGCGCGTGCCCGCGACCGAAAGCGGCGGGCGCATTCATACGTCGGCTGCTACAGTTGCCGTGCTGCCCGAAGCCGAAGATGTAGATATTGAGATTAACGCCAATGACCTGCGGATCGACACCATGCGGTCTTCAGGGGCAGGCGGGCAGCACGTGAACACCACGGACTCGGCGGTGCGGATTACCCACTTGCCGTCAGGAATTGTTGTCACCAGTTCGGAAAAATCCCAGCACCGCAACCGCGAGATCGCCATGCAGGTGCTG
The DNA here is from genome assembly GCF_001458415.1 of Tritonibacter multivorans. GTDB lineage: Bacteria > Pseudomonadota > Alphaproteobacteria > Rhodobacterales > Rhodobacteraceae > Epibacterium > Epibacterium multivorans. The sequence goes on along the minus strand of NZ_CYSD01000041.1, from coordinate 14,436 downwards.
CGCACCCGGCTTTACGATATGGAGCGCCAGCGCATCGACAGCGAACGTTCGGCGGATCGGGCCAGTCAGGTCGGCTCGGGCGACCGTTCCGAACGTATTCGCACCTATAATTTCCCACAGGGGCGGATGTCGGACCACCGGATCAACCTAACGCTTTATAAGCTGGAACAGATCATGGGCGGCGATCTGGATGAAATCGTTGATGCGCTGACCGCGGATCATCAGGCGAAGCAGCTGGCGGAGATGGGGCAATGAGCTCAGCTCAACCTCTGACGGCTGCGCAGGCCATGGCCGCCGCCGCCGCGCGTCTTCGGGCCGCAGGTGTGGCAGACCCCGCACGCGATGCGCGGGTATTGCTGGCACATGCAGCCAAGATCGAAGCCAGCCGGGTCACCCTGATTGCGCCTGAGGAACTGGCCGAGGATGTGGCAGAACGCTACGAGCAGCTGGTCTCTTTGCGGGCCATCCGGGTGCCCGTGTCGCATCTGATTGGCGAACGGGAATTCTATGGGCGCCGCTTTAAGGTCTCGGGCGAGGTGCTTGACCCGCGCCCGGAAACCGAAAGTCTGATCGAAGCAGCGCTGGCACAGCCGTTCGAACGGGTTTTGGATCTGGGGACGGGTTCCGGCTGCATTCTGGTGACGCTGCTGGCCGAACGAGAAGGCGCACAGGGGCTGGGTGTGGATCTCAGCGAGGCGGCCTGCCTTCAGGCATCGGCCAATGCGGTTTTGCACCGGGTCGAGGCGCGCTGCGACATTCGGCAGTCTGACTGGTTTTCTGCAATAGAGGGAAAGTTCGATCTGATCGTGTCCAACCCACCCTATATCGCGCTCGAGGAAATGGATGGCCTGTCGGACGAGGTGTTGAACCACGAACCCCATCTGGCCCTGACCGATGGCGGCGACGGGTTAAGCTGTTATCGCGCAATTGCCTCTGGTGTTGGGGCTTTTCTGGCCCCAGGTGGCCGTGTTTTGGTAGAAATTGGCCCCACACAAGGGGCTGCGGTGGCGGGTTTCTTCACAGACGCTGGACTTGACGCGGTTCGGGTACTGCCGGATCTGGATGGGCGTGACCGCGTGGTGTTGGGCGTGAAGACCGCCGACAATTCGGTCTGATAAGCGTTTTTTGTTCGAAAAAGCCCGATTTGCGAACGAAATTTCAGGATTTTCCGTGTTACCCTCTTGTATGAGGCGCCGATACATGGTTACTCAAAGTGTCGCTGTTGCAAGAGGACTTAAAACGCTCCTCTCGGCGACGCCAAGCCCAAAAAATTCGAAGACCCGGCGCAAACGCGCCCATCACGTGGTCATCGACAAATAAACCCAAGGCTGACGTAGGCATATGAGATCGTCAAAATCACGTTCGCGTTCGAAATCGAACCGCAACCGCCCCAATGGCGCAAATGTTGTGAACCGCGTGTTCGACAGCTCCGGCCCCGAGGGAAAAGTACGCGGAACCCCGCAGCAGATCATTGACAAATACAATCAGCTGGCGCGCGATGCGCAGCTGGGCAATGACCGCGTGGCAACCGAGAATTTCCAACAGCACGCGGAACATTACCTGCGCATGCTGAACGAAGCACAGCGCGAAATCGAAGCGCGCCGCGAAGAGCAGGAACGCCAGAACCGCGAACGCCAGGCAGAGCGGGACCGCGAACGCCAAGAGCGTCTGGAACGTCAGGAGCGCGAAGCGGCTGCTGCGGCTGAAGTCGCTGCGGAGGCCCCCGCAGCACCTGAAGCGTCCCAGAATGAAATGACCGACCCGCGCGAAGAAGCGGCACCGGAAGCGGAAGCTTCTGACAGCGGTCTGGTTGAAACCCCGGAAGGGGAGCCACCTGCTGCGGCCAAGAAGCCAGCACGTAAGCCACGCACACGCCGTGCGCCTGCGAAGTCTGCGGCGGCTGCTGAAGGCGAGGCACCTGCCGAGGGCGAGAAGCCCAAGCGCACTCGCAAGCCCAAACCCAGTGCTGAGGGCACCCCAGAAGCGGCAGAGTGATCGGTTCAACAAAACAAATAAAAAGCCCCGGCATCGCAGGATGACCGGGGTTTTTCTTTGCCTGACGTGTGCTTTGACGTTCGCTTCTTATGCCAAGTTGAACGCCGCTGCGAAATGTATTTCACCGCGCGGCATCGCTGTGGCTTCCACGAGGTTCAGGGCCTGAACGTATTTCCCGTCCAGCCCCTGATAGGTCAGACCACAGTCCGCACTAAAGCCAAAGCGGCCATAGAGGTCAGGGGCGCCAATGAGGACAATGCCCGGGCAGGTCTTGGCGCGCATCTGATCCAAACCTGTCTCAATCAGGGTGCGACCCAGTCCTTTGCCCTGATGATCTGGAGCAATGCTGACAGGACCTAGCGCACACCAGCCGGTCGCCTCTGGACTGTCTGCGAAGGTGACCGGTGAAAAGGCAATATGCCCGATGATTTGCTTGTCCTGTTCCATCACCAGCGACAGCAGCAGATCCCCGTCGCGCCGCAGACCCTCAACGATGGGGCCTTCTGTGCCATCGCTGTAAGGCATCGATGCAAAGGCGGTCTGTGTCAGATCAAAGATCGCTGCCGCATCCTCGGGCATTTCAGGACGAATAGAGGTGGCAGCGGTCATTTGGGTCACTCCAGTGGTTTCAGGCTGCGGGCAAGGGCGCAGAACGCCTCGAGGCTCACCTGCTCTGCGCGTTCGGTCGGCGGGATGCCGGCGACTGCGAGGTGGTCTTCGATATTGGGGGCCACGCCCTTCAGAGAGGCGCGCAGCATCTTGCGACGCTGGTTGAAGGCCGCAGCCACCACACGGGACAGTGTTGCCGCATCCGCCGGGTAGCGCGGTTCAGGCAGGGCGGTCAGATGCACCACGGCCGAGCTGACCTTGGGCGGTGGCGTGAAGGCTTCGGGCGGCAGGGACACGGCGATTTTCGCATCCGCGCGCCATTGGGCGAGAATGGCAAGGCGACCATAGGCTTTAGAGCCTGGCTGGGCCACAATGCGTTCCGCGACCTCGCGCTGGAACATCAGCGTCAGGCTCTGCCAGAACGGCGGCCATTGTTGCGGTGTCAGCCAACGGACCAGAAGTTCGGTGCCGACATTGTAGGGCAGATTGGCTGCGATACGGATCGGCGGGGTGAGATGTTCAAGCGGGTCGATTTCAAGCGCGTCGCCGTTGATGACCTGCAGTTGGCCCGGATAGGCCGCAGCAATCTGTTCCAGAGCAGGCAGGCAGCGGGCGTCTTTTTCGATCGCCAGCACGCGCCGGGCGCCTTCGGACAAAAGCCCGCGCGTCAGACCACCGGGGCCGGGGCCGATTTCCAGAACGTCGCATTCCGTCAGATCACCTGCCTGACGCGCGATTTTTGCGGTCAGGTTCAGATCCAGCAGGAAGTTCTGGCCCAAGGATTTCTTGGCCGAGAGCTGGTGGGTCGCGATGACTTCGCGCAGCGGGGGGAGATTGTCGATGGCACTCATGAGGGGCTTCATAAGCGGATGTGTGCGATCTGGAAAGGGGGTAAGGGGCGTCTGCCCCTCTGCGCGTGCCGCGCATTCACCCCGGAGTATTTTTAGCCAAAAGAAGTTTGGCTGGACTTTGCCATGGTCTGGGCCATGCGCAGCGCCGCGATCAGGCTGTCGGGATTGGCAATGCCTTGGCCTGCAATATCAAAGGCCGTGCCATGATCCGGCGACGTGCGGATAAAGGGCAGGCCAAGGGTGACATTGACACCCTGGTCGAAGTCCAGCGTTTTGATCGGGATCAGGGCCTGATCGTGGTACATGGCGATGGCTGCATCATAGCGGGCACGGGCGGCAGCGTGAAACAGCGTGTCTGCCGGATGCGGGCCGGTGAGGGTAAAGCCTTCGCCTTGCATGGTGTTTAAAAGGCCATTGATCCAGGCCAGTTCCTCGTTCCCCATTGCGCCGCCTTCGCCGGCATGCGGGTTGAGCCCGGCAATTGCAATGCGGGGCTGGCTGATACCAAATTGTTGGGTCAGGCCGTTTGCAGTGATTTCGATGGTTTCGCGCAGCACAGCCGGGGTCAGAGCCTTGGGGACCTCGGCGAGCGCAATGTGAATGGTTGCGGGCACCACCCGCAGACGGTCCGAGGCCAGCATCATGACAACACGTTTGCGGTCGCCAAGGGCTGCAAGAAACTCCGTATGGCCCGGATAGGCAAAATCCGCGCCGTCAATCAGGGCTTTTTTGTGGATCGGGGCCGTGCACAGGGCCGCCGCCTGACCTGACTGGACCAGCTCCACACCGGTCTTAATAGCTTGGATCACCCCGGCTGCATTGCGCGGGTCAGCCTGGCCCGGTGTCATCGCGCCTGCGAAGGGGAGTTCCAAAACGGGCAAGGCAAACGCCGCCAGATCGCGGGCTTCGTCGGGGGATTTGACTGTGCGCCACGGCGTCCCCTTGGGCAGGGCGCGCGGATCGCCAAGCCAGACAAATGGGCAGGCGCCGCGCAGGTTGTCCCAGGCTTTAACTGCGATTTCCGGACCAATGCCCGCGGGTTCACCACAAGAGAGGGCAATTACCCCCTGTGCATCGGCTGCGCCCTGTTGTGGGGTCATTTGAAATCGATCCGGGCGTTGGCCTTTTGTTGTTCAAGGAAACTGTCGGCCAGTTCCGAAAGACGTTTTTGGGTCAAAGCATTGGCCACAGTGGTGCGGATGTCATCTTCGTCAGAGGCAAGCTCTGCTGTGCGACCACAGAGCATAAGAACCATCAAGTTTTGCCCGCCATCGCGTGTGAGCGCGGTGGAGGTTTCGTTGCTGTCCAGCTTTGCCAGTTCAAGCGCCACATCTCGCGGCAGCTCGGATGGGGGCAGGGTGATACGTTCCAGACGAGCGGGGTCCTGATCCTTGGCGATGCCATAAAAATCATCGCAGGTGTCGACGCGTGCCAGAACGGACTGCGCTTCGGCGAGGGCCTCGGGGCTGCGGCCTCCGGGGATCAGATAGCGCATATATTCAATGGCGGCATAGTTCGGTTCACGCCCGGCAACTTCACGCAGGCCGTGGAACTGGAACAGGGCCAGCGCGCCCTGCAGCGGAACCGGATCGGTGACCTCATTGACTTTCATTTCCAGCACAAGGGATTGAAGCGGACGCGGCAGGCGCGAGATTGGCATCCACGGCAGACGCCCGCCATTGGTGCGGCTGTCGGCGGCAGAAAACTGACCGGCTGTTGCAGCAAACGTCGCGGGGCTGCGGATCTCTGCAATCTGCAGGGCCAGATCTTCGGTTTCGAGAGCGGTTTCCGGAGTGATTGGCAAAATCACTTCGGCCAGAAGGACCTGGACGCTGCCCACCTGAGACTGCCCCATGGCACGGTCTATTTCGTCTTCGGTTGGCCGGGCCTGGCCCAGAAAACGGCCCGCCACATAGTCGCGCCACGCCAGGCTGGTGGCGGTGTAGTCACGCAGGGTTTGGACATCGACACCAGATTGCTTCAGCCCTGCCACAAATTGCTCTAACGACAGATTGGCACGTTGTGCCAGATCACGCATGCCCTGAGTGACGTCTTCTTCGTTGGCCACCAGCCCCACATCCCGCAGCGCCTTGCGGCGCAAGGCATCAAGGATCAGCTCTTCGCGGGCCTCGTTGAGCGGGTCAGACGAGCTTCCTGTGACTTCCAGAAAACGGGCCCGCTGTTCCAGTTCGTAGCGGGTGATCACGTCGTCATCCACGGAAATGGCCGGGGAAAACAGCCCCTGTGCCATGACCTGCAGGCCATTGGCTGTCGGCAGAAGCGATACAGGAAGGGCCGCGAGGGCCAGTCCCAAAACAAGAGCGCTGCGGCGCAGGGTACGACCGGCGCGACGCGGTCGGGAAAAGCAAGTGCGGGAACTCAAGTTGTGCTGCATGATCGCCTATAGGTTTTGCTGCCGGACTTCACGGAAAACCCGTTGAGAGACAATGTAAATCCGAAATCGGTCGTCGGCTCAACACTTTCTGTAGAGGTGAAGCGCCGGTTCATCGACAGGTTCAGGGTGACGCATTCGTTCTGATAGATCAGGCCAAGGCCTGCGCGGGTGGCGCGGTCGTCTGCAATGTCATAGCGGACATTGGCGGCGGCGGTCCAATTGCCATTTATGGCATAAGACCCATCGAGCCATAGTTCATTGGTTTCATCTGAGCGGTTCTCGGCGGCGTCTTCCTGTAGCCACAGATAGCTGCCAATAAGCGAGAAATCATCGCGCCGCCAATCGCCACGCACTTCGGCTTTGGAGACCTCATAGGCTTTGTCCCACAGGCCACGCGCTGTGATCGTCAGCTCGTCGCGCAGCTGCAACTGGGTGGCCAGCAATAGGTCAGAGGTCGACCCATTCAGACCAGAGGTGTCGCTGAAGCGGGGATCGCTGTTATCGCGCCAGATTTGACCGGCGCTGACACCCAATTGCCAACCGTCTGCATCCACATGCTGCCAGTTCACCCCGTAAACAACAGAAAGCCCGTCTTCACGGGCGTCGTCTTCGGGGAAACGGGATAGGGACAATAGGTTGCCCTGATCAAATTCGGAGATATTTGAGGCCTCATTCGGGATCGCGTCACCGCTTACATTGGTCCAGCCGATCTGTACCACAGGTTCCAGCAATTGCCGGTCGCCCGAAACGGTGCGGCGCTGCATCGGCAACCGCAGGGTCAGCGCGCTGCGGGGCGTCACAAGGGTCGCATTGTCCTCGAACACCGCATCGTCGGTCAGCCCAATGCTGTCGACACCCAGCCCGAGCCGCCCTTCGGCCAGCACCCCATAGGGCAGCACCCAATGGCGGCGCCAATCCGCATCCGCCGAGATCCGGCTCATATCGCGGCCGTTGGCCTCGGTCGCGGTGGCTGCAAGCCCGGACGAACGGGTGAAATCCAGAATATCCAAACCGATGCGCAGCTCTCCGCCCACCAGTTTTGGGAAAAAACGTTCCTCGTAGGTGGCGGCGATAATATCCGTAGGCACAAAATCCTGCGGTTCGCTGTCGCGCAAGGATTTATAGCGGGTCAACCCGGCCTGAAGCAGCTTGTCGCGCCGGGCTTTGATCAGGGTGATTTCCGAGCGCAAACGGTCGGCATCCGAGATGTCATAATCGGCCAGATACCCTTCGTCCGAGACGCTTTTGAGGTCAAATCGCAGGCGATATCCGCGGCGCAGATCAAAGCGGCCTGTGGCAAAGAAATGCCCGCGGTTGTCATCCGGGCGAATGTCGTCTTTTGCGATGCCGGTGGTGACTGCGATCTCGCCATTTCGGAAGGCTTGCCGATATCGCAGGTCAAGCGCCCGGCTTCTTTCAGAGACAAACGGGGTGATCGTCAGGTCGCGATGATCCCCCATTTTGATGAAATAAGGAACTTTGATCCCAGTTCCGAAATTCGAAGTGGAAGAAAACCGCGGCACCAGAAACCCGGTCGCCCGATCCAGAGTTGGGTCAGGAAAGCGCAGGGCTGGAAAGTAGAACACCGGCACATCAAACAGACGCAGCTGCGCGCTTTCCAGATAGAGCTGTTTTTCCTGCTGATCATGGGTGATGCGCTGTGCGCGAATTGCCCAGATCGGGGCGCGACCGTCCTCGCAGACATCGCAGGAGGTCAGTGTTGATTTATAAAGCTGCGTGTAACGGCCTTCGACGCGGTTCATTTGCAGCGAGGCCAGCTGGACCTGCTGGTCAAAGACCATATAGGCTCCGCGCAGAATGCCATTGCGCAGGGCGCTGTCCATCTCTGCGGAATTGGCAAGGATTGTGGTTCTGGTGCCGTCATTGATGCGGATCGGCCCATCAATGCGCAAAAGGCCGGTCTCTTTGTTGAAGGCGACCCTCTCGGCTTGTAACTGGGTTTCCCCGTAAAAGGCTTCCACATTGCCTTCTGCAATCAGATCCCGTTCGGGCGAAATGAAAATCTTGTCAGCCACCAATGACGCAGGCGGAAGCGCAGTCTGCGCAGGAGATACGGGGGCAGGGCGCGCGGCAGGTGCTGTCTGCGCCTCGGCCGCGCTGCCGGGCTGAAGCAAAAACGCCAGAAGCGGCGCAACTGTGGAAAGCAGAGGGATCAGGCGCATGTCTTTTTCTTAACCGTCCTCGGCATGAAGCAAGAGCCCCATGGTCAGCAATATTGACGCAACCGGCGGTGCCCAGGCCGCGAGAGCCACGGGGATTTGCCCGTTTTCTCCAAGGATCTGAGCGAAATTGTGAACAAAGTAAAGACCAAAGCCCAGAAGGATGGACGCCAGCACGGCAAGCCCAGTGCCGCCCAGACGTGCATGGCGCATGGTGAAAGCCGCGCCGACCATAACCATGGCGACCAGAAACAGGGGGCGCGCCAGTTCCACCTGCAGCCAGACCTGAAAGCGCGTGGTGGAAAAGCCAGCCTGCTGCAAAGCGGTGATTGTGCGCGGCAGATCATAGACCGAGATCCCTTCCGACGTATCCAGGGTCTCTCGGATCTGCTCGTTTGTCAGTGTCGTCGGCACCCGCAACTCATCGCTTTGGCTCGCGCCCAGCTCGGGGTTCAGACCCGGCGCAAGCGGCCAGACCTTTGCGTCTTGCAGCAGCCAATCGCCGTTTTCCAACCGCGCCTGCGACGCCAAAGTGCGGCTCTTGGGAGAGCCTTCCGCGTCATAGGCGAGGATCGAAACGTCAAACAGAACCAGCGTGTCAGCATCGCCACTATAGTTGCCTGCGTGAATAACCGACTGCCCGGTGTCGCCGCCTTGACGCAGCCACAGGCCTTCTCCGGTCAGCGACACCGCAGCCGTGTCCGCATTGCGATAGCGTTCCGACAGGGTTTTATAACGATTGGCTGTGGCGGCCACGATCGGGTTCAGCAGGCTGACGGTTAGGCCTCCGATAAGGAACGCGGCGATGACCGGGGGCACCAAGGCCCGAATGCCCGACCGGCCAATGGCGCGTGTCACCACCAGTTCGCTGCTGCGGGCCAGACCGATGAACAGCACAATGGTGGTGAGGATCATAATCAGCGGCAGAAATTCGTAGAACGCGGCGGGGGATTTCAACAAAGCCAGCGCCAATAGCTGCATTGCGCTCAGATCAACACCGTCGAACCGACGCAGCTGTTCACTGAAGTCGATCAGCAGAACCAGCGTCATAAGCATAACACTGATCATAACGAACCAGGTCAGAAACCGGCGCGCATAGTAGAGATCAAGCTTCACAGGACCGTCCCTTGTCGTTTCTTATTCGGCACGGCACTGAAAAACACAATTTCGCCGCTCCAACCTTTCCCAAGAGCGCCTACACGCCCGTTGTTGCGGACCTTAGTGGATTTGACAGGCAGGGAAAACTCCCTTCTTCCGCTCGTTTGGTTGATCGGCAAGCTGGCTCTGGCAATCGGATGCTTGGCGGGCTAGGACTTGTGGAAACCAAACGCATTTTTCGCGTGTGGCGATTGTACAGGAGACTTAAATGCCCGCATTGACCCCGATCCGTTTTGCCGAAATCGATCCGAAATCTGTTCCTTCTTTGGCGGGCCAGCTCGCTATCGTTGTGACACCCGAAGGCACGATGGATCAGGCGGGCCGCGTGGTGAACCGTGCAACCAAGGGCGCGTTGGCACGATTGATCGAAGCCGAGAGCTTTCAGAAGGCAAAGGCCGGTCAGGTGATCACTCTAGCATGGCCTTCGGGTTTGCAGGTGGACGCGCTCCATATTCTGGTGCTGCCGCGCAAGACGACCCCGCTTGAGGCCCGCAAGGCGGGTGCGGCGCTGGCAATTGCAGCTGCAGGCAAGCTAATGACCGTCATGGCGGGCAATATGCCCAAAGCTGCCGAGCTGGCTCTTGGTATTGCGTTGCGGGCCTATACGTTTGAGGATCACAAGACCGCAGATGCAGAGGCACCGGGCGAGGTGGTCCTTGGCCATTCCAAAGTTCCAGAAATGACCGAGGCCTTCACGCCGCTGCTGGCCGTCGCCGAAGGGGTTCACATGACCCGTGATCTGGTCAACGAACCGGCAAACGTTCTGACCACCACGGAATTTGCCAATCGTCTGGCTGAAATGGAAGCTTTGGGCCTTGAGGTCGAGGTTCTGGAAGAAGACAAGCTTGAAGAGCTTGGCATGCGCACGCTGCTCTCGGTTGGTCAGGGCTCTGCCAGCCCGTCCAAAGTGGTGGTGATGACTTGGAACGGCGGCACTGAGGGCGATGCCCCGCTGGCCCTGGTTGGTAAGGGTGTGGTGTTTGACACGGGTGGTATCTCGCTGAAACCGGCCGGTGGCATGGAAGACATGACCATGGATATGGGCGGCGCAGGCGTTGTGTCCGGTACCATGCGCGCGCTGGCACTGCGCAAAGCCAAAGCCAATGTCGTAGGCCTTGTTGGCCTAGTGGAAAACATGCCATCCAGCACCGCAACCCGTCCGGGCGATGTGGTGAAATCCATGAAGGGCGACACGGTCGAAATCATCAATACCGATGCCGAAGGGCGTTTGGTTCTCTGTGATGTCCTCTGGTATGCGCAGGAGCGTTTCAAGCCAGCCGGTGTGATTGATCTGGCAACGCTGACCGGGGCGATCATCATTGGTCTTGGTCACGAGAACGCGGGCGTCTTCTCCAACAATGATGACCTGTGCAATGCCTTCCTGAAAGCGGCGAGCGCCGAAGGGGAAGGGGCATGGCGCATGCCGCTGGGCAAAGCCTATGACGACCAGTTGAAATCGCGCATCGCTGATATGAAGAACGTCGGCGGCCGCCCCGCCGGTTCGATCACCGCGGCGCAATTCCTGCAGCGGTTCATCAAAGAGGGCACGCCTTGGATTCACCTAGACATCGCAGGTGTTGCCTCGGTCAAGGCAGCCACCGATTACGCGCCCAAAGGGGCCACAGGCTGGGGCGTTGCGGCCCTGTCGCGTCTGGTTGCCGACAAGTTCGAGGCAGAGTAAGCCCAGCCCATGGGAGCCGTCTATTTCTATCACCTGACCCAGAAGCCCTTGCAGGCCACCTTGCCGGTGCTTCTCGAAAAGGCCCGCGCGGCGGGCTGGCGTATTGCCGTGCGCGGCCCTGACGAAGGGCGCCTGGGCTGGCTGGATGATGTGCTGTGGATGGGCGCAGGCGAGAGCTTCCTTGCGCATGGGCTGGCAGGCGGTCCTCATGACGCGTTGCAGCCGGTGTTGCTGACAACCGGACCGGCTGCCAATGGGCCACACTGCGTAATGTGCGTAGACGGCGCAGAGGTCACGCCGAAAGAGGTAGGCGATCTGGAGCGGGTCTGTATTCTGTTTGACGGCACTGATCCTGATGCTGTGCAGACCGCGCGCGGCCAGTGGAAGACTCTGACGGATGCAGGCTGTGCAGCGCAGTATTGGTCGGAAGAAACCGGCCGTTGGGAAAAGAAAGCGGAAAGCAAATCGGAATAGGGGCGCTGCCCCTCTGCGCGTGTCGCGCATTCACCCCGGAGTATTTGGGGCCAAAAGAAGTAACGGAAGATTAACTTCGATCTGCTTTTGTTCTTTTGCGGTTCAGGCTGGAGAGCCGATGGCCGTGCCAGAAGAAGCCCCGCCGCGCGCTATGGCGCAAACTTTGCTGAGGTGCGGCGGGCGTTTTTTCTTTTGGCCAGAAATACTCCCGCCGGAGGCACGCGCCGATAGGCGCGTCTTTGACCGGTCGGGCACTCAGCGCGTCAGGATCATCTGACTGTCACGGATTTCAAAGCTCGACCAACGGCGCAGGTAGCTCATCCCCAGAAGCGTTTTGCGTTGATCCCCTTGATTAACCACCGCTGACACATTGTTGTCGACAGTTGCTCCCAAGGATACGTCATCCAAAGTAACGCGCGCGGTTCGCACTTCGCCATTGGCGGTGCTGGCACGCCCCAAGAACCTGAGCGTCTCTGTATCTATGCCAATGCGTTCTGCGTCTTCCATGGACAGCACCAGATCGCTCGCACCGGTGTCGACCATGGCTTGGAGCGGTTGGCCGTTGATCTGCAAGGTCAGATAATAATGCCCGTCCGCACTTCGGGGGACAACGACCTGACCCTGATCTTCAAGCACCATTTGCTGCGGCTGCACAGTGTGGCGAATGTCTCCCCACAGCCCATAGACGGCAATCACACCGATAAAGATAAACGCCCAGATGGCCAGCTGTTGGATCACTTTGCCCAGCGACAAACGGTTTTGCACAAAGACCCACGAGCCAATCGCCACCAAAAGCACGACCAAATAGATCAGACTTGCCGTGTTGTCGCCGCTCATGTGTTGCACCTTTCAAAGACATCCATGTCTTTGATGTAAGTCGCGGCGGCTTCGATTTCTAGTTGGCAAACCCAAAGTCGCGCAGACCGTCCAGAACGAACTGCACGGAAAGGGCGGCCAGCAGCATGCCGAGAAGCCGCGTGACAACATTGATGCCAACGGGGCCCAACATACGTTCCAGCAAACCAGAGACCATGAACATTGCCAGCATCACCACCAGAACCAGCACCACGACGCCCATGACGGCGGCAAAGCCATTGAGGCCCGGATGCTGTCCCACCAGCAGAATGACAGTGGCAATAGAGCCGGGGCCTGCGATCAGCGGTATCGCGACTGGAAAGATCGAGGGGTCATCCTCGGTCGGGTCAACTTCTTCGCCCTGAGTCTGACGGCGTTTGGTGCGCCGTTCAAACAGCATATCAAGGGCGGTCAGGAACAACAGCACGCCCCCGGCGACCCGGAAGGCGGGCATGGAGATGCCGACAAAGTTCAAAACGCTTTCGCCAAACAGTGCAAACAGTGTCAGAATGCCTGTGGCGGTGAGGGTGGCGCGCACTGCAATCGAACGCCTTTGCTGATCGCTCATCCCTTGGGTCAGCGCCACAAAGACCGGCAGCAGGCCCACCGGGTCAATGATCACAAAGAGCGTGACAAAGGACGTAATCAGAAAGGCGCTGTCAATCATGCGGTTTCTGCCATTTCGAGTTTTTCAAGGGCGTCCATCCAAAGCGCCTCTGCCCGGTCCAGCGCTTCCACGCATTCGGCGTGTTTCTTTTGCCAGACCTCAATGTCGGACTGCTTGCCGCTTTCGTATAGGGTTGGATCGGCGAGCTTTGCGTCCAATTTCTCGCGCATGTCGGTCAGCTTTTCAACCCGGGCCTCGGATTTGCGCACCTCGGACCTGAGGGCGAGGATTTCGTCCCGGCCTGCGCGTTTGGGTTTGGCGGGTTTTGCGGCCTCGGACTTTGCTGTGGGCTTGTCGCGTTGCAACAGCATCTCGCGGTAACTGTCCAGGTCGCCCTCGTAGGGTTTTACCGACCCGTTAGACACCAGCCACAGGCGATCCGCCACAAGGCTGAGCAGGTGCATATCGTGGGACACGAGAATAACCGCGCCGGAATAGGCGGTCAGTGCCTCGACCAATGCCTCGCGGCTTTCGATGTCCAGGTGGTTGGTGGGTTCATCGAGGATCAGCATATGCGGGGCGTCAATGGTGGCGATCAGCAGCGACAGGCGCGCTTTCTGGCCACCGGACAGGCGTCCAACCTCGGTTTCGGCCTGCTCGGACCCCAGTCCAAAGCCTGCAAGGCGTGCGCGCCATTGGGTCGGGGCCTCGGTAGGCCGCAGGCGGCGCAGGTGGTCCAGCGGGGTTTCATCCACGTAAAGCTCATCCACCTGATGCTGGGCGAAATAGCCTATGCGCAACTTGGAGGACCGGGTCATCTTCCCCGACATCACCGGCAGACGATCAGCGAGCATTTTTGACAGGGTCGATTTGCCCTGACCGTTTTTGCCCAAAAGTGCGATGCGGTCGTCTTGGTCAATGCGCAGGTTCAGCCGTTTGAGGATCTCGACCTCGCCATAGCCCGTGGTGCCACCTTCGATGTGGATAATGGGCGGCGACATTTCTTCGGGTTCGGGAAAGGAAAACGCCCGCATCGCCGCTTCCTGCGGGGTGGAGATCGGCTTCATCTTCTCAATCATCTTCAGGCGTGACTGCGCCTGTTTGGCCTTGGTGGCCTTGGCGCGGAAGCGGTCCACAAAGCTTTGCAGATGGGCGCGGCGGGCGTCTTGTTTCTTGGCCTCGGACTGCGCGGCGGCAATGCGGGCGGCGCGGACCTCGGCAAAGGTGTCATAGGGGCCTTGATAGAGGGTCAGCTTTCTATCTTCGAGGTGCAGGATTGACCCCACCGCCCGGTTCAGAAGTCCGCGGTCGTGAGAGATCACCAACACTGTATGCGGGTAGGCGGCCAAATAGCTTTCCAGCCACAGCGCGCCTTCAAGATCCAGATAGTTGGTTGGTTCGTCCAAAAGAAGCAGATCGGGTTGGGCAAACAGCACGCCCGCCAGTGCCACACGCATGCGCCAGCCGCCGGAATAGGCAGAGCAGGGGCGGGAATGTTCTTCGTCGTCAAACCCCAGACCCTTCAGGATCGAGGCGGCGCGGGCTTCCGCCGACCAGGCGTCGATATCGGACAGGCGCGTCTGGATTTCGGCAATCCGAGCGGCATCACTGGCGGTCTCGGCCTCGGCCAT
>NZ_CYSD01000040.1 GCF_001458415.1 Tritonibacter multivorans | reverse complement strand
TGAAGGGCGTCCACACGCTCTCTTATCAGCCGTTCCACCGCCCCGGCAAAGACGCCTTTGGCCTGTCAAAGGACTGGGAAGCGGCCGCAGGCGCGGGCTTTGGTGCGGTGCAGGCGCTGCAGGAGTTTCAGCGCGAGACCGGCTTTAAACCCGATATTATTCTGGGTCACACCGGCTGGGGCGAGATGTCTTTCCTCAAGGATCTGTGGCCGGATGTGCCGGTGATTGGCTTCTTTGAATATTACTACAATATGGACGGCGGTCTGGTGGGCTTTGACCCCGAAGCGCCGCCCAATCCGCAGACGCCCTTTTTCAACCGCGCCCGCAATGTGGTCCCTTGGATCAACTTGGGCGCTGTGGATCAGGGCCATGTGCCCACCTATTGGCAGCGTGACCGCTTCCCGGATGTGTTCCACGACAAGATGTATGTCTGCCATGATGGCATCCGCTGTGACCGGCTGGGGCTGGATCAAAGCGCCTCTGTCGGGTTGGGGCGGCTTGATCAGCCGCTGACCCGCAACGATGAGGTCGTCACCTATATTGCCCGCAATATGGAACGCGCGCGCGGCTTTCATGTGATGATGCGGGCGCTGCCCGAAATCCAGGCCGCCCGTCCCAATGCCCGCATTCTGATGATCGGCGGCAATGAGACGTCATATGGCCGCGAAAGCAGCCACCCCGGCGGCCTGCGCGGGGAAATGGAGGCCGAACTTGGCGACCGCGTCAATTGGGACCGGGTGCACTTCCTCGGTCGCGTGCCCTATGACGACCTGTGCCGGATCATCCAGATCTCCAGCTGTCATATCTATCTGACCATGCCCTTTGTGCTCAGCTGGTCGCTGTTGGAGTCTATGGCGATGCAGGCCACGGTGGTGGCCGCCGATGTGGCGCCGGTGCGCGAAGCCATCACCCATGGCGAAACGGGGATGCTGGTTGATTTCTTCGACCCCTCAGCGCTGGCAGCGCAGGTGGTCGATGTGCTGGCGCGCCCTGATGACTACGCCCATCTTGGCCCCAATGCCCGCGCTCATGTGCTGCGCGACTATGATTTCCTGACCCGCTGCCTGCCGGAACACATCCGTCAGATCAACCAGCTGGTCACCACAGCCGCACCGATCCAGATCTGAGGGTGCAGGCACGTAAATCGCAGATAAAAACGGGCAGGAAATCCTGCCCGTTGTCCTGTCGTCTGGGGTCGTAATTTACCTTCCAACGGAGGTGGCAATGATCTGGTCGATGGTGCCATCTGCGATCATGGCCTTCAGCACAGTGTCCAGCGTGGCAATGAAAGAGGCCGCTTCCGGATCGTCCCAGCTGCCGCGGAAGCCAATCATGCTGTCCTCAACCGAAGTGTCGAGCACCCGCTCAATACCGGTCAGCCCCATGGTATTGATGGCACTTTCCACCGCCAGTTGCTCCTGCACGTAACAGTCAATGCGCCCGCCCGCCATTTTCTTCAGGTTCTGCTCGGTTGTGGGGGCCTCCTGCAGGGAGATCAGACCGCCCTCGACCAGAGCAAAGAACTCTGCACCGGGGGTGCCGAAGCCTGCATTATTGCCAAAGGTCAGCCCTTTGAAATCCTGCGGATAGGACCAGTCGGCCTGGGCAACCCCTTCGCGGCAGTAAACAGAGACTTTTTCGGTGAAAGGGGCGACGGAATAGGTGCCAATCCAGGGACGGCTCTCCGGTTTGTGGTAGGTGCCGACCAGACCATGGGCCTGACCGCTTTCCACCAGGTTGACGGCGCGGGACCAGGGCACCGCCTGAAGCTCCACCTCGTGATCCCCGCCGACACGGGTCAGGGCCTCTGCAATCACATCGGCCCAGATGCCGCTGGCCGCTTTGCCATCTTTGGTCATATAGGGGGCATAGGCCTGATCCTGCACCAATGTGATGGAGGCAGCAGGGGCAGAGGTTGCAACGACGGCCAGAGACAGGGCCGCGGCAGAAGGGGCGTGTTTGAACATGAGGAACTCCGATCGCGCTATGAAGGCTGTTGAGACGCAGAAAAGGCTGGGGGAGAGCCATTAATTTTGTCTTCCCAGCTGTGCATGGGGTGGCCTCGGGTGGGGGAATTCTCGATGGGATTTAATGGATATTTGACGCGGTTTTGCGCTGTATGAGGCGGCGCGCAGTTTTACAAAGGGAGCCGATATGAGTGTTTCAGCAGGAGAAAGCCGCAGTCTGGTGTTGGGGGCTGTGCCGATTTAGATGGCAGGCCTATGCCTGAAAACGGGCACTCTTTACCTGCGTAAAGCATCCGATGCTGGCGAGCTGGGGCCATTCTGTATATATTGGGCAGGCGGGGTTTTGTGTTTGCCCCGCTGGCAGCTTGCTTGCACGCTCTTTCGTCGTGTAATTGAGGGGATGTGTTTGATACTGCCACTGAATATTGTGTGTTACAAAGATGTTATGCGAAGGGTTCATTCATGAAAATCGCTGTTGCCGGACTGGGCTATGTCGGCCTGTCCAATGCCGTGCTGCTTGCCCAGCACAATCATGTCACTGCTGTTGATATCTCGGAGGAGCGCGTTGCGCTGGTCAATGCGGGCAAATCCCCCATTGTCGATGCGGAGCTGGAAACATTCCTGGCGGAGAAGAAACTGCATCTGTCGGCCACAACCGATGCAGAAAGCGCCTATCGGGATGCGGATTATGTGATTGTGGCCACGCCCACAAATTACGATGCCAAAACCAACTATTTTGACACCTCCAGCGTGGAGGCGGTGATCAAACAGGTGATCGCGGTCAATTCCAAGGCCTGCATTGTGATCAAATCCACGATCCCCGTGGGCTATGTGGCCTCGGTGCGCGAGAGCCTCGAGACCGATCAGGTGATTTTCAGCCCGGAGTTCCTGCGCGAAGGTCAGGCGCTTTATGACAATCTGCATCCCTCCCGGATCATTGTTGGCGAACAATCCGAACGCGCCACGATCTTTGCCAATCTTCTGTTGGAAGGGGCGATCAAAAAGGATGTGGAGATCCTTTATACCGATGCAGATGAGGCCGAGGCGATCAAGCTCTTTGCCAATACCTATCTTGCGATGCGGGTGGCGTTTTTTAATGAACTCGACAGTTACGCCATGGCCGGTGGCATGGACTCGCGCCAGATCATTGAAGGGGTCAGTCTGGACCCGCGCATTGGCAGCCATTACAACAACCCCTCCTTTGGCTATGGCGGCTATTGCCTGCCCAAGGATACCAAGCAGCTTCTGGCGAACTATTCCCATGTGCCGCAGAACCTCATTCGCGCCATTGTCGATGCCAACCGCACCCGCAAGGATTATCTGGCCGATCAGATCCTGATGACCGGGGCGCGCACGGTGGGGATCTACCGTCTGGTGATGAAGGCGGGCTCGGACAATTTCCGCCAGTCCTCGGTGCAGGGGATTATGAAACGTCTCAAGGCCAAAGGCGTCGAGGTCATTGTCTATGAACCGGTGCTGGAGGAAGAGGATTTCTTCCGCAGCCGGGTGGTGCGCGACCTGCAGTATTTCAAGGACAATTGCGATGTGATCGTGGCTAACCGCGTCACCGAGGACATCGAAGACGTTGCGGAGAAGATTTTCACCCGCGACCTCTTTGGCGGCAATTGAGGGCAGCGCACATATGCAAACCGTTCTGGTCACCGGCTCTGCCGGCTTTATTGGCTTCCATCTGTCGAAGCTTCTCCTGTCCCACGGCTATCGTGTCGTGGGGCTGGATTGCATCAGCGACTATTACGATGTCTCTCTGAAAGAGGCGCGCCACGCCATGCTGGCGGAGGCCGGGGGCGATGCGTTCCTGCCGGTCATTGGCAAGGTGGAAACACCGGGGTTGATGATGGCGCTCTTTGAGGAACATAACTTTGATTATGTTATCCATCTGGCAGCACAGGCCGGGGTGCGCTACTCGATCGAGAACCCGCGGTCCTATCTGGAAAGCAATCTCATCGGCACCTTCGAGATCCTCGAGGCCGCGCGTGCGCATCCGCCGAAACATATGCTGCTGGCGTCGACCTCTTCGGCTTACGGCGCCAATACGCAAATGCCCTACCGCGAAGATCAGCGCGCCGACCATCAAATGTCCTTTTATGCGGCAACCAAGAAATCGACCGAGAACATGGCGCATTCCTATGCCCATCTGTTTGATCTGCCGGTCACCATGTTCCGGTTTTTCACCGTCTATGGCCCCTGGGGCCGGCCCGATATGGCGCTGTTCAAATTCACCAAGGCGATCCTCGCGGGGCAACCGATCGATGTCTATAACCACGGCGATATGAAGCGCGACTTCACCTATGTCGAAGATCTGGTCGAAGCCATTCGCCTGCTTCTGGATGCGGTGCCCGTCCGCCCCGAAGACGGCGTGGTCCCCGAAGGCGACAGCCTGTCGCCGGTGGCGCCGCACCGGGTGGTGAACATCGGCAACTCAGACTCTGTGCAGCTCACGGATTTTATTGCCGCGATCGAGAAAGCCACCGGCCTCACGGCGACGCGCAACCTGATGCCCATGCAGGCCGGTGATGTGCCCGCGACCTGGGCCAATGCGGAACTTCTGAAAACCCTCACCGGTTACGCACCACAAACAGACGTCGAAGACGGTGTGGCCGCCTTTGTCAAATGGTACCGCGCGCATTACCGCCCCAATGAGGCGGGGCAGAGTTAAGCGATCTTGTCTGCCCTTTTTGGGGGCAGACCTTTTTCAGTAAGGCCGATAGAGCTGAAACGCAGGTGGGAACAGTGTTCCCGGAGTTTGTGACAAGTGAAATGAGGTTTTACTATGAAAAGCGCTCTGTTTGCGATTTCTGTGCTTCTTGGTCTTGCGGCCTGCCAGACGACAACCGTCTCAGCCCCATCGGCCTCTTCTGCGGTCAGCCGTGATGCCATTCTCGCAGCTACGACTGCGTCAGAGCTTCTGGCATTGGGGGCCCGGCGCCTCAACGGGCCTGACATTCGTGCTGAGCTTGTGGGCCAGAAGCTCAGCGAAGGCAGCTGGACTTGGAATATAAACAGTGATGGAACCGCGAATTCCGCCGCAGCGGATGGCACATGGGAGAGCACATCGGTCTGGGACATTGTGGGCAATCAATATTGTCGTCAGGGTGAAGACGCGCCTCGTAAATGCAGCGATGTGTATGAGCAGGACGGCATCTACCGGTTTTCCGAGACCGAAAGTGAGCTAGCAGGCTGGGCAGTCTCGGTCGTGCAGTAGCGCGACCATCTGTTCAGCCTGATCACCGTGCCCGCCAGCCAGAGCCATTGGGTGCTGTCATTTTTGCTGCACTGGAGCTTTCTGCCAGAGCTGCTGATCTGGGGATGGGCGATCTGGCTCTGGGCGCGGGCGACCCCAAACAGCATGTGATCCGTGACGCTGCACGGCACCTCTTGCGGATATATCTTCTGGGCGCTCAGGCCCGGTCTCCGGGCTATGTCTTTCGCTGATGTGCTTTGTCAAACCGCGTATAGCGTCGGCTTCTGTCGGGTGCGGGATCTGTGTCCTCTGTGGCCGCATCCGAGCCTTTGGGCTGGGCATCCAGCATCCAGACCCCGGAGGCAAAGATGAAGAACACAAAAGAATAGATATTTGCCCAGACATGAACCGTGCAGAGGGTGAAGGTCAGGCCGACAAAGCTGAAGACCCAGGCCCGGCGCACCTGCCACAGGGCCGGATCGCTGTCGAAATCCCGAAACATCACCTTCAACAGCACATAGAGATAGCCAATGATAATGAAGATGGCCGCGGGAAACCCATAGCGCACGGCCACAACCAGCCAGAAGTTGTCCATACTGTCGCCATACATCCAGGACGGCCGTTCCCAATCATTGAGCCCAATGCCAAACAGCGGGTTGTCCAGCGCGTTCTGGAAACCGTATTCAAAGATCAGCGCCCGCCAATAGGCGGTGTGGGCAGAAAACGTCGCATAGCTGAGGAACACCCGCAAAGGGGTGCGGTTCGACAAGAGGTCAATGGCGATATAGGCCAGCACGCCCAGGGCCACCAGAAGCCACCAGCGCCCTTTGAACCCATTGAGCACAAAAGCCCAGGTGATCAGACCCAATTGCAAAAACAGCGCCAGCATCGCACCCGAAGACAGAGCGAGAAAACAGCCCAAACCAATGAGCGCGCTGGAGACCCAGCGCCAGGCGGTGCCGCTGACCCCTTTGAGGGCGATGAAGCTCAGTGAAAACACAACCGAACAGAACAGACCGTAGTGGATCGGGTGGTTGAACGCGTTTTGCACGCGGTTCAGCCCCATCCGCCCGGGAATATTGACGTCCGGCACGGAAAACAGCCCCGGTATGCGTCGGATGAGGTCGGGAATAAACGGATCCGCCGTGCGCACCTCGAGCAGGCCAAAAGGCAGCAACACAAGGGTGAGGACCGCAAGCTGCTTGCACAGGCCGATGAAGGCGCCGGTCGACCGGATATAGGCGCGCCCCAGAATATAGCCGCCCAGAAACTCGGCCCCCGTCGAGCCACTTTGCTGCACAACCGCGTCCGGATTGTTCACGACCAGCGCCGGTATCGTCCACAGGAAATAGGCGACAAAGAAATAATCGGTGAGGATCACACGCCCGTAATGGCCCATCAGAAGCTTGGCCCACAGCGGGATCATCACCACCAGAAGCAGGGCGCGCAGCGTATTGAGATAGAGCGGCCCGACAAAGAAATAGACCGAGATCACAACGCATAGAATATAGGCGGTCACGAGCGGATGGACTTTGTCCTGCGGCCGTGTCTTTGACGGCCCGCGCTGTGCGGGCGCTGCGCCTTCAGTTACGCTCACCAAAACATATTCCTTCCGTGCATCCCAACCCAGCGCTCCAAGACGTTAACAGTAGCCGCTGAGATCAATGGGGTGGGTCACAAGCTCTGCCAGTCTTTCATTATGCGCAGTGTAGCGGCCTGCAAATCGTTTGGCGACATAGGCGCTGATCGGGCGTTTGCTGCCACTCAGGGATTTGAGCGGCCAGCGCCGGCTGAGCCCCCCGGCCAGACGATAGACGCCACCGGGGGTTTCTCCCAGATTGACGATCGGACAGGGGTTCAGGGTGCTGCGCTGCAGGTGATTGGCCCGCCGCAGCAGCGGGGCTGCATATTCGGGATAGCCTGCGGCATGGACCCGCTTGGCCTCGGGGCGCAGGCCGGAAAACAGGGAGGCGCCCATGAAATCCGCCAGATCACGCGCGGCCTGCTCCATATCGACCTGCAGGGATTCCTGCGTCAGCACATAGACATTCTCGGCTCCGAACAGCTTTTGGTAATGGGCGACAAGCACATCATATTCAAAATGTTCGTCGGTAAAGCCAAAATACCCGGGTCGGTTGGTGCCCTCATAGAACTGGTCAAAGGGCATGGTGCCGCCGCGCTGCAGGTATTGCATATAGACCGATGGAATGATCCGCATCTGATCGCGCACAGAAATCAGAATGCGGGCCTTGGGGGCGATCCGGGCCAGACGTTCGGCGTAGACATCGCTTTCATGGCCGCCCTGGAACGGGTGGCCGGACAGGACCTCAGATGACAGGACCGGCACTTCGCCGGGGGTCAGGGCGGCTTTGGCTTCGGCAATGGCGTCTTGTGCCGGGGTGGGGTCAAACCGCAGCCCATGCGGTTTGACGATCTTATCAAAGATCTCCTGGTGGCCGAGAAGCTGGCGATACCCGTGATGGGGCAGGAACAGATGTTTCTGCATCCATGTGGTTGCGGTCTTGTGATATCCGACGTGCAGCAGCACAGGGTCAGTGTCAGGCATTATGTCGTGGTGCCTCTTGGTTGTGAGGAGAAAAATGCTGTGCCGCAAACCGGCGCAGGTCGCCGGTCGCAGCAATCAGCAGGACAGGGGCGCAGAGGACAAACAGGATTGAAGGCCAGGCCCCCGTTAGCCCATCGGTCTGGCCGATCACGGGCAGGATCAGGGCAATGCCACCCAGACCCAGTGCCACGATCAGGCCCGGGATCATGGGGCCAACGCCGACGCCCAGTCGCACCTGCGCCAGCGCCAGCGCGGCAAAATACCCCAGAAGCTCGGCGCCAAGGGCGATCAGCACCACATGCCACAGCGTGCCGCCTTCCAGCACCACACCCCAAGCCAGAGGCAGCGCGGCCAGGCGGATCAGATTGGGCAAAAGCGCGTTTGTGGTGATGCCCTTGGCAACGGCGGCCGTGGAGGGGCCGCTTTTGAACACCCGCACCGCCTGCCCCGCGGCCAGCCAGATCAAGAGCGGCCCCAGATCGGCAAATTTGTCACCAAACAGCCAGCTCAGCAGGGGCACGCCAAGGACAAAAATCGCCAGCATCAGCACCAGACCGATCAGAAGGCTGGCCTGAAATGCGGCCCGCGCCGTGGTGACAAAACGGGCTTCATCCCCTGCCCGCAGGGCCGCCGACAGCAGCGGCAGAAACAGGTTCTGGGCGGATTTTGCCAGTATGAGGGTCGGTGTCAGGGTCAGCGTGACCCCCATGCCAAAAAGCCCCAAGGCCACCATGCCCAGTTCCCGGCCCACAATGATCTTGTCGCCCTGCATCACCGCAAACAGCAAAAACCCATTGAGCAGCAATGGCCAGCCAAAGCGCAGCGAGCCCGCCATGATCTTGCGGTCCAGCACCAGCCGGTAGCGCCGCTCGGCCATCACCTGCGAGGTCAGCGCCCCAAGCGCCTCCTGCAGCACCAGCGCAAACAGCATGACCCGGAAATCCCCCAGCCACAGCGCCAGCGGATAGACCGCCAGAAGCGACACCAGCGCAGGCACCCCGGCCGTCAGCAGCATCGGCCCATAGCGCAGCGACCGGCTGAGCCGGTGAATGTCAAAATGCTGCAAGGACCGCAGCACCGGCATCACCGCCATGACCTGATAGGCCCAGGCAACTTCGGGAATGCGCAGCAAGGTGGCAATCGGCCCGGCGAGCGCAAACAGCAGCGCCCCCGCCAGCACGCCGCGCAGCAGCTGAAAGCCCTGAAGGGCGGCCTGAAACCGTTCGTCTTCGCCATCTTTGCTCTGGATGATCTGCTGTTGCAGACCAAATTGCGTCGACATTTCGACCAGCGCCATGGTGATGGCAAATGTGGCCGCGATTCCATAGTCCTCGACCGGGATCAGGCGTGCCACCAGCAGGTTGCGCGCCAAGAGCATGACAGAGGCCGCCGCATTGCCGGACAGCAGCATAAGAACCTTGCGCAGCATTATTGCCCTATCGATTTGGGTTGCAGGGGACGCGACGACAGCAAACAGCGCGCGTCACTGAAAGAGGATCTGATGGCAGTCAAAGGTGATGGTCCAGAGCGTTGTGGAGGGAGTTGTGGCATGCCCAAGGGCCTCAATATCCGGCGCAGCCTGCTGCCGCTAACTTTTTTTTAATAAAACGGACACCCCGAGCTTTATCTTACGGCATCGTTACGGCTATGGAAACGTCAAAGCAACTAGACCAACGGACATTTCAATGACCAAGACTGTGACCCTTGCTTTGCTCTGGCATTCCATGAATTCGGATAATTTAGGCGTTGGTGCCTTAACCTTAAGCAATGTTGAAATCCTGCGCGCCGCAGCTGCCAAGGCAAATGTGAAGGCTCATTTTCTGGCCATGAGCTGGCAGGACCCGCGGCCGGACTACGGCACATGGGATGATATTGAAAACCTGCATTTCCGCACCCGGCACATTCCGGCGCCCTCGGGGCCGCTGAACGAAGGTCTGCGCCGCTCGGATATGGTGGTGGATATTGGCGGCGGTGACAGCTTTACCGATATTTATGGCCCCAAACGGTTCTTCACCATCTGGGCCACCAAACTGCATGCGCTGCGCATGGGCAAGCCGCTGATCCTGTCGCCGCAGACGGTGGGGCCGTTCAACACCCGCTATGCGCGGATGCTGGCCAAATGGTCCTTGAAACGTTCGGCGCTTGTGGTCAGCCGCGATGCGCCGACCACGGCGTTTCTGGATGGGATGGGGGTTGCGGACAATGTGCTCGAGGCCACCGATGTCGCCATGCGCCTGCCCTATGAGAAACCCGCAGAGAAACCCGCAGGCGGGCCGATCAAAGTGGGGCTGAACGTCTCGGGCCTGCTGTTTAATGGCGGCTATACCCAGTCCAACCAGTTTGGTCTGAAATCCGACTACCCGGCGCTGATCCGCAAGATCATCGAATATTTCCAGGCGCAGGACAATGTCGAACTGCATCTGGTGGGCCATGTGCAGTCGCGCGAGATCGAAGTCGAAGATGACCACCGCGTGGGCGAGGCACTGGCGGCGGAATACCCGGGCGTCGTTGTGTCGCCATTCTTCAAATCTCCGATCGATGCAAAGACCTATATCGCCGGGCTCGATTTTTTCCTGGGCGCGCGGATGCATGCCACCATTGCGGCGTTTTCCTCGGGCGTGCCGGTGGTTCCCATGGCTTATAGCCGCAAGTTCAAAGGGGTCTTTGGCACCCTGGGCTATGCGCGGTCGGTGGATTGTCAGAATGACAGCGCCGAGGACATTATGGCCGCGATCGACACCGCTTTCCATCAGCGCGACACCCTGCGCGAGGAGATCACCGAGGCCCTGACCCGCGTGGATGAACGTCTGGACCGCTACACCGATCTGATCGCCGAGCAGATGCGCGCCCTTTAGCCTGTTGTCCGTCCGGGGTCTGGTCAGGGATTGAACCCCCTGCTGCGCTGTCGCAGGATGGCGCAGCCGTGTCTGAGTGAACCACGAGGAGATCCCCTTTGGGAGAGGCCATTATTGAGGCTCTGGCGCAGGAGCAGTTGGTTCCCGCCTTGGTGCAGGACAGCTCTGAGACCGGTTTTGGCGGCAGCTTTGGCACCCGGATCGGCGCGAATGTCGCCTGGTTTTCCGGCAGCCGCGCCAACAACCTGGTGATCTTTGTCAATCAGCTCAAGGGCGCCCGCCCCTGGGATGATCCCGCCAACACCGGCCGCATGGCCTATGATGCCAATGGCTATCCGACGCGTGTGCCGGACGGCTATGTCGCCTCGCAGCTTCTGGTCCGTTCCAAAGATGTTGCCAATATCCCGCCGCATACGGGGACCTTTCGCCTGTTTGGTCAGGGCAGCGGCGTCTTCAGCCTGGTCCTGTCCAGCAACAAGGGCGCGGAGCGGCAGATCCGCACGGCGCTGCTGCCAACCGAAGAGATCGGCGGCAAGACCTATTGGTATGTGGATGTGGATTTCGAGATCGGCGAAGACGCGCTGACCCAGCTGCGCATGCGCAGCTTTTCGGTGATGCCGGGCGATCATATTCGCGATCTGGCCCTTGTGCATCACACGCATCTGACCGCCTTTCGCAATGGTCACATCTTTGCGCCCGAGTTTGTCGCCGATCTGCAGGCCTATGACAGCCTGCGGTTCATGGACTGGATGCGGGCCAATAAGATCGAAGAGGACGGCGACGGCTGGTCCAAGGCGGGGTCGGACTGGACATCGCCCAATCCCGAACAGCGCTTTGTGTCCCCCAGCTATTATACGTTTAACAACCACGCGGGCGGGCCCAAGAACGAGGGCCGCTTTGAGGTCACGGTGCCCATTTCGCATATTGTGGCGCTGGCCAATAGGACGGGCACCGACCCGTGGATCACCCTGCCGGTGGACACCACAGATGCCCGCGCCGCAGAATTGGGGCGCTATGTGGCCACACATCTGGACCCGTCCCTGACGGTGTTCTGGGAATATGGCAACGAGCTGTTCAACACCAGCCGTGGCTTTGAGGGCTATCGCTATGCGATGAAAATGGCAGGCGAGACCTTTGGCCCCCTGCCCGAGGCCGAGGGGCCCTTGGCTGTGGTGGAATGGGCCGCCTATCGGGGGCCGCAGCTCTATCAGATCCTTGGTCAGGCATTTGAGGCGCAGGGGCGCAAGGCGCGTTTTGTGGCGCCGGGCTGGGCGTTTTCTGGATCATTGCGCCGCAATGGCAGCCTGAATGACAAGGGCTATCTGGTGCGTTACTTCCGCGCCGCCGCCAGCCGGGCCAAAAACGATGGCACCCCGCTGCCGCTGGAGGTGGTCACAGATTATTCCGTGGCCATGTATTTTGGCGGCACGCTGGCAGACACCCGCCCCGACGCCCCGGTGGTCTATCACATCCGGGATAGTGTTCAGGGCGCCGAGGCGCAGGCGCTGGCGCTGGCCGATTGGCTGACCTTTGGCGCGGACCCGCAGACCACTGTCGAACTGACCCCGGCGCAGATCGAAGCCCCGCGGCGCAATGTGGTCTGGTCCGAAGATCTGGATATCGCCGCAACGCCGCTGATCTGGGCAGATATTCAGGCCGGTCTGGATCCGATCAAGGATCTCGACAAGGTGCTGCGCCTGTCGGGGACGCAGTTGCAATACAAAGGAGTTTCCGCGCCGGATTGGGTCACGGTGGCCCAGTTCGACAGCGTTCCCCCCCTCACCCTGCAAGAGATGATCGACCGGGTGCAGCTGATGGGCTATGGCGGCCGCCTGTTCGGGCAGGTCTTTACCGGGCTGCGTTCGGGGCTGGCGCTGAGCTCCGAGTGGCGGCTGGATGCCCATGCGGATTATGCCGCGGCTCTGGGTCTTGGGTTTCTGGCCTATGAAGGGGGCAGCCATGTCTCCTATCCGGTGGAGGGCAGCTTTCAGATGTATGACGCCTTCAACACCGGGCCCGCGTCGGCGTCCGTACTGGCGAATTGGCTGTCCTTGATGAGCGCGCATGGCGTGGAACAATACATGCATTTCATGTCCCATGACCGCACCAATGGCAACGACTGGTGGGGGGTGCAGGCCCATATTGGGCAGGATGTGTCGCAAGCCCCCGAGGCGCAGGTGCTCGCTGCGGCCCGGGCCGCCTATGACCCGGATGTCAAACGCGGCATGACCGGCCCCTTGCGCAGGGCAACGCGGGTCGCGACCAACCGCTTGGGCGACTTGTCCAGCCTCCCCAGCATCAGCTGGGCTCCGTCCGGGAGCTGGCAGGTCACGCCGCAAGGCGTCGCGGTCGAGGCAGAGGGCGGCATCAAGCAGCTGCGCTTGTCCAAACTGTTACCGGTCGACGGGGGTGCGTCCTACCAGCTGAGCCTTGATATTGGCCTGAATGGCACGGATAGCACCGGCCTGCGCGTCGTTGTTCGCGCGCGCGGTGGCGATATTGTGGAGGTGCTGCGGTGGCAGGGCGCGGTCGCGGAGGGCAGGCTTACGCTCGATCTGGCGCCGTTGGCGGCAGATCACCGGTCGTTGGCCATTGTGGTGCAGCGCGTTGGTCAGGACCGTGCGGGCACCCTGTCGATCGGGCAGGCCCGCCTGAACAAACTGGCCCGTCAGGACAAACAGGACGAGGGGTAATCCGGTGCGGCGCATGGTTTTCTGGGGGGGGCTGGCGGCGCTTGCGGGGCTGCTGGCGTTCTTGGTTCTGCCACGCTCAGTTGCCCCGGTTGTTCAGGCCTCTGCGCCCCGCGACCGCCCTCTGGCGCCGATCTTGGCAGACAGCGCGCCCCTTCATATTCTGGCCTTTGGCACCTCTCTGACGGCGCGCAATCACTGGCCTGACCGGCTGGCGGCCACACTGCGTGCCTGTCTGGAACACCCGGTGACCCTCAATCGTGTGGCCGCCCCCGGTGCCAATGCGCTCTGGGGTGTGCAGGCCGTGGAGCGGGTGATCGCCCAGGCCCCGGATGTGGTTCTGATCGAGTTTGCCATCAATGACGCCGATCTGCGCGACGGGGTGTCTCTAACACAGGCCAAAACGCATCTGGAGATGATCCTGACCCGGTTGCGCACAGAGCTGCCCCAGACACAGCCGGTGCTGCTGACCATGTCACCGGCCACTGGTTTGCGCGGCGGGCTGCGACCGCGTCTGGCCGCCCATTACGCGCAGGTGACAGAGATTGCTGCGGCGCAGGGTCTGGCGGCCATTGATCTTTATCCGCGCTGGCTGGCCGCTGGGCTGACGCGGGAAGAGATGCCCGATGGGTTGCACCCCACCGATGCGGCCACCGCGCGGGTGGTCGACCCCGCCCTGCGCGCGGCGTTTGTTACTGCGATGGGGGCGACTTGTCCGGCAGGGTAAATTCGGCGCGCAGCCCCAGATGGTTCGATCCAAGCCCCTGCCCCCAGGTCGCGATCCGGTGCAGCTCGACCCCGCCGCCAACCAGCATGTGATCAATCGGCACCCCCCAGCGGCCCAGCTTGGCAGGCCATGTGGCCAGCGGCCAGGGCGCGTGTTTCAGGGCAAAGCGATCCGACAGCCCCCGCAGGCGGCGGCTCCACGGCGCGGCATTGAAATCCCCGGTCAGGATCAGCGGCGGTGGCACTTTGGCGTCCAATGCAGCCTCCAGCGCTTCCATGTCTGTGTCGCTGAAGCCCGTGTACCAGGGTTTGACCAGATGTGCGCCAATGAGGTGCACGGTCGGATGGTTTTCCGAGGCATAGGTGACGCGCAGAAGCCGCCCTTCCCCCGATGAGAGATCGCGGATCATGCGAAACGCCAGCGGCACACGCGACAGCAGCAAAAGCCCGCAGTGGCTCTCGGCCGGGCACTCCAGAACATGCGGGTGCGTTTCCTGCATCAGCCCCGGCAGGGTCGCGGCCATGGGGGTGCTTTCTGCGAGGATCAGAATATCGACGTCTGCCGCGGTCAGGGCCTCAGCCAGACGGGTGTCGGGGATCTCATTGCTTTCGAGCATATTGAACCACAGGACCGACAGATCCGCGCGGGGCCCGGGGGAGGAGGCGCGCGCGCGGGTGTCGACAATCACCAGAACGGCAATGATCCCCGCACAGACCAGAGCCGCCAGCGCAATGCGCCCCTCGCCCAAGGTCCAAAGCAGCGCACTCAGGACAATCACGCCCAAAAGCAGATGCAGGCGCAGGCTGTCAAACACCCGCACGATCATGCTGACAAACTGACCGGCGCTGTCGGGAATGTACTGGCTGAAGCCCGCAAGGCCGAGCGTTGCCCCAAGCCCCAGAAGCAAAACCCCAATGAGCCGTTCTGTCCACATCGGTCAGCTGTCCGGCAGGCTGCGCTGGCTGACAACGCGGGCGGGGGAACCCACGATCACCGAATAGGGGGGGAAGGTGCCGCGCACCACCGCATGGGCCCCGACAATACAGCCCTGCCCCAGTTCGGCGCCCGCCAGAATGGTCGCCCCCCGGCCCAGCCAGCAATCGGGTCCAATGGTAATATCCGCCTCGTCCATGGCCTGATCGGTGACCGGCGCGCCGTCGTTGTAGCGGTAGGTGGTGGCCGTCACCATGACGTCCGGCGCAAAGAGCGCATCCTTGCCAATCACCACCCGGGCTTGGTTCGGGCCTGCCCAGATCTGGCAATAAGCGCCGAGGGTGACATTGTCCTCGATGACAATGTTCTGCGCATTGGCAAAGCCCGCATTGGGCGCAATATTGGCGGTGGGCGACACGGTCGCTTTGCGCAGCTCTTGCACATGGGTGTAATTGTAATAGTTCATCACCTTGACGAAATGGGCCCAGGCCCGCGGGTCAAAGGTGGCGAGGATCAGCCGGATCAGTCTCTGAACACGGCTTTTGCGCACTTTCTGTACGCCATCTGCCTCTGCGTGTTTCATGCGCCATACCCTTTGATCCAGTCCCGGCGATCGGACCAGATCTCGGACCATTTGGCGGCCGCCTCGCGCTTCTTGCCGGTGAGGCGCGCCAGCAGGCCCAGCGACAGCGCCCGGCTGCCCGCCCAGATGGTCATCATCAGCGCGCCAAAGGGCACGACCGGCGCGGCCCAGTGATCGCGGATCAGGGTCATGCGCGCCTTGGCGATCATCGAATATTTGCGCGCCTGCGCTTTGGAAGAGGCGCCCACCAGATGCATGATCTGCGCCTCCGGGGTCACCGCGGGCTGAAAGCCCAGGGCCTTGGCGCGCAGACACATGTCGGCCTCTTCGCCATACATGAAATAGCGCAGATCAAACCCGTCCAATTGGGTCCAGAGGTCGCGCGACATCATCATGAAACAGCCCACGACAATATCGACCTCGCGCACCGTGTCACGCTGCCAGTCGCCCATGGCTTCGGGGTTGAACAGGCTGGAGCGCGGAAAGATCGAGCTTAGCCCAAAGGCCGAACAGAAGGCTGACCAGGGGGTGATGCGCATCCAGCAGGACGCAATATTAAGAGAGCCATCGGGAAAGACCGTGCGCCCGCCGGTGATCCCAGCCTGCGGGTTGGCGCGCATGAACGCCATCAGATTGTCGACCGCGCCCGCATGGCATTCGGTGTCAGGGTTCAGCAGCAACAGCCAGTCGGTGCGGGCCTCAGCCGCGACAATATTATTGGCCTTGGCAAAGCCCAGATTGTCCGGCGAGGCAATCAGCTCCACCTGCGGGAAAGCTTCGGCAATGGCCTCGACAGAGCCGTCCGAGGAGGCATTGTCGAACACAACCGTATGAAAAGACGTGTGCTTGGTCGTGTCATACAACGTCTCAAGCGCTTTGATCGTCAGGTCTTTGGTGTTGTAGCTCACGATAATGACAGTCAGCTCAGGGACAGTCCGTTCAGGAACAGTCAGCTCGGGTGAGACGGGGGGAGTGTCAGACGCCATAATACCATTCGATTATGCAATTTTGAGGTTTTTATATACAGGCACAAGACTGCGGCCAAGGACATTTGGAGCCAAAGCGACGCCCCTCCCGATCTGCGCCCGCGAAACCCTAATTTCTGTGCGCCAGAGGGCAGGCGCTGAGGGGGCAAAACGGGGCGCCGCCCGTGCGGCCAGCGGGCGCAGTCAGCGGCGGCAAGGCCGCGCTGGCCGGGGGCGGATGTCAGGCCCCCCCCCCGGCAAGAGAGCCACTGATTCGGGTCATCGCGGCCCGCAGGGGCAAAAGGGTGACCTTGGGTCACCAACAATGCAGCTGTCCCTGCTGGATTGTGCGCATTGGATCAACAGCGCTTTTGATTTTGTGCCACTTGCGCAAGCGCAGATGATAAAATCAGGACGATTGCGAGAATTCTCGAACATTCGGTTAAAAACTTTATTCAAATGGTTTAGGTCCAACGGCGTTCTCCTCTAGTTTGAGGCGTGTTTAATGAATTTCCCCTGCACGCGAAGGCAGGCGTTAAGACAGACTAAGATTGGCATCCTGCTGGCATGACTCTTTGCCATCGAGACATTGGTTGGGAAGACTATGAAAGATTTCGACCACGATTTGCATTCTCAGGCTTTGATACAACCAGCGGCTCTGGCCTACGGGGACAGCTGGTATCTGACAGTCGGAAAGCGCCTTTTTGATGTGCTGTTTGCGCTGATGCTGGCGCCGATCCTTCTGCCCATTGTTTTTATGTTGTGGCTGGGCGTCCGGCTGGACGGCGGCCCCGGCTTCTTCCGACAGCCGCGGGTTGGGCAAAACGGGCGCGTTTTCATGTGCTGGAAACTGCGCACAATGTGCGTCGATGCCGAGCAGGAGCTGGAGCGTCTGTGCCGCGAAGATCCTGAAATTGCAGAAGAATGGCGCGTTCACCAGAAGCTCGACAAGGACCCGCGCATCACCCGTCTGGGCGGTTTCCTGCGCGCCACCAGCCTGGATGAGCTGCCGCAGTATCTGAATGTGCTCTTGGGGGATATGAGCTTTGTTGGCCCACGCCCCTTCCTGCCGGCGCAGGCGGATATTTATGACAGCGTGCCCGGGTCTGATGCCTATTATAAACTGCGCCCCGGCATCACCGGCCTGTGGCAGGTGCTGGGACGCAGCGAAACCACCTTTGTGTCCCGCGTCCGCTATGATGCGGAGTATATGCGTCAGCTGAGCTTTGCCTCCGATCTGCAGCTCATCTGGAAGACCGTGGGCGTGGTCCTGAACAAAACCGGAAAGTAAGACCCGCCTGTCTTCGGGCGGGGCGCTGGTCAAGACGGTGTCGAGGCGATCCGGGGCCAGATCCTGAGGGGCGCCTGCAGGCTGCGCCCGGATTTGAGGGGCTTTTGCCCCTCTGGCCTGCGTATGAAAGGCCACAGTGCCCTATTCATTTTTCTGAAATGACTGGCGAAAACGTAGAATTTATCTTAAACATTTCACTCTCTACTACGGGCATGGATTCAGTTTAAGAGGTTGAAGATGAAGCGCGGTATTGGTCTTGCAACGACATCTCTCCTTTGTATGGCGTCACTGGCGTATGCGGCACCGGTAGACGTCAATGGGCTGGATCAGAACGCCGATCAAACCATTGACCTGACCGATGGCTTGCTGGATGCGATTTCAGGGCAAGATGCAGGCTTTGTCTGGTCGCCTGAGTTTGGCTTTAGCCCGCTGCCGATTTTGGGCGGCAATCAGAAAATCATCGGACTGGCCGGCGCCTCTCTGCCGGGGGCGGTGCTGTCCTGGGATCCTGAAAAAGGCCTGGTCGAAGGGCTGGGGGAAGCCGGCGAAAAACCGGTGGCCTGGTCCCACGAGGGCGCATCCGTCAGCCCCGTCACCTGGTCTGCCGATTCCATTGCCGGGCTGTCCGATATGCTGGCGGACCAAGACGGCGCCACCATTACCTCGGTGATTGATATTGCCAGCAGCGGCCTCCTTCTGGGCAAGCTGCAGCTGAAAGACAGCGCGACAGAGCGCTTCTTTGTCTGGTCCAGCGACAGCGGCCTGACGGTCATGGATCCGGACAATCTGCCCGCCAACCTGTCCCTGCATGCCCTGTCTGACACCGGCCATGTGATTGGTCAGATCGCACAGGATGACGGCACGGATATTGGCGTGATCATCACCGCCTCGGGCGCGGTCATTCCGCTCCCCGGTCCCGATGGCGCGGGGGCGCGCGCCGAAGGCGTCAGCAGCCAGGGCCAGGTGGTCGGGCAAAGCCTGACAAGCCCCGCGGCGGCTTTGATCTGGGATGAGACCGGCGCACCGACCGCGCTGCAGGATATTCTCTCCAGCCCCCTGCCCGTCGATTTCCGGCTGACAAACGCCTATGACATCAACAGCAAAGGCCAGGTTGTCGCCGAAGCGGTTGGCCCCAAAGGCTCTGTGCAGGCTGTGGTTCTGACACCAACCGAGGATGGCTCCGGGCTGTTCACCCCCTCCCTGATCGGTGAAATCTATGCCGAAGGCAGTGACGTCCCGTCCCGCGTGCTGGCGCTGGCTGAAAACGGATCTGTTGTTGGCTCTTGTGGGGCGGGTTCGCGGGACTGTCCCACCCCCTCGATTGAATTTGGCGCTCTGGATCCAAGCATCACCAACTTTACCGCGCCTTTCGGGGATGCAGGTGGGTTTCTTCCGCTGATCAGTGGATCGTTCTTTGCGCCCGCCCCAGCCCCGGCGCCGGCCCCCGGTGGCGGGACCGGGGCGCCAAGCGGCGGTGCAGGTCAGGTGTCCAACGCCTCAGCATTTGGGCCCGCGTCTTTTCCAACGCTGACCACCGGCACCGGTGAAGCGGCCGATGCGGCCGCTGGCTCTTCTGCGATCCCGCTGCCGCCGACTGTGTTTATGTCGGTTCTTGGTCTCTTGGGTCTGCTCGGCGTCGGACGTTTGCGTAGCCTGCGCCGGCATCGCAGGGTTTACTGACCCCCAGCTGGATCAGATCCGAGCCTTTGAGCAGGAGCAATTCGCTCAGGCTGTGTCGCGCCACCGACAGATACCAGGTTTTCAGCACGCCGGGATAATGGGCTGCGATCAGACGAGAGGCGTGATCAAAGGTCGCGCGCTCAAGCGGCACCCCCCGTCTGGATGGCCCGTGAAAGCCAAACACCGTATTGGGGTTCACGCAGGTGCGCTCTAACCCCAGCAACATTGTGCAGCTGGAAAAGCAGACAGAGCCCTGGATTTTGATCGGCCGTTTGGTGGTGCGGAGACTGCGAATATCTCTCAGCCGGTCATTAACCGCTCCTCCATAATCTGCGCGTACAATGTAGGGAACACCAACGCCATATAGGGCGACCGAATCCTGTGCCGCTGTCACGGCGCTGCTGTTGCCAAAAAACGCAATGGCGCCCCCCATGACGGCGCCAGCCAGGGTTCGAAATGCTGTGTTAAGGGCCATTGATGTGCCGCCTCTGCAACTGTCCTAGATGCAGAAGGTCGGTCATCAATTTGGTGAAGCTGGATCTGAAATTTGGCTTTTCCTAGAACAAATTGGGCGCAGTTGCCTTATTCCGGAATAAAACGCGGCAAGTGTGGCAGAGATTGCGCCATAAAGGCCTGCAAGCGCGCATCGGCCGCCGCTTCCGGTGCGTCCCGGTCAATCGGCGTGATAAAGCGCACCATGGCCCCATCGGTCCGCCCCCGCACCAGCCCATCGCGCAGAACCGAGATTTTTGCGGCAAAATCATTGGTCATCCGGCGGCCGCGCTGTTCAAACCAGTAATAGACCAGCTGCCGCTCAAAGCCTTTCTCAATCACCGCCCGGTTCACCGCAAAGGTGCCATAGACCGTGCCGGGGATGGTCACCTCGTGCGTCTCCAGCGAGAAAATCTCCCAACCTGACGACGGCAGGCACACTTCGGGCGAATGGATCCCCTCGCCTTCGGTCTGGCTGTCATACCAGGCGGCGAAGAATTCGATCGAGGCGCTGCCATCCATCGTGCGATACAGCGAATTGTGGTAATCTGTGGCGCCCAGCACATCTTCGATGTCAGGCGTCAGCTTAAAGCTGTTGCCGACCCAGTCATCGATCATCAGCGGAAATTCGACAAACGGGGTGCGCTGCGGCAGATCCACGGGGGGGCGTGGCGTCAGGATAAACACGCAGGCCAGCCCCACCATTAGAAGCGCCGCCCCCCACTGCCAGACCAGGGGGCCGATGTGCAGGATCCGGGCCATATGGGGGCCCATCCCGCTGAAATCAAAATCCAACACCTCGCCCAGCGACAGAGGGTTCGGACGCAGGCGCTGCAGACCCAGCGCGGTGAAGAACAGGATTGTCACGCAGACGCCAAAAATCACCCAGCCTTCAAAGAAATGCAGGAAGCCTTCGGCATGGCCAATGCCATAGGAATTGACCAGCACGCCAATAATGCCGATGCGGATCGCATTCATCAGCACGGTCAGGGGCGCCGCCATGACAAACAGCAGCACCTTGTGCCAATAGGGCCCGCGATAGAGGATCGCGACCAGATAGCTGAAGGACAGGATCGGGAACAGATAGCGCAGGCCGGAACAGGCCTCGGCCACCAGAAGCTGATAAGAGCCAAGGTCAATAATATTGCCGTCCAGATAGACCGGAATATCAAAGGCCCGAATGACCATCACCCCAAGCTCTGACGAAATCGCCTGCAGCAGTGTCGTCATCTTCCAATAAAGATACTGCGGCAAGGGCAGCATAAAGATCAGATGCAGCACCGGCAGCTGATGGCGTTTGCCCTCGTGCCAGCCCATGGTCAGCAGCACCAGCCCCGCCACAAAGAAAATATAGGCATAGGTGACAATATCCGGGATGCCGGACAGGTTGCCGATAATGCTGAGGCAGACAGCGCCCAAGATCACCAAAAGCCCCGGCCATTGGATCATGGGTTGCGGGGTGGTGATGGCCGGTTTGTCACGCAGTTCGCGGGCAAAAAGATATAGCGAAATCAGCGGGATGAGGGGGCCGTGGCTATACTCCGGGGTGACCCAGGCGCGCGCCAGGGACACAAAGCCCAGCCAGAACAGCGGGAGCGAGGCCACTGTGATCAGCACAAACCAGACAAAGCCGACAGAGAAGGCGCCTGTTGTTCCTTTTGCAAAGTTCGACTGACTGGTCACCCTGTTTTCCCTGTCTCAGCGACTCTTGAATTCCCGGATAGTCTAAGGTTTCCGGGCAAGAGGAGAAATCCCAAACGGGCTGTCTCCTCTGCCATGACGCAACTGTGAGCGCGGCTCCGAAGGCCTAGGGGCGACGGCCGCTCCAGGCGCGGCTGACATTGACAAACAGCTCCTCAGAGCTGGCATTGCTTTGGCCGGTTTCGCGACGGTTGATGTAGTTGGCCCCGACCGCAAGCATCCAGTCTTTGTTGAGCTGGCGGCTGTATTGAATACGGGCCGAGGTCTCGCCGGTTGTGGTATCGGTTGCCAGCACGTTTTCATCGACAAAGAACATATCCAGCGACAGGCGCGACAGGGAGGTCAGCGCCAGATCATAGCCGATCGTGCCAACGGTGCTGCGGACCGGGTCATTGTCGTTGTTTTCCGTGATGCCCGAATTGAGGCTGACCTCAAAGGCGCTCTGCCGGGTCGGCTGGACGCGGTAATTCAGCCGCGCTTCCAGTTCGGTGTCAAAATCGTCCGAAACGGTGCCGCCAATGTCAAAGGTCAGCTGGCTTTGGGCGGTGGGGCGCAGCTGCGCGCCAATGGTGGCGGTTGTCCGGCTGGCGCTGGTGTCGGGATCGGCAAAGGCCAGACCGCTGCGCAGGGTGAAGACATCCGACCGCACCGCCTGCAGGCTCAGCGACAGGGCATTGGTGGTGCCTTCGGTCGCGCCTTCGGTGTCGCGGGTTGTGTGCGACAGTCTGCTGTCCAGACGCACGGCGGGGGTGAATTCAAAATGCGCGTTCAGCGCGGCATTGCGCGACGAGGTGTCTTCCAGCGAGGCAGAGGTCACGTCCGAATAGGTCAGATCAGACCCCGAAACGCTGGCGCCCCAGCCGAACCGCTGATCCTGATAGAATTGTGCAGACAGCCGGTAGCTTGTATTCCGGCGGGTGCCCGACCCAGAGATTTCGGTGGCATCTTCATCGACAATGATCGCGCCGCTGTCATCAACGGTGATCAGGTCCTCGAAATCCAGAAAGGAGACATCATCCTGCAGATAGCGCAGATTGGCAGACAGGGTGAAATTCTGGCCTGTATAGCGGTAGCTGAGATTGGCGTTTTCGCGCCCGAAATCAAAGCCTTTTTCATCTTCATCAAGATCACCAAAGGCATAGCGGGCCCGCGCGCCAATGCCGAGTTTGATGTCGGACCGGCGCGTCACAGAGGCAATCGAGAACCCCAGATCTGTGTTCAGGACAGACCGGACATCATCATTGTCGGGCGCCAGAGTGGGGTTGCTTTGGACCTCAAATCCCTGGCTCAGGGTGAATTCCGTTGTCACACCGCCCGTCTGCTGGCCGACCGCCGGAGCGGACAGCACAAACGCCAGAATGCCTGTTGCGAGGGCGGTGTTCCCCACGAAGAGATTATGTTTCATGTCTCGTGTCTGCTCGTTTTTTTGTTGGTCGAGACAAGGCTGATGTCAGCCGGTTGTTACTCGAACAGTCTGCGGGCCGGAACCACGATCAGGTCGCCTTCGACCATCTTCGACAGGCCCAACCCAATTTGCCCATCCAGAACGTTTTGGTAGTTCAGATAGAACAGCTCTTCCCGGCCATTGACAACCCGGCGCAGCTGGATCCGTTTTACGGCCGCAAAATCTGTGACCCCACCGGCAACCGCCAGCGCCTGCAGCAGGGTGGCGCCCGGCTCAACCGCGACCACGCCGGGGTTGTTCACTTCGCCCAGAACAAAGATGCTCAGTGGCTCTGCCAAGGAGGATTGCGTCGGCTCACGCAGACGCAGCAAAGAGACAACAACGGTCGGCTCTGTTGCAAAGCTTGACGCCAGCTGTGTCCGGATCCGCGCCTGTGCCTGCGGGATTGTAATGCCAGAGACCGAGACATTGCCGGCCAGAGGCAGCGAAATCCGCCCGTCCGGTGCCACCAGAACCTCACGGTTGATGGTTGTGTCTTCCAGCACTTCGACGCGCAGCAGGTCGCCGGATCGAATGACGAAGTTATTCGCCGAGGCGATGGACGCAGTCAGCAGCAGGATGGCTGCCATGAGGGGTGCAAAAAGTCTTTTCATTTTCACTATCCGTTCCTATGCAAGCGTTTCCGTTGCACCACCAAATTATCAGCGCCCTCCACTGCGGGCGGCCAATGGTTTATTGCCACTACCTCTACGGAAAATGCCAGATTCATCAATACGAAAGAGTCATTTCCCGCGCGGGCGTGGTTTCAGTGATACATGTCTTTTGGGTCTATTGAGAAAGTTCGGCGGCCAGGGCGCGCGCGGCATCCAGCTTGGGGATCAATTCGCTGTCCCCGGCCAGGGCAAAGCCGCGCTCCAGCTCCCGGCGGGCATCTTCGGCGCGATTGGCGCGGGCATAAGCAACAGCCAGATTGAACGCGACGGTCGGATTGTCCGGCAGACCACGCGCCGCCACCTGGAAATTGAGGATCGCCTCGGCCAGATCCCCCTGACGCAGTTTGATATAGCCCAGCGTGTCCAGGAAGGCCGGCACATTGCTGCCCACCAGAGGCGCGGCAATGCGTTCTGCTTTGGCCAGCGACTCCGGATCCTCACGGTAATAGGCCAGCATGCTGGCATAGTTGTTGATCACCGTCAGGTTCTCGGACTCCGTTTCATAAAGCACCTCATAGCGCGCCAGGGCCTTGTCGATCTCGGCATTGGCTTCCCACTCCAGCGCCTGCAGCAGGATCAGCGGGGTGGCATCCGGCTGCAGCTCCAGAGAGGTCACCAGCAGCGCACTTGCTTTTTCGACTTCTCCGGTCTGGCGCAGCAGCGCATAGAGGCGCTGCACCAGGATCAGTTCGGTCGGGTCTTCGGCCAGAAGATCGCTAAACAGCGCGATGGCGCCGTCAAAATCCCCCAGCAGCGACAACAGGTTGCCCTCGATGATCTGGATGGCGCGGCTGTTTGGGAACCGGGTTCTCAGATCGTCCAGCAGCGCCCGCGCCTCGTCAAAGCGCCCAGACAGCATCTGGATGCGCAGGATCTGCAGTTCCGCGCCGAGGTCATCAAACCCGTCGCCGTTCTCATCCAGAGAGTTGCGCAGGAAATCGAGACTGTCGTCGATGCGGTTTTCCTTAAACAGGATGGTTGCCTGCAAATTGCGGATCAACGGCGCTGCGGCCGGGTTGTTGCTGTCGACCAGCCGGGTCAGCAGGCTGCGGGCCCCGGCATTGTCCCCCAGACGCAGCTGCAGATCCGCCAGCAGCGCCACCGCTTCCAGATTGTCGATGTGCTTGGCCACGCTTTCGCGCATGATCCGTTCGGCGGCTCGGGTCTTGCCGCGTGCATCCTGAAAACGGGCAAAAATAATCGACGGCTGCGGTGCGCTCTGGCTGATTTCCACACCCTGTGCCAGACGCTGTTCGGCCAGTTCCACATTGCCCAGCCTCTGCTGCGCCTCCGCAAGGATCATAACCGCTGCCAGATTGCGCGGCGCCTGATCCAGCGCGGCGCGCAGATCATTGATGGCGCTGGTCGGATCGCCGCCGGCAATGGTCGCGCCCGCCCGCGTGATCAGGGCATCCACATGGTAGGGGTCACTTGTCAGCACGCGCTCAATGGTGGCGGAGGCCTCCGGAAGTTGTCCCAGCTCGCGCTGCACCCGGGCCAGGGTGACAAGACCATCATTGCGCAGTTCTTCGCCCTGAATGCGCTCAACAATATTGCGCAGGGTCGCCGGATTGCGGTCTGCGGCGGTGTTAAAGCGGATCAGCGCCGCCTGGGCTGCATAGCGCAGACCAAGGTCGGTTTCGCCATTGGCCTTGGACAGGCGGTCCATTTCCACAATCGCGGCCGCCGGCCCTCTGATCTGCTGCAGGAAGCGGGCCAGCACCATATGGGCTTCGGGATTTTCATGATCCGCGCCTGCTTTTTCGCGCAGAAAGGCCTCGGCCTCATCATAGGCGCGGCGCGAATAATACCACTGCAGCGCCAGTTCCGAGATTTCGTCATCGTCGGGGAAGATGTCATACATGGCCCGCAGACCTGCGCCCACCTCGTCAGTGCGTCCCGCCGCCTCAAGCGCGCGCAGACGGGCCAGCAAAAGGGATTTTGACTCGGGGTATTGGCTCAGCAACCGTTCGATATAAGGCAGGGCGGTGGCGGGTTCGGGGCCTGTGGCGCTCCAGTCGATCATCAGGCGCAGGGCGGTGCGCAGGGCGGGGTCAGCCGCCAGCATGACGCGCGCCTGCTCGGCCACTTCTGCGGCTTTGCGCAGATCGCCCGCGCGCTTGGCCTCATTATAGTCGATGATCAGCATCAGGGCGACGTGATCTGGGTTTTCAGGCTCCAGCGCAAAGGCCTCGCGACCGTGGCGTTTGACCTCGTCCCAGGCGCCGGTGTCCAGCGCGATTTCCGCCAGCAGCCGGCGCACATCAACGGTGTTTGGATATTGTTCGATCAGCCGCAGATACTGGCGATAGGCATCCGACAGCTTGCCGTCTTCCAGCAGGATTTCGGCAAACAACCGCCGGGCCTCTGCGTGGGCTGCATTGTTCTTGAGCGCATTGCGCAATTCAATCACGGCGGCTTCGCGGTTGTCTTCGCTCAGCTGGGCGACTGCGCTTTGGTAATATCGTTCAGCCCGCTCTTTTTCGTCATAGCAGCCCGACAACGCCAACAGCGCGCCCAACAGAAGCACTGACTTTAAAAATCCGGTCATATTCACACTCTCGCCCTCGCGGCATCCGTAACTGACGCGCACCCCCCTCGCCAAGGCGAGGTGCATTCCGATTTAAGTGATTAATTCTAACGCACTTGTAAAGATAAACGCTGGAAAGCCCCTTCTATTGAGGCAAGGCTGCCACCCTCCGTATCCGATTGCGCGACGATAGTAAATTTTTGATATGATTGAACATTCATTCCAGGCCTACTGCTCAAAAAGGCGCCACGATTGTCAGCCGTCCTGCGCGAAGGCATTGAGTATCATTAAATGAGAGCTTATAGACCAAGGTTGGAAGCATGCATATGGTAAGCAACGGATGACCGGCTTTGCTCCAAGGCATTAGGGTAGTTATATGAATTTTTCTTTGTCACAGGTGCTTGAGCATTTTGGAATGCCCCAGCGGCCCTTCACATCCGCACCTGACCCGCAATTCATGTACTGGTCCGCGCGCCACAAACGCGCGCAGGCGGTGCTGGACTACGGGATCATGACATGCGCACCGATCACCCTGATCACCGGCGACATTGGCCTCGGCAAAACCAGCATCCTGCGCAGCCTGCTGAACACGCCCGACCCCAAGCTGACCATCGGTCTGGTGGGCAATGCCTCGCCCGAGGATCGCTCCGAGATGCTGCGCCTGATCCTGATTGCTTTGGGCCAGACGGCGGCAGAGGGCATCGGCTATGCCAACCTCTACAGCCAGCTTGAAGCGCTTCTGATCGAAGAATACCGCGCCGGACGCCGCGTGATCCTGATCTTTGATGAGGCGCAGAACCTGTCCGTCCAATCGCTCGAACATCTGCGGATGCTCACCAATATCAACTTTGCCGAACATGAGCTGGTTCAGCTGGTGCTGATCGGACAACCCGAATTGCGCGAAACCCTGTCGCGCCCCGAACTGCGCCAGCTGGCACAGCGCATTTCGGCCAATGCCGCGCTGACAGAGCTGACGGCGGCGGAAGTTCGCGAATATGTGGCCCACCGGCTTGCGGTCGCAGGGGCCACACGGCAGATCTTCAGCGACAGCGCTCTGGAATTGATCTATGAGCGCAGCGGTGGTGTGCCACGGGTGGTCAATCAGATCTGCGAATACTGCATGCTCTATGCTTTTGGCGATGATGCCCATGAGGTCACCGCCGAAACGGTAGAGCTGGTTGTGCAAGAGAACTTTGTTTTCGGCGTTGGCCGGGACACGACCCTGCGGTTGGTCGAAGATGCGCGCGACGCGCGCTCCTGAACTTCTGAGGACTGAGTAGTCAATCATGCAAATTGCGTTCTACTGGCAACTGTTTTTGCGCCGCGTGCCAATGCTGTTGTTCTTCACGGTAATTGGGGCTGGGGTCGGTGTGTGGCTCGCGCTGACGCTGCCGACCGCTTACAAATCCGAAGCTGTTCTGGTTGTTGAATCCGGCCAGATCCCGGATGAGCTGGCCGCCAGCACGGTGCGCACCGGTGAGATCGAGGCGCTGCAGATCATTCGCCAGCGCATCCTGAGCCGCGACGTGCTGCTGGAACTGGCCAATGACCTCAATATCTTTCCCGCCGGCAGCGATCTTGGCGCGGACAATAAGGTCGACAGCCTGCGCGAACGTATTGAGATCGCCACCCGCGGCGGTCAGGTCAATCGCCGCCTGCCCCGTGACGCAACCATTGTGAGCGTCGGCTTCACCGCCAACAGCGCCACCCTGTCGGCCAATACGGTCAACGAGCTGGTGACGCTGATTTTGCAGACCAATGTCGAAATGCGCACCTCGGTGGCGCGCCAGACCCTGGAGTTTTTCACCCAGGAGGTGGAGCGTTTTGAGGCGGAACTGGCGCAGCTGAGCGCCCAGATCCTCGACTTTCAGGAAGCCAACCTCGAAGCCCTGCCCGACAGTTTGGAATTCCGCCGGGATCGCCAATTGCGCCTGCGCGAGCGGCTGGCCGATCTGGAACAGCAGCAGGTCGCCCTGCAGGACCGCCGTATTCAGCTGATCAGCCTGTATGAATCCACAGGCACAACCTCGGTCGAAGGCGCCCTGCGCCAGCCTGCAATCGCCGCCCAGTCCCTGCGTCCGGCAGAACAGAACCTGGCGCAATTGCGCAATGAATACGCCTCTCTGGCGGCGGTTCTGTCTGAAAGCAACCCGCGTATGGCGCTGCTGCGGTCGCAGATTGACGTTGCAGAACAAGTTGTTGCCGCCCTGCCCCCCCTTGGGGCCAGCACCGGAGGTGACAGCAGCACGCAAGATCCGCAGAAGACCCTCTACGAGATCCAGCTGGCGGATCTGGACACGCAGATCGGCTATATTGACGACCAGAAAGAAGCCGCCCGCGCGCAGCTCTCAACGATCACCCGGTCGATCGAGGCCACGCCCGGCAATTCGGTCACCCTGTCGGCGCTGGAACGTCAGTACGAGGCGCTGCAGGCCCAGTACAATCAGGCCATTGCCAGCAAATCCCGTGCAGAGACCGGCAGCATGATTGAATCTCTGTCCCGCGGGCAGCGCATCACCGTTGTCGAACAGGCGGTTCCGCCGGACAACCCAAGCAGCCCGAACCGGCCCATGGTGGCCATGGCGGGCACCGCTGCGGGCTTTGGCTTTGCCCTTGCAATTGCCCTGCTGCTGGAGCTGCTGAACCAAAAAATCCGCCGCCCGGAAGACCTCTCTGCGCTGGAGATCGAAGCCTTTGCTGTGATCCCCTATATGCAGACCCCGGGTGAAACCACGGCCATCATAATCCGGCGTCTGGTGCTGACGGTGGTCTTCTTCACGTTAACTGTTGGCGGCCTCTGGTACATCGATCAAAACGTGCGCCCTTTGATTCCTCTCGTTGAGGATCTCATGTCCTCTATTTTGTAACGGGAGCGGAGCGTCCATGGAACGACTTCAGGCTGCAATCGAAAAAGCCCAAAGCGACAAACTCGGCAGAGGGCGCAGCCCGCTGCGCGCAGGCTCGAGCCAAGAGGTCGAAGGCCGCTGGCAGCAATTGCCCGAACTGCGGCTGGACCATAAGGCCA
This sequence comes from Tritonibacter multivorans, assembly GCF_001458415.1. Classification (GTDB taxonomy): domain Bacteria; phylum Pseudomonadota; class Alphaproteobacteria; order Rhodobacterales; family Rhodobacteraceae; genus Epibacterium; species Epibacterium multivorans. The sequence continues at coordinate 59,086 of NZ_CYSD01000040.1, read as the reverse complement.
TGCAGCGGAACAGGATTTATGCCGCCGAAGCCAATCAGGCCGCCATTGCCTTTGACATGCTGCGCACCCGCACCCTGCGCCATATGCAGCAGAACGGCTGGACGCGTCTGGCGATCACCTCGCCCACCCCGGCCTGTGGGAAAAGCACGCTGGCGCTGAACCTGGCCTTTGCCATGGCACGCCAGCCCAACACCCGCACGGTTCAGATCGAAGTGGACCTGCGCCAACCCAGCCAGCGGCGTCTTCTGGGCGCCAACGCAGGCGGCCAGCGCGCCCTGCCCGACACCGGCCACAAGACCTTGGAGCCACTGTTTGACGGCTCCAAACCTTTTGGTGAAATCGCGCATCGCTATGGCAAGGGTCTGGCCCTGGCCACCAACAGCCATGGCATCCACAATGCCTCTGATCTGCTGTTGGGAAGCGAGGTGGGCAATGTGCTTCAGAAAGTCGAAGAAGACTATCAGCCCGACATTATGATTTTTGACCTGCCGCCGATGATGGTCAATGACGACACCATGGCGTTCCAGAAACATGTGGACTGTGTGTTGCTGATTGCTGCGGCCGAACAGACCTCGGTGGCAGAGATCGATCACTGCGAGCGGGAACTGGCAAGCCAGACCAATGTGCTTGGGGTGGTTGTGAACAAATGCAAGCTGCTGCCTGCAAACAGCCGCTACGCATATAATTACGCCTACGGCAGCTAAGATCCCGGCGCGCCCCGCGTTCTCGGGGCATGTTCCAGACACAAAAAAACGGCCATTGGCCGTTTTTTCTATTGGATATTCGGGGTGGTGCGTTACGCGGCCTGAAGCGCGGTGGCGTCTTCAGACTTGCGCGCCCGACGCCGCACGGCCCAGCCTGCGCCGATCGCAGACAACAGCAGCAGCATGGCCGGTGGCAGCGGCACTGTGGTGGTCGAGCTGAAGGATGACAGGATACCGGTCGCGAAGAATGTCGCATCATGCTCCAGCGTGAAGACCAGCGTTTCGCCCGGATCCATCACCAGAGAGAACGGACCTGTCGCACTTACAATGTCGGTGCCCAGAGAGAAGGTCGCATTGTTCAGCGTGTTCACAAAGAAATTGTTGCCGAACTCAAATGTGCCGGCATGCACAAAATCGTTCACAATGGTCAATGTGAAAGACCCAGCGCGGGTGCGCGGAGTACGCAGCCCCAACAGAAACAGTGCCTCATTCCCATCAGAGAGATTATAGGTATCCCCATTCTGCAGAGAGGCTGGATGCGCAACAAGGCGTGTGTCCGGCAAGGAAGAGCTGCTCGGCACGGCCAGCGCATTGGCGGCCAGAGGAGCTGCAATAAGGCTAACTGCTAAAATACAAGACTTTAGAACTTTGAGCATTACATTGCTCCCTATAAGTACACCAAAAATACAGAGACTCCGCAGGCGGATTTAACCTGCGGAGCCCTATAAAATATTAAGCTGCAGTCGCAGAGTTGCGACGGCGGCCCATGACAGCCAGACCGCCCAGGGCGCTCAGCATCAGGAGAACGCCAGCCGGGAGCGGAACCGCAGAGAAGCGTGCGCCCAGAACATCGCCGCGAACCACATCATCGTAGAACACGGTCAGAGTTTGCGTTTCACCTGCAGCCAGTGCCACGGAGAACGGACCGGTTGCGCCCACAACGCTACCCATAGAGAAGGTCGCGCCAGGCAGGCTGTTGTTGAGGAACGTGTCACCGAAGGTGAAGTTCCATGTGGACGCGCCATTGTTGGTCACGTCAAAGGAGAAGCTTCCGCCGACCTCATCCGCAATACCCACTGCAACGAGCTGACCCTGCGGGTCGGTCACGTTGTAAGTGGAGCCAGGAGCCACTGTGCCAGCGAAGGACAAAGCGGATGCGATACCAGGGAGCAAAGCAAGAGCTGCTGCTGCAACTGTTGTTTTCATTTTACCGTACATTAATCACCTATCCCGAAAATCCAATTCGTGTGTACGCGACCCTGCAAGTGTTTCCAACACATTTCATTAATTTTATCAGAAAATAAGAAGAAAACTTCGGCGGTGTGGCGCTGTGCGCAGCCTTTTTGGCAGCTTCGTTTGCGAAACCAAGCCAAAACAACGCACAGCGCCGGGATTGTTTCCACCCCAACCTATTATGGCGCAACCCTATGCGCGCGGGGGTGACAGAATCGATCAGGTAAAGGCGCCGCCGACCCGCCAGGGATGAAGGTTGGTGTAGCCCGGCCCGCCCGATACTGTAAGAAAAGGTACATCTGTCGGCGCGCCACCGTCCCCGGTTGCAGCATCCCACATCTTGAACCAGGCCATCTGCAGGCCTGCGCGGGCGGCAAAATTCATCACCGCAAGATCATTCATCTCTTCCCCTGCGCCAGAATAGGCCTCCGAGATCCTGACCCCCTCCACATCCAGCCAGCAGCGGCCCGCCACCGCATCCCAAGACACCCGGAAGGTGCTGAGCGTATCCGGCACATAAGACAGGTTGGCAGAGCGCAACAGCGTCAGCCCCCCCCCCGAGGCAATCGTCTGCCGCTTGGTTGGCCGCGTATCGATCCGGATGGAAATGGAAGACGACAATTGAAACAGGTAGTTGCCAAATTCGGTATCGGCCTGATCCGGCACAGCCCCCCGGAATTCAATGGTGCCCCGGGGGAGAATGGCCTGATCGTTGGAATAGCGCCCAAACAGGATCGCAGACAGGGTGCCGGGGGATCGGAACGCGCTGGTCACATCGCTGCGCACAGAAACGCCGGGGGCCACATCAAGCGGGTTGTTCACCGTGATCTGGTCAAACCGCGCCGGGACCGATGCAGGGACAATCCGCGCGCCTTCGGCATTGGCAGGCAGGCCGGGCTTGGCCCAGCCGGGAAACTCCTTCCACGCCTGCAAGGTCAGATCCTCAATATGGCCCAATTGCCCGGCCCCAATCCCGCGCCCGAACTGCAGGCCGAAATCATTCAGCGTGACCGTAGGTGCGCCCCCCAGCGGGCCAATATGGACGCGGCCATTGACCACATCCGCCTGCGCCACCGGCAGGCCTGCCACCTCAAAGCCCATCACCTGCGTCTGATGCGCCGGGCGGCTGGGGTCCTGGGCCTCGCCACGGGCAAGCCGGGTGGTGGTGATATCAACCGGGCCTGCCGCGGTTTCAAAGGCCACTTCGATATGCGTGCTGGCGTAGGTCGCGGACGCCAGGCGGGGCTGATCCGCAGACACCACGTCGCCCACCATGCCCAACCCCTCGAGCAGCGCATAAGAGGTGTAGCGCTCGAACTCCGCGTCTCCATCCTCGGACCCATTATAGGTCACCTCCGGGTGCTGTTCATCGCCGCCGCCACAGAAAATATGGTTGCCCTGAAGGCCGCGTGTGACCACCGCCGGGTGTTGCGCCAAGAGGTCATAGGCCAGGCGCACCTGTTCACGACCCAGCGCGGCCGGCACCGGAGCAAATCCAACATCGGCCATCGACATGGGCTGCGGCGGCGATTTGTAGGTCCAGGCCGTGTCTGGCCCGCCGGGCTGACCGTTGTAGTCGATGGTGGCCAGTTCGTGCCGGTTGGGGCCATTGAGGATCAGGCGCACCTCAGACCAGTCGTAAATATCCGCCAGCGACCGATCAAAAGCATAGGTGTCTTCCACCCCGACAAAGCTCTGCGCGCTCCCCGCTGCCTGCGTGGTCTGACGCGGCGTGCCATCTGCCAGGGTCGAGAAGACAAACAGATGCAGCAGATCGGCATTGTCGCGATGGGTGGTGGTAAGATTGTGATACCAGTCCACCATCACCGCCCCCACAGCGGCCCCATCGGCGGCGGCAAAGGCATGCACGGGGGCATCGTCAAGCGTCCAGTCGCGCTCGGTTGCGGCGCTGGCGCTGTCATCCATCAGATCCACAAGCCCGGTGGCCCCGCGCGCATGCACCACAATGCAGAAGCGGTCATTTGGGGCGACTGCGTTCAAAGAGTTGGCAAAGCGCACGGTGGCGTCATTGACCAAAGCGTCGTTCTGCACAAACAGGCGGCGCGGGTCCGGTGTGGTGGGCAGCGTGGCGTCCACCTTCTGGCCAATGATCTGCAGGGTATTGGCATTGGCCACGGAATAGACCGCCCCAGGCTGCGTCTGATCAAAGGCCACCTCTTCGCGGAAACCAAACAGACCCGCATACCAGCTCTGCCCCCAGACGGCGATCCTGTGACCCGCCACATAGCGGCGATCCGCAGCACTCAGGACAGTGGAGCCATCCGCCTGCAAGACCTCAATGCGCAGGTCATGGGGGGACTTGGGGCAGGTGACAGCGCCGGCAAAGACGCCGCCCGCCACCGTGGCAATTTCGGCATAGTTGGTCACCGGCACACCGGTGTCGGCGCGCACGGCCCGGGCCAGCACCACTGCGCCTTCGCCCACCGCAGAGCCAGAAACCGGCAACTGCGCCGCGTTCAGCCCACGCGCCGCGCCCACATCATAGACCCAGCGGTCATGGGTCAGCGGGGTCAGAGCGACCGATTGAACAGTTGTGACCGGTGTCGGGGGGGCTGGCGGGGTTTCTGGCCCCAAAGCGGCGCCAGAGACCCCATCCAGCGCCAGGCCCAAGGCAAGACCCACCATCAGACCAGCCCCACAAGACCGTCCGCATCCGTGCCCGTGGCCCAGACCCGCTTGATGCGCACCGGCAAAGGCGCGCCCGCCGCGACATAGACGGTGGCTGTTGTATCTTCGACGGTGGTGACCTGCACCATGCCGGATGTGGTCACGCAGAGCCCTCTGACAAACACCGACAGGTCGGTCGCGTCATCCGGTGTGATGGGGAGAAGGCGGGTCGCGGGGGCGCTCAGTCCGGGCTGATGGCCTGCAAAAGGATCGCTCATTTCTAACTCCTCAATGTGCAACAAGGCGTTCAATTGAGGGCCTATAAAAAATGAAATTGATCTAGGAAGGCATAAGGGGGCGTGCGCTGCCTGTTGCGTGCGGGGCCGCATGCATAAGGGGTCTGGTGCGCGTGGCCTGTTCTGAAAACGGGGCCTGTTCTGAAAACGGGGCCTGTGGCCTGTCCGTTCAGCGCCCGCGGGTCCAGGCGGTGGCGCTGCGGCCGCCGAATTTCACCGCCAGCATGACACCGACATAAACCACATAGCTCAGCCGCAGGCGCAGCAGCAGGCTCAGGTGGTCGGACAGGCCCATGGGCGGTTTGGACTCGTTTTGCATGATCTGCGGAAACTCTGCCTCGAGCTGGCGCACGCCGGCGTCCTGACGGCGGCGCACCTTGGCCAGCGCAGAAAACCCTTCGACCATGGGCCAGATATAGGTCGCCTCTACCTTGATCCGTTCGTCGGGGGCAAACATCAGCCGCACATAGGCATCATCGGCAATAATATCCGGAAAAGCGTCCCAGCGTTTGCGGCCCTGTTCATTGACCGCAAACAGCCCCGCCCCCTGCACATTGGTTTTCATAAAGGGCAGTTCCTGCCAGGTGCGGGCAAACTGCCGGGTGACCCAGCTGCGGGCGGGGGCGACGCGCAGATGGCCGCTGGCATAGCGCGGCGCATCGGTGTCGAGCGCCCCCACCAAGGCGGCGATCATCTCGGGCTCAATTATGACATCGGCATCGAGGTAGATCAGGATCCGCCCCGCCGCCCGGGCTTCGGCGGTATTGAGCGCATTGAGCTTGCCGGGGGTTTCAAGATCGAGAACATGCAAGGCCCATCCCGCCGCCTCCAGCGCCGCCCGCTCGGCCTCTGTTTCCGCGACCGTCGTGTCGCTGCAGGCATTGGCGGCCACGATCACCTCGCAGCTGTGAGGGGGCAAAGCACCCAGCTGCTGCGCCGCCACCGCCGCCAGACAGGGGCCAATATAGCCGCTTTCATTGTTGGCGGGGATGATGACGGAGAGAACGGGAGAGGGGGTCATCTGCTACTGCTCGTCAAAGATAACGGTGCGAATGCTGGCAAGCAGCGCGTCGCTGGCATAGGGCGACAGGATCGGCGCCACGGCGTCGGTCGCAAGAAGGCGGGTGATGGCGGGGGCCAGCTCTGTCGGATCAGAGACAATCGAGATCCCGTCGCGGCCGGCAAAGTGATTGGCCGTGGCCACCTGATGGTCATTGCGGTGCTCGCCAAATTCGGCCCGGCGCGGCATCGCCAACAGGGGCGTGCCCATGGACAGGGCCTTGATGAAACTGCCGGTTCCCGCATGGGCAATGACCAGTCGGGCGGTCTTGCAGCGCTGGTCATAGTCCTGCGCGGGCAAGCTGGCGGCAAAGTCCATATGGCGCGGCGTGTAGCCTTGCCGCCCCACTGCGCCAACCTGTGCAAAGACCGGCACCGACGGGTTGGCTTCGGCCCAGGCGTCCACGCTCTGGACCAGGCGGTCAAAGGGCAGCTGGGTGCCAACGGTCAGAAAAATCATAGCACCGTCCCCGCATAGGCCGCGCCGGTCTGGTCTGCCAGATGCGGCCATTGGGTCAGCCACAGATCGCTGTGTTTGCGGGCCAGCTTGCCCGAAACGGACAGCTCTTCGGCATTGGCAATACTGTCGACCCAGATCGTCCGGGCCCCCATCATTTTACCAAAGCGAATGGCAAAATATCCCGGCGCCGCCCCGGTCGAGATGACCACATCCGGGCGCACCCGCAACACCACGCGCAACACGGTCAGCGCCGAAAAAATCAGCCGGATCTTATTGGTCGCATTGGCGTCGGTGACAACATAGAAATCGGGGCAGGCGGTGCCGGTGTCAGCGGCCTCTGCGGCCAGTTCTTTGCGGTAATCCGCCTCGGTCACCGCATAGCTCACCGCGGCCTCGGCCCAAGACGGGCGCAGGCGGCGCAATTCGCTCCAGTGGCCGCCCCCTGATGACACCGCAAGAACCCTGATCTGTTTGGGGCGCGCATCCATAAGGTACCCTATCCTTGGCCGTCCAGAACTACCCTTGTGTTTTACGACGCGGGCCAGATTTTACAACACGCGTTTTACGACATGTGTTTGACACCCCTGTGTGCCCCCACGCGGGAGACGACTTAGGCTCATACTTGGGCTAATCCTTGGGCAAAAATCCGTCAATTGCAGACCGGGCTCACACCACAGAACATCTCTGATTGCCCGCTTTTGCAGCACATGGTATCGGGCCAGTTAAGGAAATTATTGGCGTGAAACGATGACAAGCCTTCTGCATATTCCAGCTGTACGTGAACGCCTGCGCGCCCTGCGCCCCTATTACAACATGCTCTTCCGCCGCAAACAGAACTTTGACAACCGCCCCACGCCCGAGGCCTATCTGCGCCAGATGGACGGGCGGGGGGTGTTTCTGCTGTGTTACGGGCGCTCGGGGTCGACCGTTTTTGCGGATTTCCTCGGCACCCACCCGCAGGTTCTGACCTTTGGCGAAGTGCTGGGCGAAGAAAGCTACTATTCCTACTTCCAATGGCTGAGCCGCGGGGTGCTGTGGGTCTGGCCGCTGCGACCAACACAGATGCAGCGGGAGTTTTACCGCTTCTGTGCGCAGCTTGTGCGCCGCAAACCGGCCATGCGCTGCCTGTTTGACCTGAAAATAGAAAGCCTGCATCTGATTGAGGGAAACTGGCGTATGCCGGGGCCGGATTTCGATCTGTTTCACCAGCTGAAAAAGGCGCAGGCGCCGGTGGTTCTGCTGACGCGCAAGGATCTTGTGGCGCGCTATACCTCTGGCCAGATCGCCGAACGGCGCGGCGCCTTTCACAGCTATCAGGGGGCGGCCGCTCAGGAGGTTGCACCTTTTGAGATCAACACGGAGGCGGTGAAAGCGCAGATCGCGCAGATCAATGCCACCCATGATGTGATCCGGGACATCTTTGCCGGTCAGGAGAATTTTGTCGAGCTTTGCTACGAGGATCTGTTTGTGCCCGACGAGACCAGCCCCGCCGACAGCGGCCGCACCCGCTTTGCCGACGGGCTGTCTGAACAGATGGCGGCGCTGATGGGGATCGACGATCAGTTCGACCCCATCCCGCGTCTGCAGAAAGTGTCCGGCGGCAAGCCCTATTCCGAACAGATCACCAACTGGCCCGAGGTCGCGGCGCTGCGCGACGCCTAAGTCAGAACCTGAGCCTGAACCTGAGCCTGACGCTTAGGCGCTGTGTTCTTCCAGCGCCTTGCTGGCCTCGATCGCATCGGCTTCGGGCAGGCGCCCGTATTGCCCGAGCTTCAACCCAGAGCGCAGAACCCGCGCCGGATTGCCCGCCACAATGCTGCCCGAGGGGACCGATTTGGTCACCACAGAGCCCGCCCCCACGACGCAGTCATCGCCAATGCGCACACCGGGCATAATGATGCTGGAGCCGCCAATAAAGCAGCGCGCGCCAATATAGGTGTCGGTAAACAACCCGCGCGGCATGTCATGGGACAGGATGCGCACATCAAAGGCCACATAGCTGTCCGCGCCCACATGCACGCCCTTGGGCCAGGTCTTGTCGAACTTGGTCGAGAGCGAAAACTGACAGGTCGGATGCAGGTCCAGCCCCCAGATACGGCGATAGTACCAGCGCACCAGATCGATCACCAAATAGCGCACCCGGTGCAGACGGTTGAGCCCCGCCCGTTTGACCTTCTGCGACGAACCGTTGGACTGTGTCATCTGCTGCGATGCTCCCGACAATATGATTGCAAAACCCTGTATGTAACCGCCCATACTGCAAAGCCTGTGACAGTGCAAAGGTCACCGCCTGAAACACCGTCTGAAAACACTGCCCCAATACACTGCGCAAAAACACTGCGCGAAATATCGCTCTGCGCACCGCGAATGAGCAACGAACGGCCGAGACGCGTAAAATTGACACTTAATCTTCGGTTTTGAGGTGTAGGAGAAGCTACCTTTCAACGCCAAAAAGCCACAAAAAAATACCAATCCTGAGGGAATGAGAAACCGGTGAAAACATTATTCGAGTGGATCGTGACAATGACACAGGCGACATCCTTTTTGGGTTTTACTGCAATGAATGTGGTCGCTGGAACGGATGGCCGGGACAACATTATTGGCACCGATGAGGCGGATTATATTATCGCCGGCGGCGGGCAGGATTTTTACCTGCTGGGCGGCGGCGGCGCAGACGCGTTCGAGGTGAACTACGGCGATGATGTCGTGCGTATTGCCGATTTCGAGCTGGGCCAGGATAAGATCGTTCTCAATGACCCGTCGGTTCTGGACGGCGCTACCTTTACGCAGGACGGCACCCGTTTTGACATCCGTCTGAAAGATGGCACATTGGTGCGCATCGATGGCGTCACCACAGCCGATCTTGGCGAGATTTTCGCCTTCAAAGCAGATCTTCCCTCAGACTCCATCAACTTTGATCCCATCGCTTCCGACAGCTCCGTCAACCTGATTGAGGGCACCGATGGCCGCGACAAGATCTTTGGCTCTGATGGCGACGATTACATTATCGCAGGCAGCGGCCAGGATTTCTGGGTCGAAGGGGGCGCAGGCGCCGATATCTTTGAGGTGAACTACGGCGATGACGTCGTGCGCATCACCGATTTCGAACTGGGTCAGGACAAGATTTCGCTCGCCGATGAGACGGTTCTGGACGCAGCCACGATCACCCAGAACGGGGCACGTCTGGACATCCGGCTGGAAGACAACACGCTTTTGCGCGTTGACAACACAACCGAGGCAGACCTGTCCGATATGTTTGTGTTCCGCGCAGATGAAGACACAGATACAGGGGATGACACGGGCAGTGAGACCGGTGGCGATGCCGACGAGGACACCGGAGCTGGTACAGGTGGGGATACGGGCGGCGCCGAAGAGCCCGCAGATCCCCCCGCAGATCCCCCCGCCGAAGACCCGCCCGCAGCCGCAGAAAACCCCCTGAAGATCGTGATCTTTGGCGGCCAGTCCCTGGCCTTTGGCGCCACCGGGCGCGACTGGGTCAACACCGGTCCGCAATATGAAAACTCGCTGATGCTGGATTTCGACAATCCGCAGAACGGCGCCCGGGGCTGGGACACCGCAGCGGTGGATGACGAGGCCTTCAATGGCTTCACCCCGCGGTTTGAAGTGGCCCAGGAAACCCCTGCAACCGGCGCCATGAATGTGCTGGCCGAGGCCAACCCGGATACCACCTTTGTCTCGCTCCACTATGGGCAGTCCGGCAAATCGCTGGATTACATTCGCGAAAACACGCTGGACGGTCTGACCGGCCAGCTGGAGCTGCTCAAGGCGCACGCCGACAGCATGGGCTATACCATTGACCCGCAGATCGAACTGGTCTGGATTCAGGGGCAGTCGGGCTCTGAGGGCGATTATTCCGATGGTCTCTCGGCCCATCTCGACGAGGTGCAGGATTTTGCCACCTCGATCTTTGGCAGCGACTTTGACGTGAACATGTATTCCACCATTGTGCGCGGCTTTGGCGGCAAGACCACCACCGGTGAACAGTTCCAGGCCATTCAGGACGACCCGGATATTTTCCTCGGCTCCACCGAATGGATGTTCAACGCGCAATATCCCGCCGGCGGCCAGGCCTCCAATGCCCATCTCAGCGGCGAAGGCTACTATATGATGGGCACGCAGATCGGCACGCATATTCAGGCCAATATGGACGGCACCCCGGTTGCCCCCATCACCATTGAGGCCGTGCGCGCCATGGGCGGCAATACGTTCCAGATCGACTTTGCCAATGTCGTGGGCGCCCTGCAATCGAACCCGGATGTCTATGCAGATGATGATTTTGCCGGCGTGCCGGACAATTTCGGGATCGGCATCTATCGCAGCAATCAGGGCTCTGCCCCCGGTGAGATTGTCTCGGCCCATATTGTTGACGAAGACACGATCGAATTCACCTACAGCGAAGCGCTGAGCGGCACGTTTAACCTCTGGATTGGTCGCAATGACTCCGAGGGCTGGATGGCCGATGGCGGCGGCAAAGGCTGGGGCGGCACAACGCTCTATGACGACGGGCAGTCCTTCACGGCGACGGACCCCGGTGGCCATCTGAACCTGCAAACCGACACGCTGTATGAATTCATCCCGCAACAGTACCTTGAAGTCGAGTTCTGATCGGACACAGACAGATGCCCTGATTTTGAGGGCGCACAATAGCTGGGCGATTGCCGCAGAAAGGATACAGGTTTCGGCCAAATCCCTGACCCGCGGACAATCGCCCAGTCTTTGTCTTGTTGTTGTCGTCTCGTCATGATTGTTAGGCGGCGACGAATATAAAGGCGCGACAGTGACAAAAAGCGGAAAAAGCAGTGCAACACATGCCCCCCTGCTGTGTCTGGGATGTGGTGTGTGCAGCTATGTGTGCGGTGCAGACAAAGCGCCGATGAAAGACATCGACGCGGTCGGGCTGCGCCCGGAGATTTCTCCCGACATCAGCGCCCAGACGCGCGCGCTGGCAACCAAGGTCTGCCCGACCGTGAATGCCGATTTCGGGATCCTGAAATCCCGCCCCGATTACGACCCCGCTGTCGACAAGACCACCGAACGCAACTGGGGCGCGATCACCGGCATCTGGGAAGGCTTTGCCAGTGACGAAGAGATCCGCTTCAAAGGCAGCTCTGGCGGCGCCTTGACCGCCCTGTCGCTTTATTGCCTGAATGAACTGGGTCATCACGGTGTCCTGCACACGGGCGAAAACCCCGAAGATCCCATTCGCAATAAAACCCGCCTGTCGCGCAGCCGCGACGACCTGCTGGCGGTGGTTGGATCGCGCTATTCGCCGGCCTCGGTCTGCGAAGGGCTGGGACAGGTGGAAGCCGCGCCTGCGCCCTGTGTTGTGATCGGCAAGCCGGTGGAAATCGTGGCCACCCGCAATGCCATGGCCGAAATCCCGGCGCTGGCGAAAAACATCGGCGTCACCATGTCGTTCTTCTGCGCCGAAACCCCGCCGACCCTGGCCACGCGCAAGCTGATGGGGGAATTTGACGTGCCCGAAGAGGGGCTCGAGACCCTGCGCTACCGCGGGCACGGCTGGCCCGGCTATTTCACCACGCGCAACGCAGGCCAGGACCCGCGCCAGCACTGGATCTACCAGAAAAGCTGGGCCTATCTGCAACGGTTCCGCCCCTGGGCCACGCAGCTGTGGCCGGATGGGGCGGGGGAACTTGCCGATATTTCCTGCGGCGATCCCTGGTACGAGGAACCGGATGGCGAAAACCCCGGCTTTTCCCTGATTGTCGCCCGCACCAAACTGGGCAAAGAGATCATCGAAGGCGCTATTGCCGCAGGCTATCTGCAGGCCACCCCGGCCGAGACCTGGAAGCTTGATAAATCCCAGGACGGCCTGCTGCGCAAGAAAGGCGCGATCTGGGGGCGCCGCATGGCGCATCGCCTGTTCCGGCTGCCCAATACGAATTTCCAGAACCTCGACCTGTTTGGCATCTGGTTGACCCTGCCCCTGCGGGAAAAGCTGGGCTCGACCCTTGGCACCGTGCGCCGGATCATCAAAAAGAGGCTCTGGGCATAGCGGTCGCCGCACCGGCCCGCCCCCTGACCTGTGGCGGACGATATTGCGGTCAAGGGCAGAAATCTGGCAGAACCAGAAGATGATCCGTTCCCTGTTTCAGAACCTGCGTGCACGCCTCGCCCCCCCGTTACCCGCGCCCTGCCCCGGCCAGACCATCGCGGTTGTCGGCGATATTCACGGGCGCGTGGATCTGCTGCAGGCCTTTCCCGATCTGGGCCATATCGACCAGCTGATCTTTGTCGGCGACTATATCGATCGGGGCGATTTCAGCGCTGAGGTGCTTCTGACCCTCAAAGAGCTGCCCGAGGCCATTTGCCTGATGGGCAACCACGAAGAGATGATGCTTAGCTTTATTGATGATCCCGCCACATACGGCCCGCGCTGGCTGCGCCATGGCGGGGTGCAGACGCTGGCGAGCTTTGGCATTGGCGGGATCACGGACACCGCCTCCCCCGACCGGCTTGGCGCGGCCCGTGATGCCCTGGTCGAGGCCATGGGCCCGGCGCTTCTGGACTGGCTGCGCGCCCTGCCCTCCTTCTGGCAAACCGGGAATGTCGCGGTCACCCACGCCGGTGCAGACCCGTCCCGGCCCATGGCTCAACAGGACACGGCCGCCCTCAGGTGGGGGCATCCAAATTTTGAAAAAACGCGACGCGACGATGGGCTTTGGGTGGTGCATGGCCACACGATCGTCCCGGTGCCAACGCTGACCCCGGGCCGGATCAATGTGGACACCGGCGCCTATGCCACCGGCCGCCTGACCGCCGCCCGGATCAGCGACGCGGACATCACCTTCCACATGTTCTCCTGACGGTAGAGGGCATGATCGAAGACATGGCCATCTGGACAAAACCCATTCCCTCGTTCTAACCGAGCAGGACTATGTCCCACAACGCTGAGCGCAGGGACGACGGATCTTGCGGTTGCGCCTCAGTTGAGCACCGCTTGGGAAACCCGTACAACACTTCCAAAGAGTCCTATTTCAGGTACAATCTATGACCATTACCCCCGTTCTTCTTTGTGGTGGCTCTGGCACCCGCCTTTGGCCCCTGTCGCGCAAGAGCTACCCAAAGCAATTTGTGCCCCTGATGGGCAAAGAGACGTTGTTTCAGGCTTCGGCCAAACGTCTGTCTGGGCTCTTTATCGAGGAGCAGGACGAGGCCTGCTTCGCGGCCCCTATGGTGCTGACCAACTCTGACTTCCGCTTTATTGTCACCGAACAACTGCAGGCGGTGGGCATAGATCCCGGCGCTATTCTGATCGAACCCGAAGGGCGCAATACCGCCCCTGCGGTTCTGGCCGCCGCTCTGCGTGCGGCGGCGCAGGACCCTGACGCCATTCTTCTGGTGGCGCCCTCCGATCATGTGGTGCCCGATGTCGCCGCCTTCCATGCCGCGATTGAGCGCGGGCTTGAGGCGGTGCGGGCAGGGCAGCTGGTGACCTTTGGTATTCAGCCAAGCCACGCCGAGACGGCTTACGGCTATCTGGAACTGGCCGAGACCCCGGATGCCTCAGGAAACCCGGTGGCGCTGAAACGATTTGTGGAAAAACCCGATGCCACCCGCGCGGCCGAAATGCTCGCGGCCGGCAATTTCAAATGGAACGCGGGCATCTTCCTTTTTGCCGCAAAAGACATTCTTGCCGCCTTCCAGACCCATGCGCCCACGCTGATTGCGCCGGTGCAGGCCGCATTGGACGCGGCCGAGGTGGATCTGGGGTTCCTGCGTCTGGCGCCCAGCCCCTGGGGCGAGGCCGAGGATATCTCGATCGATTATGCGGTGATGGAGAAGGCCGAGAACCTGTCGGTCGTGCCTTTTGATGCGGCCTGGTCTGATCTGGGCGGCTGGGATGCGGTCTGGCGCGAGGCGGGCCCCGATGCAGATGGTGTTGTCACCACCGGCGAGGCCACGGCGATTGACTGCAAAGATACGCTTTTGCGGTCGGACAGTGAGCGGCTCGAGGTTGTGGGCATTGGTCTGGAAAACATCATGGCGGTGGCGATGAATGACGCGGTTCTGGTGGCCGATATGTCGCGCGCGCAGGATGTGAAAAAAGCCGTCACCGCGCTGAAGGCCAAAGGATCTGCCCAGGCCACGACCTTCCCCAAGGATCACCGCCCCTGGGGCTGGTTTGAAAGCCTTGTGGTGGGCGAACGGTTTCAGGTCAAACGGATCATGGTGCACCCCGGCGCCTCCCTCAGCCTGCAAAGCCACTTCCACCGCTCTGAACACTGGATCGTGGTCGAAGGCACCGCCCGTGTCACCGTGGATGACGAGGTGAAACTGGTGACCGAGAACGAAAGCGTCTACCTGCCGCTGGGCTGTGTCCACCGGATGGAAAACCCCGGCAAAGTGCCGATGGTTCTGATCGAGGTGCAGACCGGCGCCTATGTCGGCGAGGATGATATTGTCCGCTACGAGGACGTCTACGCGCGCGGCTAAGGCCCGCGGCTTGGGTCCCTGCCCCCGGATGTGACACAGCGGCCGGGGCGGAGCCATGCTGATATAGGGATCGCACGGAGACGATTTTCATCCGCGCGCTCTTTGTCGGCATTTAAGGAACAGGCCTCTAAGGGCCCTTCACCTACGCAAACCGTTTTCGTCACCGGCTCTGCCGCCCCTATCGGCGAGGTGGACCCTGATCGGGTTCTCAAGACCATGCGCAAAGGCGATTTCCATGTCTAAATCCTACTGCACGAAATGCGCACCTGCGACAAAATAGGGTTATATCGACTTTAGCGCCACAACACCCATTCACTTTTGATTTCGCCATTTGTTAACATGACTTATAAAACACTTCAGGCATTCTTCATTTTTATTAACGGACAGTTCTACACTCTATGGCTTTTCTGCTTTCTTCTTTTCCTGAACAACTGCTCAAGACCCAAATGATATTGTCTGCTGGAGGGCTGCATCATGTGTGAACTTTGCGCGCTGACACAGACTTTTGATCCTTCGCGTCATACTGGCGGGCATAATGAGGGCCAAACCATCTTCGAAGACCGCGATGCGGAGGGCGGCACCTCGACCAGTTACTATCTGAACATTGGGGACACATTCAGCGGCGCGTTGTCGGCCGCGACTGGCGAAGATGAAGAAGATTGGATCGCTGTAGAGCTCGAGGCGGGTCAGGCCTATGAGTTTGATATTGACGCCTATTGGGGCGGGGGCGGCACGCTCTTGGACAGCTATCTGACGCTCTATGATGCCAACGGCAATTATGTCGCGCATAATGACGATGCCGGCTACGGGAATTACGACTCTTTGCTGACCCATACCGCCAGCACCAGCGGCACCTATTACATTGCCGTCAGCTCCTATCAGGATCGCTTTGCTGGGACCTATGATCTGGTGGTCTCTCATGTGGGCACCGGACCCGCCCCGACCCCGAGCGCAACCGAAGGGGATCTGGACACGCTGGCCGAGTACCTCACCGATGGGTACTGGGAAGACAGCGGACAGTCCGGGCGGCGTTTCGACACCAGCATCAGCAACGAAATCCGGGTCGATATCAGCAATCTAACCGCCGATGGGCAACGTCTGGCCCAATGGGCGTTTCAGGCCTGGGAACTGGTGGCAGATATTACATTTGTTGAGGCCGATTACGACTTTGACATCACCTTTGATGACGATGAAAGCGGGGCCTATTCCACAAGCGACGTGAGCTATTATGGCTATATCAACGCCTCGCATGTGAACGTCTCCACCAACTGGCTAGACGGTTCCGGCACCAGCATCGACAGCTACTCCCTGACCACCTACATTCACGAAATCGGCCATGCGCTGGGTCTGGGGCACCAGGGGCAATACAATGGCAGTGCCACCTACGGCAGCAGTGAGACCTTCAGCAATGATAGCTGGCAGATCTCGATCATGTCCTATTTCTCCCAAACCGAGAATTCGACAATCGATGCGGATTATGCGCTCCCGGTCACCGCAATGATGGCCGATATTGTCGCCATTCAGAACCTCTACGGGGCGCCTGAGGTGTCCAGCCCCACCACCGGAGACACCACTTGGGGCTATGAAACCAATCTGGAAGGCTATTTTGAAGATCTGCTGAATGGTGAAACCGACGCGGCGGTCGCCTTCACCATTTACGACGCCAATGGCACGGATTTGCTCAACTTGACGCATATCCACACCGCCAATCGGATCAATATGAACGATATGACCTATTCCGATGTCGGCGGTCTGACAGGCAATATTGGCATTGCCCGCGGCACGGTGATTGAAAACGCAAGCCTTGGCAATGGCGATGACACCGTGATCGGCAATGCGACGGCCAATACGATTTCTGGTGGGGCCGGTAATGACAGTCTGGAGGGCAATGCCGGGTTTGACTCGCTCTATGGCGAAGACGGCAATGATTCTCTGGTGGGGGGCACCGGCGAAGACTATATCAGTGGCGATGAGGGCAATGATGAGCTCTATGGCAATTCCTCGCTCGACACTATCTATGGAGGCCGTGGTGATGACTATGTCTCCGCCGGTGATGGCGTCGACTGGGTAGATGGTGGCAGCGGCGATGACACCATCCACGGCCGGTCAGGCTGGGACAGCCTGTATGGCGGCGCAGGCAATGACAGTATTGTCGGCTCGTCTGGCGACGACCAGTTGGCAGGCAATGACGGCAATGACTGGTTGTCGGGGGGATCTGCGTGGGATGTGCTGTTTGGCAACAATGGCAATGACACGCTCTTTGGCAACTTCGGCTCAGACGTCCTGTCGGGCGGCGCAGGCGAGGATCTGCTTTATGGCGGCTCCGGCGATGACACCATGCGTGGCTTGGAGGGCGACGACCGCCTGGAGGGCAACCAGGGTATTGACCGTCTGGATGGCGGCAGCGGCAATGACATCCTGCGCGGTGGCACGCTGGCCGATACCTTTATCTATGGTTTGGGCTATGATGAGGACGAGATCGAAGATTTCCGTCTGGGCGAAGATCAGCTGAACCTGTCGCTGGAGCTGCTGGACGGACTGAGTGATGCCGACGAGGTGCTGGCGCAATTTGGCGCAACCACCAGTGACGCATTGGTGCTCGACTTTGGCGATGGGGATATCCTGACCATCACCAATCTCTTTGGCGAAGAGGCGCTGGCGGCGCTGGCCGACGATATTCGCTTCTTCTGATCCAAAACCCGCCCGGAGACAGGCTCCGGGCGGGGGATCCAGAGCGATTTGGAATGTCGTCAAACCGGCCGCGCCATCGGTTTCCCCTCGCCTTAAATGGAGGTGCCTCCAGACAGGTAGAACCGCAGCGCCACCAGAATGTGGTAGAAGGTAGATGCGGGCATATTGTCCGACACAAGCACCCCATCCAGACTGCGCTTGTCATACCAGCCCCCCGGCACCTCCGTTTCCAGATATTGCTGCCACATGCGTGCCAGAACCGCGTCGGGCTGCGCCTCTGCGGGCAGTTCAACGCCACGGCGGCTCAGCGCGATCCCCGCTTTCAACAATTCGGTCTGCGGCCAGAGGCGGCGGCTGTCAGATTGCACCGGCTCAGACCGATCAGGCAGCAGCCCACCAGCGTCACGGCGCGCCCAAACGGCTGCAAACAGGGGGGGCAGTGCCACGCCGCTGTCGCGACCGGTCACGGTCTCGTAGCGGTCCAGGAGATAAACCCACTCCGCCATATGACCCGGTTCAATCACCTGCGCGTCACCGGTGAGCGGCGCCCAGTCCCCATCGAAATACTCCAGCACCCGGCTGTCTTCCGCCAGGAACACCTCGCGGAACAGGCCCAAGCACTCCTCGGCCATATCGCGGAAGCGGAGTTCACCGGTGGCCGCAAACAGCGCGGTGGAGGTTTCAAACATGTGCATATGCGGGTTTTGACGACGCGGCAGATCGCGGGCGGCGTTCTCGTACCAGCCGCGCGGCGCTTTCAGCTTGTCCAGCTCTGCCTCGAGGCGCTCCAGATCCCTGTGTACGTCAAATCCTGCCTCAATCAACGCTGAGGCGGCCAGCAACATAAAAGCAATGTCATAAAGATCATGGGGCGCTTTCAGAATGCTTGTGTCAGGGGCCAGGCGCGCGGCCAGCAGACCACTGCCTGCATCAAAGCCATGATCCATTGCAAAGCGGAACAGCTGCAGCGCCAGAGCACGCTGCGCCGGGATGTCAGATTTGGCAAAACAATAGGCCTGACGCACCTGCACCCGCAGGCGACGTTCCATACCCGCCAGCGGCGCGCCCGCATGGTTCAGCGCTTCCCAGACCGTTCCCGTGGCGGTGTCCACACCAACTGTGCTCCACAAAGGCAGCGCCTGTTTTTCCAGCCACAGCGGCAGCTCGGTCTGCCAATCCCGAGATGAATCCATGTCAGATGTCCTTTTTGAGTTTGCGAAAGAGGGCGCTGCCCCACCGCAGAAATTTCAACACTGCAATTGGGTAGAGGCCACTGCATGAGGCCCAATCAGACGGCGCGTTGCGGGCAATAGACTCAGCCTCATGCCCTCGGAAAAAATCGGCGTTTTGACCCGTATTAGGGTCGGTATTCAGATCAGTCGGCGCAGGCAAGCCACGAGGTTGCGCAGGCGCGGCCAGATCTGCAAGCGCCGCAGGAACGGGCGCTGCACACAGCAGCCGCACGCCACCTTCCTCGGTCAGATAGCGCAGGATCGCCAGATCCAGCTGCACATCATGCAGATGGCCATCCAGCCCTCGCACGCCCAGATCCTGCCCCATCAGCGCCCGGTAATTGGGTCCCAGCTCATAGGGGTAGCGGCGCGGGCCATCATAGAAATCAACCCCCACCAAGATCACGTCCGTGGCGCCCAGAGCATGGGCCGCCAGTACCGCATAGACCCCACTGGTGGGGTGGCGACCAAATTGCGCAATCAGCGTCGCCACCGCAGCTTCGGTTGCCGCATCCCGGTAGCGCATCGGCTGATAACTGGCCCCAAAACGACGCTGCCCGGCGCGCACCACCTTTGGGTTATGGCTCGTCCAAGCCTGCAAGTCATAATCCTGACGGCAGCGATGGAGAGTTTCAAACATAAAAGGCGCAACGCGCGGATCCCCTGCCATAAAGGCCAGATCAACGCGATCCCCCACATAAAACTTGGGCTCAAAGAAGAAATTATTGACCCGGATAATAAAATCATCGGGCTGGATTATCCCTGCCGGGATCTCAGTAATGGACGGACCGTTGCCTGCGACAACAAAGGGTCGCGCCGTCATGATCAGCGATCCTGCTCCGCAGCAGGCGCAAGAGCCGACAAAATGGCATCCGCCATGGCCCGCAGGGCGCCATGGCCGCCCGGCAACGGCAGGATCCAATCGCTTATGCCCAAGATTTCGGGATGAGAGTCACTGGGACAGGCCGACAGCCCTGCATGCTCAATCGCGCCACGGTCATTGACGTCATTGCCCACATAAAGCAGGTCGTCCCAGCCAAGCCCGCGATCGCCAAGCCAGCTTTCCAGCGCCGCGACCTTGTCATCCACTGCGTGATGCACTTCGAGCTGCAGCTTTTCGGCACGTTTCAGCACGACCGGATTGCGCTCTTTGGACAGGATCATCATCGCAAAGCGCCCAGAGCTGCGCAAATGCGAAAGCCCCATGCCATCTCCGCGCGAGGTGCGCACGCTTTCAATGCCGTTTTGGTCGGTGATCACCAGATTATCAGTATGGACCCCGTCGAAATCCATCACGATCGCTTTGACGCGCGCCAGACGGTCAGCGCTGATTTCACAGGCCCCACCTGCCTGCGCAAGCTGCGAACAAAG
Organism: Tritonibacter multivorans; assembly: GCF_001458415.1. GTDB lineage: Bacteria > Pseudomonadota > Alphaproteobacteria > Rhodobacterales > Rhodobacteraceae > Epibacterium > Epibacterium multivorans. The sequence continues at coordinate 38,934 of NZ_CYSD01000040.1, read as the reverse complement.
CGCAAAATCATCCAGCGTGTCGATTTCCACCGGCGGGTGGTTCACCGGATAGAGCGCCACCGAGCCGCAGAAACGTTGGCCGGTGCGCAAAAACGGCTCCAGCCGCACGCTATAGATGGCGCCGCTTTCACAGAACTGCGACGGCAGGTCCTGCCGACGCTTGCGCTGCTCTCGCTCGTTATGGTTGATCCCCACACCGCGCCCCTCGGCATCAAACCCCCAAAGGAAAGAGTGATCTTCCGTGACCGACAGCGCACAATCGGTGGATTTGGCAATCATCTCTGCCAGACAACCGTCAATATCGGCGCCCGTGGTGAACGGAGAGGTGCACTGCAGGAACACCAGTTTATCCAGAGCGGGCAGATCTTCGCGGATCAGCGGCACCGCATGCAGCCAGCCGGATTCCGAGGTGGCGGTGTCGCCGGACAGCTCTGCTGGACGGTCAATAATACGCGCCCCATGCAGTGCTGCCTCGACGGCAATCTCGGCATCATCGGTCGACACATAGACAGCAGCCACCTGTTCCGCCGCACGTCCCGCCCGAACAGCCCGGCCAATCAGCGACACACCGCCCACTGGGCGCAAATTCTTGCCGGGAACCCCCTTAGAGCCGCCGCGTGCCAAAATGATGCAGGCCGTGGTGGCAGATGCGGAAGGAATATCTTGGGGCATGGGGGGAGATCCGGACGGCCTGAGGGGTAATCTGTTCAATGAACGGTCAATCTTGTCACCACCCGTCGGCAAAGCAACAGGCAGGCTTGTCCCATCGTTTACAAGCCTCGCCTGCTTGTGTAAATCCCGAAGGAAAATACGCGACCAATGGTGCGGCAGGGATGATTGCAAAATTAAAGAAGACCGCCTTGGGAAAGGCGATTTACAGACTCTCTCGCGCACGCCTCGGCGCTCCGCTGCAGATGCTGTCCCGGGCGGTGCAGCATGAGGCGCTGCAACTGGAACATCTAAAAAGCGCCCATCGCAGCCACAATCAGAGGCAGATTGACATCCTCGCCCACTTTGAGGCGCAGATCGCGTCCTCTCAGCCGGGCAAGGTGCCGCGTGCATCGGAACAAAACACATGAACCTGCTGCCCGACCTGGCCCCGCTGGCTGCCGCGCTTCGTGACTTAACCCCACCAGAGCCAACGCCACTGCCCTTTTTGGAGCGCCCGGTACTGCTGTTGTTCAGCGATGACTCCACCCTGTTTTTTGCCCGCCGCATGCGCGACTGCCTGCAGGCGGCAGATCCCGATTTGGTGGTACATATGGGCTGGGTGGTTGGCGAAAATGCCCTGTCGTACCGACAAATGTCACAGCTTCTTCCCGAAGGTCCCGATCATGCCGTGCATGGCAAAAACGCCTTTGCTGAGCTGATGGAAGGGTCCGAATACCGCGCAATTTTGACCAGCCGTGTTTATGGACCGCTGGGGGCACAGATGCGCCGCAAAGTCCTGTCGGTCCGCAAAGACCGACCCTGTGTGCTGGCCTTTTTGGGTGGGCTCGATTTCTTCCCACAAAATGGCTATTTCCGCCGCCGCAACTGCGATGGGGTCTATCTGTTTCCACACAGCGAGCTGCCAGTTTATGCGGGTCTCGCCGAAGGCTGGGATGACATGATGTGGCAGGAAGTAGGCTTTGGCCACCCGTCTTTCCTACAGCCCCAGACCCTGTCGCCCGAAGATCTGGCCAGCCGCCGCGACATCTATTTCTTCACGCAGGCACTTTCACCAAGCACCCGGCGCGGGCGGTTGCACATACTACAAGCACTGGCGGCCATGGCCCGCGCCAATCCGGACCGCACCGTCTGGATCAAGCTGCGCCATTTGCCCGGCGAAAACCAAAAACACCTACATCTGGAAAAACACGACTACCCGGGTCTGCTGACCGAGCTTTCGGACGTCCCGGCCAACCTCAAGCTCACCGCCTGTACCATGGATGAGGCGCTCGAGACCGCAGCCCTTGGCATCACCTGCACCTCGACCGCGGCCATTGACGTGATCCGTGCAGGCGTGCCCTGCATGGTGCATCTGGATTTTGTCGACAACTATGTCGATCCGCTGGTGGAGCCGATGCGCAAGCTGTTTGCCAAAAGCGGGCTGATCACCTCGCTTGAGGATATGCTACATTTGCGAAGCTCGGCTCCGGATCCCCAATGGCAAGACGATATGTTCTGCCCCCGCGACCTTGGCACGCGGGTCTTGGATACCGTCCGCCGCTTTGCCGATCGCCCGTTCCAACTGTCTCCGACAACAACCTGAGCATCCGCCTCGACCCAATCCCCCCTGTGCCTTCGAACCGACCACGGCAGAGGTTGCAAAAAGGACCTTTCTTTTGACCCTCTACCTACATCTTGGCGCCCACAAGACGGCGACCACCTTCCTGCAGAACGTGCTGAAGCACAATGAAGCCGCGCTTGAAGCCCGCGGAGTGGCGCGGGTAAAGATACAGCCACGGCATCTGTTTTGGCATTTCCTGCGCGATGGAGATCGCGAAGCCTACAAGAAACGCCGCCGCACATTGGGGCGCAAGCTCAAGACCTTTGATCAGGATTGGCCCAATGCTGTGCTGACTTCAGAGACCATGTTCGGCACCTCGGATTTGGACAGTGCCGACAGACTGTATCCCAATGCCGATATGGCTTTGCGAGTGCTGTCCCAGCTGACAGAGGGTATGGACCGCAAGGTAATCTTCTATGTGCGCCGCCAGGATGACTTTATTGAGGCGAGCTTTATCAACCGGCTGCAAACCCTGGCCACATCAATCCACCTGGACCACACCAAGTTGCTGGCTGATGACAGCTGGAGCAATTTCGACAGCTATCTCCAGAGCTTTGACGTAACCGCCCTGTCCTGGCTCAATCTGGCAGAGCGCATGGCGACACATTTTGGTGCCGAGAACCTGATCATCCGCCCGTTTGAAACCATTCGCCGCAGCCGTGAGGATTATGCCCGTGATTTCCTCGCTCCAATGTGTGACACGGCCGGGTTGGATTTTGCGCCAGATGTCTATGAAAATCGCAGCTTTTCAGCCCCTGCAATGGCCGAATTCCTGCGCCTGGCCCCATTACAGGATTTTCAGGATCTGCGCGCCCTACGGCTTCGCCTTCAGGAAGAATACCCCAATACGGACCACCCGCGCCCAACCCTGCTGAGCCCCGAACAGCGCAGCCAGATCCGCGCGATGCATCAAGACAGCAATGCCGATCTGTTCGACCGTTTTATTGCGGCACCAGATCGCGAAGGAATTTCTTACGCGCCCTGAACTTTCCAAACTAGGCTCTAACATTTCTGACAGAGCCTAGTCCCACCGTTCATTGCACCGAGCGAAGCGTCACTCGCACTCGTCAGCCGCCTCTTCGATACGTTCAGGACGGGGCGGCAACCGTTCCAACATTTTCCGGCCCGGCGGATGCGAACGGCGAATGCCAAAGACCCGGTCCAGATAGCCATAAGTGCCTTCCACATCGCCTGAGCCCTCGCAGCATTGCGCCGCCAGAAAGGCAAAGTCGATCGCCCCGGGGTTCAGATCCGACAGCGCACAGGCGCTGGCTTTCAGATTGCGCGGTGGCACACCGGCACGGAACCCCGACAGCAGCCAATAGTAATGCAGCGCATGCCAGTCCGGAAAGGCCATGCAATCATCCTTCAGATCTGCATAAGCGCTGACAAAATCCTTTTTGAGCATGTAGCCAATATAGCGTCGCAGCACCGCCAGACGGGTATCATCCAGCGGACGTCCTTCGCGATAGGGGATCGACAGCTGTGGCACCGTGGTCTTGACCAAAATCTGCTGGAAATAACGCTTCAGCGTACATTCATCTTCCAACCGCACCGGCAACATGTGATCCTGACCTTCATACTGCAGCACGCGAATGTGCAAGGGCATGTGATCGCCCTCATAGAGATGAGCAATATTATAGGTGTCAATCAGATCAAAGCTGCCAAATACAATAGTACATTGGGTCCGGGTGGCGGCACGAACCTGCTCGGCAATATCAGGGGTATGCACTTTTACGCCCGACCGTGGACCGCGCGAAAAGCGGCTATCGACCAGAATCTGGGGCGCAATAGCTAGGACCCTCTGTGCCTGCAGTCGAGTGCCAAAATGAAGTGCCGCATAGCCCCCCATAGAGGATCCCACCATCCAGACCTCACGGTAGTTCTGAGCCACTTCAGCAATGCGGGTTTCAATGTCATGCAGGGTTTCACCCTCGGCGAGGCCATTTTGGTACCAGGCATTGCCGTCGGGATCGCGAATGTGCAACCGGTCCGGGCGCAACTCTTCGGTACTGCGGAAGAAGGTGAAACTCGAGGCATTGGCAGCCGAGAAAACCACCAGCAACCGCTGCGACGGGGCATCACCAACCTGATGATGTTCAAAGACATTGGGAATATGCAGAGAAAGAGCCGTCACGCAGACCTCTAATGTTCAGATCGATCTTTTCGTGCAATCCGGCAGCCCAGGAGGGCTACCGGCAGGTATTCACGACACCTGAATTACGCTGTTCAGCTTAGGACCAAGACGGGATTGGGCGTCCCAAACGAGTCTCGATCGCATCTACGGTCGGCTGCAACAATTCCTCCAATTGGGCCACCGTGTCCGGCGCGACCGGGAACTTCCGCTTGATGACAGACCGGCCCTCATTACTGTGCGGCAATTCCAGCTCGACATCGTTCGGCAGTCCCAGCCAATTCAAAAGCTTACGGGTTTCCGCCGCCGGATCAGCGAGCAGTTCTTCGAAGATCATAATATACTGACGCTCGGCTGAGAAATGCTCTGCGAAAGCCGCCAAATGACGTTCGTATTGCGACCGGAACAAATAGGCAGCGGGGCTGTTTTTGGCAGCCAGTTCCTCAGCCTGCGCCAGTGAACTCTCCAAGCTCATGGCCTCTTGGTTGCGCTTCTTGGCATGGTGGAAGTTCGACACTGCCCGTTTCACCGGATTGCGAAAAATCCAGATCAGCCGCGCTTCGGGGTTATAGGCGTGAATGCGCGCAGGGGCGTCTTTATCGAGACTGTAAGAGGGGCTTTTGTCCCCATGCAACACACCCGATTTATCCATCTCGAAATGGTCGTGATACCAGTCGTCACCCTGCTCAAACAGCGTCTCTTTGTCAAAGTAATGAATTTCCCCGCGGTAGATATCCACCCCGTCATGCTGCCGCAGCAGGTCTCTGAGAGAGGAGGTGCCGGACTTCATTGCCCCGACAATAAAGAAATCAACCAAGGGCTTTTGCCGAGAAGAGCTCACCATATTAAATTCCTGTTTTCCAAAACATAGATCACATGCCCATGTTGATCGCAACCAACCGTTCAAAAGCGGATGCATTGGAAGGTTTCTTTTCCTGAGCCCGGCGGACACTCGTGGTGTAGCGATCCTGCCACCTGCGACGCTGGATATCCATCAGCTGGAACAGACTGCGCTGGCCGTGGTCTTCGCTGGCCCGGTGCCAGAAGGCATCCATCGCGCTATAGGCTTCTTCGCGTTGGCGCACCTTTGGGTTCCAAGGTTTTTCCCCCACATAGTGGAAAATGCGCACATCTTCCTCGTCCAGGAACGCTTCGACTGCATCGGGGTCGTCCACATCCAGCCCGCGGCGCTGCATTTCGACCATCACCGACCGCTTGGTGTAATTGAACCGTGGCGGCAAATACCCCAGAACCGCATTATGCATCAGAATATTTAGGATCGCCTGATCCGCCTTCCCGGTGCCGGGGCGCGGGGTGCGATCGCCAAGGAATTCGCGAATGCGGCTGAACTCAAACCCCTTCAGGAAGGTCTCGTTCAAGACCATGACGCCGGTATTGACAAAGGTCATCGGCTCATTGCGTTCCGAATGGAAGGCGCGCACGGCCGACAGCGGCGCAGAAGCATGCAACAGCGGCTCCAGCGAGCCCCGGATCAGCACATCGCTGTCGATCGCGATCACCCGTTTAAAGAAGGACCAACGCAAGATTTCCAGCAGCGCAAAGGCCGGAAACAACCGGTCCGGGGTGCCGATCACTTCACGCGCATAGTCATAGATCGGTTCCATGGCCACGTCATTGGTCGTGGCGAAATGCACATTCTCGCAATGTTCGCGGATCACCTGTTTCGTCAGCTCGGAGAGTGGCTTAATACTGCTGTGCACAGCAATGATCGGATAGGTCCAATCCGGGTTGTGCGCCCGCAGGCTGCGCTCCATCAGAATGAACCCTGCCGCAAAATCATCGCTAACCACAGAACAGATCACGGTGCCCTCGTTTGCCCCCGAAGGGACAACGGACGAGGTGTCTATGAAAGGGGCAACCTGGGTGTTCATGCCTTACTCGCTACCACATCTTCATATCGGGCGCGCGGGAACACTTCGAGACGGCCGCCATCGGTGCAGTTCACGATCTGAATGCCATCTTGCAGGAAGCGATTGCGCACCACCTCATAGGTTTGGAAGACCGGGCCATTTTCCGCCCAGACGCGGGTCAGACCCTCATGTGAGGTGGTTTTAGTCGTGTGCTTAGAGAAGTCATAAAAGTAAGACTTCGGTGCATCCGGGGTGGTCAGACCATAGTCACAGTCACAGCCAATCAAATAGATTTCTGTGATGCCCATGAAATGCGCAAGCGGCAGGCAGAAGGTGACAATGCCGGTATAGCCATCGTCCATCGGCTGGGTCAGATCGAGATTGATATCACCGCGCTGGTCGACCTGATACTTGGGGCGGTCAAACAGCAGGAAGTCACATTGATCTTCCGGAAACACCCCATCCCCGATCAGGAAGTCGCGGAACGGGTATGAGAAAAACTTATGCGCATTGCCTGCACGCGCCAGCATGCCCTGCAACCAGTCCTGGTTGGCTTTAGGTTCGGGCGTGCCCCAGCCGCCAAACATCTCGTGAGAGGAGACGCAGAAATAGCTCGGATCGATTTCATTGTATTGCGGGTGGTTGATGAACCAGTTGGTGACAAAGGTCACCTCATCCTTCAACAGCGTCAGGTCTTGCTTGTTGATTGAGGGGCCATTGCCAATAATGAAGGCACGTTTACCTGCATGCATATTGCGGAAACGAGTCAGCTTGCGATACGCGCCGGAGGCCAGATAAGCTTCGCGTTTCTCGCGACGCTTTCGCTCTTGGCTTGGAGTGTTGATGTCCACCTTCATAATTGCTGGCGCCGTACGCTTGACGTCGTTCATCTCTTCCTGAACCACCTCATCGGTCTGGGACGACGTCAGCCCGTCAGAGCGCAGCAGATCACAGGTTTTGATCGCAAACGCCGCCCTGCCGCTGCCCTTACGCTTGGACGAACGCGCAGTGACATTGCCCATGGCGATCAGCTCCAGCTCAATGGGAGCATCGCTCATTTCCAGCCCGGTCTCGATCTTGATCCGGACCCAGCCTTCGCGCAGGTTGGTCACAGCCACTTCCCGTCGACCCAGAGCAAAAGTAGTTTCAAAATTGGCGTGGCGCAGGGTTTTGAGGTCAATATTGACCTCCGAATTGTTGCGCCAATCGTCGCTTTGACGGATCCGCACCCGCAGAGCGCGAGTTTCCAGCGGCTTGACCTCGAGTGTGACACCGCGGAAGCCCGTGGCGGACACTTCAGCCACAGGGAAGATCAGGCTGTGCACACCGGTTTCGCCATTTTCTTCCAGCACGAGGGCAATATTACCGCCTGTGGCGATATTGGCATCCTGCACCAGCTTGCCGCGCAGAGCTCTGATGGAGGAATCCTCGGCTAATTCAACGCGGTGTTTTGCCGTGCGTTCAACGGTACGGCCAGTGACAATACGGCCAATGGTGTCGGCAAAAGCCGCAGAGCGATCCATGGCATGGTTCAGCAGAAGATCGGTCGTGCCACCGGTGTCGGATTTTCTATCGCCCTGGCCAATCATACTCTGCGCCAGAAGACGATAGACCATATCAAACTGGCGTCCTTGTTGTTCGGACAGACGCAGCACCATATTGGTCAAAGAGGACAACTCAGAATTGATACCATCCTGACGATTGGCAAACCAAGCCTCGCGTTCTTTTGCATGGAGTGCAACCTCTCCGGACAAGGCATCGTTCTTGTCCAAAAGCTCCCCGATGGTGCGCTCGTAACGCACAATGTCTTTCATCAGAGAAGAAAGCTTATCATCTGATTGCATCATTTACTCCACATGCAGTTCTTCATTTATTCCACGTTTAACCAAAACAACCTAAGCCATACACCAGACCACTTATCCGGGTCCGCTGTCACAGAGGCGTTCTTAGTCGAGCGCGCTCCGCTTGTCCCGGACAAATGTTCCAGTTCCAAGAACAAACCGAAGCCTGCCTTCCAAACTGTCAAACCTGTGACGGTGGCGCAGCATATAGACAGCCCGCACCGCCAGAGCCCAGCGGCCAAAGACCCGGGCAATCACCGCTTGGCGCGCCGCCATCAGGGTCGGATCGGACCACAAATCTCCAGTGCTCTCCTCGGGGTGGGAGCCGGTCACAACCGGCAGGGTGATGCCGCGCAGACCTGCGCGCAGCGCGTCGGTGACAAAAACATATTCTTCGCCCAACCCAAAGCGCGCCCCAAGGCCGAAGTCAGGGTCAAACCGCACGCCCGCAGTCCGGAATAAGCTGCGGCGGACCATGAACTCCGGCGCACAAATGCGACCGCTGTTGAAACGCGTCAGATAAGCGCGACGTGCTTGCGACGGGAGCCGCTCGGCGCGCCAGCCCACGGCCAAGGCCAGATCAGGCGCTGCTGCAAGGCTTTGCGCTAGGGACTGCACCCCATCGAGAAAGAGGGTGGTATCATCATCCGCAAAGATCAGGAGATCTGTTTCTGCCTGCTCCAGAGCCGCATTTCGGCTGTTGGATAGCCCAACCGTATCCAGCGCCACCACGCGGACATCAGCGCGCAGTAAAACAGAAGACACCTGTTGCGGGCACTGATGCAGCACCAGATAGCGGATCCCAGCCACTGGCTCTGGCAGTTGAATGCGGTCAATACCCGCCCCTAGCGTTGAAATCGCAACTGTAAGGTCAACAGGCCCACTCACTGCTGGACGCGCGGCTTCGTGCCCGCGTAATGCACCCGCACGTTTTCTCGCCAACCGCCAAGCGCATCACATTCGATCATATTGCCATCGCGACCGCGCAAATCGCGGCGGCGTTCGGTGTAGTCAAAATCCGCGTGCAGGCATTCGAGCCCGCCAAACAGCGACTTCAGCCCCTCGGCCGAATAACGCCAATAGTCAATCGGGCAAGGGTGATAACGCCACGAGAACAAAGTGCTGTGCACGGTGACACCACCCGGTTTCAACAACCGCTGGATCTCTTTTGCTGCCAACCAAGGGCGGTCGATATGTTCGAACACATCAAGGCTGAAGATGAAGTCAAAGCTCGCATCAGGAATATGCGGGCAGTCAGTGATATTGCCCACAGCCACCTCGACCCGTTTCTCCCCTGCTGCGCCGGGCGCCTCGGCCAGATCCAGCGCGGTATAGTCGAACTGGGGAAAATTCATGTGCCTCGGATTGAGACGACCTCCGATTTCGAGCATCCGCCCAGAGCTGAGCCCCGCCTGTTGTAATGCGACCTTGGCAACAGTTTCGACCCGTTCCCAGCGGCCTTCACCGCCTTCCCAGGCCTGTTTTTCGACTTCGGCCCGTTCGAGCCGCTCCACCACACGCGGCAACACCACTCGGTCGGGGTTGCGAAAGGCCTGAGCCGCTGCCAGGAACCGTCTTCTCAAAGTCATTCGTACCTCTTTGCCCATCAGAACCAGCACCAGCCCAGACGCGCGATCAGAACATTTTGATCACGGTCTTAGCGGGAATTGCCTGAGCTGCCAACCGCCCGCCCACACCGCTGGTGGAGACCCCAGATCCCTGCCTAGCCTCTGCGCAACCGGCGCAGCAGATGACTGGCCATATAGCAGACGGACTGCCCGACAGAGAGCTGCAGATGCTGGCGATACATCCGCCAGGTGGCCCGCATGGCCCGCCCGCGCGGCGAAGACAAAGAAGAAGCCATCACATGATGCACCGCCAAAGGCTCATCCAGACCATAGGCACGCGGGCAATGCGCCAGCAGTTGCAGCCAGAAGGCGAAATCCTGCCGCATGCGCAGCTCAGGCATGGATTGATCCCGGAGCTGGCTGCGATCATAAATTACCGTCAGACAGCCAATCACATTACCCCGCAGCAACTCGGCCCGATCCACCGAGGCGGGCACATGTACCTGATGGGGTGGCTGATCGGCCCGGGCGCGCCAGAAGCCAGTATAACTAAAAGCAGCCCCCCTCTGCGCCATGAAGTCCAACTGATGCGACAGTTTTTCGGGCAACCATTCGTCATCGGAATCCAAAAAGGCAATAAAGCGGCCGCGTGCCTGAGCTATTCCCGCATTGCGTGCAATCGCTGCGCCAGTGTTGCCCGGTTGCCGCAACAGGCGCACACGCGGGTCCGCGGCAGCCAAAGATGCGCAAAGATCCGCCGATCCATCCTGCGATCCATCCTCGATCAGCAGCAATTCCCAGTCTCTGCGGCTTTGTGCCTGCACAGATTGCACGGCCCGCTCAAGGGTTTGAACCGCATTATACACAGGCATTATGACAGAAATGACCGGGGGATCTGCCGGAATGTTGTTAGCGTCTGTCATAAGTACATTTCCCATTTGCGGCAGGGGAGCTGGGTCGCTACAAAGCAGAAGCCCACGGCTGTGGTGGTCTCTTTCATAAGAAAGGCTGATACCCGCAGCAGATCTGTCTTGGAACACATTGGATCAAACATATGAGCGAAGAACACACTCCCGTTAAAGTTATTGCGGAGATCGGCTGCAACCACAAAGGCGATCTCGAAATTGCCAAGGAACTGATCCGCGTTGCGGCCCATGTCTGTAAAGCAGACATTGCAAAGTTCCAAAAGCGCCACAACCGCGAATTGCTGACCCCGGAGCAATACGACACCCCGCACCCGGTGCCGGCAAACGCCTATGGTGACACCTATGGGGCGCACCGCGAGTTTCTGGAAATGGACACCGACCAGCACAAAGAGCTGATCGACTGCTGTACCGAGAACGGCATTGCCTATTCCACCAGCGTTTGGGATCTGACCTCGGCCAAGGAAATGGCTGCGCTGAACCCGCCGCTGCTGAAAATCCCCTCTGCCACCAACCAGCACTATGACCTTCAGGGCTACCTCTGCGAGCATTACGCCGGCGAGATCCATGTCTCCACCGGCATGTCCACCGGTCAGGAAATCGTTGATCTGGTGAACTTCTACGCCGAGCGCGGCCGTGCAAAAGACCTGGTGGTCTACTCCTGCACCTCTGGCTACCCGGTCGCCTTTGAAGACATCTGCCTGTTTGAAATCCGCAACCTGATGGAAAAATTCGGGGCCACCGTCAAAGGTATCGGTTTCTCCGGTCACCACCTCGGCATTGCCGCTGACGTGGCTGCGCTGGCCGTTGGCCGGGCGATGGAAGCAGACGGTAAGGGTAAATTCACCCACATCGAACGTCACTTCACTCTGGACCGCACCTGGAAAGGCACCGACCACGCCGCATCGCTCGAGCCCGATGGGCTGCGCCGCCTGTGCCGTGACCTGAAGCACGTCGATGCCGCGCTGGCCTACAAAGGCCAAGAGATCCTGCCGGTTGAGCAGGTGCAGCGCGACAAGCTGAAGTGGGTCAAGGAACAGCACGAGACCGCCGCGCAATAAGCGCCGCTTCGGGCCTCTGTTTGAGCCTCCTATCACAGACCAAAGGCCGCCCCCAACAGGGCGGCCTTTTTTATCAGCCTCTCCAAGTATCAAAGGTCTCAGGCCACCACCGACGAGAGCCTTTATTTGTAGAGGATGTCCTTGGAATAGCGGCGCAGCATCAACACCCCAAAGAACATCGGGATACAAGCCACCAGCGCCACATACAGAAGCGAGATATAACCAGGATCATAATCCGCATAAAACCCCATCCGGGCGAGGCCCGTCAGATGGATCAGCGGATTATACCACAGCACCGTTTGGGCAAATTCCGGCAAATCCTCATAGATATAGAAGATCCCCGACACCAGCATCAGCGGCCGGGTCAGAATACCCCAGACGGTTTTATAGACCGGGAAAGAAAAGCTGGCGTAGGCATTGAAAGTCCCAATGCCAAAACCCAACAAAATCGCCATGCCATAGGCCAGCAAAATAGGCGCAAAATCCAAAATCACCCGCACATCATCATAGAGAAAAATCCCGACCAGCACGATGGCAGAGACCATGATCTGGGTCAGCAGCGCCAGCACGCCACGCGCCACCAGCGTGTCCACGTACGTCACCCGCGGATAGGCCAGCAGCGCCTGATTAAAGCCGATGGCCCAGCCCACCGCAGAGACCACCTCCTGAAACATCCGCATGATCAGAAAACCGCTGGCATAAAACAGCAGAAAACTGGTGCCCAGAGACGGCGAGCGCAGCAGCACCGAAAAGGCCAGTGTCAGCATAACGATCATCGCCACCGGCTGCAGAACGGCCCAGAGGTACCCCCCCGGGCTGCGTCCATAGGTGGTCGACATCTCACGCAGGATCAATGCGGTGATCGCCCGTGCTCCACGAAACCGCAGATGCGGGTGCGCAGCCGGTTTCAATGCAGGCATCAGCGGCGGAGCAACCTCCGGGAGAGAAGGGTCTGTCATAAAGACTGGTACTTTCGTGCAGTTTGTGAAATCAGAGTAAGGCGTTTGGAAAGCAACTGTTTGGACCATACTCTTGGCTGACATTCAATCAAATCCCCGCGCTCTGGCCGCAAAGCCGCAGAGTGCTGCCGCGGGCACCCCGCATACCCCTTCTCAGACCGCGAGCGGCACGGGACAGACACAAACGCAGAGTCCAAACCACGCACAAGCCCCAAACACTGCCGCTAAGCCGAGCCCCCCATCGGGGCCGCAGTCCAGCACCAAGCCAAGCCCACAGTCTGCGCCCCAATCGCCCCCCCAATTGGAGTCCCAGTCGGCACTAACGGCCAAACCCGCCCCGGATTCCACCGCGGGGGGGGAGACACCCCGACAGAAAACTACCAAAAACCGGAAAGGTAAAGGCAAAGCCCCACCTCGCCCTCCGGTCAAGGGGCAGTCCCGTGCCAAAGCCAAACAGCGCGCTACGCGTCTGGCGGCCCGAGCCAAAGAACAGGCCGCACAGAAAGAGACAAAACCGGCTGCCAAGCCTGCCCCGAAATCACCCCCAAAACCCACCCCTAAACAGGCGCTAAAACCAGACAGCAAAGCCCCCCACAAAGATCCGATCTATGCACCGGCCCGTCAGGCCCGCGCCAAGAAACGTCATTGGCTGCTGCTGTGGAGCTTCCTTCTATGTGTGCTGATCCCGGCGGGCCTGTCCGGCGTCTACTTGTGGGAACGTGCGGTGGATCAGTATAAATCCAGCCTCGGCTTTACCGTTCGGCGCGAAGAGGCGCCTTCGGCAGTGGATATTCTGGGCGGCCTCACCAACCTGTCTTCGGCGTCCTCCTCGGACAGTGACATCCTCTTTGAATTCATCCAGTCGCAGGAACTGGTGGAAAAGGTCCACGCCCGCATGGATCTGCAATCCGTCTACAGCCGCTACTATGATCAGGACCCGCTGTTTTCTCTGGCACCCGACAGCGCCATTGAAGACCTCTTGGCCTATTGGCAGCGCATGGTGCAGATTTCCTACGCCCCCGGCACCGGTCTGATCGAACTGAAAGTTCTGGCCTTCACCCCGGAAGAGGCGCGCGCCATTGCGCAGATGATCTTTGAAGAAAGCTCGAAGATGATCAACACGCTCTCGGCGATCGCGCGTGAAGACGCCATGCGCTATGCCCGCGAAGAGCTGGATCAGGCCGTTGAACAGCTGAAGGTGGCCCGGCAATCCCTGACCGCCTTCCGCTCGCGCACCCAGATCGTCGACCCCAGCGCTGATATTCAACTGCAGATGGGGCTTTTGACCACCCTGCAGCAGCAGCTGGGCAGCGAACTGATCAACTATGATCTTCTGGTCACCAATACCCAGGCCAATGACCCGCGTCTGCAGCAGACCGAACAGCGCATTTCCGCCCTGCGCGCCCGTATCCGTCAGGAACGCGAAAAATTCGGCGGCGGCGGGGTCGCAGCTGATGGTGATAACTATGCCACTTTGGTGGCCGAGTTCGAACGCCTCTCCGTGGACCGCGAGTTTGCCGAGCAGAAATACGCAGGCGCCCTACAGAACTATGATGCCGCCCAAGCCGAAGCCCAGCGACAAAGTCGCTATCTGGCCGCCTATCTGAACCCAACGCTGGCCCAAAGCGCCGAATACCCGCGCCGGGTGCTGATCTTTGGTCTCGTCTGCCTGTTCCTGCTGATATCCTGGGCCACGCTGGCCTTGATTTATTACTCGCTGCGGGATCGCCGCTGAGGATCTGCCCATGATTGTGCTGGAGAACCTCACAAAGAGCTTTGCCACCCCAAACGGGCGCAAATATGTGGCGCGTGACATCAATCTGACCATTCCCAAGGGCAAGGCAATTGCCCTGCTGGGGCGCAACGGGGCGGGAAAATCCACCATGTTGCAGATGATCTCGGGCAATATGAACCCCGACAGTGGCCAGATCCACCGCCATGGCAGCGTGTCCTTTCCGGTGGGGTTTGCGGGCTCGTTCCACCGCGATCTGACCGGCGCACAAAACGCCCGTTTTGTCGCCCGGATCTACGGTGTGGACACCGATGAACTGTTGGATTTTGTCGCCGATTTTGCCGCGCTTGGGGGGCATTTGCATATGCCCGTGCGCAGCTACTCTTCGGGTATGCGCTCGCGGCTGGCCTTTGGTATTTCCATGGCCCTGCATTTTGACACCTATCTGGTGGATGAAGTCACTTCGGTGGGGGACAGTGCCTTTCGCCGCAAGAGCTCCGCTATTTTCCACGCCCGGATGAAGACCGCCAGCGCCATTGTGGTGACCCACTCCCTTATCGAAGTGCGGAACCTCTGCAATGCTGGTGCCGTCTTGGAAAATGGCCGTGTCACCTACTACGACGATGTCGAAGAGGCCATCGCCCGCCATGTCGCCAATATGAAGAACAGCCGCTGACAAAGTAAAAACTGTGTACCCTGCGCGGGATTACCGCAAAACCCGGAAACAATCTTCGGTATTTGCCCCTTTTTGACCACAGACCCCCCCCAACTCCACCCCCCTGCCACGGCAGCCTAAAGCCCATAGCAATGGGCGCGGCATATGGGGGCGTAGTGGCATGGGGTGGTTTCAAATCGAAGCGGTGGTGTCTCTGGACCGTGGCCAGCATGTGGCTGTTGCCCCACGGTTTCAGGTGACCGAAGCCGCAGGCAACACAACGCTGGCCATGACGGCGGCAGGCCTGAGCCATCACTTCGATTTTGCAGCAGGTACACTGTCCTTTGAGCGCAGTGAGAGCGCGGCCAGTGGCGCGCTCCGCGCTCTGCCGCTAGGCAGCCGTAGCCGCTCCCTGCAGCAAAGCGATCTAGAGCAAGTGCTGGAAGAGGCCCCCCCCCAGGCGCGCAGCGCGCTTTATGACACCGGACAGTCCGGGTTCACAGCCGATGCGGTCTGCCTGATGGCGGTGGAGATCGACGGCACTTCCCTGCTTTTGGCCAGCGGCGCCGGGCAGTCCGGCTTTTTCAGCCTGCGGCCAAATAGCGATGGCAGCTTGCGCGCGCTCCATCACAGTGGCGACAGTAGGGCAACCTACGCCGCGGATGTGCATCTCATGGCCGCCGTCGAACGGGCGGGGCAGTCCTTTGTACTGGCGGCTTCCCGCACGGAACCCGGCCTCAGCGCCTATCGTCTGGAGGCACAGGGTCAGCTCAGCCACAGCAGCAGCCTCGGTGCTGAAGAAGGAGTTGGCGTCCACGCCCCGAGCGCGCTTTTGGTGACCGAGGCCGGAGGCGAGCCGCTGGTGCTTCTCGGGGCGGCAGGCAGCAGTTCCATTTCGGTGATGGCCCTCGATAGCACCGGCCATCTGACCCTGCGCCATCATCTCAATGACACGCTTGCCACACGGTTTGGGGCGCTCTCCGTCCTCGAGGCCGTGACCCACAACGGCCAGACCTGGGTGGTGGCGGGAGGCGGCGATGCTGGGCTGACACTGCTGGCGCTTCTGCCCGGCGGCCGGTTGAGCGTGGTCGACACCATTGCCGACAGCGCCGCCCTGTCGCTGGCCAATATAAACGGCCTGCAGCTGCATATGGAGGACAATCAGCTGCATGTGTTTGTCAGTTCCGAGCGGGAGCCCGGCCTGACCCATCTGAGCCTGTCACTCTCGGAAGCGCGGCTGCAACAGGGCGGCAATGACCGTGATGATCTGGTGGCGCCCAATAGTGGTGGGGTCCTGCTGGATGGCGCAGGCCAGGACCAGCTGACCGGCGGGGCGGGCGCAGATGTCTTTGTGCTGGCCGCAGATGGCGATCAGGACGAGATCCGCAATTTCGACCCCAGCCAAGACCGCATTGATCTCAATGCTTGGAGCGGGCTCAGCTCCGTTGGGCAAATTGACATTTCTGCCACCAGCGACGGCGCGGTGCTGCGCTACGGCGGCGACGAAATCAGGCTCTACACAGACGATTTGAGGCCATTGTCCTATACGGATTTCCTGCGTTACGATCTGCTGGGGCTGCACCGCCCACCCCTGGTTGAAGAACCTGCCATAAACCTGCGCGGCAGCGGGCAGCTGGTGGGTGGCGCGGGCCATGATCAGCTGACCGGGCAAGACGGCAATGACACGCTTTATGGTCAGGATGGCAATGACCAGCTAGACGGCGGCGGTGGTCATGACCAGCTGTTCGGTGGCCTGGGGCAGGACACGCTGGAGGGCAGCGGTGGGCGCGATCACCTGGAAGGTGAAGACGGCGCCGACAGCCTGTCTGGCGGTACCGGAGATGACACGCTTTATGGCGGGATCGGCAATGACCAGCTTTACGGCAACACCGCGCTCGACACGCTTTATGGGGGTGCGGGTGACGACTATATCTCGGCTGGGGATGGCGTTGACTGGGCGGATGGTGGCCTTGGCAATGATACGATCCACGGCCGGTCCGGCTGGGACAGCCTCTATGGCGGCGAAGGCCAGGACCATCTCTATGGCTCCTCTGGCGATGACTATCTTGCCGGCGGGCGTGGGCACGACTGGATCTCGGCCGGGTCGGCGTGGGATGCGCTCTATGGCAATTCCGGCAATGACACGCTCTATGGCAATTTCGGATCGGATGTCCTGTCCGGAGGGGATGGTATCGACCAGCTCTTTGGTGGCACTGGCGATGATACCCTGCGCGGTGGCAGCGGGGCCGATCTGCTGCAGGGCAATCAGGGTGTGGATGTGCTGGATGGCGGCGCAGGCAATGACACCCTGCGCGGCGGCACACTGGCCGATACTTTTGTCTTTGGCCGCAATGACGACCAGGACGAAATCGAGGATTTCCGCCTCAGCGAGGATATCTTGCGGCTGGAGGGAGCTTTGCGAGACGGATCAGAAAGCGCCGCAGACCTTCTGGCCGACCACGCCCGCATCACCAACGAAGGACTTGTGCTGAACTTTGGCCGCGGCGATGTGCTGACCTTCAGCAATCTGCTTGATGCCGAAGCGCTGTCTGCCCTGGCCGATGATATAATTTTTGGCTAGGCCCCCTTCAGCGACGCATGAAGATATTGCCGATGGTCTGGAACACCAGATCAAAATCATAGGCCATATTCTGATGGCGCTGATAAATCAGATCCAGCCGCGCCTTCGCGGGCACACAGATCCGGGAATAGATCGCATTGGTCTCTTCCCGGGTTTCGCAGCGCTCCAGCAGTGCGGCCTCGTGGCGGTGATAGACAATCGAGGCAAGGCCCGTGACGCCGGGGCGCGACTTCAGCACCTCATTGTAGATCTCGGGGTAGGCTTCGACATATTGGCGCAGGGGCGGACGCGGGCCGACAAAGGACAGATCGCCGCGCAGAATGTTCCACAGCTGCGGAAATTCATCGAGACGTTTAGAGCGCAGCCAGGCCCCGGTCTTGGTCACCCGGGCCGCCTTATCGCCGCCTGACACGCCACTGTCTTCATCAACCACGGTCATGGTACGCAGCTTCCACAGGTTGAACGGCTCTCCCGGCGCCTTCATCCGTTCCGCCACATAGAAAATGGGGCGGCCTTCTTTAATCAGCAGCCAGACCAGCAAAGCCAGCAAAATGGGCCCCAAGATCACAATCAGAAGCGAGGCAAAAAACAGATCGAACAGGCGCTTGTCCCAGGTCATATTTCACGGCTCATAGTTCAGAAAGCTTCCTTCAGTTCCGGCTCTAATAAGGCAAAATCGCGCACCATGACATGAGCATCCGCATCTGGCAGACGCTCTGCCCCCAAAAGCGCTTTCAGGCGCGAAAGGTCAAGCCCCACCGCAGGGATGGCGGTATCCGGCGCAGGACGGGTGGCAAATTCATATCCCGCGGCCTCAAGCAGCGCCCCCATCTCAATCAGACCGGGCTGGGCAATATTGAGCGCTGTTGGCAAATCGTCCTGCTGCAGCAGCGCCCCCAGCACATCGGCAAGGCAGCTGAGGCCTATATAGCTGCGCATTGGGGTGGTGCCGTCTTGAAACCGGTCCAGCGTGAAGCCCGGCCGCCAGCCCCCGAGGGCTGCGTCAAAACCAGCAATATTGCCGATCCGCAGATTGCACACCCGCACGCCCAGGCGCGCGCCGAGGTCCAGCGCATGGGCCTCCATCTCGGCTTTGGCGATGCCATAGGGGTTGGCCGGGGTCAGGGGCTGATCTTCGCGCGCCTTGGGCTGCGCACCGTAAACCGCAGCGGACGATGCCAGAAGCACATCCGCCCCGACGGCCGCCCCTGCCCTCACGGCCGCCTCGGCCAGACGGCTGTGATCCGCCAGATCCGCACCGGAGCTGCGCCCCGGAACGGGCCCGGCCAGACAGAGAATGCGACGACATCCCATGGCGGCTTGCTGCAGAGAAACAGGCTCTAATGGGTCAAAAACGGCCACCTCCCCTCCCAATCTGCGTCGGCTCTGCCACACCGCGGCGCCGACGTCCCACTGCTGGCGGAGCAAGCGCCCGATCCGCCCTGAGGCGCCCAGGACCAGCCCCTGGTTCTGCCTCAGTTTATGGCCCCGTTCATGACTCGGCTGTGGCCCGCCGTCCGTCTCTGCACCACCGGTATTGCCTGTCATAAAATGTCACAGCTCCTGCATCTTTCCGCGGCTTCTCCCCCGTCCCGGCTCTCCTGTGTTGACGGCTATATCAGTGCCAGTATCTTGCCGGAAGAAATTTCACATATTCTACAGGCTCCGCATGCGCTCCCACCACTTCCTTCTCGCCGCCCTTTGCCTCTGTCTTGTGCCAGTGGCCTGCGGGCGGTTGCCCGGTGGCGCCCCTGCCAGCGAAGAAATCCTGCGGGAATCCAGCCGCGAAGATGCAGGCTTTGCGCTTTATGAGGTCAGCCGCGCCTTCCTGCCCACGGTCGCGCAATGGCCGCTGACCGGTAAGCAGGAAACCCTGCAGTGGATTGCAGCCTCGCGCGGGTCCAAGACGCAGATCTTGCAGCCGGGCGACCTGCTCACGCTGCGGATCTGGGACAGCAATGCCAACTCGCTTCTGACTTCGACCGAACAGAAAATGGTGCAGCTGCAAGATGTGCGCGTGGGCGCCAATGGTACGGTCTTCATGCCCTATGTCGGTGAGGTCTATGTCAAAGGTATGAGCCCCGATGATGCCCGCACCAGCCTGCAACAGCAGCTCGAAAGCATTGTGCCCTCTGCGCAACTGCAGCTGGACATGAAAGAGGGGCGCAACAATTCGGTCGATCTGGTCTCGGGTGTGGCCCAACCCGGCACCTATCCCATGCCCGATCGCAATTATTCGGTGCTGGGTCTGATCGCAGCCGGGGGCGGCATTTCTGCCAATCTCAACAACCCCCAAATCCGCCTGATGCGCAGTGGTCAGCTTTATGGCACCTCGGTGGACAGCCTGCTGAATGCACCCAACCAAGACACCCTGCTGCGTGGCGGCGACCGGGTCTTTGTCGAAGAGGACGAGCGTTATTTCTTGTCCTTTGGCGCCACAGGCCGAGAAGATCTGCATATCTTTACCAAGGACGAGGTCTCGGCAATGGATGCGCTGTCGATTTCGGGCGGCTTCCAGGACGGGCGCGCCGACCCGCAGGGCCTGTTGGTGCTGCGCGAATATGAGCCCCGGGCCGTGGCCCCGGGCCAACGCGGACCGCGCCAAACTCGGGTGGTATTCACCCTCGATCTGACTTCGGCGGACGGACTCTTTTCCGCGCGCAACTTCAAAATAAACCCCGGGGACCTGGTCATGGCCACCGAAAGCCCGATCAACGATGCGCTGACGATTTCCAACCTGATTGGCAACTTCTTTGGCGTCTTCAGCCGCGCAGGCGCCCTTTAACGGACCTGCTGACCCGGATCAGTCCCACCGTCCAACGGCAAAACACTGCAGGGGGTCACCGGTCTGCTCCGCCCCTGCAGGGGTCTCACTGCGCGGTGTTGCTGCACTGGCCGAAACCCCATCCGCCCAGACCAGACGCCCGCCCTGTGTGGCGGTCACCATCACCTGCGGCGGTGCAATAAAGGCGCGTGGGAAGCTCCAGACCGTGCCGGACGCCCGCGCGCCCCAGACCATCTGACTGCCATCCGCCAGACGCAGATAAGCGCCATTTGCATCCTCGCCACGTTCCATAACGGCGCCGGTGGGCTGACCTGCGGCGCGACTGACCGCCCCAAGAAGATTGCCGGGCCCATAGCCGTAATCCGCCCGCATCAACCGCCCCGGAGTCACATCATCTGCTGCCGCCTGTACTGCCACCCCGCCAAGTGTGGCGGTGGCTGGGTCGACTTTCAGAACTTCGCTCCAACTGTTGCCATCGGGGCTGGTTTTCACCGACAGCCCCAGATCACCGGCCAGCCCGATCTCGGCATGGCCGGTGAAGCCCGACTGGAACAGCAGGCTTGCGGTGTCCGCCGCCGTGGCCTTGTTGAGTTTCAGCTGATGGCCTGTGCCCGCATGGGTGAACAGCGTTGCAGGCCCTGCCACCGCCAGAGGGTTCTGCGCATCTGCCGAGGTGCCCACCCCAAGGCGGGCGCGTTCTGCGCTCTCGGCCAATTGCCAGGCCGCCCCATCCCAGACCTGCATCTGGTCGAGATCCCGCACCCAGGCTCGCCAACCAGGCTGCGGTGTCAGAAAATGCCAGGCGTCGCCTTCAAAGAAAGCAAGCTGCCCCCCCTGCCCGGCCCAGGCACCGGTTGGATTTGCCGCCAGCCCATAGGCCGCACCATTGGCGGGGGCGACCGGCGGATCCAGCGCGTCAACCTGCGCCAACACCAATTGGCACAGCTGATCCAGACGCAGCAGGGCTTCATTATGGGTCACATGTTTCTGCGCCTGCGCAGGCAGCAGATAAGGCAGGTTCAGACGAGAAGAGCGGTTGGCAGAACTGGCGGGCATTGCGGGCCTCCTATTGGCGCAGAACGTCAGTCCTGCACTCTGCCGCATCGGACTGAACAACGCCTCACCAAGGCGCCCGCTGCCCCCGCAACACCAGAGGCGCGCCCAAAAGAAAACCGCCGGGACAGATGATGTCCCGGCGGTCTCACATCTTAGATCACCAGCAGTGCGCCAGAGGGCGTGCAGCCAACCTCCGAATTATTCGGTGGTGGTGGTGGTGGAAGTTGCATCGTCATCGTCAGTCACAACAGCAACAACAGCAGCGGCGGCAACAGCAACACCCGCAATGGCTGCGGCGCTCAGGCCACCAACACCCAGACCTGCGGCGCCTGCGCCTGCTGCGCCAGCACCGCCAGCACCAGCGGCAGCAGCACCGCCTTCAGCTTGGGCAAACGCACCGGTTGCAGCCATGATCGCGATCGCGGAAACGGCAATAATGTTTTTCATGACTCTAAACTCCACTCAGAAGTAATGTGTTCGTCCTGACCCTATGTCAGGTTCCAGGGCATTTCAACGTAAGGGATACACCCAATCTTGTTGAAATTTCGTTTTTATTTTGCAGGTGCCGCATAAGCGGTCAACTTCCGCGCATGAGCGTGACATTTTTACGCGCGCCCAGGCCCAAATGCACCAATCGGAAGCGGATATAGCCCGTGTTGGGCCCCAGCCACTGCCGCGATTGCCACAAGCGGCCGTCGCGCCGATCCACCCAGTAATCATTGGTGATTGTGCCTCCCGCGCCTTCACATGATTCGCGCAGATGGGTTGTGGGGTAGACCTCTTCAACCACCTCAAGTGTGACCGGTCCCAAATTCTCCAGATGGCAGCTCAGGGAGAGCGTGAAAACCTCATTATCGCCGCCCCGGTACTGCATCACCCGCGCGCCACCACGGGCGGGCCCGGCAGCCCCCTGCCCGTCTGCGGCGACGGCGGCTGACAACAGCCCGTCAAATGGCACGCCGCGGCTGGCCACCAGCATCCCGTCGCGGAAGGTAAAGGTGATATCATCCACAGCGCGCCATTGTTCAATCCGCCCCGGCGTGCCATCACCGCTGCGCCGGGCTGTTCCCCGCCCCAGATCCTGCGGCACCAGATAGTCACGCAGATCGACGCGTTCGACAATCATCTCGAGCTGTGGCACCGGAACCGTGTTCAGCAGCGCCCGGGTCAGCACCGGCGGCTCTGCGGGCGTTTTTTTGCGGATCCCCTCCCGCACCGCATTCAGAACCTCCAGCTCCAGCGGGGTGCGATCGGGGCCCTGGGCACAGGCCGCCAGCCCAAGCCCCGCCATCAGCCCAAAAGCCCGCGCCATCTTTGCCAGCCCGATATGTCCCATTCCGATCCGTCCCAGCCTCATTCCCAGATCCTCGCGGTTTGTGCCTGCAGGCTGTGGGTATGAGCGCGGCGGATTTCCCCATAAAGCCGGCCCGGCACACGCACCCGCTGGCCGCCATCGCGCTGTACGGGCCGAATGGTCAGACCATAGGCGCTGCGGGTGGTCTTGCCGACCAGCCAGCCCAGAGGAATGGACACCCGGATCCCCTTGTCAAACGACCCCTCGCCAAAATCCTCGGCCGAGACATCGGTCAGCGTGAAGAACCCGCCAAAGCGCCAGCCATTGGAGAAGGTCCGTTCCAGCGCCACGGTGGCGCCAATATCGCCGGCCAGATAGCGGCCCGCATCCACCTGCAACAGATAGTTCTTTGGCAGCTCCAGATAGGCCGAGGCATGGCCGGTCAGCACGTCATAATCCTGAAAGCCCAAACGCTGATCAAAGGCGCGCTGGCGCACATAGTTGGCCTCCAGCCCCAGGCCCAGACGGCTGTTCACCGGCTTCCACAGCACCTCGCCCGAAACCCCGCCAAACATGCTCTCGAAGTAACCAACGGTGGCGCGGGCATAAAGATCCTGCCCCATCTTCCAGCGCCGTTCGGCATAAAGCCGGTTCAGGGTGACATTTTCCTGCGCGAACTCGCGCCCATCAGTGCGCACCTGCGGCAGCCGCGAGGAACCGGGGCGAGCGTCCGCCACATTGCCCCAGATCCGCTGACGAATGGCCCCGGCAAAGCGCCAGCCCGGCGCCGGGCTGTAGCTGGCGTCATAGTCAAGACCCACATCCAGCCGGAACGGCACCGAGGGGTCGAAATAAGACGGCGAGGCATAGGGGCTGATCGAGGCGGAAAACGCCGGATAGAGCTCCGGATCCAAGAGCGCCTCTGCACTGGCCGGGCCCGCATCGCTGACGCCCGTCACCGCCCAGAGCGCATCGGATGCATTGGGGGCAAACTCCAGCGCCTCCAGATCCGACCGGCGCAGGGTCACCCGGCTCAGGCCCAGACCGCGCGAGACCAGCACAATATGGAAGGTTTCAACAGAAGCCGGCAGGGTCGCAGCCATGGCGCGGGCAGCCCGGCCCACAGCGTTTGTTTCGCTGCGGAACTTGGTATTGCGGAACCGCACCTCGGCCTCGGTCGGCCCAAAGGTCACGCTTTCCAGAATGAGGTTCTGGGCGGTCATCGCTTCGGACAGCGCCTGACGCAGGCTCTGTTTTGCGGCCTCACGCTTGACCCAGCCCTGCGACCACAGGGTGTCGTCCTTGGCCCAGGCGCTGCGCGGCACCACCGGGTAGGGGGCGGCCACCTGCAGCGGCGTGGCCGCGTGGCGCGGGTTCAGCTGTAACTGAGCGTTGACCCCAATCGCATCGCCGTACAGATAGTAGGCTCCAAGCCGCAATTGACGACTGGCCTGATACTCGACCCCGAAGTTCAGCGAGGAGCGCCGCTCAAACACATCCGACTGCCGGGTTTCCTGATCATAAATATCCGACGAATATTCGGCCTTCAGCCCCCATTTGCCATGTGTCCATTCAATACCGCCAAAGGGCGCAATATCGCCGCGAAACCATTGGTCCACCGACAGTTCACCACCTGTGTCTCCCGAAGCAAATCGCGGGCGCGTGCCGACACTGGCAATCGATCCACTGGTGGCCAGACGCCCCCAACCAAGCCCGGTGGTCACCTTGAACCGCCCCGGCACCTGCGGCAGCTCAAAGCCTTTGGTTGCCACCAGATATTCGCCGCCAAAGATGCCGGTGCCCGCAAAATCCTGTAGCCCCAAAGCCACAGCTGGACGATAGCGCCCCTCTTTCAGCAACCGGAACCGCACATCGAAATTACGGTCATAATAATCGCCAAAGCCAAAGAGATTTCGATCTTTGATCACGCTATAGCGAAAAGCGCCGGTGACCCATGGCAGGGCTTGGAACTGCAACGAATAACGCGTCTGACCCGCGAATGAGGCCACCGATGTAACAAATTGCGCATCGGGAAACATCTCGGCGCTTGGCATATCCACAAGCCCTGGCGCACCATAGAAATTAACGCTGGGCGGCGTCGGCCAGGGCAGGGCGCGCGGGGCCTCCTCTGCGGTGGCCGCAGGCGATGCGGTGGGCTGCACCGATTGTGCAAACGCAGGGCTCTGCCACAGCGGCAGGCCCAAAAGGGCCATCGCCCCAAGCAAAGTGATTTTTGTATGTGGCACGCGGGGCCTGTCCCTGTTTGTCGTCTTACGGCTTCAAATGGCCTGTCCCCGCCAGCTTAGACCCGAAGGCCGAAACCCGATCAAGGCAGGATCACACGCCAAGGCCACCGGCGGATTGTGGGGTGGTTTTCGGGGCACGCTTGCCCCGGTCCACACCCTGATCGGCAGCCGGATCCGCGCCGGGATCCGCAAAGTCAGCCCCGGCCGGATCCAGCCCTGCCTCCAAAGCGGCTTCCCTGTCTGTGCCCACGGCATACCCCGCCCGAGCCGGCACGCCTGCCAAGGCATCGCCCCGGCTCAGCTGCTGATCCGCCAGCGCCGCGCCATAGCCTTCGACCCAGCGCGCAATCAGGGTTTTTGCGGCCAGTTCATCGCCAGCCGCCACCACCTGCCGCAGGTTGCGCAGGAAGCCCGCCACCTCGATTTCCGAGAGCACCGCCTCGCGGGCACAGAAGATCTTGGGGTGGCCCGTGGTGATCAGCTCTTCGCAGATGGTCAGCTCTTCCTCGAGCTTCTCACCGGGGCGCAGGCCAATAATATTGATCTCAATATCCCCATCCGGGCGTTTCTCATCGCGCACCGCATAGCCTGCGGCCTCGATCACTTGCCGCGCCAGCTGCAGGATCGAGATGGGTTCGCCCATATCCAGCACAAAGACCTCGCCACCGCGGGCTTTGGCGCCCGCTTGCAAGACCAGCTGCACGGCCTCGGAAATGGTCATGAAATAGCGTTTTACCCGCGGGTCGGTGACGGTGACCGGTCCGCCGCGGGCAATCTGTTCCTGAAACAGCGGAATGACCGAGCCGGACGAGCCCAGCACATTGCCAAAGCGCACCATGGTGAAGACGGTGTCGCTGCCGCGCGCGGCCTGATCCTGCACCACCAGCTCCGCCAGCCGTTTGGAGGCCCCCATCACATTGGTCGGGCGCACGGCCTTATCGGAGGAGATCAGAATAAACCGTTCCACGCCCTGGTCTGCGGCCGCGCGCGCAAGCGTGCGGGTGCCAAAGACATTATTGGCCAGACCGGGCAGCGGGTTGGCCTCCACCAGCGGCACATGTTTATAGGCGGCCGCATGCAGCACCACCTGCACCTCGTGATCGGCCAGAACCCGGCGCACCTGACGCGGATCGGTCACCGATCCCAGCACCGGCACCAGTTCGATCAAGGTGCCATCCACCACCTGAGACAGTTCCTGATGGATGGTATAAAGCGCCAGTTCCGACAGTTCATAAAGCACCAGTTTGGCCGGGCGGCAGGCCAAGACCTGACGGCACAGTTCCGACCCAATAGAGCCGCCCGCGCCGGACACCAGCACCACACGCCCCGTGTAAGAGCTGCTGGCCTCATTCAGGGACAGGCTGCGGGTGTCACGGCCAAGGAAATTCTGCGGCGCCACCGGTTTCAGCTTATCCACCAGCGCCTCTTCGCCAATCAGCTGGGCAAAGGAGGGCAGGGCCTGCACCTCGAGCCCCAATTTCTGCAGACGCTGGATGATCTGGACCTGTTTCGGCTGGGACTGCGATGGCATGGCCAGCAGCACCCGGCTGATGTCGCGATCGCGCGCCAGGGCGGCAATCTCGCCCGGGGCCAGAACCGGCAGGCCCACAAGGGTCACCCCCTGCAACGAGACATTGTCATCAATAAAGGCCACTGGGGTAATCTGGTCATGGGCCTTCAACGCCTGGGCCAGCTGGGTGCCCGTCGCGCCCGCGCCATAAATCAGCACCTGACGGCAGGGGCGGACGCGGCGATAGATCGCCAGCACCACCTGATAGAGCACGGCGCGCACCGCCACCATGAAAAGGAAATAGCAAAGGCCAAACACCACATGGGTGCCAAGCGCCAGATCGGGGCCAAAGATCAGACAGAGGGTCGCCTCAATCGCGGTGGCAGAGGCGGCAACAACCACGGTCTGGCCCACCGCATGGCGCTCATAAGCCTTGAGCTGGATCTGCGGCAGCCCAAGCCACAGCGACAGCGCCGCAACCGAACCCAGCACATAGGGCAGGGTGGGCAGCATCTGCCCCAACAGGTGGAACGCCGATTGCGGCTGGGGTTGCAGGGCAAAGGCAAACAACAGGGCCAGTGGCAAAAGCACCATATCCAAAGACAGCACAATGCCGGCCTTATGGCCGCGCGTCAGCCGCTGCAAAAATAAAAATAGTTTCATAGTCCGTCTCGTTCCTTTGGAGCGCGCGTCACATGTCCCTTTCGGGATTCTTAAACGTCACAGCACCCCAGCCCTGCGGAGAATATGCGTAAAAAATTACTCAAATTCATAACAGAGCGTCTTTACCTGCATTTTCTTTTCATCTGTGCTTCTCCTTCAGCCATAGCACAGTTCACGCGAGGCGCGAGTAAGGCTTTCTCGAACTGCGCAAGGATTGCGCAAAACCCCGCCCGTTTTTTAATTTCGACGCCAAATACTAAGCACATCGCCCGCAGCCCCCACCGCGTCACAGCCGATCAGGGGGCAAATTGGCGTGCTTGAAAATACGTCACATATCTTTACCCAATGTTGCGCATGCGAAACAATAGGTAAGCATAACTGACCCAATGTTTCGCGCACGAAACAATATGTCACCACTACTGACCTATTAACTTTTCTCACAGACACCCTACGGCTGCCGTCCCAAATGCAAAACCGCCCCCTCAAAAGAGGAGGCGGAACCAGCACAGCTGTTCTCTGAGCGCTGCGCGCCCGCATCTGCTTAGCGCGTCGCAAGCCAGATCTTCAGCGCAGCCACAAGCTCTGCATCGACACCTTCGCCGCTCAACTCGACCCGCCCCCGGTCCGGGGCAAAAGACAGAGCCACCCCCGGCAAAATGGTCTCGGCCTGCGCCGTCTTCAAAGGCGGCGCAGTCGGGCCAGGCGGGACCGAAGACACAACAGACGCAGACCGCGGGGCAGGGGCCGGTTCTTCTGATTTTGGCGTCGCAAGCGCGCCCTTCTCTTCAGTCTCTAATTCGCCATTTAGAGACCAAAGCAACGCGGTATTGAGCACATCGACTTCACGCCCTTGATCGCGGTCATCACCACGCGGGCCGGCCGCCGAGAGCGCGGCCCGCAGGCGATCGGCAAACGCTGGATCCGTCTCCAGTCGTTGCGCCAGCGCCAGCCCCAGCTTCTCTGAAATCGCACCGGGATAGCGCAGCTCGGCATCAAAGGCTTCGACAAGGGTGGCAAAGCTCGAGATCTTGGAGCGTTTGGTGCGGCTGGCATTGCCAAACAGCCCCAGCACCGCTTTGCGCAGATCTTCATAAAGCCCCATCTCGACCGCCTTCAGCGCAATGCGGGCGCGTTCATAATGGGAGAGGTTCACCCGGATCTCGTTTTCCTCGACCATAGAGACATAGGCCTCTTCCGCGCCTTCGGGGGCAACCACCCGGGCACGGACCGTCGCGAAACGGGGATCCGAGGCCTCCGCATAGAGCCTACGCAGGGCATTCAGCCGTCGCCAGCCCGAGATCAGACCATAAGGTTTGTCAGCGCCTTCCAGCTTTACCACCTCGATCGGGGTCTGCTGGCCGCGCGCGGCGATGGAGGTCATCAGCGCCTGCATGTCTTCTTCGTCCTGGGTGATCCGGTCGCGCACCAGATAGGTCTCATCGACCAGATCCAGCGCCAGCTCTTCGATCATCAGCCCTTTTGCACGGGCATTTTCCAGAACCCCCGACAGTTCCTCCAGCGCCGCTGTGGCCGAGGCCTCGGAGGCCACCTGAGCAATCGGGGCGGCCCCAACGCCAAGCGGCGCGGCGGGGGCTGGCGCCTCTGAGGCGTCAGAAGCCAGATAGCTGGCCTGTGCGGGCATCAAACGTTTGCGTTTTGCCATGGGTCTTGTCCTTTTCCTTGCCAGCGCGCCGACGTCCGATGGGGCAGCGCTTACTCTGGCAGATCCTTCTTCAGGCCGCCTCAGGAGGCCGCACGGTCCTCAGATGTCTCTTGCACTGCAGCCAGCTCCTCGCGGCGCCAGACGCCGATCAGAAGTTTCTTGAACGCCGCATAGGTCTCGTCAAAGGTTTCCCGGCCGCGCGCATAAGTTTCGCGGTTGAAGTCGCGGTAATCGGCCTCGTAGATGCCGTTGACCTGCTCGCCGGCCTGGCCGATCAGCGCGGTGAAATCCTGACGGTGCGGCGACAGGGTCGGGCCCATATAGGCCTGCATCAGCCCCGCGAGCTCGCCCTGCTGGGCGCCGTCATAGCGGGTGATGACCGCCCGCACCGCATCCCATTCAAAGCCGATCTCCGGCCGCCCCAGCGCGCGGGCGGCGAGGTTCTCGCCTTCCTCAATGGAGGCAAAGGTCGAATGCAGCATGTCAAAGAAACGGCCCGTGGAGTCAAACTCAAGGAAAGACGCCCCCATCGGCACCAGCAGGATGTCTGCGGCCGACAGACCATTGATGGTCAGATAGCCAAGCGCCGGCGGCGTGTCGATGAAGATCACATCATATTGGTCGAGAACCCCATCCGCCTCCAGCCGTTCGGTGAGCGCATCCCAAAGCTTCCAAGAACGCGCGGCCATGCGCCAGACCGGGATCTGAAACTCGGCCCAGTAGAGATTCAGCTGCGCGCCAATCAGATCAATGTTGGGCCAGTGGGTCGGCTGGATCACATCCTTGGCCGTCATCTCCATCGCGGCCGTCAGGGATTCATCGAGCGGCTGCGGGGCATCGCCGCGATCGAGCCGGCGCTGGTTTTCAATGCGCAGATGTTCACCGTAGTGACGCGCCAGAAGCGGGAAGGCGGTCTGCCATTCGTCTTCCACCTTGCCACCAAAGATCGAGGTCATGGACCCTTGGCTGTCCAGATCAATCACCAGAACTTTGTAGCCGTCTAATGCGGCCGACATTGCCAGATGCGCCGAGGTCGAGGTCTTGCCGACGCCGCCTTTGAAGTTCGCCACCGCCACCAGTTTGGCAGGCAGCCCCTCGGGGCGGTAGGGCAGGTAGTCTTTGGCTTTGGAGCCTTGGGCGGCAAAGAAGGCGCGCAGGCGCAGCACCTCGTCCAGCGTGAACCATTTGGCACCGCCTTCGGTTTCACTGCGTCCCTGCGGCAGATCGGGATTGGCCTTCAGCACCCGGCGGAAATGGGCTTGGGCGACGGGGATCAGATAGCGGGTGATTTCCCAAGTGGAAAACAGCCGCAGGGTTTTGCCGCCCTCGTCATCCATACCGCGACTGGCGAGGTCAGAACGGCCTCGGGCGCAGGCCTCGGCAATGGAGGCAAAGCGCGCGGTGTCGGTGGGCTGGTCCAGTTCGGCCAGCGCCTGATCGGGATCAATATTGAAATAGGGGGGAAGGCTCGCTGCCTGTTTCTGCGTCTCTCGTGCCATCTGATTTGCCTCAAGCCTTGCTCAACCTGTTGTGGCAGCTTCTGTTCGGTTTTTGCCAATGTGCTGCCTTTTTCGCAAGATAGCACAAAAGGCGACACATGGAAGTATTTTGATGATTCCCATCTTATTTTCTAAGCAAATCCGGGGTTTGCAGCAGGGTATATGGGGGTTTTCTGCAACAGATCGTGCCAAAGGGCGCACATCGATCTCTGTTAAAATCTAGTTATTTATAGTTAAGGCAGAAAAGCCGTTTCGGCAAAGCCCTTTTTTCATTGGGGATTTTGGCCTTTTGGGGACCTCAAGTGAATCTAAAACCCCGATAAAATGAATCTGATCCCCCGATCACGTGACTCTGAACCCCCGAAGCCAGACGTTGCCCGAATGGGACCTGCGCCTTAGGGTGGGCGTAATCAAAACCACGAAAGATGACTCGCCCAAAAAGAGGCGGCACGCGTGGTGAGCAGAGCAGTGAACACAGGACAGGCATCATGGCATCCGGCGGTGCGACGGGCGGCGCGGTGAGCGCAAATGCGGTGGGTTACCCACCGGAAGGGCAGGGGGATTTCTTCCTCTGCGATCTCTTTGACGCGATCCCCAAAAACGATCTGGCATCTATGGAACACCCGCTGTTCTCTCTGGGGACGCGGCCGGATCTGCGGGTGCTGAGCTATCAGCACAATGGCGCGCAGATCACGGTAACGCCCTCGGTCAAGGGGCTGGCGACCATCCACGACAAGGACATTCTGATCTTCTGCATCAGCCAGCTGATGGCGGCGCTGAACGCGGGCCGTCAGGTCAGCCGCGTCTTGCATCTGAAGGCGCATGATCTGCTGGTCGCCACCAATCGCGAAACCTCAGGCGATGCGTACCGCCGCCTGCGCGAGGCCTTTGAACGTCTCGCTGGCACCCGCATCACCACCAATATTGAAACCGGCGGTCACGAGGTGACATCGGGCTTTGGTCTGATCGAGAGCTGGGAGATTGTCCGCAAGTCGCGTGGCGGGCGGATGGTGTCGGTGGCGGTGACGTTGTCGGATTGGCTTTATCGGGCGGTGCTGTCGAAATCGGTGCTGACGCTGAGCCGGGGGTATTTCAGTTTACGCAAACCGCTGGAACGGCGCATCTACGAGCTGGCGCGCAAACACTGCGGTCGGCAGGACAGCTGGCAGGTCTCGGTCGAAACCCTGCTGAAAAAATCGGGCTCGGCCTCGCCCCGTCGGGTGTTTCGCAAGATGATCCGCGACATGATCGAAAAGCAACCTTTGCCGGATTACGCGCTCGAAGAGCTGCCGGGCGATCTCATTCGGGTGACGCCAAAGACCCCGGTGCTGGAAGCCGCGCCGCCGAATTTGCGGGCCGAGACCCTGGAAGAGGCCCGCCGCCTGATGCCCGGCGCCGACGTCTATGCGCTGGAGGCCGACTGGCGCGCCATGTGGGCCCGCATGGGCGGCCGCCGCCTGCGCAGCCCCGACGCGGCCTTTCTGGGCTGGGTCAAGAAACGGTCTGGCCATAGCTGATCGCGGGCCGCAGTCAGCTATGGCCAGACCGAAAAGCCCCGAGATCAGAGGAAGGTGATGTCATCGGCCAGCGCGTTCAGCTGGTCGAGCGTGGTGATTCCCTCGAGCAGCAGCGTGTCGCCATCGCCAAAATCCATGACGGCACCCGCAGCGGTGAGGGCTGTGAAATCCGCCACCACAGTCGCCGTATCGGTGACCCCACCTGTGAGCCCACTGTCGAGGGCGAGGATGTCTTCGCCCAGACGGAAGTCTTCAATCACATCCTGATCGTCGCCTTCGGTGAAGATGAAGGTATCGGATAGGGTGCCACCGCGCAGTGTGTCATTGCCCGTGCCCCCCTCCAGTACATCGACGCCCTGATTGCCCTGCAGAAGGTCATCGCCCGAGATCCCCCGCAGGGTATCATCGCCTGTGCCACCATAAAGCGCATCATTGCCACTCCCTCCTGACAGGACGTCAGAGCCAAAATTGCCATAAAGCGTGTCATCCCCGGAATTGCCAAAGAGCTGGTCCCAGGCCGAGCCGCCCGAGATCCAGTCATTGTCACGTCCTCCACTGATATAGTCATCACCAGATGAGCCATAGAGGCTGTCGTCGCCATCGCCGCCATAGAGGCTGTCCCAGCCAGAGCGGCCGTGAATGGTGTCATTGCCGCTGCCACCATCGACCCAATCGACGCCATCGCCGGCAGAGATGTAATCATTGCCTTCATTGCCATAAAGGGTGTCGCGGGCGGTATTGCCAAACAGGCGGTCATCCCCGCTGCCGCCGTGCAGGGTGTCATCGCCGGTGCCCCCGGTCATGCTGTCATTGCCGGCCCCGCCCATCAGCATATCCGTGGAGCTGTCGCCGCGCAGGGTGTCATGGCCCTCTTCGCCCTGCAGGGTATCGGCGCCGGTGTCGCCGCGCAGGCTGTCATTGTCATCGCCGCCCATCAGGCTGTCAGCGCCAAAGCCGCCATCCAGCTCATCATCACCGCCGCCGCCGATCAACGTGTCATCGCCGGCATAGGCATCGACCACATTGGCCGAGTCATTGCCGGTGATGTGGTCATTGCCATTTCGGGTGCCATGAACCTGTTCCACATTGCTGAAGCTGTGGCTGAAGGCTTTGCCGGACCAGTGGCCGCTGGCGGTGCCTGCGCTCAGATCAATGATGACCTGTTCGGCGCCAGCATTGTCATAGCGCAGCAGGTCAATGCCCCCACCGGCATTCAGCGTGTCATTGCCTCCGCGCAATATGAAACGCTCATCATTGTCGGTGCCGACCACCATGTCATCGCCCATGCCGGTGCGCAGTTCCCAGACCGCGCCATTGATGGTGTCCTGCCCGCCAAAACCGTCATTGATGGCCAGGCTCTGGTCCAGGCGCACAGTCACAGCGGTGTCGCCGGCATCAGAATAGTCTAGGCGCACATCGCCCGCGAGATTGAAGGTGTCATTACCCGCCTTGCCGCGCAGCGCCACCCAGCCATCGTCCTTCGCCGAGACATGGAAGACGTCATCATGAGTGGTGCCAAAGAACCGCAGGCTGCCGGGGCTGTTGGGGTCTTTCAACGTGGTCACACCATTGTGGCCTTTATCGATGCTGCCGGTATTGGTCACGCCATCAAGTGTTACAGTAATGCCCGCATCCAGCGCGGTCTGGCTCAGCATCACAAAGCCCTGGGTGTTGTCGGTCATCACCACGGTGTCATTGCCGCTGCGGGTCTGAACATAGTCGCCGTCCTGCTCCATGTCATTGCCGGTCATGATCATGTCATCGCCCTGCGAGCCACGCAGATTATCTCCATATTCGGTACCCTCGATATTATTACTGGTGGGCCCGTTTTGCAGAATGTCCACCAGTGGAATATCGGTATTCGGGGCCAGCGCACCGGTGGCCGGATCCAGCGCAGAGATTGAGACGTCAAATGTCTGCCAGTCCAGCGGGACGGTCAGCACCGGCAGCGGATCTCCGTCCAATGCAAACATATACCGCTCGTGGCCAAGGCCATCTGCGGCGCTGCGGTCAAGGATCAACACGGTGGTGGAGCGCGAGCTGCCGCCTTCCACCCAGGTCATCTGCGCAATGAGGCTTTCACCGCTGTCGCTGTCAAAATGCAGCCCATCCAGATAAAGCGCGCTGTCATCAAGGTTCAGATCGGACAGGAAGGTGCCATCGCCTTGATCGCTATTTGTGTAGCGCAGCTGCGTCACCCCTGTGGGGGTGTACAGGGCCAGAGTGGCCTTGCTGCTGACGAATTCGGGAGAAAGGGAGACGTCATCGGACGCCCAAATGGTCGCAATACCACTACGGGAATAAGTCGCCATAGAATACCTCTTAACATATGTACCAAGTAACAAGTCACAGTCCGCAACAGCGGGGGGCTTAAATCGGGCAAACGCCTAACATACCCCAAAAGGTTATGTGGTTTTATTTAAAAGTCAACACAGTGGCCCTGCGAGAGCTGGCCACCGGCTGTCAATATTCTGTGTGCCGCATTGCAATATCACGCCTTTAAAGAGACCCTAAAAAGGAAATTCTGGGTCTCCGCAGAGGGGCGTTAGTCCCGCAACAATGCCAGAAGATAGCGGCCATAGGCGTTCTTCTTGAACATCTCGGCGCGTTCGGCCAGCTGCGCGCGGCTGATCCAGCCGGCGTGATAGGCGATTTCTTCCAGGCAGCCGGTCTGCAAGCCCTGACGTTCTTCCAGCGTGCGGACAAAATTGCCCGCATCCAGAAGCGAAGCATGGGTGCCGGTGTCGAGCCAGGCAAAGCCACGGCCCATGGTCTCGACCTGCAGGCTGCCCTCATCCAGATACATCTGCAGAAGGTCGGTGATCTCCAGCTCGCCGCGGGGCGAGGGTTTCACGGCCTTGGCGCGCTCAGACGCAGTGCCATCCAGGAAATAAAGCCCGGTCACCGCATAGTTCGAGGGCGGCACTTCGGGTTTCTCAATGATCTCGGAGGCGCGGCCGGTGTCATCAAAGGCGACCACACCATAGCGTTCCGGATCGGCCACATGGTAGCCAAACACCGTGCCGCCGCTGTCTTGGGCGTTTGCCGCCGCCAGAAGATCGGGCAGGCCGTGGCCAAAGAACACATTGTCGCCCAGCACCAAGGCCGAGGGCGCCCCATCAAGGAAGTCTTCGGCCAGCAGATAGGCCTGCGCCAGACCATCGGGGCTGTCTTGCACCACATAGGTGAAGTCGACGCCCCATTGGCTGCCATCGCCCGAAAGACGCTGGAACTGGTCCTGATCCTGCGGCGTGGTAATAATGCAGATCTCGCGGATCCCGGCCAGCATCAGCACCGAGATCGGATAGAAGATCATCGGTTTGTCATAGAGCGGCAAGAGCTGTTTGGAGACAGCCATGGTGATCGGGTACAGCCGCGTGCCCGAGCCGCCGGCCAGAATAATGCCTTTGCGCGTCTTGCTCATGATGTCTCTCCAAGATCGTTCAAAATCTCAGCCAGACCCTGGGTCCAGTCCGGCTGTGCAATGCCAAAAACAGTCTCTAATGTGGCGCAATCCAGCCGCGAATTCAGCGGCCGCGCTGCCGGGGTTGGGTAGTCAGAGGTGGGGATATTGACCACCTCGCAGGGGAGGTCGGCCTGGGCAAAAATTTCGCGGGCGAAATCCGCCCAGCTGGCCAGCGGCGCGCCCTGCATATGATAGATGCCGGATTTCCCCGCATCTTCGCAAAGCTGGGACGCAATGCTGAGGCAGGCGCGGGCCAGATCGCGCGCGGGCGTCGGCGCGCCGACCTGATCATGAATAATGGTCAGCCGGTCGCGGTCCGCCCCCAAGCGCAGCATGGTTTTGATAAAGTTATGGCCATGGGCCGACACCACCCAGGAGGTGCGCAGGATGGCATAGGCGCCGCCCGCTGCCACCACCGCTTCGTCGCCTGCCAGTTTGGTGCGGCCATAGGCGTTGATCGGGGCAGTCGGCGCATCCGGCGTCCAGAGCTGGGTGCCATTGCCCTCGTACACATAGTCGGTCGACACATGCACAAAGGGCAGGCCCCGTTCGGCGGCGACCTGTGCCAGCAGGGCGGGCGTGGTGGCATTGATCTGCAGCGCCAGCGCCTCTTCCTCTTCGGCCTTGTCGACAGCCGTATAGGCCACCGCATTGATCACCGCATCGGCGTCTGTTTCACGGATCCACTGGGCGCAGGCCTCGGGATTGGTGAAATCGGCATCTTCCAGACCGCGCACCTCAAGGGTGATATCGCCCGCCTGCAGCTGCAGCTCCTGACCCAATTGGCCGATGTCCCCAAAGACAAGAATCTTCATGTGCGGCCCTCTTTCATCTTTTTCCAAATATCCCCGCCGGAGGCCGGCTTTTCCGACCGGAAAAGCCGTTTCTTCTGTCTCATGCTTTTACGCCCAGACGTTCGCCGACACCGGCGCGGTTCTGCAGCGCGCGCCACCAGTCCTCATTGTCCAGATACCATTGCACCGTCTTGGCAAGCCCCTCTTCCACCGTGACCGACGGACGCCAGCCCAGCTCTTCGCGCAGGCGGTTCGGGTCAATCGCGTAGCGGGCGTCATGGCCCGGACGATCGGTCACAAAGG
Organism: Tritonibacter multivorans; assembly: GCF_001458415.1. Classification (GTDB taxonomy): domain Bacteria; phylum Pseudomonadota; class Alphaproteobacteria; order Rhodobacterales; family Rhodobacteraceae; genus Epibacterium; species Epibacterium multivorans. The sequence continues at coordinate 2,541 of NZ_CYSD01000040.1, read as the reverse complement.
TGATCTGATCGCTGTAGGCTTTGCCATCTGCGCGCGGACGTTTTTCATCGAGGATCGCACAGAGGGTTTTGACCAACTCCAGATTGGTGCGCTCGTTTTCGCCGCCAATATTATAGGACCGGCCCAATTCGCCCTTTTGCACCACCAGAAGCAGCGCATCGGCGTGATCTTCCACATAAAGCCAGTCGCGAATGTTGGAACCATCGCCATAGATCGGCAGATCCTTGCCCGCCAGCGCATTGAGGATGACAACAGGGATCAGCTTTTCCGGGAAATGGAAGGGGCCGTAGTTGTTGGAACAATTGGTCAGCACCACCGGCAGGCCATAGGTTTCCGCCCAGGCGCGCACCAGATGGTCGCTGGCCGCCTTGGACGCGGAATAGGGCGAGCGCGGGTCATAAGCGGTGTCTTCCGTGAACATCACCGCAGGGTCATTGGGCAGGGAACCATAGACCTCGTCCGTCGAGATGTGGTGGAAGCGGAAGCTTTCAGGTTTGCCCGCCTCGATCCAATATTTGCGCGCGGCCTCCAGCATATTGAAGGTGCCGGTGATATTGGTCTCAATGAAGTCACCGGGGCCGTCGATGGACCGGTCCACATGGCTCTCGGCGGCCAGATGCATGATCACATCCGGTGTGTGGGCGGCGAAAATCCGGTCCAGCGCCGCGCGGTCGCGAATGTCGGCCTGTTCAAAAGCATAAAGGGGGCTCTCGGCGACCGAGGCCACATTCTCCAGACAGGCCGCATAGGTCAGCGCATCGAGGTTCACCACCTGATGGCCGGCCTTCACGGCCTGGCGCACAACCGCGGATCCAATAAAGCCGGCGCCGCCGGTGACAAGAATTTTCATGGCTTAGGCCTCGTATACAAAGGGGCTGTCGAAATCCGCGAGGCTCTGGGCGAGCTCATCTTTTTCGGAAATCACCGGTGTGATCCCGTCGAGCGGCCAATCAATGCCACAGCTGTCCCATTTGACCGCGCCATCGCACTCGGGGGCGTAGTGGTCGGTGCATTTGTAGATGATCTCGCTGTCAGGCTCGAGCGTCATGAACCCATGCAGGAACCCAGCCGGGATCCACAGCTGCACACCGTTTTCAAACGACAGGGTTTCGCCATAGGACTGGCCATAGGTGGGCGAGCCTTTGCGCACATCGACGGCGACATCAAAAATCGCCCCCCGGCCGCAGCGCACCAGCTTTCCTTGCGCATGGGGCGGTGACTGAAAATGCAGGCCGCGCACGGTGCCCACTTCGCGCGAGAGCGAATGATTGTCCTGTACAAACTCTGGCAGATCGAGGCCTGCGTCCTGAAGTTTCTGTTTGTTCCAGCTCTCAGAGAAAAAACCGCGATGGTCGCCAAAACGGGGGGGCGTGATCCGCATAACCTGCGGCAGGCGTGTTTGTTCAATCATACCATTGAGCTCTAAATCTACGGTTGCTGTCGGAATACTGGCTTTAACGATTGTTGCCAAGCACGCAGGCCGGGTGGGTTGGGCAGAGCCTGCAATTCTGTGCCGGTGTGCTTTCTTTGCGCGCGTTCTACGCTCCGGGGCGGCATGATCCCGCGCCAGACAGTTGTGTTGACGAAGGGGATCAGCCAAATATGCCCCCATGAAATTTTTGTTTGTCCATCAGAATATGCCCGGCCAGTATCGCGAGATCCTGCAGTGGCTGACCGCGCAGAATGCCGGTCATGAAATTGTTTTCCTCACCCAGCGCAAAGATGTGCAGCTGAAGGGCGTCCACACGCTCTCTTATCAGCCGTTCCACCGCCCCGGCAAAGACGCCTTTGGCCTGTCAAAGGACTGGGAAGCGGCCGCAGGCGCGGGCTTTGGTGCGGTGCAGGCGCTGCAGGAGTTTCAGCGCGAGACCGGCTTTAAACCCGATATTATTCTGGGTCACACCGGCTGGGGCGAGATGTCTTTCCTCAAGGATCTGTGGCCGGATGTGCCGGTGATTGGCTTCTTTGAATATTACTACAATATGGACGGCGGTCTGGTGGGCTTTGACCCCGAAGCGCCGCCCAATCCGCAGACGCCCTTTTTCAACCGCGCCCGCAATGTGGTCCCTTGGATCAACTTGGGCGCTGTGGATCAGGGCCATGTGCCCACCTATTGGCAGCGTGACCGCTTCCCGGATGTGTTCCACGACAAGATGTATGTCTGCCATGATGGCATCCGCTGTGACCGGCTGGGGCTGGATCAAAGCGCCTCTGTCGGGTTGGGGCGGCTTGATCAGCCGCTGACCCGCAACGATGAGGTCGTCACCTATATTGCCCGCAATATGGAACGCGCGCGCGGCTTTCATGTGATGATGCGGGCGCTGCCCGAAATCCAGGCCGCCCGTCCCAATGCCCGCATTCTGATGATCGGCGGCAATGAGACGTCATATGGCCGCGAAAGCAGCCACCCCGGCGGCCTGCGCGGGGAAATGGAGGCCGAACTTGGCGACCGCGTCAATTGGGACCGGGTGCACTTCCTCGGTCGCGTGCCCTATGACGACCTGTGCCGGATCATCCAGATCTCCAGCTGTCATATCTATC
>NZ_CYSD01000039.1 GCF_001458415.1 Tritonibacter multivorans | reverse complement strand
TTTTTCTTTGGCACAACCCTGCCTNAACCCCGTCCCGCCCGCACGCCTCGCAACGATCNCCAANCGCGGCTACAGTCCCCCCTGTTTCGCAGGTAGAAAAACCCAACCATTGCCCCTCGACGCCTGCGGCGGATACCTCAGCGCCTGCGGCGGGCCGGGCTCTCCCGCCTCTCTTGGCGGTGAGGCACAACCTCCCTCAAAAGCGTTGGGCCAGGCAGGCCGCGCCGAAGGCGCGGCCTGCCCCCCGGCGTCTCGCAAAGCGAGGCGCAAAACCTCTTGAGTTTTGCACCGCAAAACTCAATTTTCCAGAAAGACCGTACGGGGACTAGGTGCCACAGAAGGTGGCCTGCACCACCTCTCGCTCCGTCGGCGGGCGCCGCAGGTCTTCGAACGCGGGACGCGCGTCAAACGGATTCGCCAGCGCATCGTTCAACCTGTGAAACGACGTGAAGTCTCCCTCCACAGCTTCGGCAATCAGAGCCTCAATCCGGTGGTTGCGCGGGATCAGGACCGGGTTGGCGTGCCGCATGGTGGCTTCAGGCTCCTCCTCAGCCTCCAATCGACGCCGCCACCCTGTTTCCCAGGCGTCAAACGCCGCAGGATCGACAAATTGATCCCGCGCACCGCCCTCCAGCAGCGCCCGGAAGGTATTGGTAAAATCCGCCTGCCCGTCACTCATGATCCGCAGAAGATCCGTAATCAGCTCCAGATCCCCCTCCTGCTCGCTGCGCAGCCCCAGCTTCGCGCGGAAGCGATCGATCCACTCCGCCTGCAGGCGGTCTGGCATCCCATGCACAATCTCGGTCGCCTCGTTGACCCAGTCGTTCGGATCTTCGGCCAATTGGATCAGCGCCGTCGCCAGCTGTGCCATGTTCCAAGCGGCAATCGACGGCTGATTGGCATAGGCATAGCGCCCCATCCGGTCGATCGAGGAAAACACCCGATGATGGTCGAACACATCCATAAACGCACAGGGGCCATAGTCGATGGTCTCGCCCGCGATGGAACAATTGTCGGTGTTCATCACCCCATGTATAAAACCAAAGCTCATCCAAGCGGCGACCAGCTCAGCCTGCGCATCGCGCACCGCGCGCAGCAGGCCCATCGGCCCTTCTGCATCCGGATAGTGGCGCGCAATTGCGTATTCCGTCAGCCGCGCCAGCGCCTCATGCTGGCCCCGTGCGGCAAAAATCTGAAAGGTGCCAACCCGCAAATGGCTGCTGGCCACCCGGGTCAGGACCGCGCCGGGCAAGGCGCGCTCGCGGTAGACGGGTTCGCCGGTAGTGACCGCTGCCAGCGCACGCGTGGTCGGCACGCCAAGCCGATACATCGCTTCCGAAACCAGATACTCGCGCAAGACCGGTCCCAGCCAGGCCCGACCATCGCCACCTCGGGAATATGGCGTCCGGCCAGCCCCCTTCAGTTGTATATCGCGGCGCACGCCGCCCTGATCGACCACCTCCCCCAGCAGGATCGCCCGCCCGTCGCCCAGCTGCGGGTTATATTGACCAAACTGATGCCCAGAGTAGAGCTGCGCCAGTGGGTCTGCCCCTTCCGGCACAAGATTGCCTGCAAACACCGCGCCACGGTCCGGGCCTGCCTCCCAGGTGAGGCCAAGGCTCTGGGCCAGAGGCTCATTAAAGGCCACCAGCTTGGGCGCACCAACGGGCGTCGGCATCACCGGAGCGGAAAAATCAGAGCCCAACCGGGCGAAGGAGTTGTCGAATGGGATTTGCACTGTCATGGCTCATACATATGGGGGCCCGCTTAAAAAGCCAGCCCTCAATTGCGCCCGCATACGCTCGAAACCACCGCAAGAAAGGCCCACCTATGTCTGCATTGACCGCGCCGGAAATCATCGCAAAGCTTGGATTGATCCAGCACCCAGAAGGCGGCTGGTATCGCCAGACCTGGGCGGCTGAGGCAAACGACGGGGACCGCCCCGCTGGCACCTGTATCTTTTTTCTGCTCTGCGCAGGTGAAAACAGTCACTGGCACCGCGTCGATGCAGGCGAGATTTGGCTGTATCACGCCGGAGCGCCCTTGGTTCTGTCCTTGGCGGAAACCGAGGCAGGTCCAGCACAGGATCATCTGCTGACGCCGGATCTGAACGCGGGCCTGCCGCAGCTGATTGTCCCCAAAGGCCACTGGCAGGCGGCGCGCAGCACCGGGGACTGGACGCTGGTGAGCTGCACTGTGTCACCGGGGTTTCAATTCGAAGGGTTTGAACTGGCGCCACCGGGTTTTGATATCCCCCGCGCCTGAGCCGCCCTGCACGCACGCCGCAACTTGCCGAATCGCCACAGTCCACCCGAGGCTGAACGCATGACAGAGAAACACGACCATCGGAGCCTGATCCGTGATCTGCCTGTAGAGCTGAAGGCCCGATTGACCCGCCGGTCAGATGCCAAGGGCCTGCTCCACCTTAGCGGCTATGTCTTTGTGCTTTTGATGTGCAGCACAGCCATCCTGCTGCACATCCCCTATTGGCCACTCTTTATGCTGCCGCAGGGAATTTTGTTGGTCTTTCTGTTCACACTGTCCCATGAGTGCACGCACAAAACACCTTTTGCCTCTGACTGGATCAATGAAACCGTTGGCCATATCTGCGCAGTGTTGATCGCTCTGCCCTTTGTCTGGTTTCGCTACTACCATCTGGCTCACCACAAGTTCACCAATGACCCGGCACGCGATCCCGAACTCGAAAACGGGCCGCGCCCCACCACTTGGGCGGGGTGGCTGAATTATCTGAGCGGGCTGCCCTATTGGATCGGCATGGCAACCGTGCTTTGGCGGAATGCATTTGGCCAGATTACCAGCCCTTACCTACCGGACCGGCGACATGCCGATATGCGCCGCGAGGCGCGGGTGATCTTGGCGATTTATACCGGGGCGTTGCTGTCTTTGATCTGGTCGCCTGTTCTGCTCTGGCTTTGGGTATTGCCTGCCCTTGTCGGCCAACCGGTCCTGCGACTGTATCTGCTGGCAGAACACGGGCTGTGCCCGCCAGTAGCAAATATGCTGGAAAACTCGCGCACCACATTCACCAACCGAGTGGTCAGGTTCCTGGCCTGGAACATGCCATATCATGCAGAACACCACGCCTATCCCAACGTTCCCTTTCATCAGTTGCCGCGCTTTCATGCGGTGACACAAGACCATTTGGAATCCACGTCAAACGGGTACTCTGCTTTCACCGCTGACTATCTGAAGTCACTGAAGTGATACCCTCTGCCTGAGGGATTTCGCTTCGGGTTTCACCCGAAGCGACCAGCGCGGCACGCGCCCCTCTGGGGCGCGTGCCGCGCCATGCCCAACCCTTTCGGTATGAATTTCAATTCATATTGAAGGGGCGGGAGCTTGCCGTTTCACTCTTGCCGCCCTTGTCACCCCTGACGCCGGATGACAGCGCTTCTGCAAGCCCTTCTGGAAACAGCGGAATCCCGTGGAGTCTGAGGGATTTCAGGGAAAACCAACGCGCGGTGCACAACACGCCATTGTCTTCGCGGAACTGGATCATGGTCGCTTCCGCAAAGGCGCCTTCGGGGAACAGGACTGGCGCCACGAACAGGATTTCATGCCCTACCATGCCTTCGTGCCGAAAGATGTTTTCGAGCACAAGCGGCACCCCATCTATTTTGACGTCGACATCCAGCTCCTCGCGAAACTCCCGGATCAAAGTCTGCTGCCAGGTTTCGCCAAACTCCACCGTTCCTCCCAAAGGACGCACACCCTTTATGCGGCCTTTGTCATCTTCGACCTCTGCCGCCAACAACCGCCCAGCCCGCCAATGCAGGCCCAATGCCTTGACCTTGATTGACTGAGAGGGACGCCAGACCGTCACGCGCTTTGCGCCTCGGGCACGCTGACCACCCCACCGCCGACACAGGCTCTGACACCGGTGGTCCCAGGGGCCGAGGTTGGCAGGCCGCGCGCCACCCTGACCGCGAGGTAGGCAAACGCCTGCGCCTCAAGCATGTCGCCATCCAAACCCGCATCCTCAATTGCGACAACCGGACAATCCAGCGACACGCGCAGCATCTCCATCAGCACCGGATTGAGCCGCCCCCCGCCGGTGACCAACACACGTGAGGGCGCTTCGGGGCAATGCTGCATTCCTTCGGCCACACCTGCGGCACACATGGCCGTCAGCGTGGCTGCGGCATCTGCATCAGAGAGTTCCCGCACCAGCGTGACCATTTCGGCAAAATCATTTCGGTCCAGGGATTTGGGCGGGATACGAGAGAAATAGGGTTCAGCCAGAAACAGCTCAAGCGCGCCGGTTTCCACCTCGCCAGACATTGCCGTCTCGCCATCCTTGTCCAGGGCTTGGCCGAGCCGTTCCTGCATCAAATCATTCAATGGCGCATTGGCGGGACCGGTGTCAAAGGCCAGAAGGGCACCGGGGTCTTCGGGGCGGTCAAACCGCGGATCCACATAGGTCAGGTTCCCCACCCCGCCGAGGTTTAAGAACACCACCGGCCGGTCCGCGCCAATGTATTTGGCACAGGCAAAGTGAAAGAATGGCGCAAGCGGTGCCCCCTCGCCGCCCATGGTCACATCATCCGAACGGAAATCCCAGACCACCGGACGCGCCAAGGCTTCGGCCAGGACCTGGCCATCACCCACCTGTAACGTGCCCTGAAGACGTGGCGCATGGGCGAGGGTCTGACCGTGAAAGCCGATCAGATCCGCCTCGATCCCCTGCAGTGCTTCGATATGCGCGGCCTCAGTGACACGGGCGGCGGCCTCGACCTCTGGCCCCGACCATTTGCCAAGGCCCGCGCGCAGCACCGCGCGCTCGCTCTCGGAATAGCTGCGATACCCTGTCTCACCAAAGCCCAAAATGTTATGCCCATCCGTGTTCACAACGGCCACATCCACCCCGTCCAATGACGTCCCGCTCATTGCACCAAGCGCTGTGACCGGTCCTGTTTTGGCAATCGCTCTGCTCATTTTCTGCCTCTTGTCCTGCCCCGTGACATGGTTTGGGCTGTTCTGCCTGTTGGAACTGACCTTACACGCGGTCAAAAGGCAGGAAAACTGGTTCCATGTTGGCGCGTGGCGTTTTATACAGCCCCTCGCTAATTCTTTTACCGAGGCATGCCATGACCTATCATCCCAAGTCGGATTTCGTCGCAGTCATGATGGAACGCGGGTTCCTGTCGGACTGCACCGATTACCAAGGCCTTGATGAGGCCCTGATCAGTGGTGTGCGCCCGGCCTATATCGGCTTTGACGCGACCGCCAAATCGTTGCACGTGGGCTCGCTCATCCAGATCATGATGCTGCGCTGGTTCCAGAAGACCGGCCACCAGCCGATCACCCTGATGGGCGGCGGCACCACGAAGGTCGGCGACCCCTCTTTCCGCGCTGATGAACGCCCACTCTTGGACGAGGCTGCGATCAACGACAATATCGCGGGCATCAAAAAGGTCTTTTCGGCCTATATCGACTATGAAACCGACGCGCCGAACAAGGCGCTGATGCTCAATAACGCCGAATGGCTGGATGGTCTGAACTATCTCGAGTTCCTGCGCGATATTGGCCGTCACTTTTCGGTCAACCGGATGCTGGCCTTTGAAAGCGTGAAATCACGTCTGGACCGGGAACAGTCGCTGTCGTTCCTTGAGTTCAACTACATGATCCTACAGGCCTATGACTTCCTGGAGCTGAACCGCCGCTACGGCTGCATCCTGCAAATGGGCGGATCCGACCAGTGGGGCAATATCGTCAACGGCATCGACCTGACGCGGCGGGTTCTGGACAATTCCATCTTTGGCCTGACCTCGCCCTTGCTGACCACCTCGGACGGCAAGAAAATGGGCAAATCCCAGGATGGTGCGGTCTGGCTGAACGCCGAGATGCGCAGCCCTTATGAATTCTGGCAGTTCTGGCGCAACACCACGGATGCCGATGTGGGCCGGTTCCTGAAGCTCTATACCGAGCTGCCGGTCGAGGAATGCGACCGTCTGGGCGCGCTTGCCGGATCCGAGATCAACGCGGCCAAGGTGATCCTCGCCAATGAGGTCACCACCCTGCTGCACGGGGCTGATGCGGCTGCGGCGGCTGAGGCGACCGCGCGCGAGGTGTTTGAAAAAGGCGGCGTTGGTGATGACCTGCCGACCCTGACCCTGACGGCTGCGGATCTGGGCGATGGCATGTCCATTGTACAGGCGCTGGTCAAAGCCGGTCTGGCGAAATCCGGCAAGGACGCCAAACGTCTGATTTCGGAAAACGGCGCTAAGATCGACGACCAACCGCTAACCGATGCGGGGCTGATGCTGGACGCCGCCGCACTGTCGTCGCCGATCAAACTGTCGGCCGGCAAAAAGCGCCACGCACTGGTGCAGCTGGAGGGCTGAGGCGTCACGCCATAGGAGATGCAAAAGGGCGGGTTATTGGACCTGCCCTTTTTCTATGTGACAGCTCAGGATGGGGGCCGGTGGTTTGGGGGCATTGCCCCTCTTGCTGTGCGGCTTGCAGCAGCACAACAATTCACCCCAGAGTATTTTCAGCCAAAAGAAGCGTATGGGCGGCCCATTGGAATAGGGCACGGGGATCGCGCACAAACCTTAAAGTAACACCAGCTCAACCACCGTCAGGACCAGAAAGACCGGCACCGACAGGGCGACGGCTATCAGCAATGCCGCGCATTTCGTCATCCGCGCACAAGGCGCGCTGAGGCCATAAACCGGTTGATCAGAGTTCTTTCGATTTTTCATAAGACAATTAACCATCATTTAGGTTTCAGCACGGTTAATAGCGCCATGTTTGACCTGAGCCCCGCGCAAGCCATGCCCCGCACCGCTGCAACAGATCCCAACACCGCCCCTCGGTCCCTGCCACAATCGGCAGAGTTCACCCGTGCGCTCGCCGCCATCGGTCAGCGCCCGCTGGTGCTGGACCGGATGCAGGACATGGTGGTGCTGCGGCGCAAATGGTTTGGGCGGGTGCCGATGGCTATGATCAACCGGGCTGATCTGCACAAGCCCGCGCGGCTTTTAGAAATCCTGCAGGAAGAAGGACTGCGCCGTACCCCTGTGATCCTGTCGCCGGAACGCCCGGTGCCGGAACTCGCGCGCCTTGGTGCCCTGCCGCTGATGACGCCTGCCTCCATTGCACGACTGGATTTGTCCGGCAGCACAGAGGACCGTCGTGCCCGGCTACGCCAGAAATGGCGCAATCGCCTCAAGGCGGCCGAAGGCGCTCCGCTGCGTGTCACGCGACAGAATATGCCCATAGACAGCGATCACTGGCTGCTTCGCGCGGACACAGCGCAGCAGAAGCAGCGACTCTATGCGACCTGGCCGCGCAAGCTTACCCTTGCCTATGCAGCAGAAAACCCCAGCGCAGCCAAACTGTTCCAAGCCTTTGAGGGGCGCGACGTGGTGGCGGCGATGCTGGTTCTGACCCATGGCACCAGCGCGACCTACCATATCGCGCACAGCTTTGTTCGTGGGCGCCAACTGGGCGCTCACAATCTGCTGATGTGGTCCGCAATGGAGTGGCTGGCGGCAAAAGGGATCTCTTCTTTCGATCTTGGGGTGGTCAATACCGAAGATGCCTCCGGCCTTGCGCGGTTCAAACTGGGCACCGGCGCCGACGTTCAACGGTTGGGCGGAACGTGGGTCTTCTGGCCCCCGCTTGGACGGCGCATTGCCCCGCTGGCGCGGCTCGACATCGCCCGCATGAGCGCCTGAGCACACAAACAGACTGGACAAACCGTCATGCCCTGCGATTAATGAACATACGTTCATTTAAGGGAGGGCAACCCATGCGGCTGGAGAATACCTGTGCCGTCATTACTGGCGGCGCGTCAGGTCTAGGAGAAGCAACCGCGCGGCATTTTGCATCAAAGGGGGCTCAGGTCACAATCCTGGACCGCGACGGTGACCGTGCGGCCGATGTCGCGCAACAAATCGGCGCAGAGTTCGCGGCCACCGATGTAACCGACGAAGCCTCTGTCGCCGCTGCGGTTGCCCATGCTCAGGCCAAGATGGGCGCTATTACGGCCTGCATCAACTGTGCAGGGATTGTGATTGGTGCCAAGACCCTTGGCCGCGACGGCCCACATCCGCTGCCCGCATTTGAGACCACGGTAGATGTCAATCTTGTCGGAAGCTTCAACGTTGCCCGCCTTTGCGCGGAGGCCATCGCCCGGAATAAAGCAGATGCCGATGGTCAGCGCGGCGTAATAATCAACACCGCCTCAATCGCCGGGTATGACGGACAGAAGGGCCAGGCCGCCTACGCTGCCTCAAAAGGCGGCATTATCGGCATGACCCTTCCGATGGCGCGCGATCTTGCGGGGCTCGGGATACGGGTAATGTCGATTGCGCCGGGCATTTTCTTGACCCCGATGATGCAAGGGCTGCCACCAGAGGTTCAGGACAGCCTTGCAGCAGATGTCCCAAATCCTCGCCGCCTGGGCAATCCAGAAGAATTCGCCCGCACCGCGGCCTTCATCGTAGAGATGCCCTATCTCAACGGCGAAATCCTGCGTCTTGATGGCGCCCTGCGCATGACCTGAAAAACCACACCCTCAACGGGGCGCTCCCGCCCATTTAGACTGCATTTAAATGTAGTCACTTTGGTTGGGCACGGCAGGGGCGCCGCGAAGCGGCGCCCCTGCCGGTCGTTTCGGGCAAAGCCCGAAGCGAAACCACTCTTTCAACACTCAGGTTTCCTAGAACAAACCACGCGCTTCAAGCGTTGGCTTTTTCTTCCAATTCCAGCCATTCCCCTTCTGCGGCAGCCAGTTTTTCCTGCCGCTCCACAAGGGCTTCGGTGGCTTTCTTGAACTTCAGAGGTTCACGACTGAAAAGCTCCGGATCCGCCATCAACTCTTCGAGCTTAGCGATCTCTTTTTCAAGCCGCTCGATCTCGTCCGGCAGGGCCTCAAGGCGGTGCTTTTCCTTAAAGCTCAATCCCTCTTTCGCGGATTGAGGCTCGGCTTTGGGTTTCGGCTTTGCGGCTTTCAGCTTTTCGGCTTTACCCGCGATCTCAAGGGGGCCGCGTTGCGCAATATAATCGCTCCAGCCACCGGCATAAACCGTGGCATTTCCGTCCCCCTCCATCGCAATCGTCTTGGTCGCGACTCGGTCGAGAAAGTCCCGGTCGTGGCTGACCAAGAGCACCGTGCCATCATAGGCATCCAGCAGTTCCTGAAGCAGATCCAGCGTTTCCACATCCAGATCGTTTGTTGGTTCATCGAGGACCAGCAGGTTCGAAGACCGCGCCATCAGACGGGCCAGCAGCAATCGCGCTTTCTCCCCACCCGACAACGACCGCACTGGTGCGCGGGCCTGGCGTTCGTCAAACAGGAACTCTTTCAGATATCCCACAACATGTTTCGGCTGTCCCCGCACCATCACCTGATCCGCTTTGCCGGAAATCCCCAACAGCGGATCTGCGGTCAGGTTTTCCCAAAGACTCGCATCACCATCCAACTGATCCCGGGTCTGGTCAAACAGCGCAATTTCCAGATTGGTGCCCTGCTGGACCGCCCCGCTGTCGGGTTCAACCTGCCCCAGAAGCATCTTCAACAGTGTGGTTTTGCCAGCACCGTTGGGACCAACAAAAGCCACGCGGTCGCCGCGGTTCACCTTGAGCGAGAAATCCCGCAAAATCACCTTGTCGCCAAAAGTTTTTGAAATTCCTTCAACTTCCACGACCTTGCGGCCGGACTTCGGACCGGCTTCCAATTCCATTGCCGCGGTGCCCTGACGTTTGATCTGGCCTGCACGTTCCGATTTCAGATCCTGAAGCGCCCGCACCCGGCCCATATTCCGTTTACGCCGGGCCGAAATACCCTCTACCGCCCAGCGGCTTTCGGACTTGATCAGCCGGTTCAGCTTGTGGCGCTGCTGGTCCTCTTCATCCCAGACCTTGTCACGCCAGGCTTCGAAAGCCTCAAACCCTTTTTCCTGACGGCGCACCTGACCGCGATCAACCCAAAGCGTTGCACGGGTCAACGCATTGAGAAAGGCCCGGTCGTGCGAAATCAGCACAAAGCCCGCGCGGGTGGATTTCAGTTCCTCTTCAAGCCAGGTGATCGCCTCGATATCAAGGTGGTTGGTCGGCTCATCCAGCAACATCAGGTCGGGGGCTTCAGCCATCAGTTTGGCCAGCGCGGCACGGCGGCGTTCACCGCCCGAAGCCGTCTCAACCGCGCGGGCAGGATCAAACTTCAACCCTTCGCCGGCGCGTTCCACCCGGTACATTTCTCCCGGTTCCAAACCGGAGGCCGCAAAATCACCCAGAGTGGCAAAGCCTTCCATCTTTGGATCCTGCTCCATATAGCCAACCGATTTGCCCGGTGGCACAACAATAGAGCCGGTGTCGGCCTCAACCAGTCCAGCCATGACCTTCATCAGGGTCGATTTGCCAGAGCCATTGCGCCCTACCAGCGCCACCCGGTCACCCGGTTGCACCACAAGGTCGAGATCGGAAAACACAGGATCGCCACCAAAAGTCAGCGAGATCCCGGACATTTGCAGAAGAGGTATACGTGCCATGAGGCCCGAGCTACCCGCGACACCGCTCAAGGTCAACGACAGATACGCGAAGCAACTGTCGAGAAGACAGAAGCGAGGCTCTGCCTCGCGCTCCGGGATATTTGAAAAAAGATGAATTTAGCGCCGTTTATTACTCAGAAGCCAATGTCTTATTGCCTGAAACCTGGAACACGAGCGGCACATAGATCTTGGTGCAGGAAAGCTCTTTCATCTTTTCCCAAATATCCCGGGGAGTGTGAGGGGCAGAGCCCCTCGCGCCCTCAGCCTGCAACCGCGCGCAACAGCCGTTTGCGCGCGGGAGGGATCGCGCCGATTTCCAGACCGGTGAAGACATGCAACGTGTTCATGTGGTTGTCGACCACCGCATGATCACTCACCCAGCCGCCCATCATTAAATAGGTGCGCAGCAAAGGCGGCATTCGCAGCATCGCCTTTTTGGCATCTGGCTTTCGGCGCAGGCGGGCGGCATATTTAAACACATTGGGCGCTTTGACCCGCGGCAGCCAACGTTTCGGCGCGAGGTGGCGGTGCTTTAGCATCGCAAATGCGTCGAGGTAGTCCTCGGTCTCAGTGCCCGCAAAAGACGAACATCCAAACAGCATCTGGATCTCTTCACGATCCACAAAGGCCGTCATCGCCCCCCAGGCCACCCGGAGAATGTCCGGATCCGTCCAGCCTTGATGGATGCAGAAACGGCCCATCTCGACCATGCGGCCTTCAAACCCCGCCATCGCAGAGAGATCATAGTACTGTGCCGAATAGCTGCGACTGACATCCGCCCCGCCTTCCAGAACCAAAAGGCGGAAACAGCAGACCAGTGCGCCGCTGCGGCTGTCTTCGACCAGCACATGTTCGCAGGTGGTATCAAACCCGTCGGCGTCGAATTGATCTGTTCGAAAACACAAGGTCCGAAGCGCCTGCGCCGCCGCGATATCACGCGCATCCTGGGCCAGCCGCGCCACATAGCGGCCTTTTTCCAGCAGCACATTCTGCGCCAAGGCAGCGGCGTCTGCGGCAAAGTTTTGGTCTGGGGTCGACGTCTCTGTCATGGCGGCTGTCCATCACTGTTTCCCTGCCGCCTTCCAAAACGACAGGGCCGGGTAAGTCTTTCGGTCTGCTAGTTCGAGAACATGGGATTGCCAAGTGACGCTTTTAAGACAGGCAGACAAAATCCCAAAAGATTAGCCCCCGCCCTTTGAAAAGGGACAGGGGCTGTTGCCACACGGAAACTGTGTCACAAGGTGACTGCTGCCGGTTACTGCTGCAAGAAGGTGCTGGGGTTTACATTGCCCAGGTTGCCCAGCAGCTGGCGCAGGAACGTCTTGTCCTGCAGGCTCGACGAGGTCACACGACGCTCCAGCGGGATCACACGCCCGTCTTCCAGACCATAGCGCTCAACCCCTGCCACCACATCATTGTCGTCAAAGGTGATCGCCACCAGCTCGCGCCAGACCACTTTGGGGGCTCGCGTGCCATACCGGCGCTGAAGAGACGAAATGTAGTAATATCCGCCCGCTCGGGTCACCCCTGCAGTGCCCGGTTCACCAAAGCTCTCGGTGACGCTGTCCCGGGTATCAAGCCCAGGGACCACATCCGCCAGTTCTTCCTCGTTGGGAACCCAACCGTGTTTGCGGTCCATTGCCGTGCAGGCCACAAGAGCAGCGGCCACACCGGCAAATGCTGTGACCCGCACAGTGGTCATCCACGCGGTCCGAACGGTCTTTCCAAATGCAAACATTTGCCTTCCCTGCCCTTTGGCTTGATTATGCCTTAAGACCCGATTACCTAATGCCGCCCCGTGGTTCAAGAAATGAAAGTGCCCCCCATGTCGGACCGACAGCCGCAAAACGCCCCCGCCGCAACCGCATTGCGGGTCGCGGATCTGCCTCAGAATGCGGCAACGCCGTTTGAATTTGCCCCTGATGCCAAGGCATTGGGCAAAATTGCCGCCGAAATGGGCGTCGATGCCCTGCGCAAACTGCGCTTCAAAGGCGAGATTCGCGGCACCGGTCAAAAAGACTGGCGCCTGACCGCCGACCTCGGTTTTACCGTTGTACAGCCCTGTGTGGTCACACTTGAGCCCGTAACCAGCCGCGTTGACGTGAAAATCGAACGCACCTTTCTGGCAGGTTTCCAGGAAGAGTTTGGCGAAGACGAAGAAGTCGAAATGCCGGAGGACGACACTGTCGAACCGCTCGGCAGCCATATTGACCCTTATGAGGTGATGTTGGAAAGCTTGGCGTTGAACCTGCCGCAGTATCCGCGCAAAGACGGCGCTGCCTTAGGCGAAAGTGTTCATACGGAACCCGGCGTTGCCCCGATGCGCGATGAGGACACCCGCCCCTTTGCTGGGTTGGCCGCATTGAAGGATCAGTTGGAGAACAAGGGCTGAACACGCCCTTTCCGACCTGAGCAGGGACACCGGGCGATAAAATTTGCTGCGAAGACAAGTTCTCACTGGCCTATTGCCCCCCTCTCCCCTAAAAAACCGCTTGCGCTTGAGAAGATTCGCAGTATTTTCGCGCGCTCATCGGAATTTTGGTTGGACATTCGCAGGCCTGCGGCCTAAACGCACGTCACACCGAGTGAATCGAGAATATGAAACGCGCCAAGGGCCAGTGCCCAATGGCCCTAGATAGACAAAGGTTGAGACATGGCTGTCCAACAGAACAAAGTATCCAAATCGCGCCGCAACAACCGCCGCGCGCACGATGCGCTGGTTGCTGCAAACCCGAACGAATGCTCGAACTGCGGTGAACTGCGTCGTCCCCACCACGTGTGCCCGTCCTGCGGCCACTACGACGACAAAGAGATCGTAGCTCAGGCTGACGAGATCGACCTGGACGAAGACGCGGCATAAGCCTCGTTTTTTCCACGCTTTCGATCACGACGCGACCAACAGGGGCCATTTGGGCAAAGTGACTTATGACGGGTAAACCCCAGACTTCGCCAGCTCAGACCGCCCCCGACCTTTCGGGTCGCATCGTGATCTCCGTGGACGCCATGGGTGGCGATGCCGGCCCTTCCGTTGTGGTTGCCGGCATTGCCAAATCTGCACAGAAGAACCCGGAAATCGGGTTCATCTTGCACGGCCCCATTGAACAGCTCGAACCGCTGGTTGCTCGCAAGAAGGTCCTGAAGGACTGTTGCGAGATCCGCGACGTGCGCGATGTGGTCACCATGGAAGACAAGCCCAGCCAGATCATGCGGCGGGGCAAAGGGACCTCGATGTGGGCCGCGATTGACTGTGTCAAGAACGGCGAAGCAGCGGGTGTGGTTTCCTGCGGCAACACGGGCGCGCTTATGGCGCTGTCGATGCTGCGCTTGCGCAAATTGCCGGGTGTGAACCGCCCGGCAATTGCGATTCTGTGGCCCTCGCGCAATCCGCAGGGCTTCAATGTGATGCTGGATGTTGGCGCGGACGTTAAAGCCGACGCCGAAGACCTGCTGCAATATGCCCTGATGGGCACCTCCTACATCCGCAATTCTATGGATCTGAAATGTCCTCGTGTGGGCCTCTTGAACGTGGGCACCGAGGAACACAAAGGCCGTGCGGAACTGAAAGAGGCCTATCAGCTGATTTCCAGAAACGCGGAGGCTGCGAATTACGAATTCGTTGGCTTTGTCGAGGGCAGCGATATTCCCGGCGACATTGCCGATGTGATCGTGACCGATGGCTTTACGGGCAATGTGGCGATCAAAACCGGCGAAGGCACCGCCAGCCTGTTGCGCAGCGCCATGCGCGAAGCCTTTGAATATTCTTTCCTTTCTCGGGTCGCGGCCCTTCTGGCCTATACCTCTCTGGCGCGTCTTTCCAAACGCATTGACCCCCGCCGTGTGAACGGTGGTGTGTTCTTGGGGCTGAATGGTACCGTGGTGAAATCCCACGGCGGCGCAGACGCGACCGGTGTGTCGGCTGCGGTAAAACTTGCCTTTCGTCTGGCCCAGCAAGGATTTGCGGAAAAGCTTGCAGCCCGGGTTGCATCCGCCGTAGAGAGCACCCAAGATGACGCAACGTCCACCGACTCAAACGTGGACGCCCCGATCTCCAGAGCAGCTGGAGACCACCGACAATAAAGGCAGGCAAAAGAATGACGCGACGCTCAGTGGTTATTGGCGCAGGGCATTATCTCCCGGAACGCATTGTGGAGAACGCGGAATTCGAGAACTGGCTCGACACCTCCGACGAATGGATTCGTTCGCGCTCTGGAATTGAACGCCGCCATTTCGCCGCCGAAGGTGAAACAACCTCGAATATGGCCACCCGCGCTGCAGAAGCTGCGCTGAAGATGGCAGGCAAAACCGCCGAAGACGTAGACGCCATTGTGGTGGCAACCTCGACCCCCGACCTGACCTTCCCCTCTGCGGCCACCATGGTGCAGGCCCAACTGGGCATGACCAAAGGATTTGCTTTTGATGTGCAGGCGGTCTGCGCGGGCTTTGTCTATGCGCTGACCAATGCCAATGCGCTGATTGTGTCCGGTCAGGCGGACCGTGTGCTGGTCATTGGTGCTGAAACCTTCTCCAAAATCATGGACTGGACCGACCGGTCCACCTGTGTGCTGTTTGGGGATGGCGCGGGCGCACTGCTGCTAGAGGCGCAGGATGGCACCGGCGAAAACAGGGATCGCGGCATTCTGGCCACCGATCTGAACTCGGACGGGCGCCACAAGGACCTTCTTTATGTGGACGGCGGCGTGTCGACCCAGACCACTGGCCATCTGCGGATGCAGGGCAATCAGGTGTTCCGCCATGCGGTTGAAAAACTGGCCTCCACCGCCAATACGGCGCTGGCCAAGGCGGGCCTTGGTGCGCAGGACATCGACTGGATTGTGCCCCATCAGGCGAATATCCGCATTATCCAGGGCACGGCCAAGAAATTGGACCTGCCGATGGAGCAGGTGGTGGTCACTGTACAGGATCACGGCAACACTTCGGCGGCCTCGATTCCGCTTGCCATGTCCGTTGGCGTTGCGCGCGGGCAGATCAAACGGGGCGATCTGGTGGTGACCGAGGCCATTGGTGGCGGCCTTGCCTGGGGTGCTGTGGTTTTACGCTGGTAAGATCGGATCCAACTGCCCTTTCCAATTCATTGATATTGACAGGTAATTTCCCAAGCCCCTATGTTTGTGGAAACAACGGGGAATTGGTGAAATGAGTGAACGTACAATTACAAGAATGGATCTGAGCGAAGCTGTTTTCCGCGAGGTCGGTCTGTCGCGCAATGAAAGCGCCCAACTGGTCGAAAGCATGCTGCAGCACATGTCCGATGCGCTTGTACGTGGCGAGCAGGTCAAGATCTCTTCTTTTGGCACTTTCAGCGTGCGCGATAAATCCGCACGTGTGGGCCGCAACCCCAAGACCGGCGAAGAAGTTCCGATCCAGCCCCGCCGCGTCTTGACCTTCCGGCCATCTCACCTGATGAAGGACCGGGTTGCCGACGGCAACCGAAACTAAATATTAGCCAATTTGACAGACGATGTCGGCCCATCACGCAATGAGGCCGGCATCAGATACGGGGTAGTCCTATGTCCAAGTCCCCTGACGCCTTCCGCACCATCTCTGAGGTTGCGGAATGGTTGGAAATTCAAGCACATGTCCTACGTTTCTGGGAAAGTAAATTCACCCAGGTGAAGCCGGTGAAACGGGCGGGCGGGCGGCGATACTATCGTCCCTCGGATATGTTGCTCCTGGGGGGCATCCAGCATCTGGTGCATGACAAGGGCATGTCGATCAAAGACGCCCAGGCGATGATCCGGGAACAGGGTGTACAGGCGATCCAGGCCATGTCGCGCCCCCTCGAGGGGGAAGAGGCCGTGGCGCCTGCCCCCGAAGCAAAGGACAGCGTCTGGGACGACCGTCCCCGCACCAACCCGGAAACCGTTGCCGCCGCCCAAGCCGCGCCCGTACCCGATCCGGAACCAGTTCAACCCGAGCCAGAACCGGTTCAAGGCGCCGCGCCTGCTCCCGTTGCCGAACACGCCATCGCACCGGCCCCAACGCCCGAGGCCACGGATGAAACCACCGTGGAAACCACCGTCGAAAACGCCGTGGACACCACCGTGCAACCGGCTGAGCCTGCCCCATTGACCGAACCTGTCGCACCGGCTGTGGCAGAGGCACCGCCCGCAGTCGGCGTGGCAGCAGAAGACGCGCAGCAGGCGGCGGTTGCCGCAACGCCCCCTGCGCCATCTGCGCCTCCTCTCGACGACACCCCAATGACAGCGCCCGCAACCGCGGCCGCCCCTGCACAGGCCCCAGTGGCCCCACCCGCCCCGACAGATGTTCCAGTGATGGCACCTGATGTGGCCGCGCAGCCCGAACAGCCCCCTGCGGCAGCGTCTGCCATGCCTGTGACACCCCCATCAGTGACACAGCCAGCGCCCGCCGCGCCAATCCAGCCGCAAGCGCCAATGCAAGCAAGCAGCCCTGCAGCTGATTCTGTGCCCACACCGCAAACAATGGGTGCCCCAACCCCAGCCAGCGACATGCACCACGTGCCGCCCGTACAAACCGCCGCGCCGACGCCG
The DNA here is from genome assembly GCF_001458415.1 of Tritonibacter multivorans. Classification (GTDB taxonomy): domain Bacteria; phylum Pseudomonadota; class Alphaproteobacteria; order Rhodobacterales; family Rhodobacteraceae; genus Epibacterium; species Epibacterium multivorans. Next base: position 347,042 of record NZ_CYSD01000039.1, on the reverse strand, counting down.
GCCACCGACACCCCTGTGCCGGAATCATCTGGGGCTGCCGAAAGTACAACCGCAGCCACACCGCCCGCGCCAGACAGCGCGCCGCAAGTGGCCGCTGCGCCAGCGACTGAACCCGCATCCTTTTCCCAGTCTGATCCGCACCCCCCGCTTGTCTCTGCACCGGTGTATCCCGGCGGACTGGCTGATACGGCGCAAAGCGACGCTCCTGCTGCACCGGAACCAATCGTAGCTGACACTCCCCACACAGCAGGTGCGTCTCCGGTTGCTGCACCCTCTTCGCTGGTACAGGGCGCGGCACAAGCCGCGCGTTCCCCGCAGCCAACACAGCCCACGCAACCGCAACGGGCCGCACAAATGGCAATGCCGATGGACATGCCCACGGCCCCGGCGCCTGCGCCGACAGACATCCCCCATAGCGGAGCCTCCGGAAGCCACCGCGCACCGGACCCGATTGAAGGCCAGCAGGATTTCTTTGAAGGCGCGGACCCTGATTTGCTGGATGTTCAACTGATTGACGATGAACCTGCCGCGACGGTAGATGTGCCACGTCGCGCCATATCTGCACAGCCGGAGACGGCATCTAAAGGTTCGGAGACATCAGTGACCTCGGACGCTGCCCCTGTGGACCTGCAGCCTGTCACCGAACCCCCAGCGCTCGTCGATACGCCCGCAGCCGCCGACGCGCCTTCTGATGCTCATTCCGCGTCCGCCGACGCCGTGACAACAGAAGCCGTGACAACAGAAGCCGTGACAACAGAATCTGAGGCCCCTGCCCCCCAGGTCTCCGCAGCCGAACCGGCAGACGATCATGCCTTTGAAATCACGGACGGCCCGCAGTCGGACGCTGAAACCGCCGCTGTCGAAGAAAGCCCCGCGCTTGAAGCCGAGGCACAGGCTCCCCATGCCGATGAGGCCGCCGAGGTTGTTGTAACACATGCCGCGCCAACACCTGAAACACAGGTCCCCAGCGACGAGCCACAGAATACGGCGGTGGCACAACCAGCGGCGAAACCAGAGACCCCGGAAGGTCATGCGCCTGAAGTCGATCCCAGCGTTTCCGAAGACGAAACTCCTGACGACGCTGCGGCGGACAACCTGTCGGTTGCGGAGGCTCCCGAAGGAGACGCGCCCTTCGAAACCGCCGATTTGGTCGAGGACGACACCATTGTACCCGCAGACGCTTCCGACGCTTTTGCTGCGGTCGAGGAGACGGTGCAAGACACGGACAACGCTGGCGAATTGTCGGCCGAGGAAGACGTGGACACGTCGCCAGAACCTGCTGAGATCACGGATGACATGCCCCCAGCGCGGGTGGCCCGACAGATCGACATCGCAGATGACGCAGACACGCCGGTCACGCCCGGCCTTCTCGGACAGCTGGCAGCACGACTGCCCGAGGACGAGTCGGATCGCGCCATTCTGACCGATGCGCTGCATGCACTGACCGATTGGCAAGCCCGGGCGTAAGCGCCCGGCACCAGCCGCAAAGATCGCAAAATCAAAGGCTTGTCCGCCTTCCAACCGCCGAGCTTCACAAAAGTTTTGAAAAACGGAAAAAAAACCAATCTGCCTCTTGCGGCTGCTGTGAAAACCAGTAGAACGCTCCTCAACGGGCTATAGCGCAGCCTGGTAGCGCGTCCGTCTGGGGGACGGAAGGTCGCAGGTTCGAGTCCTGCTAGCCCGACCAAAACAAAACGCCCGAGCTTATGGCTCGGGCGTTTTGTTTTTGCGCGCCTCTTCTTTCACATTGCCTGCGCTGGATTTTTTGCCTAAGCCCAGACCCCAATCATTGCGGCAATCGAAAATTTGCGCGACCATAGCGGAAGCCTTTTGCTGCCCCAAATCCAAAGGATTTTTCCATGACCGGCGTCCTGCCCAGCCAAACGATCGAAACAATGCTGTCTCAGGGCGAAATCCTCATTGATGCACCGCTGGTGGATGGTCAGATCCAGCCCGCCAGCCTGGATTTACGGCTGGGCCGCGTGGCGTATCGTGTGCGTGCTTCATTTCTGGCAGGCCAGTCCGGCACCGTTGCCGATCGTCTGGAAGAGTTCGAAATGCACCGCATTGACCTCAGCGAGGGCGCGGTGCTGGAAAAGGGCTGCGTCTATGTTGTGCCCCTGATGGAAAGCCTCGCCCTGCCTGACCACGTGTCGGCAGTGGCAAACGCCAAATCCTCAACGGGGCGGCTGGACCTGCTGACGCGGACCATCACCGACGGTGGCGAAGAGTTTGACCGGGTGAAGCCGGGGTATTCCGGCCCGCTTTATGCAGAAATTTGCCCCCGTTCTTTTTCGGTTCTGGTGCGCCCAGGCATGCGGCTGAACCAGATCCGTTTTCGCGACGGGCAATCTGTATTGACCGATGCCGAACTCGGCGCGCTACACGCGGAGATGCCGCTGGTGGACGGCGACGCGGTGATCGAAGACGGTCTGGGCTTTTCGGTCGACCTGAACCTGCCAGGCAGCGATCTGGTGGGGTATCGGGCAAAACCGCACACCGGTGTGATTGATCTGGACCGGATCGGGGCTTACGACCCGCGCGACTTCTGGGAAGAGGTGCGCAGTCAGAACGGCCGCATTATCCTCGACCCCGGTGCGTTTTATATTCTGGTCAGCCGCGAAGCGGTACATATTCCGCCGCAATATGCCGCTGAAATGGCGCCCTATCTGGCCATGGTCGGGGAATTCCGCGTCCATTACGCGGGCTTCTTTGACCCCGGTTTTGGCCATGCCGCCGCTGGAGGCGAAGGCTCACGCGGGGTTCTGGAAGTCCGATGCCACGAAGCGCCTTTTGTGCTGGAGCACGGTCAGGTCGTCGGGCGTCTGGTCTATGAACGGATGTCAGAGCTGCCGCAGCAGCTGTATGGGGCGGGCATTGCCTCTAACTATCAGGGTCAGGGCCTTAAATTGTCGAAACATTTCCGCAGCCCAGACTAAGGCGCGCGGCCCTCGCTTAATCCCTGAACTTCAATCCCAGGGAGAGTTTTTTGGCGGGCGCGTGTCCTGTTGTGCAACCCGCGGGTCACGACGTGGTTTGCTTTTACCGCGCTTGCCCAAGGCGTTGATCCCGGCGCCGACACCTTTGTTCACAGCAATGCGGATCACCTGACGGATCACCATATTCAAAATGCGGTCCAATGACATGGGTCTCTCCTTCGGGATGCAACAGTGCCCCTCGCTTGATGCTAACATGGGGCTGTGACCAAATAAGGGCAAGGCCGGGCTGCGACTGCCCGGCCTTTTTGTTTTAATCCTCAAACAGCTCTGGCTGTTCCTGATCGTCACGGATTTCCTCGCGGTCGCCCTGCCCGATCGGGAAGGTCCCCGGCGGTGGACGGTTCTCCAGCAACCCGGCCGCGCGCAGTTCTTTCAGCCCCGGCAGGTCGCGCGCACTTTCCAGACCAAAGTGATCAAGGAAGTTCGGCGTCACCACAAAGGTCACCGGTCGGCCCGGCGTCATCTTGCGACGGCCAAGGCGGATCCACTCCATCTCCATCAACTGGTCAATGGTGCCGCGCGACACAGATACACCCCGGATCTCTTCGATCTCGGCACGGGTCACTGGCTGGTGGTAGGCAATGATTGCCAGTGTCTCAATCGCAGCGCGGGACAGTTTCTTGGTCTCGACCGTTTCTTTCTGTAGCAGAAACCCAAGATCCGGGGCTGTGCGAATGGCCCAGGCATCCCCCACCTGCACCACGCGCACGCCGCGTCCGTCATAGCGGCTGCGCAGATGTTCCAGCGCCTGCAACGGCTCGCAGCCATGCGGCATCCGCGTCATCAGATCGCGCACGGTCACAGGGCTGGAGCTGGCAAAGAGCACGGCTTCGACCATACGTTCCTGTTCCGCCATCGGCGGCGCTTCAAACAGACTTTCGGTCTTCTGCTCCGCTTCCCCATCGGTCGGCTGGGGCGTGTTGTACAAATCCATTACGTATCCTCGTTCAGGCTGCGCAGCTGGATGGGGGCAAAGGTCTCCGTCTGGCGGAGCTCCATACGTCCCTCTTTCACAAGCTGCAGCGAAGCCGCAAATGTCGCCGCGGTGGCAGAGCGGCGCTTGGCCGGGTCCGCATGCCATCCGTCCGGCAGGTAGCTCAGCAGGTCCGTCCAGCCGCCTTCAAAGCCCAGAAGCCCGCGCATCCGTTCCAGCGCCTCTTCCATGGTAAACACGCTGTCGCGGTCCATGACAAAGGGGCGGAATTCATCCTTGGTGCGAATGCGGGCATAGGCCTGCATCAGGTCCAGAAGGTTCGCGGTATAGGTGACCGTTTTGATGCGTGTGACGTCTTCGGACTGACCACGGGCGTGGAAATCCCGCCCCAGCTGGTCGCGCGCCAGAAGCCGGGCAGAGGCATCGCGCATGGCCTGCAGGCGTTCCAGTTGGAACGCCAGATGCGCAGCCAGTTCCTGACCCGAGGGCCCCTCTTCGGTGGGGTCGGGCGGCAGCAGCAGACGCGATTTCAAAAACGCCAGCCAGGCCGCCATCACCAGATAGTCGGCGGCGAGCTCAATGCGCAGTTCCTTGGCGCGCTCCACAAAGGCGAGGTACTGGCGCGCCAGCTCGTAGACAGAGATCTGACGCAGGTCCACCTTCTGCGTGCGTGACAGCGTCAGCAACAGGTCAAGAGGGCCCTCAAAACCCTCTACGTCAACGATCAGCGCTTCGGCAGCGAGGCGCTCCTCGACCGATTTGCCCTGTTCCTCAGGAAATAATGTTTGTTCAGCCATAAACCTCACCGCCCATGAGGGCGTTAAGTTCTTCTTCTGCCGCGTCTATGTCAAGCGGAAGCGCCTCTTGCAAGCGGTTCAGCGCCGCCAAAGCGCGTCTTTGTCCGGCTTCGGACAACTCTCCGGCTTCCTCAGCCACCGCAATCCGATCTGCAAGCGAAGCATTGCAATAAAGCGCCACATCAACACCCGCAACCAGCGCCGCACGGGTGCGGTCTGCCGCAGTCCCGGACAGGGCGTTCATCGACAGATCATCGGTCATCACCAACCCGTCATAGCCGATCTCGGATCGGATCAGGTTCATCATCACCGGCGATTGCGTGGCGGGGCGGTCATCAAAGGCCTCGAACACCAGATGCGCTGTCATCGCCATGGGCAGATTTCGCAAGCCAGCAAACGCGGCGAAATCGGTCGCCCGCAGATCCTCTGCCGCGTCCTTGACGCGGGGGAGGTCGTGATGCGTGTCGAGGGTGGAACGACCATGACCCGGCATGTGTTTCATCACCGGAAGGACGCCGGTGTCCAGATGCCCCTTGGCCGTGGCGCGGGCCAGCGCGACCACATCGTCCAGGGTTTCACCATAACAGCGGTTCTTGAGAAACGGGTGCGTGCCCTTGGTCGCGATGTCCACAACCGGCGCACAGTTCGAATTGATGCCAAGACTGCGCAGCTCATCCGCGATCAGACGCGCGCGCAGATACATGGCGGGCAAGGCCCCTGCCCCCGCGGCCCGCACGTGATCAAGGGGCGGCTTCCAGTTGCGCGCCATCGGCGCCCAGATCCGCTGCACCCGGCCGCCTTCCTGATCGATGGTGATCAGACACTCGTGGCCCGCCGCCTCCCGAAACTCATCGCACAGCGCACGAACCTGATCTGGGCTGTCAATATTGCGGGCGAACAGTATGAAACCAAAAGGGCGCGTGTCCTTAAACAGCGCCTTTTCTTCGGCTGTCAGTCGCAGCCCTTCTGCATCGAGGATTGTGGCACCAAAGGCCATCAGCGCATGACCACGGGGATACAGTCTGCTTGGCCAGCAACCAGCGCCGAACAGAAGCGGCGTGCGTCGGCAAGGTCGTCAAAGCCGACCACGCGCAGACGATAGAAAATTCGGCCACCGCTTTCAGCACGTTGCACAACCCGTTGCTTGCCCACGAAAAAATCCCCGAATTGAGCTGAGATCCGAGTCCATTCGCTGCGCGCGATATCACCGCTTTCATAAGCGCCAAGCTGGGCCATACGGGTGCCGACAGACAAGCTTGCAATGTCACGTTCAACATTTGTCGGTGCTGCAACAGGGGTCGTGACGCGTTCGAATTTGACCGGGCGCATCTGAGGACGCGGCGCGGTCTTCACTCCGGGCGCATCCCGCAGGGCAGCCACCTCGGCAGAGATGGTTTTGGCGCGGGTTTCAGCCACGGCAGCCTCAACCGCAGGCGCGGCGCTGGCCGAGGTTTGGCGAATATCGCTCAGCGCGGGCGCATCGTCGGTCAGGCTTGCAACCAGCGCATTGATGTCCTGGCTGCGCTGTTCTTCAGCCGAAAGCGGTTCGCTTCCCGCGACTTCAGGTTCTGCCGAAGGCAGGATCTCAGCCGTTGTGACACTGGGGTCAGGCTGTTCAAGGGTCAGGCTCGGAAGATCTGCCGACAATTCCGGTTCCAGCGCAAGCAGTTCCGCAGTGGGTTGGTCATCTTCCGTCAGGGCAATCGGTTCGGGCGCAAGTTGCAGTGTGTCCGCAGGCGCGGCAGCGGTGCCATTGGCAGCAACAGCATTTACAGCCAGACCCTGGTGATCCGCCAAACGGCCCCCCGGGGTTTCCGGCGCCACGCGCATGGGCCCTTTCATAGCCGTCACAACCGGCACCCCAGAGACATCGCGTACAATCAGGTTATAGCCCCAAAAGCCAATGCCCGCGACCAGCGCGATCGACGCCACAGCCCCGAGAACCGCGGCAACGCGTCCCAGTTCCTTGCGTGGCGGCGCTGCCGAATATGGCGCGTAGCCATCGTCTTCGGGCGCAAAATGGCCATAGTTCATGTCGCTCGGTGCCTCAACCGCCACAGCTTCGGGCTGCTGCGGGGCCGCCTGTGTGACGGGAGCATAGTGCATCTGCACCTGACGCACCTGCGGCACGGTCACAAAAACATCAGAGGTTTCTGCCACAGGCATTTCCGGCGCCGGTGCTGGCGGCTCGGCCGGGCGGGAATACTGATGCGAGGCAAACGGATCAAACGCCGCCCCCTGCTGCTGAGAGTTGCTCTCGCTGCGCGCACCTGCGCCTACTTGCGCAAAATTAGCCATGTCCGCCTCACTGCCCCGTTCCCCCGGGGCCAAGACGGCCCCATGGGTGCTTATCGGGTTTCTTAAAACTGCCTCAGGTCCGGCAGGTGTGCGGTTTTGTTACCGCATCTCCTCGGCCGGTTTGACGCCAAGAATAGCAAGACCGGCAGAAATGACAATGGAAACGGACTTCGCCAGCGCCAAATTGGCATGTGTTGCCGTTTCACCGCTGTCATTAAGGAATCGTAAACCTTTCTCCGACTTGCCGAGGTGGTAAAGCCCGTGCAGATCAGACGCCAGATCATAGAGGAAGAAGGCAATCCGGTGCGGTTCATTGGTGCGCGCTGCGATTTCTACCTGACGCGGCCATTCGGCCAATTTCTTGGCGACAGCCAGCTGCGCGGCATGTGTGATCAGGCCCAGATCGGCGGCTTTCAGCACATCCATATCGGTTTTCACGCCTTCTTCCGCGGCTTTACGCAGGGTAGAGCAGATCCGCGCATTGGCGTATTGAACGTAGAAAACCGGATTGTCCTTGGACTGTTCCAGCGCCTTATCCAGGTCAAAGTCGAACCCTTGGTCGTTCTTGCGGGTCAGCAGCATGAAACGGGTAACATCAGGGCCAACCGCATCCACCACGTCACGCAGGGTTACAAAGGTCCCTGCCCGTTTTGACATTTTGAATTCCGCGCCATCCTTGAACAGCTTCACCAGTTGACACAGCTTGATATCAAGCGGAACTTTGCCACCGGACAATGCGGAAACTGCCGCTTTCATACGCTTTACATAGCCGCCGTGGTCAGCCCCAAAGATGTCGATCAGCTCGTCAAACCCGCGCGAGACCTTGTCGTAGTGATAGGCAATGTCCGGCGCGAAATACGTCCAGGCGCCGTCAGATTTCATCACCGCGCGGTCCACGTCATCGCCGTGGTCGGTGGATTTGAACAGGGTCTGCTCGCGCGGCTCCCAATCGTCGGGCTTTTTGCCTTTGGGCGGCTCCAGCACGCCGCGGTAGATCAGGCCTTTGTCTTCCAGCTCTTTCAGCGCAGCTTCAATGCGGCCGGTGCCGTACAGAGATTTCTCGGAATAGAAGACATCCATCTCGATCCCCAGAAGCGCAAGGTCTTCACGGATCAGCGTCATCATCTTGTCGGTAGAGAACGTGCGGAACGTCTCCAGCCAAGCCTCTTCCGGCTGATCGACATATTGGTCGCCAAATTTTTCTTTCAGCGCCTCGCCCACGGGCACAAGGTAGTCCGCGGGGTATGTGCCATCCGGGAATTCCACGGTGCGGCCATGCGCTTCGAGGTAACGCAGATAGGCAGAACGCGCCAGAACGTCCACCTGCGCGCCACCGTCGTTGATGTAATATTCGCGGGTCACGTCATAACCAGCATAGGCCAGAAGCGACGCCAGTGCATCGCCGAACACCGCACCACGGGTGTGACCCACATGCAGCGGGCCAGTGGGGTTCGCGGAGACATATTCCACGTTCACGCGCTTGTTCGCGCCCATGTCAGAACGGCCATAGTCCAGACCGCCTTCCAGCACAGCCCCCAGAACCGACTGCCAGATGACCGGCGCGAGACGCAGGTTCAGAAACCCCGGCCCTGCCACATCGGCAGAGCTCACGCGGTCATCGCCTGCCAGTGTCTCGGCCAGTTTTTCGGCAATGTCGCGCGGCTTCATTTTCGCGGGCTTGGCCAGTACCATCGCCGCATTGGTCGCCATATCGCCATGGGCCGCATCGCGCGGAGGCTCCACTGCTACATTGGCAAAGTCGAGCCCTTCGGGCAGGAAACCATCGGCCACAAGGGCGTTCAGGCTGTCGATGACAAGCGCACGGATGTCGGCAAAGAGGTTCATATCTGGCGTCCTATGGGTTTTGCGTGGCGCTCCGGGCGGATAGACCACGGGCGCTCTCTAGCTTTAAGGCAAGCGGATAGCCCCGCCAAGGCACAGGGTCAACCGCGATGGGGTTCTGAGGGGCCCTGCGGGCTTTCTAAATCAGGAAAACAAGTCCATGACACTGGCTGTGCCGCGCATTTCAGTGATCTGGTAATGGCGCAGGCGCGGCACATAATAGGGGTCGGAATGGATGATCCGCTGCACGTCTTCGCGCGTCTCAGCTGTCACGGTCCAGATCGCGCCGGGAAAATCCTGCATGGGGCGCATCGCCAAGGGGCCACCAATATCCAGCGCCTCATGGGCGCGCACAAAGGTAATATGCGCCTCGCGCCGTGCGCGATCGGCGCGGATCACCCGCATATCGGGCGCATCGGTAAATGTGACGGTCCAGCGCTTCAAAGTCATACCCCATTGATGCACCCTGAAAGATGCAGGCCAGACGCATAATATATCCCGCCGACCTGCGCAAACAGAAAGCGCGCGTCGCGGTCACGGACATTTGCGTCATCAGGGCCGAGGTTTTCTCGAACTGGTCCGCCAAACGCTATGGCCAGTTGGCAAAAAAAGCCCCGCCAGATGGCAGGGCTTTGGGCCGTCAATTGCGCTCAGATCAGAGACCGAGGCGCTCGTGGAGTTGCAGCGCAAATCGGTCGGTCATGCCCGCGATATAGTCCGAGACGATCCGGGCGCGATCCACATCCGTTTGGCCAGCGTGGATTTCCGCATGCCACCGCTGCGGCATCTCCAGCGTATTTTCGATGTAATAGGCAAAAAGCGCCTCAACCACTTTGGCCACCCGCTTGCGCACCACCACCACCGAAGGTGCACGGTACATCCGCGTGAATAGGAAGGCGCGAACGTCTTTCAGCTGCGTCCACAGCGGATCGGAAAACGTCACCACAGCATGGTCCAGCGCGCGAATATCTTCGACGGATTGCGCCCCGGATGCCTCGATCTTTGCACGGGACGTATCAATCACATCCGACACCATCACCCCAAAGACCCGGCGCAGCGCCTCGGATCGACGGCGGCGCGGCTCTAGACCCGGGTATTTTGCATCGACCTCGGCAAAGGCCGGACCCACAATTGGCAAGGTCGCGGCCTCGGCGTCGCTGAACAGTTCCGCGCGCAGCCCATCCTGCAGGTCATGGTGGGTGTAGGCGATGTCATCGGCCAAGGCTGCAACCTGCGCCTCCGCACTGGCATGGGTGTGGAGCTCGAGGTCCAGTTGCGCATTACAGGCTGCAAGCGCCCAGGGCAGCTCCCCGACAACAGGGCCGTTGTGTTTGGCAATGGCCTCGAGCGTCTCCCAAGTCAGGTTCAGCCCGTCAAATTCCGCATAGTGCCGCTCCAGACAGGTAACAATCCGAATGGCCTGCGCATTGTGATCAAAGCCGCCATAAGGCGCCATCAGATCGTGCAAGGCATCCTCACCTGTGTGACCAAATGGTGTGTGCCCCAGATCATGCGCCAATGCGACGGCCTCTGTCAGTTCCTGGTTCAACCCCAAGGCACCGGCAATGGTGCGCCCCACCTGTGCGACCTCAATCGAATGGGTCAGTCGGGTGCGGTAATTGTCACCCTCATATTCCACAAAGACTTGGGTCTTGTGCTTCAGGCGCCGAAAGGCATCGGCGTGAATAATCCGGTCGCGGTCGCGCTGAAACGGAGAGCGGAAGCTGCTTTCTTCTTCTGGCACACGACGCCCACGGGAACGGCCGGGAAACGTCGCATAGGGGGCATGTGGCCTTGGGGTCAGATCGGGGTTCAAATCATCTTGCGCGGTCATGGGTCTCTTTTTCCCCCAGAAGTCTTGCGGAAATCTTGTCGCTTGCCCCGCACCTTTCTATATAAAGGTCTACGCTGCAACAGCGAGCTTTGGAGAGAATGATGCAACTGCCCCCGAAAGTTACCGAACGCGCCTTTGAACGGCTGGCCGAGATTGGCGCCGCCGCACAGGGTCAGGCCCTGCGGGTCGCGGTCGAAGGTGGCGGCTGTTCTGGCTTTCAATACGAGATCAAACTCGACGCGCCGGCGGATGAGGATCTGGTGCTGGAAGGCAAAGGAGAAAAAGTCGTCGTGGACGAGGTCTCGCTGCCATTTTTGGAAAACGCAGTGATCGATTTCACCGAAGAGCTGATCGGCGCACGCTTCACCATTGAGAACCCGAATGCCACCTCCAGCTGTGGCTGCGGCACCTCATTCTCTATGTGATCTGGCTCTATGTAATCTGGCCCTGTGTTCTCCGACCCCATGTAAACCAGCCGGGACAGGAAGTTACGCGCCGGGCTTCCCGCCGTCTTTTTTGGATGCCGTTTTGACCTGACGACGCGCAATGTTCAGCGCCCCTGTAAGTTGGGGCCACAGATCCGACCACATGACCGGGCGAACCCCCTGTTGCAGCCGCAACTGTTCACGCAGGATCACCGCACTGGCGCCAGCGGCAAGCACCATCCCAAAATAGATCGACAGGCTGGGCAGATCGCCAAACACCACAGCGCCAATAATCACCATCCAGACGAACTGCAGATTCAATAGCGGTGTCACCGCATAGGTCGGCAGGATGGCAAGCGCGAGCACCAGCAACCAACGCGCCAAAAACAGCAGCACCCCACAGGCCAAGACCAGCCCCAGATCTGCCACACTCATCGGCTGCCATACAAATGGCAAACACACTAGCATGGTCAGCCCCAAGGCAAGGTTCGGGTAAAACACCTGCGCCAGAACATTCGCATCACGTATTGAAATCAGTCGCGCCAGCGTAACCGACACGGTGCCCAGAAGGGCCGCAACCAGAGCGGACACAGCCCCCCAGCCATAGGTCCCGCTCCACTCAGGCAACAAGAACAGCACACCAATTACACCGACGACCACCGACACCCAAGACAGCACCCCCAGCCGTTCGCCCAGAATAGGCCCAGCCAAAAGGGCTGCGAACACCGGCATCAGAGCCACAAAGAGAAACACATCTGCCAAAGGCAGATGCCGAAACGCATAGAAAAACGCGGTTGCCGCCAGAACTGTTGCCAGCGAACGCCCCGCCATTGCCCATGGATGATGCGTTCTCAGCGACGCGACCTGCCCCGGCAGCCGCCCGGCGGCCACACTCAGCCCCGCCACCAAAAGACCCGAAAACGCATAGAGCTGGGCAGGCGCGAAGTTATTTGCGATCAGCTTGGTGATCCCGTCTGCGCCCGCAATCAGACCCGTGTAGGCCATGACGAGGCACAGGCCGACCCACACCCAAAGGGTACCACTCCAGCGGCCCACCTTGAGGGGCGTGTCTTTTGCAGACAGCTCCGCCACCCTCAGCGCACCCCGCCCTGCTGGAGGCTTGTGTCAGTGTATCCCCGTGCCAGAAAATCGCACAGAAACTGGTCAAAACACCCGACAGCACCGGACGCACGATCCCAAAGCCCCTGCTCCTGCGCGTTCAGCCGAGACTTCAGCTCAAGATCCGCACCGCGGCGCATCCGCAGCCCTTCGGCATCCATTGCATAAAGCGCCATTGTCATACCTCTCAAAACACTGTTGCGCCCGGTACAAATAAATCGGCGCGTGTTCATACAGGATGACTCGAAAACGGGATGTTTTACAACCTCTGATATAGCCCACTCCATCACGAGAAACGTGTGGTAGTCATCCACCTCGTTGATTTCCAGAGGTTGGGCCGAAATCTGGCAGGCTGCCCGCTGCTTTTGTAGCCACGCCAGCCAGACCTGGGGCACATCCTGGCCCGCATAAAGCAATGCCAGACAAACTTCACTGAGCAGGTCTGCATCCTGGTCCAGGAAAGCCATTATCCCAACATATTCAACACTTTGTATTGCCTCAGACTCCAACATTGGATCCTGCTGCCCATAGTCAGAAAGGTAGAACACAATGTGGGTCAGTTCATACGCTGTCCGCCGATTGGGGACGGCAAATGCCACCGGAGATTGCATGAAGGCCCGCAGCCGATCGTCCAATCCGTCCAGGCCACGAAGCACGCAACCTCGGCGCGCCAATAGCCGTCTGGTTTCTGCCCTTTGCAGATCCGACAATTCGTGCTGCAAAATTCCGCTTCTGTGAACGCGCCCAACAAGGGCATCCGAAAGCTCACCGTCACAAATCCCAAGGTCTTCCAAATCCATGCAAATCGACAAAATAAACCGATAGTAAGGCTTGAAAAAATCAAAGTGACGCAAACACCCTTCATAGAAGGGTAAATAACCAAAAAAACCATCTCTTTCGACCGGTCTGATTTTACCAGCCGACCGTAAAACATTCAAAAACTCAGCGTTCTCTTTCAACCAGAGGACGTCCATTCTGTCACGCCTGGCACCCAGGAAGCAAGACGCCAGTTCCTTGCGTGAAAACACCCCGCGATTTTCGGTTGGAACCCCATGCCGAAAGACGCGGTCTTCCGAATAGCGATCAAGACTTAAAACATCACCCATTTAATTCTCCGCCGAAAAATGCGTCGTTAATCGCGGCCCGCAAAGGCCGCGAAAAATCGCTTAATTGACACCGAATCCCTCAACAGGTGGAGGACACAAGCCCAGTCGCGCATCCATCAAAAATATCGTTACTTTTAGCAATCTTACCGGCGATTTGAGACTTGCCGAAACTCCCCAACGCGACGTTTTCCCGCTGAATGCACGTGGAACTTATCATTCCAGTGTGCGCGCCATCAAAAACAGAAACTTCGGAAACTTCGATCAGTTCGATTTTCTTCAGTGCGGTCATATTTACCTCCAAAACCAAAAACACACCCAAATGCTGCCAAAGAATCTCGAATAAAAAAGAAAATAATTTACGAACCCAATTTCCAAACAAGCTTATCCACAGAACTTCCCCTCGAAACCACCGACCTTTCAACATTTATTTTTTAATGCACAATTTATACATAAGTTATTCACAACTACAAAATTGCAAATACCACCCTAGGGCAATATTGAAACCTTTGCGAATTCGCCGGACCATCACCGAAAATCGATTCGCTTCTCCTCTTGCTCCGCCGCGGCAATTCAGCGATAGATCACGCGAAACGCCTGTCCGGAGGGGCCTATGAAAATCGCCACATTCAATATCAACGGTATCAAAGCACGCGCCGCCGCTCTGCCCGAATGGCTGGATGAGGCGCAACCTGATGTGGTTGTGCTGCAAGAGATCAAATCTGTAGACGACGCTTTCCCGCGCGAACTCTTTGAAGAACGTGGCTACAACGTGGAAACCCACGGCCAAAAGAGCTTTAACGGCGTGGCAATCCTCTCCAAGCTGCCGCTAGAGGATGTGCGCCGTGGCCTGCCGGGCGATGACAGTGACGAGCAAGCCCGTTGGATCGAAGCTACGGTCGTGGGCAAACAAGCCATTCGCATTTGCGGCCTGTACCTACCCAATGGGAACCCGGTGGAGCTAGAAGCCGATGGATCCCCCGTGGCAGGCGGCAAATATGCCTATAAACTGGCATGGATGGAGCGCCTGCACGCCCGCGCCAAAGATCTGATGGCAGAAGAGATGCCTGCCCTCATGGCCGGGGACTATAACATCATCCCGCAAGCCGAAGACGCCAAACGGCCCGACGCCTGGAAGGAAGACGCCCTGCATCGTCCGGAAAGCCGGGCAGCGTTTCAGCGGGTTGTAAACCTTGGCTTTACCGAAGCCTTCCGCGCCCGCGTACAGGGGCCGGGACACTATAGTTTCTGGGACTATCAGGCGGGTGCATGGAACCGCGACGACGGCATTCGCATTGACCACTTCCTGTTGACCCCGCAAGCCGCAGACCTGCTGCTCGACTGCCAGATCGACAAGGATGTGCGCGGCCGTGAAAAACCCTCGGACCATGTGCCGGTTTGGGTCGAACTCGATCTGTAAAGCACCCGCAGCGCGTCACAAACGCGCTGCGCCGCCCATGAGCTTACGGGTGGTGCGCTAGCCCTCGGTCACGTCGTGACGGTAGATCCAATCGAACTGGCTGACCATTTTCTGCGGCGCCCATTGGCTCATGGCGCGCATGACGATATGAGCAGGCCAGGAGATCGGCGGGCGCAGATGATAGCGCCATGCGTTTCCATTTGCAGTCTCTACAACCTTGCAGACGCGGTCTCGACGGCGGGATTGGTATTTGGCCAAAGCGCCGTCCAATGTTTCCGCCCGCTGAAGGCAGTCCGCCAGAACATAGGCATCTTCCAGCGCCATATTGCCCCCCTGCGCCATAAACGGCAGTGTCGGATGGGCCGCATCGCCCAAAAGCACAGCTTGGCCCGTGTGCCACTTCTCAGCCACCGGGTGGCGGAACAGCCCCCAGAAGCCAACATCCCCGACATCTGACAACAGCTCGCGCGCGGTGCCTCCGAACCCTGCAAAGGCGCGGCGCAGAGCGTCTGGATCGCCCTTGTGGCTCCAGCTTTCGTCGACCCACGCGCGCTGTTCTTGCACGGCGACCAGATTGACCAAGGATCCATCGCGCAGCGGGTAGGCCACCAGATGCCGGCCAGGCCCCATGAATACCTGCGCCTCGTTCTGAAGCCCCAAACGGTTGGGCACCAGAGCACGCCAGGCAACCTGCCCCGTAAAAAACGGCTCGCGCACGCCATTGATGGCCTCGCGCAGTCGCGAGTGGATCCCATCCGCGCCAATCACCAGATCGCCATTGCAACAGGACCCATTGGCAAGGTGCAGCTTGGGCGCACCGCTTAGATCGACACGATCCAGCCGCTGCAAAAGACGGATCTGCACCCCTTCTTCTCGGGCTTTCGTCGCCAAAAGTTCCACCAGGTCAGCCCGGTGCACAAAATAATAGCGCAGGTCGGCAGCATATTGATCCAGGTCGAGCCGGACCACCTCACGCCCCCGACGATGACTGCGCAGAACCACAGCCCGCGCCCGCGGCGCCTTCCAGGCCAAATCGTCCGCCAGCCCGAGGGCGCGCAGAACGGCCACACCATTAGGCGAAATCTGCAAACCGGCGCCCACTTCGGAAATCGCCTCGGCCTGCTCGAGCACGCGAACGGACGCTCCGGTGCGGCGCAACAGAATCGCAATGGCGAGCCCGCCAATGCCGCCGCCAACCACAGTGATCTTCTTGTTTTCGAGTTCCATAGGCCTGCCGTTGAGTTTTCAGGCCTCGACATAACAAAACTGCGCCGAAGCAAAAGGCCCCGGCGCAGCAAATCTTAGAAATTTTACACGCCAATAGACGTTCCACCCCAAGAAATGTCCCGGGTGGAGTGTTTGAGGCCGGTTAAACGACGGTTTAGTCGTCCCGGTGAACCCGTTCGCGGCGCTCGTGACGCTCTTGCGCCTCGAGGCTCATCGTGGCGATCGGACGTGCGTCCAACCGTTTCAGCGAAATCGGGTCGCCCGTCACTTCGCAATAGCCATATTCGCCTTCGTCGATCCGCCGGATGGCCGAGTCGATCTTGCTGACCAGTTTGCGCTGACGGTCGCGGGTGCGCAGTTCGAGCGCCCGGTCTGTCTCTTCGCTGGCTCGGTCAGCCACGTCGGGAATATTACGGGTGTTGTCTTGCAGGCCTTCGATCGTATCACGACTCTCGGCAAGCAATTCGGTCTTCCAGTTCAACAATTTGCGGCGGAAATATTCAAGCTGCCGCTCATTCATGAAAGGTTCATCTTCGGCTGGACGGTAGTCATCCGGCAGAAACACTTCCTGCTTCATTTCGGCTCCTTCGGTCTGGCCCTTAATCTTGGTTTCTAAATTTTTTCCAAGCATCGAGGCTCCCCCATGCCGCAGCGTTTACCCCTACGGCGCGCAAATGTCACTACACAATAAGTCGCAGCTGTGTTTAAACCCCTTTTAAACAAGGCAATTCGTCATTTTTGGGGCAAAGGTCAGACATATGCGGTTCGAAGGTACGAAAGATTACGTTGCGTCACAGGATCTTAAGGTCGCGGTTAACGCAGCTGTCACGCTGGAGCGCCCGCTGCTGGTGAAAGGCGAACCCGGCACCGGAAAAACCGAACTGGCCCTGCAGGTTGCCGATGCGCTGGGTCTGCGAATGATCGAGTGGAACGTGAAATCCACCACCCGCGCGCAGCAGGGTCTTTACGAATATGATGCGGTCTCCCGCCTGCGCGACAGCCAACTGGGCGAAGAGCGCGTCCACGATGTGAAGAACTACATCAAGAAAGGCAAACTCTGGGAAGCGTTTGAGGCCGACGAAAAAGTTGTTCTGCTGATCGATGAGATCGACAAAGCCGATATCGAGTTTCCCAACGACCTCCTGCAAGAGCTCGATAAGATGGCCTTTCACGTCTACGAGACCGGCGAGACCATCCAGGCCAAACACCGCCCGATCATCATTATCACCTCGAACAATGAAAAAGAGCTGCCGGACGCTTTCCTGCGCCGCTGTTTCTTTCACTATATCCGCTTCCCCGATGCCGAAACGATGAAACAAATCGTCGAAGTCCACCATCCGGGGATCAAACAGGATCTTCTGGCGACGGCCCTGACCCAGTTCTACGAGATCCGGGACACCCAAGGGCTGAAAAAGAAACCCTCGACCTCTGAAGTGATCGACTGGCTGAAGCTTTTGCTGGCCGAAGACCTGAGCGCCGAGGATCTGGCCCGTGATGGCGTCAATGCGCTGCCGCGTCTGCACGGGGCGCTGTTGAAAAACGAACAAGACGTGCATCTGTTTGAACGGCTTGCTTTTATGGCGCGCAGACAACGCTAGGACACGCATAACGCGAAGCTGCGTCTGGCCTCTTGCCATTGGCAAGAGATGCCGGTTGACTGAAGGGAAGCCGCCACAGATTGGCGGCTTGCGCCGAAGGCCTCAGGGAGAGCATTGCGTGTCATTCCACAAAAACAGAGAGGGCCAGACAAAGGCCCTCCGGCCACTCGGCACACAGACAGCGCCTGTCTGGCTGTGGCGCGGGCTCATGTTGGGCAGCCTGTGTCTGGCGCTTGCGGCCTGTGACCCAGCACCGCGCACCATTGACACCCCAAGCCGCGGCGATGCCAGCGGATCGGTGACGCCCCTGCCGCGCATGAACCATTTCGACAGCAAACCCGCCCCTTTGCCGGACCGGTCCAACGCGGATATGGCACGGGATTTTCTGGATCTGCATTTCGCGCTGGAAGGCGGCAGTCGCCTGCCGGTGCTGACCCGGTTTGAAGGCCCGATCAATGTCACGGTAACCGGCCAGCCGACCGCGACCCTAAACCGGGATTTGCAGGCGCTGCTCACCCGTCTGCGGCGCGAAGCCGGGATCCCCTTGCGTCAGGTGTCCGCGGGAACACCTGCACAGATCACAATCGAGGCGGTGACCCGCGCGCAGATCCAGCGCACCTTGCCGCAGGCTGCCTGTTTCGTCGTGCCCAATGTCTCGTCTCTGGACGAATACCGCCGCAAACGGAACCAGCTGTCGACCAGCTGGGCGGATCTGCGTCGTCGCGAACGACTGGCGATCTTTGTGCCAAACGATGTGAGTCCGCAAGAACTGCGCGACTGTCTGCACGAAGAACTGGCGCAGGCCCTGGGCCCATTGAACGATCTGTATCGCCTGCCGGATTCTGTGTTCAACGATGACAATGTCCATACCGTGCTGACCGGCTTTGACATGCTGATGCTGCGCGCCACTTATGCACCGGACCTGCGCACCGGCATGACCCGCGAACAGGTTGCCGCGCGCATTCCCGCCATCTTGAACCGCCTCAACCCCCGTGGCGAGCGGCGCGCGTCAGATCCGCTCCCCTCAACGCCGCGCCGCTGGTCGGCAGCGGTCGAAGCCGCTTTGGGCAGCAGCAACAGCGGCCTTGCCCCCCAAGTCGCCGCCGCACGGGCCGCGGCAATCGCGCGGGATCTGGGCTGGGTCGATCATCGCCGTGCTTTTTCGCATTTCTTGGTTGGACGTGCAAAGCAACCAGCCGATCGCCGTTTGGCGCTGGCTCATTTTCAGACGGCAGAAAACTACCTGCCGTCGCCGACACTCCATGCCCCTTTGCGCGCGCTTGTAGCGACCCGCATCGCGGCCCTGCACCTCAGCCTTGGCGAACCTGCGCAGGCCCTTGCAAAAACCGGCCCCGCAATGGAAACGGCCCGTGCCACAGAAAACGCGGCACTTCTGGCGACATTGATGCTGTTGCGCGCCGAAGCTCTGGACCAGATGAGCCGCCCGACAGAGGCCAATGCCCTGCGGCGCGAAAGCCTCGGCTGGGCGCGATACGGGTTGGGGCCAGACTGGGCCATCCGCGCAAGAGAGCGCGACATTGCCGCGCTGTCGCCTTAGGCACCGGCTTGCGTAACGCGAACCACGACCAAGCGCGGCTGTGACGCAGGACATGACGTGGCTGCGCGCTTTCCCCGCGCCCCTACCCCCGCTATATCATTGATCAAACACACTCTGGGCTGTGCGCCCCAAAACAGAGGCAGATCCTAATGTTCGTGATCCTCGGCATTCTATCCGGCGGCGGCCTTGGCGCCTTTCAGGCCCGCAAACGCAATGGCAATGTGGCCGACATGCTGCAATACGGCGCGGTCTATGCGATGATCGGCGGGCTTTTGGGGCTTGCGCTGACCATTCTTATTCACCGCCTTCTGGCCTGACCCGCCCCGCAGGAGAGCCCACATGTTCCAGCCCTTTTTCGAGAATCTGCGCAACGGTGGGGTGCCCGTTTCCTTGCGGGAATACCTGTCCTTTCTCGAAGGCATGAAAGCAGGGCTGGCGACCTATGACATCGAAGGGTTCTACTTTCTGGCCCGCGCGATCATGGTCAAGGACGAGCGCAATATCGACAAGTTTGATCGCGCCTTTGCCGCGACCTTTGAAGGGCTGGAGGCCATTCCGGCCGAGGCGGTCATCAATGCCGTAGACATCCCCGAAGAATGGCTGCGCAAGATGGCCGAAAAACATCTGACACCTGAAGAAAAAGCTGAAATCGAAGCCATGGGGGGCTTTGAGAAGCTGATGGAAACCCTGCAAGAGCGTCTGAAAGACCAGCAGGGGCGCCATCAGGGTGGCAACAAATGGATCGGCACGGCGGGCACCTCGCCCTTTGGCGCCTATGGCTACAACCCCGAAGGCGTGCGGATCGGCCAGAAAGAAAGCCGCCACCAACGCGCTGTCAAAGTCTGGGACAAACGCGAGTTCAGGAACCTGGATGGCGATGTTGAACTGGGCACGCGTAATATCAAAGTGGCGCTAAAACGCCTGCGCCGCTGGGTGCGCGACGGGGCAGCAGAAGAGCTGGATCTCGACAACACGATCCGCTCCACCGCCGAACATGGCTATCTGGACGTGCAGACGCGCCCCGAACGGCGCAACGCCGTCAAAGTGTTGTTGTTTCTCGACGTGGGCGGTTCCATGGATCCGCATATTCAGGTGGTGGAAGAGCTGTTTTCAGCCGCCCGCGCTGAATTCAAACATCTGGAGTATTTCTACTTCCACAATTGCCTGTACGAAGGGGTGTGGCGCGACAACCGCCGCCGCTGGGATGCCCAGATCCCCACCCATGAGGTGCTGCGGACCTATGGGCCCGATTACAAATGCATCTTTGTCGGCGATGCCTCCATGTCGCCTTACGAGATCGCCTATCGCGGCGGGGCCAACGAACATTGGAACGATGAAGCGGGTCAGGTCTGGCTGCAGCGTGCCCGGGACCAGTGGGGATCGCACCTCTGGATCAATCCGGTGCCCGAGAAATACTGGGACTACACCCAATCCATCACCATGATCCGCGAGATCTTTGAGGGCGCAATGGTGCCCATGACGCTCGAGGGATTGGAACGCGGGATGAAAGATCTGACCCGCTGATGTAAATTACCACGGCGCGCTAAAAAACACCGCAGATGCACATGGCGATCTTGATCCAAGCTACGCTGCCGCCTAGCTCTTTTGCCATGAGCACCCTACCCGCCCCGATTGGCCCGCTTCTGTTCCTTGACACACTCGCCGACCAGAGAATGGATCTGGCGGCGCTGTTTATTGTTCCAATAGGCGAAGCACCGCCCCCGATTTCGGCGGAGGGCGCAGAATTCCCACCTGTTGAAATCGCCCGTTTCCAGAATGTTTCCGTCTGGCGCAGCCGTTTCAGCTGCCCGGCTGACGCGCCATCAACTTATCACTGGGCCGATCAGCGCTTTGACATCGCGGGGCTGCCAGCGGGCGACCTCAACATCGCTTATGTGTCCTGCAACGGCGAAGAACACGGCGATCTGGACCGCGATGGCGCAGAACGCAACGCCATGTGGGCCCGCCTCCGCGCGCAACACAAGGCGAGGCCTTTGTCCCTGCTGCTGCACGGCGGCGATCAGGTCTATGCGGATGAGGCCACGCACGGCCACCCGCTCAGCGACGATTGGCCCGACACACTGCCGCGCGACCCGTCCCGCGCGGATCTTGCAGATCTTCGCGACCACCTGCGCGAAAAGTTCCTCGAACGCTATATCGCGATTTACAGCGCCCCCGAGGTCGCCCATGTGATGGCCCGCGTGCCCTCGCTGATGCAATGGGACGATCACGACATCTGTGATGGATGGGGCAGCTTGCAGCGCTCGCGCACCTATTCTCCGGTAGGCCAGGCCCTGTTCGACGTGGCGCGCGATGCGGCGCTTCTGTTCCAGCACGCCTGCGTCGACGGCGATTTGCCGCCGCGATTTTTCGATGCCTCGGGGCTGCATCTTGGCTGGGAAGTGTCCCTGCCCGGCCTGCGCCTGCTGGGCCCGGACTTGCGGTCCGAACGTACACGGCGCGAGGTCATGGGGATCCGCGGCTGGCAAATGCTGGAACAGGCCGCAGACCGCGCCGCGCCGGGGCGCACCTTTGTGATGTCATCCGTGCCCCTGTTGGGACCGCGCCTGTCGCTCCTCGAGATGATCATGGTGTTGATCCCGACCATGCAGAAATACGAAGACGACCTCCGCGATCAATGGCAAAGCAGGGCGCACCGTGACAGTTGGCAGCATATGCTGGAACTGATGCAGCGCATCGCCCGCCCTGCGGATCAGGATGTGACCGTCCTGAGCGGGGAAATCCATTTGGCAACGCGCGGCGAAATGCCCCTGGGCAATGGCAAAACCCTGCACCAACTGGTGGCGTCGGGCATTGCGCATCGGGCACCGCCTCGGGTGTGGGCCCGCATATTGCATGTGCTGGCGCATCTGGGCGACAGCCCGCTGCGTGGCCACCCGATTTCGATCAACCGTATCCCCGGCCAGCCGCGCCGCTATGTGGCAGAGCGCAACTACCTCACGGTCAGCCGCCGCGACAACAGCTGGCAGGCGGAATGGGAGTTTGAAACTTCTGGCACCAGCCCGGCCTTGCCGCTCTGACCCCTTGCTCGACCAGCCAAACGGCCCCATATCAATCCTATGTTGAAGCTGACACCGATCCTTCTGGCCCTGCTCTACGGGCTTGTGACCTACCGCATCTCGGCCTGGCGCACGGCGCGAGAGCTCGACGCACGCTCAACAGAGCTCGCGGATCCGGTGCTGAAACGCCTGACAGACAGGCTTGCGGCGGCGCTCGACCTGCCGCGGATTCGGGTCTATCTCTACGAGATTGATCCGGTGAACGGCCTCGCCGCGCCGGACGGGCGGATCTTCATCACCCGTGGTTTCTACCGGAAATTCCAGGCAGGCGAAGTCACCGCCGAGGAAATGTCCAGCGTCATTGCCCATGAACTGGGTCATGTGGCGCTGGGACATGCCAAACGGCGGATGGTCGATTTCTCGGGCCAGAACGCACTGCGCACCGCAATGATGATGGTCATCGGGCGGTTTGTCCCTGTTGTTGGCCCGTGGATTGCGGGGCTGCTGACCAATCTTCTGGCCGCACGGCTGTCGCGCGGTGATGAATACGAGGCGGATGAGTATGCCGCCGCCTTGCTGACAAAGGCGGGGGTCGGCATTGGACCGCAAATCAGCCTGTTTGAGAAACTCGACGAGATGACACAGGGCCGCGGCGGCATGGCCCCTGCTTGGTTGATGAGCCATCCAAAGACCGACGACCGCGTCGCCGCCCTGCGCAGGCTCGAAGCGAAATGGGGCTAAGCGCCCCTTGTAAGCAATGGACCTGCCCCCTACCTCAGGCTCTCCCCGTTCAAAGCGAGACCCTATGAAGTTTTCCCTGCTTGACCTTGCGCCGGTGCCCGAAGGCACCGATGTCGCCACCGCGCTCAAGAACTCCGCCGATCTGGCCCAAAAGGCCGAAGGCTGGGGCTATCACCGGTTTTGGCTGGCCGAACATCACAATATGCCCGGCATTGCATCCGCTGCGACGGCGGTGATGATCGGCCATATTGCCTCTGTGACCTCAACCATGCGGGTTGGCGCCGGTGGGATCATGCTCCCCAATCACGCGCCTTATATGGTCGCCGAGGCGTTCGGGACATTGGCCGAACTTTATGGCCCGCGCATTGATCTGGGGCTGGGGCGCGCGCCGGGGACCGATATGCTGACCGCACGTGCCCTGCGCCGCGGCAAGGAGGCAGATAACTTCCCCGAAGATGTGCAGGAACTTCTGGGCTACCTGCATGAAGACAACCCGGACGCCAAGCTGAAAGCCGTGCCGGGCATAGGGACAAAAGTGCCGGTGTGGCTCCTGGGCTCCAGCCTCTATGGCGCGCAGCTGGCCGCCAGCCTTGGTCTGCCCTATGCCTTTGCATCGCATTTTGCCCCCGCCGCGCTGGGTCAGGCGTTGGATGTCTATCGCCGCAGCTTCCGCCCCTCGCCCTATCTGGATGCACCCTATGCGATCATGGCGGCGAATGTCTTTGCCGGGGAAACGGACGCCGAAGGGACATATCTGCGCACCACCATGCAGCAGGCCTTTGCCCGGCTGCATCTAGGGATGCCGGGAAAACTGCCTGCCCCCGTGGAGGAAATCACATCCGCAGTCCACCCCGAGCTGCTGCCCGGTGTAAACGCAGCACTTGCGGTGTCTGCCACCGGCAGTCCCTCGACCGTTCGGTCAGAGCTGGAGCAGATGGTGGCACGGTTTGAACCCGATGAGCTGATCCTGACAGGCCAGATCCACGACCACAGCGCGCGGCTGCGGTCCTTTGAGATTGCAGCGGAAATCCTACGGGATTTCTAAGCCGACAGCGCCTTGGCAATACGCGGCAGGCGAGCCTTTTTCAGCAGGCTCCGCATGGTCCAGTCGCCCCCCATGGATTGCGCGGTGGACAGCACATCCGCGCCCACAGCCTCAACCTGATCGGGGTACGAGAGCCACAGGTCATACAGCAGTTGATCCGGGCCAATCCGCTCCAGGCCTTCTTCGGCCAAGGTATGGCGAGGGAAGTCCTTGTTATTGACCGTCACGATCGCCTCGGCGTGACCCGTGATGGCCGCAGCCAGCACATGGATGTCAGCCTCATCCGGAAGCCAGAGCCGGGCTTGCACCCCCTCGTGCACCGCGACCTCAGCCTTGGGCCAATTGGCGCGCAACAGGGTAATCTCGGACTTGGCCTGCGCCTCGCCCAAGGGGCCGAGTTTCACTGCTGCCCGTTCCCATTCGCCCAAGATGCGCGCGGACCACAGGGGCGTGTAAAGCCCCTGTTTCGCCGCGCCCAAAAGCATCTCGCGCATGACCGTGGGGTACAGAACGCAGGTATCCAGCAGCAGTTTCATCTTAGTCGAGCCGGAAGAATACGGCCTTGAGGTAACCGCTCTCGGCCAGCTGCGGCAGCTGCGGGTGGTCGGCCCCGGCATAGCCTGTGTGCAGGATGGTGCTTCGACGCCCGCCCTTACCGATCCCGCGCGCCGAGGCATTGCGGAACTTGGACAGATCTGCCGCATGCGAGCAAGAACACAGCCCCAAATAACCACCGGGTTTCACTAGGGGCGCGGCCAGTTTCGCCACACGTTCATAGGCACGCAAACCCGCTTCAACCGCTTGTTTTGACGGCGCAAAGGCAGGAGGATCACAGATCACCACGTCAAACTGCGCGCCCTCGCTGCCAAGGGCGGTCAGCACATCAAACGCGTCGCCTTGCCGCGCGGTAAAGCGGTCGCCAAAGCGAGAAGCCTCCGCCCCTTGCCCCGCCAGGTCCAGCGCTGCGGCAGAGCCATCCACGCAGGTCGCATGACCCGCGCCACCGGCCAGCATGGCCAGACCAAAGCCGCCAACATGCGAGAACACATCCAGCACCTTGTCGCCGTCGGACACCAGTTTGGCGGCAAAAGCGTGGTTGTCGCGCTGGTCATAGAACAGCCCGGTTTTCTGACCGCCGGTCAGGTCCGCCATATAGGTCGCGCCGTTCATCACCACGGGGACCGGCGCTGTCGGCGCATCCCCGCGCAGGGTCAGGTTCACGTCATCCAAGCCTTCAAGTCCACGGGTCCGACCAGAGGCGTTTTTCAAGATCACGTCGCAGCCGGTGACATCGCCCAGTGCTTCGGTCAGCGCATCCAGATGGGCGTCGGCCCAGGCGGCATTGGGCTGCACCACGCAGGCCGCGCCAAAGCGGTCGATGATCACACCGGGCAGACCGTCAGATTCGGCGTGGACCAGACGGTAAAAGGGCGCGTCATACATCAATTCACGCAGCTCCAGCGCGCGCGACAAGCGGGCGCGGAACCAGTCGGTGTCGATCTGCGCCTCCACATCGCGGTCGAGCATGCGGGCGATAATTTTGCTTTCGGGGTTGACCGAGACCAGCCCCAACGGTGCCTGGTTTTCATCCACCAGAACCGCCAGCGTGCCGGGCGCCAGTTTCTTGGTCCGGCGGTCGGTGACCAGCTCATTTGCATAGACCCAAGGAAACCCGTGCCGGATGGCGCGGGCGTTCGACTTGGGTTTCATCTTAACGGTGGGGCGGGTTTGGGGTTCGGGCGCTGTCATGGCGCCCTCTTATATCAACGCTCCCGACTGCGCCAGCCACCACGGCGTTTGGGTTTGTCTGCTGCGCTCAACCCCTCTTGCAGCACTTGGCTCATCGGATGCCCTTCGGCCCCGTAGACCTGCAACAGCGCGGTGATCGCCGTCTTGTTGTCCGCATCCACCGGCAAGGACAGCGCCCAGTCCAGAAAGATGCTGCGGCACTGACTGTCATCGATCCCTTCGATCCGATAGGCCTCACGGATCAGCCCCTTTGGGTCATAACTGGCAAGCTCGGTCACGTCCTCGGTCACGTCGGGTTCCCCTCTTCATTACGCTGCAAAGCTGCGGAAATGATCTCTGCGCAGGTGTCATAGGTCTGTTCCAGATGCGACTGCAAGGAGGCAAGATCGTCATAGCCAGCAGAGCGCAGCAAAAACTGCGCCCCTCCTTCGCCTTCGGTCACCGTCGACAGTCCCTGCCCTGCGATCAATCGGCCAGCGGTTTGCACCGACCACAACAGCCGATAAGCCGCCCGCAACCTGTCTGCCTGATCCGAGCTCAGGATACCGACGGAGGCCGCATCGGAAAGCCCTGCATAAACATCACCAGTTGCGCGACCTGACAACAGGCTGCCGGTTTGTGCCATCAATTCGATATCCATCATCCGACCGGCACCGGTTTTGCCATCCCAAACACCTGCCGGCGTTTTGGCCGCTGCCAGACGGCCCCGCATTTCGGACACATCATGGGCAATCTTTGAACGCTCCTGCGGCCGGGCCAACAGATCATCGCGGAACTGTTCAATGTCCTGCGCAAGGCTCGGACTGCCTGCCACCACCCGGGCACGGGTCAGGGCAAGATGCTCCCACACCCAAGCCTCTTCTTTTTGGTAATGCGTAAAGCTTGCCCAACTGGTCGCCACCGGGCCCTGATTGCCCGAGGGACGCAGCCGCATGTCCACCTCGTAAAGCCGCCCCTGCGCCATGGGGGCGGTCAGTGCCGTGACCAAAGCCTGCGTCAGCCGCGCGAAATAAGGGCGCACACCCAACGGGCGGCGACCTTCGGACATCTCAGCGCCTTCGGGGTCATAGATCACGATCAAATCAAGATCCGATTGCGCATTGAGCCGCCCCGACCCCAAGGACCCCATTGCCAGAACAACGCCACCGCGCCCCGGCGCGGGGCCATGTTTTGCCGCAAATTGCGCTTCGACAACCGGCAAGAGGCACGCGACCACCGCATCCGCAAGGTCCGCATACTGACGGGCGGCTTCATCGGCGTCGATCAACCCCCGCAGATGGTGCACCCCTGTGCGGAAATGCCATTCCTTTTTCCAGGCCCGGGCCGCATCCAGCTGGCGTTCATAGTCGCTTTCGCGTGCAAGGATCGCGGCAAGCTCTGCCTGCAACGCATCGCGCCCCGGCCAGTCGGCGAAGAAGCCGCCGGTCAGAACCGCATCAAATACCTGCGCATTGCGTGACAGATGTTCAGCCAGCGCAGGCGAGGTCCCCAAGACATCGACCAGAAGATCGATCAGATGGGGATTGGCCTCGAACAGGGAAAACAGCTGTACCCCAGCAGGCAACCCCTTGAGAAACCCGTCCAGCGACAAAAGCGTCTCGCTGGGGTTTGCCGTTTTGGCAAGTCGGGCAAAGAGTTCAGGCTTGAGCCGGTCAAAAATCCGCGCACCTCGGTCCGACCGCAACGCAGGATAACTGCGCCACCGGGCAATCACGTCACGATCCAGCGTCTCGGGCAGATCCGGGCGCGGCGCCTGTGGGGTCAGGCCCGGCGGCGCAAAGAACCCTTCGGTCAAGGCGTGCACGGCGTCCAGCCGGGTCGCAATATCACGGCACAGATCCTCGGGGGTCATCCCCATCAGACAGGCCACGCGCGTCAGGCCCTCCTCGGATTTGGGCATCCTGTGGGTCTGCGCATCATGGACCATTTGAATGCGGTGCTCGACCTCGCGGTGGTGGCGATAGTGGTCGGTCAGGGCTGTGGCGGTCTCTGGTTCAATCCAGTTACGCTCTGCAAGGGCAGCTAGCCCTTCAACCGTGCCACGCATCCGCAGGCCAGGATCCCGCCCGCCTGCAATCAACTGCCGGGTCTGGGTAAAGAATTCGATCTCGCGGATGCCCCCACGGCCAAGTTTCATATCATGACCGGGCACGGCCACAGAGCCCCCTGTGCCTTTGTTTTCGCGAATACGCAACCGCATTGCATGGGCATCCTCAATCGCGGCAAAATCCAAATGCCGCCGCCACACAAAGGGCGTGAGGGTTTTCAGGAACCTCTCCCCCGCTGCGATGTCGCCCGCACACGCGCGGGCCTTAATATAGGCCGCGCGCTCCCACGTCCGGCCCAGGCTCTCGTAATACCGCTCTGCCGCCTCCATCGCCAAAGCGACCGGCGTGACCGAAGGGTCAGGCCGCAGGCGCAGATCGGTGCGAAACACATAGCCTTCGCCGGTCAAATCACTGAGGGTGGCGCACATGTTTCGCGTCGCCCGCACCAATCCCTGCCGCGCTTCCCCAAAATCGGCGCGCTCATAGCGGGTTTCGTCGAACAGGCAGATCAGATCAATATCTGAGGAGTAGTTCAGCTCAAACGCGCCCATTTTTCCCATCGCAAACACGCTGAGCCCGGCGGCGGTCGCCACATCCGCCTCCGTCATGCCCGGCAGTTTTCCACGCCGGATCAGCTTTGCCACCTCTGCTTTGAGGGCCTTATCAACGGCAGATTGCGCGAACTCGGTCAGGGCTGCGGTCACCTGTTCCAAGGACCAGCACCCCGCCAGATCACAAAGCGCGGTCAGCAGGGCAACCCGCCGCTTTCCTTCCCGCAGGCCACTTCGCAGATCGTCAGGCGCGCAAGCTTTGACGGCTTCCAAAATCTCGTGAAAAGCCTGTTGCGGCGCATCAAGAGCGCCCGTTAACCACATATACTCCTTTTGGATTAATCCAGAAAGATAGGGGCTGGTTCCTACAATCGCGGCCAGAAACTCTGCCCGCGAACGATCGAGCCCATTTGCCTGCGCAAGAAAGTCCTGCGCCAGGTCCGGGTCGAATGCTCTGGGCGCTTTGGAAATCACAAATGCGTCAGTCATTGGCGCACATTGCCAATCCAACTACGAAGGGTCAACCAGGACACACCACACCACAACGCACAATCCTAGGTTGCAAGTTAACCAAAGCCGCATAAAATTCAGGAAAAAAAATATCAAATCCGTTCAGAAAAAGCGCCAATTTTACATAGTTCAATCCTTGCGTTACCGAATGGCAAGGCTCAACTCAGCGGTTGAGTCTGCAACAACAGGCTTTGCGGATCGCCGAAAAGCGGTTATTATCAATCTCGTGGCCGTATCCTCGTTCGGGGACCGGGTGACATAGGTAACAAGTGAATTCAGCCAAAGGTGTTTTTGGCAAAAGCCCCGTATGTTTCGCGGGAAGTGTAAAGAGTTCGACACGTGGTTTGGGGATATGGCCACACCTTTCTCAGACAAACCGACTGACTTAATAAATACCCGCGCACAGCCTACCACTCTAGGCTTACTTTACGAATAATAAAACTGCACCTTAACGCGCTCTTCTTTGGACGAGCGCGATCGTATGGCATTTACGTCTCACCGCTGGCCCAATGAAACCAGCGCATGTCATTGGCATGGCTGTTTCAGACTACCACTACATCTAACCGAACTGCGACAGCACATGCGCAAAGCACATGGCAAAAGCGCATGTAAAAAAGATTCACATCAGACTTGAACTGCGAGGCACCTCTGCACATATCGTCAATGTGAACAGTTTTTACATCAGCGATCAGCGGAGACTGCAAATGACGAGTTACACTACAAACGCTCCTCCCTTCCCCGGCTGGCTGGCCAGCGCCGAAGCCTGGCTGGACGCCCGTGGCAAAGGAGCCTGGATTACCGCCATGGTGATCGGTTTTATCTTCTTCTGGCCTCTTGGCCTCCTCCTGTTGGCCTATATGATCTGGAGCAAACGCATGTTCTCTTCCTGTGCCCGCAAAACCCGCGGCGGTTCCTATTCCTCGCATCGTTCGATGCGCCAAAGCAGCGGCAACAGTGCTTTTGATGCTTACAAGGCGGATACTCTGCGTCGGCTGGAACAGGAACAGTCGGATTTCGAAGCCTTCCTTGGCCGTCTGCGTGATGCAAAGGACAAGGCCGAATTTGACCAGTTCATGGATGAGCGCGCCCAGTCGGACGACCACGACGCTGAAGAGGCCAAGCCAGCCTCCTAAACATCAAAGATGGCGGGGCTTGAAAGGGCCCTGCCAAGCAGCTTGAAATCTCTGTCGCCCACCATCAAAGGACCCCTCATGACTGCCCTGCCCGATCCGGACTACCAAGCAGAATTTTACACCGGCGTCCCCGCCAAACGGCTCTTTGCTTGGGTGGTTGACAGCCTGCTGATCACCATTGCTGCAATCCTGCTTGTGCCCTTCACCGGCTTTGTGGGGCTGTTTGTCTGGCCCGCATTCTATCTGGCGGTCGGGCTTGCTTACCGCGTGGTCACGATCGCAAATGGATCCGCGACACCGGGCATGACAATGGCCGGTATTGAATTGCGCAGCGCAGAAGGGGCGCGGCTCGACCTTGGACAGGCCGCTCTACATACTTTGGCCTACTCCGTATCCCTTGCTTTTTTCCCACTACAGCTTCTGTCGATTGTCCTGATGCTGAGCACCGCCCGCGGCCAGAGCCTTCCTGATCACCTTTTGGGAACCGTCATGCTGAGACGGCGCGCGTAAGATACGCTTTTGCGCCCTGTTAATCCATTTTCCACAAGCGGTCTTGGCGTGTTGGGGCGCCGTTGCTATCATCTTTGATAACCCGCGTCTTTTCAGCAGAAGTCCACTCCATCCGATATGCGTCATACCCTTCCGATCGCTCCGCAATTCTACGTGACCGCGCCGCAACCGTGCCCCTATCTCGAAGGGCGTATGGAGCGGAAGCTGTTCACGGCCCTGCAAGGCGAAGGGGTAGAGCAGCTCAACGACAGCCTGTCGCAACAGGGCTTCCGCCGGTCCCAGAATGTGCTTTACCGCCCCTCTTGTTCAGAGTGTTCCGCCTGCCTGTCCGCGCGCATTGACGTGGCCGCGTTTGAACCCACCCGCAGTCAACGCAAAACGCTCAACCGCAGCCGTCATCTGGAACGCCGGGCCACATCGCCCTGGGCGACCGAAGATCAATATGCGCTGTTCCGCAGATATCTGGACAGCCGCCATGCCGATGGCGGCATGGCCGATATGGATGTGTTCGAATACGCCGCCATGATCGAGGAAACCCCGATCCGCAGCCGCGTGGTGGAATATCTGCACCCGGACACGGGCGACCTGACCGCCGTGTCGCTGACCGATGTGCTCGAAGACGGGCTGTCGATGGTCTATTCCTTCTACGCGCCCGACCACCCCAAGGACAGCCTGGGCACGTTTATGGTGCTGGACCATATTGAAATCGCGCGCGAGGCAGGGCTGCCTTATGTCTACTTGGGCTATTGGGTGCCTGGCAGCCAGAAAATGGGCTATAAGGCGAAATTCTCGGGTCTGGAAATCTACCTCGGCGGCCAATGGCAAGCGCTGACCCGTCCCGAAGATTTTTCAGCCGAGGATCACCCGCTGGACAACGCCCCCATTGCCGAACAGGTG
Organism: Tritonibacter multivorans; assembly: GCF_001458415.1. GTDB lineage: Bacteria > Pseudomonadota > Alphaproteobacteria > Rhodobacterales > Rhodobacteraceae > Epibacterium > Epibacterium multivorans. The sequence continues at coordinate 315,684 of NZ_CYSD01000039.1, read as the reverse complement.
GCGAATATCCAATTGCCGCAATCCGGAAACAAACGGCGCTAATCTCATGCAGCAGGCGCTCCATGCTTTTTCACTCGTTGTCCCTGACTACGACGCAGCCATAGATTTTTATTGCGGCACCTTGGGCTGGGAGCTGGCCGAAGACATCCCCCAAGACAGCCAAAGCGGCCCAAAGCGCTGGGTTCGCATCTTGCCGCCCGGATCCGCCCCTCTGCGCGCCAGCCTGATCCTGGCGCAGGCGCGCGGCCCCCGGCAAACCGCCGCCATTGGCGATCAATTCGGCGGTCGTGTTGGCCTATTTCTGCAAACCGATGATTTTGCACGAGACCACAAAGCCATGTGCGCCAAAGGCGTCCACTTCGAAGAAGACCCACGTCACGAACCCTATGGCACTGTCGCGGTCTGGCAGGACCCGTTTGGCAACCGCTGGGATCTCCTCGAACTGCGCTGACCTCCGCTTTCTTTTGGCTCAAAATACTCCGGGGTGAATGGCCCAAAGGGCCAGAGGGGCAGCGCCCCTTCCCGGTTCCAACAAAAAAGCCCCGGCACTTGCCGGGGCTTTCTCACATCAAGGACGTTCAGGCTTACCCGCCAATCAAGGCCGGGACGATGGTCACAATGGTTGGGAACAACCACAGGATCCCCAATCCCAACACCTGGATCAGCACAAAGGGCAGCACCCCACGGTAGATATGGCCTGTGGTCACCTCCTTCGGCGCAACCCCGCGCAAGTAGAACAGGGCAAAGCCAAAGGGCGGGGTCAGGAAGGAGGTCTGCAGGTTCACCGCCACCATGATCGTGACCCACTTGGGGTCAAACGAGCCGCCATAGATCACCGGCCCCACAATCGGGATCACGATGTAGATGATCTCCAGGAAGTCCAAAACAAAGCCCAGAATGAACAGCACGATCATCACAATCAGGAACACCGTCAGTTCATTGTCAAAGCTCTTCAGGAACTGCTGGATGTAATGCTCGCCCCCAAAGGAGATCACCACAAGGTTCAAGAGCTGCGAACCGATCAGGATGGTGAAGACCATAGACGTCACCTTGGCGGTTTCCCGCACCACCGGTGTCAGCACGCCGCCTTTGAACAACACCCAGCAGCCATACAGCAGACCAAATAGCGCATAGAGATAACAGCCGTAGGCCGCCGCAAAGGCAATCATGCTCTCCGCGCTGACGTTTTCCTGATTGATCCGCAGGTCAAAGTTCATGCCGATCAGGATCGCGCCAACCACTGCAAAGGTCGCGTAAAGGATCACTTTGGTGGATTGGCCCTCGTCCTGCAGACGACGATAGGCCGCCAGCATAATCGCACCACCTGCGCCCAGCGCCGCAGCCGGCGTCGGGTTGGTAATGCCGCCAAGGATCGAGCCCAGAACCGCAACAATCAGAACCAGCGGCGGGAAAACCACACGGATCAGATCGTTCTTGGCACAGCGGGCGGCAGCTTCTTTTGCCCCCCATAGGGCCAGAATGGTCGGGAGCGCGATCCACAGAACCGTGCCCATGGCAGAGGTCGTCGGCGAAATCGCCACAACATCCACCAGCGCCAGCAGGATCAGACCCACCACACCACCGATCAACGGCAGGGCTTCGCGCGAGGGCGCAACACCACGCCCCACAGCCAGAACCAGACCCAGCAGCACGATGATGGTCGCAATGCCGGTGCCAATCGGCGCTGCACTTGCGATCTTGTCCGCACGGGCGGCGGCCAGTTCGTCGTCGGTCAGTTTCTGTGCCTCAGCCACGCCGCCGGCCGCATTGATCGCGTCTTGTTCTGCCACGGCGGCATCCCAAGCGGACTGACCATGCAAGTCGATCATCGACGCCTTACACTCATCCCCCACATTGGTGCGCAGGCTTGCAGTTTGCCCCGCATCCGAGAAGGACGACACGGTGGTGTCTTGCGAGCCCACCAGACCAACTTGGCCCAGCAGAATGGTACCAACAATCAGCGCCGTCGGCACGCCGAGGAACCAGGTCAGGCTTTCACCACGGGTGAGCGGTTCGTCATTCGCCGATCCCATCTCGACCGCAGGGGCCTTTTCCGGGTTCAGCAAAGCGTAGCCAAAGGCATAAAGCGCGTAGAGGAGCGCCAGCATGATCCCAGGCAGCAGCGCCGCTTGGAACAGCGTACCAACCGAGACAACCGCAGGCTCCCCCAAATAGGTCAGCGCATCGGAACAGCCAGCCTCACGGGCGCGGGCTTCCTGTGCGGTGGAATAGAGATCCCCCGCCAGCGTGCCCAAGAGGACGATCACAATCGACGGCGGGATGATCTGACCCAGAGTGCCAGAGGCCGCAATCACACCGGTTGCGAGTTCCGGCGAGTAGTTATTGCGCAGCATGGTCGGCAGGGCCAGCAGACCCATGGTCACCACAGTTGCCCCCACAATCCCGGTGGAGGCCGCAAGGAACGCACCCACCACAACAATCGACACCGCGAGACCACCCGGCAGCGGGCCAAAGACACGCGCCATTGTGGTCAGCAGATCATTTGCGATCTTGGAGCGTTCCAGCGTGATGCCCATCAGGACGAACATCAACACCGCCAGTAGGGTTTCGATCGAAGCCCCAGCAAGGACGCGTTCGTTGATCCGGTTCACAATGAAAGACACATTGCGATCCAGCGCGGTTTCCCAGCCCTGCACAAACACCGGTTCCGCAATCCGTGGCAGATCCGGATACCTGAAGACAGATATCACATCCGGCTTCACGCCCGAATTCACGACCGCGCGGTAGGCTTCGCTCGATGTGTCGATGGCTTGGTGAATAAGCAGCCCCGCACTGTCGAGGGCGGCAATGATCCCGAAGGAGATAACCCCAGCCCCGCCGATGGCAAAGGCCACCGGAAAGCCGGATAGAATGCCCCCAAAGAGGCAGAGAAAGACGATAATGAGGCCGATTTCGACGCCATCAAGACCGAATAGCATGGCTGTTAGTCCCTGTATTAATGAGCGCCTTCATAGGCTTCTTCACCTTCGCCAAGGCTGTCCTTGTCGAGGTATTTGTTGGTGGCATCTTCGCCTTCAATGAACTCCAGCAGCGAGCGATAGAAGAACGCAATCGCATGGAGGAAGACGAGACCGGCAAATGTCACAAGCAGGATCTTGAACAGGAAGTACCCGTTAAAGCCGTTGGGCGAGAAACCGATGGTCTCCACGTTCCAACGCAGCGCGCGGGCCTTCATGACCAGACGCTCCAGCGCATCCGACGCCGAAGGTTTCGGCACGATCAGGTGGCGCCACAGGAAGTACCAGCCGTACATCCAGGTCAGCACGGCCATCGGCATCATGAACAAAAGCGACCCGCACATGTCGACCACGCGTTTGGCGCGGTGCGAAATGCCGGCATAGATCAGGTCAACGCGCACGTGGCCGCCCTGCACAAAGGTGTAGGTCACACAAAGGCAGACCACCAATGCATTGTAAAACTTCAGTTCTTCGGCGTACCAGCTGATGTCTTTTTCCAGCGCAATCCCCAAACCAAAGCTCATGTCAGGCCGCGCAAAAACGCGCTGCATGAACACGATGATGATCTGTTGCAGCACCATCAGAAGGCCCGCCCAGGCAAAGAAACGGCCCAGCGTATTGGCCACCCCTTCAAGCCCGCGCACCATGCCCCACATGACATTGCGGAAATAAAGTCCCACCGCCGTCAACACGAGAAACGCAGTGAAGACCACAAAGAAAAATTCGACCGACCCACCGTAGTAGACCAAGCGCATCACGGATTGCTTGTCTTCGGTGGTATTGTCCCAACTCAGCCAATCCAGCCAGAGCGAAGTTTGTGTCAGCGCAGTGAAAAGATTCACAAATGCGCCGAGGATATTGCTCCCGAGCCAGATCAGGAATGCCCCGATGGCCCCGAAGAAGGAAACGCCCATGTCGTCCTGCATGGCTCCCCCCGATTTGGAAGTGGGCCGGAAGGCTCTGCTACGGGTTGCCCCGGAGATGCCCTGTCAGCCGCTAGGTTACGAAAAGGCCCCCCGCAGTGCGGAGGACCCATTGCTACTCGGGTGTCCGATTAGCCCAGAACGCGGTCGCGTTGGGTGCGGTATGCACCTTCCGACTTGGTGATCCAGCCGGAGGACGCTTTCATGGAGGACACAACGCTGCCGCGAATGTTTGCGAACAGATCGTCGCTCATGAACTCATCCAGGGTGTCGGAGGCCGCCTGACCGAACGCATCCCAAACGGAGTCAGGGAATTCGAGGGTCTTCACACCGCCGGCTTGCAGACGCTGCAGCGCCGCACCGTTGTTGTTCATGAACTGCGCCAGGTTCCACTGGTGCGCTTCGGCAGAGGCAACTTCGATGATTTTCTGATGCGCGGGGCTCAGGCTTTCAAAGACGTCACGGTTTACAGCAACCGACAGACCCGCGCCCGGCTCGTGGAAGCCGGAGGTATAGTAGGTCTTGGTGATTTCCTGGAAACCCGCCTTTTCGTCCGCCCAGGGGCCGATCCACTCGGTGCCGTCAATCGCGCCGGAGGCCAGCGCTTGATACACTTCGGAACCCGGAATGTTCTGAACCGATGCGCCCAGTTTGCCCAGCGCCTTGCCGCCCAGACCCGGCATGCGGAATTTCAGGCCGTTGAAGTCATCGGGGCTGTTGATTTCTTTGCTGAACCAACCACCGGCCTGCGGGCCGGTGTTGCCTGCGAGGAAGGACTTCAGACCAAAGATCTGGCCCAGCTCGTCGTGCAGCGCGTGGCCGTCACCGTGGTAGTACCAGTTCACCAGTTCCTGCGGCGTCATGCCAAACGGCGCTGCGGTGAAGAACTGATAGCCCGGGTGCTGACCGGTGAAATAGTAGTCCGCACCGTGGTACATGTCGGCCTGACCTGCGGTCACAGCGTCAAAAACTTCAAACGCGCCAACCAGTTCGCCAGCGGCTTTCAGATCAACGGTCAAAGACCCATCGGACATTGCGGTAATGGAATCAGCCACGTGCTGGGCTGCGTCATGAACACCTGCAAGGCCACGGCCCCAGGTGGTGACCATGGTCAGGGTGCGGTTGCCCTGAGCAATTGCCGGGGCTGCCAAGCTGGTGGCTGCAGCGGCGGAACCGCCCAGTGCGGACGTGCGTAGAAAGGATCTGCGATCCATAGGTAGTCTCCTCCCAAAATCTCGAACCGTCCGTCTCTTTAATTGTGGACGGTTCGTTTCAAGCAGGGCCAACCCTAGAGACAGATTGCGTATTGTGAATACCTAGTACTGCGTAGAGACCCGCAGTTGACGCCGTAAAATCGCGATTGGTGCCATTAATTTTCCTTCAGCCTTGTGCCATTCCCCTCAGAAGAGGGAAACGCGCGACCGGCAGGTCTTTGCTTATGGCGCGAGATTTCGTAACGATTCGGGACACGCTCTTGACGGGCATTTGCGGCCCCCAGCTTCCTTACGTCAGGTCTACCCATGTCTTTGATCCGCCAGATTTTCCGGCCGAACTACGCTCAGAAACTGTCTCTTCTGGCCACTTTGCCAATGATTATCGCCTGCTGCGCGATTGCGGCTTTGGTGGCCTATCAGTCGCGCGCCATGGCCGAACAGGAAATCCAGATCCTCGAGCGCCAACTGCTCGAAGCCAAGAAAGCAGAGCTGCGCAACTATGTCACTCAAGCGCGCAATTCTTTTGCCCATATCTATGGGCCTGCAGCCCCTGACGATGACGAAGCCAAGCGGCAAGTCACCCAGATGCTGGCGGCGATGATCTATGGCAAGGATGGGTTCTTCTTTGTCTACGACTATGACGGCACCAATCTGGTGAGCCCGCGCCAGACCGAATATATCAACCGCAATTGGCAGGGCCTGAGCGACCCACGTGGGGTGCCGGTGGTGGACCGGTTGATCGACATCGCCCGGCAAGGGTCCGGCTGGCATTCCTTTCTGTGGGAAAAGCCCTCGACCGGCGAAGAGGCTTTGATGGTCACCTATGTGGTCGGGCTGCAGGATTGGCAGTGGGCCGTGGGCACAGGGGTCTTTATTGACGATGTCTTGGCCTCGGTCGCCACTGCCCGCGCCGAGGTCGAAGCGCGCATTCAGCGCACCTTTATCTATATTGGTGTCATTGCCCTAACCGCGCTGATTTTGGTGTTCACCACCGGCATGGTTCTGAACATACGTGAACGACGGCTGGCGGATGCCAAGCTGAAAGAGCTGACCCAACGGGTGTTTGACGCCCAAGAAGAAGAACGCGGCCGGGTGGCGCGGGAATTGCATGACAGCATCAGCCAGCTTTTGGTCGGCGTGCGCTACGCGCTGGAGACCGCAAAACGCAGGCTTGGACGCGGCGACAGCGACAAGGTCCCCGAACCATTGGAAAAAGGGATCGATGGGCTGGGCACAGCAATTACAGAGGTCCGCCGCATCAGCCGCGACCTGCGGCCCGGCGTGCTGGACGATCTTGGTCTGGGGCCAGCTCTCAAGGCTTTGACAGGCGAATTTGCCGCCCGCACCGGGATAGACGTCGAATTCAGCACCGTGGTTTTCCGCAATCGACTGGATCAGGACTCCAAAATCGCGCTGTACCGCATCGCGCAAGAAGCCTTGATGAACGTCGAACGCCATTCGGGTGCCACCCGTGTGGAGGTCGACCTGCGCGGCCACGCCCGTGGCGCAACCTTGCGCGTGGCAGATAACGGGCGGGGTCTGCCCGCCCATCCGAACGCACATAATCCGGGGATTGGTCTGCGGAATATGCAGGAACGCATTGAACGGCTTGACGGCACCCTGCGTATCCTGTCTTCTCGCGCCCCAAAGAGCGGGGTGGTGGTGGAGGCCAGCCTGCCGCTGAGCCACCTGCTTCCCCCGGGCGACACGCCGTCTTGAGGAGAACGCGCCAAGGACGGAGCGGCGGTGAAGAACGACGCGCAACACTGAATTGCGCCCCAAAGGGAGAAAGAAGCATGCGTCCGGCAACCCGAGTGCTGATCGTCGATGACCACCCCATGGTGGCAGAAGGCATCCAGTCAATTCTGGAGGGCTATGACGATATCGAAGTTCTCGGAACACCGACCAATGGCCGCGCCGCCGTGGATGCCGCCAGCAGTCTGCGACCTGACGTGATCCTCATGGACCTGAATATGCCAGAGCTTGGGGGATTGAGCGCAACCGAGCTGATCCTGGAAAACCAGCCCGATACCAAAGTGCTTGTCCTGTCGATGCATGACAGCCCCGAATATATTTCCACCGCGCTGAGCCATGGGGCAAAGGGCTATGTCCTCAAGGACGTTCAGCCCGAAGAAATCAAAACGGCCATTGATGCGGTCATGGACGGCAAAACCTATCTCTGCACCGGGGCCGAAGGGTCGCTGAAACCCAAAGAAGGCCAGGAGCGCGAAGCGCTGACCGGGCGCGAGCAGACCGTTTTGTTGGAACTGGCGCAGGGCAAATCCAATAAGGCCGTGGCGGAAGAGCTCGATATTTCGGTGCGCACGGTGGAAACCCACCGCAAGAACATCAAGCGCAAGCTGGGGATTTCCTCCACTGCGGGGCTGACCCGCTATGCGCTCGAACATGGCGTTTTGCAGGGCACCGGACGCGGCATCTGAACCGCAGCGCCCCTGTCAGAGCGCCATTCCGAAGAACACCAACGCCCCATCTTCGTCCAAGACATGAAACTCGCGCTGGCCATAATCTTGGTCAAACGGCGCACGCACGCGCCCCTCAGGCAACCCGTCCAACGCCGGTTTCAACTGTGCATAAAGCCCGTCAACATCTGTGACATCTATATAGAAAGACTGATTGTGGCCCAAGGGCGTGCCATCCTCGTTCTCAGGACACTCCAGCAGGCGCAACCCTGCGCCGCCGTGACGCAGAAAGGCATAATTGTCGGCTTGGAAGGTCATCTCGAACCCCAGACAGCGCTGATAAAACGCCACCTGCGCATTCAGATCGGAACACAGGACAAATGGCGTCACCGCCTGCACCAGAGATTTGTCTGTCATTGAAAGCCTCCATCCCACGTCTCAGCCGCCCCGGAGGGTCCATTGAAGGGTAGGAAAATTACCGCCCCGAGTCAGCTTGAAAGGGGTGATTTGCGCCAAAACAACAAAAACCCCACCCGAGAATGGCGAAAATGTCAGATTTACCCACCTCAGAGTAATAAAATGTCCCAAAACGTGCCTTCAGCGGTATCTTTGGCCCTTGACCCTCCCCTCAGCCCGCCATAATGTCCCCGTCAACGCTTGAAGGAGAGCCCTCGTGAACACGCTAGTCGTCATCGTAGGAACCATGCGCATGGGCCGGTAACGGTTGTCCATAATCGACCCCATGCGCCCCTGAGATTACTCGGGGGTTTTTTTATGGGGGCTTCCCTTCTCGCACACTTGAAACACAGACGATGTCGCATACTGGAGCAAAGCAGATGACACGTGAGATGACCGGCGCAAAGATGGTTGTTCAAGCCCTGAAAGATCAGGGTGTGGACACGGTATTCGGGTACCCCGGTGGCGCCGTGCTACCCATCTATGATGAAATCTTCCTGCAAAACGACATTCGCCACATTCTGGTCCGTCACGAGCAAGGCGCGGTGCATGCCGCCGAAGGCTATGCCCGGTCGACCGGCAAGCCCGGTGTTGTTCTGGTGACCTCGGGTCCCGGTGCCACCAATGCGGTGACCGGCCTGACGGATGCGCTGCTGGATTCGATCCCGCTGGTGGTCCTGACCGGTCAGGTGCCGACCTTTATGATCGGCTCGGACGCGTTCCAAGAGGCCGACACTGTGGGCATCACCCGCCCCTGCACCAAGCACAACTGGCTGGTCAAAGAGACAGACAAGCTGGCCGAAACCCTGCACGAGGCTTTCCACGTGGCGACCTCGGGCCGTCCGGGCCCCGTTCTGATCGACATCCCCAAGGATGTTCAGTTCGCCAACGGTGAATACCAGCCGCCGAAGCCCGCGGCCTCGGCCTATCAGCCGCAGCTGAAGGGCGATATGGAAGAGATCACCGAACTGGTGGCCGCGCTTGAGACCGCAGAACGCCCGGTGTTCTACACCGGTGGTGGCGTCATCAACTCTGGCCCCGGCGCAAGCCAACTGCTGCGCGAGCTGGTGGATGCAACGGGCATTCCGATCACCTCGACCCTGATGGGGCTGGGGTCCTATCCTGCGTCCGGTAAAAACTGGCTGGGTATGCTGGGCATGCACGGGCTTTACGAGGCGAACATGGCCATGCATGGCTGTGACCTGCTGATCAACGTCGGTGCGCGTTTTGATGACCGGATCACCGGCCGTCTGGATGCGTTCAGCCCGAACTCCAAAAAGGCGCATATCGACATTGATCCGTCGTCGATCAACAAGGTTGTCCGCGTGGATATTCCGATCGTGGGTGACGTGGGCCATGTGCTGGAAGATATTCTGAAGGTCTGGAAATCCCGCGGCCGCAAGACCAACGCCGATGCGATTGCCACATGGCAGAAGCAGATCAGCGACTGGCGTGCGATCCGGTGTCTGGACTTCAAAAATTCCGAGACCACGATCAAGCCGCAATACGCGCTGCAGCGTCTGGAAGAGCTGACCAAGGGTATGGATCGCTATATCACCACCGAGGTGGGCCAGCACCAGATGTGGGCGGCGCAATACCTTGGCTTTGAAGATCCGAACCGCTGGATGACCTCAGGGGGCCTCGGCACCATGGGCTATGGCACGCCTGCGTCCATCGGCGTGCAGGTTGCCCACCCCGATGCGCTGGTTGTGAACGTTGCGGGTGAAGCCTCCTGGCTGATGAACATGCAGGAAATGGGCACCGCAGTGCAGTACCGCCTGCCGGTCAAACAGTTCATCCTGAACAACGAACGTCTGGGCATGGTGCGCCAGTGGCAGGAACTGCTGCACGGCGAACGCTACAGCCATTCCTGGTCCGAAGCGCTGCCTGATTTTGTAAAACTCGCCGAGGCCTTCGGCGCGAAAGGCATCATCTGCAAGGACCCCAAGGATCTGGACGACGCGATCATGGAAATGATCGAATATGACGGCCCGGTGATCTTTGACTGTCTGGTAGAGAAGCACGAGAACTGCTTCCCGATGATCCCGTCGGGCAAGGCACACAACGAAATGCTGCTGGGCGAGGCCGAAACCCAAGGCGTCATCCAATCCGGCGGCGCGGTGCTGGTGTAACGCACCTTTTTAGGAACAGATTGCAGGGCGAAACGCGCCCTGCCCCCGATTTTTCAGAAAGGGACGCAGATGTCTGCCCTACATATCAAAAAAGGCTCCACCAAGCATTCCGCCTATAACCTGCGGCCGAATTTCTCGGATGTGCAAGAGCGTCACACAATCACCATTCTGGTGGAAAACGAACCCGGTGTTCTGGCGCGTGTGATTGGCCTGTTCTCGGGCCGTGGCTACAATATCGACAGCCTCACCGTGGCCGAAGTCGACCATACCGGCCACCTGAGCCGTATCACCATTGTCACCACCGGCACCCCACAGGTGATCGAACAGATCAAAGCGCAGCTGGGTCGGATTGTGCCCGTGCATGACGTGACCGATCTGACCGTTGCAGGCCCGTCGGTGGAACGGGAACTGGCGATTGTCAAAGTGGTTGGCGAAGGAGACAAGCGGGTCGAAGCGCTGCGTCTGGCGGATATTTTCCGCGCTAAGGTTGTCGACAGCACGCTGAACTCTTTCATCTTCGAGATCACCGGCGCGCCGGACAAAATCGACGCTTTTGCCGATCTGATGCGCCCGCTGGGACTGAGCAAGATCGCGCGCACAGGCGTGGCCGCGCTGCTGCGCGGCGAATAATCCCGCGCCTTTCCACGATAAAACAGTAAAAAAGCGCGCCTTATGGCGCGCTTTTCTTGTTCATACTCATCTGACACTCGTTCCGCATTGCGACCTCAGACAGAGCAGAGCTCCGCTGATTTCTGCAAAACGTTCATCCGGATTTGCGTCGATTGGGTTGAACCTGATGCCCCACCCGTCCGTTGTTGCCTCCGAGAAACGGCAAAATCTCTCCGGTTGTTTTCACCTGATCCTGTGCGAGATGGTCAGACGCCACAGCAGCCGTTTGGCCACCTTGGTCCGAATTCGCGTCAGGTTGCAGATAATCCGCCAGCAGAGGATGCGAGTCCTCTTCCAATAGGCGCAAGTTCTTAGCCATCCGGCAGTCGCCTTCATAGTAGGCGTCAAACACCACCAAATCGCCTTTTCTTATGTCGTCAAGGGGCGCAGAAATTTCGCCCGCTGTCATCTTATTGTTTTCAAAAAATTCCTGATCCGGCCGCACAAAATAGGCCAAATCACTCTGATCTTCACACCAAATTACGGCTTTCTCAAAAGTCTGATCTGTCCAAACGACAACGCCTATCATCTCAAACCTCACATTTTACGACTCCATTCTGCTGCAATTCCTCCGTTTCAAACACGGAAAACTACGGCCTTAGTTATTGCATTTTGTGTCACCTGAAGTACGATCTAGATACTAAATGGCTACAAACTGTCGCCAAATAGCATCAAATCCGGCTCATGTCGCCACAAGTGGCGGCAAACCGCCGCCCGATAACAAGTGAACCTGTATCCATGCCGAAACCGACACGCTCACCTGCCGAATTGCGCAATATGTTTGGCGACAATCTGCATATGCTTGCGCGTGGCTACCCTTCGATTTCCGAACTCTCGCGTCGGCTGGGAATCAATCGCACCCAGTTCAATCGGTATTTGTCGGGCGAAAGCTTCCCAAGACCCGATGTGCTGGACCGCATTTGCTCTTTTTTTGAAGTCGACGCCCGCATTCTGTTGGAGCCTGCGGAAAATCTTCAGACCCACAATAGCATCCTGAATTCGCCGTTTCTGAACGACTTTCTCGGTGTCGGTGTCCACAAGGTGTCCGAAGAGATCTTCCCATCGGGATTTTACCGGTTCACGCGCCGGTCTTTTGTGGATGACGCCCGTTTTATTGTCGGCATCGTTTACGTCTTCCGCGATGGCAGCGTCACCTATATCAAAGGGTTCGAACCACGCGCAGGCATGATCTATCAGGGCCTGCCCATGGATGGACGCTCGCGCGAATTTCGCGGCTATCTGACCAGCCATGAAGACGGCGTGGCGTTTGTGCTGGGTCGGCGCCAAAGCTATACCTACTCCTTCAACTATCTTGCGCGCGTGTCGTCGGCCGAAAACGGGCTCTGGATCGGATATGTGGCGCGATCAGTGCGCGAAAGCGAAAGCGGCGACCGGGCCATGCGCATGCTCTACGAGTACCTCGGCCCCAATGTCCGCCATGCGCTGCCTGCGGCACGCAAATCCGGCTTCTTGGAGGCCCCTGACATTATCCCCTATCACCGTCGGCTTCTTCGCCTTGGTGACCGGTTCAGCTAAGCGGTGCAGCATCGCCCTCTTCCGCGACCGCGCGGGCAAGGCGATAGAGATGCCAGCTCGCATGCCCCAACCAAGGCAAAACAACTAACAACCCCAAAAACCCCGGCAGCATCGCCAGAAAGGTGCCCCCCGCCAAGCCTACGCCCCAAATCAGCATGACGACAGGGTTTCTTTGAACAAAGGTAAAGCTGGTGATCATCGCAGTGACAAAATCCACCTCGCGATCCAACAGCAGCGGCATGGCCATAACCGTAATCATATACAGCAAGAGCGCAAACCCAGCGCCAACCAGCGTGCCAAAAGCAAACATGGCAAGCCCCGGACCAGTCACATAGGTCTCAAGAGATGTCGAAACATTCACCATCGGCATATGCCCCATAAACAGGGCAAAAATCATGTGTCCCAAAAAGAACCAAAACAGAAACACAACAATGATCACGGCACAGAGCGACGGCAACTGGCGGCGCCCCTGTTCCAGAATCACGGACACCACATGCCACGGCTCAATCCGCCTGCCCCGTTCTTCCAGATGCGAGATCTCGTATAGCCCAGTGGCCGCAAAAGGCCCGATCAGCGGAAATCCGATCGCTGCCAGCACCAACCAGAACGTGGTACCCGAAGCCGTCGACACCCAAAGCATCACCCAGCCAGCGATCACGTAGAATCCGGCGAAAGCAATGCCATAGAACGGGTGTGTCAGAAAGTCTCGCCAGCCGGCACGCAAGGCGGCAGACAGGTGACGAAGGCGCAGTGTCCCCAACGGCGGGACACCGGGTTCTGCGCGGCTCTCTGCGGACAGCACCTGATCTATTGGCAACAATACCCCTCCTCAGCACCTCTCTTACGAACCGAGGATAAGAAGGATCATTTCTATCCCAAAGATGTATCTCTGAAACAGCAAAAGGGCAGCCAACGCCGCCCCTTCTTTTGGCCCCAAATACTCTGGGGTGAATGCCCATCGGGCAGAGGGGCAAAGCCCCTGTTTGGTTGCAGCTCGTCCTTAGTCCTCGCCCTGCGCGTCGGCGCGGCTTTTGCCGGCAACCTTCAGCGCCAGCGTGGCGGCCATGAACTCATCCAGATCCCCATCCAGAACGCCTTTGGTGTCAGCGGTTTCGTGGTTGGTGCGCAGATCTTTGACCATCTGGTAGGGCTGCATCACATAGGATCGGATCTGATTGCCCCAGCCCGCGTCGCCTTTGGCTTCGTGCAGCGCGTTCACCTCGGCGTTGCGGCGGTCCAGCTCCAGCTGATACAGGCGCGATTTCAGCGCTTTCATGGCAATATCGCGGTTCTGGTGCTGCGACTTCTCAGACGAGGTCACAACGATCCCCGTAGGCGCGTGGGTGATGCGCACCGCCGAGTCCGTGGTGTTCACGTGCTGACCACCGGCACCGGACGACCGGTAGGTGTCGATGCGGATGTCGGCAGGGTTCACTTCGATTTCAATATTGTCGTCGATCACCGGATAGGCGCCGACGGCCGCAAAAGAGGTCTCGCGGGTGCCCTTGCCAAAGGGCGAAATCCGCACCAGACGGTGCGTGCCGCTCTCAGATTTCAGCCAGCCATAGGCATTATGGCCTTTGATCTGATAGGTCGCAGATTTAATGCCCGCCTCAGCGCCCGCCTGTTCTTCCTGCAGTTCGACCTCAAAGCCCCGGCTTTCCGCCCAGCGGACATACATACGTGCCAACATTGATGCCCAGTCGCAGGCCTCGGTGCCGCCCGCGCCTGCCTTGATTTCAAGAAAGGCGTCATTGGGGTCGGTTTCCCCATCCAAAAGCGCCTCGAGCTCTTTCTTGGCGGCTGTCTCCTTCAGCGCCTTCAGGGTCTCTTCGGCCTCGGTGACGACCTCTTCGTCCTCTTCCATCTCGCCCAGTTCGATCAGGTCGATGCTGTCGGTCAGCTCCTGTTTGATGGACTTATAGGTGTCGATGGCATCGACCAGCGACTGACGCTCGCGCATCAGTTTCTGTGCCGCTACAGGGTCATCCCACAGGTTCGGGTCTTCAACGCGCGCGTTAAACTCTTCCAGACGGAATTCGGCCGTTTCCCAGTCCAGGCGCTGCGCCAGCAGGGTCAGGGAGTTCTCGATTTCGGCAACGATATTCTGGATTTCGGCGCGCATGGGGCAAGTCCTGTCACTATGTTCAGGCCGTGTGAATAAACCACCTCAGCGCGGCGGGCAAGCGCAGCAGGCGTTCAAATCAAAGCAAAAACACAAAGGGAGGCCGAAGCCTCCCCTGTCTTGTCTGGCGCTTAGTACAGACCGCCGGAACTGATGGTGCCAAAATTCGCTTTTGGCCCCAGAACGGCAGTGCCCCCGGACGAGGTTTTGACCCGCCGCCCGGCCTGCGCGGCTTCTTCGATCAGCGGCAGGTTTGATCCCATGGCAAAACCGCCGTCATAGGTCAGACCAAAGATTGGCTCCTCCCCCTCGCGGAAATATTCCGCCACCACATAATCGCCACTGGCACTGTCTGGCAGCCGACCACCGGTAAAACGGTCGATCTTGATAAACTGCCCCCCCGGCGGCACGGCAAAGGGACCACCGCCGAATTTCTCGGTCGCTTTGGTCATGAACTGCTGGAACACCGGACCACAAAGGGTGCCGCCATAGGCCCCACGGCCCATCGGACGCGGCTGGTCATAACCAAAATAGCAGCCCGCCACGATATTGGAGGTAAAGCCAACAAACCACGCATCGCGACTGTCATTGGTGGTGCCGGTCTTGCCCGCGGCAGGCACCGGCAGGTCAATGGCGCTGGCTGCGGTGCCGCGATCCACCACGCCCTTCATCATCGATGTCAGCTGATAGGCCGTGATCGGGTCCATAACGCGTTCACGATGGGTGACAATCTTTGGCGCCTGTCCTTCGGCCAGATCAGGGCGCAGACAGTCGGTGCACTCGCGTTCGTCATGGCGGTAAATGGTGCGCCCAAAGCGGTCCTGTATCCGGTCCACCAGCGTCGGCTCCACCCGTTCACCGCCGTTGGCAAACATCGCATAGGCCGCCACCATTTTATACAGCGTCGTCTCCTCGGAGCCGAGCGAGTTCGCAAGGAAAGTGCCCATATTGTCATAGACGCCAAAGCGTTCCGCATAGCCCGCAATCACCGGCATGCCGACCTCTTGCGCCAGACGAATGGTCATCAGGTTCCGGCTCTGTTCAATACCCGTCCGCAGCGGCGTGGGGCCGTAGAACTTGTTCGAAGAGTTCTTGGGTCGCCACAGGCCCTGCGGCGTGTTGATCTCGATCGGGGCGTCGACCACGATGGTTGCGGGGCTATACCCGCTGTCGAGCGCGGCGGCATAGACGAAGGGCTTAAAGCTTGACCCCGGCTGACGGCGCGCTTGGGTGGCGCGGTTAAACACACTCGCCTGATATGAGAAACCACCCTGCATGGCGATCACACGGCCGGTGTTGACGTCCATCGCGACAAAGCCGCCCTGCACTTCGGGAACCTGCCGCACAGACCAGTGGTCATCGACCTTCATGGTCAGGATCACATCACCGGCTGTAAAATTGTCAAAGAAGTTGCCCTTCATCCATTTGATGTCCGCACGCGGCACAGTGCCGGTGCCATCAACGTTCTGAATGCCAAGGGTCAGGCTTTGCTCGGCCACAGTCAGCACCACAGCAGGGTGCCATTTGCCGCCTTCGGTCACAATGTCGCGCGGGGCACGAGAATCCGCCAGGGCGTCGCGCCATGCGGCCTCATCGTTCAGATCCACGCCCTCAAGCGTCAGGCCAGTGCCCCGCCAGATCTGGCGCGAGCGGTCGAAGTTCTCCAGCCCTTTGCGCATGGCAAGGGCCGCTTCGGACTGCATCTCTTCATCGATGGTGGCGCGAATGGTGAAACCGCCGGTGAAAAATTCGCCTTCGCCAAAGTCACTGGACAGCTGGCGGCGGATTTCATCGGTGAAGTAATCACGCGGCGGCAATGCGGTGCGGAAGGCCTCAAAATCGCCGTTCTGAACAGACCGCAAGGGCTGTGCCACCTCGTAGTCATAGACCGCGTCGGTGATATATCCGTTCTCTTTCATCTCTTCGAGAACATAGTCGCGCCGTTTCAGCAGACGCTCCTTGCGGCGCACCGGATGGAAATCCGACGGGGCCTTGGGCATGGACGCCAAAGTCGCGGCCTCATGCGGGGTCAGCTCGTCGAGGGTTTTGTTGAAATAGGTCTGCGCCGCAGCGGTGACACCATAGGAATTCTGGCCAAGGAAAATCTCGTTCAGATACAGCTCAAGGATCTGTTCCTTGCTCAGTGTCTCCTCAAGCCGGGTGGCGAGGATGATTTCCTTGATCTTGCGTTCCGCCTGACGGTCGCCGGACAGCAGGAAATTCTTCATCACCTGCTGGGTGATGGTCGAGGCCCCGCGCACATTGCGCCCCCGGCTTTGCACCGCCTGCACCGCCGCCGCCAGAATACCACGCGCGTCATACCCCTTGTGGACATAGAAATTCTTGTCCTCGGCCGAGATAAACGCCTGCTTCACCAGCGCCGGAATTTCCTCGGATGGGGTGAACAGACGGCGTTCTTTGGCAAATTCATCGATCAGCTGCCCTTCGCCGGAATAAATCCGGCTGATGGTCGGCGGCTGATACTGCGCCAGGCTTTCATGGCTGGGCAGATCGCGCCCATAGACCCAGAAAATCGCGCCCACCGACAGTGCCGCCATGGCAATGCCAAGCGTCAAGGTGCTGAAGATGGAGCCAAAAAAGGAGAAGATGAACCTGAGCACGTTTGGGCCTCTTTCGCGGAATGCGGCCTGTATAGGCTGCTCCGGGGCTGGGGTCAAAGATATGGGCCTCCGCCAACAGATATGGGCCCAAGAGGTCAAGAACCAGATCCGCGCCGGATGCGCAATGGGGGGAATTTCACGCCCATTCTACCATCAATTAGACGGATGCGAAACGGGCGACGGGCCAAAGCCCCCGCCCGCAGCATTTTGTTGCCGGGCTGAGTTGCCGGACTTACTGGCGCACCAATGCGCGCTGCGCCTCGTCCTGATTGCGCCAGGCACGGATGCCGTTCATGATCCCGCGCGCCGCCTTCTTGCGCCAGTCGGGATTGGTGATATTGGCCGCGTCCTTGGGACTGGACAGATAGCCAACCTCCACCAGAATTGACGGGATATCGGCCGATTTCAGCACCGAAAACCCAGCCGACTGCAGCGGGCGGCGGTACATTTTGACCGCTTCGCTTTGCAGTCCCCGCACCACCGAAGCCGCAAGGGCTTCGCTGCGCGGCTGGGTTTCCTGACGGGCCAGATCCAGCATAATATCGGTCACCGCATCGTCGGTGCCGCTCAGATCTGTGCCGCTGAGAAGCTGGGCGCGGTCATGGCGTTCGGCCAGTTTGGCAGAGGCCACATCCGAGGCCTCTTCGGACAGCACATAGATGCTTGCCCCATGTGCCAACCCTTCGGCCAGCGCGTCCGCATGCAGCGACACAAACAAATCGGCCTCCACCTGATGGGCCATGGCAATGCGCCGTTCGAGTGAGACAAAGTAATCGCCCTCTCGCGTCAGGATCACCTCAAACTCGCCCGAGCGCATCAGGATCTCGCCCAGTTCATAGGCGAAGCGCAGCATCAGAGATTTTTCGTTCTGATACTGGCCGTTGTATTCGGTCTCTGCGCCCGGATCCAAACCACCATGGCCCGGGTCCAGCATCACAACCAGCGGACCGTTGCGCCGCTGCTCCGGGGCCAGCGCAATCGGCTCTGGCTCTGGCAGGTCCCAACGGGGATCCTGTGGTGCGCCCGCGGCTTTGGCAAACGTCTGTGCGTCGGTGGGCGATAGCTTCACCTTCAGCTCGGCCTCGACTGTTTCGTCATCGACCGTCATGGCCACCTGCGAAACCTCCATTGGCCCCGCCAGTTCCAGCACCATCCGCGACCAGCCCGGAACATACCCGCCATACCGCAGGGCCGCGACCTGTGCACTGTCGCCAAAAGTCCCCACCGCAAGCGCGCTCCAGTCCACTTCCTGGAAGTCCAGCACCAGACGCGCGGGCGCATCTAGGGTAAAAACGCGAAACGGCACGCCCTGGCTCAGCCCCAGCTGCAGGTGAACATCGCGCCCTTTGTCCCGCAAGCTGCTGTTTTCCGGCATAACCCGCGCCAGCGCGGAAAACCCTTGGGCCACCACCGCAGCTGGAAACAAAAGCATCAGCGCCAGAAGGACCGCCCGGATCATAGCCGCCCCTCCATGAAGGTCTTGAGCCGTAGCAGCCCTTCCTCAATATCCGCCGTTGAGCGCGCATAAGAAAACCGCAGCGTCGTCGCCCCGCGCACGGGGTCAAAATCCAGGCCCGGCGTGACGGCAACACCAACCTTTTCCAGAATCTCCGCCGCCAGCGCGCGACTGTCCTGCGTGATGTCCGAGACATCCGCATAGACATAAAACGCCCCATCTGGCGGTGCGATTTTGTCAAACCCCGCCTGGGGCAACCCGTCGAGCATCAGCTGACGGTTCTTGGCATAGACGGCCAGATTGTCCTGCAGCTCGTCTTCGCAATCCATTGCCGCCAACGCCGCAACCTGGCTCGCGTGGGGGGCGCAAATGAACATGTTCTGCGCAATGCGTTCGACCACACGCACATGATCTTCGGGCACCACCATCCAGCCCACGCGCCAGCCGGTCATGGAGAAATATTTGGAGAAGGAATTGATCACATAGGCGTCATCTGAGACTTCAAGCGCGGTGACCGCCTTCGCCTCGTACTCAATGCCATGATAGATCTCGTCCGAAATAAACGACGCCCCGGCCTCGGCAGCTGCACCCATCAGCTCGGTCAATGCGGGTTTGGACAACATCGTGCCGGTGGGGTTTGCGGGGCTTGCGACCAAAAGCCCGCGCAGGTCCTGCCCCACCAGATCCGCCGCCACCGGCTGGAGCCGGTTTTCCGGCGCTGTCTGGATGTCCACAGGCTGCATGCCCAATGCGCTCAGGATCTGGCGATAGCTGGGATAGCCCGGTGCGCCAATCCCGACGCGATCACCGCTGTCAAACAGCGCGGTAAAGCTGAGAATAAACGCGCCCGAAGACCCCGGCGTGATCACCACGCGGTCAGGGTTCAGGTCCACATTGTACCATTCCCCATACATCTGCGCGATCCGCGCCCGCAGCTCTGGCAGACCAAGTGCAACCGTGTAGCCCATCGCGCCTTTGTCCAGCGCGTCGGCCAAGGCGCGGCGGGCACGTTCCGGCGCCCCTGTCGCGGGCTGCCCCACCTCCATGTGGATGATATGGCGGCCTTTTTCCTCGGCTTTGCGGGCGGCCTCCATCACATCCATCACAATGAAGGGATCGACGTTGGAACGGGTTGAGTTTCGCATTCTGATCTCCCATGGTGCGGCCATGATCTTTGACCGGTTAATCCCCGTCCCGTCAATCCCGCGCCGTGCGTTTCTGCGGCTTTCGGCCCGTTCGCTGTCGGACCGATTGTTCGTGATCCGTATGATAAGCGCCCTATTGGCGTTTGTGCTGGGTCTGAACATGCTGGTCGCGCCTGCGCGGGCGCAGGGGGTTTCGCTGCTGCGTGACGCAGATATTGAACACGGGCTGCGCGAATTGGCGTCGCCTGTGCTGCGGGCGGCGGGCCTGAACCCCAGCAGCACCCGTCTTTTGGTGGTCGACAGCGCCAGCCTCAACGCCTTTGTCATCGACCATACGGCGATCTTTCTGAACTACGGGCTGATCCTGCGCACCACAAAGCCTGAAATGCTGCAGGCCGTCATCGCACATGAGGCCGCCCATATTGCCAACGGCCATATCGGCAGACGCGGGCAAAACATCCGCAATGCGGGCACCGCTGCCGGGCTTGGGACGGCACTGGCGGTTCTGGCGGGCGCACTGGGCGGAGGCGAGGCCGCGATCGGCGTGGCCGCTGGCACGCAATCCAGCGCCCTTCGGAGTTTCCTGAGCCATACGCGTGCCGAGGAAGCCTCTGCCGACCGCTCCGCCATTACGTATCTGCGACGCGCAGGCATTAATCCGCGCGGCATGATCGAACTGCATGGGCTGTTTGCCGGCCAAGAGGTGCTGTCGCGCCGCAATCAGGACCCTTATATGCGGTCCCACCCGCTGACCCGCGACCGTATTCGCGCCGCCGAAGCCGTTGTCGCCACCCTGCCCGAGGATCCCGGCAAAGACCCGGATGCGGCCTATTGGCTGGCACGGGTCCAGGGCAAGCTCTCGGCTTTCAAACGCGCGCCAAAATGGACCAAACGCCGCCTGCGCAGCGAAACCTATGCGGACGTCAAACTGATGCGCGGCGCCATTGCTGATTTTCGCAACAACAAGCTGAATGCGGCCCTGAAACAAATGCGTGACCTGCGCAGGCTGCGCCCCAATGACCCCTTCTACGCCGAACTTGAAGGGCAGATCCTGTATGAAAACCGTCGCTGGGAAGAGGCCAATGCCGCCTATGCCCGCGCCGCAAAGCTAGCGCCCAAGGACGCACTTATCCTTGCGGGTTTGGGTCGCACACAATTGTCAGCCGGAAACCCAAAGACCGCATTGGCAACTTTGGAACGCGCCCGTCTTCGCGATTTCCGCAATCATCGCTTGCTGCGAGATATGTCGCTAGCCTATGCCCAAACCGGACAAAACGGAATGGCTTCTGTGGTCACTGCAGAACGCTATGCCCTCCGCGGTCGTTTGAACGACGCAGGCACCCATGCAAAACGTGCTCTCGGACTGTTGCCCGAGGGCTCCCCCCCTTGGCGACGGGCGCAGGACGTGTTCCTGGCCTATGAGCGCTCTGAGAAAAGGAAAAAGAAATGAACGCCCTGACCCGCTTTACCGCCTCGGCCACCGTCGGACTGAGCCTGCTGGCCACCCCACTGGCCGCGTTTGATATCGACAGCATGAACAGCGCCGAGCGCGATGCCTTTGGTCAGGCCGTGCGCAGCTATCTGCTGGAAAACCCCGAAGTGATCATGGAAGCCGTCGCCGTTCTGGAACAGCGTCAGGCCGCAGCCGAGGCCGCCCGTGATGACGCGCTGGTCGAAACCTATTTGGCCGAGCTGCAAAACGACGGCTATTCTTGGGTTGGTGGCAACCCCGAGGGCGACATCACTGTGGTCGAGTTCATGGACTACCGCTGCGGCTATTGTCGGCGCGCCGTGCCAGAGATCGCTAAACTATTGGAAAAAGACGGCAATATCCGCCTTGTGGTGAAAGAATTCCCGATTTTGGGCGAAGCCTCCATGACCGCGTCGCGGTTTGCCATTGCGACGAAAAACATTGCTGGCGACGCGGCCTATAAAGCGGTGCACGATGCGCTGCTGGCCTTTTCAGGTGAACCCACAGATGTGGCCCTGCGCCGTCTTGCCAAAGGGTTGGATCTGGATGGGGACGCCATTCTTGCGGGCATGAATGCGCCGGAAGTCACAGAGGCCATCACCCGCACCCGCGCGCTCGCACAGCAGCTGTCTATCTCGGGCACGCCGAGCTTTGTGGTCGATACCGAACTTCTGCGCGGCTATCTGCCTGCGGATGCGATGCTGGACATGGTCAAGGAGATCCGCGACGCACGCGGTTGATTGGCCACCGTGGGGGCGCTGCCCCCACACCCCCGGAGTATTTTGGGCCAAAAGAAGTGACGCAGCCGGTTATTCGGCGGCTTCCGCCGCGGCAGCGTCAAGTTCGGCGGCCTTTTTCTCGACCTCTTCGACGATGTGGTCGACCATCTGATCGTTGGACATTTTGTGGCTGGCTTTGCCCGCCAGATAGACCATGCCGCTGCCCGCGCCGCCGCCCGTAAAGCCCACGTCCGTCATCAGCGCCTCGCCCGGGCCATTCACCACGCAGCCAATAATGCTGAGGCTCATGGGCGTTTTGATATGGGCCAGGCGGTCTTCGAGCGTTTCCACGGTTTTGATCACATCAAACCCCTGGCGCGCACAGGACGGGCACGAGATGATGTTCACGCCGCGGTGACGCAGGCCAAGCGATTTCAGGATCTCGTAGCCGACCTTGACCTCTTCCACCGGGTCAGCCGAGAGGCTCACCCGCAGGGTGTCGCCAATGCCCATCCACAACAGCTGGCCCAGGCCAATTGCCGATTTAATGGTGCCCGACATCAGCCCGCCTGCTTCGGTAATGCCAAGGTGGATCGGCGCGTCCGTGGCCTCTGCCAGCATCTGATAGGCTGCGGCAGACATAAACACGTCGGAGGCTTTGACCGAGATTTTGAACTCGTGGAAGTCGTGATCTTGCAGGATTTTGATGTGATCCAGCCCCGATTCAAGCATCGCATCGGGACAGGGTTCGCCGTATTTGTCCAAAAGGTGCTTTTCGAGCGACCCTGCGTTCACGCCAATGCGGATCGAGCAATTGTGATCGCGCGCGGCACGGATCACTTCGGCCACGCGTTTTTCATCGCCAATGTTACCCGGGTTGATGCGCAGGCAGGCGGCCCCTGCCTCGGCGGCTTCAATCCCGCGTTTGTAGTGGAAATGAATGTCCGCCACGATTGGCACCGGGCTTTCGCGAACAATCTCTTTCAGCGCCTTTGCACTGGCCTCATCCGGGACCGACACGCGCACAATATCTGCGCCCGCTTCGGCTGCGGCAAGAACCTGTTCGATCGTTGCCTTGGCATCCGTGGTCAGCGTGTTGGTCATGGTCTGCACCGCAATCGGTGCGTCGCCGCCGACGGGCACATTACCGACATGGATCTGACGGCTTTTGCGGCGTTCAATATTGCGCCAGGGGCGGATGTGATTCATCGACATGCGTATTCCTGCTCTTGCAGCCCATCGGTAACGGTCTTGCCGATACATAGGGCTGGATGCCCCTTGCTGCAACAGGGATCCCGCGAAGGGATAGGCTGAGAGGGGGCGGTTATTCGCTGTCGGGGGTCTGCGCGCGCAACTGGGCAACCATTGTCGCCAGCGGTTCATTTGCCTCCGCCTCAAGATCCGCGATCTGGAAACGTTCGGACAGGGCCTCGGGCGCGAGATCAATACGTTTGGTCACCTGACCGCGCGGGCCAACGGGGCCGTAATGGGCGCCATTGACCGCGAAATAGATACCGCTGCTTTCACCGGTGCCAAAGATATGCGGTTCATCACTGGCGGGCACATCATAGGTCTGGCCCGGCTCCATAATCGTTTCAAACAGAACAGTGCCGCCAGCGGTTTTGACCTGTACCCATGATGGCCGCACGGCCAGGATCTGAACGCCCGGCGCTGGCGCTTCGACCACCTGCGGTGTTGCGGTGGCTGCGGCCGTTGGCACGACCGGGCGGTCTGTCACCGTCGCCTCGGCCAGCAAAACACTGGGCGCTGTTTCACGGTTCAGCTGCTCAAAGCCGGTGAAATTGCCAAAATCACGCGGATCAAGCGTGGCGATCGGCGCATCCCGCGCCACCAACACAGGCACATCCAGGGCTTGTGGGCGATACAGACGGTTCAAAGCTTCGGTCGCGGGATCTTCGGATGCAGCATCTGCCACGACCACGCCTTCCAGCGGGTCGAGATCCGCCAGCACATCCGGCGTTTGTTCGACCGGCGCAAAGGTCACCTGCTGCACCTGACGCAGCACTTGCCAGCCGCCATAGCCAATACCACCGATCACCGCGAGCAGCACCAGCAAAGAGCCAACAGCGCGCGGTTCAATCCGTGTGACAATGCCTTCATCCGCTGGCAGGAACGGTGTGCCTGCAAAGGCTTCGCTGCCCAGCCCGCCCTGCGCCGGCAAGGCTGCTGCGCGCGGCTTTTTGCCCGAAGCTTCGACGGACATGCCATGGGCGACTTCAAAGCCGCTTTCGATGCAGAAGTTGCGGAAGCATTCTTCGGCGTCCATGCCAAGGTAGCGCGCATAAGAGCGTACATAGCCAGCAATAAAGCCCGGCGTGTCAAAAACAGTGGGATCGCAGTTTTCGATGGCAGCGATATAAGAGGCCTTGATCCGCAGTTCGCGCTGCACATCCAGCAGCGATTTGCCCATTGTGGCCCGCTCACCGCGCATGACGTCGCCAAGACGCAATTCGAAATCGTCAAAGCTCTTGGGCTCTGACGACGAATTACTCCCGCCGTTTCTGCGCAATGAAAAGCGCCCGATCATGCCTGCAGTCCCATCGTTTCCTGCCTTGGTAAGACATTGTTCCCCCTCTGTACCGAATCCCGATTCGGTATGGGAGGTTCATTACAGAAACGATAACACAAAACCGCTAACAGAAAACTTCTCAGTGTGTTATCCGGCCAACTCAGCGCGATTTAGCGCACAATGAGACCAGAGCGTGTCCATTGCCCTAACCAAATGATCCAATTCCTTCGGCCCATGAACAGGGGACGGGGTGAACCGCAGCCGTTCAGTGCCGCGTGGAACCGTGGGATAATTGATCGGCTGGACGTAAATCCCATAGTCCGACAGCAGCATATCGCTGAGCTTTTTGGTATGAACCGGGTTGCCAACGATCACCGGCACAATGTGGCTGCCATGATCGATGATCGGCAGACCTGCGGCCTTCAGGCGCATCTTCAGAATGCGGGCCTGCTCCTGATGTTTTTCGCGCAGCTCGCCGTGTTCTTTCAGGTAAGCAATCGAAGCCGCCGCCCCAGCTGCCACGGCAGGCGCAATGGAGGTGGTGAAAATGAAGCCCGGCGCATAAGAGCGCACCGCATCTACCATCTTGGCCGAGGCTGCAATATAGCCGCCCATGACGCCATAGGCCTTGCCCAGCGTGCCATTGATAATGTCAATGCGATGGGCCAGCCCGTCGCGTTCGCTGACCCCACCGCCGCGCGGGCCATACATTCCCACAGCGTGAACCTCATCAATATAGGTCAGCGCATTGAATTCATCCGCCAGATCACAGATCGCCTCGATCGGGCCGAAATCACCGTCCATCGAATAGACGCTTTCAAAGGCGATCAGTTTCGGTGCGGCCGGATCATCCGCCGCCAGCAGTTCGCGCAGGTGTTCGACGTCATTGTGCCGGAAGATCCGCTTGGCCCCGCCATTGCGGCGCACACCTTCGATCATGGAGGCGTGGTTCAGCGCATCAGAATAGATGATCAGACCGGGAAACAGTTTCGGCAGGGTCGACAGCGTCGCGTCATTCGCCACATAGGCCGAGGTAAACACCAGCGCCGCATCCTTGCCGTGGAGATCGGCAAGTTCGGCTTCCAGACGCTTGTGATAGACGGTGGTGCCAGAAATATTGCGGGTGCCGCCCGACCCGGCCCCGGCCCGGTCCACGGCGTCGCGCATCGCTTTCAGGACAACCGGATGCTGGCCCATGCCCAGATAGTCATTGCCGCACCAGACCGTGATCTCTTCCTGGGTACCGTCGTCTTTGTTCCAGGTTGCATGGGGAAACTGGCCGCGTTTGCGTTCGATGTCGATAAAGGTGCGATAGCGGCCTTCTTCGTGAAGGGCATCAATCGCTGCATCAAGTTTCGCGTTATAGTCCACCGGTCTCTCCATAGCTACGTCCCCCAGAAGATCGGAGGCTCGCGTGGCTGTCCCTGCTCTCACCTCCGCGCCCAGACAGTCTGCGGCGCGAAGTGAATTATAGATACATCCCACGAACCGCTTTCTAAAGGGCTAAAAGGGATGCAACTTTGACGCAGGTCAAATTCGCGTATCGCTCAATTTAGAAGCTTTCTAGGTCTTCAACAAGCATGGCGCCCCCAAAGAAGTGGCGGAATTTCGGATATCCGGTCGTTTTGCCGCAGGGTTTGTGCCGCCAATGGGAAACTTCTTTTTCCCAATTGTACCCCTTTGCCTTGTGCTCTGGCGTCCGTTTCAGACCGCTGATAGGCTCCGCGCAACAGCCTGCGTGACGCAGCGTCGCCGCGCTTTGAACTAGGAGAAACCCATGTCAATCAACGACGTATTGACCACCATTGACAACAATCTTGACGCCGCAACGGACAGGCTGATGGAATTTCTACGCATCCCGTCGATTTCCACGGACCCGACCTATAAAGCTGATTGTGACAAAGCCGCCGATTGGTTGGTGGCAGATTTGAAATCGATCGGGGTCGACGCCAAAAAATGTCCGACCCCCGGCCACCCAATGGTGATGGGTGAAGTGGGCGCGGAAAATACTGACAAGCCGCATCTGCTTTTTTACGGTCACTACGATGTGCAGCCTGTTGATCCGCTGGACCTGTGGAACAGCCCGCCGTTTGACCCGGCGCTCGAAGAGACCCCCAATGGCACCGTCATTCGCGGACGCGGATCGTCGGACGACAAGGGCCAGTTGATGACCTTTGTGGAGGCCTGCCGCGCCTGGGCTCAGGTGCATGGCTCCTTCCCGTGCCGCATCACCTTCTTCTTTGAGGGCGAAGAGGAATCGGGGTCGCCCTCGCTGATCCCCTTCCTGAAAGAACACGCCGAGGCCCTGAAGGCCGATGTGGCGTTGATCTGTGACACCTCTATGGTCTCGCGCGGCGTGCCGTCGATCGCGTCACAGCTGCGCGGTATGCTGAAGGAAGAATTCACCCTGGTCGGCCCCAAGATTGACCTGCACTCCGGTCACTACGGCGGCCCCGGTCTGAACCCGCTGCGCGAAATCTCCAAACTGATTGCGTCCTTCCATGACGATGAGACAGGCGCCGTCGCGGTTGAGGGTTTTTATGAAGGCGTCCATGAGGTGCCCGCTGACATCCTGCGCCAGTGGCAGAACTGCGGCTTTGACGAAAAAGACTACCTCGACAATGCGGGCTACACCGTGGCGCATGGCGAAAAGGCCTACTCCACGTTGGAACAGCAATGGGCGCGGCCCACGCTGGAAATCAATGGTCTCTGGGGTGGTTATCAGGGCGCGGGCACCAAGACAGTGATTCCCTCCGAGGCACACTGCAAGATCACCTGCCGACTGGTTGGCGATATGGATCCCGCCGCCCTGCGGGCAAAACTGCGCAAACACGTCGAGGACCGCCTGCCCACCGACACCAAAGTTGTCTGGGACCTCGACCTTGATGGCTCCCCTGCCTATGTCATCGACACCACAAGGACCGAATTCGAGGCCGCGCGCGGCGCACTGACCGAAGAATGGGACCGCGAGGCCGTGTTCTCCGGCATGGGCGGCTCCATCCCTGTGGCGGGGTATTTCAAATCGATCCTTGGCATGGATGCAATGCTAGTCGGCTTTGCCAATGACGACGATGCGATCCACTCCCCGAACGAAAAATACGACTTGGAAAGCTTTCACAAAGGCACGCGATCCTGGGCACGCATCCTTGACGCGCTCAGCAAGTAACCCACAATACTCAGAAGGCCCCGCCACAGCGGGGCCTTTTTTGATAAAGGGGGACGGACATGAACGGGACCGCGATGATCACAGGGTTCGAGGACCACAGCCTGCATGTGAACGGTCAGGACATTGCCTTCAGCCTGGCTGGTGAAGGCCCGCCCGTCCTGCTGCTGCATGGGTTTCCTCAGACCCGCGCGCTCTGGGCGCAGGTGGCGCCCCTACTGGCGCAGCGCTATTCGGTCGTCGCGGCAGATCTGCGCGGCTATGGCGACAGCTCCAAACCCGACGGCGTAGAGGCGATGAGCTTTCGCAATATGGGTGCGGATCAACTGGCCCTGATGCAGGCGCTCGGACACGAGACCTTCCACCTGATCGGCCATGATCGCGGCGGGCGGACGGCGCACCGCCTTGCACTGGACGCGCCCGAAGCCGTCGCCAGCCTCACGGTCATGGACATTGTGCCCACGCATCTGCTGCTGTCAGACCTCAGCAAAGAGGTGGCGCGCGCTTATTACCACTGGTTCTTCCTGTCCCAGCCAGCGCCCGTGCCAGAAACGCTGATCTCGGCTGATGTGGATGCGTTCTTCCACAGTTGCCTGACGGGTTGGGGCGGTGCGGGGCTTGCGGATTTCGCGCCCGAACAGCTTGACGCCTACCGCAGGGCCTGGCGGGACCCCGCCTGTATACACACCATGTTCAACGACTACCGCGCGGCGATCGACGTGGATTTCGCCCTCGACAACGCCGATCTGAGCCAGAAGGTCACCTGCCCCGCGCTTGTGGCCTATGGGGCCGATGGGGCCATGGCGCGGCATTATGACATGGCAGCGGCCTGGTCGCCGCGTTTGGCCAATATGCAGACCACAACCGTGCCCGGCGGCCACTTCTTTGTCGATCAGTCGCCCGAGGCAACGGCTGCGGCGCTGCTGACCTTCCTCGATTCGCTTGCGGCCTGACCAAAGGGTCAGGCGTCTGGCTGAACCGGACGCGGTCGCGCGTTTTCATCCAGCGCCACAAAGGTAAAGACGCCTTCGGTCACGGGCTTGCTGTCTTCCTGATGGCGCGCGCGGCTCCAGACACGCACATGGATGCGCATCGAGGTGCGGCCGATTTTCACCAGCTCGGCATAGAACGACACCTCATCCCCCACGGTCACCGGCTGATGGAACTGGATTTTATCGACAGACACGGTCGACGCCCGCCCTTTGCTGACCCGCGCGGCAATGGTGCCTGCGGCAAGGTCCATCTGGCTCATCAGCCAGCCGCCAAAAATATCGCCTGCGGGATTCGTATCCGTGGGCATGGCGACAACGCGAATTGTGGGTTCGGTTGCGGGCGGAATCAGATCTTGCATGGCTGGCCTTTGACGGTGGGCTATCGGTTCCCCTAGTCTTACAGGCTCACAGGCGGACAAACAGCAAAAACCGCAGCACCCGGATGGGTCTGCGTTGCCATTTTCAACTGTGCTGAAAAGAGAGGAGAAAATGGCGCGGTTGACGGGGCTCGAACCCGCGACCCCCGGCGTGACAGGCCGGTACTCTAACCAACTGAGCTACAACCGCGCATTTATCTCTGCCGACGCATCGGCGTGCCCTCCGGGCCGGTCCTGCTTGCCTTGCGGCCCCCGACAGGTGGGGTGAAAGTGGCGCGGTTGACGGGGCTCGAACCCGCGACCCCCGGCGTGACAGGCCGGTACTCTAACCAACTGAGCTACAACCGCACTTTCATTTTGGCTTGCGCCAGATCCCCTCCGGGGCGGTCCTGATCTCCCTTGCGGGCCCGACAGGATGGGCAGCAGTGGCGCGGTTGACGGGGCTCGAACCCGCGACCCCCGGCGTGACAGGCCGGTACTCTAACCAACTGAGCTACAACCGCTCTCTGCTGTGTGTCAGCGTCTCCGCTGAACGTTGGGCTGTAATATGCGCACCCCTCGGGGGCGTCAAGCGGGGATTTCGAATTTTCTGCACGAAAATTGAAAATTTTTTACAGAGCCGAATTCACCCCTGCACTCAAAGGGCAGACCCTTGAAAACAAACGAAAAAGCCGGAAATGAAAACAGTCCATCAGCCACCGGCGGTGTCTGGTAGAGCCATGTGTTTTCAACGATTTGAAGAGGGGGATGGTGGGTCGTGAGAGGCTCGAACTCCCGACATCTTCGGTGTAAACGAAGCGCTCTACCAACTGAGCTAACGACCCGGTGAGGGCGGATTTAAGGAATACCCGCGGGGAGCGCAAGAGGCTTTTTGCATCTTTTTGCAAAAAACTTTGCCTCTCCTCAAAATCTCGCGATTTACCGGGTTTGAGCGTCACGCAGCACGCGCTCGGTTCCGTTTTCCAACTCATAAACGCAGCCCTGCTCGTTTGGCAGCGCCGCCATCTCGGCCCGCGTGAGGCCACAGATGATCCCACGCAGCACCTGCCCCCACAGCCCATGGCCCACCAGAACTGTCGGCGTTTCGAGCGCGGACAGCAAATTGGCAATGCGCGCATAAAACGCCTCAAACCCCTCCCCCTCTGGCGCCGCGCAGAACAGATCCAGCGCATGCGGGTTCTCTGCCCGGATCTGCGGGTAACGCGCGGCGATTTCGCTCAGGGTTTGGCCCTGAAACACGCCCGCCTGCGCTTCGGCCAGGCGCGGATCGGTGGTGATGGGCATCCCCCCCAACGCAATCTCGGCCGTCTGCTGGGCACGGCGCAACGGCGACACCAGAACAGGCGGGCGGTGAGTTTCCAGAATCGGTGCAATAATCGCTGCCTGTGCGGCCGCCTGAGATTGCCCCAACTCTGTCAGATCGCTTTCCATCTGTCCTTGCACGCGGTGCTCTGCATTCCAGACCGTTTGGCCATGGCGCAGGAACCAAATTTTCGGTGGATTGGCGCGGATAATCGCAGGCATTTCGCCTCCATTCGTTCAAAGGAGCGTGTCGGGACTCTTCGCCGCCCCAAATTTCAATCTTAATTCTGGCCGACCCTAGGCCGCCGCGACCTGCATCACAACAGAGACAAATATGCGGTCGCGAAAATACCGCAGCCCTTATCAAAGATGGCGGCGCGCTACCTCAGCGTGTCTGGTGATCAACACGGCGGGCAAATGCCCAACGCAAGACACCGCAAGCCAGAGGCTACTGCGATTTTTCGTAACAAATAGGAGGAGATGGTGGGTGATAAGAGATTTGAACTCCTGACATCTTCGATGTGAACGAAGCGCTCTACCACTGAGCTAATCACCCGTGAGGCCGGGTATTACCGTCAGCCGCAGGGGGCTGCAAGAGGCATTTCACGAAAAAACAGGCCGCACGTTACATTTTCTTCAAACACGGGTTCTTCAAACACGGGGCGCAACGGATCCTCTGCCGCTGCCAACTAGGGTCTCAGCGGCAGCTCCTGCCGCTGCACCATGGTCCGAAGCGTAAAGCTTGAACGCATATTGCGAATACCCGGCACCCGCATCAGCTCTTCCTCAAGAAAGCGGTCAAAATCCGCCAGCGAGGCCGCAACCACCCTCAAAAGAATGTCGCGGCTGCCGGTCATGAGGTGGCATTCCATCACCTGGTCCAGGGCGCGAACCGCAGCCTCGAACTCCTTGAGTGTGTCACGAGACTGCCGCTCCAGCTCCACCATGACAAAGATCGTGACCGAGAACCCCAACGCAGCCTGGTCCACACGGGCGCTATAGCCTTGTATCAGGCCAGCATCTTCCAGCTGTGCGACCCGCCGCGCGCAGGGTGTTGGCGACAGGCCCACCTGCTCTGACAGATCCGCCATGCGCAGACGCCCATTGCGCTGCAGCGCAGAAATGATCTTTCGATCAATGTGGTCCAAGATTTTTTCCAAAACTTACCTCTTCTGCGCCGATTTTCACCAAGACACCTCATAAATACAGGTTATTTTGGTGAAAAACAGCCCCCGCCTGCCCTTAATCTGACAGGAAAGCAGGAGGCGCATCACATGGACATTTCCCAAATCCCTTCGGACAGCCACGAAGCGGTCTATAAGGTCACAGACGCAGACACAGGGCTGACAGCCGTCATTGCCATTCATTCAACGCAGAATGGCCCGGCTGCGGGCGGGCTGCGGATGAAGCCCTATGACAGCTTTGATGAGGCTTTGGAGGATGCACTGCGCCTGTCGCGTGGGATGACCTACAAGAATGCGGCGGCAGAGCTGCCATTGGGCGGTGGTAAAGCTGTGATCCTAGGCGATCCCAATACCGACAAGACCCCTGCCCTGCTGCGGGCCTTTGGACAGGCTGTTGCCGCCTTGCAAGGGCGGTATATCACCGCCGAAGACATGGGCATGACCCCGGCAGACATGGCAGAGATTGCGACCCAGACCCAATTCGCCGCCGGTCTTCAGGGTGGCAATTTTGGCAGCGGAGACCCCTCGCCCATTACCGCGCAGGGGGTGTTTAACGGGATCCGGACAGCCGCTGAGTTTCGCCTTGGCTCCCGTGACCTCACCGGGCGCGTCGTGGCGGTTCAGGGGCTGGGTCATGTGGGCTGGGACCTATGCAAACGGTTGCGGGCCGCGGGCGCTGAGATCGTTGTGACAGATATTTCCGCTGAGCGGGTCAAACAGGCTGTCACCTGTTTTGGTGCGCGCCCTGTTGCACTGACAGACATATATGGGGTTGAAGCCGATATCTTTGCCCCCTGCGCGATTGGTGGCATTCTGAACGCAGAGACCATCCCGCAGCTGCGCGTTTCCGTTGTGGCCGGCGCCGCCAACAACCAACTGGCGACACAGGCAGACGCAGACGCCCTGCACGCGCGTGGCATTCTTTATGCCCCGGATTTTGTGGTCAATGGCGGCGGGATTGTGAATGTCGCAACCGAGATCCTGAAGATCGACGCGGCCGAAAGATTTGTGGGCGACAAACTCTGGGCCTTGGATGCCACGCTCTGGACCATTTTGAACACCGCCAAAGACCAAGCTGTCAGCCCGGCGCGTGTCGCAGAAGCAGCAGTGGATGAAAAAATGCAGTTGGCGCAAGCCGCTGAGTAACGCGTAAAGGGGCTTTGCCCCTCTGCGCGAGACGCGCATTCACCCCAGAGTTTCTGAGCCAAAAGAAGACACGGGCTGCGCTTCGTCGCGAGGTTGCTCACACAAATGAACCTGTAACGAACAAGGGCGCCCCAATTGGGACGCCCTTGTTCGTGTGTTGGAAAGCGCTTTAGTGCGCGGTTGCGCCAGAGCCATCGCCGGACTTGAGCGCAGCGGCCGCAGCTGCAGCTTCTTCTGCTTCTTCGTCCCATTCGATCGCTTCGGGCTGCGAGACCAGCGCCTTGGCCAGAACTTCGCTCACGTGATCGACAGGGATGATTTCCAGCCCCTCTTTCACATTATCGGGGATCTCCGGCAGGTCTTTTTCATTCTCTTTCGGAATGAAGACCGTCTTGATCCCACCGCGCAGCGCCGCAAGCAGTTTTTCTTTCAACCCGCCAATGGCCAGCGCATTGCCGCGCAGCGTGACCTCGCCTGTCATGGCAATGTCTTTGCGCACGGGAATCTGCGTCAGCACAGAGACGATCGAGGTCACCATGGCCAGACCCGCAGATGGGCCATCCTTGGGCGTTGCGCCTTCGGGCACGTGCACGTGGATGTCCCATTTGTCGAACTTCGGCGGTTTGATACCGAGGTCGGGCGAGACAGAGCGCACATAGGACGAGGCAGCCTCGATGGATTCCTTCATCACATCGCCCAGCTTACCGGTGGTCTTCATCCGCCCCTTGCCCGGCAGGCGCAGGGCCTCAATGGACAAGAGTTCGCCGCCAACCGAGGTATAGGCCAGACCGGTGACCACACCCACCTGATCTTCCTTTTCGGCCAGACCGTAGCGGAATTTGGGCACGCCAAGGAAATCCTCGAGGTTGTCGCCGGTCACGGTGACACTGTCGGTCTGTTTCTTGACGATCGAGGTCAGCGCCTTGCGGGCGACCTTGGCCACTTCGCGTTCCAGGTTCCGCACGCCTGCCTCGCGGGTGTAGGTGCGGATAATGCCGGTCAGCGCTTCATCGGTCAGTTCAAACTCTTTGGCTTTCAGGCCGTGGTTTTTTACCTGCTTGTTGATCAGGTGACGCTTGGCGATCTCGCTTTTTTCGTCTTCGGTGTAGCCCGACAGCGGGATGATCTCCATGCGGTCCATCAGCGGGCCCGGCATGTTGTAGCTGTTCGAGGTGGTCAGGAACATCACGTTCGAGAGGTCATATTCGACCTCAAGGTAGTGGTCCATGAAGGTTGCGTTCTGTTCCGGGTCCAGCACCTCGAGCATCGCTGACGCGGGATCGCCACGGAAATCCTGACCCATCTTGTCGATCTCATCGAGCAGGATCAGCGGATTGGTGGTTTTTGCCTTCTTCAGCGCCTGAATGATCTTGCCCGGCATGGAGCCGATGTAAGTCCGGCGGTGACCCCGAATCTCAGATTCGTCCCGCACGCCGCCCAGCGCAATGCGGATAAACTCGCGACCTGTGGCTTTCGCAACCGATTTACCAAGCGAGGTTTTACCCACACCCGGAGGGCCAACAAGGCACAGGATCGGGCCCTTCAGCTTGGCCGAACGCTGCTGCACCGCGAGGTATTCGACAATGCGTTCCTTGACCTTTTCCAGACCATAGTGATCCGCATCCAGGATCTCTTCGGCTTTGGCCAGGTCTTTCTTTACGCGGGATTTGGTGCCCCACGGAATGGACAGCATCCAATCCAGATAGTTGCGCACCACGGTGGCCTCAGCCGACATGGGCGACATGTTCTTGAGCTTTTTCAGCTCTGCATCGGCCTTTTCGCGGGCTTCTTTCGAAAGCTTGGTCGCGGCGATTTTCTCTTCAAGCTCAGCGATTTCGCCTGCGCCCTCTTCGCCGTCGCCCAGTTCCTTCTGAATGGCCTTCATCTGCTCATTCAGGTAGTACTCGCGCTGGGTCTTCTCCATCTGGGTTTTGACGCGGGTCTTGATCTTTTTCTCGACCTGCAGAACCGACAGTTCGCCCTGCATCAGGCCAAAGACCTTCTCCAGACGTTCAGAGACCGACAGCGTCTCCAGCAGCTCTTGCTTGCGGTCGACTTCAATACCCAGATGACCGGCAACCAGATCCGCCAGTTTCGCAGGTTCTGTGGTTTCGCCCACCGCAGACAGCGCCTCTTCGGGGATGTTCTTGCGAACCTTGGCGTAGCGTTCAAACTCATCCCCAACCGTGCGCAGCAGCGCCTCGGTGGCGGTGACGTCGCCGGGGATCTCGGTCAGATATTCGGCACGCGCCTCAAAGAAGGCGTCATTGTCGAGGAATTCGGTGATTTTCACCCGCGCCTGGCCTTCGACCAGCACCTTGACGGTGCCATCGGGCAGCTTCAGCAGTTGCAGCACATTGGCCAGCACACCGGTGCGATAGATGCCATCAACAGCCGGATCATCCTCGGACGGATCGATTTGGCTGGACAGCAGGATCTGCTTGTCATCGGCCATCACCTCTTCGAGGGCATGTACCGATTTTTCGCGACCCACAAACAGCGGCACAATCATGTGGGGGAAGACCACAATATCACGCAGCGGCAGTACGGGGTAAGAAGCGTTGAGAGGCTCTTGCATACTCGGTCCTTTTCTTGGCGAGATCCCCCGGCCCCACATTTGGCAGCCCTTGGCGATCTCCTCTTGGATTTGTTTATCTGGTGCGGCGGTGGTGTGGTTTCAACCACCGTGCCTCAAAGTCACCGTGCAGCATGCCCGCGCATCCGCCGGACCACAAGGGCCGTTTTGTAGGTTGCGTAACCAAGATCCTAATCCAGCCAGTTTTCGCGGCAGGATGCCGCTGACGGAACTATGCAGCAAGAACCAGCAAAGGCGCTTCGCGCTGTTCTTCCAACTGGGACAGATAGGCCCGGCCATGGCACTCCATACCGCGCAGATGCCCCGACAAGGACGGCACGGCCGCGAGACGTGCGCGCACCTCGCTCACATCCCGCAGCAACCCAAGGGCAACCGCGTCACTATTGTCCAGATGGGCCAAACGCGGCTGCATC
This sequence comes from Tritonibacter multivorans, assembly GCF_001458415.1. Classification (GTDB taxonomy): domain Bacteria; phylum Pseudomonadota; class Alphaproteobacteria; order Rhodobacterales; family Rhodobacteraceae; genus Epibacterium; species Epibacterium multivorans. The sequence goes on along the minus strand of NZ_CYSD01000039.1, from coordinate 280,116 downwards.
TGATCCAGAGTGACCTTATACGACAGCTCTTCGATCCGGCGGTAATGCCTGCGCGCCTGAATTTCAGCAGCCTCCAATTCATTCAACCAATAGAGCGATTTAACCTGCGCAGCGCTGCAGACCGAAAGCCCTGCCAAAAGGCTTCGCGCGAGTGCGGCGTCGACCTTGTCTTGCAGCAGGACCCGCCCCGTGATGTCAGAAAGTTCACGGAAACTATAATGCAGGCGATCTTCTGCGCTTTGGACGGTCTGGTCTGCGTCACTCCGACGCTCAGCCAGTTCGATCCGCTCAATCGCACCGGCAATGTCGGAAAACACTTTATGGATGCTCTGCAGTTTAATTTCGCCCGAGAGTGCTTCGATCTGATCTGACAGCCCACTGACTTGCCCTTCGATCCCCCGCAAGCGCAGCAAAATCAGCGCGGTAGAGGCCGCAGTGACGCCAATCCCCGCAACCGAAGAGGCCAGCGACGCAAGCTGAAGCGTCTCAAGCCCGCCAACAGCGGACTGCAAAGCGCTGAGCTTGCTGCTCATTTGCGCGTTCTGCACGACCCCGATCAGGCCTGTGATGCCAGTTGGATCAAAATTCGACACGACGCCAAGAACCTGATCCAGAACACCTGTCTGCTGCAAATGCGCGACGATTCGACCGGTCTCAGCGCTTTTCAAAATGGCGCCATACCGGACAAGTTCACCGGCCCCATATTGGGCAAGGAACTCTGTCGGGATTTGAAAAGGAATGGGGCCGATCATTGGGGGGGCTCCTCAAGCTTGGTGGACAAAATACCGTCGAGTTCTGCGAATATTGTGCCTTTGAGGGATGGCTCTTGTGGGCGCGCCGCGTCGCCCAGCACCAAAAGGGTGAGGTCTGCTTCGACTTTGACCCGATATCTTTCCCGGAGCCGTTCAATGGTCCAGCCGCGCACCTGCCCGCCATAGCCCAGCGCGACCAGACCGCCGCCGACGGCAAGTGCGGGGACCACAGCGATAGAAGCGGAGGTCGCAAAGAACCCCGTGCTCGCCGTGACCACAAGTCCACCAACAAACGGCAGGGCCGCCAAGGGGGCTGCGGAAAAGGCTGCGGCCAAGCCAACTTCGGCGTAATCTGTCGTAGACCAGTTATGACTTCCGGCATTGGCCCCAAAAATATCGAGCAACGTGTCGCCGATTGCAGCGCTCAGGCGCGCGTGCTCTGCCTCCACCCATTCAGTGGCCATCGGCAGGATGACTTCGGTGTGGAACTTACTTCGGCGCACAAACGCGCTCATGGGCATAGCTGCCACGGCTTCGCGCGCTTGCAACAAAAGATCCGGCAGGCGTTTGCGCAGATCCTCTTCGACCTGCGCGCGTTGCTCGGCCCACCAATCGAGGGCCAGAGCACGTTCGATCTCGTTCGTCATGGAAATCACTTTCTTCAACTTCCACAACTATGGCGCAAGTTTCAGAGCGGCTCAATATCCCCGCGCGCGCGGTCCTCGTGGAATTTCTTTTCCCACGCGTCAAACGTACCCGCTGCAATTGCATCGCGCATTTCCTGCATGATCGTCTGGAAATAATGCAGGTTGTGCCAGGTCAGCAGCATGCCCGAGATCATTTCGTTCGAGCGGAACACATGGTGCAGATAGGCGCGGGAGTAGTTCGTACATGCCGGGCAGGTGCAGGTCTCGTCCAGGGGGCGGGGATCATCGGCGTGGCGGGCGTTTTTGATATTCACGACGCCATAGCGCGTGAAGGCCTGGCCGGTGCGCCCCGACCGCGACGGCAGCACGCAGTCCATCATGTCGATGCCGCGCTTCACGGCGCCGACAATATCATCGGGCTTGCCCACGCCCATCAGGTAACGCGGCTTGTCCACCGGCAGCATATCGGGCGCATAGTCCAGACAGCCAAACATCGCCTCCTGCCCTTCGCCCACCGCAAGACCGCCCACGGCATAGCCATCAAAGCCGATCTTTTGCAGTGCTTCGGCACTTTCCTCGCGGAAGTCCTGCTCCAGACCACCCTGCTGAATGCCAAACAGCGCGTGGCCGGGACGGTCGCCAAAGGCGTCCTTGGACCGCTCGGCCCAGCGCATCGACAGGCGCATCGACTCTGCAATGCGGTCGCGATCCGCAGGCAGCGCCGGGCATTCGTCGAAACACATCACAATGTCCGATCCCAGCAGGCGTTGGATTTCCATCGACCGTTCCGGGGTCAGCTCGTGTTTGGAACCATCAATATGGGATTTGAACGTCACCCCCTTCTCGGTCAGCTTGCGCAGACCTGCGAGGCTCATCACCTGAAACCCACCCGAATCCGTCAGGATCGGGCGCTCCCAGTTCATGAATTTGTGCAGACCGCCCAGGTTATTGATCCGCTCGGCCGTGGGGCGCAGCATCAGGTGATAGGTGTTGCCCAGCAGAATATCAGCGCCGGTCGCCCGCACGCTTTCCGGCATCATCGCCTTTACCGTCGCGGCCGTGCCCACAGGCATAAAGGCAGGCGTGCGGATTTCCCCGCGCGGCGTGTTGATCACGCCGGTGCGTGCCTTGCCGTCGGTTGCTTTCAGTTCGAAATTGAAACGCTCTGCCATCACACTGTCCTGTCTCGGTCCTGTTTCGGTCCTGTCTCGGGGCCCACCACCACAGGCTAACGAAAACCTGTGGATTTTTCCAAAGGCACCTCATGCCGTATATTCCCCGAAATGCCAAGAGACCTCCGCAGGGTGGCGACACAAAGGGCACGCGCGGGCGGGATACGTCTGTTTTCCCCTTGACCCCAAGCCCCCAGACACCGACCTACTGGACCATGACACCCTTCCTCAGCACGGATCAATTTTCATGACCGAACAAGACATTATCAACATGCTGTCCTCCAACCTGCTGTACCTTCTGGGCGCGGCCTTCCTCGTCTTTATCATTTTCCAAGGCGTCCGGATTGTGCCGCAATCGGAAAAATATGTCGTGGAACGCTTTGGCCGCCTGCATGCGGTGCTTGGGCCGGGGATCAATTTCATCATCCCGCTTTTGGACCGTGTGGCGCATAAAATTTCGATCCTCGAACGCCAGCTGCCAAACGCCACCCAAGACGCAATCACCAAGGACAACGTCCTGGTGCAGATCGACACCTCCGTGTTCTACCGCATTCTGGAACCGGAAAAGACTGTCTACCGCATCCGCGATGTGGATGGTGCCATTGCCACCACCGTGGCCGGTATTGTCCGCGCCGAGATCGGCAAGATGGATCTGGACGAGGTCCAATCCAACCGCGCGCAGCTGATCAGCCAGATCCAGCACAGCGTCGAAAGCGCCGTTGACGACTGGGGCATTGAAGTGACCCGCGCCGAGATCCTGGACGTGAACCTTGACCAAGCCACCCGCGACGCCATGCTGCAACAGCTGAACGCCGAACGCGCCCGCCGCGCCCAAGTGACCGAGGCCGAGGGCAAGAAACGCGCGGTTGAGCTGGCCGCCGACGCCGAACTTTACGCCGCCGAACAAACCGCCAAAGCCCGCCGCATTGAGGCCGAAGCCGAAGCCTTTGCCACCGAAGTCGTCGCCGAAGCGATTGCAAAGAACGGCATTGAGGCCGCGCAGTACCAAGTGGCCCTGAAACAGGTCGAAGCGCTCAATGCGCTTGGCGGCAGCAATGGCAGCCAGACCGTGGTTCTACCCGCCAATGCACTGGATGCCTTTGGCGACGCATTCAAAATGCTGAAAGGGGTAAAATAATGGCGCTCTGGTCGCTGTGGTGGGTCTGGATGGCGGCTGCTCTGGTGCTCGGCATTATTGAGATGCTGGCACCGGGCTTTATTTTCCTTGGCTTCGCCATTGGCGCTGCAGGCGTTGGCCTGCTGCAACTGCTGGCCCCCGGCGCGCTGGGCCTGCCTGCCCTACTGCTGGTCTTTGCCGCCCTGTCCCTGGCCGCCTGGCTGATCCTGCGCCGCAGCTTTGCGCTGCCCAAAGGTCAGGTAAAGACCTTTGATCACGATATTAATGACTAACATCGCATAGATTATCGGAGTGGGAGGCGTTTATCCTGTGTGCCCACTCCGTACATTGATGTAGCCATTTAAGTCCCCGCGCAAAAGTGACTAAGCGGACAAAGCTGATGTCTGCTTAAAGCGCTCAATTGGAAATATTTTAGCGCCGCTCCAATAAAAAATGTTCATCGGGTTACTCAACTTTTGCGAGTATATTTTTTACTTCTAATCATCTAAAATCCCAACATGAAAAAGTCGGCTGGAGAAAAAAAACCGAATGTCGAATGAAGAGTTCCAGGCACGGATCAAACGACTACAATCCAAGACGCAAGACCTACCAAGTTCTAGGATACAATCCAAAGATTCGAGCGGATTCAGTTGGGGCGGTGCGATTAAAGGCTTTGTAGTTTCGCTTGTGATTGGCTTTGCCTTTGCAAACATCCAAGCGATTAGCGATATGGCACCGCAATCGATCAAGGACGGGCTTGCCCCCGGTGCTTTCGGCCTGCCGGTTGCTGTGATTTCTGTTGTCTGGGTCATCGTTACGCCGATTTGGTTTATTCGCACAGTTCTGAAAGGAGCGTCGTCGGGGTGGAAGGTGACCCCGAGAGGGTTCCCTGTGGGGTTGTTTGCTGGGATGGCATTGACGTTTTTGACGCTTCAAAACTTTTCTTAAAGACGCAGCACTTTGGGAACATGCAGCACGGTCTTCAACGTCCCAAAGGTACTAAGCCTGAATTTGCGATTACACTCGCACTACAATAGGACAGTGCTATGGAAGCAGGTTTTGCTTAGGCAACGACGAACGCCGAAGTGGGCACTAAGGCGAGCTTCGTCGCACCTTGATCAAAAACCGCCCTCTCCCCCACACATCGTTTCACCCAGGCACCCTTCGCGTCTGTTCTCCGGTCAATTTGGCTTATCACACTCTCCAACTGATCAAGTCACACCCTGGCCCCGATCACGCGGTGTCGCGGCAAATTGAGCAATGATCGAACGGCGCAGAGCCGGTGCACAGGGGGGGCACGCCCGGTGTACGCCCTGTGCACATACATCACCCCGCGTTTTGCAGGCCCCGCACCACTGGACGTACCCTTTGGGGTTTCCTATATAAAAAGTCAGAAAAGATGACCGGAACCCAGATGACCGATACCTCAGAACCTCTTGAAGGCACGCCGCTGATCGCCCCCTCGTCCGTTTCGCATGCGCTCTTTGACGCCTGCGTCGACGCTTGCCGTACCGTTTTTGACCCGGAGATCCCGGTCAATATCTACGACCTCGGCCTGATCTATACCATTGATATCAGCGAAGAAAACGACGTGAACGTCATTATGACCCTGACCGCGCCAGGCTGCCCTGTGGCGGGCGACATGCCGGGTTGGATCGTCGATGCGATCTCGCCGGTGCCGGGTGTGAAATCGGTGGATGTGTCCCTTGTCTGGGAGCCGCCGTGGGGCATGGAAATGATGTCGGACGAGGCCCGACTCGAATTGGGCTTTATGTAAGCCCCCGCTTAGGAGAGCAGTTATGTTCGCAATTCCCGGCAAACAGGCGGTCACAATAACCGACCGCGCCGCGACCCAGATCCGCAAGCTGATGGACAGCGCGGGTCACGCAGGCCTGCGCATTGGCGTCAAAAAAGGCGGCTGCGCGGGCATGGAATACACCATGGAATATGTGGACGAAGCCGATCCCAATGACGAAGTTGTGGAACACAGCGGGGCCCGTGTCCTGATCGCACCGATGGCGCAAATGTTCCTGTTTGGCACCGAGATCGACTATGAAGTTTCGCTGCTGGAGGCGAGCTTCAAGTTCAACAACCCCAATGTGGCCGAGGCCTGCGGCTGCGGCGAAAGCATCAGCTTCAAAGTGGGCGAATAAGCCTGCCCGCTTGACACAGAAGACCAGGGTGGTTCGGCGCAGGCCGCACCACCCTTTTTCTTTGCCTGAACGGGTGCTAGGACAGGGCAAACAGATATTCAGGAGGGCCGAAAAATGGCGCGCAAACTGGCTGCAGGCAATTGGAAAATGAACGGCACGGGCGCAAGCCTGAGCGAACTACAATCCCTCGCGTCCAGCGCCCTGCCCGACGGGGTGGACGTGCTGATCTGCCCACCGGCCACGCTGGTCGCCCGCGCAACGGACATTGCGGGCCCGGTTGCAATTGGCGGGCAGGATTGCCACGCTCATGCCTCTGGTGCCCATACCGGTGATACCTCCGCCGACATGCTCAAGGATGCAGGCGCCACATATGTCATCCTCGGCCATTCCGAGCGCCGCAGTGATCACGGTGAAACCGATGCCACCGTCCGTGCCAAAACCGAAGCCGCACTGGCCGCCGGTCTGATTGCCGTGGTCTGCATTGGTGAAACCCTCGACGAACGCGAAGCGGGCCTCACATTGAAAATCGTCGGCGACCAGCTTGCGGCGTCCCTTCCAGACACTGCAACCGGCGCAACCGTTGTGGTCGCCTATGAACCGGTCTGGGCCATTGGCACAGGCAAGGTCGCGAACCTGGAACAAATCGGTGAGGTCCATGACTTTCTGCGTGCGCAACTGACCGATCGTTTCGGCGCGGAAGGCGAAAACGTCTCCCTGCTCTATGGTGGGTCGGTGAAACCCGCAAATGCAGGCGAAATCTTTGGCGTTGCAAATGTGGATGGCGCATTGGTCGGCGGTGCCAGCCTGAAGGCGGCTGACTTCTCACCGATCATTGCGGCCCTTGCGGTCAGCTAACCCAAACAGGTTCGCTGCTTCTTTTGGCTCAAAATACTCTGGGGTGAATGCGCGGCACGCGCAGAGGGGCAAAGCCCCTGCCCTGAAACGAAAAAACGCCCCGCTGTTTTCTGCGGGGCGTTTTCTTTTGCAAGTGAGTGAGCACTTACTTGGTGATGATCTCCGGTCCCATAATCGCATTGGGCAATGCGGTCGACAGGAACGGCACATAGGTGATCAGGATCAGGAACACGAACAGAACCGCCAGGAAAGGAAGCGCTGCGCGCACCACGGACATCATTGGCATGCCCGCGACACCCGAGGTCACGAAAAGGTTCAGGCCAACCGGCGGGGTGATCATGCCGATCTCCATGTTGACAACCATGATGATGCCCAGATGGATCGGATCAATACCCAGCTCGATCGCAATCGGGAACACCAGCGGCGCCACGATCACCAGAAGCCCCGAAGGCTCCATGAACTGCCCGCCGATCAGCAGGATCACGTTCACCACCACAAGGAACATCACCGGACCAAAGCCAGCCGACAGCATCGCATTTGCAATATGCTGCGGGATTTGTTCGTCGGTCAGCACATGCTTCAGGATCAGCGCGTTGGCGATCACAAACAGCAGGGTCACGGTCAGCTTGCCAGCTTCAAACAAGGTGTGTTTGGTATCCGGGTGGATCAGCGCCGTGATAATCGCATGCGGCTTGCGCAACAGCGAAGTCTTCGGCGCGTCTTCACCATTGGAAAGCGGACCCATGTCTTTGTAGATAAAGGTCGCGATCACAAAAGCATAGACAGCCGCCACCGCTGCGGCCTCGGTCGGGGTGAAGATACCACCATAGATACCGCCAAGGATAATCACGATCAGGAACAGACCCCAGCCAGCTTCTTTGGCAGAGGCAAAGATCTCGCCCCACCCCTGCCATTCGCCTTTGGGCAGGTTCTTGACCTTGGCCATCACATAGATGGTGATCATCAGCATGATACCTGCCATCAGGCCCGGAATGACGCCCGCAAGGAACATCCGGCCCACCGACACCTCAACCGCGGCGGCATAAACGACCATCACAATGGACGGCGGGATCAGGATGCCCAGCGTACCTGCGTTACAGATCACGCCCGCCGCAAAATCCTTCGTGTAGCCCACCTGCCGCATGCCGGCGATCACAATGGTACCGATGGCAACAACTGTGGCAGGGGAGGAGCCGGACAGCGCCGCAAACAGCATACAGGCAAACACACCTGCAATCGCCAGACCACCCGGCAGGTGGCCTACACAGGCGATGGAGAAGCGGATGATCCGCCGCGCCACGCCCCCTGTCGTCATGAAGGATGACGCCAGGATAAAGAAGGGGATCGCCAGCAGGGTAAAGTGACCCTCAAAAGCCTGGAACAAGGTCCCGGCAACGGACGCCAAAGAGCTGTCAGAGAACAACAGCAGGAACAGGGTGGAGGACAGGCCAAGAGCCACCGCGATCGGAACGCCGATCAGCAAAAGGCCAATGACCAGGGCGAATAGAAGGACGACTTCCATTAGTCATGCTCTCCTTGCTGGGCGCGCACTTCGGCGAGCTCGTCTTCAACTTCGTGGCTGGCGACCAGACGGTCAGCATCGCCACGGGCAATCTGGATGGCAGCCTGAACAAAGCGGTAGACCAGCAGCAGCATGGACACCGGCAGCACCACATAGGGCACCACTTTCGGCAATTTCTCGTAAGAATCGCCATAGTTGATCAGGTCTTCAAGGAAGCGGAAGATACCCAGCATGGGAACGTCCTGCACCTCATAGAAGCTTTGGCTGCGCGCTTTGAGGTCCAACCCAGTGGGGAACCAGCGTCCCGAGGTCGGCGGCAGATCCGCAAAGACCGCCCAATAGTCATAAGCGCCTTTCAAAAGCAGCAGCGAGAACACGATGCAGCAGGCTGCGGCAAACAGGCTGACAATGCGGCGCACGCCTTCAGGCAGGATGTTCAAGATAACATCCACGCCCAGATGCGCATGTACCTTTACCGCGTAAGACGCGCCCAGCAGCACCAGCCAGGCAAACAGGAACACGGTCAGTTCAAGCGCCCAAAGGATGTTGGAATTCATAAAGCGTGCAATCACATTGGCAAAAGTGATTGCGGTCATAGCGCCGAGGATGGCTGCGATCAGCGTCTCCTCGAGCTTTGTGATCAGCCCGGATGGGCCGGTGGTTGCCCCCGACATGGTGTACTCCCCATTTTTCCGGAAAATGCGGCAGCTCCCCTGCCGTGAAGGTGCCGGGGCGGACGGATCCGCCCCGCGCAAGGTTAAGGGTCCATTCGGGGACCTTTGGGATTAGAAGCCTGCGTTGATGGACTGCGCCGCGTCGATCATGTCCTGACCAACGTCGCCTGCAAACTGCGCCCAAACCGGCTTCATCACGTCGACCCAAGCCTGACGCTGTTCGCCATCCAGAGTGCGCACGGTACCGCCTGCTTCAACAATCGCCGCTTTGGCATCATTGTTCACTTTGGTGGATTCCGCGTTCCGGGTTGCGGTGACTTCACCCAGAATGGTGGTGAACTGGTCACGCACAGCAGGGTCCAGGCTTTCCAGCCAGTCGATATTGGTCACAACCAGATAGTCGATGATGCCGTGGTCGGTTTCAGTGATCCCATCCTGCACCTCAAAGAACTTCTTGCCGTAGATATTGGACCAGGTGTTTTCCTGACCGTCGACAACGCCCTGCTGCAGCGCGCCGTAAACCTCGGAGAAGGCCATTTTCTGCGGCGAACCACCGATGGCTTCCATTTGAGCAACCAGCACGTCCGAGGACTGAACGCGGAACTTCAGGCCATTTGCGTCAGAGGGCGCAAGCAGCGGCTTGTTTGCAGACATCTGCTTCATGCCATTGTGCCAGTAGGCCAGACCCTGCAGGCCGCGGCGCTGCATGCTGTCCAGCATGGCTTGACCGTGCTCGGACCCCTGGAACGCATCCACCGCGTCGATGTTTTTGAACATGAACGGCAGGTCAAACAGGCGGAACTGCTTGGTGAACTTCTCGAACTTGGACAGCGAAGGGGCCGCCAGCTGCACGTCGCCTTGCAGCATCGCTTCGAGCACTTTGTTATCATCATACAGCGTGGAGTTCGGATAGACGACCATGCACATGGTGCCATCCATCTCTTCGTTGACGCGCTTTTCCAGCAGCGAGGCCGCAATGCCCTTCGGGTGCTTGTCGGTGTTGGTCACATGGCTGAACTTCACCACGATCTCGCCGTCTTGGCATGCCTCGGCAGAAGCAGCGCCAGCGGTCACAGTCAGAGCCAGCGCTGTGGCGGCTGCGGTAAACAGTTTCATGATTTCCTCCCAAGATAATCAGATGGGGGACAGGATCATGTCTGCTCTGTGCCTACTCAAGAGGCGATTCGAGAATCGCTCGGAAAATCCAAAAAAACATTACTTTTCAGACGCCTAAAACCGTGACCTTCGGAAGGCTTAAGCCCTTGGTGTCCGGCTTGTGCGAAATCCCGCACAGCTGTTACGCGGCATTGTGCGGAAATCCGCACAATCGTTAGCGCCGCAACACCGGCAGCTATGCGCCCAGATCAACGCCGATAGTCATCGGGACGAATCCCATAGCGCGCAAGCTTGTCATAGAAGGTCTTGCGCGGCAGCTTCAGCCCTTCGGCCGCGGCCGAGGCCTTGCCATTGTGCCGCCCAAGCGCCGCAATAAGAAGCGAACGTTCAACCTGTGCCATCTGTTCCGCGAGACCAAGGTTGCCGGCCTCAGTCACATCTTCAGGCATGCCCAGCACAAATCGCATGGCCGCCGACATCAGCGACCGCGCATTGCCCGGCCAGTCCTGCGCCATAAGACCGGCGAGTGTGTCCGGGCTTGGCTCTGGTGCCTCAATCCCGGCCTGTTCAGCCGCTTGGCTGACATAATGACGAAACAGCACTGGAATGTCCTCTGGCCGCTCCGCAAGCGACGGGATCCGCACGCGCATCACATCCAGCCGGTAAAACAGATCCGGCAAGAACGCGCCCTTCCCCGCAAGCTCGGACAAATCTGCCGTGCCGCCACAGACAATGCGGCAGGGGCTGTCGTGTTCCAGCAGCTCAAGCAGGGCATATTGCGAGGCCTCTGGCAGCGCTGAGGGCTCATCCAGATACAGGGTCCCGCCCTCAGCCCCCTGCGCAATCTCGGTCAAGGCCGCCGGGGTCAGCCCGGCACAGGGTCGTTTCACAAAAGGTCCCTGCGCGCGGTGCGACATAAGATGGATAACTTCGGCCACCTTGGTAAACCCACAGCCCGGCGGGCCAGCGATCAGCACCTCGGCCTCTGTTGGCGCAACAGACCGTGTGCGGTCACGCAAAGCATCCGCCTGCGGAGAGGTTCCAAAGAGGATCCGCGCAGCCGCATCGCCGCTTTCCAACTGGGTTTTGAGGCGACGGTTTTCCAGCACCAAGGTCCGCGTATGCAGCGCCCGGTCCAAAACCGAGGTCAGATGCGTCGGCGCGCAGGGTTTTTCAAGAAAGTCAAAAGCCCCCTGCCCCATCGCTTTGACGGCCATGGGAATATCCCCTTCGCCCGTCAGCAAGATCACCGGCAGCTCTGCATCAACGCCATGCGCATAATCCAGAAGATGGAAGCCATCGCGCCCCGGCATCCGCAAATCCGACAGGATCACCCCAGAGAAATCCGCAGTAATATGATCTTTGGCTGCAACAAAAGACCCTGCCGTAATGGCGTCAAAATCATTCAGATCGAGCGTTTGTCCCAGGGCTTCGCGCACCGCTGCGTCATCATCCACCAGCAAAACTTTGCGCGTCATTGCGGGTATTCCTCTTCTTTCCAGTCTTCCAGTTCCACGGCAAATTCAGCCCCCTGGGCCCCGTTTCGACCCCGGATATTGCCGCCGAAACTCTGCACAAGCCCATAGGATATCGACAGTCCCAGGCCCATCCCGTCCTCGCCATCGACAGCTCCGACCGCTTTGGTCGAATAGAACGGATCAAACACTTTTTCAGGCTCCTTCAAGCCCGGCCCGATGTCCGACACGGTGACCGCACGCCGCCCTGTGGCTTCGCCTTCTGCCGGGCCGATATGAATGCGAATCTCCCGGTTCTCTTGATCCAACATGGCATCCACCGCATTGTTGATCAGGTTCACCAGGACCTGCGTCAGGCGGACCTCACCGCCGCGTACATAAACCGTTCCCCGCGGCTGCGGAACCCAGTCCAGGCGCACCGAACATTCGCGCAGCCGCGCCTGCGTCAGCTCCACGGCATCCTCGACCACCTTCACCAGATCAACCCGCGACGACGGCTCCGCCTCATTGCGGGCAAAGGCCCGCAGGTTTTTAATTATCCGCCCCATACGCGTGGCCATGTCGGCAATCCGACCCAGATTCTCACCTGCGCGTTCGGGGCGCTCTCTGTCCAGAAAGGCGCGGCCGTTTTCAGCAAACTGCTGAATGGCCATCAAGGGCTGGTTCAGTTCGTGACTGATGCCCGCCGACATGCGCCCCAGCGCAGAAAGCTTATCTGCACGTACCAGATCCGCTTCAGCGCGGCGCAGCGCAGCCTCAGCCTCGGCGCGTTCATGGATCTCCCGCTTCAGCTGGTGGTTGGCCGCCGACAAATCGCGCGTGCGCCGCGCGACCCGCACTTCCAGCACCGCATTGGCCTCTGCCAGCGTGCGCCGCCGTTCTGCCGCGAGAAACAACATCATCGCCGAGGCCAACAGCACCGCGCCCATGCTCAGCGCCTGCAAGGTGGCAATGCGCCGGGCGGGCGCCACATCCACCAAAATGTCAGCGTGCATATCAATCGCCGCAATATCACGTCCAAGGTGCAACGCGCGCTTTGGCAGATAGGGGCTCCACCCCGGACGCCAGATTTCGTGCCCCAAAGCTTCACCGACTTCCAGACGCGGGGCCGCACTGGCTTCGGGCGCAATTCCGGGGCCAAATTCGCTGCGATACCAAAACAACAGCTCATAGCGGTTGGAAATAAACACCTGACCAGCGCGCGTTGTGAAATAGACCGCAGGCAAAGACCCCGGCCAAGTTTGCTCCAGATACTGCACGTCAGCAACAACAACCAGCGCACCGCGGACTTCGCCATCGAGGCCGAAATCAGGAGCCGCAAAAAAATACACCCGCGCGCCACTGTCCAGAACAGCCGGCGCCGCCCCTAAACCGCCTTGAACGGCGCGCTTAAAATATCTCTCCTCTGCCACCGAAGGGCCTGTCACGCCTTCGGCTGCCGCGAGCACCCGACCGTCGGCGTTGGCATAGAACACATCCATCGCACCAGTCTTATCCGCATATCCCCGCAACCGATCCGCCGCGATCTCGCGACCGGCGGGCGTCTTCAGACCGCGTAAAACCGGGTGGTCCGCGATCAGGACCGCCAACTCTCGATAGATCTGCAGCTGCGCTGACACCCGGTCCGACGCCAGCGCAAGGTCAGCCGCCCCCCGCTCTGCCAGAGATCCCAGAGCCTGACGGTAGGCCGAGGTCCACACCAAAGCCGAGATCACGCCGATCAGAACCAGGACCGCTGCGAGGAGGGCACTTCTTTTCACAAGAGTTCGCTTCATAGCGGCAACTTAGACCGAGCCCCCTTGCCAACACCAGAGCAGTCGGCAAAAGCTTGGCACATGAAGACCATTACGCAATCCCCGCTCGACCCGGCCTTTGTGCAGGATCCCTATCCGTTCTACGACCGCATCCGATCCGAGGCCCCCTTGGCCTATTGGGAGGATTTCAAAATGGTCGCCGCTTTCAGCGATCAGGCTGTGCACATGCTGCTGCGCGACCGCCGGTTTGGCCGGGAAGTGCCACAAGAGATGCAAAAACCGGGGCCAGAGCACCTCGCACCGTTCCTGCAGGTCGAAGCCCATTCGCTGCTGGATGCGGAACCCCCGCGCCATACCCGCCTGCGCAAGCTTGTCCTGCGCGCTTTCACCAGCCGCGAAATCAAAGCGCTGGCACCGGGGCTCGAAACTCTGTGCCACAGGCTCATTGAAGGCTTCCCCAAAGATGAACCCTTTGATCTGCTGGACACCTATTGTACCCAGGTCCCGGTGATCGCCATCTGCCGCCTGCTGGGCGTGCCCGAGGACATGGCGCCGCAGCTGTTAGAGTGGTCGCACAAAATGGTGGCCATGTATCAGGCTTCAAAAACCACCGAGACCGAACACGCCGCCGCCAAAGCCAGCGCCGAATTCATCGAATTTCTCACCGCTTATGTGGAAGAACGGCGCAAAACCCCCGGCGAGGATCTGATCACACGGCTTATTCAGGCCGAAGAAGATGGTGAAAGCCTCTCCACCGACGAATTGATAGGCACCTGTATTCTTCTCCTGAACGCTGGCCACGAGGCCACCGTGCATTCGCTTGGCAACGGGGTGAAAACAATGCTCCAACAGGGCTGGTCCAAAGATTGGCTGCAGCCTGATGGTATCGATCAACTGGTCGAAGAAATCCTGCGGTATGACCCGCCGCTACATCTGTTCACGCGCTATGCTTATGAAGAGGTCGAGGTCTTTGGCCATACCTTCCAAAGAGGCGATCTGGTTGCACTTTTGCTGGCAGCGGCCAACCGTGACCCTGCATCGGTGGCAAACCCGGCTGTGTTCGACCCGACGCGCCCGGCCAAGGTCAACAAAGCCTTTGGCGGCGGGATGCATTTCTGCGTTGGTGCCCCCTTGGCGCGGTTGGAAATGGCGATTGCGCTTCCGATCTTGTTCGAACGGTGCCCGCACCTAAAACTGGCCGAAACACCGGTATATTCAAACACCTATCACTTCCACGGCCTGACCCGTTTGCTGGTGTCTATGTAGACATTTTTTACGAGGCTCTGCCTCGCGCTCCGGAGTATTTTGGCCAAAAGAAGCCAGGCCGCGCGCCTGAGTTTCTTTTGGCTCGAAATACTCCGGGGGTTCGGGGGCAGCGCCCCCGTCTACTCGACCTCGATCTGGTCCAGCGGCAACAAAGTTGTCGACTTGATCTCTTCCATCGACAGCAGCGCGGTCACATTGTGCACGCGCACCTCGGAAATCAGCGCCTGATAGAATTTATCATAGGCCCGCGCGTTCTTCACCCGCACCTTTAGAATGTAGTCAATGTCGCCCGCCAAGCGATGCGCTTCCTGCACCTCGGGTCGCTCCTGCAGCGCTTTGAGGAACTTCGCCTGCCAGCTGGCCTCATGTTCTGAGGTGCGGATCAGAACAAAGAAACACGCCTCAAACCCCAGTTCTTCGGCGTCAAGGATCATGGTCTGGCGCCCCACGACTCCGGCATCGCGTAATTTGCGGATCCGGTTCCATACAGGGGTCTTGGAACTGCCCACTTGGCGTGCAATTTCATCCAAGGATTGGCCTGCATCCCGCTGCAGCTCTGCCAGAATTTTCTTGTCGGTCGCGTCTATCCGCACTGTCATTCCAAAAAACTCCGCGCATTAGGATTTTCTGACTTATGGGGCACGCCGGGAGGAACAATCATCCTTATTTCCCCGCGCATATGGTGTCTGAGAGGAAATATTTCCTATATTCCACCACAAGTCAAACACCCAAGCTATCGCCAGAGGAAACCAAATGACCTACGCAAATGACCACACTGCCCTGCCCCGCACCAAAGGTGCCGTGCTGCGTGCAGGCGAGGTCTGTTTTGCAGGCTCTGGTCCGGGCGATGCAGATCTGCTGACGATCAAGGTTCTGAAAGCCCTGCAGGAAGCCGATGTGATCCTTTATGACCGCTTGGTCTCGGATGAGATTATGGCGCTGGCGGGTGAACAGGCGCTTCTTGAGGACGTCGGCAAAGAAGGCTTCGGCCCGCAAATGTCGCAGGAAGAGATCTGCTCGCGCCTTGTGGCCCACGCATTGAAGGGCCGCAAGGTTCTGCGTCTGAAGTCCGGCGACCCAACCGTTTTTGGCCGTCTGGACGAAGAACTGGTTGCAGTGGAAGAAGCCGGTCTTGCTTATCAGGTCTTTCCGGGGATCACTTCGGCCTCGGCCGCGGTTGCCTCGATCGGTCAGAGCCTGACGCAGCGCGGTCGCAATTCCTCCGTTCGGTTTCTGACCGGGCATGACACCAAAGGTTTTGCCGATCACGACTGGGCCCAGCTGGCCCGCGCCGGTGAAGTTGCCGCCATCTATATGGGCAAGAAATCCGCCCGTTTCATCCAAGGCCGCCTGCTCATGCATGGCGCGGCCACCGACACACCGGTGACCCTGGTGGAGAACGCCTCGCGCGCCAATCAGCGCGTAATCGCCACCACCCTTGCCACCCTCGCTGACGATCTTGCCGCGGCCCAGTTGACCGGCCCGGCACTCACCTTTATTGGGCTCGCACCGCGCGCAAGCGCCGCCGCCCTTGAGACTTTGAAAATGGAGCTTGCCTGATGCCCCGCGCATTTACCCCCAAAGTGGTCACTGCCAACCACCTGCTGGAAGGCGATGTGATTTACCTGAAGGCCGACAACAGCTGGACCCGCGAGCTGGCTGAGGCCGAGCTGATCACCGATGAAGCCGACGCCCAGCTGCGTCTGCTGGAAGCGGAAAGCCAGAAAGACGTCACCGTCGGTGCCTATCTCGCCGATGCCAAAGCCGGAGAGAACGGCCCAGAGCCTACGCATTTCCGCGAAGAATTCCGTCGCACCGGACCCTCGAACTATCGCCACGGCAAACAGGAGGCCGAAGCCAATGTATAAGTATAACGACTTCGACCACGCCTTTCTGGCCGAGCGCAACCGCCAGTTCCGCGCGCAAGTAGAGCGCCGCATCGACGGTCAACTGACCGAGGATGAATTCAAACCGCTGCGCCTGATGAATGGCCTGTATCTGCAGCTGCACGCCTATATGCTGCGGGTTGCGATCCCCTATGGCACCCTGAACGCGGACCAGATGCGCACACTCGCTCTGCTGGCCGAGAAATGGGACAAGGGCTATGGCCACTTCACCACCCGCCAGAACATCCAGTACAACTGGCCAAAGCTACAGGACGTGCCGGACATGCTGGACGCGCTGGCGAAGGTCAACATGCACGCCATCCAGACTTCCGGGAACACCATCCGCAACGTGACCGCGGACCATTTCGCCGGTGCTGCCGCTGATGAGATCGAAGATCCGCGCCCGATTGCGGAACTGATCCGCCAGTGGACCACGGACCACCCGGAATTCCAATTCATGGGCCGCAAGTTCAAAATCGCAGTGTCTGCAAGCGCCGCGGACCGTGCGGTTCTGAAAGCCCACGATCTGGCGGTTCGCATTGTGAAGAACGATGACGATGTGATCGGCTATCAGGTTCTGGTGGGCGGCGGCCTTGGCCGGACCCCGATGATCGGCAAAGTGTTGAACGACTTTGTCGCGCAGGATGATCTCCTGCCCTACATCGAATCTGTTGTGTCTGTCTGGAACCAGATCGGCCGTCGCGACAACAAATATAAGGCGCGCATCAAGATCACCGTGCACGAGCATGGCATCGACGAGATCCGCCGCCTGACCGACGAGCGTTTCGCGCTGGTGCGTCCGACCTTTGGCGGTGCTGACAAGGCCCTGTTTGAGGACATCAAAGCGCATTTTGCATCGCCCGACTTCCGCACCGGCACCACCGAGGCGTTTGACGCGGCTTATGAGGCCGACCCGGTCTTCCGCGCCTGGGCCGACACCAACCTGGCCGAGCACCGCGCCGAGGGTCACGCGATCGCGACCATCTCGATCAAGAAACACGGTGCAACCCCGGGTGACGCAACCGCCGAGCAGATGCGCGAAATGGCCTCTATTGCCGAGGACCTCGCCTATGGTGAGCTGCGCATCAGCCACGAGCAGAACGTGATCCTGCCGCATGTCCATAAAAACGACCTGCCCGCGATCCACGCGCGTCTGAAAGCGGCTGATCTGGCAACCGCCAACATTGGTCTGATCTCGGACATTATTGCCTGCCCTGGCATGGACTACTGTGCGCTGGCCACCGCGCGATCGATCCAGGTCGCTGAAACCATTGCCACCCGCTTTGACGAACTGAAGTTGGAGCATGACATTGGTCACCTGCAGATCAAGATCTCGGGCTGCATCAACGCATGTGGTCACCACCACGTGGGCCACATCGGCATCCTTGGTCTGGATCGTGCGGGCGTTGAGAACTACCAGATCACGCTGGGCGGCGACGCAACCGAAACCGCCGAGATCGGCACCCGCACCGGACCCGGCTTTGCCTATGACGAGATTGTCCCGGCAATCGAGCGTATCGTGCACGCCTATCTGGAGATCCGCGCGCATTCCGAGGAAACCTTCCTCGAAACCTACCGCCGCGTTGGCATGGAGCCGTTCAAAGCAGCACTCTACCCGCCTGCCGAAGCGAAAGTGGCCTGACCCATGGTAAGCTTGGATCAGGACACAAAAGGACAGGACGTCGATCCTGTTCTCGCCGACAAGGTGGCGGCGCTGAACGCGCGCTATAAACACCACTCGGCGACCTCTGTGATGGAGGCCGCCTTGAAAGACGATCTTTTGGGATCTGGTCGGATTGCCCTGGTCTCAAGCTTTGGTGCCGAATCTGTGGTGCTGCTGCATATGGCAGCGCTTGCGGATAAGATGACACCGGTGCTGTTTGTCGACACCGAGCTGCTGTTCACCGAAACGCTGGTCTACCAGCAGGAGGTGAGCGAGCGTCTGGGTCTGCGCAATGTGCAGGTGGTTCGCGCCGCCGACATTGCCGAAAAAGACCCCTATGGCGCGCTGCGGTTCTCCAGCACGGATGCCTGCTGTGACCTGCGCAAAACGCAGCCGCTGCAAAAGGCGCTGAATGGGTTTGACGGTTGGATCACCGGCCGCAAACGCTTTCAGGCCGGCTCTCGTGCGGCGCTCGAGTTTTTCGAGGTCGAAGAGGGCACCGGACGCATCAAGGTCAACCCGCTGGCCCATTGGGCGCCCGAAGATGTGCGCGCCTATATGACTGAAAACCGCCTGCCGCGTCACCCGCTGGTGGCCAAGGGCTATCCTTCGATCGGCTGTGCCCCCTGCACCAGCCCGGTCAAGGAAGGCGAAGATCCCCGCGCCGGCCGTTGGCGCGATCAGAACAAAGAAGAATGCGGCATCCACGTGGTGGATGGCAAATTCGTACGCACAGGAGCGTAATCGAGATGACTGTTATCGTGACAGACGCGGGCTTTGGCCCCGACACCTGGGAAGGCGGCTTTGAAGGCGCCAATGTGCTGGATCTGGCCTCTGACGTCGATCCCACCACGCTGGGCGACCAGCTGGACGGCGTGGAGATGATCCGCGTGGACTTCCCGTCTTTTGCCAATGGCCGTGGTTTCACCATCGCCCGCACCCTGCGCCTGATGGGCTTCACTGGCCGTCTGCGCGCCAAGGGCCATGTGATTTCCGACCAATACGCCATGGCGCGCCGCGTCGGCTTTGACGAGGTGGAAATCTCGGACGAACTGGCCGCCCGCCAGCCCGAAGGCGAGTGGAAATTCCGCGCCAACTGGCAGAGCCACAACTACCAAGCGCGCGTTCGCGCGACATCAAACGCTGCATAAGCAAGCTTTGAACGAAATATTTTGACCAATTGGTTAAAAAAATGACGGCGCGACTTGACACAAATCAGGGCGCGCTGTTGATCTTCATTCGAACCTAAATCAAAGGCCTTGAGGCTCCTCCCAAAGGCCACCTAGCAAACGAGAGTGCCCCGTGACTGAAGCCGCTGTTGCCCCCAAGGCCACCCCTACCCTGCCCGATGCCCAGACCGTAACCGAGGTCAAACATTGGACGGACCGTCTGTTTTCCTTCAAAGTGTCGCGCCCTGCGTCCCTGCGTTTCCGCTCGGGCGAGTTTGTGATGATCGGCCTGATGGGCGACGTGAACGAAAAGACCGGCAAAGCCAAGCCGATCATGCGCGCCTATTCCATTGCCTCCCCGTCCTGGGCCGAGGAAATGGAATTTTATTCGATCAAGGTCGAAGACGGCCCGCTGACCTCGCGCCTGCAGCATATTGAGCCCGGTGATGAAATCATCCTGCGCCCCAAACCCGTT
The DNA here is from genome assembly GCF_001458415.1 of Tritonibacter multivorans. Classification (GTDB taxonomy): domain Bacteria; phylum Pseudomonadota; class Alphaproteobacteria; order Rhodobacterales; family Rhodobacteraceae; genus Epibacterium; species Epibacterium multivorans. The sequence continues at coordinate 260,420 of NZ_CYSD01000039.1, read as the reverse complement.
GGCACGCTGGTGCATGACGCGCTGGTGCCCGGCAAGCGCATCTGGTTCTTCGCCACCGGCACCGGCTTTGCGCCGTTTGCCTCCCTGCTGCGCGAACCGGAAACCTACGAGAAATTCGACGAGGTCATCATCACCCACACCTGCCGCGAAGCAGGCGAGCTGACCTATGGCCGCGAGCTGATCGAGAGCCTGAAGGACGACGAGCTTCTGAACGAGGTGATCGGCGAAGGCTTCTGGAAGAAGATCAAATACTACCCGACCACCACCCGCGAAGAGAGCGCCAAGATGGGCCGCATCACTGACCTGATGAAGTCCGGCGAAGCCTTCAAGGATCTGGGCGTCGCGCCGATGAACCCCGAAGAAGACCGCGCCATGATCTGCGGCAACCTGGCGTTCAACCTCGAACTGAAAGACATGTTCGAGAACACCTATGGCCTGGAAGAAGGCGCAAACTCCAAGCCCGCGCATTTCGTCGTGGAAAAGGCGTTCCTGGACTAAGGTCCACACACAGCAAGCACAAAAAGCCGGGCGCATCAGCGACCCGGCTTTTTTGTTTACTGGGCCCAAACTACGTGCCGCGTTCAAAGACTTGACTGCCAAAAATCCGTGGGTTGTGCTGTTCGCGTTCATCAATTGAGGCATTTCATGACTAACTTTGATCCAGTGACCAGGAAAGCCGTAGCGGACCGTCTGCGTTCCGTTCGCGTTTCGCATGACAAGTCCAAAGCCGATTTCGCAGAAAGCCTTGGGATTTCGCCACAAGCTTACGGCGCATTTGAAAACACAACGAGAGACCTTTCATTGATCGCGGCGAAAAGGCTGCGTGAGAGATATAACGTGTCCTTAGACTACTTGTACTATGGCGCAGAGCCAGCAAATGGGCCTGCCATGAACCTAACTGCAAAGTTGGATCCCAATCTTGTCGACTACCTATCCAAGAAATCTACACCTGCGCAGAAACAGCTTTTGGCCGCCTTGGAAGCATTGAACTCATGACAAGAAAACTTGTCAGCGATTCCACGCATTTGCCATAGTCAAAGAGAATAACTCAGGAGGTCGCGCCATGACCACCATCAGTCACCTCACCCTTGGCACCAATGACGTCCCCCGTGCGGCGCGGTTTTATGATGCGGTGCTGGGGCTTTTGGGGTTCACGCGGCTTGACAAACCGGCGGATTTCCCGCTGGCCTATGCCAAGGACGGCGGGCCGACGATTTTTGTCTATCTGCCCTTGGATGAAAACCCCGCAACTGTCGGCAACGGCAGCCATATTGCCTTTATCGCTGACAGCCGCGAGATCGTGCATCAGTTCCATGACACAGCCCTGGCGCAGGGCGGCAGCTGCGAAGGCCCGCCCGGCCCGCGCCCCCATTACGGCGAAAACTACTACGCGGCTTACGTGCGCGACCCCGATGGCAACAAGCTGCAGGCTGTCTGCTACGCTGAGGGCTGATCAGTCGCCCATCTGGCTGCGCTGTTTGGCGACCAGTTCCAGAAGCGCGTCTCTGGTGCGCAGGATATGGCGTTCGAGCAGAGCGCCTGCGCCCGCCACATCGCCCTGCTGCGCTAGATCCAGCAACTTGCGGTGTTCCTCGCGCGCTGGGTCACGTTGTTTCATGACACTCAGGTGGATCCGCACATAACGGTCGGACTGCAACGCAATGCGGATCAGCACATCGTCGGTCAGCCGGCGGTTGGCAGCGCGGTAAAGCGCGGTGTGATAATCATGGTTGAGCTGCCCCCAGCGCGCCACATCATTGGCCGCGTAAGAGACCTCCATCTCTGCCAGCAGCTCTTCGCAGCGCATAAAATCTGTCGCGGTCATATTCGGAATGGCACGGCGGAACAGATCCACTTCGATCAGAGCCCGCAGGTCAAAAATCTCGCCAATCTCGTTCAGCGAATGTTTCACAACAGACCCGCCGCGATTGGTTTCCCAGGACAAAAGCCCTTCTGCATTCAGACGTTTCAGGGCCTCGCGGACGGGCATGCGAGAGACGCCGTATTCTTCGGCCAGCACCTCCTGTTGGATCGCGGCCCCCTCGGGGATCTCGCCGCTCAGGATACGTTCCCGAAGGTCATTTGCGATAATTTCGGGTAAGCTTTGCTTTTGCACCAGTCGCCTGCCTGCCATGGCAATCCCTTTCGTTGGATATTGGATGCAAACTAGCGCAAACTGCGGTCAGATACCATTTAGGATGCGCAAAACCGCGCCGTTTCTGCGTAGCCCAGCGCAGTGGCTCCACGCCCCTGAACGGCTTTGGCCAAAGGAGATTTTATGACGCAGATCCGACGTATGCCTTTGTCTGAAATCAAGGACCTGAGCCTGTCTGTCCTGGCCCACGCAGGCTACGGGGCCGCACATGCGGAGGCCATCACGGACACGCTTTATGCGTGCCAGCTGGACGACTGCCAATCCCACGGTCTGTTCCGCCTGTTCATGTGTTGCCAGACCATGCGCAGCGAGGCCATAGACGGCGACGTTCAGCCCGTGGTGCAGCCATCAGACGGTGCGGTTGTGCGAGCGGATGCCCGCGGCGGCATGTCCCTGCTGGCCTTTGATCAGGCTGCTCCGCTGTTGATTGAAAAGACGCGCCACTATGGTATCGCCGCATTGGCGATCAACAACTGCTACCATTTTTCTGCGCTCTGGCCAGAGGTTGAACGGCTGTCCGCTGCCGGTCTTGCAGGGCTTGCTATGGTGCCCAGTCACGCTTGGGGCGCGCCCGCCGGGGGCACCCGCGGCAGCCTGGGGACCAACCCGCTGGCGTTTTCCTGGCCCCGGGCGGGCAAGGATCCTTTCACCTTTGACTTTGCCACCAGCGGCTTTGCGCGCGGAGAGATCGAGCTTTACAAACGGGCCGGGAAGCCGCTGCCCGAAGGTGTCGCGATCGACAAGGACGGCCAGCCAACGACGGACCCGCAAGCCGCGTTGGATGGCGCTATGCTGACCTTCGGTGGCTACAAAGGGTCCGCATTGTCGATCATGATCGAGTTGTTGGCAGGTCCGCTGATCGATGACCTGACCAGTCTTGAGAGCATGGAGATCGCAAAAGGTGCTGGCGCAGCCCCGTATCATGGGGAGATGATACTCGCCTTTGATCCCGACCACTTCAGTGGCGGGCGCGTGGCAGACAATGATGCGCGCGCCGAACGGTTGTTCGCCGATATTCTGGATCAAGGCGCACGGCTGCCCTCGCAACGCCGATTTGCCGCGCGGCGGCGCAATCTGGCACGCGGCTATGTCGAGATTTCCGAAGGGCTGTATCAGGACCTGCGCGCGCTGCTGCAGTCCTGACCGCCCTGTCTTCAACAGCAGACCCGCTCTAAAACCGATCTGCTCTGAAAGGCGCGAGAGAAATTTCTGTCGGCTTGTCTTCAACAAGATCCCCGACAAGCTCTGCTGTGGCCGCAGATTGGGTCAGGCCAAGATGCCCGTGACCAAAGGCGTAGATCACATGTGGGGTCTGCGTGGCCGGACCAATGACCGGTAGCGTATCCGGCAGCGAAGGGCGAAACCCCATCCACTGGCGCCCTCCACCGGTGTCCAGCCCCGGCAGGAACAGCGCTGCTTTTTGCAACAACGCCTCGGCGCGCCGGTAATTTGGCGGCAGGTGAAGCCCGCCCAGTTCCACTGCGCCGCCAACCCGCACGCCACCATTGATCCGTGTCACCACAAAGCCGTGGTTGGCAAAGGTCAAATGCGTCCGGACGTCAAACGCGCCGATCGGCAATGTGGTGTTGTATCCGCGTTCTGTCTCTAACGGGATTTTGTCGCCCAGCGCCTTGGCCAAATGATGCGACCATGCCCCAGCCGCCAGCACAACTTTGGATACCCGGATGTCTCCGCCCCTGTGGGTCACCTTAACGGCCTCTCCCGTTGGTTGCAGATGTATCACGTCCTCTCGAAGGATCCGTCCCCCCGCCGCCTCAAAGACATGCGCAAGATGGTCGACCCAGCGTTTCGGGTCCGTGGTGTTCATCCAGTCCGGGGTGAAGCCCGCATGGGTAAACCGACGGTCAAGACCGGGCTGGATCTCAGCAATCTGTTCCGGACGTTGCAACAGGTCAAACCGGATCCCCTGCGCACGGCGCATGTCCCAGCCAGCCAGGCTGGTGTTGAACTGCCCCTCCCCTTCATAAAGCTGTAACTGCCCATCCCGCTGGATCAGCGCCTCGCCTTTTGTATCAGCGATCTGGCGTTCCAGCGCCGCACGGGCCAACTGCATCAGACTGCTTTGCGCCGCGACAGAGGCCATGTAGCGATCTTTCCAACTGGCCCGCCACAACCGCAGCAGCCACGGGGCAATCTGCAGCGCATAGCGCGGCGGCACCGACAACGGGCCAAGCGGATCCAGCAGCCATCCCGGCGCTTTGCGCAGGATCCCCGGAGAGGCCAACGGCATCACATCTGTAAAGGCAAAAGCCCCGGCATTGCCCTGCGATGTTTCTGCTGCAACGCCCTTGCGATCCAGAACCGTCACCTCATGCCCCAAACGCCGCAGCCTGAGCGCAACGCTGATGCCGATCACCCCGGCACCAATCACGACGATATGAGTCTGCATGCGCTCTGCCCGTTCTGTTGAAACCTAATTTCCCGGGGCGCCGATACCGTCAGGGACGGAAAGTAATCCCCTTTTGGAACGGATCCTCCGGTGAAAAAATCAAAGTGCTCTCCGCCATCACATGCGCCGCTCCGGTGAGCGTCGGAACCACACCGCCCCCCGATCCTGGCACGTAGGACACACGGTACGCGCTGCCGATCACGCTTTCCAAGACAATCTCTTCTTCGGGGCGCAACTGACCGGCGGCCGCGAGACAGGCCACAAAAGCAGAGCTGCCCGTCCCACAGGGCGAGCGGTCATATTCGTCGTCCGGACTCAGCACGAAGTTGCGGCGCAGGGCCCCCTTGTTTGCAGACATGCCGCTTAGGATCACATGGTCCACCGGCTGTGCCTCCGGCCCCTCAACGCGCTGCGCATGGCAAGCTGCACGGATCGCAATGGACAGTGCTGTCAGTGCCTCAAGGTTCTGTGGCCCTATGTCCTGATCCAACACATCGGTGATAAAAAACCAGTTCCCGCCATAGGCAAGATCGCCGCGGACCCTGCCATGACCGGGAACCTCCAAGGCCACATCCCGTTGCAGACAGTGGCTTTCCACATTGGTGACCGAAACCGAATGGGTGCTGTGCAACTCCGCGCGTACAACCCCGGCCGGGGTTTCAATCTGATGGGTCCCATGTGAAATTTTACCCAAATGGGCCAATGTGACCACCAGACCAATTGTGCCATGGCCACACATCCCAAGAACCGCAGAAGCATCAAAATAAATGACCCCCGTGGCGGAATTTTGGTCTTTGGGCTCTACCAGAAGGGCGGCAACCATGCCCGGTTGGCCGCGTGGCTCCAGAAGCACCGCATTGCAGAAGTCCTGATGATCTCTGGCCAGCAGCTTTGCCTGCTCTGCCAGCGACCCGTGGCCCAAATCCGGACCTCCGCTCAGGATGACACGCGTTGGCATCCCGCCTGTATGGCTGTCGACTACATGCATTCGGCGATGATCCCTCCTTGTTTGGACCAGCTCTGAAACCACTTTCGGAACAGCTGATACTGTGTTTCGCAGTAGGTCCGTTGGGCGTCACTCAGCGCGTCAGTTTCGTTGAAATGCAGGCGGTATTCGTCTTCGCCATTCAGAACCAGAAGATGCTTGTAGTACAGCACAAGATCAGGGCCTTCATCAAAACTTGCCAGGACCCCGAAAGCCGCGTCGAGTTCACAGGCCCTCTGGCGGGCTTCGGCATGTCCCTCGGCCGCCTTTTTGGAGAGGGCGGCCAGCAGCAGTGCCTCTTTTGGCAGCGCGGTGCCAATTCCTGTGATGCAGCCGGTTGCACCACAATTGACAAAGCCATGATAGACTGCGGTGTCGACCCCGACCATCAAGGTCACATTATTGTCCTGACTGGTGATATGTTCCGCCGCATAACGCAGCGCCTCGCGACCGCCAAATTCTTTGAAGCCCACCAAATTCCGATGTTCGGCGCGCAGGGTAAAGAACAGCTCTGAATCTGTGGCAAAGCCGTACACCGGACTGTTGTAAATGATCGCAGGCACGTCAGGCGCGGCATCAAGGATGGCTTTGAAATGGCTGCGCTGCGCGGCTCTGGAGGATCCACGCGACAAAACCCGGGGGATCACCATCAACCCCGCCGCACCGACTTCCTGGGCATGGGCCGCATGGGCGACCGCGGACTTGGTGTTGATCGCGCCCGTGCCAACAACAACCGGCAGCCCCGCGGCGACCAGACGTTCGACACCGGTCCTGCGCTCCGCATCCGTGAGCAGCGGCCAATCCCCCATGGATCCGCAATACACAACCGCCGACATACCTGCTGCGATCATCTCTTGGCCCTTTTTGACCAGCGCATCAAAGTCCGGGCTTCGATCCGGACGACATGGGGTCATCAACGCGGGCATGGTGCCTGTAAAAAGAGTTTGGGACATGAAAGCTCCTGTCTGAACACGCGGGACGGATGACGCAAAATGCAAAGCAGGAAGGCAGCGGGATCTTGGGCCCACCGCATTTGCACTCTTCACTTCGGATATTGGATCCAACATCCACTTACGTCAATCACCCAGACACTGCCCCCATCAGCCGTTAATGAAATCCAGACGCATTTGCCCCTGCTTTGCGCCCAATGCTGAATTCCTGTGCCATCCGGCCATTGTGGCCTTGCGCAGCGGCGGTTGGCTTTCATTCAGCCGCGCGAGGGGCGGGTTTGGGCTGGAGATGGGTCCAGGCATCAAACTGGGACAGGAACACCTGCCCATTCAAGTGTTCGAGGAAATGCGACCGCCCCAGACGATCCATCACGGGACCTTTGACTTCGGACAGGTGCAGCCCAACCCCCATGTCCAAAAGGCGCGCATTGATGGCTTCAAGGCTCTCTAAGGCTGAATAATCCACCGCATTGACGGCAGAGAACATCAAGACCACATCCCGCACCTCGCACCCTTCGGTCACGCGCGCCTGGATCAGATCCTCGAGGAAACGTGCGTTTACAAAGTAAAGGCTTTCATCAACGCGCAGGGTCACGAGGGTCGGTGCGGTTTCCACATTATGCCGGTTGATATTGCGGAAATGCTGCGTGCCCGGAACCAAGCCGACCTCGGCCACATGCGGGCGGGATGTTTTGTACAGGTGCAGCAGCACCGAGATCGCCACGCCGCTTGCCACACCGACCTCGACGCCAAGACTTAAGGTCAGCAGAATTGTAGCTGCAACCGCCACGAAATCGGCAAGGGAATAGCTCCATGTCTTTTTCAGGATCGAAAGATCAACCAAAGACAGCACCGCCACAATAATCGTCGCGGCAAGCGTGGCTTTGGGCAGAAAGAACACCAGCGGGGTCAGGGCAACAGCGGCAACCGCCAGACCAAAGGCTGTGAAAATCCCGGCCGCCGGGGTTTGTGCGCCCGCGTCGAAATTCACCATCGACCGAGAAAACCCGCCGGTGACAGGAAAGCCCCCTGTAAACGCCGCGCCCAGATTGGCTGCGCCCAGACCAATCAGTTCCTGATCCGGATCGATCCGCTGTCGCTTTTTTGCCGCCAAAGTCTGGGCAACAGAAACGCTTTCGACAAAGCCAATAATGGAGATCAAAATGGCAGGCACAAGCAGGGCCTCGACCAGATCCCATGACAGTCCGGGCAGCGTAAAGGGGGGGAGGCTTTGCGGCACCTCGCCAACAATACGCACGCCCTGTTCTGCCAGCCCCAGCCCCCAAACCGCGAACGTCGTTGCCAGAACTGCTAAAACAGGACCACCTTTTGACAGAAGATCCATCAGCAAGGGTCCGCTGCCCAGACGGCTTAGAAGCGGCTTCAGATTGCCGCGCACCCAGAACAGAAAGGCGGTGGTCGCCACGCCGATGACAAGGGTGATCCAGTTCAGCTCTGGCAGGTGTGCAAACAACGACCAGAGCATTTCCGGCAAGGTGTGCCCCTGCGCGTTGACGCCCAAGATGTGTTTCATCTGACTGGTGGCGATCAAAATGCCGGACGCGGTGATAAACCCTGCAATGACCGGGTGGCTTAGAAAATTGGCCAGCATCCCCAGTCGGAACACCCCCAAGAGGACCAGGAAACCGCCGGATAAAAAGGCCAGCGTCAAGGCAGCCACTGCATAGCCAGCGGTGCCCTGCTCTGCCACTTGGCCTATGGCGGATGCGGTCAGCAGCGACACAACCGCCACCGGCCCCACGGCCAAAGCGCGACTGGTGCCAAACATCGCATAAAGCACAATCGGCGCAATGGAGGCATAGATCCCCGTCTCGGGCGGCAACCCCGCAAGCAGCGCATAGGCCAGCGACTGCGGGATCAACATGATGGTCACGACCACGGCTGCAACCAGATCATTCGTCAATGCTGCACGACTATAGGTTCTGCCCCAGTGCAAAATGGGCAGGAAGGATCTGAATTGGCTCATGATTTCTGTGATATCAGCAAGAGTATGGGCCCGCCAATGGCGACGCCTCAAAAAGGTTTACCACGCGCATTGCGCTGCGCAGGCCGGGCAGCCGGGCTAGAGACCATTGATCGGCACCTTGAGCATGGGCCGCCCGTCGGGATCGGTCGGCACCTCTCCGGCCCGCATGTTCACCTGCAGCGACGGGATGATCAACTTTGGCATATCAAGCTGCGCGTCCCGTTCGGTGCGGAACCTGATGAAGTCTTCGCGCGAAATACCGTGGCCCACGTGGATATTATGCGCCTTCTCCTCCGCCACTGTGGTTTCCCACTGAATGTCCCGCCCTCCGGGGCCGTAGTCGTGGCACATGAACAGGCGCATTGCCTCCGGCAGGGCCAGTACCTTTTGGATGCTGTCGTAAAGAACACCCGCATCACCGCCCGGAAAATCCGCTCGGGCAGATCCCCCGTCAGGCATAAACAACGTATCCCCCACAAAGGCCGCATCGCCCATGACATGAACCATGCAGGCCGGCGTGTGGCCGGGCGTATACATGGCAAAAGCCTGCATATTGCCGATGTGATAGATGTCGCCATCTTCAAACAACGCATCAAACTGCGAGCCGTCACGCTGGAAAGCAGTGCCTTCATTGAACACTTTGCCAAAGGTGTCCTGAACCACGGTGATCTTGGCACCGACCCCGATCTTTCCGCCCAAACGGGCCTGAATATAGGGGGCAGCACTCAGGTGGTCTGCGTGGACATGGGTCTCGATGATCCACTCCAGACGCAGGCCCTGCTTGGTGATCTGCTGGATAAGCATGTCGGCGTGATCAAATGTGATCCGACCCGCCGCATAGTCAATGTCCATGACACTGTCGACAACGGCGCAGGCCGGGCTGCTTGGATCTTTGACAATATAGCTGATTGTATGAGTGGCGGCATCAAAGAAGGCCTGCACCTCGGGGGTCACATTCATTTGCACAGGATATGTCACGGTCGCTGTCTCCTTACCCAGTGGTCTGCGGATTAAGCCGGGCGTCCAGAATGCGGCGCAGGCCAAATCCCACCGCAACCGCTGCCAGAAACAGCACAACCTCCCAACGGCCGGTGCCAAGCGCAGGAATGGCTGCCCCCGGACAGAACCCGGCAATGCCCCAGCCAATGCCGAACAAAGCCGCCCCCCCGATCAGACGCCGGTCGATGGTTGTGGTGGTCGGCACCTGAAACCGATCCGCAAACAGCGGGGCTGGACGCCGCCACACCAGTCGATAGCCCGTGTAGGTGACCATCAGAGCCCCGCCCATCACAAAGGCAAGGCTTGGATCCCAGGTTCCGGCAAGATCAAAGAAATTGAGAACCTTCGCCGGATCCATCATGCCAGAAACCGCGATCCCTACGCCAAAGACAAGACCCGCAAACAAAGCGAACAAGAGTTTCATAGGCTTAGCCTCCGATCACATGACGAATGAGGAACACGGTCACTGCCGCCGTTGCCATAAACACCGGCACAGCCACCGCCGACCTCAGCGACAGCCGCGACAGGCCACAGACGCCATGTCCAGAGGTACAGCCCGACCCAAGGCTTGCGCCCAGACCAACAATCACTCCGCCAACCACAATCATCAGCGGGCTCACCGGCACGGTTATCTCGGGCCGCGCGCCGGTCACGACAAAGATCAGGCCGGGCGCCAGGACCATGCCCAGGACCATCGCCGCGCGCCAGGTGAACTCATCAGTGCGCTCTGGGAAAATCATTCCAGACAGAATGCCCGTCGCACCTAGAATGCGGCCAAGGCCCAGCATTAACAAAACGGCCCCCAGGCCGATCGCAAGCCCACCCCCAAAAGACGCAACAGGGGAAAATACAGTTTCCATCATCTTAACTCCGGCAGGTTTTGAACCCAAAGATCGTATAGATCGGACAGACGCGTGTTGCCGATACAACAATCATCACAAGGCCTACAACAAGCGCGCCATACTTCAACACGCCGCCGTCAAAGGCTGGCAAGCCACTGAACAAGGCAAGGTAAAACAGACCAACGCCCAAAGCGGCGCGGAACAGGCGGTCAAGGGTTCCAACATTGGTGGACATTGGGCTTCTCCTTCATGCGGTTTGAAAAAAAGATAGCCCGCCTCGCGCGCGGGGTCGGTGACATTGTCACCCAACTCAAAAATTCTGATAAAGTCCGCCCGCCAATTATGTGCTGGTTGCCAACCGTCGCAAAGCGGCCTTATCCGTCAGCACAACGCGGCCACGGGATTGCGCGATCATCTGGCGTTTTTGAAAGTCAGAGAGCACGCGGCTCACCACTTCGCGCGCCGTTCCCAGTTCGTGGGCCAGTTGCTGGTGGGTCACCGAAATCTCTTTCCGGTCGTTGGCCAGCGTCAACAAACGATCTGCGAGACGCACATCCATATGGCCAAAGGCCACATCATCGACGACCCGCAACAGGTCAATCAACCGCCGGGAATAGGCCGCAAAAACAAAGTTTCGAAAGGCCCCTTCCTCTGCCACCAACTGATCAAACGCGGGCTTTGGCAGGACAATCGCAGTTATGTCGGTTTCTGCAAAACCCTCGGCGTTATAGGCCTCCTCCGCGAGCATACAGGCCGTGGTCAAAACACAGCTTTCTCCGGCATCCACACGATACAGAACAATCTCTCGCCCACCGTCAGAATGCTGCGACACCCGGATACGGCCGTCGTACAGAAAAAACAGGCTGTCCGGCACATTGGCGGGACCAAAGACCTGCGCCCCTTCTTGCAGATGGACCACCCGCGCAACCTTGATCAAACGGTCGCGCACAGCGCGTGGCAGGGCGGCCGTGCCTTGGAAACGTTCGGTCCAATCGTCGATCATTTTACCGCGTTTTCATCGCATGCTGCACCGTGGCAGTCTGGGTCACACATCCCGATTACGCGACGCATGCGCAAAGATCAAAGCCCATTGCCAGAGAACACGCCTTCGATTGGGCCTGTGATCTCGTTTACGGTTGCACCGGTATCCAAAGGCGTAAGGCCTTGGTCCGGTTCTCAATTCTAGCGTCCTCACCTTCACATTTCTGCCAGCACTGCCTGCCCAGGTCTCGATACAAATCAAGGCCTCTCCAAAGCCGTGATGGATCGCTGTTGCTGCCCTTATCGCCGAGGCGCAATTGCAGGTTTTGCCGTGCCCATTTTGCCTTTTCCCTGCTCTTGACGCAAAGGGCCTCCAATACGACGCAAAAGCAAGTTGCGAAACGTTATATCATTGCATTACGGGTTTTCTGATCAGAATTCGCTCAGGAGCATTCAGAGATGAAAACCCGTGCCGCCATTGCCTGGGAAGCAGGCCGTCCGCTCGAGATCGAGGAACTGGACCTCGAAGGCCCCAAGGACGGTGAAGTCCTTGTTCGCATTGTCACCACAAGCCTTTGCCATACCGATGTTTTCACCCTGTCCGGTCAGGACCCCGAGGGCCTGTTCCCTTGCGTTTTGGGCCACGAGGGCTGCGGTATTGTCGAGGAAGTCGGCCGTGGCGTGACCTCGGTTCAGCCGGGTGACCACGTGATCCCGCTTTATATTCCTGAGGATCCGAACTGCCGCTACATCCAGTCCGGCAAGACCAACCTGTGTCAGACCATCCGCGAAACCCAAGGTCGCGGCGTGATGCCCGATGGCACCTCGCGCTTCTCTTACAAGGGCAAGCCGATCCTGCACTACATGGGCACATCGACCTTCTCGGAGTACACCGTTCTGCCGGAAATCTCCGTCGCAAAAATCTCCAAGGACGCGCCGCTGTCCAAAGCCTCTGTCATGGGCTGCGCGGTTCCCACCGGCATGGGTGCTGTGCGCAACACCGCTAAGATCGAGCCGGGTTCCACCGTGGCTGTTTTTGGTCTGGGTGCGGTTGGCATGGCCGTTATTCAGGGTGCCGTCATGAACGGCGCGTCGCGCATTATTGGTGTCGACATCAACCCCGAGAAATTCTTGCTCGCCAAAGCACTGGGGGCCACCGAATGTGTGAACCCCAAAGACTTTGAGCAGCCGATCCAAGAAGTTCTGGTAGAGATGACCGGCGGCGGTCTCGACTACACCTTTGAGGCGGTTGGCAATGTGGATCTGATGCGGGCTGCGCTCGAGTCCTGCCACAAGGGTTGGGGCGAATCCACCGTGATTGGTGTGGCTGGCGCTGGTCAGGAAATCGCAACCCGTCCGTTCCAGCTGGTCACCGGTCGTGTCTGGCGCGGTACCGCCTTTGGCGGCGTCAAAGGCCGGAGCGAACTGCCGGGCATGGTCGATGAATGGATGCGCGGTGACTTCTCGGTTGATCCGTACATCACCCACCACATGAACCACGACAATATCAACACTGCCTTTGATCTGCTGAAAGCGGGCAAGTCGATCCGCTCTGTGATCCACTTCCGCCCGGAAGAGACCATGGTTGGTGACGATCTGCCGGGTGAAATCATCCTGTAATCCGGACAAAAGCCTTGAACCTTTGCCCCGTCCGCAGCCCTGCGGGCGGGGTTTTTCGGTGGCTAAAGACGCGTATTGCGCACGAAGGATGCGACGGAACGGGATCGGACCCACGTGATGAGATCACCTACCAACGCTTAGTCGATGAAAGGACAGATCCATGTCCAACAGACACGCCCGTCGCGCGCGATCCTGTTTCCTCCCCGCGATTCTCGCGCCTGCATTGGTCGCCTGTGCGGCTGCTGGACCTTCGACCTCCGGGTCGCAGCAGAGGCACAATCATACGCATGGCACGCTTGGGGAGGGGCATACCCATGATATCACCGATCGCATCCTGACCAACCGATCAGGGGATTGCGCCGACTATGCCGCCGCCTACACCGCCGCCCCCCGCGATGTACAACGCCGCCGCGACCACACAGCAGCGGTTCAGGTCACAGTGAAAGGCGCGCAGTGTCAGATCACCTCCAATGCCATGCCAAACCATGATTTCAACACCGCGGGCGCGCGTTTTGTGACGCCTGTCCAGGAAACGCAGACCACGCTCTCTGTCCCGCGCAACCCGCAGCCAGCCGCCCGGACAACCGCACTCAGCCAGCGCAGCTATGACGCGGTTTTGCTCAATGGCGTTGTTGTGGATCTCTTGTCGGCCGGGTGTTATCGCCCAGATGCGCGACGCGCGGACCGCAACGGCAATGTCCACATCGGCTGTTCCACGCGCGACATGTGGCTGCTGGACCCCTTGGGGCCCGGCACAAGTTTTGGCACCGATGCCCATAATGCCCATACCCAACCTGATGGCCGTTATCACTACCACGGCAATCCGATGGCCCTGTTTGACGACCAGCCCAGCCCCGAAGGCTCTCCTGTGATCGGCTTTGCGGCGGATGGCTTCCCGATCTTCGGCAGCTATTTCGTCGACGGCAGCGGCACCCTGCGCAAAGCGCGCTCCGGCTACAGCCTGCGCAGCGGCAGCCGCCCTGACGGCGCAGATTCACCCGGCGGCCGCTATGATGGCACATATGTGGATGATTATCAGTTCACGGGCACCGGGGATCTGGATGAATGCAATGGCATGACGGTCGACGGTCAGTACGGGTACTACGTCACCGACAGCTATCCCTGGATGATGAACTGCTTTGCAGGCAATCCGGATGGCTCTTTTGACAAAGGCCGCCCCGGCGGGCGCGCACGCCCCGCCCATGGCCACCCACCGCATGCAGGCAGGCCACATCGCGGTTAAAAAAAGGCGCCCTCACCGAGGGCGCCAACCACTTAAGAACACAGTCGATGGTTAAAAACCAAGTGCACCTTTGACTTGATCCAGCGCCGCCTGCAGCAGTTCCGGGTTGTCTTTGGCCTGGGTCACAGCCGAGGTCAGCATGGTCTTCTTCAGCGGATCCAGCGCGGAGGTGTCGATCAACTCAACCACCTTGTCGAAGTTGAAACCATCCGCAGTCAGGGCTTCCGGCAGCGCCGTCTTGGCCAGATCCACAACAGAAGCAGCCCCTTCGGATGCGGCATCCGCAGCGCCATCGGTCAGCGCAGCGACCTGATCGCCCGCGGCCTCAACGGCGGCAGAGGCGCCCTCGGTCACAGCCTCAGTTGCAGCAGCGGCAAGATCACCGCCTTCGGTCAGCGCGGCCGCACCCGCGTTGGTTGCGGTTTCAACTGCGGTCTGTGCCACCTCGCCTGCGCCTTCGGTCACGGCTGCCACGGCTGCGCCTGCGGTCTCGCCCACAGTTTCAGTTACGGTTTCGGTCACAGCAGTGGCCGCGTCCTGCGCCATCTCAGTCGCCCCTTCAACGGCCTCGTTCACGGCGTTTTCAGCAGCTTCGGTCACAGCATTTGCTGCATCCGTTGCTGCATCTGTGGCACCATCGACCAGTTGCTCTGCCAAAGAGCCGGTGTCTTCGACCGCGTCTTCGACAACTTGCTCTACAGTCTCAACACTTTCTTCCACCACGGTTTCAACCGGAGCTGTTGCAGCGGCATCGGGTGCGGATGCGGTGTTTGCGGCGTACTGCTGATAGGCCAAGGTGCCCCCTACAGCCAAAACAGCAAGACCGACGACAATTGTTGCAGGTTTCATTGATTTCTCTCCCATCCATGTCTCTGGTGGTGCCCGTTCCGGGCGCCTTGACCTTGCAAATGGGTAAATAAAGTCTTTCCCTCAAGGGGGAAACTCGGGGTTCAAAGTCCCCCTAAGCCCTATCCGGCAAGGTTTTGCCTGAGGGGAATGCAGCTTTTGACGTATCTGGCGCGCAATAAGGTAAGGTTCGGCTTGAAAACCTTTCGCTGCGCGGCCATACCCGCATTTATCTTGAATCACGGGTCCGGAACGGGTAGCTTCCGGGCACTTTTTCGAAACCACAGAAGGAACGCTGTCATAGCCCGCAGACCGCACAATGCGCCGCCGCAACGCGACACAGGCCCGCGCATCAACGAAAAAATCCGCGCACCGGAAATCCGCCTGATTGGCGCCGAAGGTGAAAACGTCGGCGTGGTTCACCCCGCCAAAGCCATGCAGATGGCTGAAGACGCTGGCCTCGACCTGGTCGAGATCTCGCCCAATGCCACACCGCCGGTCTGCAAGATCATGGACTATGGCAAGTTCAAGTACGAGCAGCAAAAGCGCGAAAGCGAAGCCCGTAAAAAACAGAAGACCATCGAAGTCAAAGAAGTTAAGTTCCGCCCCAACACGGATACCCACGACTATGGCGTCAAGATGAAGAACGTCTTCAAGTTCCTCGAGAACGGCGACAAGGTAAAAGTCACCCTGCGCTTCCGTGGCCGTGAAATGGCACACCAGAACCTCGGCCGCGAGCTTCTGGAACGCGTCGCAGAAGACGTGAAAGAAATCGGCAAGATCGAAAACATGCCGAAAATGGAAGGCCGCCAGATGGTCATGATGATCGGCCCGGCGCCGACCAAGTAACGCCTCTGGACCTCTGCCCCTTCTTTGGGGACGGATTGCAAAACCCTCCCTCGCGGGAGGGTTTTTTCGTTGCTGGTCCACTCTTTTGGCGATCGCAAAGGGTCACAATCCAAATTTGAAATTTATTTTCATCTTACGGTCTCATTGCCGCCTGCGTTTACCAACTCGGTAAGGAATTTCCGTTAATCACAATGGGCACAATAGACTGCCTCCAGCCGCGCCATCCTGGCTATCGGCTCTTGACACGGAAGAACGACCAATGAAAACGCTGGCCGACCTGCAAAACACCGCTTTCCTCGCTATTGGCCCAAGCCGCATTGCCGCGCTGTCCCTTCTGTCGCTGGCCCGCGCGGAGGACGCCAGCAAAGGCAAAGACGTCTTCAAAATGTCCGTAAAACGCCTGGACGTGGCCCGCGACATGCTCAGGAAAGATCTGCCGGACCTCCTGAAAGAACAGGAACACAGTTTCCCCGGCGACCTCGAAGCCCAGCGCGATGCCTGTCTGGCTGCACTGGAGCCCGCGTTCAGCATGGCCCGTGACCTCGAGGCCGGGCGCAATCCGTCTCTGTCTCAGATTGAAAATTTCGACGACCATTGTCTTTATGTGCTTGAACCCACGGTCAGCACATTTGTTGCCGACATGACCAAGAACCTTCTGGAAACTCATGCCCAACGCATGAAAGCGCGCGATGCAGAAATGATCCAAGCCATCAACAATGCGGAATCTGTTGGCCGCAACATTCAGCTGATTGCGTTCAACGCCTCTGTTGAAGCGGCGCGGATTGGCGAAATGGGGCGCGGCTTTGCTGTCATCGCAACAGAAATCCGCCAGCTGTCCGGCAAGACCCAGACCCTGCTGGACGACATCTCTGACCTGCTGCGCAGCGCCTAAGCGCCGCGCACGGCCTGTTTCTCTCCACGCTCTACCCCAGTGCCGCAGCAACCGCCCGTTTGGTCAGCACGCCGACCAGATGGGCACGGTATGCGCGGGTACCATGCAGATCTTCGATCATGTTCATGGGGTTTATCGACAGCCCCATAATCGCATCTGGACGAAACTCTTTAGTCAGCGCCTCTTCGGCTTCGCTCCAGCGGAACACACCATCGTCCCCGGCTCCGGTCACAGCCACACGCACCCCATCTGCGAACTTCGCCACATAGACCCCGACCAGCGCAAAACGCGACGCAGGCTGGACGAATTTTTGATAGTTCGCGGCCTCGGGCACCGGGAAGCGCACGGCAGTTATAATTTCTCCATCCTCGAGCGTGGTACCAAAAAGCCCGTCAAAATAGGCATCCGCCGCGATCTCGCGCGCGTTTGTTACAACCGTGGCACCACTGGCAAGAACCGCTGCCGGATAGCAGGCGGCGGGGTCGTTATTGGCAAGCGAGCCGCCAAGTGTCCCCCGATTGCGCACCGCAGGATCGCCAATATGGCCCGCGAGCGCTGCCAGCGCCGGGTATCCGCCCGCGCCCATAGCCACCGCCGCATGCGTTGATGCCCCCCCGATCACAAGCGCGCCATCCACGGATTTGATACCCGTCATCCCATTGATCTGCGCCAGACTCACCAGTTTCGAAGGCTGCGCCAGACGCTGCTTGAGCACCGGGATCAGGGTCTGCCCCCCGCCCAATGCCTGCGCATCCTCGTCGTCCTGCAACACGGTCACCGCATCCGAAATCGTCTCAGGCCGTATAAAATCGAACTCATACATGTCTTTTCCTTTCCGGCTCTTTCATCTTTTTCCAAATATCCCGGGGAGCGCGAGGGGCTGGCCCCTCGCTCCACCGTTTACCCTTGCATCGCGGCCCAGACACGGGCGGGCGACAGTGGCATATCGATATGGGTCACATCCTTGCCCGCTGATTGCAGCGCATCGACAACCGCATTCACCACCGCAGGCGGAGAGCCAATGGCCCCGGCCTCGCCGCAGCCTTTCACCCCAAGCGGATTATGCGTGCAGGGCGTCTGGCAGGAGTGGTCCACTGCGTAAAACGGCAGATCATCGGCGCGTGGCATGGCATAATCCATGAAGGACGCCGACAACAATTGCCCCGTGTCATCATAGACGCAGTTCTCCATCAGCGCCTGCCCTATTCCCTGCCCGATCCCGCCATGAACCTGGCCGTCGACGATCATCGGGTTGATCACATTGCCGAAATCATCCGCAGCCGAAAACCGTTCAATTGTGACTTTCCCGGTCTCCGGATCCACCTCGACCTCACAGGCATAGGCCCCAGCCGGGTAGGTGAAGTTTGCCGGGTCATAAAACGCCGTTTCCTCCAGCCCCGGTTCAATTTCCTCCAGCGGGTAGTTGTGTGGCACATAAGCCGCGAGAGTCACATCGCCCCAGGCCACGGATGTATCTGTGCCCGCAACCGAGAACTGCCCGTCTTTTAACTCTATATCCGCATCTGCTGCCTCCATCAGATGGGCGGCAATTTTCTTGGCCTTGCTGATGATCTTTTCCGTTGCCCGCACCATGGCAGATCCAGCCACGGCCAAGGACCGCGACCCATAGGTGCCCATGCCCATGGGCGTATTGGCCGTGTCCCCATGGACGATTTCCACCATGTCTTCGGGGATCCCAATCATCTCGGCGATCACCTGCGGGAAGGAGGTCTCGTGCCCCTGCCCGTGACTGTGAGCGCCCGTCATCACCGTTAGCCCGCCGGTGGCGTTCACACGAACGGTTGCGCTGTCATAAAGCCCCGCACGTGCGCCCAGCTGCCCCACAAGGTTGCTGGGGGCAATGCCACAGGCCTCTATGTAACAATTGACCCCAAGCCCACGCAGCTTGCCAGCCTCGGCACTGGCGGCACGACGCGCGTCAAAGCCTGCCAGATCCGCAATCTCGATCAACTTATCCATGGTCGCGCCATAATCGCCGGTGTCATATTCCACCGCCACAGGCGTGGCATAGGGAAACTCGGTGACAAAGTTCTGCCGCCTGAGGGCAATCGGGTCCAAACCCAGCTCCCGCGCGGCCTTGTCGATCACGCGTTCGAGCTGATAGGTCGCCTCGGGGCGGCCTGCGCCGCGATAGGCGTCTACTGCAACGGTGTTCGTAAACACCGCTTTGACGTTCACATAGATCAGCGGGGTTTTGTAGTTCCCCGCCATCAGCGTGCCATGCAGCCAGGTTGGGATCGCGGGTGCGAAGGTCGACAGGTAAGCCCCCATGTTCGAGTAGGTTTCGGTGCGGATCGCGGTGAAATTGTTGTCACCGTCCAACGCCAGTTCGATCTTGGTCACATGGTCGCGCCCTTGGGCGTCCGACATAAAGGCCTCGGACCGGGACGAGGTCCATTTCACCGCCCGGTTCAGCGCTTTGGCCGCAAAGGTACAAAATGCCTCTTCCGCATAGTGGTAGATTTTTGACCCAAAACCGCCACCGACGTCCGGCGCGACAACGCGCAGCTTATGTTCCGGGATCCCCAGCACAAAGGCCCCCATCAACAGGCGGATCACATGCGGGTTCTGCGAGGTGGTATAGAGCGTGCTGTCCCCGGTGGCGCGGTTGAAATCCCCAATCGCGACGCGCGGCTCCATCGGGTTGGCGACCAGACGGTTATTGACCAGCTCCAGCGTTGTTACATGGGCTGCATCTTTGATGGCCTGATCCACAGCCTCGCGGTTGTCTTCCACAAACCCCCAGTCAAAGCACAGGTTCGAGGTCAGATCGTCATGCACCTTGGTGGCGCCGTCGTTCAGCGCGGCTTTCATGTCGATCACGGCGGGCAGCTCTTCTATGTCCAGCGTGATTGCCTCGGCCGCATTGCGCGCCTGCTCTGGGGTTTCCGCCACAATGGCTGCAATCGGATCCCCCACATGGCGAACCTTTTCCGTCGCCAGAACCGGGTGGGCCGGTTCCTGCATGACCTCGCCAAAGCGATCGGTGATTTGCCAGCCGGTCGGAATACCGCCCACGCCCTCCAGATCTGCGCTGGTGAAGATGCGCACAACGCCGGGCATTTCCTTGGCCACGGATGTGTCGACAGACTTCAGCCGCCCATGCGCCACATCCGAGCGCAGGAAATGCACATAGGCCTGTCCATTGACATTTATGTCGTCGGTGTAATTGCCGGTCCCCGTCAGAAACCGAATATCTTCGCGCCGCTTGCTGGCCGCGCCAATTCCACTGTCTTTGGTGTCTTGATCCTTTGGCATGTCTCTCTCCTCCCACGAGACCCCGTTGCTGCGCAGGCTCCTCTTCCCTTGCGGCACAGGCATGACGGCCGGATCGACCGATCATGATGAAAACTGAATAACAATACAGGGCCACGGCTCCTCTTCCCCGGCCCGGTTGCGGCAACCTTTTACTCGGCTGCCAGAACGCTCACATCCTGTCCCGAGGCCGCCATGATCGCCTTGACGATATTGTGATACCCCGTGCAGCGGCACAGATTGCCCTCGAGGTAGTGGCGGATTTCTGCCTCGGTGGGTTTCGGATTGTCCTTGAGCAGCGCCGCCGCAGACATCACCATGCCCGGCGTGCAGAACCCACATTGCAGCCCGTGATGGTCCTGAAACGCCTGTTGAATGGTGTTGAGCGTCCCATCCGGTGCGGCTTGCCCTTCGATGGTTGCGACCTCTGCTCCTTCCGCCTCGAGCGCCAGCATGGTGCAGGATTTCACCGCCACACCATCCACGTGGACGACACAGGCGCCACATTGGCTGGTGTCGCATCCCACATGGGTGCCAGTCAGCCCCAGCCCTTCGCGCAGAAAGCTGGACAGTAGCGTGCGGCCTTCCACCTCTCCCGTGACGGGTTTGCCGTTCACGGTCATTGCCACCTTCGTCATTTGCTCCTCCCTTGGCTATTTTCATTAGCTGAAAGTGAGTAAAACACGCGTCAGGCAACAGGGCGAGGATTTTCACACCTCCCCTGTTAGGGCTCACATGGGAATTATGATGTCTTTACGTCGATGTTTCGCGCCGGGGATGCGGGCGCGTCGGGATCTCTTTTAAGAGGCCACCGACCCCCATGGCAGCAATATCAGCGTTTGAGACGTCCAGCCCGCAGACCACCCGCTCCAGCACCCAATCCGCCCCATTCAACGCAGGAGAGCGCGCACAGCCCGGCAGCCCGATCACCGGTTTTTCGCCCAGACGGCCAAGAAACAAAAGGTTGCCCGGATCAACCGGCATACCAAACCGGGTGACCTCCCCACCGGCGGCCCGCAGCGCGCTGGGCGCCACGTCCATCGGATCGGACGTGGCAGATCCTGTAAGCACAAAGATCACTTCGCCCGGAGCATCCGCAATTGCGGGCGCGAGGGCATCGATCTGGTGCGGGACGACTTCCCGGTCGGTCAGGGCAATGCCAAAGCGGTCCATACGCCCCGCCATCGCGGCGCGCCCCTTGTCCGGCGGGATTTCCGGCGTAACCCGCGTTTCAATCAAGGTGGCCGTCGTGAAGACAGAGGCAATCCGCTTTATCGCCCCTGCGGCGTGGGCTGCCGCCGCTTTGAGCGCGACGCCCGGAACCCCATAAGCGATGATTTTTATCGTCGCCACCATGCCATCCGCATCCACGCGGTGAAAATCCGGCACCGTCGCAATGGAAATCATCGGGTCGATGCCATTGATGCCGGACACTTTTTCCGCCGACACCCGGATAACACCGGCACCAGTTGCATAAAGGTTCACCCGCCCCGCCCCGGCGCCAGATATACGCAAGCCCGCCGCTTTTGCGTCCGGTAACAACGCCTTTGCCAGAGCCAAAGCTGCGTCATCCTCGTGCAGATCGCCGTCTTCCAATCGCGCGACAGTCACCGTTTCAAAACCTGCTTCGGCAAGCCGTTGCGCATCAGCGGCGGTCAGCAGCGTCCCTTTTGCGATCTTACCGTTCGGTAGTGACAGGGAATGCGCAAGGATACCATTTTCAGCTTGGTCGATTGGAACGGGGCCGAACTTCATGCTTTGCCCCGCAGCACGGCAGTCATTTCTGACAGAATGGACACCGCGATTTCTGCCGGGCCTGCCGCCCCGATATCGAGCCCAACAGGACCATGAATGCGACCAATTTGATCGGCGGTGAAACCGGCCTCTGTCATCCGGTCCACGCGCTTGGTATGGGTGCGGGTCGAACCCAGCGCACCGATATAGAAACACTCCGCCCGCAGACCGGCCTCGAGCGCCGGATCGTCCAGTTTCGGATCATGGGTCAGCAGCACAAGCGCGGTGCGGGCATCCAGCCCCAGCTGCGCCACGGCTTCATCTGGCCAATCCTCCAAGATCGTTTCGCCCGGAAAGCGTTCCGGCGCGCCAAATGACCCGCGTGGTTCGATCAGTACCGGATCATAGCCTGCAATCCGCGCCATCGGCACCAGCGCTTGGGCAATGTGTACGGCACCCACCACCACCAGCCGCAAGGGCGGGTTGTGGACGGCCACAAAGGTTTCACCGTCCTCGCTCAGCCCGGACCGGTCCATGCGCATCCGCTCTGCGTGCCCCTCAGCCACAAGCTGGCGTTGACCGGTCGTCAGGTTCACCTCATAGGCAAGCGCCTTGCGCGCGGCGCGCGCCGAAACCAGATCTTCCAGCAGGGCCACGGGCAAAGCGCCACCAACGGGTTCCACCAGCACTTTGATTGTCCCACCGCAGGCAAGCCCCACCGCAAACGCATCCTCGTCCGACACCCCGAATTCCAGCATCCGTTCCTTGCCATCGCGGATGGCATCCATCGCCTCAAAGACAACGGCCCCCTCGACACAGCCGCCCGAGACTGATCCCTCAATGCGCCCCGCGCCATCGACAACCAGCTGGCTGCCAACCCGGCGCGGCGCAGATCCCCAGGTTTGAACCACAGTTGCCAGCGCCGCCCCGCGGCCAGCCTGATGCCATTGCAAAGCCAGTTCCGGCGCGTTTTCAAAACGATTTACGTCTTTTGTCATGGATCTCGTCATGGGTCTTGTCATGGGGCCTCCTTGCCACAGAGCTTGGTCACACGCGAGGAAACTTCAACCACAAATCGTGCCAATCCGCCCGGTCACCGTGTCACTTTGTGGACAAGACCGCATCACCGGTCCCTTAACTCTGCGCCATCGCACGCAGCAAGCGATCCCGTTCTCCGACATCGTTTGGGGACGAAAGCGCCTGTGTCAGGGCCGCAAAACTCTCCAGACTATGTCCCGCCCGAAGGCTGTCCACATGGGGCAGCATGGCCCGAATGCCTCCCGCCTTTGGCGCAAACCCGTCCCACCGCAGCAACGGGTTGACCCAGATCAGACGGCGGCTGGACAGATGCAGACGTTGCATTTCTTGCGCCAATTGTTGCGGATCACCGCGCTCCAGCCCATCTGTCACAAGGACCACCACAGCCCCGGTTCCCAAAACCCGGCGCGACCAGCTGTGATTGAAATCCTGCAGACAGGCCCCAATCCGTGTCCCGCCCCGCCAATCCTGTGCCTGTGCCCCCGCAGCTGCCAGCGCCACATCCACGTCCCGCGCCCTCAGATGGCGGGTGATATTCGTCAGCTGCGTGCCAAAGGTGAACCCCTGCACCCGCGCCCAGCGGCCCCGCCCGGATTGCGTCTGACCCCGCTGCGGGTTCAGATTGGCAACCGCGTGCAGGAAATGCAGCATCATCCGGCTGTAGCGGCTCATAGAGCCCGAAATGTCGCAGATCACCACAAGATCCGGCCAGCGCGGAGGCGGGCTGCGGCGCGCCAACGCCTGCACCTCCCCCCCGGTGCGGCAGGCCGACCGCATCATGCGCCGCCAGTCCGCGCGCAGGCCTTGCGCTGCGGGTCGAAGGCGGCGCCCGCGCAGCGGCGGCACCGGCAGCGTCATGGCGGCAATGCTGCGTTTGGCCTGCGCCAGTTCTTCCGCAGTCATCTGCTCAAAGTCCAAATGCGCCAACCGTTCCTGCGCCGATTGGGTGGCGCTGAAATCAAACTCGACCTCTTCGCCCTCTGGCAGGTCTGGATCCGGGGCCTGGGTGGCCGCCACCAAGGCCTCTGCCGCCCGGCGCGCGGCCGGTTTGGCTTTTTCCTCAGGGCTGACACCGCGCACAGAGGGCAACATCGCCGCCATCATCTGGTCCAGATACCTCGGGTCGCGCCAGAACAGGCGAAACAGCTGGTCAAACACCACGCCCTGCTCGGGGCTTGTCACAAAATACGACCGCAACACCCAATAAAAATCCTCGCGCTGCCCCACGCCCACCAAAGCCAAGGCCTCCACCACATCGCGCAGCGCACCGGTGCCGACGGGCACGCCCGCCCGGCGCAATGCACGAACAAAATGGGTGAGGTTTTCCACCAGCTTTGGCTCATCCGGCACTGGCTGCTCTGTGGTCAGCTCAGCCATCCAACGCACTCTGCGCCTCGGCCAACAGCCGCGCCGCTTCCGATCCTTGGATCTTCGCAATGTCATCTTGGTACTTCAGCACCGCCCCCAAAGTGTCCGATACCACTTCGGGGCTGAGCGCCATCACATCCAGCGCCAGAAGGCAGCGTGCCCAGTCCAGCGCCTCGGCCATGCCGGGCTTCTTGAACAGATCCTCTCCACGCAGGCGCTGCACAAAGCTCACGACTTCGCGCGACAACTGCGCGCCTGCCTCTGGCACGCGGGCGGCCAGGATTTCAAGCTCGCGGTCAAAGGACGGATAGCCCACCCAGTGATAGAGACATCGCCGTTTCAGCGCATCATGCACTTCGCGGGTGCGATTGGATGTCAGCACCACAATCGGAGGCTCCACAGCCCGAATGGGACCAAGTTCTGGGATCGTGACCTGAAAATCCGACAAAGCCTCCAGCAAAAAGGCTTCAAACGGCGCATCGGTGCGGTCTATTTCGTCAATCAAAAGCACAGGCGCCCGGCCCGCTTCGCCGCGCATGGCCTGCAATAAAGGCCGCTCGATCAGATAGTCTTCGCTGAACAACTCTGCCTGCAAGGCGCTGCGATCCGTCTGTCCTGCGGCCTCTGCGGTACGAATGGCCACCATCTGCGCCGCAAAATTCCAATCGTAAACTGCACTGGCTGTGTCCAGCCCCTCATAGCACTGAAGCCGGATCAAAGGCCGGTCCAATGCTGTGGCCAATGCCTTGGCTATCTCGGTTTTACCAACGCCCGCTTCGCCCTCCAGAAACAACGGCCGCCCCAGTCGCAGGGACAGGAACACAACCGTCGCCAGATCCCGCCCGCAGACATAGCCCGTCTGGGCCAAAAGCTGTTTGACCGCATCAATATCCTTCAATGCGGCGGTGCCCTGCGCCCCGAGTGTCTGATCCATATCTATCCCTCCCCGCTGTCACCGTCACCAAATTTGCCGCACTACCGTCCTGCGCGCGGGGCTTTGGGATCCAAGGCAAATCGGATGGGTCAAGGCTGTGCCCGCCCCACCCTCTTGTTTCACGCAGGCCCGATACGCACATTCTGCGCCACATCCTTTGAAAATGGCACGAAAAAGGGCTTGCAACAACGCACGCCAACGCGCAGGATCTCCGCCGCAACAGGAAAACCGACACAGAGCTCCTGGACATTGCGCCGGACCCAAAGCTCACTGTACCAGCACGCGCCTATTTTCGGGCGACCGCACGACATGGAGAGCTGAAGATTTGCGCACCCTTGCCGTTTTGACCGTTCGAAATGAGGCCGCCTTTCTGCTGGAATGGCTGGCCCATCATCGGGCCGTGGGCTTCACTGACTTTCTGGTGTTTTCAAACGATTGCGAAGACGGCACCGACCGGATGCTGGACCGGATGCAAGAAATGGGGCTGTTGACCCATGTGCGCAATAACGGCCCTTACGAAAAACAGGGCATC
This sequence comes from Tritonibacter multivorans, assembly GCF_001458415.1. GTDB lineage: Bacteria > Pseudomonadota > Alphaproteobacteria > Rhodobacterales > Rhodobacteraceae > Epibacterium > Epibacterium multivorans. Next base: position 234,779 of record NZ_CYSD01000039.1, on the reverse strand, counting down.
CAGTTCACCGCACTGAAAATCGCCTCCAAACACCCGCTGGTGAAAGAGGCAGACTGGATCCTGACCTGCGATATCGATGAGTTCGTGAACATTCACTCAGGCGAAGGGCGGTTGGAAGATCTGTTTGCGGCCCTCCCCGAGGCCGATGCGATCACGTTGACCTGGCGGCTATTTGGCAATGGCGACAAAGTGCGGTTTTCGACCGATCCCGTGACCGAACATTTCACCCGTTGCGCACCCTCTGTGATCCACTGGCCGTGGCGCGCTGCCATGTTCAAGACGCTGTATCGCAACAATGGCACTTACCGGAAACTCGGCGTGCATCGCCCGCGCGGCGTGAAAGAAGAAGAACGGCTGGAAAACTACCGCTGGTTTGATTGCACGGGCCGCGAACTGAGCGGGGATTTCAAAACCAAGCGACTGTTCTCAAACTACGGGCAGGACAATTTCAAGTTCGCTCAGCTGAACCATTACCCGCTTGGCGCGATGGAGAGCTTTGTGCTGAAATCAGCCCGTGGCCGTGTGAACCGGTCAGACCTGCCGCTGGGTATGGATTACTGGGTCGAACGCAACTTCAATGTGGACGAAGACCTGTCCATCGCCCGCTACCGCGACGCCCGAGCGGCCCTTGTCGAAGAATACCTCGAAGATGAGAGACTGGCACGCCTTCACGCGCGGGCCGGTGTCTGGCGCCATGAGCGGTTTTCACAACTGATGCGGCAGGAACCCTATCGGGCCCTGTTTGGTCGCCTGATGATGGCCTCTCCCTCGCGGCCGATTTCAGCCGTGACCGGACGCACGCTGACAGGATTTGCAACTTTGGGGTTGCGCGTAGAAGCCGCCGACCGGCTTCGAAAAACCTAAACACCCCTTCCCCATAAGGCTGGAAGCCAGCAATAAGGCATAGGTTTTTCCCAATTTGGCCTTAATCCTAAATTACCCATGAGGCATTATGAGGACAGGGCAACCGGTTGAACCTGAAAACGGGCATGGGTGTGGACATGGAAACGGGCATGGAAGAAGCGACTGAAATTCTGGATCGCGATCTGTCAGATTTGGCCCCCAAAGACTGGGCAACGGCGATTGCCGAAATGGCGGAAGAACACGGTATGTTCCAACCACTGGGACCCCGTCACTTTGCCACTTTCATCGACCAGAGCAACACCCTGTTCGTATCTTTCGAAAGCATGGGCGGCATTCGCGCCCTATCGCCCAAAGCACACCCGCTTGGGTTTAGCGCGGTCAAAGACCTGGGCTGGTCGCATCTGTGTGTCATGTGCGATGGCGACACCTGGTTCCGCGACGAAGAAGTCTATGGCTTTTTCGATCAGCTGATCGACGATGGCTTTTTCGACGAATTCGACAATGTGGTTTTCTATGGCGCGGGCCCCTGCGCCTATGCGGCGGCAGCCTTTTCGGTCGCCGCGCCGGATGCAACGGTGCTGGCGATCCAGCCGCAGGCTACGCTGGACCCCAGTGTCGCACGCTGGGACGACCGCTTTGTGGAAATGCGCCGGGTGTCTTTCACCGATCGTTATGGCTACGCGCCCGAAATGCTCGAAGCCGCCGAAAAAGCCTTTGTCATCTATGACCCGAACGTTCAGCTGGACTCGATGCATGCCACGTTGTTCCGGGCTCCGAACACCGAACTTCTGGAACTGCCCTACATGGGTCAGGGCATCCAGAATCGTCTGATGGAGATGGAGATTCTCGACGACGTGATCGACCTTGCAGGCAATGGGAAATTGACTCGCGCAGCCTTCTACAAAATGGCCCGCGCCCGTCGTGACCACCGTGGATACCTGCGCGGTCTGTTGTATGTGCTGGATCAGGCCGACCGCCCGCAGATGGCCCATTGGCTGTGCCGAAACGTCTGCAATCGCTTTAGCGCCCCTCATTTCCGCAAACGTCTTGAGAAACTCGAAGAAGATCTGGGCCTTTCTGACGCAGCGGGCAACGGCACCAACGGCTGAGAAAGCCCCCTGCCCAAGATGCTTTTGCCCCCCTCCGGACTTCCCATAAGACCGCGCCTGTGCTATCGCGCGGTCTCATGACCCAGAGCCTGACGATCCCCCGCCCCGACGACTGGCATCTGCATTTGCGCGACGGTGATATGCTGCGCGCGGTGCTGCCGGAAACAGCCCGTGATTTTGGTCGTGCCATTGTGATGCCGAACCTTGTGCCGCCTGTTTTGACCGGCGCGGACGCGCAGGCCTATGCCACCCGGATCGCAGATGCGCTGCCCGCAGGCATGGAGTTCACGCCGCTCATGACGCTTTACCTCACCGAGGAAACCGATCCGGCCGACGTGGCCGCCGCTCATGCTGCAGGCATTGTCACCGCCGCAAAACTTTACCCGGCGGGCGCAACCACAAACTCCTCTTCTGGCGTGCGTGACTTCACCAAAATCTATCCGGTTCTGGAAAAAATGGCCGAGATCGGCATGCCCATGTGCGTGCACGGCGAAGTCGTAGACAGCGACATCGACATCTTTGACCGCGAAGCCGTGTTCATCGATCGCGTGCTGGACCCGATCCGCAAAGAGATCCCAGACCTCAAAGTGGTAATGGAACATATCACCACCAAGAACGCGGTGGACTATGTGAAGGCCTCGACGAGGAACCTTGGTGCAACAATCACCACGCACCACCTGATCATCAACCGCAACCACATCCTCGCAGGTGGTATCAAGCCGCATTACTACTGCCTGCCAGTGGCCAAGCGCGAAATCCACCGTCTCGCCCTGCGCGCGGCTGCAACTTCGGGCGATCCGCGCTATTTCCTTGGCACGGATTCCGCACCGCATACCGACGCCAACAAACTGCAACCCTGTGGCTGTGCCGGTTGCTTCACCGCCACGAACACGATGCCCCTGCTCGCGCATGTGTTTGAGGAAGAAGACGCACTGGACAAGCTGGCAGGCTTTGCCTCTTTGCACGGCCCAGCCTACTACGGCCTACCGGTCAACGCAGGTGAGATGACATTGGTGAAACACGACGCCGCTGTGGATTTCCCCAAAGCCATCGACACGGTTGAAGGACCCGTGACCGTTTTTGATCCGGGCTATCCGGTTCACTGGTCCGTGGCCTGATCCTGTTTTCTATTTCTTTTCAAAGGCCCCCGCGGGGGCCTTTGTTGCACCCGCCCCCCAAAAAGACCTCAGAGGACACATCCGATGATCCCCACCGCCTACCCCACCCGCGAAGAAATCGCCCGCCTGTCCGCGCGCATGCTGCTGGAAATCGGTGCCGTGAATTTCAACACCGACGAGCCCTACACGCTGGCCTCTGGCCTGCCCTCGCCCAGCTACATTGATTGCCGCAAGCTGATCTCCTTCCCGCGCATTCGCGCAACCCTGATGGATTTCATGACCGTCACCGTGATGCGCAACGCGGGCTTTGAGGCGTTCGACAATATCGCTGGCGGAGAGACCGCAGGCATCCCGTTCGCCGCCCTCGTGGCCGAACGTATGGCCCTGCCAATGACCTATGTGCGCAAGAAGCCCAAAGGCTATGGACGCAATGCCCGCATTGAAGGCGCGATGAGCGAAGGCGAACGTGTTCTGCTGGTCGAGGACCTGACCACCGATGGCGGCTCCAAACTGTCGTTTGTCGATGCGATCCGCGAAACCGGCGCTTCTTGCGGCCACACAGCGGTGATCTTCTACTACGACATCTTCCCAGAAACCACGAAGACGCTCGGCGATCACGGGGTCGAGCTGCACTATCTCTGCACCTGGTGGGATGTGCTGGCCGAAGCCCGCGCGCAGGGCAGCTTCTCGGTCGAGACACTGGACGAAGTTGAGCGTTTCCTGAAAGATCCCCGCGCCTGGCAGGATGCCAACAAAAAAGCCTAAGGGCAGAATGGCCCAGCACCTGTCCGAACGACCGTTCGGTCAGGTGCAGTTTTTCAGCAGCTAAGTCTGCCGTTTTTAGTCCTTTTTTTCACATACCCCCGATTGCGACCCGATTGCTTCAATTTGCGCCGTGGGAAACCTGTGGAAAACTCTTTCTCGAATCGCAGCTCGATATCGCGTATATTGGGGTCGTGAGAAATCGCACCCCCAGATCCTGACGCCGCGCTGCGTCATCTGTGCCGCGTTGCAATATTGCTCACACCCCGGTCCGCATTTATCCACATTGCCCCCACAGGCATTTCCAGATGGTCAAATCGCGCGGGCTCGGGGTATAGGTTTGGCTCAACGGATGAGAGCAGAGATGAACGAGATCACCCATTTGAACGGCGATCCGCAGCCGCCACTGTCGAATGACCCGTCCCAAGGTCATATGCCCACGACTGCCGGTTTGGCAGACGGACACATGGCGGCGCCAGAGGCGCAAAACCAAGAGCTGCAGGCAAGTGAATTGCCCCACTCCGTGGAAGCGGAACAGCAACTGCTGGGGGCAATTCTGACCAACAACGACGTCTATGACAAAGTTGCCTCGATCATTGACGCCAACCATTTCTATGACCCGGTCCACACCCGCATCTACGAAGTTGCAAAGGCGCGAATCTCCAAGAACGCGTTGGCATCTCCGGTGACGCTGAAGGCGTTTATGGAAGATGACGCAGGGCTGAAGGAACTGGGTGGCGCGGCCTATTTGGTGAAACTGGCCTCTGCCTCGATCTCGGCCTTTGCGGTGCGCGACTATGCGCAGATGATTTATGATCTCGCGATCCGCCGCGAGCTAATCGCACTGGGTAAGACCATCGCGGATGAGGCCCGCCGGGTCGATGTGTCATCCGAACCCAAAGAACAAATCGTCAAGGCGGAACAGGCGCTTTATTCGCTGGCCGAACAGGGCCAGACCGAGCAGGGTTTCAAATCCTTCCTACGCGCTGTCACCGAGGCGGTGAATGTCACCAATGAAGCCTACCAGCGCGGTGGCGGCATGGCAGGTATTTCCACGGGGCTCGATGATCTCGACAAACAGCTTGGTGGCCTGCACCCGTCGGACCTTCTGATCCTCGCGGGGCGTCCGTCGATGGGGAAAACCTCGCTTGCGACCAACGTGGCGTTCAATGTGGCCAAAGCCTATAAGAAGGGCCTGAAACCCGACGGCACCGAAGGCGCGGTTGATGGCGGTGTTGTGGGCTTCTTCAGCCTCGAGATGTCGGCCGAACAGCTGGCGGGCCGTATTCTGGCCGAAGCATCTGAGGTCTCCAGCCACAAGATCCGTCAGGGTGACATGACCGAAGAGGAATTCCGCCGCTTTGTGCAGGCGGCAAAAGACCTCGAAGCCTGCCCGCTGTTCATTGACGACACGCCTGCGATCCCGATCTCGCAGCTGGCCGCCCGCGCCCGCCGCCTGAAACGGACCCATGGGCTGGATCTGCTGGTCATCGACTATTTGCAGCTGTGCCGTGGTATGTCGGACAACCGGGTTCAGGAGATTGGCGAAATCTCCATGGGCATGAAGGCCATCGCAAAAGAGTTGAACATTCCCGTGGTCGCCCTGTCCCAGCTGAGCCGGGGTGTGGAAAGCCGTGACGATAAACGTCCGCAGCTGTCTGACCTGCGGGAATCGGGCTCGATCGAACAGGATGCCGACGTGGTGATGTTCGTGTTCCGCGAGGAATACTACAAAGAACGCGAAAAGCCCGGCGACCACGAGCTGGATAAAATGGAAGAATGGAAAGAAGCGATGGAGCGTCTGCACGGCAAGGCGGAAGTCATTGTCGGCAAGCAGCGTCACGGTCCGATTGGGACTGTAGAACTGTCGTTTGAAAGCCAGTTCACCCGCTTTGGCAACCTCGCCAAACCCTGGCAGCAACAGCCCGACGGCTACTGACGGCAAAGACAGCCCCCGCCTGCGCGCGGCCCCACCGGTCCCCGAAAACCACACCGCGCGCGGGTGGCTGCCTGTCCGCGGTTTGCGGACAGCGCCTGCGGCGGGCGGGGCTCTCCCGCCAGTCGCACCTGCATCAAAGATGCAAGCGCCCCTGTTTGGGCCGCGCGCCGCTGCGCGGCGCGTTCACTTGAAATTAGCCAAATCGACCCCATATTCTACGGTGGAAGCCCGGCCTTGCATCGCCGGGACACCCGCCATGCGCGCAAACGTGTCCTTGTGAAATAGGGTGTTTTGGCGTATATCTAGAGGCATAGCCCAGCTGGGCTTCAAACGGATTGTGGGCCAGACAACAACGGCGCCTGATCCACAAAAGAGGAGAAGACGACATGAGATTTGGACCTGATCCGATCATCGTTTAAACACCACCGTCGGATGACGACCGGATGACGACAGTGCCTGTGACGGTGCCTGTATGGCTGAACGACTGCATTTAATGGCGGTCAATACGGAAGTGTGATCCATACGGCGGACAGTGTTTAAAAACGCGACGTCGACAAAACCCCACTCAACCATCACCGCCGCAGTGGCGGTTTTTTTGTACCTGTTTTGCCCGCGCTTTTTGTTCTCGTGCAATGCGCCACCCGCTGCTTTCAGCGCGCAGGGCCCTCTTTTCCGTTCGGATTAAACCGTGTGAGGCCCAGCTTTGGGTATTCGCGCTCGAACTCTGCCATCAACCGTTTGCCACTCACTTCCGCGCTTTGGGTTGTCGCCCGGATCAGCTCCACCGCCTGCACGCGGCTGTCCGGCGGCAGGGTTTTGAAGCTGCCGTAGTTCAGCCCGTCCACCTGCACCCGCACCTTTTCCAGCACCCCATAGAAATCCACCGCATGCTGCAACACATTGTCCGAGACAAAGTGAAGATGCGCGATATTGGCCCGGTACACTTCGGTATGGCGGGCATCTGTCACATGCGGGATGCGGTCCGGATGATCGCGCAACACCTGCGACAGAACCTCGGGCGGCGGAGAGTTGCGGCGGAACCGCTCCATATCGCGGGTGTTAAAATCTATTTCCGCATAAAGCGCGCGCACCATGGACCGCCGCGCCGCGCGCGCATCGAGGTTGCGTTTGAAGAACCAGACCAGAAAACCAATGGTCGGCGTCAGCACGGCAATCAGGAACCGCAGCCAAGTATCTGTCAGAAATGTCATCGCGTCGCGCCCTTCTTGCGCCGCCCTGCCAAAGGTACGGGGTAATTCAAAAACCAATGATCATAGCCTAGCCGCTCCACTTTGGTCACAGCAAGCCAAGCTTTGGCGCCCAGGTCAGGCGTTTCCCACTTGACCCTCGCGCGTCCCATGTCAAGAACAGGGGCATGAGTACGGCACGTTTGAAAATCAACCTCGAAGCGCTGGCAATCAACTGGCGCAATCTGGATTCCCGCACCAACTGCGAAACTGCAGCGGTGGTCAAGGCAAATGGCTATGGGCTTGATGCTGGTCGCGTCGGCAAGGCGCTGGCCGAGGCAGGCGCGCGCAACTTTTTTGTTGCGGCAGCCGAGGAAGGCATTGCCCTGCGTCGTGCGCTGGGCCCCGGCCCGGGCATTTCGGTCTTTTCCGGCCATATGGACGGTGACGCCAAGCTGCTGAAGGATTTCCAACTGACGCCGATGCTCAATTCGATCGACCAGATGCTGCGCCATTTTGAGGCCCTGCCCGGCCATCCCTTTGGTGTACAGCTTGACAGCGGCATGAACCGGCTGGGCATGGAAGCGGGCGAATGGGCGGCTGTGCGCGAGATTGCGCTGGGTCAGGGCCCCGTACTGCTGATGTCGCATTTGGCCTGCGCGGATGAGCCCGATCACGGCATGAATGCGTTCCAGCTGAAGAACTTCCGCGACATGACCGAAGGCTGCGATCTGCCACGGTCGCTGTCCGCGACGGGTGGCTTGCTGCTGGGGCCGGATTATCACTTTGACCTTTGCCGTCCGGGCATTGGCCTCTATGGCGGTGCGCCCTACGATGGGGCCCTGCCCGTGGTCACCTTGGAGGTGCCGGTCATTCAAACGCGGCTTCTCGCCGCAGGTGAAACCGTTGGCTATGGCAATGCCTGGACCGCGCAGCGCGAGAGCCGCATTGCAACCATTGCCGCGGGTTATGCAGACGGGCTGCAACGCGCGCTGCAAAACGGCGGCATTCAGGCCTATGCGGGCAAGACCCCCTGCCCGGTCATCGGACGCGTCTCGATGGATCTGATCACCGTGGATGTAACCGACCTGGGCGCAGACCCCGAAGTCCTGACCCTAATCAACGAAGACCAGACCGTGGACCGCATGGCGGATGCTGCGGGCACCATTGGCTACGAAATCCTAACGTCCCTTGGCCACCGCTACGCACGGACCTATTCTGCATGACCCCTCTTGCCCTGCTGGGCCGCCTCGGTGCGGCCACCCTTGGCCTTCTGGCCGCGCTTGGCCGGCTGAGCACCTTTGTGGTGTCCACTTTCAGCCATATGCTGCGCCCGCCGTTTTATGGCCGCGAAGTGCTGAACGCGCTACTGCAGGTGGGCTGGCTGAGCCTGCCTGTGGTCGGTCTGACCGCCATTTTCACCGGTGGTGCGCTGGCCTTGCAAATCTATGCGGGCGGCGCGCGCTTTAATGCCGAGGCCGTGGTGCCGCAGATTGTCGCCATTGGTATGGTGCGCGAATTGGGGCCTGTGCTTGTAGGACTAATGATCGCGGCGCGCGTGACGTCGTCAATTGCCGCCGAGATCGCCACCATGAAGGTGACCGAACAGATCGACGCGCTGGTCACCCTATCCACGCACCCGATGAAATACCTCGTGGCACCCCGTGTGCTGGCTGGTCTGCTGACCGTGCCTGCGCTGGTGGGGATTGGCGACATTATCGGTATCATGGGCGGCTACACAGTGGCCACACAGAACCTTGGCTTTAACCCGGCGACCTATCTGGTCAACACCGTGAACTTTCTCGAGATCCATGATGTGATTTCCTCGCTGGTGAAAGGCGCGGTCTTTGGCGTCATCGCGACCACTCTGGGCTGCTACTACGGCATGAACTCGGGCCGCGGCGCGCAGGGCGTGGGCCGCGCGACCAAGTCGTCGGTTGAGACCGCCGCCGTGCTGATCCTGGCTGCGAACTTTGTCCTCACTGGGGTGTTCTTCTCGCTATGACCGATATGACCAAACCTGCGATGATCGAGATGAAATCGGTCCACAAAGCCTTTGGCGCGAACCAGGTGCTGCGTGGCGTGGACCTGAGTATTGCGCGTGGATCGTCGATGGTGATCATTGGCGGCTCCGGCACCGGGAAATCGGTGATGCTGAAATCCGTTCTGGGCCTGATCACGCAGGACAGCGGCCAGATATTGGTCGATGGCAAAGATGCAGGCAAAGGCCACTCCAGCCGCGACCGCGACGCCTTTCTGGCCCGCTTTGGCATGCTGTTTCAGGGGGCCGCGCTGTTTGACTCCCTGCCGGTCTGGCAGAATGTCGCCTTCCGCCTGCTGCGCGGCTCGCTGAAGCGTCCCAAAGAAGAGGCCCGCGAGATCGCGATTGAGAAACTGCGCCGTGTGGGACTCAAGGCCGATGTGGCCGACCGCCTGCCCGCTGAACTCTCAGGCGGCATGCAGAAACGCGTCGGTCTGGCCCGCGCCATTGCCGCCGAGCCCGAGATCATCTTCTTTGATGAACCCACCACGGGCCTCGACCCGATCATGTCCGGCGTCATCAACGACCTAATCCGCGAGATCGTGGTTGAGATGGGCGCAACCGCGATGACCATCACCCACGACATGTCCTCGGTTCGGGCAATTGCCGACAATGTGGCGATGCTGCACGGCGGCAAAATCCGCTGGACCGGCCCGGTTGGCGATATGGATGCCTCGGGCGATCCCTATGTAGAGCAATTTATTTCTGGGAGTGCAGAAGGGCCGATTGAGGCTGTTCGGTAAGCTCCGCCTTATGCGTCAAAGACCAACGGGTGCTTCCGTCGAACACATTATGTTTGAGCGCCCTGCGGTTTAGCTTTTAAATCATTCCTTTGCCCCGTGGTGGCCGGACAGGACAAACCACACAAAGACCTTCATTACCGCGCCTTGCCAAGACGCGGATCTGCGCGACCCGTCACCAGTTTCATCTTCAAAGAGGCCCTTCTTTAACAATGTATTTCAACGTCATTTTCGGCGACCTTCTAGCGGCAATTTTGGCACCTATTATTGAAGCCATCGCCGCCCTTTTCCTCGGGATCTTTTCCTTCCTGGCCGAGCTTCTTGCCCCCCTATTTGCCGCCCTTTTTGCGCCGGTCTTAGAACTCTTATTCCTGATCTACGCCACAATTGCCCTCGTGTTCGGGCAATTGGTCTGGGGATTGATCGGCCTTCTTGGCCTCACTCATCGCGCCCGTGGCTTGTCGCAGCTTTTCTATACCATGTCTGCCCTATGCCTGTTTTATGTGGTTCTCGGCGCTGGCTCGTTCTTGGTGCTCCACTATCAAGACCAGCTGGCTCACTTCTACTCTGTTCAAAGCATTGGCATTGCGCTCTTCGCAACACTCGCATGTTTTGCGCTTGGCTCGGCCCTCAGCGAACAACCGGGCACGCACAAAGCCAAACAAGAAACGTCACAGCAAACGGCAGAGGCTGCGGTAAGCCGCCCAATCCAATCGCCCCGCCAAACCGGCCGTGCCGCCTTCGGCAAATGGGGCCTCGTTGTGTTGGTGATTTTCCTTGGCTGTGGCACTCTGCTATTGTTCACGCGCCCTGCTCCAGAACCCACGTTGCGGATCTGTACACCAACTGAAACCGCCAAAATTCTGGCCACACGAATGCTAAATCGCGACGCTCCGCGCGCCGAGAGGGAAGCGGCCCATTGTCAACTTCTGTAACAACTTCCCCCCAAAGGCGCCTCTTTTGCTTACCTGTCTCCGCTACGCCAATCTCAGTCTTCTGATCGCTTATCCGCTGGCATGGTTCGCGCCCCTAATGCGCGCAGGCCTTCTGCCAATATTTGGCCTTAGCGAAATCTCTGTGATCACCGGGTTACAAAGCCTGTGGCGCAGCGACGTCGTTCTCGCGCTTATTGTCACGATCTTTGCTATTTTTGCGCCCTATCTCAAGTGCATTGGACTGGCATTGGTTCAGTTCAACCTACGGGATCGCCGCGCTTTGCCAGTGCTGGACATTTTAGGAAAGCTCGCCATGGCCGATGTCTTTCTCATCGCGCTCTATGTCACGCTCACCAAAGGAATTGGCTTGGGCACCATCGAGGTTGCTTGGGGCCTCTATCTCTTCACGGCCTGCATTCTGGTCAGCCTCCTGCTGTCCTTGTTGACAAAAAAAGCCACTTAAAGCCTTCGGCAGAGCCCCCCTTGAACAAAAGGGAAACATCTGCCACTGATCACGCATGGCTAAGACATCCTTTTCTTGCTCCGCCTGCGGGGCCTCTTTCTCCAAATGGTCCGGTCGCTGCGAGTCTTGCGGCGAATGGAACACGATTTCCGAGGACAAAGGCCTGTCATCGGGCGGGCCTGCCAAAAAATCCCTAGGCGCCATGCGCGGCAAGCGGTTGGAGCTGGGTGATCTGGCTACCCACGAAGCACCGCCCCCGCGTACATTGTCCGGCGTTGGAGAGCTGGACCGGGTGCTGGGAGGGGGATTGGTCGCGGCCTCGGCCATCCTTGTTGGCGGGGATCCGGGAATCGGGAAGTCGACGCTCTTGCTGCAGGCGGCCGCGCGGTTTGCCCGCAATGGGCTCAAGACCATCTATATCTCGGGAGAGGAAGCTGCCGCGCAGGTGCGCATGCGCGGTCAGCGGCTGGGTCTGCAGGAAAGCCCGGTGATGCTGGGGGCTGAGACCAACCTGCGCGATATTCTGACCACGCTGGAGGCCGAGAAGCCCGATCTGGCCATTATCGATTCGATTCAGACCATGTGGGCCGACAATGTGGACAGCGCGCCAGGATCGGTCTCTCAGGTCCGCGCGGCGGCGCATGAGCTGACCACCTTCGCCAAAACCCAGGGCATTTCCATCATCATGGTGGGCCATGTCACCAAGGAAGGCCAGATCGCGGGGCCTCGTGTGGTCGAACATATGGTCGACACGGTTCTGTATTTCGAAGGCGAACGCGGCCATCAGTTCCGGGTTTTGCGCGCGGTGAAGAACCGCTTTGGCCCTGCAGATGAAATTGGCGTGTTCGAGATGACCGGTCGCGGCCTTGCACAGGTCACCAACCCGTCTGCGCTGTTTCTGTCCGAACGGGGAACCCCATCGCCGGGATCCGTGGTCTTTGCCGGCATAGAAGGCACGCGTCCCGTCTTGGTCGAAATGCAGGCGCTGGTCGCGCCCTCGCCCCATTCGCAGCCGCGCCGCGCCGTGGTGGGATGGGACAGCTCGCGTCTTGCGATGATCTTGGCTGTGCTCGAGGCGCGCTGCGGCGTGCCCTTTGCGGGACTTGATGTCTACCTCAACGTCGCAGGCGGCATGCGCGTGTCAGAACCTGCTGCGGACCTTGCCGTGGCCGCCGCCCTGCTGAGCGCGCGGGAAGACACCGCTCTGCCCGCCGATACAGTGGTTTTTGGCGAGATTTCTCTGTCTGGCGCGCTCCGACCGGGTCCGCAGACCGAAAACCGGTTGAAAGAGGCGCAAAAACTTGGTTTCACGGCGGCAATTGCCCCGAGTGGTGGCAAATCTGTCTCGGTTGACGGGCTGGCACTGCGCCAAACCCCGGATCTCGCAGGATTTGTTGGCGAATATTTCGGGGCCGGGTAAACAGATACCCGTAAATCGAGTCGCGACAGAACACTGAAGGCAGGGACATGGAAGGTTTCACCATTATCGACGGCGCCGTAGCGCTGGTTATCGTCATTTCGGCGCTGCTCGCTTATTCCCGCGGGCTGGTGCGCGAAATCATGTCCATTGCGGGCTGGGTTGCCGCGGCAATTCTGGCCTTCCTCTTTGCCGCGCAGGTCGAGCCGCTGATGGCCGAAGTGCCGGTGGTGGGAGAATTCATTTCCGACAGCTGCGAACTGTCGATGATTGTCGCTTTCTTTGCGGTCTTTGCAGTGGCGCTGATCGTGGTGTCTTTCTTCACCCCGCTGTTGTCGGGACTGGTTCAACGCTCTGCGCTTGGTGGATTGGATCAGGGCGGCGGTTTCCTGTTTGGAGTGCTGCGGGGCATTCTGCTGATCGCAATTGCCTTCTTCGTCTATAATGTGGTCATGACCGGCCAGAGCTTTACCGTCGTTGACGAAAGCCGCTCTGCCGTGGTGTTCAACCGTATGATCAATCAGGTCGAGGATCAGAACCCCGAGCAGGCGCTTGGCTGGCTGACTGGCAAATACGAAGAGCTGATCGGCAGCTGCTCTCGCTAAGAGCTGACACAATTCCGGACAAACAGGGGCGCTTTCGGGCGCCCTTTCTTTTTCGCCCTTTGAACAATTCACAGATTTATCCACAGGCCTCGGCAGATAGTTAACGCTAGGCAAGATTGCGTTAACCTTTTGGTAACACTTGGGATTCGCCTCAACTACGGACACGTACAACCTATAATTGTCTTAACAAATCTTAAGAAAGTGTTACTTACCCCCAAGTTGGCCGTTAACCTTCGGAAAAATCCGAAAAATTCGTTCAAATTCTATGAATCGGGCAGCCCGGGCCGCAAGCCTGCCCCATTTCCGTCCCAATTCGAGGGCCATCTAGCATCCAACGAAGGCCAGAACGGCCACCTGACCTCGAACAGGCTCTCAGAAAGGGACACGGACATGCTGCTGGATCACAAGACCGCCTTTAGCGACTACCAACCGGTTGACCTGCTGTTTGATTTCTCTGCTGCAAAACCGGCGACCGGCAAATCCATCCAGCGCCCTCAGAGCGGCGGCGTTCTGCCCGCAACCCTGATCGAGACCGACACTGGCTTCCGCCAGGCCCGCTCCCTGCGCCCCGGCGACATGGTTCAGACATTTGATGGTGGCCTGCGCGAAGTGCAGAACATCCGCCACTGCGTGCCCCGCCTGACCGCCATGGTCACCGTGCCTGTTGGGGCACTGGGCAATGACGCGGAACTGGAACTGCCCTCTGACACCCTCGTGGCACTGGACCTCGATACCGCAGATCGCCTGTTTGGCACCCCGGTGGTTCTGGCCAAGCTGATCTCGCTGGTGGGCTACAAAGGCATTACAACCACCCTGCCGCAATGCATGGCGCGCGTGCACATCGAACTGGAAGAAGAAGAACTGCTGTGGGCTGAAGGTGGCATGCTGGTCGACAGCCTCTGCGGCGACGACGACCGCTTCTACCCGATCCTGTCCTTGACCGAGACCCGCCAGCTGCTGGCCTCCGAGGAAAACCGCGCCCTTGCCCATGCTGGCGCAAAGGATCTGCTGGAAATCGCACTGGAGGCCGATATGGCGGCCGACACAGCCCATGAAGACGCGCTTCAGCGCAGCTTCACCCCATCCCTGCCCTCTGCCATGTCTTGGTCCGCGGATTGGCTGGCGTCCAGCGCACTGGATGTGCTGTTTGGCCGCCGCGCGGCGTAAATCCGGGCGCCATCACCAGTGATGGCGCTGCCGCTCCAATCTTTTGTGATCCTTTCGTGACATAAGCGCCAAGACCCCCTATGTGAGGGACGTCACACGCCACAGCGGATTCGGAGCCGACGCCAGTGTCGAAGCCTCTCTTTCCTATCTGGTCCGCGACAGCGGATCTGCCGAACAGACCCTTGCGCCGCGATGCGCAGGCTGTGACCCATGCTGTTGTCTCATTTTGCTATTCGGCTTCACGCCCCCGTGCCCCCCGCATGGGGGTGTCCGCGTTTTGTGGGACCGAATTTGGCACGACACCTATTTTTCTGCCCTGCCAACAGCAGCAACGCCACATAAGAATTGGAGCCTAGCCATGTGCGGGATTTTGGGGATCGCAAACCGGAACGACCACGTCTTTGCGGAACTATATGACGGGCTGTTGATGCTCCAGCACCGGGGTCAGGACGCGTCGGGCATTGTCACATATGACAACGACTTCTTCCGCGAGCGCAAGGCCAATGGCCTGGTCAAAGACGTCTTCGGTCCCAGCGATGCCGACACGCTGCGCGGTATGATGGGCATGGGCCATGTGCGCTACCCCACCGCGGGGTCGCTGTCGGCAGCCGAAGCGCAGCCGTTCTTTGTCAACGCGCCCTATGGCATCTATCTGGTGCACAACGGCAATATCACCAATACAGAGGAACAGCGCGAAAAGGTCACCGGCAAGTACAGCCGCCACTTGCGCACAACCTCTGATTCCGAGATCCTCCTGAACGTTCTGGCCGACAAAGTCGCCGACGCGATCAAGGTGAACGGCAATATGGACCCCGTCCGCAATATCTTTGCAGGCGTGAAAATGACGATGGAGCGTGTTCAGGGCGCCTATTCCGTGATCTGCATGATCGCCGGTGTTGGCATGCTGGCCTTCCGTGACCCCCATGGCATCCGGCCGCTGTCCGTTGCCAAACGGGATGAAGACGGTCAGGGCGATGACTACGCCTTTGCCTCGGAAGACGTGGCCTTCGGCATCAACGGCTTCCAGAAGCTGCGTGATGTGAAGCCGGGCGAAGCGCTTCTGGTGGATCTGGATGGCAACCTGCACGAATTCCAGGCCGTCGAAGGCAAGCTGACGCCCTGTATCTTTGAATACGTCTATCTGGCGCGTCCCGACAGCATGCTGGACGGCATTTCGGTCTATAAATCCCAGCTGCGCATGGGCCAGACACTAGCCAAACAGATTGCCGAACTGGATCTGGACATTGACGCGATCATCCCGGTCCCTGACAGCGCCCGCCCTGTGGCACTGGAGGTCTCGAATGCGACCGGCATCCGCTACCGCGAAGCACTGGTGAAGAACCGCTATGTGGGCCGGACCTTCATTATGCCGGGTCAGGAAGAACGTCAGAAATCGGTGCGCCGCAAACTGAACGCTGTCCCGCTCGAGATGAAAGACCGCAATATCCTGCTGATCGATGACTCCATCGTGCGCGGCAACACCATCAAAAAGATCGTAGAGATGTGCCGCGAAGCAGGTGCCAAGAAGGTCTATATTGCCTCTGCTTCTCCGCCGGTGAAATTCCCCAACGTTTATGGGATCGACATGCCGACCCGCCACGAGCTGGTTGCGCACGATCGCACCATCGCAGAGATTCGCGAAGAACTGGGCGTGGACGAGCTGATCTATCAGCGTCTTGAAGATCTGGTCTGGGCCGCGCAGGAAGGCAACCCAGAGATCAAAGAGTTCGATTGCTCTTGCTTTGATGGCAATTATGTTACCGGCAATATCACCGAAGACTATCTTGCCAATCTCGAAGGCAGCACCCGCGTCAGCAAGAAAATCAAGGACATGCCGACGCCCGGCTCCAGCTGGAACAGCGCGACCATGGCGAGCTGACCCCCGGCCTTTGCCGTCGCCTCAGGGGCTCCCGCGCCCCGCAGATGGCAGCTATGCGCGCAGAGGTTTGTAATTTGTCCTAAAGCCGCTTATGTAAGCGCAACACTTGGCCTTCGGGCCAGCCTGCGGCGCCGCCTTAAAAGGTCGGCGCCGTCTTCTTTGTGAACCCACCCGCCGACGCCTGACCGAAGACGCCCGCCCGACTGAAAGCAGACCATCTTGAACGCGCATTTCGCCCGTATGCTGAATTCCTCGCGCCAATGCCGCTGTTGCGGTGCGACCTTCGAACAGCTCCTCAGCCTGACCTGTGACCGCCCTGACATCTGCCCCGAAGACATGCCAGTGCAGGACAATGCGGCCGTTTTTGCCGCTGAAGGCGATGTGCTGACCGAAGACTTCTGCATCCTCGGAGAGTTGCGCTTTATTCGTGCGGTTCTGGCGATCCCGATCAATGAAGGCGGGGATTACGAATTTATCCTGGGCACTTGGGCCGGCATCGGCATCGCCGAATTCGACGCCTACCTCGATCTGTTCGAGCTGCGCGAAACAGAATCGATGGGCGCGAGCCCCGCATGGCTTTCGAACCAATTGCCGTTTGGCCCATTGGGGCCTGTGGCCTGTATGCTGCACCCGCGCCCCGATGGCGAATACCCGGAACTGCAGGTCGCAGAGGTCAACCACGATCTCGCCCGGATGCAGAACATTGGCGTCGATCTTGATGAGCTGTTGGGCATGCTGCAAGCCTATGGGCATGATCTGCCCTCGCTTGTGTACGACAGCTGATCCTGCACGCATCCCGCGAAACTAAGCAAAACTTGGCCGATCGACCGCCCCCCTACCGGTCGGTCGCTGTTTCCCGCCGCCCTTGCCTGCTAGGACGCCGCGTCCCTGTAATCAGTCTTAATTGGTGTTCTTCTATGGCTGCTGACACTCCTGAAAACGTGGCGCGCTTTGCCACGGAACCCGACATCCTGCACAGCAGACAGCTGGCGGTGATCGGTCTTTATGGGCCCGAAACAGATCTGCGCGCGATGGTGCGGATGCCGTCTGGGCGGATCAAACAGATCGCCCCCGGCAATCGGCTGGCCCATGGCGAGGTTGTGGCCATTGACCGCGAAGGTCTGCTGATCTTGCGACATGGCCAGACACAGCGTTTGCCCCTATTGGCCGACTAGGCCCAGACGGTGACCACGGCTGCGACCGCAACGCGCACTTGACCGCTGCGCCGCCTGCGGCGCAAATAGGGGCCATGACACAGAAAATTGCCCTGATCACCGGTGCCTCGCGCGGCTTGGGCGCGGCGCTTGCCGAAGCCCTCGCCCCCACCCACCATATTGTCGCCGTGGCCCGCACCACCGGCGCACTGGAAGAGCTCGACGATCGTATCAAAGCGGCCGGGGGATCTGCGACCCTTGCGCCGATGGACATCTGCGTGCCCGAAGCGATGGCCACCCTCTGCAGGGGCATCTATGACCGCTGGGGCCGCCTGGATCTCTGGGCCCACACTGCCATTCACGCCGCCCCCCTCAGCCCGGCGCAATTCGTGGCGCCAAAGGACTGGCAGAAATCAGTGGACATTAACGCCAGCGCGACCTCAGTGCTGATTTCCTATCTGGCGCCGCTTCTGGGGCAATCCGGACGCGCTGTGTTCTTTGAGGACCCCCGCGCAGGCGAAAAATTCTTTGGCGCTTATGGCGCCACAAAGGGCGCGCAGATGGCATTGGCGCGCAGCTGGCAGGCTGAAACCGAAGCCACCGGCCCCTCTGTGCAGATCCTGACCCCGCCGCCCATGCCAACTTCCCTGCGGGGCCGGTTTTTCCCCGGCGAAGATCGCGCCGCATTGACCAGCCCAACCGAGGCCGCCACCCGCCTCCTGCCACAAATCCTCGCCGCCTGACCCCCAGTGGGCACAGACACGGCCCGGGCACGCAGAACGGGCACGCGGCACAGACACTTCTTTTGGCCCAAAATACTCCGGGGTCTGGGGCAGCGCCCCAGTCCTTGCAACGCGCCGATAGCCTCGTTTTCAGACAACGCGCTCTGTCGGCAACACTGTTGCCATTTGGACAAGCCATCCCTCTTGCCCCCTTTCCCCCTGCCGCCTATGCAGAAGGAAACCTCCCGACACAGGCCATCTTCGCAAACGCGTAAATGGTGCATGCTTTCAGGGACAAACTCAGGGGCTTTCCATGCGCATTCTGGTCACAAACGACGACGGCATAAACGCATCCGGGCTCGCCGTGCTGGAACATATTGCGGCCACCCTCGCAGGCCCTGAGGGCGAAGTCTGGACTGTGGCGCCCGCCTTTGAACAATCCGGCGTCGGCCATTGCATCAGCTACGCGCATCCGTCAATGATTTCCGAGCTCGGCCCGCGCCGCTTTGCCGCCGAAGGCTCCCCTGCGGACTGTGTGCTGGCGGGCATCCACGTGATCTTAAAAAACAAGCGTCCCGATCTGGTGCTGTCGGGCGTGAACCGGGGCAACAACTCGGCGGAGAACGCCATGTATTCCGGCACGCTCGGTGGTGCTATGGAGGCCGCCCTACAAGATCTTCCGGCCATGGCCCTGTCCCAGTATTTTGGCCCCGCCAATAAAGACTTGGAAAACCCCTTCGAGGCCGCACAGGCTCATGGCGCAGAGGTGATCCGCAAAATCCTTGCGGCCACGCCAGCCCATACCGAAGGCTACCGCCTGTTTCATAACATCAATTTCCCGCCCGTCGCGGCGGCGGATGTGAAAGGCCTGCGGGCAGCCCCACAGGGTAAGCGCCCCAATACCTCCTTTTCGGCCGAAGAACAGATCTCGCCCAACGGGCGGCGCTATATGTGGATTCGTGGCGGCAACCAGCACGTGGCCTGTGCGCCCGGCACGGATGCAGCTGTGAACCTTAATGGCGATATCTCGGTGACGCCCATGCGCGCCGACCTCACGGATCAAGCGGCACTCGAGGCGATGAGAGGGCTCGAATGAACGCGCTCGATGCCGAAACAAAGATGCAGTTTCTCTTTGCCCTGCGATCGCGTGGGGTAACAGAAACCCGTGTGCTCGAGGCCATGGAAAGCATCGACCGCGGCGCGTTTCTGCGCGGCATCTTTGCCGAACGCGCCTATGAGGACGTGCCGCTGCCGATCTCCTGCGGGCAGACGATTTCGCAACCCTCGGTGGTTGGTCTGATGACCCAGGCGCTGCAGGTCAGCCCCCGTGACACGGTTCTGGAGGTGGGCACAGGCTCCGGCTATCAGGCGGCGGTTCTCGCCAGGATTGCGCGGCGTGTTTACACAATCGACCGGCATGCACGACTGGTGCAGGAAGCCCGTCAGGTGTTTGAACAGCTGAACCTCTCCAATATTACCTCCTTGGTGGGCGATGGCAGCTTTGGCATGCCGGATCAGGCCCCGTTTGACCGAATCATCGTCACCGCCGCGGCCGAAGATCCGCCCGGCCCGCTGCTCTCGCAACTCAAGGTTGGCGGCATTATGGTCGTCCCCGTAGGCCAATCCGATACAGTTCAGACGCTAATCCGCGTCCGCAAGAGCGAAAATGGGCTGGAATATGACGAATTGCGCCCTGTGCGCTTTGTTCCGCTGCTGGAAGGTCTTGGAAAAGAGACCTAACAGGCCTTATTTGGTAAACAGTTTACAAGGCCGGCCCGGACAGGACCCCGGACAGGCCCCCGGACAGAACAGAGCACGCGCCCCAGACGTGCCCGCCCGGGCCCCTCCCGATGCGCCCGCGCCACGTGGCCGCGCCGGGTTGACTTGTGAGGAGAGCATAAAGATGACCCACCAGATTTCCATCCAAACGCCTTCTGCTTTTGGCCCGCGCCAGTGTGGCAGCCTGTGTCGCAGCCTATGTCGCACCGTGGCCGTGTCTTCGCTGGCGGTGTTGGCCGCCTGTGCCGCACCGCTGGACTATGACCTGCGCGGTCAGATCGGCGCATTCAACACCACGCAGGCGGCTCAGACCGCGACCGAGCTGCGCCCGACGCCGGATGCGCGCGGGCTGATCACATATCCGTCTTATCAGGTGGCCGTGGCCCGCCGGGGCGACACGCTGGCCACTGTGGCAGAGCGCATTGGCCTGCCCGCCCCGGAGATCGCGCGCCTGAACGGTATCAAAGTTGACGACCCGCTGCGCAAGGGCGAGGTTCTGGTGCTGCCACGGCGAGCGCCGGACACAGCGCCGGGCGCGTCCAGCACGGGTGCGAACCCGGGCGGCGTTGATATCGCAGCCCTCGCAGGCCCGGCGATTGACAGTGCCTCGGCGTCTTCGCCCAACCCCGGCTCTGTCACCACGATCGAGCTGCAGGAAGGCCCGAAACCTGCGGTTGTGAAACCCGAGGTACAAGACGGGCCGGAGCCGATCCGTCACAAGGTCACCCGCGGCGAAACCGCCTATACGATCTCGCGCCTGTACCAGGTGCCGGTGAAATCGCTGTCCGAGTGGAACGGGCTTGGCTCTGACTTTGCGGTGCGCGAAGGCCAGCTTTTGCTGATCCCGGTCAAAGACCAGACTGCACCGAAACCGCAGCCCAAACCCGAAGTGATCCCTGCGGTGGCCGCGCCCGGGCAAGGCAGCGCCACGCCCGAACCGCCCAGTGCCTCAAAACCGCTGCCCAAGGAAGAGGTAGAGCCCGCCGCCACAACAGCCGCCAAACCGGCGCCGACAGTTGAGGTTGCCAAGCCCACCCGCAAAGCCGAAAGCGCAATGGGCTATCCGGTGAAGGGCAAAATCATTCGCGCCTATGCCAAAGGCAAAAACGATGGGATCGATATCTCGGGAGCGCCCGGAGCCCCAGTGCAGGCCGCAGAGTCAGGCACCGTGGCGGCCATCACCGAGGACAGCAATAAGATCCCGATCCTTGTGCTGCGCCACGACAACAACCTGCTGTCGGTCTATGCCAATGTCCAAGGCATCCGCGTGCGCAAGGGCGAACGGGTGGATCGTGGCCAGACCATTGCCAGCCTGCGTCAGGATGACAGCGGCGAGGCCTATGTGCATTTTGAAATCCGCGACGGTTTCGAAAGCGTCGATCCGCTGCCTTATCTGAACTGATCACAAACGGGCCTTGCGAGGCCCGTTTTCGCCTGCGGCGGGCGGGGCGCTCCCGCCGGTCTCGCTTGCATCAAAGATGCAATCTCTCCCGTTTGGGCCGGGCGCGCTGCGCGCGCGCGCCAGTTGACACCTTAGCGCAGTGCAATCCCGTGGCGCCCGGCGAGGTCGGTAAAGAATTGCCACGCCACGCGGCCAGACCGTGCGCCGCGCGTGGCCTGCCATTCAATCGCCTCGGCCCGCAGGGTGTCTTCGTCGATTTCGAGACCATGCGCATCACAGTAGCCGCGGATCATCGCCAGATAGGCGTCCTGGTTACAGGGGTGGAAGCCAAGCCAGAGGCCAAAGCGATCGGACAGCGACACCTTTTCCTCGACCGCTTCGGCCGGATTAATGGCGCAGGAGCGTTCATTTTCGATCATGTCGCGGGGCATCAGGTGACGTCGGTTCGAGGTCGCATAAAGCACCACATTGTCCGGGCGCCCCTCGATCCCGCCATCCAGAACGGCCTTCAGGCTTTTGTAATGCTGATCGTCATGGCTGAATGACAAGTCATCGCAGAACAGGATAAACCGGTAAGGCGCACCGCGCAGGTGGTTCATCAAGCGGCTGACCGAGGGCAGATCCTCGCGCTGCAGTTCCACCAGTTTCAGCTCCGGGTGATCCGCACTCAGCGTGCCGTGGATGGCCTTCACCAGCGACGATTTCCCCATCCCCCGCGCGCCCCACAACAGCGCATTATTGGCGGCAAAACCTTTGGCGAAACGCCGGGTGTTGTCCAAAAGCGTCTCGCGAGAGCGGTCAATCCCCACCAGCAGATCCAGATCCACCCGGTTGATCGCAGGCACCGGCTCTAGCCGGTCCGGGACGACATGCCAGACAAAGCCGGACGCGGCCTCAAAATCTGGTGCCCCACCCGGCGCGGGCGCCATACGTTCCAGGGCCTCGGCAATACGGGTCATAAGGGTCTGGTCGGCCTGCTGGCTCATCCGCTGTGTCTCCTGTGTTTTGCACTGACAAACCATGTTCCGCCGATTGGGGCAAGCCTGCTCCCGCGCCCCGCCCTCTTGCGTCGGGCGGTGCGGAATTGCCATGCTGGAACTTGGACCTACCTTAAAAAGCAGACCCACCTTCCACATCTTCTGGAGAAACAGATGCTCTACCCGATTGCTTCGCTCGATGCTGATAAGATTTCCGCCATTCAGGCGCTGGAAAAAGAACTCGGATCACCGATTGTTGCCCTGTCCGAAGTCGACACCGACAATGCGGAGCTGTCGGAAGAAAAACTGAAGAAACTTCAGAAGCTCGAGGAAGAATTGGATCTGGTCCTGTTGGCCGTGCGCCCCAGCTGAAGCTGCCCCTGAGACTGCGCCTGAGCGCCGCAAAAGAAAACGCCCCCAATTGGGGGCGTCTTTTTGTGTCTTTACCGGCGGCTTATTCGCCTTCGACTTCGTCGTCGTAGAAGCCCTCGGCCCGCAGCTTGGCTTCGCGCTTTTTCTCAACGCGGGCCACAAGGAAGATCGACACCTCATAGAGGCCATAGACCACGGTGAACAGGATCAGCTGGGTCACCACATCCGGCGGGGTGACCAGCGCGGCCAGCACCAGAATGCCCACCATCGCATATTTGCGCACGCCACCCAGACCTTCGGCGGTCACCAGTCCAGCCTTGCCCATCAGGGTCAGCAGCACCGGAAGCTGGAAGCACAGGCCAAAGGCCATGATGAATTTGAGCGTAATATCAAGGCTCTCGTTCACCTTGCCAAAGAAGGTGATTTTCACACCCTCTGCGGTTTCAGGCACCACCGCCACATCACCAGGCACCTCCTGCACGGCACCCTGCATCAGGTTGGCAAAGACAGAAGCCACATCCGCAAATCCCAGAAAGAACTGCATCGCCAGCGGGGTGACCACAAACTGCGCAAAGGCCGCACCCAGCAGAAACATAAAGGGCGAGGCAATCAGGAACGGCAGAAACGCGCCCTTCTCGCTTTTGTAGAGGCCCGGCGCCACAAACCGCCACAGCTGGTGACCAATCACCGGGAAGGACAGCGCAAAGCCAAACACCATAGAGATGCGGAACAGCGTAAACAGATATTCCTGCGGCGAGGTATACTGCAACGTCGGCGACGGATCACCAAGTGCGCGCAGGCTGGCTTCGATCGGTTGCAGCAGGAACTGCAAGATCGGCTCTGCCACGGTGAAGGCCAGGATAATACCTACAATAAAGGCAAGGACCGAGCGGATCAGCCGGGTGCGCAGCTCTGCCAGATGTTCAATCAGCGGCGCTGTGGAGTCTTCAATATCGTCGCTTTGGCTCATGTCGTGCTGTCATCCTTGGGCGGCGCCGGGGCTGCGGCCTCTGGCGCGGGCGCTTTGGTTGCGGCCAGCTCCGCCTCGTATTTCTCCGCCGTCTCCATCGCTTCCTGCGCTTCGCGCGCTTTGCGCTCTGCTGCGGCACGGGCTGTGGCTGCCTGGATTTTCTTGGCGTTCTCAGCGCGTTCCGCCGCCAGCTTGCCGGTCTCGCTTTCGGGATCAAACTTGGTCGGATCGACCGAATTCTTCACGTCCTGCGCGGCTTGCTTTACCCCATCAAAGGCAGCGCCCATGGGGTTGGAGGCCGTCTTGAACGCCTTTTGCATGTCGCTCATGCTGTCCTTCACGCCAGACTGGTCGGCGGCGTCCTCCATGGCGCGGGAAAATTCGCGCGCCATGCCCCGGGCGCGGCCGACAAAGCGGCCAACGTTCTGGAACAGCTTGGGCAGATCCTTGGGTCCGACGACGATCAGGGCAACAATGCCAATGACCATCAGCTCGGTCATGCCGAGATCGAACATAAGGAATTACGCCTTATCTTTTTCGGCTTCGGGTGTGACATCCTTGGCCGTGTCAGCCGCTTCTTCCTCGAGTTCCTTGGTGCTGTCATTCACGCCCTTCTTGAACGCGGTGATGCCTTTGCCCACTTCGCCCATCAAGGAGGAAATTTTGCCGCGACCAAACAGGACAAGCACCACAACGGCGATAAGAAGAAGACCCGGAAGACCAATATTGTTCAGCATGTTCTTTGCCTTTCTGCTGCGGACAGGGGCGCCTCTTGGCGGGGCCATGCCCGGAAATTCGTTTCTCTGCCTCAAGACATAGGGCCCGGTTGCGCCTTACGCCAAGCTTGGGTTGGCAAGGACGCGGGGAATCCACCAAGAAATCTGGCAGATTTCCATTTGCCTGAAAGCAACTGACAGGTTTGTGTCAGTTGCTCCTTGTTAAACCGGCCGCACTACAAACGTCAAACAAAGGAAAAGACGATGACAACCGCTGTAATTGAAATGGTGCGCTTTAAACTGAACGCCGGTGTGACGGCCGAGGACTATGTCGCGGCCTGTGCCAAGACCGATGCCTTCGTACAGGCGCAACCGGGCTTTCGCGCGCGCGCCCTATCGCTGGCTGAGGACGGCACTTGGACGGACTATGTCACCTGGGCGGATATGGACAGCGCGCTGGCGGCTGCCAAGGCCTTCCCGGAACATGAATGCGCACAGGCGCTTATGGGGATGATCGACAAGACCACATTGCAGATGTGGCACGAAACCAAGCTTTGGTCGGCAGCGGCGTAAGCCCTGCCAATGGCGGTTGACCCCGGCGGCGTGCCGCGCGAAAGCTAGGCCCCATGCGCCGCACTGACCGCCTTTTTGAAATCATCCAGATCCTGCGCGACGGCAAATTGCACCGCGCGCAGGACATCGCAGACCGGCTCGAGGTGTCGGTCCGCACGATTTACCGCGACATGGACACGCTCGTGGCCTCCGGCGTACCGGTCGAAGGGGAGCGCGGCGTTGGCTATATGGTCCGCGAGGCGATCACCCTCCCCCCGCTCACCCTGACCGTGGAAGAATTGGAGGCCCTGCATCTTGGCATGGCGATCGTGGGCGAGGCCGCAGATCTCGAACTGAAACAGGCGGCTCAGTCGCTGGCCTCAAAAGTGGATGCGGTTCTGCCGACCGAGACCATAAGCGAAGCGGAACAATGGAAATTCGCGGTCTACCCGTTTGCCAATGCGACACGCGGCTTTGCCCATATGCCGGTTCTGCGCGCGGCGATCAAAGCGCGCCAGAAGCTCCGCCTCAGCTATCGCAGGCTGGACGGCACGCTCACCAATCGGGTGATCCGACCGCTGCATATGGAGTATTGGGGACGGGTCTGGACGCTGACCGGCTGGTGCGAACTGCGCGAAGGGTTCCGGGTGTTCCGGGTCGATCTGATAGAGACCGCAGATCCCCTGCCCGAGCTCTTCGTGGAGGAACCCGGCAAACGGCTGCAGGATTATTCCCCCGAGACCTAAGCACAGGCCCGACGTGTTGCAGAACCGAGCCGCAGAGATGTTTCGCTTCGGGCTGCGCCCGAAGCGACCGGCGCCGCGCGCGCCCCTGCGGGGCGCGCGCGGCGCTATGCCCAACGGGAGGGCGCGCATTTTAATGCGGGCCCGACGGGCGGGAGTTCCTGCCTCGGCCCAGCGGTGCGGTTAGCGCGGAAAGACGAAACACCGGTTGCGCGGCACGGTCAGCCACATGGCCCGGCCTTCCGCAGGTAAGAATACATTTGGCACCGTTGCCTTGAGCACCGTGCCAAAGTCCATCTGGAATTCCACCAAGCTTTCATTGCCAAGGAACCGGGCTCGTTTTACCCGACCGCGCGCAGCAACGCCGTCTTTTGCGGTCGGCTCTGGTCCCCGACCGGCGCGATCAAAATCGATGCGGATATGCTGCGGCCGGAACACGATTTCGACCTCAGTGCCATCTTCCAGCCCCGGTGCAAAGAAATCGCCAAAAGGCGTCTGCGCCAGCGCACCGTTTACCGTGGCATGCAGAATGTTCACATCTGAAAAGAACGCCACCGCAGCCTTGTCGATCGGTCGGGTGTAAACATTATAGGGCGCGCCCTGCTGCACAATCTTGCCACCGCGCATCAGTGCGATTTCATCGCCCATACGCATGGCCTCTTCGGGTTCATGCGTCACAAGAACCACAGCCGCCTCTTCTTCTTTCAGAAGGCTCAGGGTTTCGTCCCGGATGCCGTCCCGCAGACGATTGTCGAGCCCGGAAAATGGCTCGTCCATCAGCATGATTTTAGGCCGGGGTGCAATCGCGCGCGCCAGGGCCACACGCTGCTGTTCGCCGCCGGACAGCTCGTGCGGGAAACTGTCAATGTGACGCGCCAACGACACGCGGGTCAGCAGTTCTTCGACGCGGGCGCGTTTCTCTGCGCGGCTGCCTTTCAGTCCAAAAGCCACATTGTCTGCGACACTCAAATGCGGAAACAGCGCAAAATCCTGAAACATCAGGCCAATCTCGCGCCGTTCGGGGGGCACCCGAAACACCGTGTCACAGATCAGCTTGCCGTCCACATAAATCTGGCCCGAATCCTGCATTTCGACGCCTGCGATCATCCGCAGGGTCGTGGATTTGCCACAGCCGGACGGGCCCAGAAGGCAGGTCACCTGCCCTTTCTGGACCTTCAACGACACATCATCCACCACCGGGCGGCCATCAAAAAAGCGGCGCAGATTGCGGATCTCCAGCCGGGGTTCGGGCAGTAGATCGGCAGCAGAAGAGGCGTGGAGCGTGGTCATAGGATCAACATCTGTTCAAAGGCGACACGGCCCAAAAACGGGCTCTGAGGCAGGCAGATAGCAACTGCTCAGTCCGCGCGCAAGGAAGCCGCATCGTAGGCGCCGCTTAGTCGGCATCTTCAACCAAGTCAAAAGTCGCCTGTGCCCGCACCCGACCGTTGACCATAACCTCGAGCAGATGCGCGCCCGGCACCAGTGTAAAGGTCGAGGCATTGGCCTTCAGACCATGCGCCTTGGACAGGGTCAGCCCGGATGTGCCGATCTTGGCTTGTTTCAGCTTGTAGACCTTGACCGAAGACTTCCCCCCTGGCCGACAGAAGGTGATCCGGTAGTCCACCAAAACGCCTGCGCCGGTTGCCCCCTGGATGTCACAAGAAAACGCCAGTTTCTCACCAATGACAGCCGAGGCCGGACAGGACAGTCTGACATCGACGTCCATATCGGGGTCATAGCCCAGCAGCGCCAGCGCCCCGGGATGACCGGCTTTGACCAACCCGCGCAGCGCATGGGCGGTGATCCAGGCCATCTCTTTTTCCGCCTGCTGGCCTTGTGCCTGCCAGGCTGTCAGGGTGTCGACCACCAGCTCTGCATCTTTTTTTGCAATATCATTCAGGTGATTGGCCACCGACCGGGTCACATAGCGGGTGCGATCCCCGTAAAGCCGCGCAAGAACCGGCAAGGTTGCGTCAAACGGCAAGCCTACCGCCTGCCCCCATGGCAGACGTGGTCGCGTTCCTTCGCTCGCCAGCCTCCGGATATGGTAGTTGTCGTGCGCGCACCAATCCGCAACCCGCGCCAGGGTTTCCTCGGGCCAGTTCAGCAGAAACGGGCGCAGCGCCCATTCCATCGAAAACCGCTGGGTGATCTCTTCCAGCAGGTCCAGCCCCAGATCGCGGCTGTCTTCCGTGACCAGATCGGTGACCCATTCCCCCAAAGGCGCATAGATGAAATCGCCAAAGTCATCATCTGTCAGGGTCGGATCCAATGGTGGCGGCAGGGCGGCGCGCAGCACCGGGGCAATGGTGTGCAGATCCCCCGGCACATGGCGTTGCAGGCAGTCTGCGATCCAGCTGATCCTGGCCTTCAGCTCCAGATCAAGCATCCGGCTCATGACGTCGCCCGTAAAACCGGCAGCGCTGAAGCCCGGCGCGTGCGGCGCAAACAGCGCCGCCAGCCCTTCTATTTTGGTCGCGTTAAACAGCTCATCCTTGAGAGAATAGCCCTGATCCACCTGCGCCGTGCGTGCCATCCGTCTGCCCTCAGAGCGTCGCGTTAGTCGCGCCGCCATCCAGCAGAATATTCTGCCCGACGATAAAGCCCGCATGCTGCGAACATAGGAACGCGCAGGTCGCACCGAATTCCTGACGGGTGCCATAGCGGCGCGCGGGAATCGTCGCCTCGCGATTGGCGCGCGCCTGCGTCAAATCGATGCCTTGCTGTTGGCTAACACCGGTGTCGAGTGACAATGCGCGATCCGTGTCGTGAATGCCGGGCAGGATATTGTTGATAATAACGCCATGCTCGGCCACCTGCCGTGCGGTACCGGCCACATAGCCGGTCAGCCCAGCCCGGGCCGAATTTGACAGCCCCAGCACCGCGATCGGCGCTTTGACCGACTGCGAGGTGATGTTGACCACCCGGCCCCACCCCTTTTCAATCATCCCCGGCATCATGGCTTTCATCAAGGTGATCGGGGTCAGCATATTGGCGTCCAGCGCCGCAATGAAATCGTCGCGTTCCCAATCAGACCACAAGCCCGGCGGCGGGCCGCCCGCGTTATTCACAAGGATATCAACTCCTTCCGCTGCGGAAAGCAGTTTCTCTTGCCCTTCGGCCGTGGTCACATCGCAGGCCACGGTCACCACATCCACGCCAAAGCGGGCGCGAATATCAGCCGCTGCGGCCTCCAGTGCCTCTGCACCGCGCGCGTTCATCACCAGGTCCACGCCTGCCTCAGCCAGGGCCTCAGCACAGCCCAGTCCCAAACCCTTGCTTGATGCGCAGACCAGCGCCCGTTTGCCACGAATTCCAAGATCCATTTCGAACTCCCCATTTTGTCTGTTGAGCGATTGATGGCACAGCATCCCCACCCAGACC
This sequence comes from Tritonibacter multivorans, assembly GCF_001458415.1. Lineage (GTDB taxonomy): Bacteria > Pseudomonadota > Alphaproteobacteria > Rhodobacterales > Rhodobacteraceae > Epibacterium > Epibacterium multivorans. The sequence continues at coordinate 205,779 of NZ_CYSD01000039.1, read as the reverse complement.
AGAGGTGCTTTCGCATTCTCGCCCCCAAGGGGCCGAGTTCCGGTCACATTTACGGCTTAGAAATTCTAAAAGGTTAAGATAAAACACCCTCGACCTCACAAGACCTGATTTGCCCTTCGACCCAGAAAGCCCGCCCGTGCCTGACGCCCCCCCCCTGCCCAACCCGTTCCCGGGCACCAGCCAATCGATCCAATCGATCCCCGCCTATCGCGCGCGGTCCTTTCGGGTGGAACTGGGGGCCAATATGGGCGACAGCCTCGGTGTGCTCGAGGATCTGATGCTCGATGATATCTACGAACTTGCCGCAGGCAGCGACCCCGCCCGCCTTGGGCTGGTTGCCGAAGGGGACGGCAGTTTCCGCGTGCACAGCGACACGCAGGTGGGCGCACCCGGCGCACAGTTGCATCTGGACTGCGCCCTGACCCTGATGCCTGACAGCGGCCCAAACGTCGATGCGCTGGTGATGGTCGAAGTGGACACCGACCACATGATCGCCGAAATCTACCTGCTGCCGCTTGCCCCGCTACAGGTGGAAACCGGCTACCGACTGGTCAGCGCCAGCCGTGACCGTGCCCGAACCACCCTCGCGCAGGCCGCCTGCGTCGCCTTCAGCCGGGGCACCCATATCACCATGGGCACCGGCGAACAGCGCCCGATCGAAGACCTGCGCCCCGGTGACAAAATCCTGACCCGCGATGCAGGCATCCAGGAGGTCACATGGATCGGCCAGACCACAACCCGCGCGGTGGGGGCCATGGCGCCGATCCTGATCCGCGCAAATGTGCTGAACAACACCCGCGACCTTTTGGTCAGCCCGGATCACCGGTTGATGGTCTATCAACGCCACGACGCGCTTGGCGCGGGCAGTCCCGAGCTCTTGGTGCGCGCGGCGGATCTGGTCAATGGCACCAGTGTCGTGGTGCAAGACGGCGGCTATGTGGATTACTTCCAGATCCTCTTTGACCGCCATCACATCATCTATGCCGAAGGCATCGCCGCCGAAAGCCTGCTTCTGGACCCGGTCACCCGCACCGCCCTGCCCGAGGACGTTTTGACCGCGATCACCGCACAGGCCGCCCATGGCCCGTCGCACGCCCCAGCTCATGGCCCGCGCGCCAACCATGGGCTCGAGGTGAAAGAGACCCTCCTGAACCGCCCCGACGCGGTGGACCTGCTGAAGCGGGCGTCGCTGCGCTAAGCCGCGCCAAAGTTACCCCAAGGTCAATCCCTCTAAAATTCAACGTTGAATTGCACTCTCCCTAAGGGGGATTCTATGTTTGGCGAGGCCATTTCGCGCCAAGATTTTAGAATTCACTTTTTTGAGACAGTTCTTTGACATCAAATTCTTTGCTTGTGACAACCGTCAAAAACGAAGGCCCCAATATTCTTGAATGGGTGGCCTATCACCGCGTGATTGGTTTTGATCAGATCCATATCTACCAAAACGACAGCGACGACGAGACTCAGAAAACCCTGCGCACTTTGGACCGATTGGGCGCCATTCGCTATTTCCGCAATGACTGCCCTAAAAAGCAATGGCAGAACAAAGCCTATCGCCGCGCCTCTTTCCATGCGGATTTCTCCGCCGCCACATGGTGCATGGCGCTTGACGGGGATGAGTTCCTGAATGTGAAACTCGGCGAGGGCAAGGTTGGTGATCTGGTCACCGCGTTGGGTCATGCGGATGAAATCCGGCTCAACTGGCGCAACTTCGGCTGTGGCGGCCATGTCCCGCTGTCCTCGGATCTGATAACAGAACGCTTCACCCTGACCGACGAAGCGCGTCGGATCATGGACCGCCGTATGGGGTTCAAGACCCTTTTCAAAACCAAAAGTTTCCACCGCCCTGGCATCCATGGGCCACGTGCCTGTCAAAAGACAGATCCGGTGACTGTAAACGGCTCCGGGCTGAACTGGGGGCTGTTGCCGAACCCCACCTGGCGCAGCACTGATCCTTTGATGCGGGCGGTCGCGCAGGTCAACCACTACCCTTTGCGGGATCTTTCAAGCTTTCTCCTCAAAAGCCGCCGCGGCAGCTCCTCTCATCCGGATCGGGAGGTGGAACTGGCCTATTGGAACCGCTTCAACTACAATTTCGAAGAAGATCTGACCATTCAGCGCCACCTGCCTGCGGTGCGCGAAGAAATGGCGCGGCTCGACAAGTTGAGCAAGGGACGGCTGTTTATGCTGCGCGCCCGGTCGCTTGAGCTGTGGCAAGAGAAGCTGTCCCAAATTCTGGCAACCCAAGAGGGCAAAGCTCTGGAGCAGGCGCTGATGGCAACCATAGCGTCGCAGCCCAACCGCGAGCGAGCAGCCTGACCCCTTCGGATCCCTGCTTTCCCTTGCCTCAGGCCGCATTTCTGGCTAAGGGCTGGCCCATGTTGGACACCGCACAAAACCGCCCCGACCTGCCGCCCGAGATCGCGCGCCGTCGCACCTTTGCGATCATCTCGCACCCGGATGCCGGCAAGACGACCCTGACTGAAAAATTCCTCCTTTATGGGGGTGCCATCCAGATGGCCGGTCAGGTGCGCGCAAAGGGCGAAGCGCGCCGCACGCGCTCGGACTTTATGCAGATGGAAAAGGATCGCGGGATCTCGGTCTCGGCCTCGGCGATGTCCTTTGATTTCCAGAACTTCCGCTTCAATCTGGTGGACACGCCCGGCCACTCGGACTTCTCGGAAGACACCTATCGCACGCTGACCGCGGTGGATGCGGCAGTGATGGTGATCGATGGTGCAAAGGGTGTGGAAAGCCAGACCCAGAAGCTGTTCGAGGTCTGCCGCCTGCGCGACCTGCCGATCCTGACCTTCTGTAACAAGATGGACCGCGAAAGCCGCGACACCTTTGAAATCATCGACGAAATTCAGGAAATGCTGGCGATCGACGTAACGCCCGCCAGCTGGCCCATCGGTGTGGGCCGCGACTTTGTCGGCTGTTATGACATTCTGCGCGACCGTCTGGAGCTGATGGACCGCGCCGACCGCAACAAAATCGCTGAAAGCATTCAGATCGAAGGTCTGGATGACCCCAAACTGGCCGAGCACGTGCCCGCGCACCTGCTGGAAAAGTTCCTCGAAGAAATCGAAATGGCCAAGGAACTCCTGCCCACGCTAGATCCGCAGGCGGTTCTTGAGGGGCACATGACCCCGATCTGGTTCGGCTCTGCGATCAACTCTTTCGGGGTGCAGGAGCTGATGAACGGCATTGGCCAATACGGCCCCGAACCGCAGGTGCAATCCGCCTCGCCACGCGAAATCGCGCCCGAGGAAAAGAAAGTTTCCGGCTTTGTGTTCAAGGTCCAAGCGAACATGGACCCCAAGCACCGCGACCGCGTCGCCTTTGTGCGCATGGCCTCTGGTCACTTCAAACGCGGCATGAAGCTGACCCATGTGCGCAGCAAGAAACCCATGGCCATCTCTAACCCGGTGCTGTTCCTCGCATCTGACCGCGAACTGGCGGAAGAGGCCTGGGCCGGCGATATCATTGGTATTCCCAACCACGGCCAGCTGCGCATTGGCGACACGCTGACCGAAGGCGAAGCGCTGCGCGTCAGCGGCATCCCGTCCTTTGCCCCAGAACTGTTGCAGGGCGTACGCGCAGGCGATCCAATGAAGGCAAAGCACCTGGAAAAGGCGCTGATGCAATTTGCCGAAGAGGGCGCCGCCAAGGTGTTCAAACCCTCCATCGGCTCTGGCTTTATTGTCGGCGTTGTGGGCGCTCTGCAGTTTGAGGTTCTGGCGAGCCGGATCGAACTGGAATACGGCCTGCCGGTGCGCTTTGACCAATCGCAGTTCACCTCCGCCCGCTGGGTCACCGGTGACAAAACTGCGGTCGACAAATTCGTCAACGCCAACAAACAGCACATTTCTTATGACCACGACGGCGACATCGTATATTTGACTCGCCTGCAATGGGACATCGACCGCGTGGTGCGGGATTATCCCGACATTACCCTGTCGGCGACCAAGGAGATGATGGTCTGAGCCTTCTGCCCCAAGCCCCCCTTTCAAGTCGGCGCGCCTTATGACGCGCTGGGGGCTTGTGGCGACCATAAAGGCAGAGGCGCACGAGATCCTAGGCTTTGCCGCACACCACCTCGAGGCAGGCGCGCACCGGTTGTTCCTGTATCTGGACGCCCCCTGCCCGGCTGCGATGGTGCTGCTTGAGGCGCATCCTAAAATACGTGTCACGCTGTGCGATCGGGCTTACTGGGACCGCAACCACGGCTACCGCCCCGGCAAACATCAGGTCCGACAGGCGCTCAACGCCACCCGCGCCTATCAAAAACAAGCCCGCGATGTGGATTGGCTTATTCATATGGACGTGGACGAATTCATCGCAGGTCCCGCCCCTCTTGCTGCCGTGCTCGCGGCGCAGCCCACGGAACAGCAGGCGCTTCGGATCCGCCCGGCAGAGGCGCTCGCCGGGTCCGACACCCATTTCAAGCGCTTTCTCGGCAATGCTCCCAAGACCCGTGATCTGATCGACCAAGTGTACCCAGAATTTGGCCGCTACCTGCGCGGCGGTTTTCTCAGCCACCTTCAGGGCAAGGTTTTGCTGCGCACCGGGATGGGAGCGGTTGAAGTGAAAATCCACAATGGGTTTCTGGATGGTGAAATCCCTGCTGCGGATCTCGAAGGCTGGGATTTGTGCCATTTCCACAGCCCCGATTGGGACAGATGGTTGGCCAATTTTAACTACCGCTTGGATCGCGGCTCCTATCGGGAAGGTCTCGCTGCCGCGCGCCCCAATACGCAACCGCTCCATCACGTCCTGTCGGCGCTGTACCACAGCGAAGGAGAAGCCGGCCTGCACCGCTTCTTTGCCGAGGTCTGCGCCGACAGCCCGGCTCTGCGGCAGCGGCTGGCAGCCGTGAATGGGATCTGTCAGCACGCGCTCAATCGCGCCGAAACCCGCAGTCGCCATTTCCCCCAATTTGGCCAATCTGCAACCAACAAGGCCTAGGGTCATCAAAACCGGTTGCAATGGCCGCTAATATTTGACGATCAATGCCAATTTTGTTATGTCGCCCCTCAAGCCGGCAGCCCTGTTTCAATGGGCGAGACTGCCAACCGGCGTTGATGAAACACGCGCGGGCCAGGTCAGTGTCCGCAATCATGGACACATATGACAAAATTTGCCGATCTGAACCTTAACCCCAAGGTCCTCAAAGCTATTGAGGAAGCCGGGTACGAATCCCCCACCCCGATCCAGGAGGGCGCGATTCCCGCGGCACTCGAAGGCCGCGATGTTCTGGGTATTGCTCAGACAGGCACCGGTAAAACGGCGTCTTTCACCCTTCCGATGATCACGCGGCTTGCCCGCGGTCGGGCCCGGGCGCGCATGCCACGCTCGCTGGTTCTTTGCCCAACCCGTGAACTGGCCGCTCAGGTGGCTGAAAACTTCGACACCTACGCAAAACATGTGAAGCTGACAAAAGCGCTGCTGATCGGTGGCGTGTCCTTCAAAGAGCAGGACGCGGCAATTGACCGTGGCGTGGACGTGCTGATTGCCACCCCCGGTCGCCTGCTGGACCATTTCGAGCGCGGCAAGCTGCTGCTCACCGGTATTGAGATCATGGTGGTCGATGAGGCCGACCGGATGCTCGACATGGGCTTCATCCCGGACATCGAACGCATCTTCTCCTTGACGCCGTTCACCCGTCAGACATTGTTCTTCTCGGCCACTATGGCGCCAGAAATCGAACGGATCACCAACACCTTCCTGTCTGCACCGGAACGCGTTGAGATCGCCCGCCAGGCGACCACATCCGAAAACATCGAACAGGCTGTGGTCCTGTTCAAGGCGTCGCGCAAAGATCGCGAAGCCACCGAGAAGCGCCGCGTTCTGCGCGCTCTGATCGACCAGGAAGGCGAAAGCGTGCAAAACGCGGTGATCTTCTGCAACCGCAAGATGGATGTGGATATCGTCGCAAAATCGCTGAAGAAATACGGCTATGACGCCGCTCCGATCCACGGTGACCTGGACCAGAGCCAGCGGACGAAGACCCTTGATGGCTTCCGTGATGGGGCGCTTAAGATCCTTGTGGCCTCTGATGTGGCCGCCCGTGGTCTGGACGTGCCCTCCGTGAGCCATGTGTTCAACTTTGATGTCCCCGGCCACGCCGAAGACTACGTCCACCGGATTGGTCGCACAGGCCGTGCAGGCCGTGACGGTAAGGCAATTACCATCTGCTCCACCCGTGATGAAAAACTGCTCGAAGCCGTAGAAAGCCTCGTTCAGAAGGAAATCACCCGGCTGGAGAACCCGGTAAAGGTTGAACCGCGCAAACCGCGCAAAACCGCAGCCGACACCGACGCGCCGAAAGAAGAAAAGAGAACCCGTAGCCGTAAAACGGCGGACAAGCCGGAGAAGAAGACCGAAGAAAAGGTCGAGGCAGCGGCAAACACAAATACGTCGACCCAAACCGAACAAAAACCCCAGCGTGGTCGAGGTGGCAAAGGCCGCAATGACCGCCGCGACGACAAGGTTGTGGTCGGCATGGGCGATCACCTGCCCAGCTTCATCGCGCTCAGCTTCGCGGAGCGCCGCGCAGGTTAAGCCCCGCGCCCCCATAAACACAGCGAACCGCCCCGGCCTTGCCGCGGGCGGTTTTCTTTTATCTCAAATTTCGATTTGCGCGTGCCGCATAACGGCAATGAGGGATCAACCGGATCTCAAAGCGCCGTGTTAGCGCTATATACAAACGCAGATGAACCGAGAGGGAAAAGACATGACACAGACCGAAATGCACTACCCGACTCTGGCTGAACTCAAAGCTGTCGAAGCCGAAGTCCATCGCCTGCGCGGAGAAGCGGCACGGGATATGGCTCGCTCCCTATTTGCATTTGTACTGCGCCTGATCAAATCCCCTTTTGCGCATCAGCAAACTGCCTGAACACCGAAGGGATTGCCCTTCAAAGGTCCCCGAACACAAAAACGCCCCGGCCTCGCGGTCAGGGCGTTTTTCTTTTGGCCAGAAATACTCCGGGGGTCAAAGGGGGCAGCGCCCCCTAGCCCGGAATCAGCTCAGCGCATACGGCTGACGATGATGGTGGCTTCCGGTTTCTTGCCAATCTCCTGATTGGCGGTATTGCGTGCAATCCGGCGCAGCTCCTGCTCCAGCTTGTCGTCATCTTTCAGGGTCTTGGCCCCTGCACGCATAACGAACTGGTGCAGATCCGCTTCCATGATTTCCACCAGAGCCGCGTCAGAAGCCCCGGTTTCAGCAACACCCTTCAGATCAACCCAGGGCTCGCCCAGCGGCTCGTCATCTTCGTCCATAATGACGGTGACCACCACATGACCATTGAGCGCCATGCGAATACGGTCACGTACCACGCCGTCCATGGCACCAATTTTGACGGACCCATCCAGATAGGTACGACCGGTGTCAATGTAATCAGCCACTTTAGGTGCATCCCCGGTCAGATCCATCATCATGCCGTTGACAGCGATCGCGGACGCCATGCCCTTCTTTTCGGCCAGACGCGCGTGCTGACGGAGATGGCGGTGTTCGCCGTGCATCGGGATCACCATCTGCGGTTTCACGATCTCGTGCATCTTTTCCAGATCCGGACCATTGGCATGGCCCGACACGTGATAGAGGCCCGAGCTGTCATCGACCACATCCACGCCCTTCTCGGAGAACTGGTTCATGATCCAAATCACGCCCTTCTCATTGCCCGGAATGGTCTTGGAGGAGAACAGGAACAGATCGCCCTCTTTCAGCTCCATACCGCGGTATTTGCCGCGGGCCAGCTGTGCGGTGGCGGCCCGGCGTTCGCCTTGCGAACCCGTGGTGATCAACATCAGGTTCTCGCGCGGGATTTCCTGCGCTTCTTCGACTTGGATCACCTTGGGGAAATCGGTCAGAACACCGGTCTCCAAGGAGGCCTCGATCATCCGGCGCATGGCGCGACCCAGCAGTACAATAGACCGCCCTGCCCGCTCACCAGCCTCCGCCAATGTCTTCACCCGCGCAACGTTCGACGCAAAGGTGGTTGCCGCCACCATGCCGGGTGCTTCCGAGATCAGTTTGGTGATCGCCGGGGCCAGTTCGGATTCGGAACGTCCTTCGTGCTGCGAGAACACATTGGTGGAGTCACAGACCAGGGCTTTGACGCCGGGTTTGGAGATTTCCGCCCAAAGCTCGGGGTCGAACGGCTCACCCACAATCGGGTTGTGGTCGATCTTGAAGTCGCCGGTGTGGATCACACGGCCCGCCGGGCAGTCGATCAGCAGACCACCGCTTTCCGGGATAGAGTGCGAGATCGGCACAGCCGACACGGTGAACGGACCCAGCTCCAGCTTTTCTGGATACGGAGAGACGGTGATGATCTTTTCCGGATCATGGCCACGCTCTTCCATCTTCCGACGGGCGAGGTTCGCGGTGAAAGCACGGGCATAGACCGGCACATTCAGGCGGTCATAGAGATGCGCCACCGCGCCAATGTGGTCTTCGTGGCCATGCGTGATGAAAATGGCCTCTAGCTGGTCGGCGCGTTCGGCCAACCAGCTGATGTCGGGCATGATCAGATCCACGCCCGGCGTGGTGTCCATATCCGGGAAGGCCACGCCCAGATCCACGAGGATCAGGCGCTCTTTGCCCGGCTCACCATAGCCATAGACATAGGCGTTCATGCCAATTTCACCTGCCCCACCGAGGGGGAGGTAGATCAAACGTTCGGTGCTCATAAGGTGGTACCGTTTTCCTTGTTGTATTCGTGGATGATCCGAAGCCCTTGCATGGTCAGATCCTCCTCGAAGGCGTCAAAAAGTTCTGCTGTTTGCTGGAAGAGAGGCGCCAGCCCGCCGGTTGAAATCACTTGCATGGGCGCGCCGTGCTCGCCTTTGATCCGGTCGCAGATCTCGCGCACCAGACCGACATAGCCCCAGAACACGCCGGATTGCATGCAGGTCACGGTGTTGGTTCCAATGACCTTCTGGGGTTTTGAGATGTCCACGTGCGGCAGCGCCGCCGCCGCGTGGTGCAGCGCCTCGAGGCTGAGGTTCACGCCGGGGGCAATCACGCCGCCCACATAGGCCCCATCATCCGCCACGACGTCAAACGTGGTCGCGGTGCCGAAATCCACAACGATAAGGTTACCGCCGTATTTCGCGTGACCCGCCACGGTGTTGACCAGACGGTCAGGGCCCACCGTGGTGCCGCTGTCGACACGGGTGTCTACCGGCAGCAGGCATTCAGGTTTGCCCACCACAAGGGGACGTGTATTGAAATAGCGATCGGCCAGGACACGCAGGTTGAACACAACCCGCGGCACCGTCGAAGAGATGATCACATCGGTGATATCTGCCTTGATCCCGCGCATGTTCATCAGCGTCGACAACCAGACATAGTACTGATCCGCCGTGCGCTGCCATTCGGTAGACGTGCGCCAGTGCGCGATCTGCGTATTGCCGTCATAGATCGCAAAAACCGTGTTTGTGTTGCCGCAGTCCACTGCCAAAAGCATAAGCGCGCCCCTTAGAAGAAGATATCGCCAGCGGGGATTGTGATCTCACCCTTGGCGGTTTTGAGGACAAGATTGCCTGTCTCGTCTATGGTTTCAAAGGTGCCGCTGTGCTCATCCCGTGCCGTGCGCGCGGTGATCACCTCGCCCAGCTTGGCTGCCCGTTGCAACCAGGCGGCACGGATCGGGGCAAAGCCATAAGTCACAAAACTGTGTTCATGGCGCGCATAGGCAGCGGCCAGCACGTCAAGGAATGTTTCCGGGTCGACCTGCACACCGCGCTCGGACAGCAGCGACACCGGCCAGACCGCGCCGGGCTCCAGCCATTCTTTCATCGGGGTTTCGCGAAGGTTCACGCCAATCCCAATGGACAGGTAGCTTACCCCGCCTAGCTGACCCGCGCTTTCCAACAGGATCCCGGCGAGCTTGCCACCATTGAGCAAAACGTCATTCGGCCACTTCAGCGCCAGCCCATCAGTGCGGCCTGTAACAGCCTCAACCGCATCATAGAGCGCGAGGGCGGCCACAAAGCTGCGCAGCGCGATCTGATCCGGACTGCCTTCGGGACGGTACACCAGCGTGCCCGCGAAATTGCCTTTGGGATCTTTCCAATCACGCCCCCGCCGACCACGGCCTTTGGTCTGGCGCAGCGCAAGGATCCATTCGGGACCGGAAAGTGTGGGGGCAATACGGGCGGCTTCGTCCAAGGTGCTATCCACCTCTGCAAGAACCCGGCGTCCGTATCCTGTTGGCCAATCAATCATAACCGCCCCTTTATCAGCCGTGTGAGCAAAAGGCAAAAGGCCCGGTCACTTGGACCGGGCCTTTTACGAAATGATCTTGCGTCTTATTTGACAAGTGTGGCCGCCGCGGCCTCAGCCGCGCCTTCAACACCCAATGTGGTCAAGGTGCCAACAACCATCAGGCCCGCCCCGACAACAAAGAACGCCAGCAGAACCGGAGAGCGGTTGGTCTCTACCCCTTCGACCTCTTCGCCAAAGTACATGTAGTAGACAATGCGCAGGTAGTAGAAGGCACCGATCACAGATGCGACCACACCAAGGATCGCGAGCCACGCAAGGCCAGCGTCAAAGGCCGCCTGCAGCACCATGAACTTGCCAAAGAAGCCCAGCATCGGCGGCACACCCGCGAGCGAGAACAAGAGGATCAGCATCCCCAGCGCCCGGCCCGGTTCGCGTTTGGCGTATTGGTTCAGGGCATTGATGTCGGTCACGGGTTTACCGTCACGCTCCAGCATCAGGATGAAGGCAAAGGTGCCGATGTTCATCGCCACATAGATGGACATATAGACCAGCAGCGCCTCAACACCCAGTTGGGTGCCAGCGGCCAGACCCATCAGCGCATAGCCCATATGGGCAATCGACGAATAGGCCATCAGGCGTTTGATGTCCGTCTGACCAATCGCAGCCACTGCGCCAAGGAACATGGACGCCACAGACAGAAGCGCGACAATCTGGCTCCAGTCGGCGATCGCCAGACCAAAGGCATCGTGCATCACGCGGGCAAACAGGCCCATCGCTGCAACCTTTGGGGCAGAGGCAAAGAACGCCGTAACCGGGGTCGGCGCGCCTTCGTAGACATCTGGCGTCCACATGTGGAACGGCGCGGCCGAAACCTTGAACGCCATGCCAGACATCAGGAAAACCAGACCAAACAGCAGACCCAAGGTCAGGTGACCGTGTTCCGCCGCCTGAATAATGCCCGAAAACTTGGTGGTGCCTGCAAAGCCATAAACCAGCGATGCACCATACAGCAGCAGGCCAGAGGACAGCGCCCCAAGGACAAAGTACTTCAAGCCTGCCTCGGTGGATTTCACACTGTCACGACGCAGGGCCGCCACAACATAAAGCGCCAGCGACTGCAGCTCGAGCCCCATGTAAAGCGCCATCAGGTCACCGGCCGAAACCATGACCATCATGCCCACGGCAGACAGCGCAACCAGCAGCGGATATTCGAACCGCAGCATATCGCGGCGGCTCATGTATTCCTGCCCCATGATCATCACAGCAGCGGCGGACAGCAGAATTGCCACTTTGGCAAACCGCGAGAAGGCGTCATTGACGATCATGCCATTGAAAGCTTCTTCGGTGCCAGCACCAGAGGTGCCGATCCAAATGGCAAGAACCACCATCAGGGCCGAGGTGGACCAGATCAGGATCGGTCCCAGCTTGTCTTTGACCGTGTAGACCGCGCCCAGAAGGGCAGCCATCACATAAAGGGACAGGACGATCTCGGGGAGAACGACGGAGAGATCAGCTTGCATCTCGAGCGGCTCCTTAATGCGATGCGGCCACGGTGACATCGGCAGACGACCCAAGGTCGGCTGCTGCCACTGCGGTATTGAGGGTCTCGACCAGCGCCGTTGTCGACGGGCTGATCACATCGGTGACGAGCGCCGGGTAAACACCCAGCAAAAGGGTCATGGCCACCAGCGGCGCAAAGATCCATTTCTCGCGCGCGTTCATGTCTTGGATGGTCTTCAGGCTTTCCTTGATCAGGTCACCAAACACCACGCGGCGGTAGAGCCAAAGGGCATAACCCGCCGAGAAGATCACACCAGAGGTCGCCACAAAGGCCACCCAGGTGTTCACCTGGAACACGCCCATCAGGGTCAGGAATTCACCAATGAAACCAGAGGTGCCCGGCAGGCCCACGTTGCCCATGGTGAAGAACATGAAAACCAGCGCGTAGGCAGGCATACGAATGACCAGACCGCCATAGGCGTCAATGTCACGTGTGTGCATCCGGTCATAGATCACGCCGACACACAGGAACAGTGCAGCAGAAATGAAACCGTGGCTCAGCATCTGGAAGATCGCGCCGTCAATGCCCTGCTGGTTGCCCGCAAAGATACCCATGGTCACAAAGCCCATATGCGCAACGGACGAATAAGCAATCAGCTTTTTCATATCATCCTGCACCATCGCCACAAGCGAGGTGTAAACAATCGCGATCGCCGACATCCAGAGGATGACATCTGCCATGACCTCGGACCCGACCGGGAACATCGGCAGGCTGAAGCGCAGGAAGCCGTAGCCGCCCATTTTCAAGAGGATCGCCGCCAGCACCACAGACCCTGCGGTGGGCGCCTGAACGTGCGCGTCCGGCAGCCAGGTGTGCACCGGCCACATCGGCATCTTCACCGCAAAAGAGGCAAAGAAGGCAATGAACAGCAGCGTCTGCATGCCGCCCAGCACGTGAATGCCCATCACCGAGAAGCTCTCGTAAGAGAACTGATGCGCCATCAGCGTCGGAATGTCGGTGGTGCCCGCATCAAGGAACATCGCAACCATCGCCACCAGCATCAGCACAGAGCCAAGGAAGGTGTAGAGGAAGAATTTGAACGACGCATAGATGCGGTTCGCACCGCCCCAGATGCCGATGATCAGGAACATCGGGATCAGGCCGGCCTCAAAGAATACATAGAACAGCACCAGATCCAGCGCCATGAACACGCCGAGCATCAGCGTTTCCAAGAGCAGGAAGGCAATCATGTATTCCTTGACGCGGGTGCTGACGCCCCAGCTGGCCAGAATGGTCAGCGGCATCACGAAGGTGGTCAGCATGACGAAGAGGACAGAGATGCCGTCAACGCCCAGCTTGTATTTCAGGCCAAATATCCAGTCGCGTTCTTCCACAAACTGGAAGCCGGTGTTGGCCGGGTCGAACTGTACAAAGATAATGACGCTCACCAGAAAGGTGATTGTGGTGGCCAGCAGTGCGACCCATTTCGCGTTCTGCTGTGCCGCCGCGTCCTCACCACGCAGGAACAGGGCCATAACGGCCGCCGCCAGCGCGGGGATGAAGGTTACGATGGAAAGAATATTGTCCATCAGTGCGATCCTCCGCCGATCGACATCCAGGTGACCAAGGCGGCAATGCCCAGCACCATCCAGAAGGCGTAAGTGAAGATGTAACCGGACTGCGCCCGGCCAGCGAGACGGGTGAAGAAAGGCACAATGCCCATAGCAACACCATTAAGGAAGCCGTCGATGGTCTTGCCATCGCCCTTCTTCCAGAAGAAGCGACCAATCGCGAGCGCAGGCTTCACAAAGACCACATCGTACAGCTCGTCAAAGTACCACTTGTTTTTGAGGAACAGGTACAGTGGACGCTGTTGTTCGGCCAAACGCTTGGGCAGGTCAGGCTTCACGATGTAGAACAGGAAGGACAGACCAAAGCCCAAAAGCATGGCGATGAATGGGGCAACCTTGACCCATTTCGGCGCGTTGTGCGCATCGGTCAGGACATGGTTGTCCGGCCCCATATAAAGCGCGCCCTCTCCCGGTTTGCCCGCAAAGACATAGTGGTGATCGTCATGACCTTTGTCATGGCCTTCTTCACCGTGACCTTCGTCATGGGCATGGTCATCATGGTCATGGTCGTCGTGACCGTCGGCCTTCGCATGGTCATCATGCGCAGCCTCAGCGTAAGGCACACCATAGAATTTGCCGACCTTGTCTTCGTGACCGAAGAAAGAGTTGTACCACAGCATGCCCGAGAACACGGCGCCCAGTGCCAGAACACCCAGCGGCACCAGCATGACCATCGGGCTTTCATGCGCGTGTTCATGCGTGTGCTTGTCGCCGCGCGGCGTGCCGTAGAAGGTCAGGAAGATCAGGCGCCAGCTATAGAACGACGTCATCGCCGCGGCGATCACCAGCATCCAGAAGCCATACATCGATCCGCCCGCATAGGCGCTCTCGATAATGGCGTCTTTGGACAGGAAGCCCGCAAAGCCAAAGGTGGTGAGCGGAATACCCACACCGGTGATGGCCAGCGTACCGATCATCATGGCCCAGAAGGTATAGGGGATCTTTTTGCGCAGACCGCCATAGTTCATCATGTCCTGCTCGTGGTGCATCGCGTGAATGACGGAGCCCGCGCCAAGGAACAGCATCGCCTTAAAGAAGGCGTGGGTGAACAGGTGGAACATGGCAGCGGAGTACATACCAACGCCAGCGGCCACAAACATGTAGCCCAGCTGCGAACAGGTCGAATATGCAATCACGCGTTTGATGTCGGTTTGCACCAGACCCACGGTGGCTGCGAAAAACGCGGTGGTCGCGCCCAGTACGGTGATGAAGGCGGTGGCTTCCGGTGCGAACTCCATCAATGGCGACATGCGGCAAACGAGGAACACGCCCGCGGTCACCATGGTTGCCGCGTGGATCAGCGCCGATACAGGCGTCGGGCCTTCCATCGCATCCGGCAGCCAGGTGTGCAGGATCAACTGCGCCGATTTACCCATCGCACCGACAAACAGCAGGAAGGCCAGCACATTGGCCGCGTTCCAGTCGCGCCACAGGAAGGAGATCTCTGTTTCCGCCAGCTGCGGGGCAGCCGCGAAGATTTCGTTGAAGTTGATACTGTCGGTCAGGAAGAACAGACCAAAGATCCCCAGCGCAAAGCCAAAGTCACCCACACGGTTGACGATGAAAGCCTTCATCGCCGCCGCACCGGCGGATGGCTTGCGGTAATAGAAACCAATCAGCAGGTAGGACGCGACGCCGACGCCTTCCCAGCCAAAGAACATCTGAACGAGGTTATCGGCGGTCACCAGCATCAGCATGGCGAAGGTAAAGAAGGACAGATAGGCAAAGAAGCGCGGCTTGTAGCTTTCGCCGTCTTTCCACTGCGGGTCATGATCCATGTACCCAAAGGAATAGAGGTGAACCAGCGAAGACACGGTGGTGATCACGATCAGCATGATCGCGGTCAGCCGGTCCACGCGGAACTGCCACGACGTATCAAGCGCGCCGGACTGGATCCAGGTCAGGATATTGACCGTGTAAGTGCCGTTTTCATGCGCGCTTGGGTCAAAGGTCAGGAAGACGATCCAGGACAGAAGCGCCGTGAAAAACAGCAGCCCTGTCGCCGTGATCATCGCGGCTTTTTCACCGATGAACTTGTGGCCAAAGCCACAAATTATCGCGCCCACAAGCGGGGCAAAGAGGAGGATGGTTTCCATAAACACTTAGCCCTTCATCACGTTGATGTCTTCCACGGCAATGGTGCCGCGGTTGCGGAAGAAGCAGACAAGGATCGCAAGGCCAATGGCGGCCTCGGCGGCGGCGACGGTCAGCACGAACAGCGTGAAGACCTGCCCGACCAGATCCCCAAGGAAGCTGGAGAACGCCACAAGGTTGATGTTCACCGCCAAGAGCATCAGTTCGATGCTCATCAGCAGGATGATGACGTTCTTACGGTTCAGGAAGAGCCCGAAGATGCCGATGACGAACAGTGTCGCCGCGACGGTCAGATAATGTTCAAGTCCGATCATTGCTCAAAGCCCCTTCAAAGCCCTTGGCCCGGTTTGATGTCCTTGAGCTCCATCGCAGCCGCCGGATCACGCATCATCTGCGCGATCACGTCCTGACGTTTAACGTCGGTGCGGTGGCGGAGCGTCAGAACGATGGCGCCAATCATGGCGACCAACAGGATCAGGCCCGCCAGCTGGAACAGAAGGAAATATTGGTCGTAGATAATAAGGCCCAGGGCCTCGGTGTTGTGGCGGTCCGCCGGGATCGGTTGCGCCAGATTTTCGGCTGCACTATGCGCGCTTTCCCATGCGCCAAAGGCCATGACGAACTGCATCAGGATCACGAGGCCAATCAGCATCGCCAGCGGCATATAGCGCGCCATCTCTGCTTTCAGCTCGGCAAAGTCCACGTCCAGCATCATCACCACAAACAGGAACAATACGGCGACCGCCCCCACGTAGACGATGACCAGAAGCATGGCGACAAATTCAGCCCCCAACAGCACAAACAGCCCGGCCGAGGAAATAAAGGCCAGGATCAGCCACAGCACCGAATGAACCGGCTGACGGCTGATCACCGTGAACAGCCCGCCGGTTATGGCGCTGATGGCGAAGAGGTAAAAGGCAAAAACCATCATGTCTCATCGTCCCCTTTGTGGTCCATGACCTCGCGCGCCAGTTCAAGCGCCCGGTTCATGGCCGGGATGCCGGCAAAGCCGGACATCAATCCGATCGTTTCCACGATCTCTTGTTTCTTCGCGCCCGCCTCGAGAGCATGACGCACGGTCTGGCGCAGGGCCGTGTCGGCCTGTGCACCCTGCATTGTCAGACCCGCCAAGGTCAGAAGCAGGCGGGTCTTGGCATCAAGGCCATCTTTGTTGATGGCGTTCCCAAAGAGCATATCCATCATCTCTTTGGGCATTGTGGGCCAGAGCGCCTCGAACTCTTTGAAGGCATCCTTGGAGGAGAACTGCTCCAGCGCCGGGTTGAGGGCCTTGGCCATCTCCTGCGCCTGTTGCATCATCGCTTCGAAAGGGTTCTGCGGCTTGTCTGTCATTGGCCCGTCCTTATCTGTATGGCGCGTCCAGTTCGAGGTTGCGCGCGATCTCGGCTTCCCAGCGTTCGCCGTTCGCCAGCAACTTGTCCTTGTCATAGAACAGCTCTTCGCGGGTCTCCGTGGCGAACTCGAAATTCGGACCCTCGACAATTGCATCCACCGGGCAGGCTTCTTGGCAGAAGCCGCAGTAGATGCACTTTGTCATGTCGATGTCATAGCGTGTGGTGCGGCGAGAGCCATCTTCGCGGGGTTCCGCGTCAATGGTGATCGCCTGCGCCGGGCAGACCGCCTCGCACAGTTTACAGGCAATGCAACGCTCTTCCCCATTGGGGTAGCGGCGCAGCGCGTGCTCACCGCGGAAACGCGGGGACAGCGGGCCCTTTTCATGCGGGTAGTTCAGCGTCGCCTTGGGGGCAAAGAAATACTTCATCCCCAGTTTGAAGCCCTGCCAGACGTCCTGCAGCAGGAAGTATTTGGCGGCGCGGGTGTAATCAATCTGCGTCATGATCAGCCTCCAGTGGTCCAGCGGGCAAACGCCCCCCAGAACCAGTCGAATTTTGCAGCAAAGGCGACAAAGACCACCCACACCAGCGAGAACGGCAGGAACACTTTCCAACCAAGGCGCATCAGCTGGTCATAGCGGTAGCGCGGGGTGATCGCCTTCACCATTGCGAAGAGGAAGAAGAAGAACGCCATCTTGGCGACCATCCACAGCGGGCTGTCCGGCAGGAACGGGATTGGCGACAGCCAACCGCCGAAGAACAGCAGCGTGGTCAGCGCGCACATCAGGAAGATGGCGATGTATTCGCCCGCCATAAACAGCAGGAACGGGGTGGAGGAATATTCCACCTGATAGCCCGCCACCAGTTCCGATTCCGCTTCCGGGAGGTCGAACGGCGGGCGGTTGGTTTCCGCCAGGCAGCTGATAAAGAACAGAAAGACCATCGGGAAATGCGGCAGCCAGTACCAGTTGAACAGACCCGCACTGCCGTCTTGGGCGCGAACAATGTCACCAAAGTTCATGGAACCGGTGGACAGGATCACACCAATGATGATCAGGCCGATGGAGACCTCGTAAGAGATCATCTGCGCAGCAGAGCGAAGCGAACCGAGGAACGGGTATTTGGAGTTCGACGCCCAGCCGCCCATGATCACGCCGTAGACTTCCAGCGAAGATACCGCAAAGACATAGAGGATCGCGACATTGATGTCCGACAGGACCCATGTGTCATTGAACGGGATCACCGCCCAGGCGATCATCGCCAGAACAAAGGACGTCAGCGGCGCAAGGATGAACACGGCGCGGTCGGAACCGGCGGGGATCACCACCTCTTTGACGACATATTTCAGCGCGTCCGCCACGGTTTGCAGCAGGCCATAGGCGCCCACAACGTTTGGGCCCCGGCGCATCTGCACCGCAGCCCAGATTTTGCGGTCGCCATAGACCAAAAACAGGAGCGAAATCATCACAAAGGCCACAACGGCCAGAGTTTGCGCCAGGATAATCAGGGCAATGCCGCCTGGGGTGTTAAAGAAATCAGCCATAGGTCCTCACACCGTAGGTATTCCGTTAGCCTCGCAATCCGCGACCTCGACAGTGGCGTCGATGGTGCGCAGACCGCGCGGGAGGGAGGGCGAGATGGTGTAGACAGCATCTGCCGCCCATATGCCACCCTCTTGTTTCAATTTTGTGCGCACATGACGTGCATAACCGTATCCGCGGATCAGCGTGTATTGGGCCGCCGCGCAATTGGCATATTTATCAAGCTCTTGAGGGTTCTGTACGCCCTTCATGGCCACTTCGAACTGCACCAGATCCCCATCCAGCAAAAACGTGTCCACGCCCAGATACTCGGGCGCGGCACGGCTGACCTCAGCGCCTGTCGTCTGACACGCGCCCAAGGCCAGTACAGCCAGACAGGATATGGCGGCAGCGCGGATCACTCTGCTGCAACCGGGGTCTCAGCGCGCGCTTTTGCCTGAGCAGACAGGTCCGCCATCAGCTCTGATGCGCGGGCAATCGGGTTGGTCAGGTAGAAGTCGCGGATCGCCGGCAGGAAGTCTGCCTTGCCCAGCGGTGCTGCTTCCAGCGCGTCGCCTTCGTTTGCAATGACCGCGTCGATCTTTTTCAGATGCGGGACTTCTTTGATCAGCGCGGTGCGCAGCTGCGCGAGGCTGTCATAGCCAAGCTTCGCGCCCAGTTCTGCCGAAAGCGCCCGCAGGATCGCCCAGTTTTCCTTGGCCTCGCCGGGGGCAAAGCCCGCGCGCATGGCCAGCTGGGGGCGACCTTCAGTGTTCACAAACAGGCCGTTTTCTTCGGTGTAGGCCGCACCCGGCAGAATCACATCCGCGCGCATGGCACCACGATCCCCGTGAGAGCCCTGATAAATCACAAAGGCACCCGGATCGATATCGACCTCATCCGCACCGAGGTTGTAGATCACCTCAACACCATCGACGGCCGCTGCCAGACCACCTTCGGTCACCGCACCAATGTCCATGGCTCCAACGCGCGACGCGGCGGTGTGCAGGATCAACATCTTACCCAGCGACTGCGCCTTTGCGATAACCGCCAGACCGTCAGCTTCATTGATGGCGCCCTGCCCCACAATCACCAGCGTGTCTTCGCCAGCACTCAGGGTTTCCAGCGCCGCGCGGTCGGTGCCCACGTGGTCGTAGTCATAGGTCAGATCCGCAGCCGGGCCGACCAGTTTGACATTTGCGCCCTTGCTCCAGGCTTTGCGGATACGGGCGTTCAGAACCGGGGCTTCCACGCGCGGGTTGGAACCGATCAGGATGATTTCCTTGGCGGTGTCCACGTCTTCTATGGCCGCGGTGCCAACATAACCGGCGCGGTTGCCGATCGGCAGGCGTGCATTGTTCAGGCGGGCCTCAACCTTGCCGCCCAGTCCTTCGATCAGCTGTTTCAGCGCGAATGCGGCTTCAACCGACACCAGATCCCCGATCAGGCCAGCGATTTTCTTGCCTTTGACGTTTTCAGCAACCATCGCCAGCGCCTCGGGCCAGCTGGCCGGACGCAGCTTGCCGTTTTCACGCACATAAGGCTTGTCCAGACGCTGACGACGCAGGCCGTCCCAGACAAAGCGGGTTTTATCCGAAATCCACTCTTCGTTCACGCCATCGTGGTTGCGCGGCAGGATGCGCATCACTTCGCGGCCTTTGGTGTCGACACGGATGTTCGACCCAAGCGCGTCCATCACGTCGATGGTTTCGGTCTTGGTCAGCTCCCAAGGGCGCGCGGTGAACGCATAGGGCTTGGAGGTCAGCGCGCCAACCGGGCAGAGGTCGATTATGTTACCCTGCAGGTTCGAATCCAGCGTCTGGTTCAGGTACGAGGTGATCTCGGAATCTTCGCCGCGACCGGTCTGGCCCATCTGTGTGATGCCTGCAACTTCGGTCGTAAAACGCACACAACGTGTGCAGCTGATGCAGCGGGTCATGGTGGTGGCCACAAGCGGGCCGAGGTTCAGATCGTCCACCGCGCGCTTGTTTTCCTTAAACCGAGATCCGGCAACGCCGTAGGCCATGGCCTGATCCTGCAGATCGCACTCGCCGCCCTGGTCACATATCGGGCAATCCAGCGGGTGGTTGATCAGGAGGAACTCCATCACACCTTCGCGGGCCTTCTTGACCATCGGAGAATTGGTCTTCACCTGCGGCGCCTGACCTTCGGGGCCCGGGCGCAGATCGCGGACCTGCATGGCGCAGGACGCGGCGGGTTTCGGCGGGCCGCCAACGACCTCCACAAGGCACATGCGGCAGTTGCCTGCGATCGACAGACGTTCGTGATAACAGAATCGCGGAATTTCCACGCCCGCCTCTTCACAGGCCTGGATCAGGGTCAGTGCCCCATCTACTTCGATCTCGGTTCCGTCAATATTGATCTTGCGGAGGTCAGACATGGTCTATTTCGCCCTCAGTAATACGCCGATCGCGCTGTTTTTCTGGATTTCCGCGCGACCATACGCACAGAAAGTTTCTGGATCGTCCAGGTTCACGCCGTTTTGCCGCAAGAGCCGTTCGCCCTTGGCGCGCATACGGGCCTTTTCCTGGTCGCTATCGATATACGCCCGGATTTCCCGGTCGCTGTAGCCAAGGCCATTGGCCGTGGACCGCAGCGAATACAAAAGCCGCAGGCCCTTGAAGGTGCGCGCGGCGATCGTGTCGCATTGCTCCGCCACTTCCTGGGCCACAGCCACCGCAAACAGCGGGTTTTCAATCGCCGCCACATCCCGCAGCGAAGGCTTTGCCTCCTCAGCGGTCAAGCCGGACAGAGGGGTGAACACTGCGAGCACCGCAGCCGCAATAAATCGGGTCATGGAACCTCCTTTGGTTTTCGACAGAAAACCAAAGGCGTTCAGGGCGCTGCTATGCAATAGCAGCGCCATTTTCCCGGGATATGCGGCGGATTGGATCACGTTTTGCAGATCCCTTTGATCACAGCGTCGCCCTTCACCAAGGGCAGAACCGCAAGGCCCTCTGCGTCGGTCTGAACATTGGTCCAGTCAAAGCGAGAGCTGCCAAAGTTTGCGATGCAATAGCGTGTAGACGCGTGATGCGCCGCTTCCAGCGCCCCTTGGGTCGACCGCGCAGCACGGTCCACATGCACCTGAAACGGTGCCCGGTTGCCACGACGGCTTTCGGCCTTGGCGGTCACACGGAAATGCACACCATCATAGGCCGGAAAACGTGTCTCATTCACGCTTGCACAGGCGCTTATCCCAAGCGCCGTCGCTGCCAGCAATATGACCGTCCCCAGTTTCATCACGTCCCGTCCCGTTGTCTTTTATTCCGCAGCCATCGCGCCCATGCGGCCCGATTTCTGCGCTTTAATGCGGTCTTCGATTTCTTCGCGGAAGTTGCGGATCAGACCCTGGATCGGCCAAGCCGCCGCATCGCCCAATGCACAGATGGTGTGGCCTTCGACCTGTTTGGTGACGTCCCACAGCATGTCGATTTCTTCCAGCTCTGCCTCGCCTTTGACCAGACGATCCATGACACGCATCATCCAGCCTGTGCCTTCGCGACACGGCGTACATTGGCCACAGCTTTCATGTTTGTAGAATTTGGACAGACGCCAGATCGCTTTGATAATGTCGGTCTGTTTGTCCATGACAATGACTGCTGCCGTGCCGAGGCCAGAGCCCAGCTCGCCGCGCAGGTAATCAAAGTCCATGATCGCGTCTTTCATTTTCTCGCCGCGCACACAAGGCACAGACGATCCACCGGGGATCACCGCCAGCAGGTTGTCCCAGCCGCCGCGAATGCCACCGCAGTGTTTTTCGATGAGTTCTTCAAAGCTGATGGACATCGCTTCTTCGACAACACAGGGGTTGTTGACGTGGCCCGAGATCGCAAACAGTTTGGTGCCCGCATTGTTGGGGCGGCCAAAGCCTGCAAACCATTCGGCGCCGCGACGCAGGATCGTCGGCACAACAGCAATGGATTCCACATTGTTCACTGTGGTCGGGCAGCCATAAAGACCCGCGCCCGCCGGAAACGGCGGCTTCATGCGCGGCATGCCTTTTTTGCCCTCGAGGCTTTCGATCAGCGCGGTTTCTTCCCCGCAGATATAGGCCCCAGCCCCGTGGTGCAGGAAGACGTCGAAATCCCAACCCGACCCCGCAGCGTTCTTGCCCAAGAGACCCTTGTCATAACATTCGTCAATCGCGGCCTGCAGCGCCTCGCGCTCGCGGATGTATTCGCCGCGCAAGTAGATGTAGCAAGTGTGCGCATTCATCGCGAAGCTCGCGATCAGCGCGCCTTCGATCAGCGTGTGCGGATCATGGCGCATGATCTCGCGGTCTTTGCAGGTGCCGGGCTCGGATTCATCGGCGTTGATGACCAGATAGGCCGGGCGACCGTCGCTTTCCTTCGGCATGAAGGACCACTTCAGACCGGTCGGGAAGCCCGCGCCACCGCGTCCGCGCAGGCCACTGTCTTTCATGGTCTGGATGATCCAGTCGCGACCCTTTTCAATAAGGCCTGCGGTTCCATCCCAATGACCACGCTTCTGAGCGCCCGCCAGCGTGCGCTCGTGCATGCCGTATAGGTTGGTAAAGATCCGGTCCTGGTCCTTCAGCATGTCTGCCTACCTTCAGCTGTCCTGACGCATGCGCCAGAGTTGAAAAATATTGACCATGGCCCAAACAAAAGCCGCCAGCGCGCTGAAATAGATCAGCATCTCAAAGCGGGGTTCGAGGCCAAGAACCTGAACGATCCAAGGGGCCAGCATGGCGGCGATCCCACCTGCTGCGATCACCAGCGCGGTGATCCGGCCCTTTCGGGCAAACGCCTGATCTCGTTCTGAGCTCATGTGGTCCAATTCTGTTGTGCCCGCCCTTTGTGAGGGCGGAGCGGTTTATTCGTCGTAAAGGCCAGACTTCTTTGCCTTTTTGGCAAAATCCGTCTCTTCGCCTGCGGCCAGTTTCTTGGCCTGCTCGATCCAGTTGTCGCGTTCGATGCGGCCTTTGAATTTCAGGCGCGTGTCAACCCAGGCCACTTCGGCCTCGGTCCAGGCAGCAACCTGATCAAAGTGGAAAAAGCCCAGCTCGTGCAGGGTCTGCTCCAACTTGGGGCCAACGCCCTTGAGCATCTTCAGATCATCCGCCTTGCCGTCACGCGGGCCGTCCAGCGTTACAGGCTTTTCTTCCTGCACCCAGGTGGCCTCGGCCATGGCATCTTTGGCCTCTGTTTTTTTCGCAGCCTTAGCAGGCGTCTCGGCGTCGGCCTTTGCAGGCGTGTCAGCCTTTGCCGGCTTTTCCGCCTTCTTGGTGTCTTTCTTGGCCTCAGCCGCCTGTTTTACGGCGGGCTTCGGTGCCGCCGGTGCAGCCGGTGTCGGATCTGCTGCGACACGCCCTGCGACGGTCCCATCCTTGCCAATCCACGGGGTCAGCAGCGGGACCTCATCACCTTGAATACGCTTCACACCATCACCGATGGTGGTCGCCAGTTCGGCGGATGCATTGTATTGCGGCTTGCCCGCTTCATATTCGGTCAGCGAGGTCAGGCCGGACTTTGGCTCGGCCGCATAGCGACCATTCTGCGGGCCCGGCACAACCGCTTTGCCAGCCGCCATATCATCCAGCATCTTAGAAAAGCCTTCAGCGGTCAGATCCTCGTAGTAATCCTTGCCGATCTGCGCCATCGGCGCGTTCGTGCAAGAGCCAAGGCACTCGACCTCTTCCCAGGTGAACTTGCCATCGGCAGAAAGCTCAAAGGGTTTCGGGTTGATCTTTTCCTTGCAGATCGCAACCAGATCTTCCGCGCCGCAGATCATGCAGGAGGTGGTGCCGCAGATCTGCACATGCGCCACAGAACCGGTGGGTTGCAGCTGGAACATGAAGTAGAAAGAGGCCACTTCCAGAACGCGAATATAGGCCATGTCCAGCATTTCCGCGATATATTCAATCGCGGGCTTGGAGACCCAGCCTTCCTGTTCCTGCGCGCGCCACAACAGCGGGATCACAGCCGAGGCCTGACGACCTTCGGGGAATTTTGTCATTTGCGCTTCGGCCCAGGCCTGGTTCGCAGGCGTGAAGGCAAAGCTGTCGGGTTGTTCTGAGTGGAGACGACGCAGCATCAGATCACCTGTCCGTGGCGGTTGCCCCGGCGGATGCCTCCGGCGGGGATATTTTTAAAAAGATGAAAGCAGGCGGTCTGGCGCATTACCGGTCGATCTCCCCGAATACGATGTCCATGGTGCCGATAATGGCGGCGACGTCGGCCAGCTGGTGGCCTTTGGCCACATGGTCCATGGCCTGCAAGTGCAAGAAGCCCGGCGCGCGCAGCTTGGCGCGGTAGGGTTTATTGGAGCCATCTGCCACCAGATAAACGCCAAACTCGCCCTTTGGGGCCTCGACCGCGGCATAGACCTCGCCCTCGGGAACGTGGAAGCCTTCGGTATAGAGCTTGAAGTGGTGGATCAGGCTCTCCATCGAGGTTTTCATATCGCCGCGTTTCGGCGGGGACAGCTTGCCCCGGGCCATCACGTCGCCGGTGGCTTCGCGCAGCTTGTGGATGGCCTGACGGATGATCGACAGCGACTGGCGCATCTCTTCCATACGGCAGAGGTAGCGGTCATAGCAGTCGCCGTTTTTGCCAACGGGGATCTGGAAGTCGAACTCATCATAGCATTCATAGGGCTGCGCACGACGCAGGTCCCAGGCCATGCCGGACCCGCGCACCATGACACCCGAGAAGCCATACTTCAGAATGTCATCTTCGGTGATCACACCAATGTCGCAGTTGCGCTGTTTGAAGATGCGGTTTTCCGTCAGCAGACCATCGATGTCCGCAAGAACATTGGGGAATTCAATCGCCCATTCTTCGATATCATCCAAGAGCGCGTCGGGCAGATCCTGATGCACCCCACCCGGACGGAAGTAGGCCGCGTGAAGACGCGCACCGCAAGCCCGTTCGTAGAAGATCATCAGCTTTTCGCGTTCTTCAAAGCCCCAGAGCGGCGGGGTCAGCGCGCCGACGTCCATCGCCTGCGTGGTCACGTTCAGCAGGTGGTTCAGAATGCGGCCGATTTCCGAGTAGAGAACCCGGATCAGCTGGCCACGGCGCGGCACTTCAACACCGGTCAGTTTTTCAATCGCCAGACACCATGCATGCTCCTGGTTCATCGGCGCCACGTAGTCGAGGCGGTCGAAATACGGCAGGTTCTGCAGGTAAGTGCGGCTTTCCATCAGCTTTTCGGTGCCACGGTGCAGAAGACCGATGTGCGGGTCGCAGCGTTCCACGATCTCGCCATCCAGTTCCAGCACCAGACGAAGCACCCCGTGTGCCGCAGGGTGCTGCGGGCCGAAGTTGATGTTGAAGTTACGGATTTTCTGTTCGCCCGTCTGGGCGTCGTCGAATTTGGAGCCGTCCATCATTTTGCAGCCTCCTTCTCGTCACCCGGAAGGATGTATTCCGCACCTTCCCAGGGGCTCATGAAATCGAACTGGCGGTATTCCTGAACCAGCTTCACCGGCTCGTATACCACGCGCTTTTCGGCTTCGTCATAACGAACTTCGGTGTAACCGGTGGTCGGGAAATCCTTGCGCAGCGGGTGGCCGCGAAAGCCATAGTCCGTCAGCAGGCGGCGCAGGTCCGGGTGGCCGGTGAACAGGATGCCAAACATGTCAAAGACTTCACGCTCGAACCAATTGGCCGAGGGGTGCACCTCTGCAATCGAAGGCAACATTTCATCGTCGCGCACCGCAACCCGCAGGCGGATGCGCTGGTTCTGGTACATCGACAGGAAATGGTAGACGACGTCAAAGCGCTTCACCCGCTCGGGATAGTCGACGGCGGTGATATCCACCAAGGTGGAGAAGCGGCAGTTGCTGTCATTGGTCAGAAATTCCACCAGACCTGCGATATTGGCAGCTGCCACATCGAGGTTCAGTTCGCCGTGGGTCACATCCCAGGACAGCACGCAATCGGGGCGCTTGGCCTCGATCAGGGCGCCAAGTTCTTTGAGGGCTTCGCTCATGTCTTTCTCCCCTAAAGGCTCAGCGCACCAGGGTGCCGGTGCGGCGGATTTTGCGTTGCAGCTGCATCAGACCGTAAAGCAGCGCCTCGGCCGTCGGCGGGCAGCCGGGCACATAGACGTCTACGGGCACAATGCGGTCACAGCCACGCACAACCGAGTAGGAATAGTGGTAATAGCCGCCGCCATTGGCACAGGAGCCCATGGAGATCACATAGCGCGGCTCGGGCATCTGGTCGTAGACCTTGCGCAGCGCGGGTGCCATCTTGTTGGTCAGCGTGCCGGCCACAATCATCACGTCAGACTGACGCGGAGAGGCGCGCGGGGCGATGCCGAAACGTTCCGCGTCATAACGCGGCATAGAGGTGTGCATCATCTCAACCGCGCAGCAGGCCAGACCAAAGGTCATCCAGTGCAGGGAGCCGGTGCGGGCCCAATTGATGATGTCTTCGGCCGAGGTCAGCAGGAAACCCTTGTCCTGCAGTTCAGCATTGATCGCTTGGGTCACGACTTCTTTGTCGACGCCTGCGGTGTTGGCTCCGGTCATCACTCCCATTCCAGGGCCCCCTTCTTCCATTCATAGGCAAAGCCAATGGTAAGCACGCCCAGGAAAACCATCATCGACCAGAAACCGATGTCGCTAATGTCCTTAAAGCCGACGGCCCAGGGAAACAGAAAAGCGATCTCAAGGTCGAAAATGATGAAGAGAATCGACACCAGATAAAACCGGACATCAAATTTCATCCGCGCATCATCGAAGGCATTGAAGCCACATTCGTAGGCGCTGACCTTTTCGGGATCGGGGTTGCGGACCGCAATAATGACCGCTGCAAGTACTAGAACAAGACCGAGACCGATAGCTACGGCCAAAAACACGAGGATCGGGAGGTATTCCCGCAACATCTCTTCCACGAGTGGCTCCTTTCCGCGCACCCGGCACATTCTGCTCAGGCGCCGTCAATTGGCGTGTTGACTTGGGCCGGTCTTAAACCGCTGCTAGCTACCCGTCAACCAAGGCAAAGTTAATGCACGGGTCTTTCCCGGCAAGCCCCTGCATCAAAGCCACAAGGGTTTAATAACCCATTATTCCCATCAGGTTTCACGCAGATTAAGCTCTTCCGCAAGCGGGGCGCAATTTTGCATAGGAAAGAGGCAAATTTGACCGCCTCAGCTGTCTATTCCGCGCGCCATGCCGGGCGGCGTTTTTCAAAAAACGCTGAAACACCTTCTTTTGCTTCCGCCGTTTCCCATTGGGTGACAAGCGCGGAAATCGACAAATCAACAACAGTTTTGTCGATTTTCGGCCCCAATGTGCGGGCCAAAGCCTTGGCAGAGGCCACAGCCCCCGGCGCACAGGCCAGATAGGGGGCCACTTCTGCCTCCACCGCATCCGCAAGTGAGTCGGACGGCACCGCGCGCGCCAGCAGACCCAGATCGACCGCTTCCGCCGCGTCAAAGAGCCGCGCCGACATAAACACGCGCCGCGCGCGGGCTTCGCCCATGCGGGCAATGACATAGGGGCCAATAGTGGCCGGGATCAGGCCCAGTTTCGTTTCGGTCAGGCCCATTTTCAGATGGTCCACACCAATGGCCACATCGCAGACCGACGCCACCCCCACCCCGCCGCCAAAGGCATTGCCCTGCAGGGCGCCAATCAACGGTTTGGGCAGGGTATTCAGCATTCCCAGCATCTCGGCCAGTACCCGAGCCTCTCGGGCGCGGGTTTCGCCGTCGGCGGCCATCTGTGCCTGCATCCAGGCCAGGTCGCCACCGGCACAAAAGCTCTTACCGTTGGCCGCCAGCACCACCACCCGAATACTCTTGTCCTCTGCCAGCTGCCGCGCGGCCGCCTGCAACTCTAGAAGCATTTCGCCGGACATGGCGTTGTGCTTGT
This sequence comes from Tritonibacter multivorans, assembly GCF_001458415.1. Classification (GTDB taxonomy): domain Bacteria; phylum Pseudomonadota; class Alphaproteobacteria; order Rhodobacterales; family Rhodobacteraceae; genus Epibacterium; species Epibacterium multivorans. The sequence goes on along the minus strand of NZ_CYSD01000039.1, from coordinate 177,567 downwards.
CCGGCCGGTTCAGGGTTAGCGTAGCGACACCGCGATCATCCTTAGACAGAAGGAGCGTGTTAAACATCAGCTGTACCTTTCAGAGTGTTTCGAGAAGTTCGAGCATGGCCTGCACAGCCCCCTCGGGCGACAAAGCGCAGGTGTCCAGACGCAGGTCCGCCGTTTCAAACGGCTCATACTGGCGGAGACGGATCACATCCCAGCCCGGCATTGCCACGTCTTCCAGATCCGTATCGCGGGTCTCTGCCCGGACGCGGTGCAACTGGGTATCGGAACAGGTCAACTCCACATCCAGATGTGCTGCACCAACCGCATGGGAGGCGGCCTGCCACCCGGCCCGCGTCAGGGCAATCGGGTTGACGCAATCCGCAATCACACTGTGGCCCTGCGCGAGCGCAGATTTTGCCATCACCTGTGCAGCCGCGTATCCGCCATCAGCCAGGTCTTCATACTTCATATGGGACAGCCGCATGGCAGCCTCGATCTCATCCAGCCTGAGCCTGATCGCTCCGGTCTTCTCCGACAGCAACCGCGCTACGGTCGACTTTCCAACTGCTGGCAGACCAGAAAAACAGATCAGAACCGCCACACCCATCCCTCTCGTCAGGACCGCATGGCCTTGGCCATGGCAGCGGCCTTAGCCAGAACTGCAGCGTCCAGACCGGTTTCATACCCCAGCCGCGCCAGATGCGCCTCGACCGCCTCCGTGGCGACATTGCCCGCCGCGCCCGGCGCATAGGGGCAACCGCCCAGCCCGCCGACCGAGGCATCAAACACCCGCACGCCCAGCGCCAGCGAGGCATCGATATTGTCAATCGCCCGTCCAGCGGTGTCGTGGTAGTGGCCCGCAATCCGTGTCACAGGCACATGCTCCTTCACCGCGAGCAACATCTTGGCAATGCTGTCCGGCCTCCCCTGTCCGATCGTGTCGCCAAGCGAGATCTCATAGCACCCCATCGCAAACAGCTGGTCGGCGACCTTGGCCACCTGCTCAGGGGCAACCGCGCCCTCAAAGGGGCAGTCGGTCACGCAGGAGACATAGCCCCGCACCGGCAGGTCAATATGGCGCGCGGCCTCCAGAATAGGTGCAAACCGTTCGAGACTTTCCGCGATGGTCGCATTCACATTGGCTTTGGAAAACGCTTCCGAGGCCGACGCAAAAATCGCAATCTCATCTGCCCGCGCGCCCAGCGCGGCCTCATAGCCCTGCATGTTTGGAGTCAGCGCCGCATAGCGCACGCCCTTGGCCTTGGTAATCCCCGCCAGAACCCCGCCGCTGCCTGCCATTTGCGGCACCCATTTGGGAGAGACAAAACTCGCAACCTCGATCCGCGAAAACCCCGCCCGGCTGAGGCAGTCGACCAGCGCCACCTTCTCGGCCACAGGAATGTCCCGCTTTTCGTTCTGCAGGCCGTCGCGCGGGCCCACTTCGAAAATCTCAACGCGTTCGCTCATGTTCTTCCTCCCTGAAGATGCGCCTCAGGCCTCCTCCAGCCGCACCAGCGCCGCACCAGCTTCCACCTGATCGCCGGCTGCCGCAAGGATTTCCGCAACGATGCCGTCACGCGCAGCCAGAAGCGCATGTTCCATTTTCATCGCCTCCAGCACAGCGAGGCGGTCGCCTTCGCGCACCTCGGCCCCTGGTTCGGCGAAAATGGCTTTGACCAAACCCGGCATCGGCGCCTCAATAAGGGCTGCATCCCCACCCGCACTGACCGCGCGATCCAGCGGATCAAGTAGGGTAAAGCTGACGCCAAAGGGGCTGAACACGGTTATCACCTCGCCTGCCCGCAGGCAGTCCGGCAGACGTTGCCCCGCCAGCAACCAATGCCCCGCCTGACGCGATACAAGATGCTCTGCCCCGTCCAGCGTCCAGATCTGTCGATCTGCCCCGTCTACGGCGACGGTGGCCTCAAAGGCGTTCCCTTCCAACTCCAGATGCACGGACCGCTGCAGCGGCGCCCAGAGGGAGAAGCCAAACTCACTGTCAGCGGCCTGCTGCAGATCCAATGCGACCTGCGCTGCTGCAATACGGGCAGCGGGTGTGACCTCTGGTGTTTGCACAAGAGTTTCGAGATCCCGCGCAATCAGACCTGTGTCGACTTCTCCTGCGGCAAACCCTTTGTGCCGCGCCAAAGCGCCGAGAAAGCCGAGGTTGGTGGTGGTGCCGGCAACCCGTGTCTGCTCCAAAGCGCGCGCCAGCTGCGACAGGGCGGCGGCCCGCGTCGGACCGTGTGTGATCACCTTGGAGATCATCGGATCATACCAAGGGCTGATGGTGTCCCCCGCCCGCACACCGCTGTCAGCCCGCACATTGTCGGGGAAGGTCAGATGGGTCAGTGTGCCGGTCGCGGGCAAGAACCCTTTGGGCACATCTTCGGCATAAAGCCGCGCCTCAAAGGCATGGCCGGAAATGGTCAGGTCTTCTTGCCGCATTGGCAGGGTTTCGCCCGCGGCAACCCGCAGCTGCCATTCCACCAGATCGACGCCCGTGATGGCTTCGGTCACCGGATGTTCGACCTGCAGGCGGGTGTTCATCTCCATGAACCAGAACCCATCTGGTCGCAGCCCGTCCGAGCCATCCACGATGAATTCAACCGTACCCGCGCCTTTGTAGCCAATCGCTTCGGCCGCGCGCACGGCGGCCTGCCCCATGGCCGCCCGCATTTCAGCCGTCATGCCGGGGGCTGGCGCTTCCTCGATCACCTTTTGGTGTCGGCGCTGCAGAGAACAGTCGCGCTCGAACAGATGCACGGCGGTTTTGCCGTCACCAAAGACCTGCACCTCAATATGACGTGGCTTTTGGATGTATTTTTCGATCAGAACATCAGGGTTGCCAAAAGCCGTGGTTGCCTCGCCCTGTGCGCTGACCAGCGCATCCGCGAAATCCTCGGGTTGTTCGACCAGCCGCATGCCCTTGCCACCGCCACCGGCAACGGCTTTGATCAGGACCGGATAGGTGATCTCCTTGGCCTTGGCGGCCAGAAACGCGGGGTTTTGGTTGTCGCCGTGATACCCAGGAACAACCGGCACGCCTGCTTTTTCCATCAGCGCTTTGGCGGCGTCTTTCAGCCCCATCGATCGGATGGCGGATGCAGAAGGGCCAATGAAGATAAGACCTGCCTCTTCCACGGCCTCAACAAAATCAGGGTTTTCCGAAAGAAACCCATAGCCCGGGTGGATCGCTTGCGCCCCGGCGGCCTGCGCGGCCCCAATGATCCGGTCGCCCAGCAGATAAGAGGTCTGCGGGGCCGCGCCACCGATGTGCACAGCCTCATCCGCAAGCGCCACGTGTTTTGAGGCCGCATCCGCGTCCGAATAGACCGCGACGGTTCTTACGCCCAAAGCGCGCGCCGTTTCCATGACACGGCAGGCAATCTCACCGCGGTTGGCTATCAGGATTTTCTCAAACATTTGGGTTGTCCTTCTTGAAAAGGGTGCACACCGGGGGCCAGCCCCCGGACCCCCGGGATATTTGGAAAAAGATGAAAACCATCACATCCGGAACAGGCCAAAGTGTGTCTCTTCGATGGGGGCATTGAGTGCCGCAGACAGCGACAGCGACAGCACATCGCGGCTTTTGCGCGGATCGATAATGCCGTCATCCCAAAGCCGCGCCGAGGCATAGAGCGGGTGGCTTTGTGCTTCGAACATATCGATTGTGGGCTGTTTGAAAGCGGCTTCTTCCTGCGCCGACCAGCTGCCACCTTTGCGTTCAATGGCATCCCGTTTCACGGTCGCAAGCACACCCGCTGCCTGTTCGCCGCCCATCACGGAGATCCGGGAGTTCGGCCAGCTCCACAGGAACCGTGGACTATAGGCGCGCCCGGCCATGCCGTAGTTGCCTGCCCCGAAAGAGCCGCCGACCAGCATGGTGATCTTGGGCACATTCGTCGACGCCACCGCGGTCACCATCTTGGCCCCATGGCGCGCAATGCCTTCGTTTTCGTATTTGCGCCCCACCATGAAACCGGTGATGTTCTGCAGGAACACCAGCGGGGTTTTGCGCTGCGAGCAGAGTTCTATGAAATGTGCGCCTTTTTGGGCGGCCTCAGAAAACAATACGCCATTGTTGGCAATGATCCCCACAGGGCAGCCTTTTACATGGGCAAAGCCGGTGACCAATGTTTCGCCATAACGGGCTTTGAACTCGTCAAAACGAGAGCCATCCACCAGCCGCGCGATCACCTCGCGAATGTCATAAGGCGTGCGCAGGTCGGCAGGCACCACGCCGAGGATCTCTTCGGGGTCATAAGCCGGGTCTTCCGCACTCTGCCAATCCACGGTTTGCGGTTTGCGGCGGTTCAGGTGGCGGACCGCGCGCCGCGCCAGCGCCAGCGCATGGGCGTCGTCTTCGGCCAGATAATCCGCCACGCCGGACAGGCGTGTGTGCACGTCGCCGCCGCCCAGATCCTCGGTCGAGACAACTTCGCCTGTGGCGGCCTTCACCAACGGAGGGCCTGCCAGAAAGATGGTGCCCTGATCCTTCACGATGATGGTCACATCCGACATCGCCGGCACATAGGCGCCACCTGCTGTGCAGGACCCCATGACCACCGCGATCTGGGCAATGCCCTTGGCCGACATGCGCGCCTGATTGTAGAAGATCCGGCCAAAGTGATCGCGATCCGGGAAGACTTCGTCCTGATTGGGCAGGTTCGCCCCACCGCTGTCGACCAGATAGATACAGGGGAGGTTGTTTTCCTCGGCGATTTCCTGGGCGCGGAGGTGCTTTTTGACCGTCATCGGATAATAGGTGCCGCCTTTCACGGTGGCGTCATTGCAGACGACCATGACGTCCTGGCCTTCGACCCGACCAATTCCAGCAACCACGCCTGCACAGGGCGCCGCCCCATCATAGAGGCCATGGGCTGCGGTTGCGCCAACCTCAAGAAAAGGGGACCCTGGATCCAACAGGTTCGCCACCCGCCTGCGCGGCAGCATTTTGCCGCGACTTTCGTGACGGGCACGCGACGCCTCTCCACCGCCCAGACGCGCGGCTTCAGCAGCGGCCGAGACCTCTGCCAAAGCCTCGAGATGCGCGGTGCGGTTCTGTTTGAACGCTTCCGAGGAGGGCATAGCCTTGGATGTGAGTTTCACTGAATTTCCTCCACGTAAAATATGGCCCGGCAAAGCGCGCCATGGGCAATGAGTCCGGCAACCCCAAACAACGGCAGCCCCCAGAACGGTTGGTGTAAGAACAGCTCGCTGCAGTTGAACACAATTGCAGGCCAGATCACCCACATCAGCGTGTCTTCACGCTGCACGCTAAGACAAGTCCTACTCCGCAGTGTACAAGACCATGGCTGGCTCAACAGGCGAGAGTCCCAGAAGCCCTGTCGCCCACGCAACTGCGGGTGCTGCTGGGTAGTCAACTTTGAAATCAGGGGCTGTGTCACGCGCCGGCCCTTTCCGCTGCTGCGCGGCGTTTGAGGTCTTTGCGGATCACCTTACCGGTGACCGTCATCGGCAGCGCGTCCAGAAACTCCACCTCGCGCGGATAGGAATAGCTGGCGAGCCGCGTTTTGACATAGGCCTGCAGCTCGGCGCCAGATGTTTCCACGCCGGGTTTCAAAACCACATAGGCTTTGACTATTTCCGTCCGCAACGGGTCTGGTTTTCCCACCACGCCGACCGTGGCAACGGCCGGATGTGTGAGCAGGCAATCTTCGATTTCAGCCGGGCCGATGCGATAACCGCCAGATGTAATGACATCGTCCTCGCGCCCCAGAAACCGGACATAGCCATCTTCCAAAACACCCCGATCTCCGGTCACCAGCCAGTCACCCCGAAATTTCTCGGCTGTGGCGTCCGGGCGGTTCCAGTATTCCAGCATCATGGCAGCCGAGCCCCGGCGGATCGCAACATCGCCCTCTCCGTCAGTGGGATTGCCAGCCGCATCGATCACCGCAACGTCATGCCCCGGAACTGGCTTTCCAATTGCACCCGGTCGAACCGGGAACACTGCCCCACAAGAACTGACCACCATATTGCACTCGGTCTGGCCGTAGAATTCATTGATCGTCACACCCAGCGCCTGCCGGCCCCAAGCGAGCATCTCTGCGCCCAGGGGCTCTCCGCCACTGGCAACAGAGCGCAACAGACGAAGCCCCTGCCCCGCAGAGCCGAGCGCAAAGCTCGGCTCTGCTTTCAGCATCCGCAGCGCGGTGGGGGGAAAAAACACATTGCGCACGTCCCCCTGCGCGATCACGTCAAGGCAGGCATCTGAGGAAAACTTTTCCAGCCGGGCGGCTACCACGGGCACGCCCAGCGCCAGCCCCGGCATGGCGACATCAAACAGTCCGCCAATCCAGGCCCAATCTGCAGGCGTCCACAGGCAATCGCCGGGTTGCCCAAGGTGGTCGTGGCTCATCCACACCCCGGGCAGATGACCGGTCAGAACCCGATGTCCGTGCAGCGCCCCTTTTGGCTTGCCGGTTGTCCCTGATGTATAGATCAGAATTGCCGGGGTTTCTGCGGTGGTCTCTGCAAAGGGAACGGGGGAGCCCTCGCGGCCGACCTCGACTGCGAGGGCCCCCTCTGCCAGATCCGCCAATTGTGTCCGCCCGTCTTCGTCGGTCAAAACCAAGGTCACACCCGCATCGCCAATCCGACTGGCAAGCGCGTCATATTGGAACAATTTGAACAGCGGCACTGAGATCGCACCGATTTTCCAGATCGCAAGATGCGCGGCAGCGCACCACGGCGACTGCCCCAACAGCACTCCGACGCGATCACCGGGGCCGACCCGCGTGTGCAAATAGCGGGCAAGGCCATCGACCATCTCTTGGAGCTGACCAAAGGTAACGTCCTGTCGCGGCCCCGCGCTGAGATCAATGATCGCAAGCTTGTCGGGCGCATGGTCCAGCGCCTGACGCGCCATATTGAGGTCTGCGGGCAAAATCCAGCGCGCTGCGGCATCCAGACCGGGCGGGGGTTGCACAGCGGTCATAGCCCCCTCCTCCGTGGTGCAAACATCACTTTGGAAGTTATGTTTTTCTCTTTAATTTCAGCGCTTAAACGCGCGAAAACTTGATCTGCATCAGGGCAAGTGCGGCACGCGGGGCCTAGTGTCGGGGCATATCGACAACAGAAGGGATTATCCCCATGACTACCCTCCGCAAGCTTCGCGTGTCCGCCTTTGGTGTTGGTGCTGTTCTTGCTTCCACGCTGGCCGTCCCGGCTGTGGCAGACTCGTCGTTCTACAGCCAGGGCAGCTGGCACTTTGGCGCCGGTGTGATCAATGTGAACCCGAAATCCGACAACGGCACTGTGGCCGGTGCGGACGCCTCCATTGGCAGCGATACCGCAGTCTCCCTGACGGCAGAGTACTTCATCCGCGACAACATCGGAATTGAGCTTCTGGCCGCGACGCCCTTTGATCACGACATCGCCTTGGGTGGGTCGCATATCGGGTCGACCAAGCATCTGCCGCCGACCCTGAGCGTGAACTATCACTTCCCGACCAAAGGCAAGTTCACTCCCTTCGTGGGCCTTGGCGTGAACTACACCACATTCTTCGAGGAAGAGACCCCCTTGGGCACGCTGGAACTGGATGACAGCTTTGGTCTTGCTGCAAGCCTCGGAGCGGACTGGCAGATCACCGACCACGGCGCGCTGCGCGTGAACGTCCGCTACATGGATATCGACACCGATGCCTCGCTCAACGGCGCTGATATTGGCACCGCCGAAATCGACCCCATCACTGTTGGCGTAAGCTACATCCACCGCTTCTGACCTTTTGAAGGTTGCACAAGACATTGCGCCCCTGACCCATCGGCCGGGGGCCTTTGGTTTTACTGGCGGCCTATCAGTTCGCGGCCAATCAGCATCCGCCGGATTTCCGAGGTGCCCGCGCCAATCTCCATCAGCTTTGCGTCACGGAAAATCCGCCCCACTGGATTGTCGCTCAGGTAGCCCGCACCGCCAAAGGCCTGCACGGCCTGATGCGCCTGCGTCATGGCAACCTCGGAGGCATAGAGACAACATGCCGCCGCATCCTGACGTGTCACGGTGCCTTTGTCGCAGGCTTTCGCCACCTCATAGACATAGGCCCGCGCGGTGTTCATTGCGGTGTACATATCCGCGATCTTCGCCTGCATCAGCTGGAAGTTTCCAATCGGCTGGCCGAACTGCTTGCGCTCTTTCAAATAGGGCATCATCTCGTCCATACAGGCGGCCATAATTCCGGTGCCGATCCCGGCCAGAACCACACGTTCGTAGTCGAGCCCCGACATCAGCACCGCAACGCCGCGCCCCTCCTCGCCGAGTATGTTTTCAAACGGCACCTCAACGTCCTCGAACACCAGCTCTGCCGTGTTGGACCCGCGCATACCCAGCTTGTCGAAATGCTGGGAGGTGGAGAAACCTTTCATCTCTTTCTCGATCAGAAAGGCCGTGATCCCCTTTGATCCCGCGTCCGGGTCGCTCTTGGCATAGACCACAAGCGTGTCCGCATCCGGCCCATTGGTGATCCAATATTTATTGCCGTTCAAAACAAAGCGATCGTTGCGCTTTTCCGCGCGCAGGGACATCGAAACGACGTCCGACCCCGCGCCCGCCTCGGACATGGCCAGCGCGCCCACATGGTCGCCGGAAATCAACCGTGGCAGGTATTTGGCCTTTTGGTCTGCTGTTCCATTCAATTTGATCTGATTGACGCAAAGGTTCGAATGCGCGCCATAAGACAGCGACACTGACGCACTGGCCCGCGCGATTTCTTCAATCGCAACCGTATGGGCAAGGTAGGACATGCCCGCGCCGCCGTATTCCTCGGACACAGTTATGCCAAGCAGGCCCAGCTCACCCATTTCCTGCCACAACTCGGCCGGGAACTGGTTGGTCTGATCTACTTCCTGCGCCATCGGCTTTACGCGCTCCTGCGCCCAGCGATGCACCATATCGCGCAGGGCATTTACGTCTTCGCCCAGATCAAACGTCATGCTGTTGGTGAACATCGGCCTCTCCTCCCAGAAGTGCTGACTCGCAATTTAATGAACACTTGTTCATTTATCTCCGAACAGAGCCCACTTCGTCAAGGCCGCTGCCAAAAAAATGCGCCATTGAGGGGGGACTGCACCCAGCCAACGCGATGTGCTCCAGACAAAAGGCAAAGGTTCGCCCACGCCGCGCATGCTATAAAAAAGCATCCGCTCCCTTTAGGTCAGGCAGGCCGCGCCGAAGGCGCGGCCTGCCCCCCCCGGCGACCTGCGCAGCAGGGCGCAAGCCCTCTACCGACCTGCCTAATTGAAAAAGCCCCTCCGCCGGAACAGAGAGGCCAAACACGTCTTAAGGTGTTCAATCGAGCGCGCTCAGCCCGCGCCCTGAAACACTGCGCTGACCTCTGACCGAATGATCCGCGCAATCAAAGCATAGTCCTCAATCGAAAACGTCAGCGGGATCCGCATGTCGATGATCCCCGCGAGGATACGGTCACTCTCTGGCAGACTTTGCGCCGGGGCATAGCGCCAGCTGTCATAGCGCGAGGTAAAGGCGACGGGCTCTGGCACGCCGAACCACTTCATCTCGACACCCCGCGCAGCGCAGCGCTGTAGCACTGCGTCAATTGCCTCGGCGGTCCAATCCAACAGCAGGAACTGGAAGGAAGATCCCACATAGGTCTCTGCCGCTGGACGCGGAACCAGCGTCAGTCCGGGCACATCGCCCAGCCCCTGCTCAACCATCCGGTAGCGGTCGTTCCAGCGCGTCACCTGCGCGTCCAAACCACGCAATTGCGGGCGCAGCAGCGCCGCGCGCAAATTGTCCATCCGCCCCGAGATATTGGGCGTGTCGTATTTGACCTGCTCGAAGACCTCGGCCTCCGGGGCCGCCAGGTGACGACCATAGAGCATATAAGACCCAGACAGCATGGTTGCCCGCGCCGCGACCTCCGCATCGTCGGTGATCAGCAAACCGCCCTCACCCGAATTCACGTGTTTGTAGGTCTGGCAGGAATAACAGCCGATCAATCCGTGACGTCCCGATGGAACGCCGTTCCAGGCCGCACCCATTGTATGAGCACAATCCTCGATCACGACGACCCCTGCGGCGTCGCAAATCTCCATCAGGCGATCCATATCGCACAGGTGGCCGCGCATGTGGCTCAGCATCAGCACCTTGGCCTCCGCGCATTTCGCCTGCAGATCCTCCAGATCAATGGTCAACGCTTTGGTGACACCCACAAAGATGGGCTCTGCCCCGACCGAGGCAATCGCACCAGGCACAGGCGCCAGCGTGAAGGCATTGGTGAGAACCTTATCACCGGGTTTCACCCCCACGGCGCGCAGCGATGTGGCCAGCGCATACCCGCCCGAGGCCACTGCAAGGCAGTACTTCGCACCCACTTGCGCCGCGAACTCCTGCTCCAGCAAAGCGGTTTCACCAGCCTCTCCTTCAGCGAGGTTATAGCGGTGAATGCGACCATGGCGCATGACGGCCACGGCTGCCTCTATCGCCTCTTCTGGGATAGGCTCCTGCTGGGTGAAACTGCCGGTGAAGATCTCGGTGGAATTCTCTGTCATATCGCCACTTCTGCGCAGAGCCCCGCCTTCGGTCAAGAGCCCAGCGCGACTTGCGCGGCACAAGATGTCGCAAAACGAACAGAAGGCGCGCCCCATGCGCCTAGGCTAACCCCATAGGAGCCCCCCTCCCCGATGCCGAACATGTCTTCTCTCGACTAGATCCCTTCCTCTGCACCCGACGCCGTGCGGGCACAGGTGAAGCTTTCTCTTCTCGACACCCTTGGTGTGGCCATTGCCGGACGCCAAAGCAGAGCGGCGCAGATCATCTGCGATTTTGCCGATGCCAATCACGCGGGCGCGCTGCCGATGCTGTTTGACGGCCGCAGAGCCAGTCCAGCGGGATTTGCGCTGGCGGCTGGCATCACCATCGACAGTCTGGATGCCCACGACGGGTTCAACCCCTCCAAAGGCCATATCGCCGCGCCGATGATGCCGGTTGCGCTGGCGGCGGCTTATCAGCAGGGCAGCACGGGGGACGCGCTTTTGCAGGCTCTGATCCTCGGGTATGAATTCGGCGCGCGTGCGGCCATCGCGCAACACAGCACCGCCCCAGATTACCATACTTCAGGCAGTTGGGGCGCCGTTGCAGGCGCGCGGGTTGCGGCACGGCTTGCCGGGTTATCGCCCACACAGACCCGTCACGCAGTGGGGATCGCCGAATACTACGGTCCGCGCAGCCAGATGATGCGGTTGATCGACCATCCCTCTATGTTGAAAGACGGCGCTGGATGGGGGGCGATGGCCGGAGCCTCGGCGGTGGGGCTGGCACAGGCCGGTTTCACCGGCGCCCCAGCCCTGATTGTGGAACAAGTGCCTGAAGCCTGGGCGGATCTTGGCGAACGCTGGTATGCGCTGGAACAATATTACAAACCCTACCCCGTCTGCCGTTGGGCACAGGCCCCAATCGAAGGGGTTCTGGCCCATCGCCACGCGCATGATCTCACCTCGGATCAGGTCGAGCGGATCGAGGTCACCACCTTTCACGAAAGCATCCGACTTGCCATGCGCGAACCGCAGGCCACGGATGAAGCGCAGTATTCCACGTCCTTCCCCTGCGCGGTGGCCCTGGTGCGCGGCGATGTGACGCCCGCCGACATTGCCGATGATGCGCTGTTTGACCCCGAGATCCTGCGCCTGTCACGATCCTTGGTGATGCGGGAAAGCGACCACGCCGATGCCGCCTTTCCCCTGCGCCGCTATGCCAAGGTGGATCTGGTTCTGAAGGACGGGCGCAGGCTGGAAGGCGACTATGTGGAACCCCGCTGGGACCACACCGCCCCGCCGACACCTGCAGAGCTGCGCGAGAAGTTCCACCAATACGCCGTACCTGTGGTGGGTGCGCCCCGAGCTGCCGCCATTGAGGCCGCCGTGGACGGTCTGGAAAACAGCGGGCTTGCGGTGTTCTTTGACCTGATCACGGCCCCTATCTAGGGTCAGTTTCGCCCGATCAGACGCTCCACCACAGTTGGCAGGTCAGAATAAACATCCAAAAGCGCTTCGGGCTTCAACGCCGCCATGTCCTCGCCCGAGGGGCCAAAGGTCACCAGCACGGACGGCACACCTGCATTGGCCGAGGTCTTGCGGTCTGTGTCGCTGTCGCCGATCAGGACGCAGGCTTCGGGCGTACCGCCTGCGCGACGGGCCGCCTCAAACAGCGGTTCGGGGTCAGGTTTGCGCACGGGCAAGGTGTCCGCCCCCACAAGCGAGGCAAATTCATTGCGCACCCCCAGACGTGCCATCAGCGTCTCCGCAAGGCCCTCCGGCTTATTGGTGCAAATTCCAACGCCATAGCCCATGGTTTTCAAGGCCTCCACAGCCTCCATCGCGCCGGGATACATCACCGTATGCGTGTCGATGGCGTCGGCATAGGCCTCCAGCAGCACCGGATAATATTCCGATATTGTCGCGTCAGACATTTGCCCGACGCGTTCAAGCCCCGTGGACAGCATCATTCGCCCTCCACGCAACGCAACGCCCGCGTCGGCCGCAGTCAGCACATCGCCGAGGCCCATTGCGCGAAAACAATGGTTTGCGGCGGCCAGCAAATCGCCCGAGGTATCGGCCAAAGTGCCGTCCAGATCGAAGATAACCGTGCGCATCTGTCCCTTTCTCGGCGGTTTCCCGCCCGATTTTGTTGCAACCCGCAACCGAAGTTTATGGCGCAAAGCCTTGCGCGCCCTCTGTTAGCGGATAAAACGGGGCACAACAAAACTCAAAGAGAAATCATCATGAGCACAGCCCTCGTCATCCTGGCCGCAGGTAAAGGAACCCGGATGAACTCCGATCTGCCCAAGGTTCTCCATCCCATCGCGCAGGTCCCGATGCTGGAACACGCCATGGCGGCAGGCCGTGCTTTGATGCCGGAAAAGACCATTGTCGTCGCCGGCCACGAGGCCGAAAAGGTTCGCGCCGCCGTGGCCGACATTGACGAAGACGCCACTGTTGTGCTTCAGACCGAACAGCTGGGCACCGGCCACGCGGTTTTGCAGGCACGCGAGGCGCTAGCGGGCTTTACCGGCGATGTTGTCGTGCTTTACGGTGATACGCCTTTTGTATCCGAAGACACGCTGGAACGGATGATCGCCGCCCGCAGCCGTGCCGATCTGGTGATCTTGGGCTTCAACGCCGCAGACCCCGGCCGCTATGGCCGTCTGGTCATGGAGGGCGACAGTCTTGAGCGCATTGTTGAGTTCAAAGACGCGGATGACGCCACCCGCGCCATTTCTTTCTGCAATTCCGGTCTGATGGCCTGTGACGCGGAAACCATGTTCCGCCTGCTCGACAAGGTCGGGAACGCGAACGCGTCCGGCGAATACTATCTGACCGATCTGGTGGAGATCGCGCGCGGCGAAGACCTGCGTGTTACCGCCGTGTCCTGCGACGAGGCTGAAACACTGGGCGTGAACTCTCGCGCCGATCTCGCGGCAGCAGATGCCGTGTTCCAGCAGCGCGCCCGCGCCGAACTGCTGGACATTGGCGTCACCCTGATGGCACCCGAAACCGTCTACCTCGCCTTTGACACTATCATCGGCCGTGACAGCGTGATCGAGCCCAATGTGGTCTTTGGCCCCGGCGTCACTGTGGAAAGCGGCGCGCTGATCCGCGCGTTTTCGCACCTTGAGGGCTGCCATGTTAGCCGTGGCGCAAAGGTTGGCCCCTACGCCCGCCTGCGCCCCGGCGCAGAACTGGCCGAAGACACGCACATCGGCAACTTTGTCGAAATCAAAAACGCTGAAATCGCCGAAGGCGCTAAGGTCAATCACCTGTCCTACATTGGCGATGCCTCCGTCGGCGAAAAAACAAACATTGGCGCAGGCACCATCACCTGCAACTATGATGGGGTGATGAAACACCGGACGGAAATCGGCCGCGGCGCCTTTATTGGCTCCAACACGCTGCTGGTTGCCCCGGTCAAAGTGGGCCACGAGGCCCTGACCGCAACAGGCGCGGTGATCACCAAAAACGTTGAAGACGGCGCGCTGGCGATTGCGCGCACCGAGCAGACAAACAAACCGGGCCGCGCGCGCAAGCTGATGGATATGCTGCGCGCGAAGAAAGCCCGCCAGACCAAAGGGTAAGAACCATGTGTGGTATCGTAGGCGTTCTGGGCAACCACGAAGTTGCCCCCATTCTGGTCGAGGCCCTGAAACGGCTGGAATACCGTGGCTATGACAGCGCGGGCATTGCTACCGTGAACAGCGGCACCCTGTCGCGCCGCCGCGCGGTGGGCAAGCTGGTAAACCTGTCGGACCTTCTGGTGCATGAACCGCTGGCGGGTAAATCCGGCATCGGCCACACCCGCTGGGCCACCCATGGCGCACCCACGGTGACCAACGCCCACCCGCATCGCGCGGGCTGCGTGGCGGTGGTCCACAACGGCATCATTGAGAACTTCAAAGACCTGCGCGCTGAGCTGGGCGCAGCGGGCATCGACTTTGAAACCGACACCGACACGGAAACCGTCGCCCTTCTGTGTGAGCACTACATCCGCGAGGGCCTGTCGCCCACGGAGGCCGCGCAGAAAACCGTGGGCCGCCTGCACGGCGCCTTTGCACTGGCGTTTCTGTTTGAAGGCGAAGACGATCTGATGATCGCCGCCCGCAAGGGCTCTCCGCTGGCTATTGGCCATGGGGATAGCGAAATGTTTGTCGGATCGGATGCGCTGGCGCTGGCGCCGTTTACCGACCAGATCACCTATCTGGAGGAAGGCGATTTTGCCATCCTGACCCGCAACAGCCTTCAGATCTTTGACAGCAAAGGCAATCTCGCCAACCGCGAGAAACGCAAGATCGCGCTGGAAGCGGCCCGCGTTGACAAGGGCGGCCACAAGCACTTTATGGCGAAAGAAATCGCCGAACAGCCCGTCGCAATTGACCGTGCGCTGCGCGCCTATTTGGGCAGCGAAGACGGCCGTCAGCTGCCCGAAGATCTGGATTTCACCACTGTGGACCGGCTGACCATGGTCGCCTGCGGCACCGGCTATTATGCCTGCCTGGTGGCGAAATACTGGTTCGAGCAGATCGCAAAAATGCCGGTTGAGGTCGATGTGGCCTCGGAGTTCCGCTACCGCGAACCGCCAGTGTCCCCGAACACCATGGGGCTGTTTGTCAGCCAGTCCGGTGAGACCGCCGATACGCTGGCGGCGCTGCGCTATATGGAAGGCAAGGCTGCGCAGATTGTTGGCTTGGTGAATGTTCAAGAAAGCTCCATCGCGCGGGAAAGCGATGTGGTGCTGCCGCTGCACGCAGGCCCGGAAATCTCTGTCGCCTCGACCAAAGCGTTTACCTGCCAGCTGGTGATCCTGCTGATGATGGCGCTGAAGGCGGCACAACAACGCGGCCACCCCCTGCCCGACGGCCTGCCCGAAGACCTGCGCGCCCTGCCCGGCCTGATCCACCAGTGCCTGTCGCTGGACGCGCAGATCAAAGACGCCGCACGCGACCTTGCCAAGGCGCAGGATATTATCTTCCTTGGCCGCGGCGTGCTGTACCCGCTGGCGCTGGAAGGTGCGCTCAAGCTGAAAGAGCTCAGCTATATTCACGCCGAAGGCTATGCCAGCGGCGAGCTGAAACACGGCCCAATTGCCCTGATCGACGAAAAGGTGCCCGTGGTTGTGATGGCACCCCGCGATGCGCTGTTTGAAAAAACCGTGTCGAACATGCAGGAAGTCATGGCCCGTGGCGGCAAGGTGATTTTGGTGACGGATGCCGAAGGTGCGCGCGTCGCCGGCGACGGCACGCATGAAATCATCACCATGCCGCAGGTGCCCGACGCGCTAGCGCCGATCCTCTATGCGGTGCCCGCCCAACAGATCGCCTATTACACGGCGATTGCCAAAGGCACGGATGTGGACCAGCCGCGCAACCTCGCGAAATCGGTTACAGTGGAATGACACTCGACGACGCGCTCGATGTGCTGCGCTCTTATGCTGAGGTGCAGCAAGCAGACCAGAAAGCCGCCTACCACAAACAGACCCGCGCGGTTCTGGGGGTTGGCAATGAGGTGCTGAACCAGCTCGCCAAAGACTGGCGCAAGGATCTGGACGTGGCAGGCCGCGCCGATCTGGCCCGCGCGCTTTGGGACAGCGATATCTTTGAGGCCCGCATTCTGGCGGCCAAACTGCTGACTCAAGCGCGGATCAAAGACGATGCGCCCGTCTGGGAGCTGCTGGTGTCTTGGGTGCCGGATTTTGACAGCTGGGCCATTGCCGATCACGCCTGTTCGGCAATTTCCAAACGTCTGGTGGCACAGCCTGCGCGTTTGGACAGTGTCGAAGAGTGGACAACTTCCGCGCACATGTGGTCCCGCCGTGCTGCCCTTGTGGCGACCCTGCCTTGGGCCAAACTGCCAAATCCCAAAGCGGCGGATGAGGCCACCCGCGACCGCATCCTTGGCTGGGCTGCAGGTTATGTCGCCGATCGTGACTGGTTTATTCAAAAATCCGTCGGCTGGTGGCTGCGCGATCTTTCAAAACACGCGCCCGACCGCACCCGCGCCTTCTTGGATGGCCCCGGCGCGACGCTCAAGGCCTTTGCCCGCAAAGAAGCCGCGAAATATCTGACATAAAGAAGGGGCCCGCAGGCCCCTTTCATCTGTATGATCTCATATTGGCTCAGACCGGCCCGACCCGCAACTCGACCAGTTCGGTCAGCGGAAGCCCCAGACTGCGCATGGCACCAATCGAAAGACGGCTGCCCGCACCAGTGTCGCCGGTGATCGGCTCAAGCGTCAGTACGATAGAGCGCCCATTCGGCGCCACGACACGCGCGTTGCGGCGTGCCTTTACCAGCGGCGTTTCCATCCACAGACCAACGCGGCCCGGATCGCCCAGACCGGCAACTGTTTTTGCAGATTGCCCAAAAGATGGCGCACTGGCATCGGACGGGCCCACCGAAGGTTCGGCCCGTTTGCGCAACGGTGCGGTCGGCTGCACAGGTGCAGGTGCCTCGATCGTCGGCGCCTCCGGTGTGGAAAGACCCGCCGTTTCCGTACCGCCAACCGCCGAAAGCGGCTCTTCACTGACCGCAGGCGGGGCGTCCGGATTGGCGCTGCCTTCCAGAATGTCCTGATTGGTCTGTGCTTGCGGAAAACCACCGCCCAGCCCGCCCAGAATATTGGAGTTCACCTGGACCCCGTTCAGCCCATTACAGGCGGACAAACCGCCGACAACCAGCGGTCCAAGCACGAGAAGTTTCAAGCTACGTCTGTTCATGCCGCGACCCTAGCTCCAAGCCTGCGCAGTTACCACAGAGAATTAAGGTTTCTCTATTGATAGCGGCATCTTCACGCCCTACCTATGGATGCATGACTGCACCATTGATCGATCCCTTCGCGCGCGCCATCACCTATCTGCGGGTCTCTGTGACCGACCGTTGCGACTTCCGCTGCGTTTATTGCATGTCCGAGAACATGACCTTTCTGCCGAAGAAAGAACTTCTGACGCTGGAAGAGCTGGACCGCATGTGCTCGACTTTCGTGCGCATGGGCGTGGAAAAACTGCGCATCACCGGCGGTGAACCGCTGGTGCGCCGCGATATTATGACCTTCTTCCAGTCGATGACCCGCCACCTTGAAAGCGGCGCGCTGAAAGAACTGACCTTGACCACCAATGGGTCGCAGCTCGAAAAATACGCTCAGGCGCTCTATGACTGCGGCGTGCGCCGGGTGAATGTCTCGCTCGACACGTTGGATGACGAAAAATTCGCCAAGGTCACCCGTTGGGGCCGCCTGCCCCAAGTCCTGCGCGGGATCGATGCCGCGCAGAAGGCCGGTCTGCACGTCAAAATCAATGCGGTGGCACTGAAAGGCTTTAATGAACCCGAGCTGTTCACCATCACCGAATGGTGTGCCTCGCGCGGGATTGATCTCACCTGGATCGAGGTCATGCCCATGGGCGATCTGGGCAATGAGGACCGTCTGGACCAGTACTGGTCCCTGAAAGACGTGCGCAAAGCTTACGAGCAGAACTATCAGGTCACCGATCTGACCGAACGCACCGGCGGCCCGGCGCGCTATGCGCGACTGGAAGAAAGCGGTCAGAAAATCGGCTTCATTACGCCGCTGAGCCATAACTTCTGCGAAAGCTGCAACCGCGTGCGCCTAACCTGCACCGGGGAGCTGTACATGTGCCTTGGTCAAGAGGATATGGCCGATCTTCGCGGCCCGCTGCGCGACCACCCGGACACTGAACAGCCGCTCGAAGAGGCCATCCGCAAGGCGATTGGCCTCAAACCCAAGGGCCATGATTTCGACTATTCCCGCCAAAGCGTGGATGGTCAAATGACCCGCCACATGAGCCATACAGGCGGCTAAAAATGCCCGATACGTCGCGGCCGACCCCGCTCTATCACCTTTATACCGGAGCAAGCGCCCTGCTTGCTCCTTTTGCATGGCGCAAGGTGGCGCAGCGGCTGGGCGCCTATGGCGTCACCCCCGAACGCCAGCGCGAACGTCTCGGCCATGCGACGCTGCCCCGACCAAACGGTCAGCTGATCTGGTTCCATGCGGCATCCGTTGGGGAAAGTTTGTCGGTCCTGACGCTCATCGCGCGGCTTGGTGAAATGCGCCCAGAGGCAGAGTTCCTGATTACCTCTGGCACGCCAACCTCAGCGGAACTGATCGAAAAACGCATGCCACCGCGCTGCCGCCACCAGTTCCCGCCGCTGGACAGCCGCGCGGCGGTGGACAGGTTTCTGGCCCATTGGCAACCGGATCTTGGTGTCTTTGTTGAAAGCGAGCTTTGGCCGCAGATGGTGGTCCGCGCTCGGGCCACGGGCTGCCCGCTGGTCCTGCTCAATGCGCGCATGTCTGACCGAACGGTCAATGCCTGGGTCAAACGCCCCGACACCGCAGGGTTCATCCTGTCGCAGTTCAATCTGTTTGTGACACAGAACCAGAAAACCGCCGACAATCTGCGCCGCATGGGTGCCGCCCCGGACCGCATTCGCCCTGGCAGCAACCTCAAGGCGGTTTCAGCCCCGCTGCCCGTTGATCAGACCACATTGCAGCAGATGCAAACCGCACTGGGCGACCGTCCCCTTTGGGTGGCCTCTTCGACCCATGCAGGCGAAGAAGAAACCGTGCTCGCCGCGCACGCGCAGATCCTGAAGACACTGCCTGACGCCTGCCTGCTCCTGGTGCCCCGTCACCCGGACCGAGGCGACACAGTCGAAACACTGATCCGCGATGCGGGCTTGACGCTTGCCCGCCGCAGCGGTGGCGAAATGCCAACAGCCCAGACCCATGTCTACTTGGCGGATACCCTTGGCGAGGTCGGCACCTGGTATGCGCTTTGTCCGCGGGTGTTTATGGGCGGCTCCCTGCTTGAAATCGGCGGCCATAACCCCTTTGAACCGGCACAGCTGGGCGCAACCGTGCTGACCGGGCCGGGCTACTTCAACTTCGCTGAAAGCTATGCCGAGATGATTGCCGAGGGCGCTGCCTTTGAGGCAGCAAACGCCGAAGCCATTGCCGCGCGTGTGACGACTTGGCTGGGCCAATCAACTGAATTGGAGGTGGCCTGCGCCGCCGCAACCGCGTATATCGCGCGGCAAAGCGACCATTTGGACAAGACCGCCGCGGCATTGATCGAGCTTCTGCCTGCGGCCTGAACGACAGGACCGCATATGACCCAGATCGACTTGCGCACAATCGACGTGATCGCGCCGAACTTCAAAAAACGCCACTCGGGTGTGACCTCAACCGTGTTGCGGCTGCTGCCGATTCAGGCCAAGCAGATCGCCATCACCTCAGCCGCGCCCGACCTGCCGGCAGATGTGCCAAACGTCGACCCCAAGCAGCTGATCACAATGTCGCGCGCAGGCCCTTCGGGCGTACGGGTCTGGCATGCGCGGCGCAATGTCGAAATGGTCGCAGGCCTTGCGCTGAAGTACCTCTTGGGCAAACGTCTGAAACTTCTGTTCACCTCTGCGGCGCAGCGTCGCCACACCGGTTTTACCCGCTGGCTTCTGCGCCGGATGGACAAGGTGATCGCGACCTCGGCCAAATCCGCCAGCTATCTGGACGTCGACGCGACGGTGATCCGCCACGGGGTGAACTGCGACCTGTTCCAACCCGTCGCTGATCGCGCCGCCCTGCGCGCAGAACTGGGCCTCCCCACCGATGGGCTTCTTGTCGGCTGCTTTGGCCGTATTCGCCCCCAAAAAGGCAATGATCTTTTTGTCAAAGCTATGATCAAAGCCTGTCAGGCCAACCCGGAAGCGCGGGCGCTGATGATGGGCCGGGCGGTCGGTGAACACGAAACCTTCCTGCAAGACCTCAAGGACGAAGTCGAAGCCGCTGGTCTGTCCGACCGCATTCTGTTCCGCGACGAGGTCGATATTGAGGACGTGCCGCGCCATTTTCAGGCGCTGGATCTTTATGTCGCGCCACAACGTTGGGAAGGCTTTGGCCTCACCCCGCTTGAGGCGATGGCTTGCGGTGCGCCCTCTGTCTCTACCCGAGTTGGCGCCTTTGAAGAGCTGATTGTGCCCGGAGAAACCGGCACGCTGTGCGAAATCGAGGATCTGGATAAAATCACCGCAGATATTATCCAATGCCTGTCCGACAAAGACCGCCTAAAGGCCATGTCTGTGGCCTCGCGCCAGCACGTAGAGACCAATTTCCGCCTCGAAGGGGAAGCCGCCGCGATCATTGCAGAGTATCGAAAACTCCTAATCTGACCTTGCGTAAACTGAATTTCCCCGATGGTTGTGCGCATCTTCAGGGGGAAGAACATTCGCGATATCCCCTTAAAACATGCGGTTTTGGGGCAAATCTGGCGCTACTTCGCTGAATTTCCCACACATAACCGCCCCCGGGGACTGCGACGCGGATTTCAAGAGGGGAAAATGCAATCCCCCCTCCCACGGTCCATTCGTCGCAAATCTTTTAAAGTTGTTCCCAGTTGAGTTTTTCAGTTGGGAGTAAAAACATGATCACCAAATTTGCATTCTCTATCGTTGTCGCTGGCTTCGCAATTACCGCCGCCAGCTCTGCCATGGCGCAGGATCAGCGTGTTCTGCGCATCCAGGGCGAGGTCTGCCCGACGTTTAAAGACACCATGATCGACTGGGCTGGCAAAATCGACGGCCATGGCACCTATGCTGTTCCGGCCCTGCCTGCGGGGGCCAGCGTGGATTGCAGCGATGCCTCGACCTTTGTTCCGACCAGCCGGTCTTGGGGTTATGACGACCAAAAAGCTGCGGATTTTGCCGCGCTCTCGCATTGTCAGGAAACGCTGCCGGACGGCTACAAGGCCTGCGTGATCGTCGGTCAAAGCTTTGATCGCTGATCCACAGATCACCAATCAATGCAAAAAGGGGCCCGACGGCCCCTTTTTCTAAGTGCATTTCCGACAGATCAGTTTGCAGCGGGCATCCGTTTTTCCACAACTTCGGCCCACCAGCTGCATCCTGCAGGGATGGCATCGTCATTGAAATTGTATTTCGGATGGTGCACCGCAGCCGTATCGCCATTGCCAACAAGGATATAGGCACCGGGACGTTCCTCGAGCATATAGGCAAAGTCTTCGCCGCCCATGACCAGTGGCGCCTCTTCACAGTCGCCAGCAATCCCACGCGCCACCTCTGCCGCGAACTCCGTCTGGTCATCATGGTTCACCATGACCGGATAGCCGCGCATGTATTTCACATCGACCGCCCCGCCAAAGGTCGCCGCAATGCCAGTGCAGACCTCGCCAATGCGTTGCTCGGCCAGATCGCGGATGCCTTTGTCCATCGTGCGCACAGTTCCTTTGATGCGGACCCGTTCGGGGATCACATTGAACGCATTGGACGAGGTCTCAAACGAGGTCACAGAAACCACAATCTGATGCACCGGATCTGCATTCCGCGACGCAATGGTCTGCAGCGCCAGCACCGCCTGCGCGGCCATCACTGTGCTGTCGACAGTTTCTTGCGGTTTCGCCGCATGGCCGCCACGCCCGGTAAAGGTGATGTCGAACTGGTCGGTTGCTGCAAAGAAAGCACCGGAACGGATGGCGAATTCGCCGACCGGATAGCCCGGCCAATTGTGCATGCCGTAGACTTCCTGCACGCCCCAGCGATCCATCATACCGTCATCGCACATCTCTTTGCCGCCGCCGCCGCCTTCTTCGGCGGGTTGGAAAATCACCACCACGGTGCCGTCGAAATTGCGGGTCTCTGACAGGTATTTCGCAGCGCCCAGCAGCATAGCCGTGTGACCGTCATGGCCACAGGCATGCATGGCGCCTGGGGTTTTGGAAGCATAATCCACACCGGTTTCTTCGTGGATCGGCAGCGCGTCCATGTCGGCACGCAGGCCAATAACCTTGCCCGAAGCGTCTGACTTGCCCTTGATCACACCCACCACACCCGTGCGACCGATGCCTTCGACGACCTCTTCGCAGCCAAATTCACGCAGCTTTTCGGCCACCATCGCCGAGGTCCGGTGGGTTTCAAAAAGGATCTCGGGGTTTTCATGAAGATCACGTCGCCAAGCGGTGATTTCATCCTGAAGTTCGGCAAAGCGGTTTTTGACGGGCACGTCGATCTCTCCTATTGCGGCCGGGACGCACCCGGTCTTGTCTTTGGTATATATGGCGTGTGTTTACTGGGACAATCTTTCCAGCAGGTTGTGCATGAAATCTTGGCCCATCTGGAACTGAGCCTTGGAAATAAACTCGTCTGGCTGATGCGCCTGCGCAATGTCACCGGGCCCGCATAGAACCGTGGAATAGCCCGCTTCCTGAAACTGCCCGCCTTCGCTGGCAAAGCTGACCGCATGGGTACCATTGTCGCCAGTCAGGCTGCGCACCAGCGCCTCGGCCACGCCGTCCACTTCGGGGGTGAGCGGTGGCACATCAAACAGCGGCGCAAGGGTTATCGAGCAATCGGGATGCACCATCTGCATGGCGGCCTGAAGTCGCGCCACCTCTTCGCGGTAGGCAGCGGTGACCTCTGCAACGGTTTCTCCGGGCACCACGCGGAAGGTCATATCCAGCCTACACTCCTTGGCCGTGATATTATGTGCTGTGCCGCCTCGAATGGTGCCAACATGGGCCGTGGTATAGGCTGGGTCAAACAATGCGGCCATCGCCGAAGGTGCCTGCGCTGCGGCCTGCGCATTGCGCGCTTTGGCCCAGGTTATCAGCTCTGCCGCCTCCATCACCGCGTTGACGCCAGACGGCAGCAGCGAAGAATGCACCTCAAATCCACGCAGAAGGGTGTCAAACCCCGCAATCCCCTTGTGCGCTGTCACCGCGCGCATCATGGAGGGTTCGCCGACAATGACCGCTGCCCCACGGGGGAGCAGATCCTGCATCGCCGCAATCAACGGCGGCGCACCGGTGCAGCCGATTTCTTCGTCGAAACTCAGCGCCAGTTGCAGCGGTGTCTTCAACACGCCATAGCGGGCCTCGACCAGCGCCCAGATCGCCAAGGCCACAAAGCCCTTCATATCTGCCGCACCACGCCCAAAATACTTGCCGTCGCGCTCTTCCAGCGTAAAGGGATCACCAGTCCAGGCCTGCCCGTCCACCGGCACCACATCCGTATGGCCCGACAGCACAACCGCACCCGGAACACGCGGACCTGCATGCGCCATCAACCCTGCTTTTTCGGGCTGATCCGGGTCAATCCAGACGTAATGTTCGACACTGTGGGACGCCAGATAACTGGCGACCCACTCAATCAAAGGCCGGTTTGTGTCAGAGCTGACCGTCGGAAAGGCCACCAGCTGGCGCAAAATCTCCAGCGGCGGCAACCGGGCCGGGGTTGCGGCGGTCATCTTAATATCCGCTGTCCGTGGTCAACACAAAATGGCCGGGTTCCACTTCGATGTATTCCGAGGGATCGGGTTCATAGCTCAGCGGGTGGATCGGCGATGGGATCGGTTTAAAGTTCAGATCTCGCTCGCTTTTCCGCTGGGTCGGATCGGCAATCGGCACCGCCTGCATCAGCGCCTGCGTGTAGGCATGAGCCGGGTTTTCAAACACACGCTCGCGCGGGCCGATTTCGACCAAACGCCCCAGATACATAACGCCCACCTGATGACTGACCCGTTCGACCACCGCCATATCGTGGCTGATGAACAGGAAGGACAGCCCCAGATCAGACTGCAGCTCCATCATCAGGTTCAACACCTGCGCCTGCACCGACACATCCAGCGCTGAGACTGCCTCGTCCGCGACAATCAATTTCGGGTTGAGGGCCAGTGCGCGGGCAATCGCGATCCTCTGCCGCTGGCCGCCGGACATTTCATGCGGGTATCGGCGCATAAAGCTGCGCGGCAGCTGCACCCGGTCAAACAGGTTTGCAACCCGGTCCATCACCTCGGATCCAGACGCCAGACCATAGTTTTTCATCGGCTCTGCCACCTGATCCTGCAGCACCATCTGCGGATTGAGCGAGGCAAAGGGATCCTGAAAGATCATCTGCATGTCCTGGCGCTGCTTGTGCATCGCATCCGGGCTAAGGCCCAGAATATTCCGCCCTTCGAATTCGACTTTCCCGGACAAAGGTTCGACCAATCGCAGGATCGAACGGCCACAGGTTGATTTTCCGCAACCCGATTCTCCTACCAGAGAGAGAGTTTGTCCTTTGAAGACCTTGAAAGACACATCTTCGACCGCGTGCACATTGCTGACCGTGCGGCGCAGCAACCCGCCTTTGACGGGGAAGCGGGTGACAAGGTTTTCAACATTCAGCAGCACCTCATTGGTGCCCGCGATGGGGGGAATTTCGGTCTGCTCCTGACCAAGCAGTTTCATCGGCTCCGGGAAGGGTTTTCCGCGCATCTCGCCCAGACGCGGCACGGCGGCCAGCAGGGCCTTGGTGTAGTCGTGCTGCGGGTTGGCAAAGATCTCGGTCACCGGGCCTTCTTCAACCTTATTGCCGCGATACATGACCACCACCCGGTCCGCCATCTGCGCGACGACGGCCATGTCATGGGTGATGAACATCACGGCTGTGCCGGTCTCGCGCTTGAGCCGGTCCATCAGGGCAAGGATCTCGGCCTGGATTGTCACATCCAAAGCGGTTGTCGGCTCGTCGGCAATGAGAAGCCGCGGCTCGCAAGCCATTGCCATTGCAATAACAACCCTTTGGCGCATGCCGCCGGAAAGTTCGTGCGGGTATTGTTTCATGCGCCGTTCCGCTTCGGGAATGCGCACTTCTTTTAGAAGCTCAATTGCGCGCGCCTCAGCCGCCGCCTTGTCCAGCCCTTTGTGCAGGCGCAGCCCTTCGGTCAGCTGGCGGCCCACCGTGAACACCGGATTGAGCGCGGTCATCGGTTCCTGAAAGATCATGCCGATCTCGTTGCCGCGAATGTGCCGCATCAAACCGGCATCGCCCTTGGCCAGATCCTGCTGAGATCCGTCGCGATCGAACAACAATTGGCCGCCTGCGATCGTGCCGCCACCGAACTCGACCAGCCGCATCAACGACAAAGAGGATACCGATTTTCCCGACCCTGATTCGCCCACAACGCAGACGGTTTCCCCCGGGTTAATGTCGAAGGACACATCCTCGACCCCCACAACGGGGCCGTCTTTGGTTTCGAATTCGACCCTGAGGCCGCGTATGGAGGCGATCGGTTGATCCAGCATTATATTCCCCGTGTCTTCCCTGTTTTGCTCCGGGTTCGCCCGGATTTTATGGCTCCATTTATGAGCCGGATTTTGTCTTTCAGAAAACCCTTCTTCCGAAAAAAAGGCGCGAACGAATAAAGCTTGGCCCAATTCGCAAACATAATTTGCTTTTTTTGACCAGTTGGTTTTCGATTACTCTTGTCGCGGGCATTCATGTCCGGCGCAACCCTTTACCGGGAAAGCTGGCAAGGGTGGGGCAACGTCCCCGGGTATTGGAAGATGCCAATTTAACGCTCCCGCCCGACCAAAGGGCAAGGGGGAGAGGACTAAAGAAAACCATGCCAACGCGCATGGCCGACAAGGAGTGAAACATGAAAACCAAGAGCCTTTTGCTTGGTGCAGTTGCGGCTGCAGCCATGGCGCCCGCCGCTTTTGCGGAACGTGGTGCTGATGGTCAGGTCAACATTATTTACTGGCAAGCGCCGTCCATCCTAAACAGCTTTCTGTCCGGGGGCACCAAGGACATCGAAGCCGCGTCGCTGGTGATCGAACCGCTGGCCCGTTACAATTCTTCCGGCGAAATGGTGCCGTGGCTGGCCGAAGAGGTCCCCACCGTTGCCAATGGTGGCGTCAGCGAAGACCTGACCACCATCACGTGGAAAATCAAACCCGGCATCCTGTGGTCTGACGGCTCTGCCTTCACCTCCGAAGATGTCAAATTCACCTACGAATATTGCACCCACCCCGAAGGCGGCTGTGCGCAGCTGACCAAATTCGAAGGTGTGAAGTCGGTTGAAACCCCCGACGATCTGACCGTTGTGGTCACGTTCGAGGGCGCAACCCCCTTTCCCTATGGCCCGTTTGTGGGTGGCGAAAGCCCGATCCTGCAAAAGGCACAGTTCTCTGACTGCATGGGCGCGCGCGCGCCTGAATGCACCGAAGCGAACTTTAACCCGATCGGCACCGGCCCGTTTGTGGTGGAAGAGTTCAAACCCAATGACGTAATCACCTTTGTGGCCAACGAAAACTATCGTGACGCCGCGAAGCCTGCCTTTGGCCGCGTTCTGTTCAAAGGTGGCGGCGACGCGACCGCTGCGGGCCGTTCCGTGCTGGAAACCGGCGAATTCGACTACGCCTGGAACCTGCAGCTGGCGCCCGACGTGATTGCCTCCATGGAAGCGGCTGGCAAAGGCACCGCGGTTGCGGGCTTTGGTCCGCTGGTCGAACGCATCATGCTGAACAACACCGACCCGAACCCGCTGCTGGACGCTGATAAGCGCTCTGTTGTGGGCCCCCACCCCTTCCTGTCTGACCCGGCGGTTTACAAAGCCATGTCCATGGCCATCGACCGTCCGCTGCTGGTGGAAATCGGCTATGGCAAAGCGGGTAAAGTGACTTGTTCCTGGGTTCCGGCCCCTGCCGTTTACGCGGTTGAGATCGAAGGCTGCGACACTCAGGACATCGCCGGAGCAAACGCCATGCTGGATGCCGCTGGCATTGTTGACACCGATGGTGACGGCGTGCGCGAAAAAGACGGCGTTCCGCTGAAGATCCTGTACCAGACCTCGACCAACGCGGTGCGTCAGGACTTCCAGGCGCTGATCAAGCAGTGGTGGAGCGAGATCGGCATTGAAACCGAACTGCGCAATATCTCTGGTTCTGTCTTCTTCGGTGGCGACCCGGGCTCCCCGGACACCTTCCAGAAGTTCTATGCTGACGTTGAAATGTATGCCAACACCTTCAACGGCACCGATCCCCAGTCCTACATGGGCAACGGTCTGTGCGACAAGGCGCCGACACCGGCCTCCCAGTGGCAGGGCGAAAACATCTCCCGCTTCTGTGATGAACAGTTCGACGCGATCCACGCTGAACTCTCTGCCACCGCAGACATGGGCAAGCGTGTAGAGCTGGCAAAACAGCTGAACACCATCATCATGGAAAAAGGCGGCATGATCCCGCTGGTGCACCGTGGTCGTCTGTCCGGCAAGGCCAACACCCTGGGTGGTGTCGACCTGAACGTCTGGGACAGCGAGCTGTGGAACATTGCTGACTGGCACCGCATGAACTGAGGGTAACCCCTCAAGCGCAGGCTCCGGGCATCTCGGCCGGAGCCTGTTTTGTTGCGATTGGATCCAAAACGCTCTAACGATGGGGCGCTGGGGATTGACGCGCGACAGCTTTGGCATAACCCTTCAAAAAACTAACACCTTGCAAAGGCGTAAGGCTGATGCTGACTTTTACTATTCGCAGGCTGATCCTGGCAGTGCCGACGCTGCTGTTTATCAGCCTGGTGATCTTTCTGCTGCTGGAACTCGCTCCGGGCGATCCAATGGCACAGGTCCCTCTGACCGTTCCCCCTGAGGTCAAAGAGAAAATGCGCCTGGCCCTTGGCCTGGGCGAACCGCTGCACATCCGCTTCTGGAAATGGCTGGTGCAGTTCTTCTGGATCGAACCACAAGTGCTGGTCGATCATATTTTTGGCACCTCTTTCTCCGCAGGCGATCTGCGGGTGATTTCCTGGCAGACCCGCTCTCCGGTGATGGATATTGTCATCCAGCGCCTGCCCCAGACCCTGTGGGTTGTGGGAACGGCCTATGTGGTGGCCATTCTGATCGCGTTGCCGATTGGGATTTATTCGGCTTACAAGCAATACAGCTGGTTTGACCAGCTGGGGACGTTTGTGTCGATGGTGGGCTTTTCGGTGCCACCGTTCTTTTCCGGTGTTTTGGTGATTGTGATCTTCTCGGTTCAACTGGGCTGGTTCCCATCGATCTATGACACCACCCATAAGGTCACTGACTGGGACAGCTTTGTGGTGCAGCTGCGCCAGATGATCATGCCGGTCATGGTGCTGGCCCTGCAGATCACCGCCCAGCTGTCGCGCTTTATGCGGGCCTCCATGCTGGACAATCTGAACCAAGACTATGTGCGTACCGCACGGGCCAAAGGCCTTGGGGAATACGTCGTGGTGATGGTGCATGTGCTGCGAAATTCCATGATCCCGGTTGTGACCGTGATTGCGCTGGGGATCCCATCGATCTTTGGTGGCGCGATCATCACCGAACAGGTGTTCAAGGTGAACGGCATTGGCCAGTTGCTGATTGGCGCAATCGAGGCCAACGACCTGCCCATGGTCCAGACACTGACCTTTATCTTTGCGGTGCTTATCGTGAGCTTCAACCTGATTGCCGATGTGCTCTATGGCATTCTTGACCCGAGGATCCGTTATGACTGAAGCCGTGAAAATCGAAGGTCCGCAAAAGACCGGGATCACTGCCGAGCCGGAAAAACCGGCGCGCAGCCAATGGGGCGAGGTCTGGAGCCAGTTCAAATCACACCGCGGCGCGCTGATCGGGGGCATCCTGTTCCTGCTGATTGTCATCGGGGTCGTATTTGGCCCGCTGGTCTATTGGAACGATGCGAAATACGTCCCCACGGGCCGAGATTTCATCAAGCTGCGGGATATGCGGCCGATCTATCATATGTTGTTCGATCCGTCGGCCAAGATGGATTGGGCCTATCCCTTGGGTACAGACAACCTGGGCCGCGACACGCTGGCACGTCTGATGTTTGGCGGCCGTGTGTCGCTGGCCGTGGGCATGGCGGCAATGGTCCTGGCGTTGCTGCTTGGCACCTTGGTTGGGGTGCTGTCAGGTTTCTTCAAACGCCTTGACGGGATGTTGATGCGCCTGACCGACCTGTTCCTTGCCCTGCCCTTGCTGCCCATGATCCTGGTTGCAGCGGTGTTGTTCCGGGAAAGCCTTGCGCTGTCGATTGGGCCAGAGGCCGGGGTCTTTGTGCTGATCGTCTGCCTGATCGGGATCACCAGCTGGATGCCCACTGCACGGATCGTGCGCGGGGATGTGCTGGCGATCAAAGAGCGCGAGTTTGTGCTGGCGGCGCGGTCAATTGGCACCCGTCCCAGTGGCATCATCACGCGGCATATCCTGCCCAATGTGATGTCCCCGATCATGGTCTCGGCCACCTTGGGGATCGCCACCGCGATCATCACTGAATCGTCGCTGTCGTTTCTGGGCTTTGGTTTCCCGCCGGACTTTCCGACCTGGGGCCGTCTGCTGAATGATTCCGTCGATCGGATGGTGCTGTACCCGGAGCGGGTGGTCTGGCCAGGGATCCTGATCTCACTGACGGTTTTGTCGGTGAACTACCTTGGCGATGGCTTGCGCGATGCGCTTGATCCGCGGATCCGGGGCCGCTGACCCGCTTGGGGGCCGCTGACCCCAAACCAACCGCCTGAATATGGGGGCGCTGCCCCCAAACCCCCGGGATATTTTTAAAAAGATGAAGCCCCCGCAGGTTCTCACTTGCGGGGGTTAACTGTTGTGGAGGGTCTTTTTCAGGCGGCGCACGCTGAGCCACACCAAAGCCACCACCGGCAGCGTGATCAGCGCGGTCAGCATGCCTTTGCTGAGGTCCATGAGTTGGGCAAGCGGGTAGAGCGCGTAAGCTGCGAGGGACACCGCGTAGTAGCTGATCGCCACCACCGAGAGCCCCTCGACCGTGTGCTGCAGACGCAGGGCCAGATCGGCGCGGCGGTCCATGCTTTCCAAGAGCGCCTGGTTTTGCGCGCTGCGCTGCACGTCGACGCGGGTTCGCAAGAGCTCCCCGGCCCGGCGCGCGCGATCGGCCAGAACCGTGAGCCGCGTCTCGGTCGATTTCACCGTCCGCATGGCGGGCTCGTACCGGCGCAGCATGAATTCTGCCAGCGTCTGATAGCCCGCGCAGCGTTCCTCGCGCAGGAGGCCAATGCGTTGATTGACCAGCGCCTCATAAGCCCCTGTAGCAGAGAAGCGGAACGCCGATTGCGCCGCCATGCTTTCGAGTTCCGCTGAGATGTTCAGCAGTTGTGTCAGCAACTGGTCCGGGTCGACCTCATCCCCGGTCATCTGTGTCATCATTCGGCTGAGATGACCGTCCAGATTGGTGATCTTGGAGCTGAGCCGCCGTGCGCGGGCAAAGCCCAGCATCGACATAGCGCGATAGGTTTCAATCTCGCAGATGCGCTGCACCACGCGGCCAATGCGCTGTGGGCCGGTGCTGTCGCTGACGAACATGGCAAAGCGCATATGCCCTGCCGCATCAATCCGGAAGTCACCGCCGATGGTGATGCTGTCATCCAGAACCTGGCTCATCACTGTGCTTTCGGGCACAAACCAGGATTTGGCATCCGCCTTCATCTGTTTCAGGTTCCCCCGCGGCAAAATACGGATCATCGCAGAGGTTACGCGCTGGCCCGGCATCGCAGCCAGCCAGTCCTGCGGCAGGACCTCGAAATCGGCGGGATCAAAGGGACGGTCCGCGACGCCTTCGCAATGGAGCGTGTAGGACACAAACTCGGTGTGCTGTTCCCATTTCAGCCAGTGGCGACCGATCTGCGCTGTGTAATGGGTGGCATCGGGCTGCGGATGCGGTGCGCCATGGCGATCCAGCAGATCAATCAGATGCGCCAGATCCAGCGCCCGGTCGCGGTTTACCGCCTCTTCGGGTTGTTTCACCGCAAGGTAGATCACCGTCGACAGCGCTGAGATAGTGGGGAATGGGCGCGCGTGCAGCTCGTTTGAGAGCTGATAGCGCAACGGGTGATCTTGGATCGTCTGCATCGTGGACTCCGGCAAAGGCTGCCCCAACGTAAGACGCGATTTGACGAAATCAATTGTTATTTTACAATGACTTAGAAGAATACGAATGTATACCGCCGAGACGACGCATAGGATAGCGCCACTGTCGTATTGCATCGCACCCAAACAAGCGGACCGTCTTTGGTGGCAGGGTCTGGGGATCCAGCGATCCTCCAGCGCGCTGGTTTTTTGTTGATCTACGCACAGGGGAAAGGTCCTGATCGCATTGTTGTGCGCGAACGTGACGGGTTTGTGGGCTGTAAGCCTTGCAAAGGCGCTTAAATCTGCGGGGCTCACAACCCCGAAAGGATACCCAATGAAAGCCGCCCCACGCGCCTCCTGGCTGGTTCGCCCTCAGCCAAAACCGAAACTCTTTGCGGCCCTTTTTGCAGGTGTCGGTGGTGGTAGCGCCATTGCTGCCCTGTCGCTGATCACACAGCAGGCCGATATACTGATGCTGATGGCGCCTTTTGGAGCCACCTGTGTGTTGTTGTTCGCACTGCCGCAAAGCCCGTTGTCGCAACCCGCAAATGTGATCGGCGGGCATCTTCTGTCCACCGCTGTGGGGCTGAGCCTGCGGCTCGCTTTTCCGGACAGCTGGTGGGCGGTGGGGCTGGCTGTGGGACTGGCGATTTCGCTGATGAGCCTCCTGCGCGTGACCCATCCACCAGCAGGTGCGGATCCGATTGTGGTCTTTGTCGCTGATCCCGGATTTGAGTTTCTGCTGACACCCGTGCTGGCGGGGTCCGTTGCCCTTGTCGGGATGGCCACCCTGTTCCATCGCGGCCAAGGCGGTGACTACCCAAATGTCTAACAAAAAAGGCGCCCCGATTTGGAGCGCCTCTTTGTATCACCAGACCGGTTGATCAGTTGATCAGGGTCAGCAGCGTGTCCAGCGACTGTTTTGCATCACCATAGAACATGCGCGTGTTTTCTTTGTAGAACAGAGGGTTCTCAATGCCCGAATAGCCCGTGCCCTGCCCCCGTTTGGAGACAAACACCTGTTTGGCTTTCCAGCACTCCAACACCGGCATGCCTGCAATGGGCGAGTTCGGATCTTCCTGTGCGGCCGGGTTCACAATGTCATTGGAGCCAATGACGATTGCCACATCGGTTTCGGGGAAGTCGTCGTTGATTTCGTCCATCTCCATGACGATGTCATAGGGCACTTTAGCTTCCGCCAGCAGCACGTTCATGTGACCGGGCAGACGGCCTGCGACCGGGTGGATCGCAAAGCGGACCTCTTTGCCTTTGGCGCGCAGACGACGGGTCAGTTCTGCCACGTTCTGCTGCGCCTGTGCCACCGCCATGCCGTAGCCGGGGATGATGATGACGCTGTCGGCCTCATCAAGCGCGGTTGCCACGCCATCGGCGTCGATTGCGATCTGCTCGCCCTCGACTTCCATAGCGGGGCCTGTGGTGCCGCCAAAGCCGCCCAGGATCACGCTGATGAAGGACCGGTTCATGGCCTTACACATGATGTAGGACAGGATCGCCCCTGAAGAGCCCACCAGCGCGCCCACAACGATCAGCAGGTCATTGCCCAGCGAGAAGCCGATCGCCGCTGCCGCCCAGCCAGAGTAGCTGTTGAGCATAGAGACCACGACGGGCATGTCTGCGCCGCCGATGCCCATGATCAGATGATAGCCAATGAACAGCGCCGCCACGGTCAGAATGAACAGCGGGAAGAAGGCACCCGTGCTGAGGTACCAGATCAGGCAGATCAGCGAGAGGCCCGCCGCACCAGCGTTCAGCATGTGGCCGCCGGGCAGTTTGGTCGCCGCCGAGGTCACACGGCCCGACAGCTTGCCATAGGCAATCACGGACCCGGTGAAGGTCACCGCACCGATCCAGATGCCAAGGGCGGCTTCAACCCGCAGGATGTTGATCTCGACCTGGGATTTCTTGGCCAAGAGCGCTGCAAAGCCCTCAAGTGCTTTCTTGGCGCTGTCGTCCATCAGCAGGACCCGGCCCAGTTCGAAATGGGCGTTGAAGCCCACAAACACCGCCGCCAGACCGACCAGCGCGTGCATGCCCGCAACCAGCTCCGGCATCTGGGTCATTTCGACCTTGGAGGCCAGCATATAGCCGATTGCGCCACCTGCGGCGATCAGGAGCAACGACAAGAGCCAGAAGCCCGAACCGGGGCCGACCAGCGTTGCGAACACCGCGAGACCCATGCCCACGATGCCGTACCAGACTGCGCGCTTCGCGCTTTCCTGACCGGACAGGCCGCCCAGCGACAGGATGAAGAGAACAGCAGCCACAACATAGGCTGCGGTGGTAAATCCGAATTCCATCTACCTGTACCCCTTTAGGATTTCTGGAACATGGCGAGCATGCGCCGTGTCACGAGGAAGCCGCCGAAGATATTGATCCCGGCCATAAAGACCGAAAGCGCAGCCAGAAGGATCACCAGGAAGCTGCCCGAGCCGATCTGCATCAGCGCGCCCAGAATGATGATCGAGGAGATGGCGTTTGTGACCGCCATCAGCGGGGTATGCAGCGAATGCGAGACGTTCCAGATCACTTGGAAACCCACAAACACCGCCAGAACAAACACGATGAAGTGCTGCATGAAGCTGGCGGGTGCCACAAGGCCCACGCCAAGGATCACGGCTGCGCCCACCGCCAGCAGGGTCACCTGCTGTTTGGTCTGCGCTTTGAATTCAGCCACTTCCTGCGCACGCTTTTCTTCGGGCGTCAGTTCCGGCACCACTTCCTTGGGCTTAGCCGCGATGGCCTGTACCTTCGGTGGCGGCGGCGGGAAGGTAATCTCGCCCTCATGGGTGACAGTCGCCCCACGGATGACGTCATCTTCCATATTGTGGTTCACGACGCCGTCTTTTTCCGGTGTCAGGTCCGCCATCATGTGACGGATGTTCGTCGCATAGAGGCTGGAAGATTGCGACGCCATACGGGATGGGAAATCGGTGTAGCCGATGATGGTCACGCCATTGTCGGTCACAACTTTTTCATCCGCCACGGTGCCTTCGGCGTTGCCGCCTTTTTCCGCTGCAAGGTCAACGATCACAGACCCCGGCTTCATCGCCGCGATCATATCCGCGAGCCACAGCTTGGGCGCTTCGCGGTTGGGGATCAGCGCGGTGGTGATGACGATGTCGATCTCGGGCGCCAGTTCACGGAACTTGGCGAGCTGCGCTTCGCGGAACTCGGGGCTGGAGACAGAGGCATAGCCGCCGGTGGCCGCGCCATCTTGCTGCTCTTCTTCAAAGTCCAGATAGACGAACTCCGCGCCCATGCTTTCGACCTGTTCGGCCACTTCGGGACGCACGTCAAAGGCATAGGTTACCGCACCCAAGGATGTGGCGGTGCCAATGGCGGCAAGACCCGCCACACCAGCACCAACCACCAGCACTTTGGCCGGTGGAACCTTACCCGCAGCGGTAATCTGGCCGGTGAAGAAGCGGCCAAAATTGTTACCCGCTTCAATGACCGCACGGTAGCCCGCGATATTGGCCATGGACGACAGCGCATCCATTTTCTGCGCGCGGGAAATACGCGGCACCATCTCCATAGCGACAACAGTTGCACCCTTGGATTTGGCGAGCTCCATGCCTTCTTCGTTCCCACCGGGATTGAAGAAGGAAATCAGCGTTTTGTCTTTGTTCAGGCGCTTCAGCTCGGTGGTCTCCGGCTGGCGCACCTTGGCGATAATATCGGCTTCTTTCCACAAGGCAGCGGCAGTTTTCACCACCGTGACGCCCGCGTCTTCATAAGCCGCATCCGAGAAACCGGCCTGCGTTCCTGCCCCGGTTTCAATCAAACACTCATAGCCCAGCTTCTGCAGCTGGCGGGCGCTGTCGGGTGTCATTGCGACCCGGGCTTCGCCCTCAAAAATCTCTTTTGGTGTCCCTAGTTTCACCTGCTTTGGTCCCCCTTCTTGCGCCCTCGCCCGTCTGCGGTTGCGCATGTTCTGTAAAAAATGAGCCTACGAAGCGCAATTTTCCTGCGCAAGGATGTCGCTGCGTCGCAGCGGCTGCTGACCGGGCAAAGTGACGCAAGGTCTCGAAACTTCGCCAACATGCCCGCCCTTCCACAGATGGCCCACATTGCAAGTTGCACCAGACTATGGGCCGAAAAGGAAGGGGGAGAGGCCGATTTTCAGGCCAAATGCGACAATAAAGACGATGTTTTCGCCATCATTGCGATAGCAGCGCATTTGGTCCGCGCGTGGCGACAGGATAGAATTTCCGTCCTGCCGCAGCGCAGAAACTATCGTTTAAGCAGAACGTTTTGCCGGAGGGGTCGCCCGAAGCGTGCCATGAGCCGTAGCCCATTCGCGAACGGCGGTACCAAAGGCTTCGAACAGAGGGCGCGACACAGGATCCAGCCCGGCTTGGTATTCCGGGTGCCACTGGACTGACAAGGTAAAACCGGGCGCGTCTTTGACATAGATCGCCTCGGGGGTGCCATCTGGTGCATGCCCTTCGACGACAATACGCTGGCCCGGTTGCTTGATGCCCTGCCCATGCAGCGTATTGGTCATCACTTCGGTCCCGCCCAGAAGCTTTTGGAAACAGCCGCCCTCTTCCAAGGTCACCACATGGCGCAGGGCGAATTTCTCCTCCAGCGTGCCATCGGGGGGCATGCGGTGGTTCATCCGGCCCGGCAGATCGCGGATTTCCGGATAGAGCGAACCGCCCATGGCCACGTTGACCTCTTGAAAGCCCCGACAGATGCCAAAGAACGGCTGCCCCCGCTCTACGCAGGCGCGGATCAGTGGCAGAGTGATGGCGTCGCGGGCCCGGTCAAAGGCGCCATGCGCCTCGGTCGCGGCCTCGCCGTACTCATTCGGGTGCACATTCGGACGCCCGCCCGTCAGCAGGAAACCATCAAAGCTCTCGAGCAGTTCATCGACAGTGACAAAGCGCGGATCAGACGGGATCAGCAGCGGCATACACCCCGAGACCTCAGCAATGGCTTCCGAATTCATCGTCCCGCCGGCATGTGCAGGGTATTCATCATTCACGAGGTAGGAATTGCCGATAATACCGACTTTGGGCCGCACGTCTGGTCTCCGTCTGTTGTTCAGGGTCCTGAAAAGACTAGGAGACAGAAGGCCAAGCGCGCAATTCCCAAGGCTGGCGCAGGCGCCTGTGCGCAGGCGCACATTAAATGCGCGCCTGCGTTGCTTGGTTTTTAAGCAGTTCAGATGTCTGCCGCAATGCCCGCGGCCTCAGCGCCTGCTTTGCCAGCTTCGGCGTCATTGTCCGAAGTATCGCCGGTGACACCCATGGCACCGATCACTGCACCAGCCGCGTCCCGCAGCAGGATGCCTCCGGGAACCGGCACAACCTGACCGCCATAGACACCGTTCACAGCCGCCATGAAATAGGCCTGCTGTTCGGCGCGCGCCATCTGCGCAGAGCCGGACATGCCCAGCATCACGGCGCCGTAGGCCTTGCCCTGGGCAATGCCAAAGCGCCCCGGGCTGGCACCATCTTCGCGTTCGAATGCGAGCACATGACCGCCGGCGTCGAGCACAACAACCGACAGCGGCTTCAGCCCCATTTCGCGCCCTTTGGCGCGGGTGGCAGCGATCATGGTGCGGGCCTGATCCAGAGTGAGTGACATGAGGAACCCCTCCCTTCAATTTTCGAGGATTTTGTTGAAAAAAGAAAAGGCCGGGGCATAACCCCGGCCAATATGACGTTAGTTTTGTGCCTTTAGTTCAAGGCGACGAGCGTGCAGAACCGGCTCTGTGTAGCCCGACGGCTGGATGCGACCTTTGAAAACAAGATCACAGGCGGCCTGGAACGCGACCCCATCAAAGCCCGGTGCCATCGCGGTGTAAGTCGGGTCAGAAGCGTTTTGTCCGTCGACCACGGCGGCCATTTTCTGCATCGCGGCCATCACGGCCTCTTCGCTGACGACGCCGTGGTGCAGCCAGTTGGCCAGCGCCTGAGACGAGATCCGGCAGGTGGCGCGGTCCTCCATCAGGCCCACATCATTGATGTCCGGCACCTTGGAGCAGCCCACGCCCTGATCGACCCAGCGCACCACATAGCCAAGGATGCCCTGTGCGTTGTTTTCGACCTCGCGGGTGATGTCCTCGGGCTTCAGGTTTTCGCCCTGCATGACCGGCACGGTCAGCAGATCATCCAGCGT
Organism: Tritonibacter multivorans; assembly: GCF_001458415.1. Taxonomy (GTDB): domain Bacteria; phylum Pseudomonadota; class Alphaproteobacteria; order Rhodobacterales; family Rhodobacteraceae; genus Epibacterium; species Epibacterium multivorans. The sequence continues at coordinate 140,206 of NZ_CYSD01000039.1, read as the reverse complement.
GCCACGAGCGCCGCCTGCTTTCAGACCGTCCTGAACCGCGTGCACGTCTACCGAATGGTAGTGTGTGGCATGCAGGGTCGCGGCGGTGGGCGACGGAACCCAGGCACAGGTGGCGCCGGATTTCGGGTGGCCGATTTTCGCATCCAGCATTTCGCCCATACGGTCGGGGATGGCCCACATGCCTTTGCCGATCTGCGCGCGCCCCTTCAGGCCACAGGCCAGACCGATGTCCACATTGCGGTCCTCGTAAGAGGCAATCCACGGGGTGGATTTCATCACCCCCTTGGGCAGCATCGCGCCCGCTTCCATCGAGGTGTGGATCTCGTCGCCGGTGCGATCCAGGAAGCCGGTGTTGATAAAGGCCACACGGGATTTCGCCGCACGGATACATTCGCGCAGGTTCACCGAGGTGCGGCGCTCTTCGTCCATAATGCCGAGCTTTACCGTATTACGCGGCAGGCCCAGCGCGTCTTCGACATGGTCGAAGATCTTGACGGCAAAGGCGACCTCTTCGGGGCCGTGCATTTTCGGCTTCACCACATAGACAGAACCATGGAGCGAGTTGCCGCCGTCGGCAGCCAAGTCATGCATGGCGATCAGCACGGTGATCATCGCATCAAGGAAGCCCTCGCCCGCTTCGCGGCCCTCTGCGTCCAGGACGGCGGGGTTGGTCATCAGGTGACCCACATTGCGCACCAGCAGCAGCGAACGCCCTTTCAGGGTCGCGGCCTCGCCCGCCGGGGTCACATAGGACACATCGTCATTCAGCACGCGAGTGAAAGTCTTGCCACCTTTGGTGACCTCTTCCGCCAGGTCGCGCTTCATCAGGCCCAGCCAGTTGGAATAGGCGACAACTTTGTCTTCGGCATCGACACAGGCAACAGAATCTTCGCAATCCATAATGGTGGAGAGCGCAGATTCCATGGTGATGTCGTTGATGCCCGCTTTGTCGGTCGAGCCGATCTGACCGTTCGGGTCGATCTCTACAATCACATGCAGGCCGTTGTTTTTCAGCAGAACGCGGTTCGGCGCGGCAGCGGGGCCGGCGTGGCCCGCGAATTGCGCGGCGTCTTTCAGCGCGGGGCGCAGGACACCGCCCTCGACCGCCAGTTCCACCACATCTTCCCAAGAGCCTTCGGCCAACGGGAAGGTGTCATCCAGGAACGTGCGGCCCCAGGCAATTACCCGGTCGCCGCGCGCCTCGTCATAGCCCTTGCCTGTCGGCAGGTCGCCCATCGCATCGGTGCCATAGAGCGCATCATAGAGGCTGCCCCAGCGGGCATTGGCGGCGTTCAGGGCAAAGCGGGCGTTGGTGATCGGCACCACCAGCTGTGGGCCGGGGACATGTGCGATCTCGGCATCGACATTGGCGGTGTCGATTTCAAAATCCGCGCCCTCGGGCTGGATATAGCCGATCTCGCGCAGGAAGGCCTGATAGGCGCTCGCATCCCAGTCCTGACCTTTGCGGGCCACATGCCAAGCGTCGATCTGGCCCTGAATGTCAGCGCGTTTGGCCAGGAGGCGGCGGTTCTCATCGCCCATGCCATTCACAAGGCCTGAAAGCCCCGCCCAGAAGGCATCTGCGGTGACACCCGTGCCCGGCAATGCTTTGCTTTCGACAAAATCCGCCAGTTCGGCTGCCACTTTCATCCCGTGAAGATCACGCATCTTTGCCTCCTGTAAGTCCAATTCGGTTTCCCACATAACCGAAAAGTTTCCTATCGGCAACAAGGGCGGTCAAATGATATTACCAATTTCCGCACAGCTGTTTCAAATTATCCCAGAGATTACACAGGTCAGCTGCGCTTTCCCTTGCCGCACCTCGGGGTGCGCCCTACCAATGAGGTCAGAGAACAACTGAGCCAAATCAGGAAGAGACGCGATGAAAGACGCTAGCCCCGCTACGGCCCCAGAAACCTTTTACCTCAAGGATTACAAACCCTTCGGCTTTGAGGTTGAAAGCGTAGAGCTAATCTTCCGCCTTGCGCCCGAAGCCACGCGGGTGCTGTCCAAGATCCGTTTTGTGCCGCGCGAGGGGGCCGCTGACCCGCGCTTTTTCCTGCACGGCGAAGAGCTGGAGCTGATTTCCGCCCAGATCGACGGCGAACCCGTCGCGCCGCGCCTGATCGACGGCGGATTGGAGTGTGATGTGCCCTCTGAACCCTTTACATGGGAATCTGAGGTGCAGATCAACCCGGCCGCCAACACCGCGCTGGAGGGGCTTTATATGTCGAACGGCATGTATTGCACCCAGTGCGAGGCCGAGGGGTTCCGCAAGATCACCTTCTATCCCGACCGCCCCGATGTCATGTCGACGTTCAAGGTGCGCATCGAAGGCACAGAGCCGGTGATGCTGTCCAATGGCAACCCCGGTGACAGCGGCGCGGGCTTTGCCGAATGGCACGACCCCTGGCCCAAGCCCGCCTATCTGTTTGCGCTGGTCGCGGGTGAGCTGGTCAACCACCCGGATCGGTTCACCACCGCATCGGGCAAGGACGTGGAACTGAACATCTGGGTCCGTCCCGGCGATGAGACCAAATGCGCATTTGGCATGGAAGCCCTGAAGAAATCCATGACCTGGGATGAAGAGGTCTATGGCCGCGAATACGATCTGGACGTATTCAATATCGTGGCCGTCGATGACTTCAATATGGGGGCGATGGAGAATAAAGGATTGAACATTTTCAACTCTTCCTGCGTTCTGGCCTCGCCCGAGACCTCCACAGATATGAATTTCGAACGTATCGAGGCGATTATCGCGCATGAGTATTTCCACAACTGGACCGGAAACCGGATCACCTGCCGGGACTGGTTCCAGCTGTGCCTGAAGGAAGGTCTGACGGTCTATCGCGACGCGCAGTTCACCGCCGATATGCGGTCAGAACCGGTGAAGCGGATTTCCGATGTGATTGACCTGCGCGCGCGCCAGTTCCCCGAGGACGGCGGCCCGCTGGCGCATCCCCCACGCCCGGAGGAATTTCAGGAGATCAACAACTTCTACACCGCCACCGTCTATGAAAAAGGCGCTGAGGTCATTGGCATGCTGAAACGGCTGGTGGGCGATGAGGCCTACTATAAGGCGCTGGATCTGTATTTTGACCGCCACGATGGTCAGGCCTGCACAATTGAAGATTGGCTAGAGGTGTTTGAAGACACCACGGGCCGCGACATGGCGCAGTTCAAACGCTGGTATTCGGATGCCGGCACGCCGCGCCTGAAAGTGGCGGAGGAATATGACGGCGAAACCTTCACGCTGACCTTCCAGCAATCCACCGCCCCAACCCCGGGTCAGGACATCAAAGAACCGCGTGTGATCCCGATCGCGGTAGGCCTGCTGAACGACGCAGGCGAAGAGGTTGTGCCCACCACCGTGCTGGAGATGACCGAGGCAGAGCAGAGCTTTACCTTTGAAGGTCTCAGCGAACGGCCCGTGCCGTCGATCCTGCGCGAATTTTCCGCCCCGGTGGTGCTGGAGCGCGAAACCTCGGCGGCTGAGCGCACGTTTTTGCTGGCCCATGACACGGATCCTTTCAACCGCTGGGAAGCGGGCCGTGCGCTGGCGCGCGAAGCACGCCTTGCCATGATCACCGAAGGCGCCGCCCCTGATGCCGCCTACCTGGAGGCGCTGACGTCGCTGGTGCGTGACGACGCACTGGATCCGGCCTTCCGGGCGCTGGTGTTGTCGCCGCCCAGCCAGTCCGAGATTGCGCAGGCCCTGCATGAGGCGGGCACGACACCCGATCCGGCCGCCATTCATGATGCCGCAGAGACATTCTCGCAAACCCTCGCGCAGGCAATGGCCGACAGCCTGCCGCGCCTTTATGCGGCAACCACTGTTGATGGGCCCTATGTGCCTGATGCAGAAGGTGCCGGCAAACGCGCGCTGAACAGTGCGATCCTTGGCCTGTTGTCACGCATCGACGGCGGCGAAGCGGCAGCCAAACAATATGAAGCTGCGGACAATATGACCCTGCAGCTGTCAGCGCTCGCCTGCCTGTTGCGCATTGAGAAAGGCGCGGATCAGTCTGCTGCCTTCTTTGAGCAGTGGAAAGACGACCGTCTGGTGATGGACAAATGGTTTGGCCTGCAGGTGTCGATGGCCCGCCCCGAGGCGGCGGCCGATGTGGCACGATCCTTGTGTGACCATGCGCTGTTTGACATGAAAAACCCCAACCGCTTCCGCGCGGTGATGGGGGCGCTTGCCGGCCACCATGCGGGCTTCCATCACGCAAGCGGCGCTGGTTATGCGCTGCTTGCGGAAAAGCTGATCGCGCTGGATGCGCTGAACCCGCAAACCACCGCGCGCATGTGTGCGGCCTTCCAAACCTGGAAACGCTATGACGACGACCGTCAAGGCAAAGTCCGGGTAGAGCTAGAACGTATTCTGGCAACCGAGGGCCTGAGCCGCGATACCAATGAAATGGTGAGCCGTATCCTCAATGCCTGACGTCATCGAACAAGCGGGGGCAGACCTGCCCCCCTTCACCTATGAAGGGGATGCCAGATCTCTGGCGGCTCTGCTGGGGTTGGGGGCATGGCTCTTGCTGCTGGCAGTGCTGTGGCTGGTTGTGGGCGCGACGTGGTGGGTTCTGGCAATCCTGGCGCTGCCCGCCGCGCCCGCGCTCTGGGAGATTATGCAGAACCCAAAAGCAGAGCTGAGCTTGGACAGCACCCAACTGAGATGGTCCTGTCCCCGCAGTGAAGGCGAAATTCTGGTCTCTGAAATCGAGCGCGTCGCCCTGACGACCCGCTGGGATTTTTCCACGCGCACAACCATTCACACAAAGCCCGGCACCCGTCACAACCTGCCACCTGCAGTGCAACCACCGGGTCACACGTGGGAAGAGGTTCTAAAGTCACGGGGAATTGCTGTGACTCGTCAGCACTTTACCTCTTTTTAAGAACGCGGCGGCGCACTGTCGCCTCCTGCGCACCAATCCCCCACCTTCGCCCTGATTGACTGGCGAAGGTGGGTCAATGGCTAAGGTAAACTTAATAGGAACTGAAATTCGTCCGCCTAAGACCGCGCCCGCGCCCCAATTGCGCCCAAAAGTTTGCTGAGAAACGTTAACAGAACGACCGCGCCAACTTCGGGTATCTCGAATGCAATTTATCGCCAACACCGCTAAAACCGGGATCCGCCACGCGCTGCGCCGCGCTCAAGCCAAGGTGATCAAGGACAAAATCATACCCATGGCCCAGACCGGGCTGCGTCGCCCGGCCGCGGATGCAAGCCTGAATGACGGTGCAGGGACACCGGGGCTCTTGGACCAACTTTTGGCGGGTAAAGCCAGCACCGCCATGCGCAAGGCGCTCGGCGGCGCCCAGACTGCGCCTACAGAAGATCCCACAGCAGATCTGGCCGCGCCTACCACAGACAGCAAAGTGTCCCCTGCTCGGGCCTCCCTGCTAAAAATGGGGCGTCCACAAACGTCCGCAGCGCCGGACAGAACAGACCCTGCGCAGCGCCCCTCTGCAGACACATGGCTGACCCTGCCGGAGGCGCGCGCCGAAGGCACTGGCGAGACACAAGCCGCCATTGATCGCGGCCAGTTTCTGGCCCGTCAGGACCGTTGGGAGGAGCTGCTGACCGCGCTCATAGAGGCCGACACAGCCCGCACCCATCTGCCCAATGGCAGCGCCCTGGCCGAACTTTTGGCCTTTGGGGCCCGCTGCGATGTGGTCAATGGGCTGGAACACGCCCTCCGCGAAGGCTGCACTGCCGATGATCCGATCACGCTGAATGGGGTCATGGCGCTCGAACGGGTGCGGCTGGAACTGGCCCGCGCACCGCTGATGACCGCCGTTGTGGCACAGACCCATATTGATTTCGGCTGGGCCTTTCAGACCGCCGCCCGCGCCAGCAGCACGCCCGAGGCCTTTGACACTCGCGCGCAGGCCCATTTTGATCGCGCTGCGGCGCTGTTGGGGGAATTGGACGCAACCGCCAATACCAGCCCATTGGTACTATCCGCGCGCTGCGCGCTGTTTTCGGGGCAGCCCGCAACGGCCGATCAGGTGGCCGACACGTATGGGGCATTGATTGCCCTCGCGCCACAGAACGCGCGACACATGCGCGCCTTTGGCAACCACCTGCTGCCGCGCTGGCACGGATCCTATGACCGGCTCGAAACCGAGGCCCGCCGCATTGCCAATCGCACAGCCGAGCACTGGGGCGCCGCTGGATATGCTTGGGTCTATTTCGACGCGCTGGCGCTGGACCCGGAAGCCTGCGCGGACATGGATCTGCAACTGTTCCTGGATGGGATCGCAGATATTGTCGAGCGCGGTGCAGAAGCAGACGTGGATCAGGAAACGGTCAACCTGCTGGCGGCCTACTGCTTGGTGACGCTCAGAACCCGCTCGGCGTCCGAAATGGCCGCGGCAACCTATGACGAGATCGCCGAATCCGCGCATTGGCTGGTGCGCAACCATCTTCAGGAGCTGCACCCAATGGTCTGGGCCCACGCCGAACGTGGTTTTGCCAATAATATCGGTGTCAGCTCTCTGCGCCGGTTCACGGATCACGGGCGTCAGACCGCACATGCGGCGCTTGCCACCCTGTTCGCCGCAGAAATCGACGCCGGTCAGCGCGTTGTGTTTTCGCCCGAGGGCCTACAGTTGGCGCCCTTCACGTAAACGCGCCGCGCCATATGCAAACCGCAGAAGGGGGCCGTTGGCCCCCTTTGTCATTTCTTCTTGAACGCATCCATCAAGGCCGCCCCCAGCGCGCCGGGGCTGTCTTGCTTCAGGGTGGTCTGGCCGCCCTTGCGCGGTGGCTGCCCCCCCTGACCGCGTGACGGTTGGTTGCGCCCAGCGCCTTTGGGACCGCCACGTGGGGTGTCGCGGCCTTGTTCGCGCCGCTGATCTTTGGCAGAGCCCCCCCCATCTTTCCTCATTGTCAGACCAATGCGTTTGCGCGGCACGTCCACTTCGGTCACGGTGACTTTGACCACCTGACCGGTTTTCACCACCTCATGAGGATCTTTGACAAAACGGTCGGCCAATTGGCTGACATGCACCAGCCCGTCCTGGTGGACGCCAACGTCCACAAAGGCGCCAAAGGCTGCAACATTCGTGACCGTGCCTTCCAAGACCATGCCGGGCTTCAAATCCGTGATCTCTTCCACGCCATCCGTGAAACTTGCCGTCTGGAAACTGGGACGCGGGTCGCGGCCGGGTTTTTCCAGTTCCTCAAAAATATCGCGTACCGTGGGCAGGCCGACCTCGGCGCTGACAAAATCCTGCGCGCGCAGAGTGTTCAGCGCGCCCTCTGCCCCCATGATCTGGCGAATGTCCCGCCCGCAGGCCTTCACCACCTGCCGCGCGACGGCATAAGATTCCGGGTGTACAGCCGAGGCATCCAGCGGTTCCTTACCATCGCGGATCCGCAGAAATCCCGCGCATTGCTCAAACGCCTTGGGGCCAAGGCGCGCGACCTTCAGAAGCTCGCGACGCGATGCGAACGCGCCATTGCTGTCACGATGCGCGACAATGGCTTCGGCCAGACCCGGCCCAAGCCCCGAAACATGCGCCAACAAAGGGGCCGAGGCCATATTGAGGTCCACCCCAACCGCGTTCACCACGTCTTCGATCACGGCTTCCAGCGATTTGGTCAGCTTGTGCTGGTCGACATCATGCTGATACTGGCCGACGCCAATGCTTTTGGGGTCAATTTTGACCAGCTCCGCCAGCGGGTCCTGTAGACGGCGGGCGATTGACACGGCGCCGCGCAGGCTGACGTCCAGATCGGGGAATTCGCGCGCGGCAAGTTCGGAGGCGGAATAGACCGACGCGCCCGCCTCTGAGACCACCACTTTGGTTGGGGCTTTGATCCCCGCAGGCAGCGCGCCCAGCACCTCGCCCACCATCCGTTCGGTTTCGCGGCTGGCAGTGCCATTGCCGATGGCCACCAGTTCGATCCCATGCGCCTTGATCAACCGCGCAATAGAGGTCTGAGCGCCGCGCAGGTCGTTCTTGGGCTGGAAAGGATAGAGTGTTTCTGTGGCCAGAACCTTGCCCGTTGCATCGACGACAGCCGCTTTGACGCCGGTGCGAATGCCCGGATCCAACCCAAGCGTCGGACGCGCCCCTGCAGGCGCGGCAAACAAGAGGTCCTTGAGGTTACGGGCAAAGACCTGAATGGCCTCTTCCTGTGCGCGCAGCCGCAGGTCGCTCATCAGTTCTACCATCATCGACATCGACAGTTTCACCCGCCAGGTCCAACCAGCCACCTTGCGCAACCATTGGTCTGCCGCCCCCTGCCCGCGCAGGGACAGTTCGGCGGCGACCATTGTTTCGGCGCGCTCCGCGCCTTCTTCGCCCGGCGGGGCAATATCAAGGGCCAATATACCTTCGTTTGCCCCTCGCAGCATGGCCAGGGCCCGGTGCGAGGGCATGTCTTTCCAAGTCTCAGAATGGGCAAAGTAGTCGGCGAATTTCGCGCCGTCCTGTTCCTTGCCCTCGATCACCCGCGCGGTGAACTGTGCCTCGGACTTCATGTAACTGCGCAACCGCCCCAGAAGGGGCGCGCTTTCACACAGCCGTTCGGTCAGAATATCACGCGCGCCATTCAGCGCGTCTTTGGGGGTCTCAACCGCATTTGTCAGGAAGCTACCCGCCAGCACCTCAGGGATTACCGACCGGTCAGATAGGATTTGGTCGAGCAGCGGCTCCAGCCCGTTTTCGCGGGCAATCATCGCCTTGGTCCGGCGTTTCTTTTTGTAAGGCAGATAGATGTCTTCCAGCTGCGCCTTGGTCTCTGCGCCCGCAATTGCCTTGGCCAGCGCATCGGTCAGCTTGTCCTGGGATTTAATACTGTCGAGGATCGTGGCCCGGCGGGCCTCCAGTTCGCGCAAATAGGCCAGCCGTTCCGACAGCACCCGCAGCTGTGTGTCATCCAGACCGCCGGTGGCCTCTTTCCGATACCGTGCCACAAAGGGAACCGTTGCGCCGCCATCCAAAAGATCAACCGCGGCGGCGACCTGCTTGGCCTCGGCGCTGATGTCCTGCGCAATGGTGCGCAAAATGCGTTGCGGGGTTTGGGCGGTCTGGGCGGTCTGGCTCAATATCTTCTCCTGCAATAGCGCACTCCCGGAAAAACACCGGGGTTCAATGGACATAAACTGACGCCGAGGCTTGGCCAAGAAGAAAGCCACACGCTCCAACCGAGCAGCGTAAAATGGCGCAAAACTATGGAAAGTAGATCGAATGCGCCACAGTTGCCCCTACGTTAACTCAGCGGAAAGTTTGGAAACTTAAGACCAGCAGAAAGGCGCTCTCCAACGCCCTTTTGCTGAAACCCATTTCCGAAGGGACCCCTTCACATGAACCGTCTACTTCTGAGCCTGGCCTTCACGCTGGGTCTGACCACTCCGCAACTGCACGCTGCCACCATCACCGCCTACACCGGCGAACTGCCGCCCTATACCATTGGCGCCGAAGCGCCGAACCCCGGCATCAGCCACGAGCTGTTGACCGAAATGGCAAACCGCGCGGGCGTTGACCTGAAAATCGAATATCTGCCATGGAAACGCGCGCAGATGACCGTGCAGAAAACCCCCAATTCGCTGCTGTTCACAGCCACCCGCACCCAAAAACGCGAACCGCTTTATGGTTGGGTTGTGGAAATGGCAGCACCGAACGAAGTTTTTGTAACTACTTCAGACTCTGTCGACAGTTTTGAGGCGGGCGCAGCACTGGGCCGTGTTGCCGTGATGGGCGGAACCCCGCGCGAGCGTCGACTGGATGAAAACGGCGTCGCCAATGCGCAGCATACCAAAGACACCGCCACCGCCGCCCGTCTGCTGGAACATGACCGAGTGGACGCGTGGTATACGCTGGACCAGCGCGCCGCCTATGTTTTCAAATCCGAAGGCTTCGACCCATCTTCGCTGGTCTTTGGCGCGCCGCAGCGCACCACCAGCAACTGGCTGGCGTCTAACCTCGACTTTGATCCCGAGATTGCTGCCAAACTGGCCGCCGCGCTGGACGAAATGCGCGCCGACGGCACCTATGACGCGGTGCTCGCAAAATACCTGAACTGATGGAATCCTCACATCCAAATGGCGGCCTCCTGTTTGGGGGCCGTTTTTTATGCGAGGCGCTGCCTCGCGCTCCGGAGTATTTGGGCCAAAAGAAGCTGGACGCCCGGGCAAATCAGCCGACCGCACACCCCATGAGGCGGCCCATGGGTCTTTGCCCTCTTGCCCCTGTCCGCCTTGACGCCTAGAACGCAGGGAACAATTGGATCAAAGGATGACGGTGGACCATGCTCGACCTGACATATGAACTCCCCAAGCCCAAGGTGATCTCGGGCGCCAAGCATGACTGGGAACTGGTCATCGGCATGGAGGTCCATGCCCAGGTGAGTTCCAATGCAAAACTGTTTTCGGGGGCCTCGACCAAATTTGGCGCAGAGCCGAATTCAAACGTGGCTTTTGTTGATGCGGCCATGCCCGGCATGCTGCCGGTGATCAATGAGTTCTGCGTGGAGCAGACCGTGCGCACAGGTCTGGGCCTGAAGGCGGATATCAACCTGTGGTCGGCCTTTGACCGCAAGAACTATTTCTACCCGGATCTGCCGCAGGGCTATCAGATTTCGCAGCTCTATCACCCCATCGTGGGCGAAGGCGAAGTGCTGGTGGAACTGGGCGACGGCACCGCGCGCAATGTGCGCGTGGAACGCATCCACATGGAGCAGGACGCGGGCAAATCCATCCACGACATGGATCCCACCATGTCCTTTGTCGATCTGAACCGCACCGGCGTCTGCCTGATGGAGATCGTCTCGCGCCCTGACATTCGTGGGCCTGAGGAAGCGGCGGCTTATATCGCCAAGCTGCGCCAGATCATGCAGTATCTGGGCACTTGCGACGGCAATATGCAAAACGGCAACCTGCGTGCGGACGTCAACGTGTCGATCTGTCTGCCTGGCCAATACGAGAAGTTCCAGGAAACCGGTGACTTCGCGCACCTTGGTACGCGTTGCGAAATCAAGAACATGAACTCCATGCGCTTTATCCAGCAGGCGATTGAGGTCGAGGCCCGCCGCCAGATCCAGATCGTGGAAAGCGGTGGTGAGATCGAACAGGAAACCCGTCTCTACGATCCGGACAAGGGTGAGACGCGGTCGATGCGTTCGAAAGAAGAAGCGCATGACTATCGCTACTTCCCCGATCCCGACCTGCTGCCGCTGGAAATCGAACAAGCATGGGTGGACGATATTGCCTCGAACCTGCCCGAGCTGCCGGACCAGAAGAAAGCCCGTTTCATGGGCGATTTTGGCCTGACCGATTATGATGCTTCGGTTCTGACAGCCGAGGTCGAAGCGGCACAATATTTTGAGGCCGTGGCCGAGGGCCGTTCGGGCAAGCTGGCCGCGAACTGGGTCATCAACGAACTGTTTGGCCGCCTCAAGAAAGACGAAGACAAGGGCATCACCGAAAGCCCCGTGTCCCCTGCGCAGCTGGGGGGAATTATTGACCTGATCGCCTCGGACGCGATTTCCGGCAAAATCGCCAAGGATCTGTTCGAGATCGTCTATACCGAAGGGGGCGACCCGGCCGCAATCGTCGAAGAGCGCGGCATGAAGCAGGTAACCGACACTGGCGCCATCGAGGCCGCACTGGACGAAATCATCGCCGCCAACCCCGCGCAGGTGGAAAAGGCCAAGGTGAACCCCAAGCTCGCGGGCTGGTTTGTCGGTCAGGTGATGAAAGCCACCGGCGGCAAAGCCAACCCCAAAGCGGTGAACGAGCTGATCGCGAAGAAGCTCGCGTAACAGCCGCAACGTCCTCAAAAGATCGCAAAAGGGTGGCCCGCACGGTCACCCTTTTTCCTGTGCCGTGCTGCAATTGTGCGGGTTTGCTTGACGGCGGGGCCCCAATTGCTAAATCATCTCTCTGACCCTGCGAGGAGAACCCCATGCAAGCGTTTGAGTACAAAGTCATTCCCGCCCCCAATAAGGGCAAGAAAGCCAAGGGCGTCAAAACCCCCGAGGACCGCTTTGCCAATGGGGTTGAGGCCATCTTGAACGAAATGGCTGTTGAAGGTTGGGAATTTCAACGCGCTGAAATGTTGCCCAGCGAAGAACGCTCTGGCCTGACCGGATCGAAAACCAATTGGCGTAACCTGCTGGTGTTTCGCCGTGCCCTCCACACTGCAGCCCCCGCAGAGGCCCCTGCCGCCCCCAGCGAAACAGTGCCCTCCGTGGCAGCCGCGGCCAGTGCAACCGCGACAGCACGCGCAGCAGCAGAGGCCGCGCCCCCCGTCGCGGCGGCGCCTGCGACGCCATCACCCGCGCCTGAACCGCCGCTCACCGCCATTGCCGGCGACCCTGAGGCACCACCAGAAGCTGTGGCCATCCCCGGTGCAGGCGCGCGTAAAATGATCTCGGACGATGGTGTGGAAGAACTGAGTCCTGTCTCTGGCCTCACGGCCGCGCTGAAACAGCGGGCGGGCCTCAAGAACCCGCTCAAAGAACCAGAGGACGGCTAAACGCCCTCTGGTTCTCTCTGGTCGCGTGCGACTCAGGCGTCAATATCGAGCGCCAGCGCATGGATGCGGGCAACAATATCGCCGAGCGCTTTGTGCACAGCACGATGCCGTGCCACGCGGTTCATTGGTCCGAAGGCCTCGGCCCGGATCAGAACGTTAAAATGGCTTTCACCATGACCGTCGTGACCAGCATGCCCGCGGTGGCTGTCACTGTCATCGACAACCTCTAACCGGCTGGGGTTAAACGCGTCTTTCAGCGCTGCTTCGATCTCTGCTTTGACGCTCATCCTGCAATTCTCCGCTTGTTGTTCATAATTCTTTTCCCGCCCCCCTTTTATCTCTGGAGTGTTAGATTAAACTGCTGCATCCGAGTCGAACAGTGCGTCTAGAAGGTGCCCCCGCATGACCAAATCCGATCCCTTTGGCTTCGATATGTCGATCAAGTCCGCGAAGAAGAAAAATCCGCGCGGACGCCGCAGCACCACAGGTGCGTCTTCCACGTCGACACGCAAATGCGAACATCCCGGCTGTGACAAGCCCGGAACTTTCCGCGCGCCCAAGGCGCCCGACGTGTTGGACGAATTCTACTGGTTCTGTCAGGATCACATTCGCGAGTACAACCAGAAATGGAACTTCTTCGAAGGCACCACCGAGGCCGAGATGAACGCCCAACAGTCAAAGGACAAGGTCTGGGAACGCGAAACCAAACCCATGGGGGATCCCGAGGCCCGCGCCTGGGCGCGCCTGGGCATTGAGGATCCGCATCAGGTTCTGGGTCAGAATGCGACCAAGAACCCCGGCAAGAACGGCCAGGCTTCGACCCGCCGATTGCCGCCGCCGGAACGTCGCGCACTGGAAATCCTCGAGGCCAAGGACGACTGGACCAAGGCCGAGATCCGCAAAGCCTATAAGAAACTGATCAAAGTCCTGCACCCGGATATGAACGGCGGCGACCGCAGCCAGGAAGAACAGCTGCAAGAGGTGGTCTGGGCCTGGGATCAGATCAAGGACAGCCGCAGCTTCAAATAAGCGCTGCTCGCACAAAACCGCAAAGGGTCCCAATGGGGCCCTTTTTCTTTGCCTCTCTTGCCTATTTGCACGCCCCACGCCCAAGCCTCGCCAAAGCGTGACCCGGAGTGAACCCACCCTATCTTTGCGCGCTCCGCTTTCCTGTTACATTGCTAATGTAGGTGGAACCAAAGAGCCGCGTCCTTGAGGGAGGGTATTGGCATGATGGCGTCTTTCGAACTTCTCCACGATCTGAGCCTTGCGCTTGCGATTTTATCGGCCGTCGCGCTGGCCGCGCATCTGGGGCTGAGCCTCAAGCGCCCGGAACTGGGTCTTTGGCCTGCGTCCACCGGCTGGCGTCACCATCTAGCGTTTGGTCTGTTCCGGCTGTTCTGTGGGGCCACGGTCGCCTTTGCCCTGACAGAGATTGCCGTGTTGGGCTGGGGCCACCCACTCCGCTATGTGATCGGGGTGCCGATCATGGTCATGGCCTTTGGCATTACGCTGTGGGGGTACCGGTTTCTTGGCCTCGACAACACCTATTGCGACTCGGGCGGTCTGGTCACAGGCGGCATGTACGCCTATTCCCGCAACCCGCAGTATGTGACCTCGGTGCTGGCGACTGTGGGTCTGGGCATCGCGGCGGGGTCGTGGATCACAATCGGTCTGGCGGGTGTCCTCTTCACGCTTTATTTCCTGTTCGTCCTGAACGAGGAACGCTGGCTCCTGAAGGGATACGGAGCGGCCTTTGCCGACTACATGAAGTCCACCCCGCGATTTGTCGACGAACGCAGCCTAGAACGCCTCCGCGCGGGGCTGTGAGGCGACATTGGTATTCAAAATTGAATGACAGGTCGCGGACAAACCGCTCTTTCGCTGCGGCTGCGCCAATGGCGGCTTTTGAAATTTAGGGCAAAGACAGCCGATACTTTCGTTGAAAGATGATGATTTTCATCGTTGCGAAACTTGGCTTATGTTAACCGCCAAAAGGTCGACACGAAGAGACTCATGATATTTGTGCTTGCACTTGGTCCTATGCTTTGGGTCGCTCTGGCGATTTGGTGTCTTGTGCGTCAGGCAACAGCCCAGAAACTAAGCACTAGACTTTTCGCGGCAATGCTTATTGTCCAAATGATCGTCATTGCGTTGCCGTTCGGAATCCACATTTGGTCCGTGGATGCAGCCGGTCTATCAGACTTCGCTGTTTGTCCGATTGGCCAAGAGTATTGCGATGAGTTCTACCAACTAGAGCGCTTACGGGATCGAATGTTCTTTCATTTAGAAGCGGCAATTTGGGTCGGAGTCATAGTTTGGATTTTGACTACGCTTCGAAAAGCAGGCGCTCGCGCAAAGCGCAGCGTCAGCCACTGAAGGCACAAAGATGACTTTTCGCTGCAAATGCGGCGGCTTCAGTATCCTGAGCCGTCAGCGAAGTGCTTTTCGCGCCATCGACAAGTCACACTTCATTTTGCTTTCTTTGTTGGCTTTGGCTTGCCTCCAACAACAGATCGCAGGCCACCCTCAAACGGCAAGCCCCTCAATCTCCGCTGCCTGCGTCTCGGCCAACTCAGCCACCAGCGGGTCGTTCGGGGTTCGCTGCGCTTCGATCCGCAGGGCGGTGATCGCCATTTGGTAGCGTTTGGCCAGCACCTCGGCGTCGGCATCCGCCGCCAATTGCCCCTGCGCTTGGGCGGCGCGGAACAGGTCGGCAAAGGCGTTGCGCGTGTGGTCGTATTGCGCCCGCGCGGCGGCGCCAATCGGCCCATCGGCCAGCGGTAGATCCAACAGGGTTTTCACCACCATACAGGCCCGCAAAACGCCCTTTTCATCCGCCTTCACCTGGCTGCGCATGAAATTGGCCAGCGTCTTGAGCGGTGTGTCAGAGACTTCGGCCACGGCGCCGAGACGCTGTTCAAAACTCTCGCCATAATAAGCCAGCGCCTCGAGATAGAGGCCCTCTTTGCTTTTGAACGCGGCATAGATGCTGCCCGGTTTCATCTGCAGCGCCGCCTCCAGATCCTTGAGCGAGGTCGCATGATAGCCCTTCTCCCAGAACAAGGTCATGGCAGCATCAATCGCGGTCTGGCGGTCATAGGGTTGGGCACGGCTCATACCTTCTATTTACGGCAGCAAACCGCCGCTGTCTTCCCCCTGCCCGTCAATCCGCCGCTTCACATTTGAGTGATCGCTCAAATTATCCCATTGAGTGATCGCTCAAACTATCTAAGTTCCCTGTCAGCCGGAGCACACCGCCCGGCGCTTAACCCCGGAGATTCCGATATGTCTGACTTCCCGTTCCACACCGCTGAAACCGCCCCAGAAGCCTCCAAACCGCTGATCGAACGCTCCATCGCCACCTTTGGCCGCCTGCCCGGTCTGCATTCGGTTATGGCGGAAAGCCCGGAACTGCTGGAAACCTACCAGACGGCCCACGCGCTGTTTCAGAAGACCTCGTTCAATGCAGAAGAGCTGACCGTGGTGTGGCAGACCATCAATGTGGAAAACGAATGCCACTACTGTGTGCCCGCCCACACCGGCATTGCGCATATGATGAAGGTGGATCCGGCGATCATCGACGCGCTGCGTGATGAGACCCCGCTGGCGGATCCGAAACTGGAAGCGCTGCGCAGCTTCACCCTGAGCGTGGTGCGCGACCGTGGCTTCCTGAGCGACGCCACCGTGTCGGCCTTCCTTGAGGCAGGCTACACCCGCAAAAACATGCTCGAGGTGGTGCTGGGCTATTCTCAGAAAATCATGTCGAATTACGTCAACCACATGGCCCAGACCCCGGTTGACGAACCGTTCCAGAAATTCGCCTGGACCCGGTCAAAATAACTCCTATTTCCCACTCACGGAAACAGCGCCGCTCCTGGCAATCGGGGCGGCGCACTTGTTTTGGCCGGGTTTGGGACAGGTTTGGCGCGCTTTGGCCCGGTTTGGCCCGGTTTGGTATGATCAAGACCACAGCGCTGGACTGAGACGCTCCGTCTTTCCTGTGTCATAACAATACGCAGCCCTTGCCCTTGGGCGCGGAATGGGGCACCAATCCTGCGAATTGTGCGTCCGACGCGACCACACCGCAAAGTTTTGATAAGGACAGATGGAATGACCGACGGCCTCCTCGACATGAACGCGAAACCGACCGAGACCATTTCGGTACGCGAGGTCTTTGGGATCGACAGCGATATGACTGTGAAGGGCTTTGCAGAAGGCTCTGACCGCGTGCCCGCGCTGGACCCCACCTATAAGTTCGACCGTGACACCACGCTGGCGATCCTCGCCGGTTTCTCGCACAACCGTCGTGTGATGATCCAAGGCTATCACGGCACAGGTAAATCCACCCATATCGAACAGGTCGCAGCCCGTCTGAACTGGCCCTCTGTGCGTGTGAACCTCGACAGCCACATCTCTCGGATCGACCTAATCGGTAAGGATGCGATCAAGCTGCGCGACGGCAAGCAGGTCACAGAATTCCACGAAGGCATCCTGCCCTGGGCGCTGCGCAACCCGGTCGCGATTGTATTCGACGAATATGACGCGGGCCGCGCGGACGTGATGTTTGTGATCCAGCGCGTGTTGGAACATGACGGCAAGCTGACCCTGCTCGATCAGAACGAGATCATCACCCCCAACCCGAACTTCCGCCTGTTTGCCACCGCAAACACCGTCGGTCTGGGCGATACCACCGGCCTGTATCACGGCACCCAGCAGATCAACCAGGCCCAGATGGACCGCTGGTCGCTGGTGTCGACGCTGAACTACCTCAGCCACGATGCCGAGGCGGCGATCATTCTGTCCAAAGCGCCGCATTACAACACCGCCGAAGGCCGCAAGACCATCAGCCAGATGGTCACCGTCGCAGACCTGACCCGGACCGCGTTTATGAACGGCGATTTGTCCACCGTGATGTCGCCCCGGACCGTAATCAACTGGTCGCAGAACGCCGAGATTTTCCGCGATGTGGGCTATGCCTTCCGCCTGTCGTTCCTCAACAAATGTGACGAGCTGGAGCGCCAGACCGTGGCGGAGTTCTACCAGCGTTGCTTTGATGAAGAACTGCCGGAAAGCGCAGCAAACGTGAGCCTTGGCTAAGAACGGGACCTGACAATGCACATTGGCCTGATCGGGGGGATCGGCGTTGCCGCCACTATCGTCTACTACCAGCGGCTGACTGCCGCGGTGGCAGAGCGCGGCACGACGCTTGATCTCACCATCAGCCATGGCGACATTCAGACCCTGATCCAAAACAACCTCGCTGATGCGCGCCAGCCGCAGGCCGAACGGTTCGCAGTCCAGATCGACCGGCTGAAAGCCGCCGGATGTGACTGCGTCGCACTGACCTCGCTTGGGGCGCATTTTTGCGTGAATGAAATGGCCACTCTGTCTGCTCTGCCCGTCGTTTCGGGCGTCGCACCTTTGGACGGCTACTTTGCGCGCGAAGGGATCAAACGGATCGGGCTTCTGGGCACCCGCGGGGTGATGGCCAGCCGCCTTTATGGTCAGCTGGCACAGACCGAAGCCGTGGCCGTGGACAGCGAGATTGACCATATTGGTCAGGCCTATCTGGACATGGCGGTTGCCGGACACTGTACCCCGTCGCAGCGCGAAGTGTTTGTGGCGGCCGGCCGCCAAATGGTCGAAGACCAAGGCGCGGACGCCATTGTGCTTGCAGGGACCGACCTGAACCTGGCCTTTGACGGGCTGGATCCGGGCTATAAAGTAATAGATGCGTTGGACGTGCATGTGTCGGTTCTGGCCGACCTCGCCTGCGACCGGCTGAGCCTTGATGAAGTGGCTATAAAGACATGAGCAAACCGAACGACAACCCGGCAGATCCGTTCAAGAAAGCCTTGGCCGAGGCCACCAAGGTCATGGCCAATAATGCCGAACTGTCGGTGAATTACACGGTCGACCCCTCGGGCATGACCGGCGATGCCATGCGCCTGCCGCAGGTCTCGCGTCGGATGACCCGTGAAGAGGTGCTGATGGCGCGCGGCACAGCCGATGCGCTGGCGATGCGCCAGCGGTTCCATGACGACGCGACCCACGCGCGCTATGTCCCCAATGGGGATATGGCCCGCGAACTATACGAGGCGATGGAACACGCCCGCTGCGAAGCCATGGGCGCACGCGTCATGCCGGGCACGGCGTCGAACATCGATGTGAAAATTCAGCACGAAGCCCTGCGCCGTGGATATGATCAGGTCAAAACCGCCTCAGAGGCCCCCCTGCCCGTCGCGGCAGGTTATCTGATCCGCCATCTGGCCACCGGCCGCCCCCTGCCCGAAGCCGCAGACAATG
Source organism: Tritonibacter multivorans (assembly GCF_001458415.1). Taxonomy (GTDB): domain Bacteria; phylum Pseudomonadota; class Alphaproteobacteria; order Rhodobacterales; family Rhodobacteraceae; genus Epibacterium; species Epibacterium multivorans. The sequence goes on along the minus strand of NZ_CYSD01000039.1, from coordinate 121,399 downwards.
TCATGAACCTGTGGCGCGGGTTCATTGAAAATCAGGCGGGAGATACGCTTGAGGATCTGGACGGGATGCTGTCCGATCAGGCGGCTTTTGCCAAATTTGCCCGCAAGGTGATTTCGGACCTCGGCTATGGCGACCAGCTGGGCGATGATCCGGACGAGCTGGAAGACGAGCAGGATGAAACGGCCGAGGAAACCTCGGAAGAAGAAGAACAGCCGGAAAGCTCTGGGCAGGACGACAGCGACGAAGACGACGTTGAAGCCAACCCGGAACAGGCACAGGAACAGCAGCAGGACCAGTCGCAGGCGCAGGTCTCCTCGGATGAGATGGCCGAAGATGAGCTGTCCGACGAGATGGAGATGCCCGATGGCGAAGCCCCGCTCGAACCGCCGGCACCGCCCCCGGTTTCCGAGGCTGACCCGGACTATAAGGTGTTTGACGACAGCAATGACGAAGAGGTCAAAGCTGAAGATCTGGCAGAACCACAAGAGCTGGAGCGTCTGCGCGCCTATCTGGACCAGCAGCTGGAGCCGCTGAAAGGCGCTGTGTCCCGTTTGGCCAACAAGCTGCAGCGTCGCCTGCAGGCCCAGCAGAACAGATCGTGGGAGTTTGACCTCGAAGAGGGCATTTTGGACGCAGGCCGTCTGGCCCGTGTGGTGGCAAACCCCACCACGCCACTGTCGTTCAAGATCGAAAAAGACACCGAATTCCGCGACACTGTGGTGACGCTGCTCTTGGACAATTCAGGCTCCATGCGCGGACGTCCCATTTCCATCGCCGCCATCTGTGCCGATGTACTGGCCCGCACGCTGGAGCGCTGCAATGTGAAGGTCGAAATCCTCGGCTTTACCACCCGTGCCTGGAAAGGCGGGCTGGCGCGCGAAGAATGGCTCAATCAGGGCCGTCCGCAGCTGCCGGGCCGTCTGAATGACCTGCGCCACATCATCTACAAGGGGGCCGATGCCCCCTGGCGGCGCGTGCGTCCGAATTTGGGCCTGATGATGAAAGAGGGCCTGCTGAAAGAAAACATCGACGGCGAGGCGCTCGAGTGGGCGCATAAGCGGATGTTGTCCCGGCCCGAGGCGCGCAAAATTCTGATGGTGATCTCGGATGGGGCGCCGGTGGATGACTCCACGCTTTCGGTGAACCCGGCGAATTATCTGGAAAAACACCTGCGCGATGTGATCGCCATGGTCGAGAAGCGCAAACAGGTCGAACTGCTTGCGATCGGCATTGGCCATGACGTGACCCGCTACTATGACCGCGCCGTGACCATCACCGATGTCGAGCAGCTGGCGGGCGCGATGACCGAACAGCTCGCGGCGCTCTTTGACAGTGACCCACGTGCACGCGCCCGTGTTATGGGAATGCGCAAGGTCGGCTAATCAGGTCGGCGCATCAGGTCGGCGGGGCCGACCGCCCCTGCGGGGAGCGGGTCCGCTCCCGCGCCTTTTCCGAGCATCGAAGATGCTCGCATAAGCCTTGGGCCACGCGCACCTTCGGTGCGCGGGTCTCATGATCCCGCCGCGTTTTCGTCCATGTTAGCTATTCTGCGAGGCCGCGCCGGGCCGCAGGCGCTGCGCCATGCCCAAGGGTTTGTGCCTGTTCTTTGAACAGGAGCAAACCGACGGGAGCCCCCAGTTACGACGGCTGCACGCTTGCACTGCCATTGGTTGCATGGAACAAAGGCCGCAACCATCTTTAGACCCGCAATTTTTGGGAGAGCCGCCATGTTTCAATCCTTTGACGTCACCGCGCGCCCTGAGCAGGGGCCGGACCGGCTGGAGGCGCTCCGGTCAGAGCTGTCTCGCAAAGAGGTTGATGGATTTCTGGTTCCGCGTGCAGATGCCCATCAGGGCGAATATGTCGCCCCCCGCGACGAGCGCCTGTCCTGGCTCACCGGGTTCACCGGGTCTGCCGGCTTCTGCGCTGCGCTGCACGATATTGCAGGTGTTTTCATTGACGGCCGATACCGCACACAGGTGAAACAGCAAGTTGCCGATGTCTACACGCCTGTTTCCTGGCCCGAGGTCTCTCTGGCAGCCTGGTTGATCGAACAGCTGCCAAACGGGGGCTCTGTGGCCTATGACCCTTGGCTGCATCCCACCAAGGAAATCCGCGAGCTCACCGCCCGTCTCGCCCCGAAGGGCATCCTCCTGACGCAGACCGAGAACCTCGTCGATCGGGTTTGGACCGATCAGCCTGCAGCCCCTGCCAATCCGGTTTTCCCCCATCCCTTGGACTATGCCGGTGAAACCGCAGAGAGCAAGATCACCCGCCTTGCCGCAAGCCTGCGCGCAGCAGGCCAATCAGCGGCGATTGTCACCCTGCCAGACAACCTGATGTGGCTGCTCAATCTGCGCGGCAGCGACATTGCCCGTAATCCCGTGGCACATGGCTTTGCCATCCTGCATGCCGACGCGCGGGTCGATCTGTTTATGGATGCGAACAAGCTGGCGGGAATCACGCTGCCTGAGCCTGTGTCGCTGCATGCGCCCGAGACCTTTTTAGAAGCCGTTGCGGCGCTTACCGGCACGGTCGCCGTGGATGAGACCACCCTCCCCCAAGCCGTCGCTGACGCCTGCGCAGCCACGCTGGAACCTGCCGGGGACCCCTGCGCCCTGCCCAAGGCACGCAAAAACACGGCCGAAATCGAAGGCTCTGCCGCAGCGCATCTGCGCGACGGGGCGGCCGTGGTGGAAACGCTGGCGTGGCTCGATGCACAGCCCCCCGGCACGATCACTGAAATCGACGTGGTCAAACACCTCGAAGACCAGCGCCGTCAGGACAATGCCCTGCGCGACATCAGCTTTGAAACCATCTCTGGCACCGGACCAAATGGCGCGGTGATCCATTACCGCGTGACGGAGGAAACCAACCGCACCCTCGCCGCGGGCGATCTTCTGGTTCTGGACAGTGGTGCCCAATATCTGGACGGCACCACCGACATTACCCGCACACTGGCCGTCGGCACGCCCGGTGACGAAGAACGCGCCGCCTTCACCCGTGTCCTGCAAGGCATGATCGCCATATCGCGCCTGCGCTGGCCGCGTGGGCTGGCCGGGCGCGATATCGAAGCGATTGGACGGGTGCCGCTGTGGTCTGCGGGGCAGGACTTCAACCACGGGCTTGGCCATGGGGTTGGCGCCTACCTGAGCGTCCACGAAGGCCCACAGCGCCTGAGCCGGATGAGCCATGTGCCGCTGGAACCGGGTATGATCCTGTCAAACGAACCTGGGTACTATCGTGAAGGCGCGTTTGGTATTCGGATCGAGAACCTCATTGTTGTCACCCCGGCAGAAGCCCTGCCAACAAGTGACCAAGGTCGTGACATGTTGTCTTGGCGTACGCTCACATTCGTTCCGATTGACAGACGCCTGATTGATGCAGATAGTCTCTGCACCGCAGAAAAAGACTGGCTGAATGCCTATCACGCAGAGGTTCTGGAGAAGATTTTGCCGCAGCTGAGCGCTGGTGCGGCGGAATGGCTCAAGACCGCGTGCGCGCCGCTTTGATATACAATTGTTACACTCAGCAGGCACAAGCCGCTCAGAAATAAGAATTAGGGGATAAACATGACAAACATTCGCATTCGCAAGGTTGAAGGCACCTGGGTGGTCCGCTCTGGCGGCGCCGTTCTGGGCGAAAGCACCAATGCACTGGAACTGAGCGAAGGCGATCTGGCGCCGGTGATCTATTTCCCGCGCGGGGACATTGCCATGGCCTTCCTCGACCGATCCGAGAAAACCACCAGCTGCGCCAGCAAGGGCGACGCCACCTACTTCTCGATTGCCAATAAATCTTCGGTGACCGAAGACGCCGCCTGGAGCTATGAAGCACCGCTGGAGGCCGCTGCAGAGATCAAGGACTATATCGCGTTTGTCGAGAGCGCCAGCGTCAAGGTTGAGAAGGTCTGACCTGCGTTCCAACCCGTAAAAACACAAAAACCGGGCCCAGTGCCCGGTTTTTTGATGTGCGTGCGAATGGTCTTTGGAAACTGCCTGCGTCAGCGTGATTAAGCCAACTTAGCTGAACTTCGGGTCCAGAACATCGCGCAATGAACGGCGCAGTGCGTCGGCCTGACCATGGCGGTCCCGCCCCTGCGCACCAGACCCCATGTCTGCGACATAGTTGATCAATGCCTCGAGCGCGGCACGCTCGTTGGCCTGTGCATCGTCGCGGCCAAAGCCGTCTGTTGCCTGAGACATGGTATCCATTGCCTGCATTGTTCCGATCCGCCCGATCACTAAAGATTTTTATCTTTTGTTAGGAAATGTGAACAACGCGTGAGGTGCTCGCAACCGGTTATTAACGAATTAGTACAGGACAGATGGCGGCCATGCAGAAATGCCACAGGTTGTGCCTATTCAACCCACTTCCCAAGCGGTCAGCGGTGTTCTTCCGCAGCAACCGCCACCAATGCGCGGTTATATGCCTGCAGGCAATCCACATGGCGCAGCGCACCAAAAAGGTTTGACCCTGCCGCGCCATCGGGATTCGCACCTTCCGGCAGATGCGCGAGCACGGGAATCACATCCTCGCCACTGCGGTCAAAAACCGGGAGGGCGGCCTCTAGGCTGGCCGAGGCACAGACAGAAACCCCATTTTCGACCAGCTCTTCCAGACGCGCACGCAGATCATCGTCCAGCGTATGGGCTGCATGACACAGGGTGCCGACCTTGATGCTCGACAGAAGATAGGCTTGCGGGCCCGCCGCACAATGCAGGTTGCGCTTTTCAAGCTGCGTCAGAAAGAAGGATCGGTCCACCATACGGCTGGCCAGGGCGGTGGACATCGACACCGACACCATAACCGCCAAGCCGATCTGCCAGTCACCGGTCAGCTCGAACACAATCAAAGTGGTCGAAATCGGCGCGCCCAGAACTGCGGCGGCCACGGCGCCCATCCCGGTGAACGCATAAAGCGTCGGCGTCCCGGACACCTCCGGCAGGATCGAGGTGGCAATCAGGCCAAAAGCCAGCCCTGTCAACGCGCCGATCATCAGCGACGGGGAAAACACCCCGCCCCCCATGCGCCCGCCCATGGTCACCGCCACAGCCGCGGTTTTCACCATGACAAACAGGATCGCCTGCGAGGCCACCAGACCGCCGCTCAGCGCCAGAACCGTGGTCTCGTAGCCGACACCGATAATGTGCGGGAACCACACCGCCATAATGCCCAAGATCAGCCCCGCCCCCGCCGGGCGCAGCCAGCGCGGCAGGCCAATGGCCTCTTGCACCATGACACCCACCTTATCGGCGAAGAAGATCGACTTCATCAGCACCACGGCCACAACGCCGCAAATCAGACCCAGGATCAGGAACGCAGGCAATTCGACGTAGAATTGCAGCGCGCCTGGGGTTTCGAGGCTGAATTCGGTCACATCGCCATATTCCAGGCGGTTGATCACCGTACCTGCCACCGCTGCAATCACGATGGGGGCAAAAGCATTGACCGCAAAATGGCGCAGCACCACCTCCATCGCAAAAAGCGCGCCGGCAATGGGGGCGTTAAAGCTGGCAGACACAGCCGCTGCCACCGCACATCCCAGCAGATCGCGCGCAGTAATGCCGTCCGCCCGAATTCGGTCGCTGACCCAGCTTGAGACAACTGCGGCAAGGTGCACCACCGGCCCCTCCCGCCCCGAAGACCCACCAGTAGACAGGGTCAGGAAGGAGGCACAGGCAGAGGCCAGCCCTTCGCGGGTTTCCACCCGCCCATCCCGCAGCGCCGCGCCTTCGATCACATCAGATACCGAACGCACGCGCGCATCTTCGGTGAACCGGTGCAGGATTACCCCAACCACCAGCCCGCCCAGAACCGGGATGATCACCAGCATGTACCACGGCATGGTCGCAGCGAATGAATGCAGGTAATCGACGTCTTCGGCCCCATAGACCAAACCCTGCAACGCCGTGATGCCCTTACGGAAACTCAGCGCTGTGAAACCGGCGACAATCCCGATCAGCAATGCAATCAGCCAAAACTGAAACTGGCTGGGCCCGCGATGCTTGAGAACGGACCAACCGCTGTGTAGGGCGGATTTCCCTTGGGCGACTTGCGAATTAAGGGCCGATTTGATCTTGGGCGGCATCCAAGGGTCTCCGGGTCGAAGTCTGAAACTGCACGGGCATAAGCCCTGCGCAAAAATAACGTTTGAAGCCTTAGCAGGGCATTAAACCCTAGTCTTAAATGCCTCTTTTCCCGATCACTCGGCGAGAAGCAGGGATTTCGCTGCCGCGCGGGCTTCGGGGGTGATGCGATCACCTGACACCATTCGCGCAATTTCATCCACCCTATCGCCTTCGGCAAGGGGAACAACGCGCGACAGTGTGACACCCGCCTCTACAGACTTCTGCACCCGCCAGTGATGCGCGCCCTGCGCGGCCACCTGCGGCGAATGGGTTACCACCAGAACCTGACTGCCATCGGCCAGCGATTTCAGGCGACGGCCCACGGCGTCTGCGGTCGCCCCCCCAACCCCGCGGTCGATTTCGTCAAAAATCAGCGTTTTGGCGGTGTCATCCCCGCGCAGGCAGACCTTCAGCGCCAGAAGAAAACGGCTCAATTCACCGCCCGAAGCAATCTTGTTCAGCGGCCCCGCAGGCGCGCCCGGGTTGGTGGCGACGGTAAAGGCGACAGCATCGGTGCCGTCTGGCCCTGCGTCGCCTTCGCTCACCAGCGTTTCAAACACCGCGCGCTCCATCTTGAGCGGCGCAAGTTCAGCCATCACAGCCTGATCCAAGGCGGCTGCACTTTTGCACCGTTTGGCACGCAGCGCCTCTGCCGCTTTGGCATAGGCGGCCTCAGCTTCTTTCAGGGCCAGTTCTTTTTCCGCAAGGCTCTGATCGCCCGCATCCAGCGCCGCCAGTTTTTCGCGCAGGAACTCCGCGTAACCCGCCAGTTCATCCGGTTGCCGGTCGTGTTTGCGCGCCAAGGCTCGGATCGCAAACAGGCGTTCTTCGCAGGCTTCCAGATCCAGCGGGTTGTAATCCAGCGCAGAGAGGAAGGTTTCCACACCTTCCTGTGCTTCGCCCAATTCGATCATCGCCCGTGACAGGGCGGCCAACGGCGCATCGAGCCCTTCGGCCGCATCCCCTGCCACCGCCTCGAGCCAGCGTTGCGCTTCGCCCATCGCCTGCTCTGCACCTTCGGTCAGCAACCCATGTGCACGGGCAATATCGCCGCGGATGCGTTCTGCGGCCTGCATGTGCCGACGACGGCTATCAAGCGCTTCGTCTTCGCCATGTTCCGGGTTCAAATCATCCAGTTCGCGCACAGCGTGGCGCAGGAATCCCTCTTCCGCGCGCACGGCTTCCAGTGCCTCGCGAATGGCACTCACATCTTTGCGGGCGCTGGCCATTGCGGCCCAGGTGCTGCGAGTTTTGGCAAGCTCAGGCTCTGCTCCGGCGAAGGCATCCAGCATGGCGCGGTGGCCGCGTGGGTTCAAAAGACCCCGATCATCATGCTGGCCATGCAGCTCTAACAACGTGTCCGAGAGCGCGCGGAGCACGTCACCCGAACAGCGCCGGTCATTGACCCATGCGGTTTTGCGCCCCTCGGCCGTGTTGACCCGGCGCAGGATCAGCGTGTCGCCTCCCGGCAGCCCGGCCTCTGCCAAAATGGCATGGGCGGCGTGGCCTTCCGGCAGGTCAAATTCTGCGACCACTTCGCCCTGTGCAGCGCCCTGGCGCACAAGGTCGGCACGCCCGCGCCAGCCCAGAACAAAGCCCAGCGAGTCCAAAAGGATGGACTTACCCGCACCGGTTTCACCGGTCAGCACATTCAGACCCGACTGAAAGCTCAGCTCCAGATGGTCGATAATCAGAAGGTCGCGAATATCAAGCGCGCGCAGCATGGCCCCGCCCTAAGCTATTTGCCCCGGCCGAAGCCTCAGAGCCATTGTCCTTTGACCGACTGGCGGTAGATCGTGCTGAGCCAGTTGCCACCAAGATCGCGCGGCTTCAGCCCCTGCCCCGTCAACAGCTTGAAACTGTCTTCATACCAATCGGTAGAGCGGTAGTTGTGCCCCAGAATCGCGCCCGCGGTCTGCGCTTCGTCATTCAGACCCAGCGACAGATAGGCCTCCACCAGACGGTGCAGCGCCTCGGGGGTATGCGACGTGGTCTGGAAGTCCTCTACAACCACGCGGAAGCGGTTGATCGCCGCAGCATAATGCTGTCCGCGCAGATAGTAGCGGCCGATTTCCATCTCTTTGCCCGCCAGATGGTCAAAGGCAAGGTCGAACTTCAAGATCGCCGATGAGGCATATTCACTGTCAGGGTAGACTTCGATCACCGTGCGCAGCGCCTGCAGCGCCTGGAAAGTCAGCCCCTGATCCCGGCCAACCTCGTCGATCTGATCATAGTAGCTCAGCGCCAGCAGATACTGGGCATAAGCCGCATCTTCTTCCGCAGGGTAGAAATCAATGAAACGCTGTGCGGCTGCACGGCTGTTTTCATAATCACGCCCCTGATGGAAAGCATAGGCCTGCATAATCAGCGCCTGCTGTGCCCATTGCGAATAGGGGTAAAGACGCTCAATCTCGGAGAAGAAATAGGCCGCGTCCTCAGGACGATTGCGGGCCATCTCAAATTCGCCGCGTTCAAAAATCTGGTCGGGGGTAAAGACCTGAAGGTCCTCTGACCGCCGTTTCGCATCCCCGTCCGCACCGCCACATGCAGCGAGGGCCGCCATCAGGAAAACCACCCCAATGCCTTTGGCCGCTCTGTTGATGCCGATCATTCGTGCCTCACCTTCAAAGTTCCCCCTCGCCCCTGACATGGCCTGATTGGCAACCGCCGATCTCACCAGCCCGCCCCCGAAGGAGCGCTTAGGGCATATGGGCTCTGCTCGGGTCTAGCACATTCATTTGACGCGCAAAACGCCTTTCAGAGCCTCTCTGCTGCAATTGGCAGAGTTTCTGGGCGCGGGTCAAGATTGCAGTCGCAGCCTCTGGTTCAACTGGTGTTCAAAAGGCCGCAATCGACACAGAAAAGGAGCCACCGCAGTCCAGATGCGGGGCTCTTGTAGTCGTTTGATTGTCAGAGAAAACCGGAAAGCAAGAAGCGCCGATTACGCCGCTTGGCGCACCTGTTCGGGGATCTCGCTCCAGATCAGGCCCTGGCCCGGAAGGCGCGCAGTCATCACCGCGTCACAGACCACTTCGCGCACAGCACCCGGTTCCGCGAACAAGGCACGCAGCAGCGTATTGGTCAGCGAATGGCCGGATTTGTCGCCGATGTAGTGTCCAAAGATCGGACCACCTGCCAGCGCCAGATCCCCCAGCGCGTCCAACATCTTGTGACGCACGGGTTCATCGCTGTGACGCAGGCCCTGATCACCTGCCTGAACGACGGCGCCATCAAAGACCACGGCATTGCGGCCCGGCACGCCACCAAGCGCAAGCCCATTGGCCTGCATGTTTTCCACATCCACACGACGACAGAACGTGCGGCTGTCGCAAAGCTCGCGGGCAAAGGCCCCATTGCGCAGATCCAGTGTCCGGCTCTGCTGGCCGATCGCCTCTTCTGCGAAGTCGATATTAAAATCGATCTTCAGGCGATCACAGGGCAGCAGGGTCGCCTGTGCGCCATTTGCCTCAACCGTGACTGGCTTCAGAACCTCAAAAGCGCGCACCGGGGTCGACAAACGTTCGATACCAACCGCCATAATCTCGCGCAGGAAATCCGCAGAGGAGCCATCCATAATCGGCACTTCGGGGCCGTTGAGTTCGATCAGCGCGTTGTGCACGCCGCAGCCAGCCAGGGCCGCCATAATGTGTTCAACGGTGGAAACCGAAACACCTGCGGCATTGACCAGACGGGTGCACAGCGCGGTGCGTTCGACAAAATCCCAGCGGGCGGGGATCATGGTGTCCCCCAGGGCAATGTCTGTGCGCTTGAACCGGATGCCGTGATTAGCCGGAGCCGGATGCAGAACCATGCGAGCCGGTTTGCCGGAATGCAAACCAACGCCATCAAAGGAAACGGACGTTTTCAGTGTGTTCTGCACGGGGTGCCTCATTATGGTTGTTAACGGTCACGAAAACCGCTGGCATACACCTAAGCGCTCGGGCTCTAAGCCTCAATTCAATCTTTGTAACCGAATGAAACATGGATGTAACAGATGCGCAAAACATCGCCAATCCAGAGATAAACCCTTGTTCACAATAGCAAAAAGGGCCGCCAAAGGCGACCCTCTCATTTCAGCTTGTGAAACAAAACCGAGGATTTAGTTGGCCTGACGGCGCAGGAAGGCGGGGATTTCAATCCGCTCCTGATCTTCGTCATAGGTCTGCGGCGCTTGCTGCGGCTGTGCCGCCTGAACCGGCTGCATGCTGGGCTGCACACGTGTGGCGCGCGGCTGCGGGGCCGGGGCCGGTTGTTCAGCGGCTTGCTGACCCGTCATACGGTTGATCAGCGAATTCAGACCAAAGCGGCGCTGCTCCTGAGCTTCCTCGGCGGTTTGCTGAGGTTGCGCGGCAGGCTGCTGCGGCGCCGGAGCCTGGGCTTGGTGACGCTGCGCTGCCTGCTGCAGACGTACAATCGCTTCCGGAGACGGCGTGCCCGGCGCAGGCGCGCGCGGTGCGACAAATGTCTCTTCCGCCGCTTGCGGAGCCGGTGCTGGTGCCGCGGGTTGCGGTGCAGGCTGTTGCATCATGGGCTGCGGTGCAGGCTGTTGGGGTGCCGGCTGAGCGACGGGCTGCTGTGCGGCAGGCTGATAGGCCGGCGGCGGCAGACCATCGGTCTGAGTTTGATACGCGGCCGGAGCCTCGACCTGATCGGTGTCGAGGTTGTTAAACAGCGAAGGCTCTTCCTGTGCTGGTGCAGGCGCCGCTTCTGCGACAGCTGCGGCCGGAGCCGGTGCCGGAGCGGGTTCAGCGATCGGCTGGGACAGTTCCAACGGCTCTGCCTGCTTTTCCTCGACAGAAACGGTGGATTTCAGCGGCGCAGACATGGACCGGCGCGGGACCGGAATATCGCTCTGGACGTGGGACGCATCAATGCCGGTGGCCACAACAGACACGCGGATCTTGCCTTCCATGCCGGTGTCGAGGGTGGAACCAACGATGATGTTCGCGTCCGGGTCCACTTCTTCGCGAATGCGGTTGGCGGCTTCATCCAGTTCAAACAGGGTCAGGTCGTGGCTGCCGGTGATGTTGATCAGAACACCGTTGGCGCCGCGCAGGCTGATTTCGTCCAAGAGCGGGTTGGCAATGGCCTTCTCGGCGGCCTGAATGGCGCGATCTTCGCCTTCGGCTTCACCGGTGCCCATCATTGCCTTGCCCATCTCGTCCATCACGGCGCGCACATCCGCAAAGTCGAGGTTGATCAGGCCGGGACGGACCATCAGGTCGGTCACACCTTTGACACCTTGGTACAGAACGTCATCCGCCATGGAGAACGCCTCGGTAAAGGTGGTCTTTTCATTGGCCAGACGGAACAGGTTCTGGTTCGGGATAATGATCAGCGTGTCCACGACCTTCTGCAGGGCTTCGACACCCTCTTCGGCCTGGCGCATGCGCTTGTTGCCTTCGAACTGGAACGGCTTGGTGACAACACCAACCGTCAGAACACCCAGCTCGCGTGCGGCCTGCGCGATGATCGGCGCCGCACCGGTGCCGGTGCCACCGCCCATACCAGCGGTGATAAAGCACATATGTGCCCCCGCCAGATGGTCAACGATCTGTTCGATGCTTTCTTCGGCTGCGGCAGAGCCCACGGCAGGACGCGCACCCGCGCCCAGACCTTCGGTGACTTTCACACCCAGCTGGACGCGGCTTTGGGCTGCGTTCTGCTGCAGAGCTTGCGCGTCGGTGTTCGCAACGACGAACTCCACACCTTCAAGCTGTTTGGCGATCATGTTGTTGACGGCATTACCGCCTGCCCCACCAACGCCAAAGACCGTGATCTTCGGCTTCAGTTCGTCATTATCGGGCATCGAAAGGTTCAAAGCCATGCTCTTTCCGCCTGTGTTTTTAGCCCTCCCGCAAGGGCATCGATTAACAAAATATTGCTACAATCCTACCGCGCGAGACGAGTTTCGTCATCCCCAAAAGCGCAGCGAGACACAAAATATGCCCATTCTAAGGCGGAATGCACGCCGCATCTCGCAGGATCGGCGAAATCTAGCGTAAGTTGAGCAGACTACACCAATTCAGGCAACGCATGCTCGCGCGGCAAATCGCTCACGCAAGGGCACTGACTGTTAAGTTCGGAGACTGCTCAGCCTCGCGGGCACCGATTTTTCGGTGCGGTTTGTGTCTTGTTAACCCCTGCAGCCCTGATTGTCACGGGGCTTCACGCCGAGGTGATTCATTTTTGCGACAGTCAGGTCAGGCGCCCGGGTCACAGATCTATCTGCTCACCAATTGTCGCGAAACCAGCGCACAGCGCGACGGAACGAACTGGACGATTGACGATCCACGGGCGCCTCAAAATCCCACCACTCATCCTGCGGATGTGCAGCAAACAGGCTTAGACCCACAGCAGACGCAAAGCCCGGACCGGTCACCGATTGCGGCAGACCATGCACGCGCATTGGCCGGCCCAAACGCACTTGCTGGCCCAAAATGCGCGCTGCCAACCCGTCCAGCCCAAGGATCTGACTGGACCCGCCTGTCAGTACGATCTGCTGGCTCGGCAGGCTGTCAAAGCCCGCAGCATCCAGACGCACGCGCACCTCTTCGAGGATTTCTTCGACACGCGGGCGCATAATCCCGATCAACTCAGCGCGGCTGACCGCGCGTCGATCATGCTCCCAATCCCCGGTGTCGCCCCCAATGTCGATGAAGTCGCGGTCATCCGCGCCAGTCGCCTGTACGCCACCGCTCATGGTTTTGATCCGTTCGGCCACCGCCTGCGGCACCCCAAGCCCCATAGAGATATCAGAGGTGATGTGATCGCCGCCCATACGCACAGCGTCGGCGTAGATCATGTGCTTTTTCATAAAAATTGAGATGCTGGTGGTGCCGCCGCCCATGTCGACACAGGCCGCACCCAGTTCCTGTTCATCCTCGACCAGCGCGGAAATCCCGGCCGCATAGGCCGAGGATGCAATCCCCGCCAGTTCCAGATCGCAGCGCTGAATGCAGCGGACCAGATTTTGCACAGACACCGCATCCACGGTCAGCATGTGCATGTCCACCGCCAGCTCTTGCCCCATCTGCCCCCGCGGATCCGCCAGACCAGAGCGCCCATCAAGGGCAAAGTTCACAGGCTGCGCATGCAACACTTCGCGATCCGCGCCATATTCCGGCACTTCGCAGGCCGCCAGCACGCGGGCGATTTCGTTTTCGGTAACTTCCTGCGTTTCCAGTTCCACCTGCGCATCAAGACCGTAAGACCGCGGATGCGCCCCTGCAAAACAGGCGATCACGTGATCGACGCGCACCTCGGACATTTTCTGCGCCGACTGCACCACCGTGCGAATGGCACGTTCGGTTTCCTGCATGGCAGAGATTTCACCAAAACGCACCCCGCGCGACCGCGTGGTCGCGGCACCAATCACCCGGAACCCGGACTGCCCCGCCAGCGAGCCAATAGAGTTGTCCTCGCTCAGCCGCCCCGCCCCGTCAAACCGCAGAACCAGACAGCAGATCTTTGAACTGCCAATATCCAGAATTGCCACCACACCGCGTTGCAGGGCCTGCTTGCGCATCTGCCGCATGGCACGTTGGGACTGATACAGATCCGTCATCTTGAAAAACCACTCGAATTCAATTCTTTAATTCGCCACCAATCGGTGAGGGCGGCGTCACTCATGCGCACGGTCATGCGCGAAGCCAGACGCATATCGACCACAGCGACATCGCGTTCCAGCAAATCCTTGACCTGATCTACGGCCAGCATGCGCTCGAGCGCCGCAACAGGTGCCTCTTCCGGCAGCATCACGCGCTGTCCGCGATCCAGCACCACATCCCAGCGACGCTCCCCCACACGGACCAAACCGCGCAGGCGCTTGCCCAGAGGCCGCGCCGCACGCATCAGCCGCAGCGCTTCGGGCACCACGCTGTCCGCCCCGGCGCCCGCCACCAGCGGCAAGTTCGGATGCAGACCACGGTGGCCCAGTTCGGCAACGTGAATGCCACTGTCATCCAAAAGCTCCAGCCCTTCACGGGTGCGCCAGACAACCGCAGGCGTGCGTTCTTCGACATCGACCTGCAGAATGCCGCCCGGACGAATGCGCACGGCCGCGGTTTTCACGGGATCCAGATCCACAATCCGGTCCCGCAGGGCTTCAAGGTTCAGATCAAAGGAACTGATCGGAAGATCAAGGCTCAGCACATCGCGAATGTCGGCGGCAACAGTCTTATCCGCCCCATCAATGGCCATGACATTGACCATAAACTCTGGGCGCTGTTCAAAATCGTCGCGCAAAGCCTGAAACTGGGCCACAACCGCGTCGCGACGGGTCTGATCGGCAAAATAGCCACCAATTCCGGTAAGAACGGCAACGAGTGGCAAACCATAGCGCAGCCCCGAGCGCACACCGGGTGTCAGCATCCAGCGCTGCAGGCGATACTTCAGGCGCGACGGCGCCGGATCCGCGCGTCCTTTGGCGGGCATCTCGGCCTTGGGGGATCGTCTCAGCGCTCGCATGAGGCATCCTCAACCATCCAGGCGCAGAGCTGGCCAAAGGTCATCCCAGAATGTTCCGCCTGTTCGGGCACAAGCGAAGTGGGCGTCATGCCGGGCTGGGTGTTGACCTCAAGAATGATCAACCCGTCGAGACCACGGGTTTCGTCCCAGCGGAAATCGGTGCGCGATACGCCGCGACACCCCAGCGCGTTATGCGCCCGCAGTGCGTAGTCCAAACAGATGGCGGTAATCTCTTCGGGCAGATCCGCCGGGATCACATGGCGCGATCCGCCGGCGGCGTATTTCGCGTCATAATCATACCAGCCGTCGGTGATAATATCGGTCACCAGCAAGGCGCGGTCACCCACCACGGTGGTGGTCAGCTCGCGGCCGGGCGCATAGGTTTCCACCATCACCTGCGCAGGCATATTGTCGGACAGGGTTGGCGGCGAATTTGCCCCCTCCTGCACAATATAGATCCCTACGCTGGAGCCTTCATTATTGGGTTTCACCACGTAAGGCGGTGCCATGACGTGATCCGCTTGGGCGTCTTCCTTGGTGACAATTCGGCTTTCACAGACCGGCAGCCCAGCGGCACGGAACGCCACCTTGGAGCGTTCTTTGTCCATCGCAAGGGCCGAGGCCAGCACGCCGGAATGGGTATAGGGGATGCGCAGCCATTCCAGAATACCCTGCACGCAGCCATCTTCGCCCCAGCGGCCATGCAGCGCATTGAACACGACATCGGGTTTGATTTCGCCCAGGCGGTCCACAAGGTCAGCGCCAGCATCAAGCTCCACAACCTCGTATCCTTCGCCCCGAAGTGCTTCGGCGCAGCCGCGCCCGGTCGACAGGGAAACCTCGCGCTCAGCAGAGGGACCTCCCATCAAAACCACAACCTTCAGGGGTGACTTGCTCGATGCACCCACGATCACTGCCTCAAATCCCGCGGACCTTATGGCCCTGTGTTTTCCCGAGGGTCTTTGCGCCCTCATATGGGCCCAAAAACGGCCCCTCACCTCTTACGGCACCTGTGATGCCAATGACGCAAGCGCGTCATTAACGCTTCGGGACAGTACCGCCACAATGGTTAATGCGGCGTTAACAAAGACTTAACCCATTTACCAAAGACGCTAAAAAAATGCGCCATATCGGGCTGCGACCCTCAGGACGCGCTGCTCGGCAAGTCCCTGAAAATCAGCAATGTTTTGAATTAGTCTGCCAGCGCTTTCCCGATGCGCTTGATTTCCCACTCTAGCCAGATGCCAGAGTTGTCGTAAACCTTTTTTCGCACCAATTCGCCAAGCCCTTCCAGATCTGCGGCGGTTGCGCCACCCGCATTGATCAGAAAGTTCGAATGCATCTCGCTCATCTGCGCACCGCCAAGGGTTGCGCCGCGCATGCCAGCGTCATCAATGACCTTCCAGGCCTTCAGATCCATCACATCATCCGCCTGGCCGGTCGATGAAAACCCGGCCGGGTTGCGGAAGGTGGATCCGGCCGACCGGTCTTTGGTGGGCTGCGAGGAATCACGCTTGGCGATCTGGTCCGTCATCCGGGCATGCAGCGCCTCGGGCGCGCCCGCGTCAGCCTTGAAGGTGGCGGCCACCAATACCGCCCCGTCAGGCAGATCACTTTGGCGGTATTGGAAGTTCAGATCGTCAGCGGTGACTTCACGCAAGCTCCCATCGCGCAGGACAACCGTGGCCGACACAAAGACGTCCGCGACATAGGATCCATAGCAGCCCGCATTCATCCGCACCGCGCCACCGATAGATCCGGGAATGGTGCGCAAAAAGGTCAGATCCAGCCCCGCATCCGCCGCCTTACGGGCCACATGCGCGTCCAGTGCTGCCGCCCCGGCAGTTACAGTGTCACCTTCAAATTCAATCCCGTTAAAGCCGCGCCCCAGCCGGATCACAACACCGGGCAGACCGCCGTCGCGCACGATCAGGTTCGACCCCACGCCCATTGGAAAGACCGGCACCGCGTCGGGCAGTTGCCGCAGGAAGGCCTGCAGATCCTCAAGGTCTGCGGGCTGAAACAGCAGCTCTGCCGGACCGCCCACGCGCAGCCATGTCAGATCGGCCAGCGCCCGCCCTTCGGTGAGCCTGCCGCGAATGTCAGTCAAAGCATCAAGAAGATCGGCAGTGTGCATGGTGAAGTCAGCCCTGTCAGAGAAAGAATGCGCGCCGTTCGCATAGCGCATTTACGCCTGCGCCCGCAATGTGGCTCAGGTTTCGCGGATTGTGCTGACCCAGCGCCACAGAAAGATCACCGGCCAGCGCAGCACAGACATGCCGGCAATCAGGATCGCCAACCCCCACCAGGGGCCATTTTCATATGTCACATAGCCCAGCAGCGGAATGCCCAGCGCAATCAGCACATAGGCCCGCGTCCAGTGGTTGTCGCGACTGGGCAACAACGCCAGAACATTGGCGGCAATGGCCCAGACACAGGCCAAGGTCAAAGAGAGGGTCATGGGCGACCCTCCATCCGGATATTTCCAAAACGCGTCACTTGCTCAGACGCTCCGGCAGGCCGTTGGCCCAGGCGGAAATCGTACCCGCCCCAAGGCAGACAACCATATCACCCGGACGGGCCTGTTCGCGGACCAGACGCTCCAGGTCTTCTTCGCTCAGGATTGCACGGGCATGGCGGTGGCCATGGCGGATCAAACCCGCCACCAGATCATCGCGTCCAGCGCCTTCGATCGGGGCTTCGCCAGCAGCAAAGACCTCGGCAATGGCGACCACATCGGCCTCGTTGAAGCAGGCACAGAAATCATCAAACAGGTTCGACAGGCGGGAATAGCGGTGTGGCTGGTGCACGGCGATCACGCGCCCTTCGCTAGCCTGACGCGCGGCTTTCAGCACGGCTGCAATCTCCACCGGGTGGTGGCCGTAGTCATCAATGATCGTGACGCCACCCACTTCACCAACTTTGGTGAAGCGGCGGTTGACGCCGCCGAATTTGGCAAGGGCTTCGCGTATTTCCTCGGACCGCATACCCAGATGACGCGCAACAGCCACCGCAGACAGCGCGTTGGACACATTGTGGTCCCCCGGCATCGGCAGGGTGCAGCCTTCGATCAGCTTGTCTTCGCCCTGAAGCTGGATGTCGAAATGGGCCACACCACCCTTGTAGGTCAGGTTCACCGCGCGCACATCGGCCTGGGCATTGAACCCATAGGTCACCACCCGGCGGTCTTCGATCCGACCAACAAGTGCCTGCACCTCGGGGTGATCGGTGCAACACACCGCAATCCCGTAGAAGGGGATGTTGGACACGAAATCATAAAACCCCTGGCGCAGGTTTTCGATCGAACCCCAGTGCTCCATATGTTCAGGATCAATATTGGTCACAATCGCAATGGTTGCGGGCAGCCGGTTAAAGGTACCGTCGCTCTCGTCGGCTTCGACCACCATCCATTCGCCCTGCCCCATGCGCGCGTTCGAACCATAGGCATGGATGATGCCGCCGTTCACAACGGTCGGGTCGAATTTGCCGTGCACCATCAGCTCGGCCATCATGGTGGTGGTGGTGGTTTTGCCGTGCGTCCCTGCAATCGCAATATTGGATTTCAGGCGCATCAGTTCGGCCAGCATCTCGGCGCGGCGGACAACCGGCAGCCCCTTGAGGCGCGCCTCATCCAGTTCCGGATTGCCCGGTTTGATCGCAGAAGAGATCACCACAACCTCGGCATCTTCAAGGTTTTCCGCGCGCTGCCCTTCAAAAATCGTTGCACCCAGCTTTTCCAACCGCTGGGTGATCTTGGAGGATTTCAGATCCGAGCCCTGCACCACATAGCCAAGGTTCAACAGCACTTCGGCAATGCCGGACATGCCAATGCCGCCAATGCCGACAAAATGGATCGGGCCGACGTCACCGGGGAGCTTTGTGGCTGGGGTCATGTGTCTCTTCTTCCTCTTTCCGGATGGTCAGCTGTTGCCTGCAAGGTCTTCGACCAGCGCGACCAGACGGTCAGTCGCATCTGGGATCCCGACGGACAAGGCCGCATTCGCCATTTGGGTCGCGCCCTGAGGGTTGCTCAGGACCATGTGGATTTGCTCTGTTAGCGCTGCCGCGTCAAGGGCGCTTTCCGGGATCAGAATTGCCGCGCCCGCATCGACCAACCCGCGCGCATTGGCGGTCTGGTGGTCCCCAGCCGCCGCCGCAAAGGGGATCAAGATCGACGGGCGGCCAATCACCGCAATATCGGCGACAGATGACGCGCCGGACCGCGAAATCACCAGCTGTGCCTCAGATGCGCGGGTGGGCACGTCGTCAAAGAAGGGTTTCACATCAGCAGCGATCCCATGCGCGTCGTAAAAGTCGCGCACGCGCGCCTCGTCTTCGCCGCGCGCCTGATGGGCAATCCGCAGGTTGCGGCGCATGTGATCGGGAAGCCCTGCAATGGCCGCGGGCACCACATCCGACAGAATACGCGCACCCTGGCTGCCGCCGATCACAAGGATCGACATCGGATAGTCACCGGGCGGAATATAAGCCGCGCCTGCGCGTTCCAGAACGCTGGCGCGCACCGGGTTGCCCACATGTGCGGTTTCTGTCCCTTCGGGCAGGTCGGTTGGCCAGACCCCGCAGGCCACGCCGGCGACCCGGCGCGCAAACAGCTTGTTGACCTTGCCCAGAACCCCGTTTTGTTCGTGGATCATGCGCGGCAGCCCCAAAAGCGTCGCCGCCCCCAGCGCCGGGATCGACGGGTAGCCGCCAAAACCCACCACCACATCGGGGCGATCCTTGCGCATCTGCATCGCCATAGAGGCAACCCCCGCCGCGATTTTTGGCCCCACCAGCGCCTTGGCCAGCAGACCGCCACGGGCAAAGGTTGCCGAAGGCACTTGGGTGATTTCCGTCATATGCGGGTAGCCACCGGTATAACGCGCGCCACGCGCATCGGTCGACAGCTTCACCCGCCAGCCCTTGCGCAGCATGGCTTCGGCCAGGGCCTGAGCCGGGAACATATGGCCACCGGTCCCGCCTGCAGCCATCAGGAGGAGTTTCTGTTTCATCACGTTGGCCTTTCTTATCCGCGCCCCAGCCTCAGCCTCTGCCGCGACCGCGAAGGTAGTCTGCGATCTCGCCCTGAGGCCGCGAGCGGGTAAAGGCCAGAAGCATGCCCACCGCAATACCGCCTGCAATCAGAGACGAGCCGCCATAGCTGATAAATGGCAGTGTCATGCCTTTGGCAGGCAGCAGCCGCACCGCAACTCCCATGTTCACCATCGCCTGCACGCCAAACACACAGGCCAGACCGGTGCCCGCGAGACGGATGAACATGTCGCGCTCTTTCATCAGACGGAACAGAGAACAGACCACAATGCCGCCATAGAGGAACAGGATCACACTCACGAGGATCAGACCGTATTCTTCGGCGGCAACCGCAATAATGAAATCGGTATGCGCATCGGGCAGCGACCATTTCACCTGGCCCTCGCCCACGCCAACCCCAAACAGACCGCCTTCGCGGATTGCATTGGTGGCATAGCCAAGCTGGGTTGTCGGATCGAGATCGGGGTTCAGGAACCCATCAATCCGGCGCGCAAAGTGTTCAGAGCTGGAATAGGCCAGCACACCGCCGACAACGATCACGGAGGCAATGCCAACGAGCAGCAGCATGGGCGCGCCCGCCACGAAATACATCACCCCCCAGCCAAACAGGATCAGGCAGGTCTGGCCAAAGTCAGGTTGGATCACCAGAAAGGTGCTGACCAGAATACAAAGGCAGAAAGAAATCAGCGTGCCCGGCGGACCATAAATCTGGCGGCTTGCCGCCATCAGCCAGGCCGAGACAACGATAAATCCGGGCTTCAGAAACTCGGACGGTTGCACAGAGGCAAAGCCAAGCGAATACCAGCGCACCGCGCCCTTGCCGAAATCCGTGCCCAGGACCGGCAGCAGCATCACCGCAACCAGCGAACAGATAAACCCAACCACAGCCAGACGTCGCACCAGTTTCGGCGACATCATCGAGGTCAGAACCATCGCCACAAGCGCTGCGCCGCCAAAAATCAGCTGGCGTTGAACATAGTGGAAGTTGTCGAACCCATTGCGCGCAGCCAGCGGCACAGAGGCCGCAAGCCCCAGCAAAAGGCCAATGACAAAAAGCGCCACAATGAAAGAGAGCGTCCACTTGTCCAGCGTCCGCCACCATTTGGGAAGGATCGGCTCCCCCTCTTGCGCGGGAAGCGCGCCATAGACCATTTCAGTCATGGTAAATCTGCCGTTTCTGCCTCTTGTTCGACCGTTTTGACGGCCTTTTTGGTCCCGTTCGCGGGATATTGCCAAAAGCCTAACGCGAAAGCAGTGGTCAAGCCAGCCTCTTCTTGGGGCGACGCGCCGCTTGGGCGGCTTTTCGCGGAGGTTTGCGGCACAGGCACTTGACGCTTGCATTGACCGTCACGATTGAGCAAAGCCGCGCCCCGCCCTTGCGCCGCTGGCGGTTCCGTGATGGATGCAAACCATGCAGAACGATCCGATGATTCTTGACACGCTTATCCTTGGCGCCGGCGCCGCTGGCCTGATGTGTGCGGCCCACGCGGGCCCCGGCACGCTGGTGGTGGACCACGCCAAATCTCCGGGTGAAAAGATCCGCATCTCGGGCGGGGGGCGCTGCAATTTTACCAATATGTATGCCGGGCCAGACAACTACCTGTCGGCCAATCCACATTTCTGCAAATCTGCCATGGCGCGCTATAGCCAGTGGGATTTCATTGCGCTTGTCGACAAGCACCGCATTGCCTGGCACGAAAAAACGCTGGGCCAATTGTTCTGCGATGGATCGGCAAAACAGATCGTGGCCATGCTGGTGGAAGAGCTAAAAGCCGCAGGCGCGGATCTATGGGTGCAGACCTCCGTCGAGGCCGTATCGCGCGAGGGCGACGGCTTCCATGTGCGCCTGAAACGCGATGGCACCCCGGTTACAGTGCACTGCCGCAATCTGGTGCTGGCCACCGGCGGCAAGTCGATTCCCAAAATGGGCGCAACCGGTCTGGCCTATGATCTTGCACATCAGTTCGATCTGCCGGTCACTGACACGCGGCCCGCCCTTGTGCCCTTCACCTTCTCGGATGCGCGGTTCAAGGATCTGTCGGGCGTCGCCCTGCCCGCGCGCCTGTCCAATGCCCGCAAGAGCTTTGATGAGGCCTTGCTGTTCACCCATCGCGGCCTGTCTGGCCCGTCGGTGTTACAACTGTCGAGCTACTGGCGCGAAGGCGAGAGCGTTTCGGCCAATCTGATCCCCGAAATGGATCTCTTTGGCGCGCTGCGCGATCAACGTCAGAAAGGCGGCGGCAAGGATCTGAAGACCGAGCTCGCCCGCCATCTGCCCGCGCGACTGGTGGATCACATCACCCCGCTTTGGGGGCTGAAAGGGCGTTTGGCGGATCAATCCGATACGGCCCTACAGGCGCTTTGTGAAAAATTGTCAGCCTGGGAGCTGACCCCATCAGGCACCGAAGGGTATCGCACCGCCGAGGTGACGCTGGGCGGGATTGATACCGAAGCGCTGTCGTCCAAGGACATGCAGGCAAAATCTGTGCCCGGGCTTTTTGCGATTGGTGAGGCCGTGGATGTGACCGGCTGGTTGGGCGGGTTCAATTTCCAATGGGCCTGGGCCTCTGGTCATGCGGCCGGCAAGGCAATTGCCGCGCAAAAATCTTGAATGACCGGGGGCGAGGGGACGAGGGGCCAGCCCCTCTTGGCCTTACGGCCAATTCACCCCGGAGTATTTTGGGCCAAAAGAAGATTAAGCGCCCGACTTTGCGTTTAGCTGTTTCTCTACCTGCGCGATGAAGTCTTCGCCGCGTTTTTCAAAGCTGTCGTATTGATCAAAGCTCGCCGCGGCGGGGGCCAGAAGCACCGTATCGCCTGCCTCGGCCTCTGCCGCTGCCTTGGCAACCGCGCGCTCCATTGTGGTGCAGACTTCGGCCTCCACATCCAGCTGCATGGCGAACTGCGCCGCCTCGCGGCCAATGACATAAGCCTTGGTCACATTGCCTGCAGCCCCTTTCAGCCCATCAAGCCCGCCGTCCTTTTCCAGCCCGCCGCAAATCCAGCGGATCTTTTTGAAAGCACCAAGCGCCTTGGCGGCGCTGTCAACATTCGTGGCTTTGCTGTCGTTCACATAGCGAACACCCTTGGCGTCGCCGATTATCTGGCTGCGATGGGGGAGACCCGGATAGGTTTCCAGCGCCCCTTCGATCAGACGGGGCGCAAGGCCCAGACAGCGCGCCGCCGCATAAGCGGCACAGGCGTTTTGATGGTTATGTGCGCCCGGTAGGCCGGTGAATGCCCGCAGATCGATCGACGCGGCCTGTTTGCCCTTGCGGTATTCCGACAGGAAGCCCTTGCGGGCAAAGACGTTCCAGCCTGCGCCGGTCAGCTTGCGAGTGTTCGACAGACGAATGACCCGGTCATCGCCGTTGCCTTCGCTGAGTTGCCCCGCGAGATACAGGCCTTCCTCTTCGTCAATTCCGATGATCGCGCGATCCGGGCCGCCTTCGGCGAACAGTCGACGTTTGGCGGCGAAATAACCACCCATACCAGCATGGCGGTCCAGATGGTCCGGCGACAGGTTGGTAAAGACCGCAATGTCCGGGGTCAGTGCCCGGGCCAGATCGGTCTGATAGGACGACAGCTCCAGCACAACAATGCCGCCGTCACCGGGGGGATCAATGTCGAGAACCCCACGACCAATATTGCCGGCCAGCTGGCTTTCTCGGCCTGCGCTTTCCAGAATGTGCTGCAGCAGCGCAACCGTGGTTGATTTCCCGTTCGACCCCGTGACCGCAATGATGCGCGGGGGCTGTTCGTAATTGTCCCATTGAGGCGTGGCAACGGAGCGGAAGAACAGGCCAATGTCATTGTCCACCGGCACGCCTGCCTCAAGCGCCGCACGCACCACCGGGTTCGGTTTTGGGTATAAATGGGGGATACCGGGCGAGACGATCAGCGCGGCTACCCCTTCAAACGCCCCCTGTTTGGACAGATCACGGCAGGTGAACCCTTCGCTCTCTGCCGTTTCGCGTGCGGCGGGGTTGTCATCCCAGCAGATCGGGTTTGCCCCGCCTGCTGACAGCGCCCGCGCCGCCACAAGGCCCGATCGACCAAGTCCCAGCACTGCTACGTTTGCGCCTTTGTAACCTCTGACCGGGATCATTGCCTCGCCTCCGCCTTTTGATTGCCGCCTACCCTGTACAGGGCAGGTACAGAAATGCAAGCGGCCCGGCGTTTAGGCCGGGCCGATGTATCAAGAGGTATCTGCGGAGAGGCGCGTTAGCGGACCTTTAGGGTCGCCAGACCGATCATCGCAAGAATGAGCGAGATAATCCAAAAGCGGATCACAATGGTCGGCTCTGCCCAGCCCTTTTTCTCATAGTGGTGGTGGATCGGCGCCATCAGAAACACGCGGCGCCCCGTGCGTTTGAAGTACAGGACTTGAATAATCACCGACAGCGCCTCGACCACGAACAGACCGCCGACAATGGCCAGAACCAGCTCGTGTTTGGTGGCCACTGCAATTGCACCCAGAGCACCGCCGAGGGCCAGCGACCCGGTATCGCCCATAAACACAGCCGCAGGCGGGGCGTTGTACCACAGGAACCCCAGACCACCGCCAAAGAGGGCCGCGGTAAAGATCAAAATTTCACCGGTGCCGGGCACGTAGTGCACGTCCAGGTATTCTGAAAAGTCCACGCGGCCAACGGCATAGGCAATAATGCCCAAGGTGCCCGCCGCGATCATCACCGGCATAATGGCAAGCCCATCCAGACCATCCGTCAGGTTCACCGCATTGGCTGACCCGACGATCACAATGATGGAGAAGGGAATATAGAACAGGCCAAGGTTCAGCAGAACGTCTTTGAACACCGGCAATGCCAGTTGGTTCTGCAGGGCGTCGGGGTGGTGCCAGCTGGCCCAGACCGCAGCCGCTGCCGCAATCGCCACGCCCAGCGCCAGGCGCACTTTGCCCGGCACGCCCGCAGTGTTCTGTTTTGAGACCTTGGCGTAGTCATCGACAAAGCCGATCAGCGCGAAGGCCAGCGTGACGAACATCACCATCCAGACAAAAGGGTTGTCCCAGCGTGCCCACAGAAGTGTCGCGGTCAAAAGCGCACCGACGATCAGCAAGCCCCCCATGGTTGGGGTGCCCGCTTTGACAAAATGACCTTCCGGGCCGTCATCGCGGATCGGCTGCCCTTTTCCCTGCTTTTTGCGCAGCACATTGATCAGCGGCTTGCCAAAGACAAAGCCAAAAATCAGCGCGGTCAAAAACGCGCCGCCTGCGCGAAAGGTGATGTAGCGGAAGAGGTTGAAAAAATCCCCCCCATCCGACAGTGCGGTCAACCAGTAAAGCATCTCAGACGGTCCCTCGTCTTTTTAAGCGTCTTATTTTGTTCCGGTCAGATGCCGGTTTTTAGCTGCAATCCAACAGGCGTGCCGGAAGATCAGCTGCCTTGGCCCATTTCCCGCAGCGCGTCAACCACGCGCACCAGCTGCATGTAGTTCGACCCTTTGACCAGCAGGATATCGCCGGCAGCCAGTTCATGGGTCAAGGCCTCCGCAGCGTCGGTGCTGGTTTCAAACCATTTTCCCGCATGCCCCTGTGGCAAGGCCGCATGCAGGTTCTGCATCAAAGGCCCCACGGAATAAACCGCATCCACATGTGTCATGGCGTCACCAGTGGCCAGCCCGGCGTGCAGTGCTGCCGCGTCTTCGCCCAGCTCCCCCATATCGCCCAGACAGGCAATCCGCCGCCCTTGCGCAGGGCTTGCGGCCAGAACGGCCAAGGCCGCAGCGACCGAGGTCGGGTTTGCATTGTAGCTGTCGTCCAAAACCGTGATCGTCCCCCCATCGACGGCAACAGACAGGCGCGCCCCGCGCCCTTTGACCGGCGACCAGCGCGAAAGGCTTTGAATGGCCAGATCAATGTCCGCTCCCAATGCTTCGACCGCAGCCAATGCACCCAGGGCATTCATCGCGAAATGCGTCCCCAGAGATTGGATCGAGAGGGTTTTCGACACACCCGCGCAGGTTGCCTCGGCGCGGGTTTCTTCCCCGGTCAGCGTGACAGCTCCCAAATGGTAATCCTGCGACGTGGTGCCGAACCAGCGGGTTATTGCCCCCATGCGATCCGCTTCTTCCGCGAGAACCGGGGTTTCGGCCAAATCAGCGTTCAGGACGGCCACGCCACCGGGTTCCAGCCCTTCCATAATCGCAGCCTTTTCGCGGGCAATTCCGGCCACATCCTCAAACGCCTCGAGGTGCACAGCCGCAACTGTGGTCACCATCGCCACATGTGGGCGGGCCTGGCGGGCCAAAGGCGCGATTTCGCCGGGGTGGTTCATGCCCACCTCGATCACTGCGAATTCGGTATCCTGCGGCATCCGCGCCAGTGTCAGCGGTACGCCCCAGTGGTTGTTATAGCTGGCCACTGCCGCATGGGTGCGGCCCTGATCGCCCAACATGCAGGCCAGCATTTCCTTGGTCGAGGTTTTTCCGACAGAACCCGTGACCGCAACAACCTTGGCGTCCGTGCGCGCACGGCCCGCCGCACCAAGCGCTTCAAGCCCGGTTTGTACGTCATCCACAATCAGCAGCGGCGCATCGTCTGCCACGCCCTCGGGAATGCGCGACACCAGCGCCGCACCCGCCCCTTTCTCCAACGCCTGCGCCACGAAATCATGGCCATCGCGTGCCGCTTTCAGCGCAACAAACAGATCTCCCTGCGCGATGGTACGAGTGTCGATCGATATGCCGTTCACAGACCAGTCGCCCTGCGCACGTCCACCGGTTGCTGCTTCGGCCTCTTTCGCTGTCCAAAGTGTCATACCAGTTTCCCGTCCAAAGCGGCGACAGCCATGCTGGCTTGCTCTACATCATCAAAGGGCAGCACATCGTCGCCGACGATCTGCCCGGTTTCATGACCCTTGCCACAGATCAGCAAAGCGTCGCCGGGGCCAAGCAGATCTACACCGCGCAGGATCGCCTCGGCTCGGTCACCAACTTCGACTGCGTCGGGCGCACCGCCTTTGACCTCCGCGCGGATGGCGGCTGGGTCTTCGCTGCGTGGGTTGTCATCGGTGACGATCACCACATCCGCGTGCTCATGAGCCGCCTGCCCCATCAACGGGCGTTTGGTGCGGTCACGGTCACCCCCGGCGCCGACAATCGCCACCAATCGCCCCATCACATGTGGGCGCAGGGCTTTGATCGCGGTCGCAACCGCATCCGGCGTATGCGCATAGTCCACAAAGACTGTGGCGCCATTGTCGCGGGTCGCGGCCAATTCCATCCGGCCCCGGACAGTGCCCAGATGCGGCAGGGTTTCAAAGACGCGCTCGGGGTCCTCGCCGCTGGCGATTGCCAGACCGGCAGCAACCAGAACGTTTTCCGCCTGGAATCCACCGATCAGATTGAGGCGCGCCTGAAACGGGCGGTCATGCCAGTTGAAACGGATATCCTGCCCGCTGGCGTCGACCCGCACGCCCACAAGGCTTAGGTCACCAAGACCGCGCCCGACGGCAAGGATCTCTTGGCCGCGTGCCGCAGCAATCGCGCGCATTTCGGTGCCACGCGGGTCGTTCATATTGATCACCGCGACGGCCTCTTCCGGCAGCACCCGGCGGAACAGCCCTGCCTTGGCGGCAAAATAGGCGTCGAAGGTTTCGTGGTAGTCCAGATGGTCCTGCGTAAAGTTGGTAAAACCAGCGGCCACCAGCTGCACCGCATCCAGACGGCGTTGGTCCAGCCCATGAGAAGAGGCCTCCATCGCGACATGGGTCACGCCCGCCTCGGCCGCCGCAGCAAGGGCGCTGTGCAGGGTTACGGGTTCTGGCGTGGTATGGGCCAGCGGATGGCTCCAAGCGCCTTCAACGCCGGTGGTGCCAAGGTTCACCGCCTCATAGCCAAGTTCGGTCCAGATCTGACGCAGGAAAGTGGCAACGGATGTTTTGCCATTGGTGCCTGTGACGGCGGCAATCACGGGAGGCTGCGCGCCAAACCAAAGGGCAGCTGCACCGGCCAAGGCCTGACGCGGATCTTCGGCCACGACCAATGCGGCACCTGCATCCACAACAGCTTCGCCTGCGATCTCTGCCCCCTTCTGGTCGGTCAGGACCGCTGCGGCACCGGCCTCCAGCACTTGCTGCACATAGTCTGCCCCATGCGCATGCACACCGGGCAGCGCCGCAAACAGGAACCCGCGCCCGACCTCGCGACTGTCCACAGCAACGCCACGGATCATCGGGTCTGCACCGCCCCGGGCCGTAAGGCCAAGCTGGCTGAGCGGAAGGTTGATGTTTTTGACCATGGGATCCTCGCCTCGTCAGTTCGAGGTGAGGGTTACACTACTCTGGGCAGCAGGTTCAATGTGCGGACGCAAACCAAGAAGCGGCGCGATGCGTTTGACCATCTCAGCCGCCACAGGGGCCGCTGTCCAACCGGCGGTGCGGCGCTTTTCCCCATGCGCAAGGATTTCAGGCTCATCCAGTGTCACCACCAGCACATAGCGCGGATTATGCACTGGGAAGACGCTGGCAAACGTCGCAATGACCTTGTCGTCATAATAGCCACCACGGGGTTTGGGCTTGTCTGCGGTGCCGGTTTTGCCTCCAACGGAATATCCAGGCACCTCGGCAAAAGAAGCCGTGCCTTCGCTCACCACCTTGCGCAGCATGGTCAGGCTGTCTTCGGCCACGCGTGTGCTCATCACCCGGCCCTGCAATTGCGGGCCGTTTTGTTTGAGGATGGTTGGCGCCACGTAATACCCACCATTGGCCAACGTCGCATAGCCTGCCGCCAGATGCATCGGCGTGGTCGAAATACCGTGCCCATAAGAAATCGTCATTGCAGAGAGTTCGGACCAGTTCGGCGGCAACAGGGGCTTACCACCCTTGGCTTCGACAATCTCAAACGGGGTGGGCTCCAGCATACCCAGACGATCAAGGAAGCCTTTCTGACGCTCTACCCCGATCTGCTGCGCCAGACGTGCGGTGCCGATGTTCGACGATTTCACGATGATCTTGGTGACCGACAATTCTTTGCCGTAGTTATGAAAATCCCGGATTTTATGGCGTCCCCAACGCAGTGGACCACGGATGTCGACGATGGTTTCAGGCCCGACCAGACCCAGCTCCATCGCTTGAGCCGTCGCAAAGATCTTGAACGTCGAGCCGAGCTCATAAACGCCCTGAACCGCGCGGTTAAACAGCGGGCTCTCTGAAGGATCAAAGCCCGAGGTCGGCGGGCGCGGGCGCTCATTGGGATCAAAGTCCGGCAAAGACACAACCGAAATGACCTCGCCCGTGAAGGCATCCATCAGGATCGAGGTCGCGCCCTTGGCGTTCATCAGCTTCATGCCGCCCGCCAGAACCTGTTCAGAAGCATCCTGCACCGACAGATCAAGAGACAGGGCCAGCGGCTTGCCGCCATTGGCCGGATCGCGCAGGTAGTCGTCGAATTGCTTTTCCACGCCTGCAACGCCGATCACCTCGGCTGCGCTGACACCCTCTTTGCCAAAAGACGCCCCGCCCAGCACATGGGCCGCCAGCTTCCCGTTCGGATAGAGGCGCATTTCGCGCGGGCCGAACATCAGGCCCGGATCGCCAATATCATGCACGGCCTGCATCTGTTCGGGGCTGATTTTCTTCTTAATCCACAGGAACTTGCGCTTTCCGGTGAAGTCTTTGACCAGACGTTCGCGGTCCAGATCCGGGAAAATCTCAATCAGCTTGTCCGCCACGACAAGCGGTTCGATCATCTGCGGCGGCTGCGCATAAAGCGAGTGGGTTTCAAAATTGGTCGCCAGAATACGGCCCTCGCGGTCGACAATGTCGGCCCGCTGATTGGCAATGCCACTGCCCGCATAATAAGACGTCGGCTCGGCCGGTTCAGAGGTCGCCATGACCGCCATGCGCCCGCCGATGGCAAGATAGGCACATACAAAAAAGCCCGCCATAACCAGCAGGCGACCCTGCGCCTGATTGCGCGCCTTGCCTTCCATGTCCCGATGTCGCTGCGCGAGGTTCTCGCGTTCGATCAGATCGGGGTTTTCGCCCCGGGCTCGGGCCTGCAGGACGCGGGCCAGCGGACGCAGGGGCGTGCGGATCATTCGCGCTCTCCTCCATTGAGCGAGGAGACCATTACCCCGTCTTCAATGACCAATTCCTCGAGCACAGGATAGGCCACCTGATCAACGGCCCCAAACTGATCGGGCCGCAGCGGCAACAAACCCAGCCGGGCAAAGTTCAGCTCTGCCAATTCGCGCAGACGATTGGGGCGGTTCAGATAGGCCCATTCGGCCTTCAGCATATTCAGCCGCACCTGGGCTTCTGCAATCTCAACCCGCAGCTTGCGGGTTTCTTTCAGGGCCTGCTGCGTGGCGTAGTTTTCCTGATAGGCCCAAAAGGCCAGAGCAAAAACCGCAAGCACAGTAAAGAGATAAGCAAGCGTGCGCATCAGCGGGTCTCCTTCAGCTGCGGCATGCCGAGTTCCTTGCCAGAGATCGGAGCGGGCGCGGCATCGGTGCGACGACCGACGCGCAGGCGGGCAGACCGGGACCGCGGATTCTGCGCCAGCTCGTCATCATCGGGACCAACTGCCTTGCGGGTGACCAGTTCAAACTGCGCTGGCTGTTCGTCCAGTTCAGGCGCCCAACGGTTGGCCCGGCCGGTTTTGCCCGCCCGGTGCTGGAAGAACCGTTTCACCATACGATCCTCAACGGAATGGAAGGTCACAACCGCCAGCAGACCACCGGGCTTCAGCGCGCGTTCAGCGGCCAGCAGCCCTTCGTAGAGTTCTTCGTATTCGGCGTTCACGGCAATCCGCAGCGCCTGAAAGGTACGGGTCGCAGGATGCGACTGGTTCGGCTTGGGGCGCGGCAGGCAGCTTGCAACGATTTCGGCCAGTTGCAGGGTCGTGGTGATCGGCGCCACGGCGCGTTCTCTCACGATAGCCTTGGCGATGCGGCGGCTGGCGCGTTCTTCGCCGAAATTGAAAATAATGTCTGCCAGCTGCACTTCGGTCAGCTCTGCCACCAGATCCGCCGCCGAGGGCCCATCCTGCGACATACGCATGTCCAGCGGGCCTTCTTTCATAAACGAAAAGCCGCGTTCTGCCAGATCCAGCTGCATGGAAGAAACCCCAAGGTCCAGCACCACACCGTCAAGGTCCGACGCATATTCATCCATGCGGGAAAAGACGCCTGCCTGCAGGGTGATGCGACCGGCGAAGTCATCGATCCAAGGTTTGGCCAGATCAAAGGCCAGCGGGTCGCGGTCCACACCGGTCACGTGATCCGCACCCGCCGCCAGCAATCCACGGGTATAGCCCCCTGCCCCAAAGGTGCCGTCCAGCCAACGACCAGACACAGGGGCCACGGCCTCCAGCAGCGGCTTCAGCAGAACTGGGATATGGGGACCGGAGGAAGCAGCGTTGCGGTCCGTCATGTCTTATAGGCCTCCAGTGCCATCCAAAAGTTCCAGCGGGTCCATTCCCTCGGGCAGTTCCTCAAGGAGCTTCTCGGCCTCGGCGGCCTCAACCTCATTAAAGGTGTCCGGGTTCCAGATCTGGAAGGTGTCACCGGCTGCGATGAAGAAAGCTTCCCCATCCAGGCCGATCTTTTTGCGCAGCTTCGCGGGAAGCACAAGGCGGCCCGTCTCATCGACCGTGGTCGGCAAAGATTGGCCGTTGAACATACGCTCGAGCACTTTACGCGCCATAGAGCCACGGGGCAGGTTCGCAATCTTTGCGTCCACTTCCTCGATGGCTTCCATTGTATAGCATTCAAGATACTGACGGCGGGCATCGCCATAGACGATCACAAGCTCGGGGTTATCCCCATGCTGCCAGTTCGGATCCGAGGCCTCCAGCACACGCCGAAAAGAGGCTGGGATAGACACCCGCCCCTTCGTATCGACCTTGTGCTGGCTTTCGCCTCTGAACCTGCGGCCCAATTCTCTGCCGTCCTCTTTCTCACACGTCCCGACCCCAACTCCCAAAAGAGGGGCCTTAAAACTAAAAGGGGCGGGCTGATCCGCTGCCACTGATCAACCCACCGCCTTGCCCGCTGAGCGGGGTGTCCGACTGCGCGCGCCACCTGGGGGGATGTCTGCTCGCCCGCGCGCCGGATCTCTTGTTGATGAAATCGAAGGCCTGTATGAAACCTGCTTTATTATTTGGTTAGGGTCGTTTGTTGCCCTTGCTCTTCGTCCTCATCGGATGAGTAAGGGATACTATGGGAAAGTATGGCCCCGCAACATGTTTTTGCCGGATTCGCGAGGATTCGGGGTGCCAAGACTCGCAGATTCGCGCCGATTCTATGCTCACCAACCGGTTCTGACACAATGGATAGACAAGCTTTGACCGCCACACACCACATATATGAAGTGTTTGCAGCCCAAAGTTTTTTCCCTTAGTTTCCCGCGATTCTCTCTGAGATCAGCTCGCGCCCCACCATGTTCCCATATTGTTCCGTCGGCGAGCCCCAAATAGCCCCCACAAAGTGATTCGTTTTTTGGGAAAACCCTCCGCGCACCACAGCTGACACGCTGGCCCCATGATTTCCCACAGCGCCCATAAATTCCCGTCCCATGCTTTCCCACAGCCCCCACGCATTCCCACGGGGTGCCGTTTCAGCATGAAAAATGGCGCCCCCTGCTGCGGGAACGCCATCAAAACCCATATCGGGAACAGGTTAGGGGTGCCTTAGGCCATGCCGCCCGCGACAAGCCCCTCAGCGATACGGGCATAAGCCTGAGCCATAGGCCCCTCCCCGGCTGCAATCGGGGTGCCTGCGTCCCCGGCCAAGCGGGTTTCCAGATCAATCGGCAAGGTGCCCAGCAGCGGAACCCCCATCTCTTTGGCTTCATCCGCAACGCCGCCATTGCCAAAGATCTCGTGACTGCTGCCGCAATCCGGGCAAGTGAAGAAGGACATATTCTCAATCAAGCCCAGCACCGGCGTTTTCATGGTCTCGAACATATCCAATGCCTTGCGCGCATCGATCAGCGCCACATCCTGCGGGGTCGAGACAACAATCACACCGTCCATCTCTGCTTTGGTGCAAAGTGTCAGTTGCACATCACCGGTCCCCGGTGGCAAGTCGATCAGCAGCACATCCAGCTCGCCCCAGTTCACCTGGCCCAGCATCTGCTGCATCGCCCCCATCAACATGGGCCCACGCCACACCACAGCCTTGCGTTCTTCAACCATCAGGCCAATCGACATCAACGTGACCCCATGGGCCGTAAGAGGTTCGATGATTTTGCCATCCGGGCTGCCCGGCCGCCCAGAGGCCCCCATCATGCGCGGCTGGCTGGGCCCATAAATGTCCGCATCCAGCAAACCGACCTTGCGGCCCTGTTTTGCCAGAGCCACGGCAAGGTTGGCACTGACCGTAGACTTTCCGACGCCGCCCTTGCCGGACCCGATCGCAATAATCTTTTTCACACCCGCCGGGCGCAGGGGCTCCGCTTGCGGTTTGGGATGACCTCCCACTTTCAGGCTTGGGGCTTTCGGCGCGCCTGCATGGGCGGTCAGCGCAACTGAAACACTCTCTACGCCCGGCAAGGCCTGAACCGAGGCCTCCGCCGCCTTGCGCAGGGGTTCCATAAGTTTTGCAATCTCTGGCGTCGGCGCCTCAATGACAAAGCGCACCTGCCCACCTTCGACCTGCAACGCCCGCAGCATATCGCGCGACACCAACGTCCCGCCATCCGGCAGCGCCAGGCGCTCCAGAGCCTCGCGAATCTGTTCCGCAGTAACGGCCATTTCAATTCTCCTTCATGTTGCGGGCGATATAGGCCGTGAGTCGCCCTACCCCAAGCCCATCCGCTACACCGACGGCGGGATTTCCCACAAAAAACACACCGCAAAATCACTCTGCGCCCACCGAGGGGGCAAGTGGCACGTCAGACCGGCGCGAAATTAAGCAACTCCGGTTTTTCCCTCGAGGAACGTATGCACTTGCTGCATAGCAGAAATGACCAACCACCGGATTGTGCAAACGCAGCAATAGCGTATTTTAATTCTCAAGGACGCCAAGACGGCGCCGGGTGCGGATCGCACCACCAAGATGACGAATGAGTAAGACGCGATATGACTGCTGTTGACCAGATCCAAGTTTTGAAATCGAACGCCACAGGCGCTGGTTTCCTTCAGGCTCTGAAAGACAAATGGGTCCGCTACAGCGTCTACCGCAAAACCCTGAACGAGCTTTCCGAGCTCTCGGGTCGCGACCTCGCTGATCTTGGCCTGAACCGATCCAACCTGCGCTCTGCTGCTTATGCAGCCGCCTACGGCGACCAATGACATAGAACAACGGGTTCAGGTCCCTTCTCCTCCTCCCTTGGGACCTGTGCTTCGCGGTGACATCTTCCTCCTCCCTGATGTCACCGCACCTTATTCCGGCGAAAGCCGGGCCGAGACGCACCGGAGCTCCTCCTCCCTTTTTCCGGTGCTAGTCAGAACGGCGGTGCCTCTCCTCCTCCCTGGCACCGCCGTTTTCTGTTTTGGAGCCCTCATTTAACATCCACGCGCCGCGCCGACCGATCCACATAGCGTTGAAGCGAGCGGCAAAAGGCAGCGGGGGCGCGGATCCATAGGATCCGCGCCCCCGCTGCCCCCGGTCGGATTGCGCAGCAATCCGACACCTCTCAGGTTGTCTCTCTCAGGTTGCCGCTCTCAGGTTGCCTCCTGCCTAGAACGGCACATCATCGCTGGCGGTGACAAAGCGTGACACAACTTTCTTGATCCCCGCCTTCTCAAAATCCACTTCCAACTTATCGCCCTCGATCCCCACAATCGCGCCATAGCCGAACTTCTGGTGGAACACCCGCTCGCCCAGCGTAAACGACGACACCGCAGTCACGTCGATGGTCTGATGGCGGCTTTCCTTCGGCTGGCTTAGGCCGCGCTGACTGGACCGGGACTGCAACCGCTTCCAGCCGGGCGAATTATAGCCATCCGCCTTGGACATCCGCTCCTCGATCGATGACCGCCCATAGCTGTCGGCCGCATCTCCAAAGCCGCCATAAGCAGACTGCGCCGACGCCCCATAACCACCAGAGCCCGTCAGCACCTCAACATGCTCCTCCGGAAGCTCATCAATAAACCGCGACGGCAGCTGCGATTGCCACTGGCCAAACACCCGCCGATTGCCTGCAAAAGAAATGGTACAGACCTCTTCGGCGCGGGTGATGCCGACATAGGCCAGTCGCCGTTCTTCCTCGAGTCCCTTGAGGCCGCTCTCATCCATGGATCGCTGCGACGGGAACAACCCATCCTCCCAGCCCGGCAGGAACACCGCCGGAAACTCCAACCCCTTGGCGGCGTGCAGCGTCATGATCGACACTTTTTCTTCGGCGTCCTGCTTGTCATTGTCCATCACCAGGCTGACATGTTCGAGGAAACCTTGCAGGTTCTCAAAATTCTCGAGCGCCTTCACCAGTTCCTTGAGGTTTTCAAGACGGCCCGGGCTGTCCGGGTTTTTGTCGTTCTGCCACATGGTGGTATAGCCGCTTTCATCAAGGATGATCTCGGCCAGTTCCATATGGCTGATATCGGGCTCGCCCAGCGGCAGCTCTACCGCCTCATTGTCCAGAACCTCGTCATTTTCGACCACAACACGGGCGGGCTGGGTCATCTTGCGCCAGCGCGCCAGATCCTCGACCAGCTTGCGCAGGGCGCTGCCCCCTTTGCCCTTGATCATCCCATCACGCACCGCAATTGCTGCGCCTTCGACCAACGAAACACCATTGGCCCGCGCCACGGTTTGAATCGTCTGCTGCGCCTTGTCACCAAGGCCGCGTTTGGGGGTGTTCACAATGCGCTCAAACGCCAGATCATCCTCGGGCGAGACCACCAGCCGGAAATAGGCCATGGCATCGCGGATCTCCAACCGCTCGTAAAAACGTGGCCCACCAATGACGCGATAGGGCATGCCGATGGTCAGGAACCGGTCCTCAAACGCGCGCATCTGATGGGAGGCGCGCACAAGAATTGCCATTTCGTTCAGGCCAATCGGGCGCATCCCACGGGTGCCGCGCTGCATGGCGTCGATTTCTTCACCGACCCAGCGCGCCTCTTCCTCGCCGTCCCAGTGACCGATCAGGCGCACCTTCTCGCCGCCCTCGGCCGCGGTCCACAGTTCTTTGCCCAAACGGCCTTCATTGCCACGGATCACACCAGAGGCGGCAGAGAGGATATGTTCGGTCGACCGGTAATTCTGCTCAAGACGCACCACTTTCGCACCGGGAAAGTCCTTCTCGAACCGCAGGATGTTCCCCACCTCGGCCCCGCGCCAGCCATAGATCGACTGATCGTCATCCCCGACACAGCAGATATTCTTATGCCCGCCCGCCAACAGCCGCAGCCACAGATATTGGGCGATATTGGTGTCTTGATATTCGTCCACCATCACATAGCGGAACCAGCGGTGGTATTGCGCCAGCAGGTCGGGGTTGTCCTGAAAGATGGTGACCATATGCAAAAGCAGGTCGCCAAAATCGACAGCGTTCAGTTCCCGCAGGCGGGTCTGATACTGCGCATAGAAATCAATGCCGCGCCCGTTATAGGCCGTGGCGTCGCCCGCAGGCACTTTGCCCGGCACCAAGGCGCGGTTTTTCCAGTCATCAATAATATTCGCCAGCATCCGCGCGGGCCAGCGTTTGTCGTCAACGCCTGCCGCCTGAACCAGCTGCTTGAGCAGACGGATCTGATCATCGGTGTCGAGAATGGTGAAATTGGTCTTCAGCCCCACCAGTTCCGCATGGCGGCGCAGCAGTTTCACACAGATCGAGTGAAACGTGCCCAGCCATGGCATGCCTTCGGCCGGCTGGCCCAGCATACCGCCCACGCGTTCTTTCATCTCGCGCGCGGCTTTGTTGGTGAAGGTGACCGCCAAAATCTCATTGGTGCGGGCGCGGCCCGTGCTCAGCAAATGCACAATGCGCGTGGTCAGTGCCTTGGTTTTGCCGGTGCCTGCGCCTGCAAGCATCAGGACGGGGCCGTCCAAACATTCCACCGCCTCACGTTGGGCGTCGTTCAGACCATCCATATAAGGTTTCGGCCGCGCCGCCATGGCCCGGGAAGAAAGCGATGCGCCCTCAAAGGCGTCCATTTCGTCAAAGCTGCTCATGGCGGTCATCCTAGCCTGTTTCACATCAGGCGGAAAGGGAATGTTCACACTCCGTTCCCAGCCCAGCGGCGGGCAGCCAAAACCTGCCCAGTCCCCGCGACAAAGCGCATTGGCGTTGGTTTTGCAAGATCACAGGGAGCCCTCTGAAACAGCAAAACGCGGTCTCTATA
This sequence comes from Tritonibacter multivorans, assembly GCF_001458415.1. Taxonomy (GTDB): domain Bacteria; phylum Pseudomonadota; class Alphaproteobacteria; order Rhodobacterales; family Rhodobacteraceae; genus Epibacterium; species Epibacterium multivorans. The sequence continues at coordinate 84,491 of NZ_CYSD01000039.1, read as the reverse complement.
TAAAGAGACCGCGTTTACATCCCCTCCCGATAGGGGGCTTGGGCATTTTTGCCCTTATGCGGCGCAGAGCACGGCAAAGCTGGCGAGGAAATCGCGAACCGCTTTGCGTACGGATGGAACAGAGCCGCGCTCTTTGGAGTTCGAGGGCATCAAGGCTGCCAGCGGCAGGACGTTTTCATTGCCCAAAAGCGGCAGCGCCTGCGGTGCCTCATGGACGACGCTAAAGCGATCAAAGGCGCGCTCATTGATTTCGGCCATTTCGATCACTTTGAAATTCGCATGGCGCGGATCGTGCTGGATGCGCTCGCAGACTTTGCGGATCCGGCTTTCTTCACCTTCAAGCACGTGCAGGAACTTGCCCTGATGCATGACCAGCAGACCCGACAGGCCCGCGCGGCGGTTGTTCCGATGGCATGCGCCTGCAATATCCGCCAGCTGCTGTGCGCTGAGCGGGGCTGCTGCGGTGCTGGTGTAGATGAAACGATGCATGGCATGGCCTCCGGCTAAATGAATGATGGGATCGTTTTGCAGTTGTTTGCGGCTTCTGCGCGGACGCTGTTTTGTCCGGGAGCTGATCCCTTCGGCGTTGATTCAAATTTAACTGAAAACCGTTGGAAGGGGTGAACTATCCTAAAGAGTGGTTAACGCGCCATCCGTATTGGGGTCAGAACTTGGCGTATAATTGGCGCCATCTAGCGGACAAATTGCGTCACTTACTTCCCGCTACGAAAAGCTTCCCTTCGCACGCGCAGAATGTTAGCGTTACCAAAATTTGAAAAGCGGCAATTCCTGTCGTTTTCGAAGGTAAACCACGTCGATAACGGGGCAAAATCCGAAAAAACATGACGTAAATGTAACTTTGCGGCGTTCGTGAGCGCAACCATGTCGCAGATACCCAATAGTACCGATGTACGACATGCCATTAACCCGCTAGCACATGCCCATCCCAACCATAACTTCCGGGGGAGAGATGACCGACTTCAATAAGATCCTGATCGCCAACCGCGGCGAGATCGCCATCCGTGTGATGCGGGCTGCCAACGAAATGGGAAAAAAGACAGTTGCAGTCTATGCCGAAGAAGACAAACTCGGCCTACACCGTTTCAAAGCTGACGAAGCCTATCGCATTGGCGAAGGTATGGGCCCTGTTCAGGCCTACCTCTCCATCGACGAGATCATTCGCGTCGCCAAAGAATCCGGCGCAGATGCGATTCACCCTGGTTACGGCCTGCTGTCCGAGAACCCGGATTTTGTAGATGCCTGTGCCCGCAACGGCATCACCTTCATTGGTCCCAAATCCGAGACCATGCGCGCCCTTGGCGACAAGGCCTCGGCCCGCCGCGTTGCGGTTGAAGCCGGTGTGCCGGTTATCCCCGCGACCGAGGTTCTGGGCGATGACATGGCCGCCATCAAAAAAGAGGCAGCCGAGATCGGCTATCCCTTGATGCTCAAAGCCTCCTGGGGCGGTGGTGGTCGCGGTATGCGCCCGATCCTCGCCGAGGAAGAGCTCGAAGAAAAAGTCCTTGAAGGCCGCCGCGAAGCCGAAGCCGCTTTTGGCAATGGCGAAGGTTATCTGGAAAAGATGATCACCCGCGCCCGCCACGTCGAGGTCCAGATCCTGGGCGACAAGCACGGCGAGATCTATCACCTCTGGGAGCGGGACTGTTCCGTTCAGCGCCGCAACCAGAAGGTCGTGGAACGCGCCCCTGCCCCCTATCTGTCCGACGAACAGCGCACCGAGCTTTGTGAGCTGGGCCGCAAGATCTGCGCCCATGTGAACTATGAATGCGCGGGCACCGTCGAATTCCTGATGGATATGAACACCGGCAAGTTCTACTTCATCGAAGTGAACCCCCGCGTTCAGGTGGAACATACCGTCACCGAAGAGGTGACCGGCATCGACATCGTTCAGGCCCAGATCCTGATCGCCGAGGGCAAATCCATTGCGGAAGCCACCGGCAAATCTTCGCAGGACGACATCCGTCTGAACGGCCACGCGCTGCAGACCCGTGTGACGACTGAGGATCCGCTGAACAACTTCATTCCGGATTACGGTCGCATCACCACCTACCGTTCGGCCACCGGCATGGGCATCCGTCTGGATGGTGGCACCGCTTACTCTGGTGCGGTCATCACGCGGTATTATGACTCGCTGCTGACCAAGGTAACCGCTTGGGCGCCGACACCCGAAAAGGCGATTTCCCGCATGGACCGCGCGCTGCGCGAATTCCGTGTGCGCGGAGTCAGCACCAACATCGCCTTTGTGGAAAACCTGCTGAAGCACCCGATCTTCCTGTCGAATGAATACACCACCAAATTCATCGACGACACGCCGGACCTGTTCCACTTTGCCAAGCGCAAGGACCGCGGTACCAAGGTTCTGACCTATATTGCCGACATCACCGTCAACGGCCATCCGGAGACCGAAGGGCGCGCCAAACCGGCCGCTGACCTGAAGGAACCGCGCGCGCCCAAGACCGAACCCGGCAACCTGCCCTATGGCACCCGCAACCTGCTGGAGCAAAAGGGCGCACAGGCCGTCGCAGACTGGATGAAGGCGCAGCGTCAACTGCTGCTGACCGACACCACCATGCGCGATGGTCACCAGTCTCTGCTGGCAACCCGTATGCGCAGCCACGACATGATCAAGGTTGCACCGGCTTATGCTCAGAACCTCAGTCAGCTGTTCTCGGTTGAATGCTGGGGGGGCGCAACCTTCGACGTGGCCTACCGCTTCCTGCAGGAATGCCCCTGGCAGCGTCTGCGCGATCTGCGCGAAGCCATGCCGAACCTGATGACCCAAATGCTGCTGCGCGCATCGAACGGCGTTGGTTATACCAACTACCCCGACAATGTGGTGCAGGAATTTGTCCGTCAGGCCGCAACAACCGGCGTCGATGTATTCCGCGTCTTTGACTCGCTGAACTGGGTTGAAAACATGCGCGTCGCCATGGATGCCGTCGTTGAATCCGGCAAGGTCTGCGAAGGCACCATCTGCTACACCGGCGACATCCTCGACCCGGACCGCGCCAAGTATGACATCAAATACTATGTCGGCATGGCCAAAGAACTGGAAGCCGCTGGCGCTCATGTTCTGGGCCTGAAGGACATGGCGGGTCTGTTGAAACCGGCCTCTGCCCGTATCCTCGTGAAAGCGCTGAAAGAAGAGGTCGGCCTGCCGATCCACTTCCACACGCATGACACTTCTGGCATTGCCGGTGCGACCATTCTGGCCGCGGCGGATGCGGGTGTGGATGCTGTGGATGCTGCTATGGATGCCTTCTCTGGTGGCACCTCGCAGCCCTGCCTTGGCTCCATTGTCGAAGGCCTGCGCAACACCGACCGCGACACCGGTCTGGACATCGAAAGCATCCGCGAGGTTTCCGGCTACTGGGAGCAGGTGCGCGCGCAATACGCGGCATTTGAGTCCGGCCTGCAGGCGCCTGCATCGGAAGTGTACCTGCACGAGATGCCCGGCGGTCAGTTCACCAACCTCAAGGCACAGGCGCGTTCGCTCGGTCTCGAAGACCGCTGGAGCGAAGTTGCCCATACCTATGCGGATGTGAACCAGATGTTTGGTGACATCGTCAAAGTGACCCCGTCTTCCAAAGTGGTTGGCGACATGGCGCTGATGATGGTGTCCCAGAACCTGACCCGTGCGGAAGTCGAAGATCCCAAGACCGATGTGGCCTTCCCCGACTCTGTCGTAGATATGATGCGCGGCAATCTGGGCCAGCCTCCGGGCGGCTTCCCGGCTGGTATCGTCGACAAGGTGCTAAAGGGCGATGCCCCGAACACCGAACGCCCCGGCGCCCATCTGGAGCCGATCGACCTCGAAGCGACCCGCGCAGAGCTGTCCTCGGAACTCGAAGGGTTCAAAGTCGATGACGAGGATCTGAACGGTTACCTGATGTACCCCAAAGTCTTCCTCGACTACATGGGCCGTCACCGCACCTATGGTCCGGTTCGCGTCCTGCCGACGAAGACCTTCTTCTACGGCATGGAACCGGGCGAGCAGATCGCGGCTGAAATTGACCCCGGTAAGACACTGGAAATCCGCCTGCAGGCCATTGGTGAAACCGATGACAAAGGCGAGGTCAAAGTCTTCTTCGAACTGAACGGTGCACCGCGTGTGATCCGCGTTCAGAACCGCAAGGTTGTGGCAACGCAAGCGGCCAACCCGAAAGCCGAAGCTGGCAACGCCAACCACATCGGTGCGCCGATGCCGGGTGTTGTGTCCTCGGTCGCGGTCAGCGTTGGCCAGCAAGTCACCGAAGGTGACCTGCTGCTGACGATCGAGGCGATGAAGATGGAAACCGGTATCCACGCCGAACGCAGCGCCGTGATCAAAGCCGTCCACGCGCAAGCGGGTGGTCAGATCGACGCCAAAGATCTGCTGATCGAACTGGAATAATGAAAAACCTCCAAGCCCCGGAACCGTTCTGGGGCTTGGAGACCTCAACTTTGGCCTGATGCAACAGGCCGCGCATTGGCTCAGGCCTTGCGGAACAGGAACAGCTTTTCCCCGCGCAGCAGGCTGTATTTGACCACATCTGCGCCCTCAGAAGTGATCTCTGCTTCCAGGGCGAACCCGCAAGATTGAATGCGGTCGCGGAAATCCCTGCCATACATCCGAACGTGATCATGCTGCCCGAAGTGCAGAAGCCGTTCTGCATCACTGTCGATACCTTCGGGCTCGTAGGTTTCTTCCCAGCCTTCAATCAGCGGCACAGTACACAGCAAAACCCCGCCCGGTTTCAGAATCCGATGCAGTTCACGCGCGGCTTTGAAATCATCCACATGTTCCAGAACATGATTGGCCATAATGACATCATACTGCGCATCCGGCAGATCAATGTTTTCCATGTTCAGTTGCAAATCAAAGCCCGCTGCGAGATCAGCAGTGACATAGTGCTGGAACCGGGACCGGAAGTAATCCGAAAGCATTGGCTCGGGCGCAAAATGAAGAACACGGCTGTTTTCATCCGCATCTCCCAGCACTTGCCCACGTTTCACCGCCAGCATGATGAGCCGATGCCGCTCAACCGAGTGGCATTTGGGACAGCTTGCATCGACGCGCTGCGGAAAACCCGTGGGACGGAAATCGCCGTGATAATCGCAGACGCTGCAATGACGTGGCGTGGACGGCTGCGCGCGCTGGACCGCCGCAGCCTGGCTCTGCAAAGTTCGAAGAATTCCCATCACACGGTCATCAACGACCGAAGACGTCCCGTCTGGGAAATCGATCCGAAATTCTTTGGGCTGTAACGTCATTCTGACCTCCTGGGCGTGTAGGATTTGATCTAAATTCGATCTGACCCAACCACGGATAGCCACATCTGCTTAACAAGCCCGTAATCCCCCAACATCCGCGGCGATTTGAACAGGTTGTCAGGTCGCAAAAATTGGCTTTTTTCTGCGGGTTGGCCTCGCCTTGGGGCGCTGACGCCCTAAGATCAATCCGGATTTCCTCAAGTTCGGAGCGCACATGCTTGCCACCACCTCTCTCTATGCCGCCCTGCTAACCGCGATGCTGCTGTTTTTGTCGGCCCGCGTGATTGTTCTGCGCAACCGCGAACGCGTTGCAATTGGCACAGGCCAAAGCGAAGCCCTGCTCAGGGCCACGCGTGTTCAAGGCAATTTTTCGGAATATGTGCCGCTTGGCCTGATCCTGATGGGGCTATGCGAAGCCCAAGGTGTGCCCGGATGGCAAATCCACCTGTTCGGAGCGCTGCTGTTTTTTGGCCGGGTCAGTCACTTTATCGGCGTCAGCGGTGACGAAAAATCCTTGCGCCCGCGCATTGTTGGCATGGTCATGACCTTTACAATGCTCGCCATGGCCGGGCTACGCTTACTTTTCGTCGCCTTGTAACGCGGGACTTATTTACGCCGCCTTCAGCAGCGCCTGAACCCGCGAGGCAATCCCGGAGATGGTTGCCAGATCCTGCGCAGAAAAAGGGGCGCGGGCTTCGATATTGGTGAAATTCACCGTTCCCAACACCTGCGTGCCCTGCATCATCGGCGCACCGATATAAGTCTCCAGCTGGAAAACACTATAACAGGGGTGATCCGACAGATCAGACGCCCCCGCCGCATGATAGGCAACAGGCCCACCGGCCCGCATGGTTTGCAGACAATAGGTTTCGCCCAGCGGAAATTCGGTGCCCGGTTCTGCCGGTGCAATATCGGACTCGGAAAACACCACGCGATACACGTCACCCTTGATTTCGCTGACCAAGGCAAAAGCCGTCCCAAAATGGGCATTGCCCTCTTGCAGGATGGCCTGAATTTTATCGTCAATACTCAGGGTGTCTTGACCGGAAATCTCGTCCAATCTGATCTCGATTTCCGTCAGCTTGCTTTCCCCAACCTGTGTCGCCTCTTGGGACATGCCTATTCCTCACCCTCACCTTGCCGCGTAAAACACGTGCAAAAATTAGAATATTTCTCAAAGAGCCAGCAAAACAAGAACTCATTAAGAACACTCTACCGATGGGTGAGCGGTTTCTTTCTACACATCTGGAGGGCCAAAAAAATGCGCATCTTGTGCATTTTCCACTTGCGGCGCTCGGCGAATAGCCATAAATCAGCGCTCACCGATAAGGAAGCGGGCGTAGCTCAGGGGTAGAGCATAACCTTGCCAAGGTTAGGGTCGGGCGTTCGAATCGCCTCGCCCGCTCCAATCGGTCCTCCCAAAGATACATGTTTCATCCACAGATTTTGGATCGCAGCAGTCTTGCATTAACCAAGCGGCTGACGGTATCACTGTCTGCGAACAGAATGAGAACTCCGCACCCTGTGGCGCGGCGAAGGGCAAGAGAGAGAGAAATGCTGTCATCGGTGGAACTTTGTGCAGGTGCAGGCGGTCAGGCCTTGGGTCTGGAAAAAGCCGGCTTTGACCACACAGCTCTGGTCGAAATTGACAAGCACTGCTGCGCCACCCTGCGCCACAACCGTCCCAATTGGAACGTTCTGGAAGAAGACGTGCGCAAGTTCAAAGAGGTCGCAGGCGACTATCGTGGCATTGATCTGCTTGCGGGTGGCCTGCCCTGTCCGCCCTTCTCGGTGGCAGGCAAGCAGCTCGGCGAAAAAGACGAACGCAACCTGTTTGACGATGCGTTGGAAATCGTTGACGCCACCCGTCCCCGCGCGGTGATGATCGAAAACGTCCGCGGCTTTCTGGATGCGGTGTTTCTGGACTACCGCGAAAAGCTGAAGACGCAACTGGGCAAGCTGGGGTACGAGACCGACTGGCGGCTTTTGAATGCCTCGGACTTCGGCGTGCCGCAATTGCGCCCCCGCGTGGTGATCGTGGCCCTGCGCAAGGAATTTTCCGGCCAGTTCGCCTGGCCCGAAGCCCTGCCGCACAACCCGCCCACCGTCGGCGAAACACTGATTGACCTGATGAAAGAACGCGGCTGGCGCGGTGCGGATGCTTGGAAAGACCAAGCCAACGAAATCGCGCCCACTATCGTTGGCGGGTCAAAGAAACATGGCGGCCCCGACCTGGGTCCGACCCGTGCGCGGCGCGCTTGGGCCGCCTTGGGGGTCGAAGGACGCACCATCGCCTATGAGGCACCGGACCCCTTCCACAATGACATGCCGCGCCTGACCGTGCGCATGGTCGCGCGCATTCAGGGATTTCCGGATGAATGGCACTTCACCGGTGCAAAAACCAACGCGTACCGTCAGGTCGGCAACGCGTTTCCGCCGCCCGTCGCCCAAGCCGTTGCAACGCAGCTGAAGGCCGCCATTGCCAAACCCGCGCTGCGCGTCGTCGGCTCTTAACCCCACATGAAACAGAAGCTTCCCGAAAGTCTGGTGGTCGATGGCCACCCGGACTTTGACCGTCTGCGCGCATTGGCCGATGAAATCACCGCCCGCGCAGGTGGCCCACTCGAGTTGGAGCGACAATTCCCTGCCATGCTGCGCGACTGCATTGATGCGGTGATCATGACCGCCAAAACCGGACGCCGCGCCTATGAAGATCTGGAAAAAACCGAGAAGACTTATATCGGCACACGGGTCGAGATTGAACTGCGCGCGTTGCTGCGCCTGCGCAAGGGGCGCTTGGACACGCTGATCCTGGATCAGGATGTGGACATCAAACACACCATGGGCACCAATTGGATGATCCCAACCGAAGCGCTGGATCACCCCTGCCTTCTGGTCGCGGCCGACGAACAGCGCGCACGCTGCTATCTGGGTCTGATTGTGGCCCGCCCCGAATACCTGACGACCGGTAAGAACAAGGACTCCAAGGCCAGCATTTCAGCCACCGGCTTTGGTCATATCCTGTGGCTCTTGAAAGAACAGCCCTACCCCGCAAATTTCTGGCGCGATCTTGCCGCCGAGGTCGTGGACGAAATCTTTGCCGGCGACACCGGAAATCTACGTATGGCGACCCTGTTTCGCCGCGTGCAGTCCCACATCATTCCCCGCGACGTGGTCGAGGCCGTGGCCCGCCAAAAGGACTTCATGCGCCGGATACGTTCCGATGGCGGCAATGGCACACGGGATGTTCTGGCCCGGGAAAACATCGTTGTCCTAGAAGGCCGGAAGGACGCGCAGCTGATCCGTGCCCTGGGTCTTCCAGCCTGCACAGGCTCTGAATTCATCTCCTGCAAACTGCTGGATCCACGGCAGATAAACCTTGCTGCACAGGCCGGTCACAGGGTCGACACACCCACCTAACCCATTGATTTTACGGATAAGTGAAAAAGTTTTTGCCTTTTTGTCATTTTCCTCTTGCGGCCCTCGGCGGTATTGCCTAGAACCCGCCTCACCGAAAGGAAGCGGGCGTAGCTCAGGGGTAGAGCATAACCTTGCCAAGGTTAGGGTCGGGCGTTCGAATCGCCTCGCCCGCTCCAATTCGGAAGCCAGACCACCCAGCTGGCGGACATATGTGACTGGTATGCGGGCGTAGCTCAGGGGTAGAGCATAACCTTGCCAAGGTTAGGGTCGGGCGTTCGAATCGCCTCGCCCGCTCCATTCACACATCACAAAACGCCGCCCTTCGGGGCGGCGTTTGTGTTTTCAGCACGCCCCCAAACGCCCTATACATTTGATCAAATTTCCTTTGACCTAAGGGCCGACTGACGCAATCCTTCCCACAGCGACGCAGGAAGGAGCTCCCATGGCATCCGTGATCTATCCCACCACCAATTTCACCGCGACCGAGCAGCTTGTGTTGGAACGCGGCGAAGGCATCTATGTCTATGACGCCGAGGGCCGCAAATATATCGAAGGGCTGGCCGGCCTATGGTGCACGTCGCTGGGATATTCCAACCAAGAGCTTATTGATGCGATCACAGCCCAGGTCAACGCACTGCCCTTCCAGCACACGTTTGGCGGCAAGACACACAGGCCCGTCATGGCCCTTGCCGAAAAGCTGAAAGCCATGGTTCCGGTTGAAGATGCCTATGTTTTCTTTGGCAATTCCGGTTCAGACGCCAATGACAGCCACCTGAAAATGCTGCGCTATTACTTCAACGCGATCGGCAAGCCCGAAAAACGCAAAATCCTGACCCGCGAACGCGGCTATCACGGCGTCACAGTTGCCGCTGGATCGCTCACCTCGCTGCCCGCCAACCTTGCGCATTTCGACGCACCGCTTGAGGCCCTGAACATCCACCGCACAGATGCGCCGCATTACTATACCGGCCGTCAGGGAAATGAGACCGAAGCGCAATTTGTTGAACGCATCCTGAACAATCTGGAACAGCTGATCCTCGCGGAAGGCCCCGACACCATTGCTGCCATGATTGTCGAACCCATAACCGGTGCCTCCGGCGTTATAGTCCCGCCTGATGGCTACTACGAAGGGCTACAATCCCTGCTGCGCAAATACGGTATTCTGGTCTGGGCCGATGAGGTCATTTGCGGCTTTGGGCGCACCGGTGCGGATTTTGGCTGCACCACCATGGGGATCAAACCAGACCTCATGAGCCTTGCAAAACAACTGTCATCGGCCTATGTGCCGATCTCTGCGGCGATCATCCCAGGCTGGATGTACGAGGCGATTGTGGCGCAAACCAATGAGGTAGGCGTGTTCGGGCACGGCTATACCTATTCCGGCCACCCAGTCGCCTGCGCCGCAGCGCTCAAGACATTGGAAATCTACGAACGTGACAAAGTGTTTGATCACGCTGCTGAAGTCGGAGCCTATCTTCAGGATCAGCTGCGCAAGATGTTCAACGATCACCCCCTGGTCGGAGAAGTGCGCGGAAAAGGGCTGATCGCCGCATTGGAACTGGTGTCAGACAAAACCACCGGCGCAACCATTCCTGGCGGTAAAGGCGGGGCCGCTGCGGTGAGACACTGCCAGGAAAACGGGCTGATCCTGCGTGCGGTGGCTGGCAATGCGCTGGCGTTCTGCCCTCCGCTGATCATCACCACGGATCAGGTGGATGATATGCTGCAGCGCGCCAAACTGGGCATGGACGCCGCTTATGAGGAATTGCGCCACGAAGGCCACATTTAAGGGGCTCTGCCCCTCTGGACCCAAGGGCCCATTCACCCCGGAGTTTTCGGGCCAAAAGAAGCATGGTCCCGTTTCTTTTGGCGAAAAATACTCCGGAGCGCGAGGCAGAGCCTCGCAAACCACAGCAAGGCTTGGCCTACCCCCTCCAAGGGCTTATAAGCGCGGGCGTCAAATCAAGGAAATTGCCCATGCGCACAGCAAAAGTGACCCGCAAGACCGCCGAGACCGAGATTTCGGTTGAAATCAACCTCGACGGCACCGGTGCTTATGACAACCAGACCGGCGTCGGGTTCTTTGACCATATGCTGGACCAGCTGTCGCGCCACTCGCTGATCGATTTCACAATCCGCGCCAAGGGTGATTATCACATCGATGACCACCACACCGTGGAGGACACCGGCATCGCGCTGGGTCAGGCATTGGTGGAGGCCCTGGGCGACAAGAAAGGCATCAACCGTTACGGCGAATGCCACTTGCCGATGGATGACGCGCAGGTGCGCGCGGCGCTGGATCTGTCCGCGCGCCCCTTCCTTGTCTGGAATGTTGACCTGCCGACCCAGAAAATTGGCAACTTCGACACCGAACTGGTGCGCGAGTTCTTCCAAGGGTTTGCGACACATGGCGGCATCACCCTGCACGTGGACCAAATCCACGGCGTGAACAGCCACCATATTGCCGAAGCGGCTTTCAAAGCCGTGGCCCGCGCCCTGCGCACTGCAGTTGAGACCGACCCGCGCAAAGCCGACGCCATCCCCTCGACCAAAGGCGCGCTGTAACATGCTGACTGCGATCATCGACTACGAGAGCGGCAACCTGCACTCGGCCGAAAAAGCCTTCCAGCGCATGGCGCGGGAAATGGATGCGGGCGAGGTTGTGGTGACCTCGGATGCAGAGGTTGTGGCGCGCGCCGATCGTCTGGTTTTGCCCGGCGATGGTGCCTTCCCGGCCTGCGCAGCGGAACTGCGCGGGCACAAAGGCATCTATGAGGCAATGGTTGAGGCGGTCGAGCAGAAAGCGCGGCCCTTTCTGGGCATCTGCGTCGGCATGCAGCTGATGGCCACCACCGGTCACGAATATGAAGAAACCCCGGGGCTGGGTTGGGTGCAGGGGGATGTGGTGAAAATCACGCCCAATGACCCCAGCCTTAAGGTGCCCCACATGGGCTGGAACAATCTGGTGATCGACCATGACCACCCGGTGTTCGACGGCATCCAGTCGGGCGATCACACCTATTTCGTACACAGCTATCATTTCCGGGTCACAAACCCGGCCGAACGGCTGGCACATGTGGATTATGCCGGGGATGTCACCGCTGTGATTGGCCGCGACACCATGTTGGGCATGCAGTTTCACCCGGAAAAAAGCCAGGATATTGGCCTTCGGATGATCGGCAACTTCCTGACCTGGAAGCCCTAATCCAAAAAGGGCAGGCGCATATTTTCCCAGCGATGCGCCTGCCCCAATTTACCCGATCCTTACCCCTGCGGCAGATATTTCTGCCATGGACACTCGGGCGCCGCGCAGGCAAAAGACCCCGACACGAAACCCCTCGCAGGCCCCCTACTCCCGTGAACATGCGCTTTGAGAAATACGACTACCGCGACGGCCATCACCGCTATTGCATGCTGAGCCTGAGCCGGACCCTGTTTGGGGACTGGTGCGTGGAACGGGCCTCGGGGCCGATTGGTGCCTCGGGCGGCAACCAAAAACGCTACTATTTTGCCTCTCACGCCGAGGCCATGCAGCTGTTTGAAACGACACGGGACCGGCAAGTGAAGCATGGCTTCGTGCCGATCCCGGTCCAGATGGGGTTGTTCTGAGAACACCCCGCGAGCAGACTTATTTCACGCGCGTCCAGGTTTGACCGCGGCAGATCAAGCCGCCAGCGACGCAGCCTTTGACCTTGAGTTTATTGCCATTGAGGGCCATTTTCGACACATAGGTCTTGTCGCTATCCGGCGCCCAGATTTTACCACCGGCGTAATCCCCATTGCCGCTGGATTTCATATCCCAAATCAGCTTTTTCCCGAGGTTCTCGTAGGCCCCGTCAGAAGAGCCGCTGGCATCAAATGCCTTTGAAATCGTGCCGCAGATGTCCGACCCACAGGGTGCGATCGCCACATGCAGATAGCCACCCGTATCGCCCGCTTCGGTCTGCCAAGTACCCGCAACCGGATCCGCTGCCGCCACAGTTCCAAAGGCAATAGCAGCCGCAGCCGCCGCAATAATACGTTTCATCGTCTCTCTCCTCCCAATGAATGCGAACACCTTGGCAAAGCCCGCCGCCTGCAGGCAAGATTGTCCTTGGGTCACCCTGCCTGACGACAAAACCGCGCCGAGATTGCAAAACGCCCCCGCTTGGTGCAAAAGACCGCCGAACCAAAAAGCTCCAGCAGGAAAGCCCGCGCCCATGATCCTTTATCCCGCGATTGACCTCAAAGACGGCCAGGCCGTGCGCCTCCTGCATGGGGACATGGACAAAACCACGGTCTTCAACGACAACCCTGCTGCCCAAGCGCTGGAATTCGTCGCGGCAGGTTGCGAATGGCTGCACCTTGTTGACCTTAATGGCGCTTTTGCAGGCGAACCTGTCAATGCAGCCCCCGTAGAAGAAATCCTGAAGCAAACCAAAGTTCCCGCGCAGCTGGGCGGCGGCATCCGCGACATGAAAACAATCGAGACCTGGATCGACAAGGGGCTCGCCCGTGTGATCCTCGGTACGGTTGCGGTGGAAAACCCCGATCTGGTGCGCGAAGCGGCCCGCGCATTCCCCGGCAAGGTTGCCGTGGGCATTGATGCACGCAACGGCCGCGTTGCCACCAAAGGCTGGGCTGAAGAAACCGATGTCATGGTCACCGATCTTGCCAAATCTTTTGAAGACGCAGGCGTGGCAGCCATCATCTATACCGACATTATGCGCGACGGCGCCATGAAAGGCCCCAACGTCGAGGCCACCGCGGATCTCGCCAACGCGGTGTCCATCCCGGTCATCGCCTCCGGAGGTGTCTCTTCGCTCGACGATCTGCGCGCGCTGAAATCCTGCGGCGCTGCGCTCAATGGCGCGATCTCCGGCCGCGCGCTTTATGACGGCGCCATTGACCTGGCCGAGGCGCTCAACGTTCTGAAGGCCTGATCCTTCTTTTGGCCCAAAAAACTCTGGGGTGAATTGCCGGCTTTGCCCGGCAAGAGGGGCAAAGCCCCTCCCCGCTCACCCGTGATGCCCTCCCTGTGACACCCTGCCCTCTGGTGCCGCCCGTCACCCTATGGTTGCCTGCCGCCATCTCAGATTCGGAGGCCGCCAGATGCCAGACGTCATCAGATCCACCCTACCGCCCGAAGCTGCAATCCACGCCAAATGTGCCCCCGGCGATTTTTTGGACTGCTACAGCTGCAAATCCTCGCTCGGTGTCGAAGAGGCCGCAGCACAGGCGTTTCAAATGCCCGGCTGGGCCAGCGCCCTTATGACGCTTCGCAACAAACTGGTCGCCCCGCTTGGCCTCAAAACCGGCACCACAGAGGAAGAGCTCACCCCCAGCGCCTTCCCCATCACCTTCCAGCGTGAAAACGAAGTGCAATACGGCCTCGACGACAGCCACCTCAACTTTCGCATTACTTTGCTCAGGAAAGACGGGCGCATTTACATGTCCACCTGGGTACATGTGAACAACCTTGTGGGACGTGCCTATCTGACTCTGATCATGCCCTTTCATGTGCTGATCGTGCGCGACGGCGTGGCGCGGGTGGCACGCGCGGGCTAAAGCCCCCTTCCCCCCGCGGCCCTTCCGGTCCATAAGGGCTCCATGTTGAAAACCCGCCTCATTCCCTGTCTCGATGTCGCTGATGGCCGTGTGGTCAAGGGCGTCAATTTTGTCGGCCTGCGTGACGCGGGCGACCCTGTTGAGGCCGCGCGCGCCTATGACGCCGCGGGCGCAGATGAAATCTGCTTCCTCGACATCCATGCCACGCACGAAAACCGGGGCACCATGTTTGATATGGTGCGTCGGACCGCCGAACAGTGTTTTGTGCCACTGACCGTAGGCGGTGGCGTGCGCACCAAAGACGACGTGCGCGCATTGCTGCTGTCCGGAGCCGACAAGGTCTCGTTCAACTCTGCTGCGGTGGCCAATCCCGATGTGATCTCGGAGAGCGCCGATCAGTTCGGCAGCCAGTGCATTGTCTGCGCCATTGACGCCAAAACCGTCTCTCCCGGCAAATGGGAGCTGTTCACGCACGGCGGACGCAAAGAGACCGGCATTGATGCGGTCGAATTTGCCAAACTGGTCGAAAAGAAGGGCGCCGGTGAAATCCTGCTGACCTCTATGGACCGTGACGGCACCAAGTCCGGCTTCAACCTCGATATGACCCGTGCGATTTCCGATGCCGTGAACATCCCCGTCATCGCCTCGGGCGGTGTTGGCAATCTGGATCACCTTGTCGAAGGCGTGACCAAGGGTGGGGCGTCAGCCGTGCTGGCGGCCTCGATCTTCCACTTCGGCGAATACACGGTGCAGGAAGCCAAAGACCATATGATCGCCGCCGGCATTCCGATGCGCGTTGACAGAAAGAGCATCGCATGAGTCTGCTGCACGATCTTGAAACCACCATCCTGTCCCGCAAAGGGGCGGATCCCGACAGCAGCTGGACCGCCAAACTTCTGGCCAAAGGCCCGGAAAAATGCGCCGAGAAATTTGGCGAAGAATCCATCGAGGCCATTATTGAGGCCATCAAGGACGACAAAGCCAAGCTCGCCTCTGAAGGGGCGGATGTGCTTTATCATTTCCTCGTCATGCTGGCGGCGCGCGACGTGGCGCTGGATGATGTACTGGCGGTGCTTGCCGAACGTCAGGGCCTGAGTGGCATTGCAGAAAAAGCCGCACGTCCGACATCCTGACCCTCATAAAAATGCGCCCGTGAGCAAAAGCTCCGGGCGCAAGGTATGGAACGAGGGACAGTGAAAAAGATCAGCGGCGGTTCCAGTGCCGCTGTCTGATTATGAATGTGGGGCTTTTTCGCCACGTTTAAAGGGCGCTCGCGTTTTTGTGATTTTTTTGGACCAGAAGTCGAAGCTCAAAAAGCAGGCAACTTCTTGCCCGTCCAAGAATTTCTCAACCTAAACAAAAGCTTACTTCCGCAACACGCCCGGCCAAGCGGCATCTGCGGATTGGATCATCTGCGACTGATCCCCATCCCACAACGCCTCGGCCCGTTCCGAGTGGAAGAAATACAGCTGCCCGTCTTCTATTTTCCAGGTCAGCGGGCTGCCTTCGGCCAGACGACCCTTTGCCATCGCATAGGCGCAGTAGCCGCCAAAACGGGGTTCATACTTGCGCGGACTGGCTTCGAAGGTTTTCAGGTTGGCCGCCGTGGCAAACTGCCACAAAGCCCCTTTCCACATCAGCGTGAAGGCAGGCAGCCCCACCAAAGGGCCGCTGGGGTCATGAAAAGAGACCGCGTCAAAACCGCCAAGCGCCAGGCCTTCTTCCTGCACATTTACCAGCGCCGCAGCTTGCTGGGCCTCTGCCCCAATGAAGCCACGCAGATCTAAACCCGGGTTTGCACTGGCCACCCCGCCCAAACACAGCACGCACAGAACTCCGGTCACACCTCGGGTCAGAGGGTGAAACAGGCGTCTGTTCGGTTTTGCCAGGTCTGTGGTGGTCAAGGGCACGTAAAGTCTCCGGTCAGCTGTGCAGGGCACGTAGGTAGGGCATATGGACAGAACAAATGGGCGGAAAGCCGCCCAAGGGTTCGCTTATCCAGACAATGCCGCTTGCTGCAACCGTGGAAAAGACGTGAAACGAGAATGTGAACGCTCTGTAACTCGGCTGTGATCTTGCAGCCCAGAGCGCGCTGCGCCGCCACAGAGCGGTCTCTCTCTTAGTCAAAGATGTCTTCGATCAGGTCGGCAACCTCGCCAAAGGATTTGCCTAACATCTTTTTCCAGCCGGATTTTTTCTTCTTCCCCTTCTTCCGCTTCATGGGTTTTTCCAACTGCGAAAGACCCGCGGGGATATTGTGAACACCGCGCGTATCGGGATGTTTGGCCCCCTTTTTGGGGGCCAGAGGACGTTGTTTCTGCGCTTTCAATGGTGCGCCGCAGGTCGCACAGACCAAAGTATGCAGCGCCTTGTCGGGCAGAAACGCCGACTCAACACCGCAATAACAGCAGGTAATGACCTTGCCTTTGGAAATGTTTTTGCGACCCACGTGTGTTCCCTTAGCCTCTTAGGGATGCATATAGGGCAATCGCCGCCGCATTTGAGACGTTGAGAGAACCAAACCCCCGTGCTGCGTCAATTTTGACCAGCTTGTCGACGGTTTCCTTGGTCTTTTGACGCAGGCCCGGGCCTTCTGCGCCCAGAACCAGCGCAACCGGGTCAGAGGTGCGCCCCGCAACCGCCTGTTCAATGGTCTCTTCCGCTTCACCATCCAGCCCCAGCACAAGGTAGCCCATATTCTGCAGTTCAACGATGGTGTCTGACAGGTTGCGCATCCGCAGGTAGGGCTGACGTTCCAGCGCGCCCGATGCGGTTTTGGCAAGTGCCCCGGTTTCCGGCGCAGAGTGGTGGCGCGTGCCAATCACGGCCGACGCGCCCAGCACCTCGGCCGACCGCAGAATCGCACCGACGTTATGCGGATCGGTCACACGGTCCAAAAGCAGCACGCGCGGCACCTCGGCGCCAATGCAGTTTTCGTCCAGCGACCCCCAGTTCAGCGGCTTCACTTCCAGCGCCGCGCCCTGATGGACAGAGCCGGGATCAATGGGGGGATTAAACTTGCGCGGGTCACAGACTTCGGGTTCCACACCCGAGGCAACAATCGCGTCTTCGAGTTTGCTCTGGGCGTTCAAGGTCACCATAAGACGCAGTTTTTCGCGTTTCGGGTTCATCAACGCGTCGCGCACCGCATGCAGACCAAACAGCCAGACGGTTTCCTTCGCCCCTGCCTTTTTGGCTTGTTCTTTTTCGATCACCCACTGCGGCTTTTTGTGGGGTTTCTTGGCGGGTGTCTTGCTCATTCCGGTCTCCGGCAAAATAAAATTGGCGTTCTGTGAAAAACTTTCGCTTTTCCTGTTGACGCCGGTTGGTGGCGCTAGTAATCACGCCTCCACATCAGGTGCAACAAACATCTGACAGTGGGCGACAGGCCGCAAGGTGTGGCAGGGGACTGTAACTCCCTCGCGGAGACGCACGCCTGGTTCGATTCCAGGGTCGCCCACCATCTCCCCCCCTCGCAATGCGAGGTAACGGGTTGAGATGAGTGGATTTTTCCAAACGAAAGCAAAATAAAGCAAACGCCCCTTCGGGCAGTGTTGCATAGTTTTTGACCTGCGACAAACCTTGATCCGCGCCTTGATCCGGGCTCTGTTTTTCTGCGATTTCGCCCCATTCACAGCGCGTCAGGCAGCCCAGAGACACCCCTCTCCGCACCCCTTATGGACCTTTCCCCGAAACCAAAAACGGCCCCGAAAAGGACCGTTTGGTTTGGATCTTCCAAAATTTGGGCGTGAAAACTGACGGTCGATGGTCAGGTCGCTTCGCTGGCGGAAATCGCAGATTCGATCCAGGCCAAAATCGGCTCCAGACGGCCCTCAATTTCTTCGGCCAGACCTTCGGAGAAGGATTGAAACGCCTCAAGGTTCATACCGTTCACGCCGGTCACGACCGGAATGTCCCGCGCCAACGCTTCTCCGATGACGGGGCGCATGCCGCGACCGAAGGCCTCGTGTTTGCCGAACTTGTTCACAACCAAAACCTGCGGCGCATCCTCATCGAGGCTCTGAGTGACCAGCCCCACCGCTTCTTCCAAGGCTTCGGGGTTCAGACGGCAGCCCTTGGACCCTTCACCCAGCGACTGCGAGATCCGAATGACGTGGTCGCCCGGCAGCACCCGCACATCCATGTCGCAAAGCGAACTGTCATAGCATTCGACATTGGTTTGAACGATGCCAACAGCACGAATACCGCGCGCCTCCAGCGCTTTGGCAAGTGCGCTCAGCAAGCGGTCAGTCTCTCCGCGCTCTTCGGTCATGACATAGGCAAGCTGCATGGTTTCGTCCTGTATTGCGTTCCCTGACGGCCAAGCTAGCGATTGGCGCGACGGGTTTCCAGTGGCACGTCATGCCGCCAGTGTCGCACATGGTGCCAGCCTTAGGTCCAGTTTGCCCCCAAATCCGGGCCAGCGAATTTTCCCCATTGACCGCGCCCCCTCCTGCCCCCTACCCCTAGGGCACGCAGGGGAGTCCCGCCAAGGGGACTGAGAGGCTGACGGGACATATGTCCGGTGATGCGACCCTTAGAACCTGACCCAGTTGACACTGGCGTAGGAAGCTAGGGACGCCCCGGAAGGCGCGCGTTCTGACATGGCACCATGCGTGCACCGGCCGTACACCCCTCGTACACCGGCGCGACATAAAACCGGGCTTGTCCGGACCGCATGGAGAGAGGCCCCCTCTCGCGCCGCTTTTCCTTTCGCTCACTCAACTGGTGTTGAAACCGAAGTGACCGGAGGAACACCAGATGAACCAACAAGACCGCACGCTTGCCCCCAAACCCGAAATCACCACGGGTGCGCTGCCTGCATCCCGCAAGATTTATGCGGCAGGCGAATTGCACCCCGACATTCGCGTACCCATGCGCGAGATTTCCACCCACCCCACCGCAGGCGAAGCGCCGCTGCCGGTCTATGACAGCTCGGGTGTTTACACGGACCCCGAGGTAGTGATCGACATTCAGGCCGGTCTGGCGACCAGCCGCGGCGATTGGGTCCGCGCTCGCGGCGATGTCGAAACCTACACCGGCCGCGACATTCAGCCCGCCGACAATGGTTTTGTCGACGGCGACCGTTTGGTGCCCGAGTTTCCGGTCAAACCCGCGCCGCTGCGCGGCAAAGACGGTGTTGCGCCGACACAACTGGCCTATGCCCGCGCCGGGATCATCACGGCAGAGATGGAATATGTCGCCATCCGCGAAAACCAGCTGCGCGAGACCTCGCCCTGTCACGGCGCGCGGGACGGTAATGATTTTGGCGCCAATATCCCCGATTATGTGACGCCGGAATTTGTCCGCGCTGAAATCGCCGCAGGCCGGGCCATTATCCCCGCCAATATCAACCACCCAGAGCTGGAGCCGATGATCATTGGCCGGAACTTCAAGGTGAAGATCAATGCGAATATGGGCACCTCTGCGGTGACGTCTTCAATGGAGGAAGAGGTCGACAAGCTGGTCTGGTCGATCCGCTGGGGCGCGGATACGGTGATGGATCTGTCCACCGGGCGCAATATTCACAACACCCGCGAATGGATCCTTCGCAACAGCCCTGTGCCGATTGGTACCGTACCGATCTATCAGGCGCTGGAAAAGGTGAACGGCATTGCCGAGGATCTGACCTGGGAGGTATTCCGCGACACGCTGATTGAACAGGCGGAACAGGGCGTGGATTATTTCACCATCCACGCAGGCGTGCGCCTGCATATGGTGCCGATGACCGCAAAGCGTGTGACCGGCATTGTGTCGCGTGGCGGGTCGATCATGGCCAAGTGGTGTCTGCATCACCACAAGGAGAGCTTCCTTTATGAACACTTCGACGAAATCTGCGACATCTGCCGCCAGTATGATGTGAGCTTCTCTCTGGGCGACGGGTTGCGCCCCGGATCGATTGCCGATGCCAATGACGAAGCGCAGTTTGCCGAACTCGAGACGCTGGGCGAACTGACCAAAATCGCCTGGGCCAAGGACTGTCAGGTGATGATCGAAGGCCCCGGTCATGTGGCCATGCACAAGATCAAAGAGAACATGGACAAGCAGCTGGAGTGCTGCCACGAGGCGCCGTTCTATACGCTGGGGCCGCTGACCACGGATATTGCGCCCGGATATGATCACATCACGTCTGGGATTGGAGCGGCGATGATCGGCTGGTTTGGCTGCGCCATGCTGTGCTATGTGACGCCGAAGGAACATCTGGGGCTTCCGGATCGGGACGACGTAAAAACCGGTGTGATCACCTATAAGATCGCCGCCCATGCGGCAGATTTGGCCAAAGGGCTGCCCGGCGCACAACGCCGCGATGACGCATTGTCGCGTGCCCGGTTTGAATTCCGCTGGGAAGATCAGTTCAATCTCTCGCTCGATCCTGAGACAGCGCGTGATTTTCATGATGAAACCCTGCCAAAAGAAGCGCATAAGGTGGCGCACTTCTGTTCGATGTGTGGGCCCAAGTTCTGCTCTATGCGGATTTCCCACGACATTCGGGCAGAGGCGCAGAAAGAAGGCTTTGCCAAGATGGCAGAAAAATTCCGCGAAGGCGGCGAACTCTACGTGCCCTTAAAGGAGGATGCGGTGTGATCACAATTGCAGGGGGCGGCCTTGCGGGGCTGTCCTGTGCCTACGAGCTGTTGCGGCGCGGCGCGCGCGTCACCGTTCTGGAACGCGCGCCCGCCCTTGGCACGTCCAGCGTGTCGCGCTTTGCGGGCGGCATGTTGGCGCCCTGGTGCGAAAGAGAAAGCGCAGAAGAGCAAGTGGTGACCCTTGGCCGCCGCGCCGTTGACTGGTGGGATCAGATCACGCCTGTCACCCGGCGCGGCACGCTGGTGGTGGCGCCCAGCCGCGACCGGGCAGAGCTGACACGCTTTGCCCGCCGCACCTCTGCCTACCAAGAAGTCAGCGGCGAGGTGGTGGCGGAACTGGAGCCAGCGCTGGCAGGACGGTTCAGCCAAGGTCTGTTCTTTGACCAAGAGGCCCATCTGGATCCGCGCCGCGCGGTTCTGGATCTGGCGGCCAAAGTGCAGGAGCTGGGCGCAGAGATCCGTCTGAACAGCGAGGCCACCGGCCCGGTCGATCTGGACTGCACCGGCATGGCAGCAGCACGCCCGCAACTGCGGCCTGTGCGCGGGGAGATGGCGTATCTGCGCTGCCCCGGCGTGGACATCACCCGCACCATCCGCCTGCTGCATCCGCGCATGCCGCTCTACCTCGTGCCGCGCGGCGATGGCATCTATATGATCGGCGCCACCATGATCGAAAGCGACAGCAACGGCCCTGTCACCCTGCGGTCGCTGATGGAAATGCTGGGCGCCGCCTACGCCCTGTCCCCCGGCTTTGCCGAGGCTGAAATTCTGGAAACCGGCGCGGGCCTGCGACCGGCCTTCCCCGACAACCTGCCCCGCCTCGAAGAGGCCGAGGGGCGGTTCTTCCTTAATGGTCTGTACCGCCACGGCTTTTTGCTGGCCCCTGCCATGGCCGAAGCCGCCGCAGACCGACTGCTTTCTGGAGAGAGATCATGAAGATCATTGTGAATTCCGAACCGCGCGAGGTTGCGGCAACGACGCTGTCTGACGCATTGGTCGAGCTGGGCTTTGCAGGTCCGGCCATGGCGACCGCGTTGAACGGCCAGTTCGTGGCCCGCGATGCGCGCGACGGCCAGTCCCTGAACGATGGCGACCGGCTCGAAGTGCTGGCGCCAATGCAGGGGGGCTGAGGGATGAAATTCTACGGAGAAGAGCTATCCTCGCGCCTGTTTCTGGGCACCGCGCAGTACCCTTCGCCCGCGATCCTGCAGGACGCGATCAAGGTCAGCCGGGCCGAGGTGATCACCGTATCGCTGCGCCGTGAAACCACCGGTGGCACGGGCGCCGCGTTTTGGGACCTGCTGCGTGATCTGGGCTGCCGCATTCTGCCCAACACAGCCGGTTGCCACAGCGTCCAAGAGGCCGTGACCACGGCGCAGATGGCACGCGAGATCTTTGGCACGCCCTGGATCAAGCTGGAGGTCATTGGCCATGGCGACAGCCTGCAGCCGGATGTCTTTGGTCTGGTCGAAGCCGCCAAGATCCTGACCGACGACGGGTTTCAGGTCTTTCCCTACACGACCGACGATCTGGTGGTGGGTGAGAAACTGATCGACGCGGGCTGCGAGGTGCTGATGCCCTGGGGGGCGCCCATTGGGTCCGGTCAGGGCCTGCGCAATCCCGATGCGCTGCGGGCGATGCGGGCGCATTTCCCCGATGTGCCGCTGGTCGTGGATGCGGGCATTGGCCGCCCGTCCGATGCGGCCGAAGCGATGGAGCTGGGCATGGATGCGGTGCTGTTGAACACCGCTGTGGCAAAGGCGGGCGATCCGGTGCAGATGGCGCGCGCCATGGCCGGTGCCGTGGATGCGGGCCGGGACGGTTTTCAAGCCGATCCGATGGAGCGCCGCGATATGGCGGTGCCCTCGACCCCGGTGCTGGGGCTGGCTGAATTTGGGCCAGAGTTTGGGGGGGAGTTCGAGTAATGACCAATCTTGAACGGTTTTATCTGATTGTCAGCGATGTCTCGCGGATCGAGCTGCTGGTGCCCCACGGTGTCAAACTGGTGCAGCTGCGCCTGAAAGATGCTAACGAGACCGAGGTCCGCCGCCAGATCACCCGCGCTCGGGACTTCTGCGCGGTCTATGGCTGCCAGCTTGTGGTCAATGACTATTGGCAGGCTGCAATCGACCTGCGCTGTGATTTTGTCCATTTGGGTCAAGAGGATATGGATGAGGCCGACCTGCCCGCCCTGCGTCGCGCAGGCATCCAGTTTGGCCTGTCGACCCATGACACAGCGGAACTGGATCGGGCCCTGGCCGCGAAACCCGCCTATGTCGCCCTTGGCCCTGTCTACGAGACGCAGCTGAAGAAAATGAAATGGGCCCCGCAGGGTCTGGACCGTGTCAAACGCTGGAAATCCATGGTCGGAGACACCCCGTTGGTCGCCATTGGCGGCCTGACTGTGGACCGGCTGGACGGCGTCTTTGAAGCCGGCGCCGACAGTGCGGCTGTGGTCAGCGACATCCAATTCGCCGAAGATCCCGAAGCCCGCACCCGAGCCTGGATTGACGCATGTCGGACCTGAGCATCTTTGCCCGCCAAACCCTGCTGCCGGAGGTTGGCCTGGAAGGTCAAGCCCGCCTGACGGCCGCCCATGTCCTAGTGGTCGGCGCGGGCGGTCTGGGCTGCCCGGTGCTGCAATATCTTGCAGCCGCGGGTGTGGGGAAGATCACCATTATGGACCCCGACCATGTGGAGCGGTCAAACCTGCATCGCCAGCCGCTTTATGGTCTGGACGACATTGGCCGCAGCAAGGCCGAGGCCGCCGCAGCACGTCTGCACTCCATGGGCGACACAAAGGTCACGGCGGATGTGCGCAAACTCGGGGCCAGCACCGCAACCGAGGCTGTGGCGCCGGTCGATCTGGTGGTTGACGCCGCTGACAGCTTTGCCGTGTCCTACATCCTGTCCGATGAATGTCTGGCGCAGGGCAAACCGCTGATTTCTGCCTCTGCCCTTGGGCTGCAAGGGTATGTGGGCGGGTTTTGCGGCGGCGCGCCGTCGCTGCGCGCGGTGTTCCCGGACCTGCCGGACCAGGCCGCGACCTGCGCCAGCGCGGGCGTTCTGGGACCGGTGGTGGGCACAATTGGCGCGCTTCAGGCGCAGATGGTTCTGGGCACGCTTCTGGGGTGGGATGACCCGACCCCGCTGGGGCAGATGATAATATTTGACCTCAAACGGTTTGTGCCATCCGTCTTCCGATTTGAAGGCGCGCCAGAACCCGAGACCACGTGGACGTTCCTGTCGCGCGCGGCCTTGGCGGATCAGCCGCAGGTCATTGAGCTGCGGCCAGACAGCGAATCCCCTGAAGCTGCAAGCCAGCATGCCGTAAGAGCTCTGCCAGAGGATATCGCGGCGGCAGCCATCGACCGGGATCAACCCGTCACCCTGTGCTGCCAAAGCGGCCTGCGGGCGTGGCGTGCAGGCCGCACCCTGGCCGCGCTTGGCCAGCAGCACATCACGCTGTTTGCTGCCGGTGCAGAATAGGCAAAAGGCTTAGCCCCTCGCCAACGGCGGCTAAGCGCGCAATAATGGGCGAACATGATCCTTAGAGAGCCGCCCAAGAAGCCCCATGGTCCGTCGTCATTACAACCTCCCGCCGCTCAATACCCTCGCCACGTTTGAGGCCGCTGCCCGCCACGGCAGCTTCAAAGAGGCTGCGGCCGAACTGTCGGTGACGCCGGGCGCGGTGAGCCATCAGGTCAAAGCGCTGGAAGAAGAGCTCGGCGCGCCCCTTTTCCACCGCCGTCACCGGGGCGTGGAACTGACCCATGCGGGCCAAAGCCTGCTGGGCACATTGTCGAGCGCCTTCGGGCAGATCTCGACCGGGCTTCAGGGGCTGCGCCAGAGCTCCATGCGGGAGGTTACAATTGGTGCAACCACGGCTATGGCGACACTGTGGCTTGCGCCTGCGCTCATGCGGTTCTGGCGTGTGCACCCTGACATAACCGTAAACCAGCTGGTACAGGACCGCCCCTTTGTCCTGTCACCGGAACTGGATATGTTCATCTGGTACGGCACCCTGCCAGATCCGCATCTTGGTCAGTTTCAACTGTTTCGGGATGAATTGGTGCCCGTAACCTCCCCTGCGCAGGCAGAGGAACTGCGCGAGGCCTCGGCTGCGGAGGTCGCAAAAGCGCCGCTGATCCATCAGGACTACAGACATCTGAGCTGGACCAACTGGAACAACTGGTTCGCAAATTTTGGCCATAAGACGGAAAACCTGCCGGGGCGGCGGGTGAACAACTATTCCATCGCCCTTCTCGCCGCGCAGGACGGTCAGGGACTGGCCCTTGGCTGGCGCCGACTGGTGGCACCGCTGCTGGCCAGCGGAGAACTGGTGGCGCTGGATCATCTGAGCCAACGCGCGCCAGAGACCTTTTATCTGATCTGCAAACCAGATGAAGAGCTCTCTCCAAGCGCGCGCGACCTGCGGGACTGGCTGGTGGCAGAGGCCGGCCTGCAAACCCAGCAGAGATTTTGATTCACCCCGTATCTGAGGTGAATGCTGCGGGTGCAAACAGGCCATCCACGGTCAATTTCCAGTAAACCGTCAAGTATTTGCAAGTTTTCGGCAGCTGACCACCCATTAAGGTGAATGCAGCTCACCCCAAGGTGAGTTTTTTGGCCATTGTACATGGGGCCGACGCAGGGGAAATTGCTGCGATCAAATTCACCTGAAGGCATGAGATAAAACTATGCGCACAGAAGCCAAAGCCGTCGTCATCGGCGGCGGGGTCATCGGTTGTTCGATCCTGTACCACCTGACAAAACTCGGCTGGTCCGATGTTGTCCTCCTGGAACGTGACGAGCTGACCTCCGGCTCGACCTGGCACGCGGCCGCGAACATTCACGGTCTGCACGACAGCACCAACATCAGCCGCATCCAGCACTACACCATGAACCTCTACAAAGAGCTCGAGCTGGAAACCGGCCAGGGCTGTGGTGTGTTCCAGCCCGGTTCGCTGTATCTGGCACAAACCGATGAGCGCGTGCACCAGCTGCGCCTGCAGGCCGCCAAAGCCAAGCTCTATGGTATGAACTTCTACGAGATTTCCATCGAGGAAGCGCAGAAGAAAAACCCGCTGGTGAACTATGAAGGCATCAAATGCGTGATGTTCGAACCCGATGGCGGCAACGTTGACCCGTCGGGCGTGACCAACGCATATGCTGTTGGCGCACGTAAAGCCGGCGCAGAGATCCACCGCTTCACGCCGGTCACCGCGACCGAACAGCAGGAAGACGGCAGCTGGATCGTTAAAACCCCCAAAGGCGACATCAAAACCGACTGGGTTGTGAACGCAGCTGGCCTCTGGGGTCGTGAAGTTGCTGCGCTGGCCGGTCTGGAACTGCCGCTGCAGCCGACCGAGCACCAGTATTTCGTCACCGAGACCATCGACGAGGTCAAAAACGCAGGCCGCCGCCTGCCCTCCGTGTCGGACCGTGACGGCGAATACTACCTGCGTCAGGAAGGCGACGGCCTGCTGGTTGGCGCCTATGAACGTGACATGAAGTTCTGGGCCGAAGACGGCACCCCGCTGGACTTTGCCCACGATCTGTTCCCCGATGACCTTGAACGCATCGAAGAGAACATGATGAACGCCATCGAACGTCTGCCGGTTGTCGGCGAGGCGGGCATCAAGCGCGTCATCAACGGCCCGATGATCTGGTCCCCGGATTCGAACGTTCTGTTTGGCCCGGTTCCTGAAATGGACGGCTACTTCTGCTGTAACGGCATTATCCCCGGCTTCTCCCAATCCGGCGGCATGGGCCTGATGGCAGCGCAGTGGATCATCGAAGGCGAAACCGAATACGACATGTTCGCATGGGACGTGGCCCGTTTCGACACTTGGGCGACCAAGGAATTCACCAAAGCCCGTGTTGAGGATCAATACGCGCACCGCTTCTCCATCCACTTCCCCAATGAGGAACGCTCTGCCGGTCGTCCCGCACGTGTGCGTCCGATCTATGAGATGCAGAAGGAAATGGGCGCGGTCTTTGGTCTGAACGCAGGCTGGGAACACCCGCTGTGGTTCGCGGATGCGCCGGGCGCAGCCGACACCAACGGTTTCACCCGTCAGAACTGGTTTGAACCGGTTGGCAACGAATGCCGCATGCTGCGCGACCGCGCAGGTATCATCGACATTTCGAACTTTGCCAAATACCGCTGTAAAGGCGAAGGCGCGGCAGAGTGGCTGAACAAAGTGTTCGCCAACAACATGCCGAAGGCCGTTGGCCGCTCCTGCCTGACCCCGCTGATCTCCAAGCGTGGCGGTATCGCTGGTGATTTCACCGTGACCCGCGTCGCCGAGGACGAATTCTGGATCATCGGTTCCGGCATGGCGGAACGCTACCACAAGCGTTTCTTCAAAGAGGTTGCACTGCCGGAAGGCACCACCTTCGAAAGCCACACCGAAGCCATGTGCGGTTTCAACGTCGCTGGCCCGAAATCCCGCGACCTGCTGCAGCGCCTGACAAATGCGTCGCTGGCCACCGAAGACTTCCCGTTCATGCGGTCGAAAATGATCGAACTGGCGGGTGTAGAGGTTCTGGCCCTGCGCGTCTCCTTCACCGGGGATCTTGGCTGGGAACTGCACTGTAAAACCGAAGATCAGGCGAAACTGTACGCTGCCCTTCTGGAAGCAGGCAAAGAGTTCGACGCAGGCCCCGTTGGCGGCCGTGCGCTGATGTCCATGCGTGTGGAAAAAGGCTATGGCTCCTGGAGCCGCGAATACAGCCCTGAGTACTTCCCGCAGGAAGTGGGTCTGGACCGTCTGTGCAAGATGGACAAAGACTTCCTCAACAAAGACGCCGCCGAGAAGGTGTTGGCTGACGCCCCGCGCGAAGAGCTGGTCCTGCTGCACATCGACGAGGCCGCTGTGACCGCATCCAACGCGGACGCAACGGGTGGCGAGCCGATCTTTAAAGACGGGATCGGCATTGGCCGCGTGACCTCTGGCACCTACGGCTACACCGTCGGCATGTCGCTGGCGCTGGGTTACGTGAAAGGTGCCAAGCCCGGTGATGAGGTCGAGGTCATGGTTCTGGGCCAGCCGCACAAGGCCGTGATCCTGTCCGAGCCGCCGTTCGATCCCAAAGGCGAACGCCTGCGCGCCTGATCCTCAGGTCCACCAGAATAAACGAAGGGGCGGGTTTTCCCGCCCCTTTGCTGTTTAGACCAGACTGATCAGCGTCTCACATAGCTTCTGCGGATCATAGCGCAGCGGGTTATCCCCGGTCAGGTCCAGACGCAGGCAGGGAAGACCGGTTCGCGCTGTCACCTCTTTGGTCGCGTCTTCCGAGGTGCTGAGGTCGCAGAGTATATGGGTCAGCACACGATCTGGATTGCTGGCTGCGCCTGCATCCCGCAACAGGGGCGCCAGAAGGGCGTCGACCTGATCCGCAAGGCTGAGGCCAAGGGCCTCTGGGTCGTCGCCAAGGCTGGGGACATAAACTTTGGGCAGATCCCGCGCGGCAATGGCCCGGCCGACCCCTGCGGGCAGCAGATTGGCGATCACACTGGAAAACAGCGACCCCGGCGGGTAGCAGATCAGATCCGCCTGACTGACAAGCTTCTGGTTTCGCTTTGACAGGGGCACGGCCTCTGCCGCCAGCTCCTGCTTACCATCACTTAAGAACAGCCGCCGTATGGCGCTGTTTAGCGGCGGGACTTCTTTCCCGCTCAGCTGGCGCTGACCGATCACCTGACGCCCATCCTCCAGATCCGCACCGAGTTGTAGATTGCGGTCCACCACGGCCCGCACAGTGCCGCGCACATCGACCATTTTGGACATCAGAAACAACACAGGTTCCAGCTGGCGATCATTGCTGAGGTAGCCACCGGCCAGGATCAGATTGCCGATCGAGGCATTTCGATAGTCGAACTCAACCGGGGCCGCCTTGATGAATGCTGTCAGAAAGGCGCAGATCAGCATTCGCATCGGCTGCGAAATCGCCTTGGTCAACGGGTGGCGACCTTCGACCATTTCATCCACTTCTGCACGCAGGGCCGCCTGCCCGCCCTCCTTTGGGAAGCGGTGGGAAAACAGCGCATAGATATCCGGCTGCCCCAGTTCCGTTTCATCAGCCAGCGCCATGAGCCGCGACCGCAGATCCCCCACCGCAGGCATATCAAAGGCCTCGCGCAGAACTTGCGAGGAGCCGCCGGAATCAAACGGGGTGATCATGTGGATCGAGTTATAGCTGTACCGCTTGAGCTGCCGCGACACGCCGTTCAGGGCACTGCCGCCGCTGAAGAACAAAATCCGTGGCCCAAGGTGCGGCGCAGAAAGCGCGCGCGACACGCGCAGGTCATCCGGCAGCCGGGCTTCGCGCTGAATGCGGATTTTGCTCATCTTGGGCACACCTCAGAAATCCAATGTGGGCAAAGGCCTGAGACCTCGCGGAAAACTGGCGCAGGCATAGACTGTTTCCCCCGCCCTGACACCATTCATTGCGCAATGGGGCAAAAAACAAAGGGAAATCCGCCGAGTCGATGCCGCAAAAGAAAAACGCGGCGCAAAACTGCACCGCGTTTCGAATAGCTATTGAGCAATGGCTTAGCGCTTGGGACGACGGGGGGCATCGAAACCTGCACCCGGCTTGCGCGGCTTACCACCGGGCTTACCCGCAGGTTTGCCACCAGGCTTGCCGGAGAATTTGCCAGCAGGCTTGCCGCCCGGTTTGCCAGAAGGCTTGCCGCCCGGCTTACCGAAGCGACCAGCCAGTTTCACGCCCGGATCGCTGGCGCCTGCGCGGTGCTTGCTGGCCGGTTTGTCATAGGATTTAGCTGCCGGTTTCGCCTTGGCCGGTTTGGCTTCGACGTTCGGATCGCCCATCTCGGAGGGATGCGGCTTGCGGGGTTTGGGTTTGCGATCGAAATCATCGCTGCCTTTGCGGTGCGGTTTCGGACGATCAAATTTGTCGCCACCAAAGCGGTCATCGCGCTTGCCACCGAAGTTGTCGTCCCGTTTGCCGCCGAACTTACCGCCCGGTTTGCCGCCTGAACGGTCCCCAAACTTACCCCCCTTGCGCGGCGGCGGGCCTTTCGGCAGGTCGGGGGCTTTGTCCAGCAGGGTTGCCTTGATGTTGTCTTCCAGCACGCCATTGTCCAGCGCGTCAATGAAGCCCTGAACCTTGGATTCAGAGAGTTCGAGGAAGGTCTCATTGTCCTGCACACGGATCGCGCCAATGGCGTTTTTGTCGATCTGACCGGCACGGCAGATCAGCGGCAGCAGCCAGCGGGGTTCTGCGCGTTCATCGCGACCCACAGACAGAGAGAACCAGCGGCTCGGTCCGAAGTCCTTGATCTCGCGCGGTTTACGCTCGGGACGCTCTTCCGGCGCGCGCAGCTCTTCGGGGGCCGCGTGGCGGGATTGGTACAGGCGCAGGTAGGCGGCTGCGATGGTTTCTGCCGAATGCTGCTCCAACAGTTTCGCAGCAAAATTCGCCTCGTCCTCGGACACGGCCTCGGACCAGACAGGATCAGCCAGCAGGCGTTCTTCGTCTTTGGCTTTGATCTCATCCGCAGACGGCGCGGTGCCCCACTCCGCAGAGAGTTTTGCCCAATGCAGCAGGCGTTCGGCTTTCTTGGTCGCCTTGGGCGGCACGATCAGCGCGGAAATCCCCTTGCGGCCCGCGCGGCCCGTCCGGCCAGAGCGGTGCAGCAGGGTTTCCTGGTTTGTCGGCAGCTCGGCGTGGATCACCAGCGTCAGGTTCGGCAGGTCGATCCCGCGCGCAGCCACGTCAGTTGCCACGCAGACCTTGGCACGGCCATCGCGCATGGCTTGCAGGGCGTGGCTGCGTTCGTTCTGGCTCAGTTCGCCCGACAGGCTGACCGTGGACAGGCCCCGGTTCGACAGGCGCGCGGTCAGATGGTTTACCGAGGCGCGGGTGTTGGCAAAGATGATCGCGGTTTCATCGCCATGGTAACGCAGCAGGTTGAAGATGGCGTTTTCGGTGTCAGATTGGGACACACGCAGCGCCTGATAGGAAATGTCAGAGTGCTGCTCGGCCTTGTTGATGGTGCTGATGCGCAGCGCGTCGTTCTGGAACTTCTGCGCAAGCTTGGCAATCATCGGCGGCACTGTGGCCGAGAACAAGAGCGTGCGGCGCTCTTCGGGGGCTTCGCCCAGCATGAATTCCAGATCATCGCGGAAGCCAAGGTCCAGCATTTCGTCCGCTTCGTCCAGTACCACAGCGCGGATATCGGACAGATCCAAAGAGCCGCGTTCAATGTGGTCGCGCAGGCGGCCGGGGGTGCCCACAACAATATGTGCACCGCGTTCGAGCGAGCGGCGTTCATTGCGCATATCCATGCCACCCACACAGGAGGTCACAATCGCACCGGTCTTCTCATAGAGCCACTTCAGTTCGCGCATGACCTGAAACGCCAGTTCGCGGGTCGGTGCAACCACCAGGGCCAGCGGCGCAGCCGCGCGGTCAAAACGGTCTTGATCGCCCAGCAGCGTCGGCGCGATGGCAATCCCAAAGCCCACCGTCTTGCCCGAACCGGTCTGCGCAGATACCAGCAGGTCCTTCTCCACGATGTCCGGCGCGCCAACGGCCTCTTGGACGGGTGTCAAAGTGTCATATCCGCGCTCAGCAAGCGCCTCGGAGAGGGGGGTGATCATGGTCGAAATCCTGGGAACAATGCGGCGCAAAGGGCCGGGTGGGGCACGAGAGGCCGCGAAAGATCCGCGTCACTAACGGAAAGCGTCCAAGAAGTATATAGGCAATCGCCTTAGAATGCAGCTTTTTCGTCGCATAGCTGCCTTGCGTTCAAAGCGCGTGGCCAAATCGGGGACGCTGCGCCTGCGGATGCGGGCTGACGCCGCGCCCCCGGTTTGGGGACAGCCACCTTGCTCACAAGAAAGGCCGAGAACGTGGCGACATTCGCGGTCATCGTGCACGCCTCTTCTAAATGGGGGTCTTTATCTATGCGATGAGGATGGCAGCCCCTACCCGCCGCCCCCCCTGCGCAGAGCGCGGCGCTGGGTGGACAGGGGCTGTGCCCCCCCTGCCCCTCGTCTTTATCGACCGGCGCCAAACGCGCCACAGGTCCTGCGCGCAAAAGCGTTAAACTAAATTGTCTGTATTTCTTTTGCGCGAAACGGCCAACCGTAAGGACTTATTAGCGCAACCCGGACAACTGTTACGGTACTTACGAGTTTCACGAGGTTAGGTGATGAGTACCGAAAATTCCGCTCCGACGTCCGATGTAACCGCAGCCACCGCACGTGCAGGCGAAGCCGAAGCCATGCTGGAAGCTGTAAGCCGGGTTCAAGCCGTGATCGAGTTCGAGCTCGACGGTACAATTCGCTCTGCCAATGAGAATTTCTTGGCGGTCGCGGGTTACAGCCTGGAAGAAATCCAAGGCCAGCATCACAGAATGTTCTGTGACCCCGACTATGCGGCCTCCGACACCTACAAGGACTTCTGGCTGCAACTGGCCATGGGGCAAGCCTCCAGCGGTGAATACCGCCGGATCGGCAAGGGTGGCAAAGTGGTCTGGATCAACGCGTCTTACAACCCGATCTTTGGTGCGGACGGCAAGCCCTATAAAGTTGTGAAATTCGCCACCGACATCACCGCCCAGAAAGAAGCCGAGGCCGTCAACCTGCGCCGCAAGACCGGGTTTGAAAATTCCTCCGTTGCGATGATGACCGTGGATCGTGATTTTCTGGTGCTGGATATCAATACCGCCACCAAAGACCTGCTCTCCAAGAATGCAGACGCCTTTGCGTCTATCTGGCCGGATTTTGACCCCGAAAAAATCATCGGATCCTGCATCGACCAGTTCCACAAAAAACCGGCCCATCAGCGCAAGCTGCTGTCCGATCCCGCAAACCTGCCGTTCAAAACTGACATTACAGTGGGTGATCTGAAATTTGCCCTGAACGTCGACGGCATCTTTGACGCCCAAGGCGAATATCTCGGCAACCTTCTGGAATGGGCGGATGTCACCGAAGCGCGCATGAACACAGGGGTTCTAAACGCGCTGGACCGTGGTCAGGCCGTTATTGAATTCAAACCCGATGGCACCATTACCGGTGCAAACGAAAACTTCCTTGCCGTCACAGGCTATGCGCTGGAAGAGATCCAGGGCAAACACCACAAACTGTTTGTTGACCCCGCATATGGCGAGTCTGACGCCTACAAGGCGTTCTGGACCTGTTTGGCCAAGGGAGAGACCCAGGATGGCCAGTTCAAACGCTTTGGCAAAAGCGGCGACGAAGTCTGGATCCAGGCCAGCTATAACCCCATCGTTGATGGCAATGGCACCGTATTCAAAGTGGTGAAATTCGCCACCGACATCACCGACCAGAAGAAGGCCGAATTTGTGAACCTGCGCCGGAAAACCGGGTTCGAAAATTCATCGGTCGCCATGATGACCGTCGACCGCAACTTTGAAGTGATGGACGTGAACCAGGCCACCACGGCCCTGCTGTCGGACAATAAGGACGTCTTTGCAAGCGTTTGGCCGGACTTTGATCCCGCGAATATGATCGGCACCTGCATCGATCAGTTCCACAAGAACCCGGCACATCAACGCAAACTGTTGTCTGATGCCTCGAACCTGCCGTTCAAAACCGACATCACGCTTGGCGATCTGAAATTCGCCCTCAATGTCGATGGGATCTTTGATGAGGACGGCAACTACGTCGGCAACCTTCTGGAATGGGCGGATGTCACGGAAACCCGCATGAACGCGGGCGTATTGGCTGCACTGGATCATTCACAGGCCATTATCGAGTTCAAACCCGACGGCACCATTACCAATGCCAATGAAAACTTCCTGGCCGTGACCGGCTATGCGCTTGGCGACATCCAGGGTCAGAAGCACCGTATGTTTGTCGAAGAGGCCTATGGCAAATCCGAAGACTACAAGGATTTCTGGAAGGATCTGGCCAGAGGTGAAACCAAAAGCGGCGAGTTCAAACGCTTTGGCAAGGACGGGGCAGAGGTCTGGATTCAGGCAACCTACAACCCGATCTTTGACGGCAATGGCGATGTGTTCAAAGTGGTGAAATTTGCCATCGACATCACCGAACAGGTCAAAATGCGCGAAACCGCCAAGACCCTGTCGCTGGTGGCAAATGAAACCGACAACTCTGTTGTCATTGCCGATGCGTCTGGTCGGATTGAATATGTGAACCCTGGCTTTACCAAGCTCACCGGTTATGAGTTCAAAGAGGTGGTCGGTAAAAAACCCGGCGATCTGCTGCAAGGCCAACACACGGACCCGGAAACAAAGAAACGGATCCGCGAAAAACTGGATGCGCAGAAGCCCTTTTATGATGAGATCCTGAACTACTCCAAAGACGGCGAAGCCTATTGGATTTCACTGGCCATCAACCCGGTCTTTGACACAGACGGCAAGCTGGACAAATTTGTGTCGATCCAGACCAATATCACCGAGGTGAAACTGGAACAGCAGGACTTCAACTGCAAGCTGGAGGCGATCTCCAACGCCAGCGCAGTGATCGAGTTCAAACCTGATGGCACCATTCTGGACGCCAATGAAAACTTTACCGCGACAACCGGCTATGGTCTGGATGAAATCAAAGGCCGTCATCACCGCATGTTCTGCGATAACGCCTATGCCGCCGGGCCAGAATATGCAGCATTCTGGGAACGTTTGCGGTCCGGCATTGCGGACACCGGCAAATACCAGCGCTTTGGTAAAGGCGAAAAGGAAATCTGGCTGAGCGCATCCTATAGCCCGATCTTTGATCAGGAAAACAATGTCATCAAAGTGGTGAAATTCGCCACCGACATCACCCCAACTGTGGAACTGGAACGCGAAGTGTCGCGGATCGCCTCGCAATTTGTGACCCGGTCCGAGGATATTTCCGACCAGGCCAATAAGGTGGCGGAAGGCGCGCAATCGCTGGGCTGCACAACCGAGCAGATCAGCGCCTCGATCGAAGAGCTGAGCGCCTCCATTGACTCCATTGCGCAGAACTCCAAACACTCTGACGAGATCGCCCAAGGCACCCGTGACGAAGCTGATCAAGGTGCCAAAGCCATTGAACGCTCCATCGAATCCATGGAGCTGATCAACAGCTCCTCGGAGGAGATCAATGAGATCGTCAAAGTGATCAGCGAGATTGCCGGGCAAACCAACCTACTGGCGTTCAATGCCGCCATTGAGGCCGCGCGGGCGGGCGAACATGGCCTTGGCTTCTCGGTTGTGGCCGATGAGGTGCGCAAGCTCGCCGAACGGTCGTCGCAAGCCACCAAAGAGATCAGCAAGCTGATCAATGAAACGGTCAAACGCGTCAGCCAAGGCAGCGAAGTGTCCAAAGAAGCAGGCGAGGCCTTCAAAAAGATCCTCTCTGGCATCAAGGACACCACCGACTCGATCAAGCAGATCTCGGTGGCCGCCCGTGAACAGCAAACCGCCGCGCGCGATGTTTCGGACGCGATCCAGAGCATTGTTGATGCCACAGAACAAGCCGTCATTGCGTCGGATGCGATCGCATCGTCGACAAACGAGCTGAACGATGGGGCACAGGAGCTGACGCAGGAAATTGCCAAGCTCGGTCAGTAACTCAGGTCAAGGAGGCACAGTCTCATGCCAGAGAAAGAGATCGAATTGCAAACCAGCAGTTTCAACAAACTGCGTGCGCTCATCCACCAGAAGACCGGGATTACCGTGGCGGACAATCGCAGGGGGCTTTTGCAAAGTCGCCTGCGGGGTCGGCTGCGGGAAACCCAGGAAGACAGTTTCACGTCTTATCTGGACCGGGTCGCCAAAGATGCAAACGAACTGCAAGAGCTGATCGACCGCATCACCACAAACGAAACATATTGTTATCGCACCCCCCGGATCTGGGATTTCTTTCGCGACACGTTTCTTCCGGAGTTTTGCGACAAAAAGCTCCCGCGCCCCATGCGGGCGTGGTCGGCGGCCTCTTCCACCGGGGAAGAGGCCCATACGATCGGCATTTTCTGCGAAGATCAACGCCAGACATCGTCGGGCTTTGACTACGAGGTTTTTGGCACCGACATCTCGTCCCGGGTGGTCCGCAAGGCGCAGGAAGGGCGCTATGTTGGCAAAGCCATTGCCCGGCTTCAGCGCGAGCAACCAACCCTGTTTGAGCGTCATATGACCGGCGACAAAGACGCAGGCTTTGCCGTCAAACCAGAGATCAAATCGCGCCTGACGTTCAAGCTGCACAATCTGATCAAGCCCTTGGGGCCAAGCCAGAAATTCGACATTGTGTTCCTGCGCAATGTACTGATCTATTTCTCTGCGGAAGAACAGGAACGCATCCTGCGCAATGTCGCCCGCCAGATGCAGCCGGACGCTTATCTGATCATCGGTGAAAGCGAGAGCCTGACCCGATTGGACACAGCGTTTCAGCAGGTCTCTCCGCTGATCTACAGCCTGGAAACTGGGTGACCGCATGGATGACACCGACATTGCGGAGCTGCATGTGCGCATTGGTCAGGTCAAGATTGGCCGCCCGGGTCAGGTGCTGACGGCGATCCTTGGCTCCTGCGTGGGCATCGGTTTTCTGCTGCCAGAGCGGCAAGTCTACGGGCTGGCGCATTGCCTTTTGTCCAAATCGGTTGCTGAGCCCACCTCTGCGACACCCGTCGCCAACCGGCGGCTGCACGAAGACGGGCAGGTTGTTGGCAATGGGCGCCATGTGGATAAGGCCATAGAAAGCCTGACAAAAATGATGGAGATCCAGGGGGAAGAACGCCGCAAACTGCGTGTCATTCTGGCGGGCGGTGCAAATATGTCGATGCCACTGGACACACCACCGGCGCAATTGGTCGGCAGCGTGAACGCAAAATTCGCCCGCCAAGCCATTCGAAGCGCCCGGCTGCGGCTTTTGGACGATGATCTGGGGGGGCTGAACGGCCGCCGCATTTCCATCAACTGCGATACCGGGGAATTTGAGATCCTCCAAATCCCCCGCCTTGGAGGCACAAAATGATGACCGAAGATGCCTACGATCTGTCTGAACACGCCCTTGTCTCTGATGACGGCGCGACACAACGGCCGCCAGAAACCACCGCAGGGGAAGACGACCCGCTCTCTGCACAGGCGCGGGAGGTCGAAACCTTTGGGTCTTTTCTGATCGGTGAGATGGAATTTGCGCTGCCCGTCGGTGTGGTTCAGGAGGTGGTGAACGAACCTGAAGAGGTCTCGCCCGTCCCGCTGTCTCCGCCTCATATGATTGGCCTGTTCAATCTGCGCGGTATGATCGTGCCAATGATTGATCTGCGCCAGATTTTTGGCCTCCCTGCGATCGAGGAGCGCGGCGGGCGCAAGATCACCATTATTGAAGACGGCGAAATGCACCTGGGTCTGGTGTTTGACCGCACCGGCGAGGTCATTCACGCGCGCCGCTCGGAACGGGTGGCCTTTCATAGCCGTGAAAACGGCATCAAGGACGTGATCTCTGAAGGTGTGCTCAAACTGGACGAGGGGCGCCGCCTTTTGCAGGTTCTGGATCCCTATGCCATCCTGAAACTGGAAAAGGTCCCGCGTGTGGCCAAGGATGAAACCGCAGCCCGCAACCGCGCCTCCAAAGGCAAACGCCAGCACTGCATTTCCTTTGAGGTCGGCCACAGCAAATACGCGTTTGACCTCGAATACGTTCAGGAAGTGATGGAGGTTCCTGAAATAAAGCATTCGGTGCTGACCCATGGCCATGTGTTGGGCACCATTGACCTGCGCGGGCGGATCGTACCCATCGTTGATTTCCGCGGCTTTGTCGGAAAACAGAAAACCGACAGCAAAAAGGTCGCGGCCTCAACCTCCAATAAGCTGCTGATCATGAACCTCCTCGAGGGGCAGATTGGCCTGCTGGTCTATTCTATCGACAGCATCATCCCTTACTACGCGCAGGACGTGCTGCCGATTTCCAAACTGGCCATGCCACATGAGGCGATCTTTAAGGGCTGCCTTGCGGTCAACAATTCAGATCTGGTCATGCTGTTCGACCATGGGGAGACTATGAAGCAGCCGGATCTGGTGGCGGCCGCTCAATGCTGTCAGGAGCTTTACCCAGACGGCAGCAATGCCGAAGCAGAGGCCCATTCCGCCGTCTCTAAAACGCGCCGGACCTTCATCACCTTTAGTGCCGACACCAATTTCGCGATGGACATTTCCGAGGTGCGCGAAGTGATCGACTGTCCGGACGACCTGATGACACCGCCCAATGCGCCCGAAGCCGTTGCGGGGTTGTTCAATCTGCGCGAAGAAATCATCACGCTGGTCGACTTGCGGCTGCTGTACGGGCTGTCTCCTGCCGGGGCGGCGCGTCAGAAGGTGGTGATCTTCCAATGCGACGGGCAGAAATACGGGATCTTGGTCGATGCCGTGAACGAAATCATCATGACGACCGCCGACAAGGTCCTGCCCTATCAATCAACGGCCACTCAGGGGGGCAGTGCAGCCGCCGCCCACCACGATGTGAGCGAGATGGTTCAGGTCGCAGGGTCAAAAGACCAATCCAAGTCCCTGATGGTTCTGGATGTGGCCGCTTTGGTGCGACACACCATCACGCGCTAACGCCGCGCTCGCTTGGCGATTTGAGGCGTCTCGACCCTGCACACACGGGTCCCTCGCCCCCGCCAGCTAGGGAAAATCCCGAGCAATATTGGCGCAAATCTGAAAGCGGTCGCTGCAGCGGGGTCTTTATTCTGCACGGAGCAAATTGAAACCGTAGCAGGAACGCCAAACCAATGTCGGCCACCCAGAACAAAGTGCGCAGCGCCTTGGATGCATCGCAGCCGGGGTACTCCCTTCCCGGGGCTTTCTACAATGACGAAGATGTCTTCACCGCAGATATCGAGGCGATCTTTTATAAAGAATGGCTTTTTGTTGGGCCCGAATGTGAAATCCCCAATGCCGGGGATTATGTAACCCTGACCGTGCACAACGCCCCAATCATTGTACTGCGCGACAATGAAGGGAAAATTCGTGCGTTTCACAACTCCTGCCGCCACCGCGGATCCCGTCTGTGTGACAAGTCCCGTGGCCACACCGGTCGTCTGGTCTGCCCCTATCACCAATGGACATACGAGCTGACCGGCGAGCTGGTCTCGACCCGGTTTATGGGCGACGATTTTGACGCCGAAAAATTCCCGCTGCAGCCTGTGCATGTGACCTCTGTCGAGGGGCTGCTGTATATCTGCCTGGCCGAAACCCCACCGGATATCGAAAAATTCCGCGACAGCATCACCCCCTATATCCGCCCTCATGATCCGCGCCGCACAAAAATCGTCTTCGAATCTGTGATCGAAGAAGACGCAAATTGGAAACTGGTGATCGAGAACAACCGCGAGTGTTACCACTGCGCGGGCAACCACCCGGAACTGCTGGTGTCGCTGGTGGAAATGGCCCTGCCTGATGATGCGCGTTTCGGGGATGAGTTCCGTATTATGGAAGAGAAAGGCAAGCAGTGGGACGACCTTGGCCTGCCGCATAAGCCTGTGGACGGCGGCAGCGAGTTCCGCTGCATTCGTCTGCCTTTCCGGGAAGGGGCCGTATCGATGACGCTCGACGGCAAACCGGCCTCCAAGAAACTGCTGGGCGATCTGACCGAACAGGATCTTGGCTCGGTCCGTGCCTTCCGCATCCCCAACAACTGGCATCACTTCCTGTCGGAAATGACCATTCACTTCCGTGTTCTGCCGCTGGGCCCGAACAAGACGCAGGTGCGCACCACCTGGTGTGTGCACGAAGATGCGATTGAAGGCTGGGATTACGACATCGAACATCTGTCTCGAGTCTGGGTTGAGACCAACGACCAGGACCGCCGCCTGGCCGAGGAAAACCAGCGCGGCACCCGCTCGCCTGCCTATAAGTCCGGCCCCTATAGCGAAGTGTCCGAATTCATGATCCTGAACTTCCTCGACTGGTATCGCGGCACGCTGGAAGACTGGCTGGGTGGTCCCACAAAACGTCTTGAGGCCGCGGAGTAAACACAGATGGCACTGGATCAAAGCCCCGCCCTGCCGCTGCCGAAACCGGGCCTGCCCCGGTTCGGCGCAGCGCCACGTCAGCTGACGCTGGTGGATCGCACGCAGGACACCTCGGATATTGTGACCTTTACCTTCCGCAACGAAGGCGGCGCGCTGCATTATCTGCCGGGTCAGGCCATTGCGCTGGACCTGCCGATGCCCACAGGCACCGCCACGCGCACCTTCACCCTCTCTTCCGCACCGCTGGGAACTGCTGAGCTTTCGGTCACCGTCAAAGCGGCCCCGGATGCAAATGCGACGCGTTGGATGCATGACCACCTTGAGGTCGGTCAACAGATCACCGGGCGCGGCCCCTTTGGGCAGTTCTCGCTGGCGCATCGCTTTGGCCGACCGCTGTTGCTGGTCGGGGGCGGCAGTGGCTTTACGCCAATGATGTCGATGCTGCGCTGGCTGTTTGCCCGCGGCGAGGCGGTGGATGTGACCGTGGTGCAAGTTGCCCGCCGGGTCGAAGACCTGCTGTACACGCAGGAACTGGCGCATATCGCGGCCAATATGCCCAGCCTCAAGCTGTTCGAAGTTGTGGCCGACCCCGCCCCCGGCGAAAGCTGGCACGGCTATCGCGGACGCCCGGACCGCGCCATGCTGCGCTCTATGGTGCCGGATGCCAGCCGCCGCGAGGCCTATTGCTGTGGCCCACAGGGCTTTATGGATCAGATCCGGCGATGCCTTGTGGCCGAGGGGCTGTCCCCCGCACATTTCCACACGGAAAGCTTTGGCCTCACAGCCCCCAAGGCCCAGCCCGTCGGCAAGGCCGTGGAACAGGGCACGGGCCACAAGGTCACCATGCGCGGCCGCACCTTTGAGGTCGCCGCAGATCAGCCGCTTTCGGCCGCGCTGGCTGGCGAGAACATTCGCGTGCCCACGGGCTGTGGCGCCGGGCAATGCGGCACCTGCAAACTGCGCCTCGTGGACGGCGCGGTCGATATGCGCCAAGATGGGGGCCTGTCAGACCATGAGGTGGCCCAAGGGTTGATCCTGGCCTGCTGTTCGACCGCAAAAGGACCAATCACCCTTGAGGATGCGTCCTGATCCGCCCTGCAAAAAAGGCTGCGCGAGGCTGGCCCCTGTCCAGCCTCCGACCAAAGTGATGAAGACCGCATGACACACCAAAAGCAGCCTCCGACAGACCGGCCTCTGCTCATGGAATTTGTCCTCTTGGACGATGTCTCCATGCTGTCGGTGACCTCTGCCATTGAACCTCTGCGTGTCGCGAACCGGCTTGCGGGGCGTGCCTGTTATGACTGGCGTGTCGTCAGTCTGGATGGGGCACCTATTCGGGCGTCCAATGGGCTGACCCTGGAAAGCAATGGCGCAATTGGCGAAGGCCCCCTGCCCGACTACACCTTCATCTGCGCAGGCCTCTGCGTGGATGTGGAAAATCCCAATCGGTTGCTGGCCTTTTTGAGCCGGCGTCACGCTGCGGGCGTGACCATTGGGGCCATTTCCATGGGGACGGTTCTTTTGGCGCGCGCCGGTCTTCTGCGGGGCCGGACCTGTACATTGCACTGGGAAAGCCTGCCCGCGTTTCGCGACGACAACCCCGACATCACTGTGACAGATGCGATCTACGAAATCGATGGTCGCATTGTCAGCTGTTCGGGCGGCATGGCGTCGCTGGATCTGATGCTGGCGCTGATCGGGCAGGACCATAACAAACGCCTGGTGGATTCCATCGCCAACCAGCTGCAGCTGAACCGCATTCGCACCGACAAGGTGGTCCAATCCACAGGGGCCTCGCGCCTGCCGGACACCGCACCCAAGCAGTTGCGCCTAGCTTGCGCGATTCTCTCAGAGAACATGGAAACGCCGCTGACCCTGCCGGATCTGGCCAAATCCGTTGGCACCAGTCGCCGCACCCTGGAACGTATGTTTGCCAAACACACGGGCATGACGCCCGCGAAATTTGCCAAAACGCAGCGTCTGGAACGGGCGCGCGCCTTGCTGATCAACAGCAATCTGGCACTGCTGGACATTGCGGTGATGACGGGCTTTCGCTCTGCTGCGCATTTTTCATCAAGCTTTTCAGCCCATTTCGACATCGCCCCGTCCCTGTTGCGGCAGTCCGCCCCCTGACAAGGCCGCGCCTCGGCGACAGTCGCGATCCCTGCGACAGCGCCCCAAGTGTTGGCCTGTCCAAGGGGGGTACAGCTTTTGGATCGGACTACGCTTATAAGCCACAAAATGGCGATAAATCGCCAATCTGGCGGGTCATACCAAGGCGTTCTACCTAGCGGTAAGGGCGATTTGGTATTTTAAGCCCACAGCCGTGTTTTGGGCTGTGTTGCTTTGTTAAAGAGGACCCTCCTATGCCCCTTCCGATACCAGATTCCCCGGTTGAAGCCGGGTTTGCCGCGTCGCTCAACCTCGGGCGAAATGAAGCCGAAGACATGAGCATTGATGGCGGCTTTGCCGTGCGCTCCAACCCGCATGCATCAAGCGATAAATTCCTGCAGGCGACCGCCGATATCTCGCGGGCGGGCGGGGTGTTTGATGGCGCGGCAGGCACCTATGATCTCACCGTCGGATATTTTGATGAAACCGATGGCGTATCCTGCATGGAGGTCGTGGTGAATGGCGTTGTGGTCGACAGTTTCGACTGGGACAGCACCGCAGGCCGTGATCTTGTGACGCCCAGTGGCCTTCAGGAACAGATCGTCGCATCGGTCTGGCTTGAACCCGGCGACCTCGTGGTCCTGCGCGGTCGCCGTGATGGCGGGGAGCCGCTGCGCACGGATTACCTTGATATTGCACCGTCAGACGGACCTCCGCCCCCTCCGCCCAGCTCGGATCCTTTTGTGATCGAAGCTGAAACGCTCGAGATCCTGTCTGGTTTCAAAGTGGTCAGCAACCCCGTTGCTTCGGATGACGCCTTTCTTCAAGCCAAGAAAAATGTCGAAGCGCGCGCGTGTCATACCGTTGAACAGGCGGGAACTTTTGACCTGACGATTGGCTATTTTGATGAAACCGACGGCATGTCCAACATG
Organism: Tritonibacter multivorans; assembly: GCF_001458415.1. Taxonomy (GTDB): domain Bacteria; phylum Pseudomonadota; class Alphaproteobacteria; order Rhodobacterales; family Rhodobacteraceae; genus Epibacterium; species Epibacterium multivorans. The sequence goes on along the minus strand of NZ_CYSD01000039.1, from coordinate 41,665 downwards.
CGTGTGCTGGTCAACGGCGTCGAGGTCGATAACTTCGACTGGGACAGCGCCAGCGGCAGCAGTGTTGCCAATGCCGCCAGCCGCGCAGAGCGCAAAATTGAAGATCTGGAACTTGCAGTCGGCGACAAAATCGAACTGGTCGGCATGTCCGACGGCAAGGAACCCCTGCGCACCGACTTCCTGCGGTTTGAACCAACCTCAGCCCCGCCCCCCGCGCCCCCCTCTGCGGATGTCTGGTTTGTCGACGGCAGTGAGGTCAAACTGGGCCTCAATGACGGCGATGGCACCTTTACCATCCGCGCCACCGGGATCACACCGGGCAGCGAAGGCACCGTCGCCGCCGATTTTGACGGCAATGGATCGATCGACTTTCTGACACTGAACGTCACCGTGCCACCCGACCCCGGCGTCACCGACATATTCACGTTCGAGACCACATTGCATGCCAACGACGGCAGTGCTGTGTTCACGGATTCCAATGTCTCATCGATCACCACCAGTGCCCTGTTTCCAAACATCTTCTTTGACGGAGAAGCGCTGATCGCCCATGACGCACGGGATGTGGACGGCGATGGGGATGCGGATGTTCTGGCCATTGATGAGAACGGCGACACGGCCTTTCTGCTGGAAAACGACGGCTCTGGAAATTTCTCGGTGCTGACCCGAAGCGCGATTGCCTCGGCTTTTGGTCTGGAAGCGCTGATTGGGGAATTCACCGGGGACACCGCCGGTGACATTGTGGTGCTGACCGGGCCGGACCCCAGCAGCGTGGACATCTACGTCAATGATGGGGTTGGCAACCTGACTGCGGCTGGCAGCCGCGGGCCGTCTCCGGAAACCCATTTCGACGGCGAAATCCTTGATCTCGATGGCGACGGAGACCTGGACGTGCTGTTTGTGGCCAATGGCGAGGGGCGCGGGATCTTTGCGCTGCTCAACGATGGTACCGGCAACACCGAAGCCGGAGCTTTCCCGGGCGTGGACGTCGATGAAGACGGACTGGTGGGGCTGGTCGAAGGCGGCAATTTCGATGGCGACGACACCATCGAAATCATCAGTGCCGGCGCCAGCGACAGCTCCCTTGCGCCGGGCCTGCGGGTTTATGAATTTGTGGACACCGGCGGCGGCAAGGACTTTGTGCTGCAGTCCTTTGACCCGACCATCACCGGCAATGTGCACACTGCAGCCGACTATGACGGGGATGGTGATCTGGACCTGCTGCTGTCCACGGATGCGATGCCCAACACCCTGTCGCTCTTGGAAAATGACGGCAATGCCGTTTTCACCAACACCGGCGTTGTTCTGGCAACAGATGACGTCGCGGATGAGACCTATTTCTTCGACGACACCCCTCTCGTCTAAGGTCCATCCAACATGCGGGCCGGGTTGACCCTCACCCGGCCCGCATGGCGACGGCGCAGATCACGGCCGTGCGGGAACCCATTGTTTGACCCGCACCGCGAGATGCCGCTACATCAGCGCCATGACCCATTCTCCGATCCTCTGGTCCTTTCGCCGCTGCCCCTATGCCATGCGGGCCCGCCTCGCCATCCTCAGCGCAGGCCTGCAGGTCGAGCTCCGCGACATCCAGCGCCTGCGGGACAAGCCGCAGGCCTTTCTGGACACCTCGCCCACCGCAACCGTGCCCTGCCTGAACCTCGGCACGAAGGTGATTGATGAAAGTCTGGATATTATGATCTGGGCGCTGGAGCAGCGCGACCCGCAACAGCTTTTGGATATGCCTGCTGAAGGGTGGGAGCTGATCGCGCGCAATGACGGCCCCTTCAAAGCGGCGCTGGATCACAGCAAATACGCAACCCGCTACCCAGATCTGAACCCCGATGAAGAAAGGGAGAAGGCCGCCGCAGTTCTGTTCGACCTCAACCGCCGCCTGAGCGGGCAGGCTTGGCTATTGGGCGCAGCGCCGCGTCTTGCGGATTTTGCCATTCTGCCCTTTGTGCGCCAGTTCGCCTTTATTGACCGGGCTTGGTTTGACGCGCAGGATTGGCCGCATATGCGCGGCTGGCTGGACCGGTTTCTGACCAGCCCCGCCTTTGCCACCGTAATGGAAAAGCACAGCCCTTGGGCCGAGGACACGCCGCCGATCTGGTTCGGCGGCGCGTGATCGTCAGCCTGCTTTGGGGCGGAGGGATTGGCCATTTGCAAACAGATGCACCTTGGCCGGATCTGCTGCCAGTTTGACCGCAACACCGCGCAGGTCTTTGTGGATACCCGGCAGTTTTGCGATCAGCTGGTCGCCGCCATCGGGACGATCCACATAGAGCAGGGTGACCTCGCCCAGCGCCTCGGTGAAATCGACGGAGCCTTCAAACAGCGTGTCAGCGTCGGACTGCACCAGATCCTCGGGACGGACCCCGACATTGACGCGCAGGCCCTGCTGGTCAGGGCGGGTCGGAATGGTTGAAACCGCCGTCCCCCCGGCATCCAGTGCAATGGTCGTGGTCGCGCCTGTTGCAACAATTTGACCGGGCAGCAGGTTCATCGCCGGAGAGCCGATAAACTGCGCCACAAATTCGTTTTCCGGGGTCTCGTACAGCTCAAGCGGCGTGCCGACCTGTGCAATGCCTTTGTTCGCCAGAACCACAATCCGGCTGGCCAGCGTCATCGCCTCGACCTGATCATGGGTCACATAGATCATGGTGCTGTCGGGCATGCTTTCCTTCAGCCGCGCGATCTCGATCCGTGTCGCAACCCGCAAGGCGGCATCCAGATTGGAGAGCGGCTCGTCAAACAGATAGACCTTGGGATCGCGCACAATCGACCGACCAATGGCCACCCGCTGGCGCTGACCGCCCGAAAGGGCCTTGGGCAGACGGTCCAGATAGTCCTCGAGTTGCAGGATCTTGGCCGCGCGTCCAATCGCGGCGTCGATTTCAGCTTTGGGTTTCTTGGCGATCTTCAGGGCAAAGGCCATGTTTTCGCGCACGGTGAGATGCGGGTACAGCGCATAAGACTGGAACACCATGGCGATCCCCCGCTGTGCGGGGGGCACGTCATTCATGACATCGCCTTCAATCTCTAGCGTGCCGCCCGTGATCCGTTCGAGCCCGGCAATCATTCGCAGCAGGGTCGACTTCCCGCAGCCCGACGGGCCAACAAAGACGATCAGTTCGCCTTTTTCAATGTCGAGGTTGATGTCCCGCAGCACATCAACCGAGCCCGCATAGGTCTTGGCCACATTTGTCAGCTTCAGCTCTGCCATGGGGTCATGCGTCCTTTTTCTCAGCGATGATAAAGCCCCAAGGCTCCAGATCGCCTTGCGGGGCCTGACCGCCCAGTTCTGCGGCCACAGACACCCAGTTGCCAGCGGGCAATGTGGTGGTCACGGGCGCATCAGACAGGTTCAAAACACAAAGCACCTCAGCCCCTTCGTGTCTACGGATCATGCTCAGCACATTGCCGGTGGCGTCCATCCATGTGGTTTCGCCAAGCGACAGGGCAGGATGGGCTTTGCGCAGGGCAATGGCGCGACGGTAGTGATGCAAAAGGGCCTCGGGGTCTTGTTCCTGTCGGTCAACCGCCTTGGCCGCCTGTGCGGGGCTGACGGGCAGCCATGTCTTGGCCGCGCCAAAGCCTGCGTTTTCCGCCTGCGTTTCCCAGACCATTGGCGTGCGACAGCCATCGCGGCCCTTGAATTCAGGCCAGAATTCAATGCCATAGGGGTCCTGCAGATCCTCAAAAGCCACGTCTGCCTCTTCCAGCCCCAGCTCTTCGCCCTGATACAGGCAGGCAGAGCCGCGCAGGCACATCATCAGGGTGATATGCGTGCGCAGGGCCGCGTCCGACAAGTCCCAGCGCGAGGCAAAACGTTTGACGTCATGGTTGGAAAACGCCCAGCAGGCCCAGGCTTCAGGTGCGACATCATCCAGCCGGTCAAAGACCTGCTTCACATAAGCTGCGGTCAGCGGTTTGCTTTCAAGGAACTCAAACGCGTAACACATGTGCATGCGGTTCTCGCCGCTGGTGTATTCGCCCATGATCTCCAGGCCGCGTTGGGCATCGCCCACCTCGCCCAGACAGGCGCGGTCGTCATATTCGTCGCACAGCGCCCGCAGCCGTTCGAGGAACACGAGGTTCTCGGGCTGGTTCTTGGAATAGAGATGATCCTGATAGTTGTAAGGGTTGACCGAGGGCGCAATAGAGGCGTTGCGTGCATCAGCGCTCAGCGCCGGGTTGTTGCGCAGCTGGGCGTCGTGGAAATAGAAGTTGATGGTGTCCAGACGGAACCCATCCACCCCCAGCTCCAGCCAGAAGCGCGCCACATCCAGCAGCGCATCCTGCACATCCGGACAATGGAAGTTCAGATCCGGCTGCGTGCTCAGGAAGTTGTGCAGGTAATATTGTTCGCGGCGGGTGTCCCACTGCCAAGCCGAGCCGCCAAAGATCGACAACCAGTTGTTCGGCGGCGTGCCGTCGGGCTTTGCATCGGCCCAGACGTACCAATCGGATTTCTCATTGTCGCGGCTGGCGCGGCTGGCGGCGAACCAAGGATGCTGGTCCGAGCTGTGCGACATCACCAGATCGATCATCACCCGCAGGCCAAGATTATGCGCGGTGCGCAGCAGTTCAGAAAAATCATCCAGAGTGCCGAACATCGGGTCCACGTCGCGGTAATCGCTGACGTCATAGCCAAAGTCCTTCATCGGCGATTTGAAGAAGGGCGAAATCCAGATCGCATCCACCCCAAGCGAGGCAATATAGGGCAGACGCTGGGTGATCCCCGGCAGATCGCCAATGCCATCACCATTGCTGTCCTGGAACGACCGCGGATAGATCTGATAAATGACACCGCCTTTCCACCAGTTGGGGTTGGCTGCGAGAGCGGGGGACTGTTCAAGCGAAGTTTGCATGTTCATCAGGCACCTTGACCTATGTTTACTTGACGGAGCCAGCCAGAAGGCCGCGCACCAGATAGCGTTGCATTGCGAAGAAGACCGCCAGCGGCACGGCAATGGACACAAAGGCCGCCGTGGCGAGGATCTCCCAGTTGCCACCGCGCGTGCCCAGCATTTCGACAATGCGGGCCGTCATGACGGTGGTCTGACCGGTGGAGTCGATCAGGAAGACTTTGGCGACCAGAAGATCGTTCCACGTCCATAGGAACTGGAAGATCGCAAAAGACGCCAAAGCCGGAAAGCTGAGGGGCAGGATCAGCTTGGTGAAAATCTGAAATTCGCTGGCCCCATCGACACGGGCGTTTTCAATCAGGTCGCGCGGCAGCCCAGCCATGTAGTTCCGCAGCAGGTAGATCGCCAATGGCATGCCAAAGCCGGTGTGCGCCAGCCAAACCCCCAGATACCCTTTGCCGATGCCAATCCCGAGGTGCAGCTTCAACAGCGGGATCAGCGCCAGTTGCAGGGGCACCACCAGAAGGCCCACAATGATAGCGATCAGCAGCGCCCGGCCCGGAAACTCCATCCACGCCAGCGCATAGGCTGCAAAGGCCGCAACAAGGATCGGAATGATCGTCGCCGGGATGGTCACGGTGAGCGTATTGATAAACGCCTCGCCCATGCCTTCGCCCTGCCCCGCTTTGAACAGCAGGTTGTTATAGTTCTCCAGCGTAAATTCGGGCGGCACCACAGCCGAGACAAACACCCGCTGCCCGCGTTTGCCCGAGAAGGGCTCTGTGTTTTCCATCCGGTAGCCGCCGTCCGGCGACAGGGTGAGCGTCCCGCCTTTGCGCAGTTCTGCGGTGTCGCCCGTGCGGAAGGCATCGACCTCACGGGAACTGACACCCCAGGCGCGTAGGTCCAGCGGGTCGCCACCTTCAAACAGATTGCCCTCGACCACATAAAATCCACCCTCTTCCACCTGCGTATCAGGTGCCGCGGTGCGGAAGGTCAGGGTCTGCTCGGACGCGCCCAGCGCGCGCCACCAGCCCGAGGCCGAGATCTGATCGCCCGTGCGAAAGGACGACACAAACAGACCTACGGTGGGAAACAGCCACAGCGCAACAAGCGCCGCGACGGTGATATGTACGATCCACGTGAGCGAGGATCGCTTTCCTGCGATATTGTCCATTTGGGCCTCCTCAGCGCATCTCGCGGCGCGCATTGCGCACGTTCCAGACAAGGATCGGCGTCACCAGCAGCATGATCACCATGGCCGCCGCCGACCCCACGCCCCAGTCATTGGCGCGGAACATCTTGTCGTACATGTAGTTGGCCAGAACCTGCGTCTCCCACTGGCCGTTGGTCATGGCAAAGACGATGTCAAAGACCTTGAGCACAGTGATGGTGATCGTGGTCCAGACCACCAGAATGGTGTTTTTGATCTGCGGCACCTTAATGCGGAAGAAGATCTGAAACGGGTTGGCCCCATCCACAATCGCAGCCTCGACCGTTTCTTCGGGAATACCGCGCAAGGCCGCCGATAGGATCACCATGGCAAAGCCGGTCTGGATCCAGATCAGCACCACCATCAGGAAGAAGTTGTTCCAGAACGGCAGGGTCAGCCAGGTCTGCGGGCCATCACCCGACATCCAGACATAGATCGCGTTCAGCACCCCAATCTGATCCGCGCCTTCGGGACGGGCGTCATAGACCAGCTTCCAGATCACTGAGGCGCCAACAAAAGAGATCGCCATCGGCATAAAGATCAGCGACTTGGCGATGTTGCCCCAGGCAATCCGGTCGGTCAGCTGCGCCACCAGAAGGCCCAGCGCGGTGGACGCCGCAGGCACCACAATCAGCCACAGCAGGTTGTTGCGCATGGCCTCCCAGAATTTGGCTTCGCTCAGCATCTGGGAATAGTTGTCAAACCCCGCCCAGACATAGCCGCCGCCCTGCACCCGGTCCATCAGCGACAGACGCAGGGTCTCGATCACCGGATAGGCAAGATACAGGCCAAGGGCAGCCATCGCAGGCAGCAGGAACAGCCAAGGGCGGATCAGATTGGCGCGGTTGATATTGCGCCCGGCATTGGGACCGCGCGCGGGCAACACCGCATCAAGGATCAGGTTTGAGAGGAAGAAATATCCAATACAGCCTGCCACCCCGGTTACGATGGTGATCAAGCCTAGGATGACCGGATTCATGGGAAACTCCTAGTCGCGTGAAAGGCCCCGCCCTCTGTGGCAGGGCCTTTGCTTAGCGTGGTTTGGCCAGGGGCTGGCCGTTACTTGATGGCGTCCCAGCTGGACTGGATTTCAGCGGCCACTTCGGCGGCAGGTTTGCCACCGGTATAGTCGACCATGCCGGTCCAGAAGGTGCCCGCACCCACGGCGCCCGGCATCAGATCCGAACCGTCAAAGCGGAATGTGGTCGCGCCCAGAAGGATCTCGCCCAGACCGCGCAGGGTGTCGTCCTTGTACGCTTCCATGTTGACGCCATTGTGCGGGGTCAAGAAACCGGTCTGCGCCATCATCACCTCGTGGGCGATGGGCTGCTGGAAGAACTCCATCAACGCGGTGGTGCCCTCAGAGGCCTCGGTGATCGCCATCAGCGTACCACCACCCAGAACCGGGTTGCCCAGATCCTTGTCGGCGAAGCTCGGCAGGTAGAAGAAATCGGTGTCGACACCAAATTCCAGGTCCTCGGGGAAGAAGGCCGGCACAAAAGACGCCTGACGGTGCATGTAGCACTGCGGCGGCGCGGTGAACAAACCTTTGGGGCTGTCGCGGAAGTCGGTCGAGGCGACAGCGCCTGCCCCCCCTGCGACTTTGGCATCATCCAGCGCGAACCAGCCAAATTCGTCAATCGCAGCAAGGACGCGTGGATCGTCAAACGGGATCTCGTTCTTGGTCCACTGGTCATAAACCTCGGGCGTCTGCGTGCGCAGCATCATGTCTTCGACCCAGTCGGTCGCAGGCCAGCCCGTTGCGGCACCCGATCCCAGACCAATGCACCACGGCACCTCACCATCAGCAACGATCTGATCGGTCAGCGCCTTCAGCTCTTCCATGGAGCCCGGCACGTCATAGCCTGCGTCTTCAAAGTTTTCGGGGCTGTACCAGACCAGCGACTTCACGTTCACATTGAAGAAGAAGCCGTACATCTGCGGCGCGCCGTTTGCGTCGGTGAAGGTGCCCAGATCGACCCAGGACTGACCCGCAGCATAGTTGTCGCGCACCCAGTCGCCCATATTGCCGGGCATCGGCGACAGCTGGCCATTGCTGGCCATCAGCGCCGCCAGACCCGGCTGCGGGAAGACGGCGATATTGGGGGCGGCACCCGCTTCAGCGTCGATCAGGATCTGCTGCTCAAAACTGTCAGAGCCGGTGTAGATCACATCCGCACCTGTCGCGGCCTCAAAATACGCCAGCGCGTTTTCAAAGAAGCCCCACTCCGGCTGCATCCAGGGGCCTGCGACCGTCACGGTCTGCCCGGACAGATCCGGCGCAGTCGCAGCCCAGGCCGCATAGCCATCCCAGTCAAAAGGACCCTCACCCGGTTTGAACGTCAGGTGGTCATCCGCAAAAGCGGCGCCGGCACAAATGGCAACAGCAGCCGCGCTCATCATGAGCGTCGATTTCATTGTTTCCTCCCTAAGGTCGGGCCCGTGGGCCACGCAGCTCCGTCTCGCTTCTCGAAGTTTTTCAAAGCGCTTTGGATAACAACAATCAATCCGACTTCCCCAAGGAGAGTCAATGGAAATCCACCAAAGTACTTTTAACTATTGTTTTTAAACATTAAATTTTCGGGATCAGAAAAACCGTTGACTTGATGCTGCTTCCCCCTCAAACAATTTACATCTCAAACTTCCAAAACGCTTTGGGACTTTGGCAGCCCAAAAGACGCCCCACAGGACACCATGAACCTCAAAGAACTCTCTGAATTGCTTGGCCTTTCTCAAACCACGGTGAGCCGTGCGCTGAACGGCTACCCAGAGGTGAGCGAAAAGACCCGGATTCGCGTTGTTGAGGCCGCCCGAGAGCACAACTACAGCCCCAACAGCCGCGCCACCGGGCTGGCCACCGGCCGGGCAATGGTCATTGGCCACGTGATCCCGCTGTCCGCGCGCCACGAGATCGTGAACCCGGTTTTTGGCGATTTTGTCGCGGGCGCGCTGCAGACCTATTCGCAGAACAACTATGATATGATGTTTGCCCATGCGGTCGATGGCGGTGAGGCCGAGATCTATAAATCCCTTTATAATCGGCGGGTTGTGGATGGTGTGGTCCTGCAGGGCCCCAAGGTGGTTGAACCCCGGATCAAAGCGTTACGTGACCTTGGCATTCCCTTTGTGGTGCATGGCCGCTCCAGCGCAGAACACGGCCCCTACCCCTGGGTGGACGTGGACAACACCCGATCCTTCCGGCGCGCAACCGAATTCCTGATCGACCTCGGCCACCGCCGGATCGCCTTGATCAATGGTCTGGAGGACATGGATTTCGCCATGCGCCGGCGCAAAGGTTACGAAGACGCCATGGCAGCGGCCAATTTGCCGCTCAACCCGGACCTGATGTTCACCGAGGAAATGACCGAGGTCGCAGGTCACCACGCCGCGCGCGATATGCTTCGGATGGAGACACCGCCCACGGCCTTCATGGTGTCGTCCATGATCTCTGCCATTGGTGTGCGCCGCGCGATCGAGGAAGCAGGGCTGAAAATGGCCCGCGATGTTTCGGTCATCGCCCATGACGATGACCTGTCGTATCTGAAAAACGGTCAGGATGTGCCAATCTTTACGGCCACGCGGTCCTCTGTGCGACATGCCGGAGAGATCGCGGCGCAGATCCTGATCGACCGTATCAACAATCCCCAGCTTGCCCCCCAGACACGTATGCTCGAAGCCGAGATCGTTGTGGGCCGCTCCACAGGACCAGGACCCGAAAGATGAACTTCAAACGCTCCGATTTTCCGTCAGATTTTGAATTTGGCGTGGCGACCTCGGCCTATCAGATCGAAGGTCACCAGTTTGGCGGAGCGGGGCGGACCCATTGGGACACATTCGCCGCCACGCCCGGCAATGTGGTGCGCGCGGAACACGGCGGCATTGCCTGTGATCACTACCACCGCTTTGAGGCAGATCTGGACCTTGTCGCCCATGCCGGGCTCGACTGTTACCGGTTTTCGACCAGCTGGGCGCGGGTCTTGCCGGACGGGCGCGGGACCATCAACCAAGAGGGTCTGGATTTCTACGACCGCCTGACAGACGCAATGCTGGCGCGGGGCATCAAACCCTGCGTGACGCTCTACCATTGGGAAATGCCTGCCGCGCTCGCGGATCTGGGCGGTTGGCGCAACCGCGATGTCGCCAAGTGGTTTGCCGATTTTGCCGAAATTATTATGGGCCGCATTGGCGATCGGATGCATTCGATTGCCACCATCAATGAACCCTGGTGTGTCAGCTGGCTGAGCCATTTTGTCGGCGCGCATGCCCCGGGCCTACGCGACATCCGCGCGGCAGCCCGTGCCATGCATCACGTGTTGCTGGCCCATGGCACCGCGACTCAGGCCATGCGGGCCATGGGATTGGGAAACCTTGGCGCTGTGTTCAATCTGGAATGGGCCACCCCAGCCGATGACAGCGACGCGGCCCGGCAGGCGGCTGCCGTACAAGACGCTATTTACAATCGCTTTTTTATGGGCGGCGTGTTCGACAAAGCCTATCCTGCGCTCGCTTTGGAAGGGTTGGAACCGCATTTGCCAAAGGGCTGGCAGGATGACTTTGAGTGCATCGGTGCCCCGGTCGATTGGTGCGGGATCAATTATTACACCCGGTCACTGCTGGCACAGGCCGAGGGCCCATGGCCGCACAGCCAACTGGTGCCCGGCCCGTTGCCCAAGACACAGATGGGCTGGGAGATTTACCCGCAGGGTCTTTATGATCTGCTGGTGCGGGCGGCCCGGGATTACACGGGCGATCTGCCGCTATTTGTGACCGAAAACGGCATGGCCAATGCCGACATCGCTCAAGCAGGTGCCGTACAGGATGACATTCGTATCGACTACATCAACCAGCATATCGCAGCCGTTCAGCGCGCGATTGCAGATGGCGCCCCGGTCCAAGGGTATTTTTTGTGGTCGCTGCTGGACAATTACGAATGGTCCCTTGGGTATGAGAAACGCTTTGGCCTTGTGCATGTGGATTTTGAAACCTTGGAACGGGTTCCCAAAGCCTCTTTCAAGGCGCTACGTCAGGCCTTGCGCAGGTAGCCCGAGACGTCATGAGCGAACGGCCTTGGCTTGCAGCGCCTGCGTTTCGTGCCATTGATCCATCCAAGCCCCGAACGCGTCCACCTCCATCGGGCGCGCATAGGCATAGCCTTGGAAGTACCGGCACCCCAGCGACAGCAGCAGGGATTTGTCTGTCTCTGTCTCGACCCCTTCGGTGAGGCATTCAATATCAAGCTTGGCGCATAGATCAATCAACGCGCCAAGCAGCTGTTCCTGTTCGGGATTTTCGGACGCGCCTGTCACAAAGGAGCGATCGACCTTCACACGGTCAACCTTGAGCTTGCGCAGGGTGCTGATAGAGGCATGCCCGGTGCCAAAATCATCCAACTCCACCCGGAAGCCGTGTTTCTGCATGGACATCAGGTTTGCAAAGGCCCCGTCGTTTTCGTCGCCGAACAAAACGGTTTCCAGAACCTCGATTGCAATATCGCTGGGATGAAGACCCGCCTCTTCCACATGCAGGTGCAGGGCTTCCATAATGTCAGGATTGCGCAATTGCCGCGCGGTGAAATTCAGACTGACAACGGGCACATCCCAGCCCGACTCTCTCCAGGTCTTCAGCGCCAAGATCGACGCATTTATAACCACCTCGGTGAGCAGATCCCCCAAGCCGTTTTCATGCGCCAGATCAAGAAACTGCGCCGGAGACAACACGCCACGTTCAGGATGCAGCCATCGCACCAAAGCCTCCGCGCCCACGATTTTATTGGTGATCCCATCGACCTGCGGCTGGAAGAATGGCCGGACTTGACCGTTCACCAGTGCCAAACGCAGATCCTTGAGCAGACGCTTGCGATCCGCGTATTCGCTACCGGTTTGCTCGGTGAAAACACGCTGACAGCCGCGCCCGGCGCCTTTGGCCAGGTAGAGGGCGATATCGGCGTTGGACATCACCTCTTCGGGATCGGCGGCGGTGTTTGAAAACGCGATGCCTATGCTGGCCCCCACCCGCAGGCTTTCGCCCGAAAATTCAAAGGGCTGCGACACCTCCTCGATCACACGCTCAGCCAGCGCTTCCACATCAGCCTGTTCCGAGGTATCGCGCAGCACCAGTACAAATTCATCGCCCCCCACCCGTGCGGCCAGATCCGTTTTGCGGATATTGCGCGACAACACTTTGCCAACGCGCGCCAGAACCGCATCCCCGGCTGCGTGACCCTGCGTATCGTTGACTTCTTTGAAACGGTCCAGATCCAGATGCATGACCGCAAAAATAGCGCCCTGATCCGTTTCCGGATCCATCAGCCAGGTCAGGAAACTGGTGAGTTTTGTGCGATTGGCTAGCCCCGTAAGCGCATCATTCAAGGCCATGTATTCAATACGTTCTTTGGCCTCGGTCAAACTGAGAAGGTTTTGCGAAAACGCCATGACCCCGCGCGAGATTTCGCCCAGCTCGTCCCGGCGTTCTGCGTGATCGGGACGGGTGTCAAAGCGGCCCTCTCGGATGCGTTCCATGGCCACTGCAAGGCTGCGCATGGCATTGGCCAGCCAGAAACTGCGGCGCAGGGCAAAGCCGCCAACACTGGCCAGAAGAACCACCATCATAACCGCCGCGACGGTCAGGTTCGACACCAGCCCAGCCCGCGATCGCGTGCCAAAAGCCGCCGCGTCCGCCAAGGCCCGTTCGTGCATCATCGCGACTTCGGCCTGCACTGTTTGCGCAAGAATGTCCAAATGGGGCCTGCTGGGAACAAATTGGCTGGGCACAATCCCCAGAGCTTTCTCCAGCGCCTGTGTCCAGGTTGAAAAAGCCCGGCGCAGGCGGCCAATCTCGGCCGGGTCCGCCGCCTCGCTGGTGACAGAGGTCAAGTCGCTTATGCGGTGTCCAATCCGCTCCACATAGGTCGAAAATTCAGAGTTGATCCGATGCGGCGCAATCACCTGATTGAACGCCAGCACCTCATCCCCAAATGCCTGTAACGCCGTTAAATCGGCGCGAATGGCTTCAAACACTTTGGTTTCGAAATACACCTCATCATAGCGGCTCAGGACCTTCTGGTTGGCATTGAGCGACGACAGCGAAATCCATGCAACGGTCAACAGACCGACGCAGATCAGCGCAATACTGGGCTGGAGTATCTTGGAACGAATGGACATGGCGCGCCTCATTTCACCGGCAGCGAGGGCTGTGACACATGGGCGTCATAGGCCGTCAGGGTCTTAAGAAAGGCGATCAGCTCCATCTCCGCCATCAGCGGGATTCGCACCGGCGCAATATCCACCTGTCGCCCAAGGTCCGACGCGCCACCATTGCGGTAGTGGTGCAGCACGCCCACCAGATCGCTCTGGCTGCCGTTGTGCATATAGGGTGCGCGCAGGGCGATATTGCGCAGGCCAGGGGTCTTGAAGGCCCGCCGCCCGGCTGGTTCGCTGTCATCCACCCCAGCCCGGCCAGGGTCATTCGTGTCAAGGCCGATGTCATAAAACCTATGGTCGGTGAACGCCCAGCCAGCGTGACAGGCCGCACAGCCGCCCTCTCCGATAAAAAACTCAAAGCCTCGCTTTGCCGCGGCCGAGATTGCGTCTTCATCACCCGCAACCCAGTCGTCAAACGGGGACCACCCTGACCGCAGGGTCCTGACATAGGTCGCAAGCGAGGCAACCACATTCTCAGCAACCAGACCTTCGCCGGGAAAGGCTGTGCGAAAGGCTTTTCTATATTTGGGAATGCGCAGCAGCCGGTCAATCACCTGCTCCATCGTCGCGTTCATCTCATCGGGATGAACAATCGGGCTCAGCACTTGCTGTTCAATCGAGGTCTGGCGGCCATCCCATGTCAGGCGCGGCGCTTCGGCCAGATTTTCCACTGTTGGCACATGACGCTGCAACTCAACCGCCAGGGAGCCAAGTGCGCGCGGCACAGGAACTTCCCAGCCGAAGGACGGGTTATGGCAGGATGCACAGCTCAGGTTTTGCGCCCCAGACAGGCGCGGATCAAAGAACAACAGCTTCCCAAGCGCAGCCGCCTGCGGGGAATAGGGCGCGCCTTCTGGAAACGGAATGACCGTTGGCCGGCGGAAACCATCACGGACATCGCCCTCCACAGCCGCCAAAGCCCCTGCTGCCACGGTCAAAAGCGCGGCAAAAGCCAACATTGCTCTACTCATCACACGCATAAGCACCTCGGAAACATCGGGCTTATTCTGCGTGCAAATCTCAAACAAACCGAAAACGCGCCGACTTATGGCGTCAAAACACCACAAGTAACGAATAAAACCGCGCAGACCAGCGCCCCCGTCGCCCCCCCTCGCCCTATGTGGCGCTTCCGCAGCTTCGCTTCCGGTTGCCACCGCCAGGTCGGGACGATGCTCCCCCTCTCCACCAGATGCGGGTCGATTAAAGGCGGCACAAAAGCGCCGCCAGCATCTGCCCGCAGTGTAAAAACAGTCCGTCCCCCGAGGTAGCGGGGATCCCGGCAACGCCCCGCTCCGTCCCTGCGTGTTTAGTGACCGGGGTTTTCCGGTTCGGTTTGATCGGCACTGCGATCAAAGGCCTGTGCGTAGCGCTCCAGCAGGTCCGAGCTTCCGTGCAGAACACGCCATTGACGCATGCCATTGCGCCACCCGGCCCGGCCTTCGCGTGTGGCAGGCTCCGCCGCGAGATCCACGGGTGTCTCGGCCTTCAGCAGCTCCCAGACTGACAGCTTGCCTCCGAGATAGGCGTCCGCCCCCCAGGTGGCGAGAAGCTCTTGGAAGGCGTCAAAGGCCGCTTTGTCAAACGCTCTGTCTGCGCCCATACGCGTCATGACCGGATTCTCGGGGTGCACGCCGCAGCAAGGCACCCAGCCTTCGGGGATTGGCGTATTTGCCGAATGGGTCCGATCTGCGCGCAGAAGTTTCGGCAGAACATGTGTGTGCGGCCCTTCGGGAGATGTGCCGCCGGTGTCCGGTCCACCGATCATCTGATAGACCTCGACCCGCCCCAGTCGCGTCAGGGCAATCCGATGCGGGTGGGCTTTCAGTATCGCGCCCATAGCTGGGTTTTCCGGGTCAAACAGCGACTTGCCCTCGTTGGCACAGAGAATCTCCAAAAGCACTGGATCCTGAGTGCGGATGCAGAAATCGACCTGATACTGCCCCAGCCCCATATCGAACACTTCAGCCCCCCGATCCTGATCGCGCAGGGCTGCATGATCGGGGCCAAGGCAGGTCAAAACCCGCCGCTGGTTCATCGCGGCCCTGTCGCGCGGCAAGCACAGAGACACCGCCTGCGTCCAGCGGTGCGGGCGCGGGCTGAGGGTCTCGTAGGCCACGGGGCGCACGCCGTCGAGCGTGTCAATCCGCACGCCCCCCCGGTCGGTGACCTGCAGAAGGCGCGAGTGTTCCTGCGGGGCCGGGTCGCCCACCACATGGTGGAATTCAGCGATGGCGCCAAAGGATCCCATGGTCCAACCGCAGGCTTCTTGGGTGAGGGCTGCCTTCAGCACCTGATCAAGTTTCGGCATGGTCTGCCTTTCTGTGTCTGTGTAAATTCGATTGTTTCCAAATATCTGCACCCTGCCGCACCGCGTCATAGGTGGCTTTGCCAACCGCTTCGCCGACGGCCGTGTGCAGCCCGGCATAAGCGAGATCCCCCGGCGGGGCTGCCACGGCAAGACAATCTGTTCCGGTCCCGGTTGCGGCTCCAACGGGCAGATCAAACCCCGCATCCATCACGGCCACCGTGCGTGCCTGAACCGCAATGCTCAGCATCTCAATCAGCGCGGGTTGCGACACACCTTCGGACAAGGCCACGGCCACATTGATCGTTCCCCAATGCCGGTCGCTATAGTCCATGCGGGAGCCAATGCGTTCGGCGTTGGACAGGCCCACCGTGGCCAAAACATGCGCTGTTATCCCATCGACCGTCGCCTGGGCTTCGTGGTGGTGGCGCACATCCCGCGAGGTCAGAAAAGCCACTGCATCCTGCGCCTTTTGTGTCGCCAGTTCAGCGTTCAACCAGTCTGTCACATCCAAATCTGGGGTAAGATCCGCATTACGCACTTCGCGCCACAGGATGCGGTCTGTCGTGACAAAGCCGGGCCGGTTGATCGCCCAGCTGAGGACGTGCATCTCTTGGCCGAGATCAAACTCGATCCAGGGGCGTTGCAGGGTGACACGGGGCATCACAGCACCTCCAGGGGTTGGAACACCGGCCCTGCGGCGGTGTGTTCGTGCCAGACCGAAATGCCAAAGGCGCGCGCCATCAGATCCGGGGTAAGCACCGCATCTGGAGGCCCATCGGCAAGTACACCCCCATCCGCCAAGAGGATCAGCCGGGTACAATGCCGGGCCGCAAGGCCAAGGTCATGCAGCGACACAAAAGCGGATCTGCCTTCACGCGCAAGCGCTGCGAACATCTGCATGGTGCCAATCTGATGCGCTGGATCAAGCCCCGCGGCCGGTTCATCCGCCATCAAAAATGGCGTGTCCTGCGCCAAGGCGCGCGCAATCAGCGCGCGCGCCTGCTCTCCTCCCGACAACCGCGAAGCGGCCCGGCTGCGAAGCGCCCCCAAGTCCATTCGCGCAAGCGCGCGCTCTACGATCTCCTGATCTTTGGGCGGCAGGCGACCTCCGCCCGGCAAATGCGGAATGCGCCCAAGCGCCACCAGCCGTTCAACCGGCACAGGCCAGGCTATTTCCCGAGATTGCGGCATCCAGGCAACCGCGCGCGCCCGGTCGGCAGCTGTCAAATTCGCCAGCGAACTTTGTCCCTGTGCCTCCATCAGGCCGAGCGCAGCCCGCATCAAACTCGTTTTGCCAGCGCCATTGGGGCCCAGCAGGCCGACAAATTCGCCGGGGTTTATCTCAAACGACACATCACGCAGAACGGGGCGATTGCGCCGAACGACACATAGGTTTGCAACGCGCAAAACGCTCATCCCTGCCCCTTTCGCGTCTTATAGATCAAATGCAGAAACAACGGCGCACCGACCAACGCAGTGACCACGCCCAATTTCAGATCGCGGGTGGGAAGAATAACGCGGACCGCAATATCGGCCAGCTGCAACATCACCGCCCCGCCCAGCGCAGAGACCCACAATAGTCGCGAGGGCTGCCCGTGCACAAAGGGGCGCAGAATATGCGGCACCACAAGGCCGATAAAGCCAATAGCCCCTGCAATGGCAGTTGCGCCGCCAACCACAGACGCCGTTCCAAACACCAGCATCAACCGCAGACGGTTCAGGTTCACCCCCATTGATTGGGCAGCATCCTCGCCCAGCGTCAACGCATCCAGCCCGCGCCCCAGCCGCAGCAGAATGACCGCGCCAACAGCCACAAAAGGCAAAACCAGCCAGACATGCAACATGGACCGGTCCGCCAAAGACCCCATCATCCAAAAGACAATCTCATTGGCGGCAAACGGGTTTGGCGACAGGTTCAGCACCAAGGACGTCAGCGCCCCTGCCATGGCCGATATTGCAATTCCCGCCAGGATCAGCGTGATCGAACCTCCCTGCGGCCCCGCCAGCAGCAGAACAAGCCCCACCCCGATCAAAGCGCCCGCAAGGGCCGCAATCGGCAAGCCCAAGGCCATACCTGTGGCAAGGCCTGTGTTGATCGCAAAGACCGCGCCAAGCGCCGCGGAGGACGACACGCCGATCAGCCCCGGCTCGGCCAAGGGATTGCGCAAATACCCCTGCATGGCCGCCCCGGCCAGCCCTAACCCCGCACCGATCAAAACAGCTAATACACTGCGCGGCAGACGGATTTCGCGCATCACCAATGACAGCGGACCGTAGTCATCCGAAAACAGCGCTGCCAGACTGTCTCCTGCGGAAACCTCCGCCGGGCCAAGAGTGAGCGACAACAAGAAAAGCACCGGTACCACGAGGCTGAGGCCCGTCATGAGCTTTGTCATTGGATACCCTCCGACAGGGCCTGCGCCCCGATGTGCAGATGTTGCAGCTTGGCAATCGCCCGCAGAATATGGGGCGTGCCGCAGACCCAGTCCGCATCTCGCATTTCTCCGGTGTTTTGACGCGCCGTGAGATCACGCACGATGGGATGCGCCAAAATCTCTTCGCTGCGTGACGCGCGCGCATAGGGACGAGAGGAAATCACCACATCCGGGTCGGCCATCGCCAGCAGCTCCAGCGGTAAGACACCGGAATGGCTGTATCCCAGCTCCGCGGCAATATTGGCAAAGCCCGCCGCTTCCAGGATTTGCCCCGCCAGAGAATTCTGCCCCGACGTATAACCATTCGCAGAATACAGTGCCGCGCGCCGCCGCGTCGGCTGCGTGGCAAGCGACGCCATCCGGGTCTCGAATTCGGCCACAAGAGCACGGGCCGCCTGTTGGCGCCCCAGCGCCTCGCCCATTTGAAGAATGCGCGCGGGCACGTCATCCAGCGCATAACCCGGTTCAAAAACCACCACGGGCACCCCAAGTCGGCGCAGCATATCCGTCGTGGCCCGTGTGGAAAACGATCCCGCGATCACAAGGTCCGGCTTCAGAAGATAGATCTCCTCGGCGCGGCCATGGTTGATTGGGTAAGCCATGGCGTCATCCGCCATGGCCGAGGCACGCCTGTCGCGCGCAATATAGGACACCGATGCCAACTGCCCCGGCGCAGCCAGCATCATCGCCAGCTGGTCGGTGCAGAGGTTCATCGAGACCACGCGTGTTGGCCCGGCTTGCCCCGAGGTTGCGCCCAACAGGGCCGCGAAAAGGATACAGCGCCAGACCCGCATGGCTTAGAACGACGCGTTCAGGCCAACAAAGGCCGCGCGACCCCGGCTCGCGTAGCCCCAGACATCGGAATAGTCCTTGTCAAACAGGTTGGTCACACGACCGGTCAAGGTCACATTATCCGTCAGCTCGTATTGCGCCGACAGACCGACTGTTGCGTAGTTGGGGAGTTTTTCCACGGTGTAGCTGCCGAAATACTGGTTGTCGTAATTCGAGGCCACATAGCGCAGATCTGCGGTGACGCTGCCACGGCCCCCAAAGGTCTGCTGCGTGGCACTCAGCAGCAACTCGTGACGCGGACGACGCACTTCGACCGAACCATCCGCGTTTTTGGCATCGAGGTAGGTGTAGGACAGATTCACATCGAGGCGATCTGTCACGGAAAGGTCCGCCATCAGCTCTACACCACTGCGGGTGCTGTCGCCGTTTTCGTTGCGGTAGCTCCAGGTGCTCACGCCCGCATCGGTGGATACAATGTAGCGGTTGATTTCGCCCTGCAGGGTTTCATCAAAATAGGTCACATCCACGGTGCCGCGCCCAGACAGAACCGGAATCTCAACACCAATGTCAAAGCTGCGGTTCTTTTCGGGGGTCAGGCCCGTGTTGCCGCGGTAAATGCTGGTGCCATAATCTGCATCTGCAAACAGCTCGAAATACGAGGGGTCAACAATGCCACGGCCCGCCGAGGCGTGCAGTCGCACCCCATTCGCGAAATTGTAAGACC
The DNA here is from genome assembly GCF_001458415.1 of Tritonibacter multivorans. Lineage (GTDB taxonomy): Bacteria > Pseudomonadota > Alphaproteobacteria > Rhodobacterales > Rhodobacteraceae > Epibacterium > Epibacterium multivorans. Next base: position 22,126 of record NZ_CYSD01000039.1, on the reverse strand, counting down.
CGCTGGCGTTCCACGTTGTGGCGTCTTCAAAGGCAGTATTGAAGTCGCGCCGCGCGCCCAGCTGCAGGTCCAAACCATTGGCAAAACTGCCACGGAATTCCACCGCAACCGATGTGGTTTCGCGATTGTAAGCCGCGTTTGCGGTGCTGCTGTCTTCTTCCCATTCCAGCATCACATTCAGCAGGCGATCCGCAGTTTCAACAGGCTGCCCATTCAGGCCCAGGCTCAACAGGTATTTGGCGGCTTTGGTCTCAGTTTCCGTGGCCGACCCGCCGTTGCGCGCCTGGTCGTAGTCTGTGTGTTCGTAGGACAAGCGGTGCCTGATGCGTGCATCAAACATCTCATACTCCGCATAGACCTGCGCCAACTGCTCGTCTCTTTTGGAATAGGGGCTGGGATCATCCACGACATATTCCTCAGCGGTGGTCGCCGTGTAGGAGTTGCTGTCGTAGTCGTAGCGTTCGTCCGAACGGCGCAGATTGAACCCAAGCGTCAGCGCCGGGGTAAGGGCATAATCGCCGCTCAGCTGAACAGTATTGCGGCGGATCGCATCCTCTTCACCGCCGTCACCAGAGGTGTCGAACCCGTCGTCTTGGTCATGCGACACGCTCAGCGCCAAGCCGCCGCGTTCGCTGCGGTGCGACACACGCGCAGAGGCCCGCTGGCCGTCGCTGCCGATTTCAACACTGCCACCATATTCGGTGCCAATGCTGCCTTTCTTGGTCACGATGTTAATCACACCGGCCGAGGCATTGGAGCCGTAGAACACAGACTGGGGGCCACGCAGGACTTCGATCCGTTCGATATTGGCGGTGTCCAGACCTGTGAGGATGTATTCACCCTGCCCCCCTGCCGCATCAATGCCATCAATCAGAATGAGCGTATGATTGGCTTCGCCACCGCGAATGCGCACCTGTGTGAAGCTGCTGCCGGATCCGTTGACCGACACGCCGGGCACGGCGCGCAGGGCGTCCTGAACGGTCTTGAGGCCTCGCGTTTCGATCTCTTCGCTGGTCAGGACCGAGACCGCGCGGCCGAATTTCTCGGCTTCAATTGGGGTGAAGCCGCCAGAAACAATGATTTCACCAAGATCGGAAATGCCGGTGTCTTGTGCGTTGGCGATGACGGGTGCGGCAGTAAGTGCGGCAACAACGGGAAGCGTAGCTTTACGCATAATTCCATTCCTATTGGCCCAGCCGCCAAATGGCGGACGGGCAGAAACCACCCGGATTTCGGGCGGTTGAATAAAATTTTAGCCTTTGGAGGGAGAAGGTCCCCCGCAGACGGTGAAGAGCCGTCACCACTACGGAGATCCGTTGTTCCTGGCGCGCCCCGCGCCCGAACAGGGTGATCATCCTGGCAGGTCTCCTGACTCGCGGGTCGTGGCTCTGCTGCACCTTCCCGCCCTGAAAGGCAGTGGTATCTTGCAGCTTCGCTCTCCGCTCACAGTTGCGGGGGCAGTCACGGATTTGGTGCCTTTTGGCTACGCCGCACCGTGTTCCCTTTTAACCGGGTGGCACACGCCAGCCGGACCAGAATGATCCAGCCTTAAGAGAGCGTGCTTTGTTTTGTCAAGCATCGCGCGGCGCTTGTGGCCCCCGCCCCGTCCCGCCAAATCACCGAACGAGGCCTGCCACGGCCTGCGTCGTTTTGGCAGGCAACGACAGGAAAACAACAGGAAACAGACGTGCCGGGCATCTTCCGGACTTGCGAAAGACGAAGGCTCAGATCGCAACCCGGCAAATGTTGCGACATATAGCCCTAGAGCATCGTCCAGATAATCTGCATCAAGGACGATGCTCTATGCCTTTATTTTGTCGCGCAATTTGATCCGAAAACCGGCTCCCACTTTTCGGATTGCGCTTTAGAGGTGTGTGAGGCCCAGCATGGCCATTGCGCCCCTCAGTTCTGCTTCAAGACCATGCCAGAGTTGTTGCAGCCCCGCTTCGCCCCCTGCGGCGATGGCGAATTGCAAAATCCGACCCAGAAACACAAAGTCAGCGCCGGTCAGAAGCGCCCTCAGAATGTCTTCGCCAGACCGGATGCCGCTGTCCAGAAACAGGGGATAGGAGCCCCCCAATGTGTCGCGCATGGCAGGCAGCACGTCGATCGGGGACGGCGCACTGCTGAGCTGACGGGCCCCATGGTTCGACAGCTGAATGGCATCAACGCCCTGTTCTTGCAGCCGTTTGGCGTCTTGGGGATCAAGGACCCCCTTCACAACCAGCTGTCCGGGCCAGCGCGCGCGCAGATCCTTCAATGTGTCCCAATTGGCTTTGGCCCGACTCTCGGTACGGTCAAAGTCAAAGCCGGGCATGGTGAAATTGGCCATTTCTGGCCGTCCCGCCAGCAGCGTCGCCAAGGACCAACGCGGGTGCATCGCGAAATCAAAGATCTGACGCGGCCCCATGCGGAAGGGCATCTGAAAGCCATGGCGCAATTCCCGTGGACGGCGCGCCACCTCTGGCACATCCACGGTCAGGATCAGGGTCCGGTAGCCGGCTGCGCGGGCCCGGTCGACCAGTTTGAAAGTGCCTTCGCCATCACCGCTGAAATAGAGCTGGAACCAGGCGTTGCCCTCGGCCACCTCGATCATCCGCTCCATCGGGGTAGAGGCCACAGTTGACACCCCCAGTGGCACTCTGTGGCGGGCGGCAAGGCGCGCCAGCATCAAATCAGCCCCAGGCGCAGAGAGGTTGCACATCCCCATGGGCGCGATCCCAAAGGGCACGTGGGCCTGTGCCCCCAGCACCGTCGTCGCCAAAGTCCGCGCGCTGACGTCTTTCAAAATCCGAGGGGTCAGCGTGATCCCGTTCAAGGCCGCGCGATTGCGCCGTGCCCCTCCTTCGTCCCCGGCCGCCCCATCAATGTAGTCAAACACCATCCAAGGCAGGCGCTTTTTGGCCAGCCGCCGGGCGTCCTCTGCCGTGTGGATGCGGCGCGAAAACATCAGCCAGCGACGGCCTTCATAAAGCGGTCCCGGATCACCACAGGATCCATGGTGATGACCGGCATCTTGGCATTGCCGCTGTCGCATTTCACGATCATGACGGTGCCTTTGCCGCTGCCCAACGCCGCTTGCAGGGCTGGGCCGGTGTCGACATCCTGCACCTCCACCACAGTTTCGCACCCCGCCGCCCGCGCCATGGCGGCCAGATCTGTTTTCATGCTGGTATAGGTGGGCTGGTCGCCAGTGGACCCGTAAGATCCATTGTCGATGATCATCAGCACATAGTTGTCGGGGCAGTTGTTGCCGATGGTGGGCAGCGTGCCAAGATTGGTCAGGATCGACCCATCCCCATCAATAACTATCACCGGCTTGGGCTGCGCCAAGGCAAGGCCCAGCCCGATCGAGGACGCCAGCCCCATCGTACCCAGCATGTAGAAATTCGTCGGTTGATCGTCGATGGCATGTAATTCCTGAGACGGAATGCCAATATTGCACACAACCAGATGGTCGCGCAGGATCGGGGCAATGTCTTGCAGGATTTCGGAACGGATCATTGGTCGCCATAGCCTCCCCAGAAGTTGGCGTCGGTCAGGATCGCAACGGGTTTGTTGCACATGAAGGTGTATTTCAGGATATTATCGAATTCCTCGACATCCTTCTGCCAGTGGAAGTGGTAGGTCGGGATGTTCAACTGTGCCAACAACGCCTTGGTATGAACCGCCATTTCCACCTGACAGGCAACGGGTTCCCGCAGTTCGCCCCTGTAAGAGATGATCATCGGCAGCGGCATGCGGTAATATTGGATCAGCGTCGCCAGCGTGTTGATGGTGACCCCGATGGCGGTGTTCTGCATGATAATGGCCGGGCGTTTGCCCCCCATCCATGCCCCCGCACACAGGCCCATGCCCTCGTCTTCCTTATTGCTGGGGATGTGGAAAATATCCGTGCGATGATCAATTTCTTCGATCACCCCGGCCAGTTGTTTGCAGGGCACGGTGGTGACGAAAGATATGTCATTTGCCGCCAGATCATCCGCTATGCGTTTGTCGATATTCATTGTGGCTCCCCCTGTTTAAGCGTCGCGATGGACATGCACGGAACAGGGCGCATGACGCACCACGCGGGCCGCTGTTGATCCAATAAGGTAGTCCGCAAACCCCGGCTTATGCGATCCGATCACAATGCAGTCGAACCCGTGCTCCACCGCATAGCGGGTGATGGCGCGGTGGGCCTGCCCGCGGGTGATGTCAGGGGTAACGCCCGCCATCCCCGCCACTTTGTCCTGCAAAAGCGCGCGGGCCGCGCGAAAGCCGCGCTCTACCGTGTCTTCGCCGATGTAGGCACTGACCGACCCTTTTGGGACCTCAAAGACATGCAGGGCTGTGATCGCGCCGCCATCGCTGCAAATCGCCTTTGCAATGGCCAGTGTCTGCGGTGAGATGCCGTGATCCAATGCCATGGGCACAAGAACCTTTTTGTACATGGGCCTTTCCTTTCAGATCTGGGGGGTGGCGGGCTCCGGTGGGGTCAGGATGATCTTTGGCGTTGCCACATTGCCCGCACGGATGTCGCGAAACGCAGCGGCGCCGTCTTCCAGTGGCCGGGTTTCAAACCAGTCAAGGCTGCCCAAGCGGCCCGCGAACATCGCCTGCGCCGCATCGCGAAAATCCTGCGCGGTATAGGTATAGGTGCCGATGAAGCCGATTTCCTGCAGCGTCAGCCTGCGGATATCCAACCCGCCCTCATTGTCGCCAAGGCCGACATGGACAATCACCCCACCGGGCTCCGCCAGCGCCGAGGCGGATGCGCGGGTGCTGGCAAAGCCGACGGCGTCAATCACGATCGGCGCGGTTTGCGCAGGCGATGGGCGCGCGTGAAGCCCGCAATGAGAGGTCAGATACTGAAGCCGCCCGGCATTGGGTTCGCAGATCTCGATGTCCTCAATCCCCATGGTCCGCAGCGAAAGTGCGGTCGCCAGCCCGATCGCACCGCCGCCAAGGATCAGCGCACGTTTGGTCATGGCCGGATGCAAGGCCTCAAGCGCCAGCCGCGCCGCATGCCAGCCTACTGCGATCGGTTCCGCCAAGGCGGCTTTTTCCAATGGGAACGCGTCCGGCACAGTCACAAGATTTGCTTCGGGGATCGCCACAAATTGCGCAAACGCCCCCTCACGGGGCGGCATCGATATGATCTGCCGCTCCGGGCAGAGGTTTTCGCGCCCCGCCCTGCAATAGGAACAGCTGCCGCAGGTCACCAGCGGGTTGATCGTCACCCGCCGCCCAGCCAAGGGCCCTTCCGCCACCACGCCCGCAGCCTCGTGACCCAGGATCAGCGGGGCTGGGCGTCGCTCATCATGGCCCAGATAGGCATGCATGTCCGACCCACAGATCCCAACCGCGTGGATCCGCACCAGATGTTCGCCCGTCTGCACGCTGGGCATGGGAACATCCCGCAGGGTCAGCGTTTCCACAGTGTCATAGACCAGGGCTTTCATTTTGCGGTGAACCCTCCATCGACCATCAGCACTTGCCCGGTCACAAAGGCCGAGGCATTGGAACACAAAAACAGAAGCGGTCCATCGATATCCTCGAGCCGCCCATTGCGCCCGACACAGGTCTGCGCGGCATTGCGCGCGGCGCGGTTCGGGTCGTCGAACACCGCCTGCGTCAGCTCGGTCGGGAAGAAGCCGGGGCCAAGTGCATTTGCGGTAATGCCATCCCCTGACCAGGCTTCGGCCATGGCGCGGGTCATTTGCCCCACACCCGCTTTGCTGGCGCCATAGGCGATGCCACCGGGAAAGGCGCGCGTGGTCTGCAGCGAGGCAAAAGTGACGATCCGCCCCCAGCCTTTCTGTTTCATCGCGGGCACAAGGGCCTGCGACAGGAAAAACGGCACCGTCAGGTTCAACTCCAGCGTCTGGTCCCACCTCTCAAGGCTCACCTCATCGGCGGGCTCGCGTGTGTTCACACCAGCGGCATGGACAACAATATCGGGCGCACCAAAGGGAGCACTGATCTGCGCCACCAGATCGGGCAGGCCCGCCCTGTTTGTGACATCCGCCGCGACATAGGCCGCCCCCTGCCCCACCTGCGACACGAGGCTTTGTAAATCCCCTTCCCGCCGGGCCACCGCAATCACCTGTGCGCCTGCCGCATGCAGAACCTCGACCGCGCGGCGTCCCAGACCAGAACTGGCCCCGGTGACAACCGCCACCCTTCCGGCAAGGCCAAACAGGCTGCGCGGATCATCCATTGGCTGTGAGGTCAAAGTCTTCATCCGGGAAATATTTGGCCAAACGCACATCGGCGGCGCGGGCATGGGCCTCCATGCCTTCCAGCCGCGAGATCCGCGCAGTGGCTTCGGCCACCTGTTTGGACCCTTCACGGCTGGCGCGCTGCCAGGTGACAATCTTCATGTATTTATGCACGCTCAGCCCGCCGGTATAGCTGGCCGCGCCCGACGTGGGCAGAACGTGGTTGGTCCCCGCCGCCTTGTCGCCATAGGACACCGTGGTTTCTTCGCCCAGAAACAGCGAGCCGTAACATTTCAAGCGGTTCAGCCACCAGTCCAGATCCTCTGCCTGAACGGTCAGATGTTCGGGGGCGTATTCATCCGATGTGGCGGCCATGTCCTCGCGGTTGGCACAGACAATGACCTCGGCGTAATCGTTCCACGCCGCTTCGGCGTTTTCGCGGTTCAGGGCGGGCAGATCCGCGATCAGATCGGGCACACGTGACAGAACATCGCGCGCCAGCGGTTCATGGTCGGTCACCAGCCACACGGGCGAGTTATAGCCGTGCTCTGCCTGCGAGACCAAATCGGTCGCCACAATATGGGCATCCGCCCCTTTGTCGGCGAGGATCAGACTGTCTGTCGGCCCCGCAATCATGTCGATACCCACCCGGCCATACAGGCTGCGCTTGGCTTCGGCGACAAACTGGTTGCCGGGGCCGACAATGATATTGGCTTTGGGCTGGCCAAACAGGCCAAACGCCATAGAGGCAACCCCCTGTACCCCCCCCAGCGCCATGATCTTGTCCGCGCCGCAGGCATGGGCGGCAAACACGATCGCGGGGTTCAGCCCCTCGCCTGGCTGCGGCGCGGAGGAGACCGTGATATGTTCGCAGCCCGCCACCTTGGCCGTGGTCACCGTCATCACCGCGCTGGCAATATGCCGGTAGCGCCCGGCCGGCACATAACAGCCCGCCGCCGACACCGGGATTGCCTTTTGCCCCACGATCAGGCCCGGATTGATCTCGTATTCGACATCGGCAACGGTGCCTTTCTGCACTTCGGCAAAGCGGCGCACATTGTCGTGGGCAAACAGGATATCCTCCTTCAGCTTCTGCGGTACGCGCGCACAGGCCGCGTCGATCTCGGCTTGGGTCAGCTCCACATTGCCAGTGTATTTGTCGAACTTGGCAGCATATTCCAGCGCTGCCGCCTCGCCGCGGGTTTCGATATCCGCAAGGATGGCGGCAACCGTTTTGGAGGTCTCGCCCGCATCCGACTGCGAGGTGCGCGACGCTTTCTTCAAATAGGTTCGTTTCATCAAAAAACCTTTCTATGCGCGCAAAGCTAGGCTTCGCGTTTGTTGTGCCGGATTGAGGAGTAGAAAGCCAAACCGATCAGCGCCATGCCGATGCCCCCGGTGATCAGCTCGTGCACATGCGTCAGCGATTGCAGGAACAGGATCACCGACAGCGCAAAGATCGAATAGAACGCCCCATGTTCAAGGTAGCGGAATTCGGCCAGCGTGCCACGTTCGACCAGCATGATCGTCATCGACCGCACATACATCGCCCCAATGCCCAACCCGATGGCAATGAGCAGGATATTGGTCGTCAGCGCAAAGGCCCCGATCACCCCATCAAAGGAAAAACTGGCGTCCAGAACCTCGAGGTAGAGAAACGCGCCCAAACCGCCTTTGGCCCCGATTTCAGCCGTCTTTCCGGCAATATTGTCCAGATAGGTGCCCAAACCATCCACCAGCACAAAGACCAGCAACCCCATGATGGCAGAGGCCAGAAACACCCCCTGTTCCTGATGCGGGACAGATTGGCAGATCAGCAGGACGATCATCAGCACAAAGGCAATCTCAAGCCCGCGGATAGATCCAAAGACCCGCAGGCGTTTCTCCAGCGTCTCGATCCAGTGGATCGATTTGTCCTCGTCAATAAAGAACTTCAGCGCCACCATCATCAGGAAGGTGCCCCCAAAAGCCGAGATAGGACCATGAGCATGGCCGATGATTTCCGAATATTGTTCCGGGTTCGACAGCGCCAGATGCATCGCCGCAAAGGGGTTAATCCAGGCAAAAACCGCAACAATAGCAAGCGGAAAGACGATCCGCATGCCGAAGACCGCGATCAGGATCCCCCAGGTCAGAAACCGGCGCTGCCAGACCGGGGTCATCTCTTCCAGTTTGTTGGCATTGACGATGGCATTGTCAAAGGACAGCGCGATCTCAAGCGCGGCCAGCACCGTGCCGACAATCAAGAAAGACAGGACACCGGACGTGGTGCCTGTGGTCGCCCAGCCCAGCCAGCCCGACAAGCCCAGGCCAATGACTGTGACCAACAAAGGCCATTTCAGATAGGAGAGTGTTTTGCGTTGTGTTGTCATCGCTTAGTTTCCTGACATAACGGCCGGCAGCCAAAGCACGAGCCGTGGAAAAAGGAACAGCAGCACAAGGCCAAACAGCTGCACCAACATGAACTGCATCATCCCGAGGTAAATGTCCTTGAGGTCCCAGTTGGGCACCACGCCTTTCAGGAAATATGCAGAGAGCGCGACCGGCGGCGACAGCCAGGCGGTCTGAAGGTTCACCGCAACCAAGATGCCGAACCACACCATCAGGTCGTAACGCTCCAACCCGTAGATATCGAGCTGCTCGACCGTGGGCAGCAGGATCGGCACCACGATCAGCACAATCGGCACCCATTCCAAGGGCCAGCCCAGCAGGAAGATCAGCGCCATCACCAACAGCAGCACCAGATAGGGCGACAGATCGAGGCCAAGCAGGATCTCTGTCATCATCTTGGGCGTGCCAAGTGATGAGAACTGCGCGCCGAAAAAGTTGGAGGCCGCAACAAGGAACATGATCAGAACAGTGATCTCCAAGGCTTTGACAAGGCTGTCAAAGAAACTTGGCACGGTGAACTTGCGGTAGGCGAGGGACAGAAGGATCGCGCCAAACGCCCCCATCGCCGCTGCCTCAGCCGGTGTGGCCAGCCCCAGCAGGATGGAGCCGAGCGCAAAGGAAATCAGGATCGTGGGCGGCATCAAACCGGCGAAAAACTCGTCCCACAGCTGCGAGAAATAGAACCCCTCCTGCGCGTCCCGTCCGTAGATCGGGCGGGCCAAAACAGCCAGAAGCACAATGAAACCGGCAAAGATGATCGACCCGATCGGCAGGCTGCCCTCCGCGCCAATATGGGCGAAAACCATCGCAATATGGAACAAAACCGCAATTGGCAGAACAATCCGCAGCACCGTCAGGCTGCGGTAAGCGCGATGCGCCACCAGCAGGGTCGCCACCAGCAGGAGCAACCCGCCAAAGGGCACAAAACCGCTCAGGCTGCCCCCAAGGCTGAGGCCAAACACACGGCAGAGTGTCAAAATGCCCAGACAGATCAGCGCCACTTCTGCGCCATAGAAACGCGATGTGACAGGCTGGTCTTCCTCTGCCAGAACCGGCCCAAGCGCTGGGTTCAGCCAGCACCGCCCCAATGTGTAAAGCAGGTAAAGCGACGCCAAGAGCGCGCCGGGAATAAACGCGCCGCGAAACAGATCCAGAGTAGAGACTTCAAGCACAGGCCCCATCACGATCAGCATGATCGACGGTGGGATCAGAATGCCCAGCGTCCCCCCAGCGGTGATCGTGCCCGCGGCCAATTGCACGTTATAGCCAGAGCGGCTCATGGTGGCGCCCGCCATAATGCCCAGCAGAGTCACGGACGCGCCCACAATGCCGGTTGCGGCGGCAAAGATGGTCGAGACGATCAGCACCGCAATAAACAGCGCCCCGCGCACGCGGGCCATGATCATCTGGATCGAGGCAAACAGACGCTCCATCAGCCCCGCCGCTTCCATCACGATCCCCATCAACACGAACAGCGGCACCGCCATCAGCTGATCGTTCAACATGGTCGAATTGGTGTTGAGCGTCATCAGCAGCGTGGTCAGTTTGAAATTCGCCCCCCAGATGCCAAAGACAAACCCAAGGAAGATCAGCGTGAACGAGATCGGGAAGCCGATGAAGATCACAAACAACATCGTGGCCAGCATGATCAGACCGATGGTGGGTTTGGACAGGCCCGGACGGGCCTTCATCACTTCGGTAAACCATTCGCCCCCCGGCACCACATCAGGGACAAAGATGGCCAACATCAGCCAAACGAAGACGACAACATAGATCGGCAACAGCCGCAGAAAGACCCGCTCGCGCGCATTGCCCATCTTGTGAAAAGCACGGAAGGTTTCAGGAATACCCTGCAGAAACAACAGGAAGCCGCCGATCGGCATGGCAATCCGCGCAGGCCACAGGATCGGCTGCCAGGCACTGTCCAGCGCCATGGTTTCCCCGGTCGTGAACGCCAGCCACCAGAATTGCGAGGCAACCACCGTAAACAGCGCCATTGAGGGCATAAAGAACAGAAGATACAGCGTGGCATCCACCGTCGCTTGGGTCTTTTCCGTCCAGTTGCGATACAGAAAATCCGCCCGGATATGCACGCCGCGCATCAACCCATAACCCGCCGCCGCCATAAACAGCATGCCCGCGATCATGCGGCTGGTGTCATAGACCCACAGCGTCGGCCCAAGGCCCAGCGCGCGGGCAAAATCCTCGAACCCTGCGTCCTGCAGGATCGCAAAAGAGTTGCGCATAAAGACTTCGTAGACGACCACCGCAATCAACGGCACCATCATCAGGGCGATGATCTGGCCCGCGCGATAGTTGACCGTATCAATGACAGCCGTGATCGGGCGCTGCCAGCTGGTCATGTCCTCGGGTGTCTCTCCCGGCGCTTCGCTGCGCCGTTCCGCGATCAGCTCGTCGGCAATCTCCAGATCGTCTGGGTTCACCTCATCTGCGGCCATACCCCTGTCTCCCTTGTCGCCTGCGTGCCCGTTTGAGGGTGCACTTTCCCGTAGGAGTGTCAGGGCAAGACCCTGCTCCCAATTCTCGAAAAGGACGTGCGGCGCCCGAACGGGCCCCGCACTGGTGTCGCGTTATTTCAGGGTTGCTGCATGCGCGCGGCCAAGACCCGCATTCGAGGTCTGCGCCCCGGCCCAGAAGGGCACCGCAATATCGGCAAAGTCTTTCTGGGACTGCCAGACTTCGGCAAAGAACGCGTTTTCATCCGCAGCAGCCTGCAGCGCATTTTTGGCCGCGGCCATATACTCGGTAAAGTAATCCTGCGGGGTATCCTCAAGGATCACACCGTGGTTTTCGGTCAGATCCTTCAGCGCCTTGCCATTCTCGTAGATACGATAGGACAGGGATTTGCTAAGAGATGCGTTTGCCGCAACTTCCAGCGCCATTTGTTCCTGTTCGTTCAGGCTGTCATAGAAATCGCGGTTCACATACATGTCCGCGTTCACGGTGACCTGATGCAGACCCTGCAGATAGTAGTGCTTCAGCACCTTCTGGAACCCAAAGACCGAATCCGGCTTGGGGCAGCACCATTCGGCGGCATCAATCGTGCCTTTTTCGAGCGCAGGCAGGATGTCACCGCCGCCCATGGCGACCGCAGGCACGCCGATATCTGCATAGGCAGCCCCCACCATGCCCGGCGGTGCACGGAACCGCATCTGACGGAAGTCATCCATGGACTCGATCGGTTTTGGGAACCAGCCCAGCGCCTCGGGGCCTACGGGTTGCAGCATGAAACCTTTGACGTTGACGCCCATCTCCTCCCACAGGCGGTCATAGAGCTCCTTGCCGCCGCCATACTGGAACCAGCTGAGGAACGCGATATTGTCGAGGCCCACGCCAGCCCCCGCCACCGGCGCGCCAAACAGGTTGGCCGCAACATGTTTGCCGCCCCAGTAGTGCGTCCAGGCAAAGCCGCCTTCCACAAGGCCCGCATCAACCGCGTCCATAATGTCGCGCGGACCAACAACCGCCCCTGCGGGCAGCACTTCGATGGTCAACGATCCGCCGGTCAGCGCGGCCACATCCTTGCCGAATTCGTTCAACATGTGAACTTCGTCAGCGGTGTTGGGCAACACCGACTGAATCCGCAGCACTTTTTCCGCCATTGCGGAGGTCGCCATAAAGGCCACAGCCGCGGCGCCAACCGCTATGTGTTTCAGTTTAGACATTGTTTCTCCTCCCTAGAGATCGCGCCTTCCATATTCCCTTTTTGTTTTTCACGAGGCCGAAGGCATCTCCCCGAATGTGTTGGGATCGGTTCTCCGACGCGTCGCCGCGACTGAAACCCGATCCGCCTGTCATGATCTTGCGTCCTCCAACACAAGATCGGCGGCTTTTTCCCCGATCATAATGCAGGGTGCATTTGTATTGCCGCTGACGATTTGCGGCATGATCGATGCATCGGCCACGCGCAGCCTGTCGACGCCTCTGACCCGCAGCTGCGGGTCCACCACCGCCATCGCATCGATCCCCATCTTGCAGGTTCCGGTGGGGTGATAGATCGTCACCGCGGTCCGGCGCGCCCAGTCCAACGTGCCCTGCTCATCATCAAAGGCAATCTCTGAACCCGGCGCATGTTCTTCCGTGACATGCGATCTCAAAGGATCCGTCTGCGCAATTCTGCGCGCGATCTGGATGCCTTTGACAAGAGTACGGCAATCCAGATCCGTGGCCAGATAATTCGGATGTATGGCCGGATGGTCGTTCATATTGGCAGAGTTCAGCGAAATATGCCCCGCGCTTTCGGGGCGCAGCTGCAGCACAGAGGCGGTAAAGGCCGAAAACCTATGCGGCCCATCCGCAGGTTTATCCGCGCTCCACGGCTGAATGTGGAACTGGATGTCAGGTGTCTCCAGATGCGGTTCGGTTTTCAGAAAACCGGTGCCCAGACTGGCGGCCATCGTCATCGGCCCCCGCTGTGTCAGGGCGTATTGCAGCGCCATAACACCCTTTTTGAAGATGTTGTTGGCCTCTGTATTGATGGTGCTGAGGTTCGTTTTGTACACGGGGCGCGCCTGCAGGTGGTCTTGCAGGTTTTTCCCGACACCCGGCACGGCTGACAGCACCTCAATCCCATGCGGTTTCAGCGCGTCCAGGTCGCCGATCCCGGACAGCATTAGGATCTGCGGCGACCCGATGGCGCCCGCACTCAGGATCACTTCCCTGCGCGCATGAAGCGTCTCCATTGTGCCACCACGGTTGACCCGAATGCCCGTCGCGCAGCCCTCTTCGATCAGAACCTTTTCGGTTTGGGCATTGGTGATGATGGTCAGGTTCTGGCGGTGTTTGATCGGATTAAGATAAGCGACGGCGGACGAACACCGGCGCCCTTTCTTCATGGTCAGCTGGAAATATCCGACCCCTTCCTGATCCTCGCCATTGTAGTCCGGGGTCCGCTTGTACCCCGCCGCCTCGGCCGCGTCGATCCAGGTGTCCACGATCTCGCGGGTCAGGCGACTGTCCTGCACCGACAACGGCCCATCCGTCCCACGCAGGTCGCCGTCATGCGCCCCGTGCCACGTCTCGGAGCGTTTAAACAGCGGCAGCACGCTGTCCCAGCCCCAGCCCGTGCACCCAAGCTGCGCCCAGTGATCATAATCCTGCGGCTGCCCACGCACATACAAAAGACCGTTGATCGAACTGGAGCCGCCCAAGACCCGCCCGCGGGGCCAGGCGATGGCCCGCCCCGCGATGCCCGCATCCTGCTCGGTTCGGTATTGCCAGTCGGTTTTCGGGTTCCCCATCGTGCGGAAATAGCCAATGGGCACATGGATCCAGGGGTTGCGGTCTGCAGGCCCCGCTTCGACCAAGGCAACCGTATAGCGCGCGTCTGCGCTAATGCGATTTGCCAACGCACATCCAGCAGATCCAGCTCCTACTACGATGAAGTCGAACTCCATGGCTCCCCTAAATATCAAAAAATGAGACTTTTGGTCTCGTTTTTATTGAAAATAGAGGGTACATTGATTCCCTGAAAATGCACCATTTTTTTTCGAAGAGGCGTCTTTGCAGGATTCTGAACGCATTCCGACCAATCTGCGCACGCTTCTGATCCTGGAAATTCTGGGCAGAAGTGAGCAGCCGATGACGGCGACCCAGATCAATGAACAGCTTGGTCTCCCAAAGCAGACGGTCCACAGACTGTGCGTGACCCTTGAAGAAAGCGGCTTTCTGACCCGTCCCGGCAATGCCAAGAAATACCAGGTCGCCCGGCGCCTGCGGGAACTGGGGTCTGGCCTGCTGTACAACTCCCGCGATCACGTGGCGCGCCACCAAATTCTGCGGCAAGTGTCAGACCGGGTTGGCGAAACCGTGAACTACGCCGCCCCCGGCAACGCTGGGATGCATTACCTCGACCGGGTCGAAACCGACTGGCCGTTTCGCATCCAGCTGCCGATTGGGACAAGCGTGCCGTTTCACTGCACCGCAAGCGGCAAAACCTTTCTCGCCAGCCTTGCCCCCAAGAAACGCGACACCCTTGTTGCCTCGCTCACTTTGGACAGGAAAACCCCTTTCACCATCGTGACCCCGGAGGATCTGCTGGCGGAGTTGACCAAGATCCGCAAGCAGGGCTATTCCGTGGACCGGGAAGAATTCCTGGAAGGCATGGTGGCAATTGCGGTGCCCGTTCTGGACCCCCACGGCCGCTACATCGCCAGCCTCGCCTACCACGGCCCATCCCAGCGCGTGTCCCTGACCGAAGCGATAGAGCGTAAAGACATTTTGCTCTCCGCAGCCGAAAAACTCAGCGCGGCCCTGTTTGAATAACGCAGGCATGGACCTTGGTCCGGCATGACCCGGCACTCGGCAACAAAAAAGCAAAATCACCGGCACTCTGATCTGGGGCATTTGGCACGCAGGGTGCGGACTGAGCTGTCGCCGGTTAATTGAAACCTTCAGCGAGCAGCAGCCGTGCCTCATGCGCTTTCAACGAAAGTCGGGCCGATTGGTAATCCGCCAGCCCCTTTGGAGTGGCAAGCTCGGGAAAGAGCCCAAAGATCTCTTCTCGGCTGCTGTCGCCAACGCCGCGCAGGGAATAATCCCCCGGCTGGAAGCTTTCAGACCAGACCGCATCCGCCCAGAGCACCTCATGGCGATCAAACATCAGGTGAATATAGCTCACCGCATTGGCGCGGATTTGCGAAACCCCGGAAAGACCGGTGAGGAATTTCGCCGCCACCAGAACCTCGGGCTCTCCGAACAGGACCTCGGCCAGATCATTGGCGATCAGCATCCGGTGGTTCGGGCTGACCAGCACGTCGCGATCGGGCATCCCATCGCCAAGCGCCCCCTGACGGATCAGCACCGGCTGAAAGTTTGGCGTCTTGGTCAGATCCACCACATCAAGATCCCGCCGCCCCGCCCAGCGGATTTCCTGAATGCCATTGTCGCGGGTCTGCACCTTGTCACCGGGGCGCAGGTGCTCCACCAGACGCGCGCCAAAAGGGGTCGCGATACGCGTTCCGGGCGTAAAGCAGAGGATCAGCTTTTCAATATCCGAGAAGTTGATATTGGCGTTCTCGCTGCCCCACTGGAGCTGGATCTGACCATTGAAGCCGGGTTCTCCGTTGTTCTCCGGGTTCTTCACGACGTTGGTTACGGACCAGCCTTCGTCCAGTAGCGGCGTAATATCCAGCGTGTCGAAATCGATCCCGCCCGCGCTGCCATCAACTGTGGTGTTATTCACCCCGCTGGAGCCGAGCTGGTTGATAATGATAACATCCTGATCGTCACCCCCGATCAAATTGTCGTTGTCGCCGCCGCCAAAAAGCGTGTCATTGCCGCTGCCACCCCGCAGGTTATCGGTGCCATCGCCGGCATCCAGCACATCATCATCCGCGCCACCCTTCAGCGTGTCATTGCCCGCGCCGCCTTCAAGGGTGTCATCCCCGGACTGGCCCAACAGACTGTCATTACCCCCCTGACCAAAGATCTCATCATTGCCCGAGCCACCGTCAATCGTATCATTGCCTTCGACAAAGGGCGTCACATCGGGGTCATCAATCAGATCGCCCGACAGCGAAAAGCCAGACTGGGTACTGCGAGTCTCCAGCGTGAATTCAATAAACTCACGGTTCTCAAAATCAGCAGAGAACCAGGCATCCTGATCGCTGGGGTTGTTGGCTTCGGTCCCGGCTGCGGTAACCTGCCCGCCAGAGGTGCTGACACTCAGGGACGTATCCGCTGCGGTGGCAAAAGAGTTGAAGCTGCCGGAGTCAATGGTGACAGACTCCTGATCGCCCGGGCGGTTGCGATCCAGATCGTTCCAGGTTGCGGTGGAATTGAGCGCAATGTTTTCTCCCGTGACCGGGTCAAAAAACTCGAGCCGGAAGCTCGCCGTTGCGCCCACATCGTTGCTGTCGAAATCCCCATTGAGCAGGATTTCAAACCCTGCCCCGCCAGACAGATCCACCGTCAGGTCATTGTCGGACACATCGGTCAGCACAAGGCGCGCGGAAATCGGCGTGCCATCCTCCAGCGTTGCCACATTGGAATAGACAGCAATGTCACCGACCTGGGCGTTGTTGTTGCCGCTAGAGCTGTCTGAAACCAGATTGTCGATATCCAGCGTCAGCGGCGACGCATCTACCCCCAGCGCGGTTCCGTCACCGGCATCGCCGAACAGGGTGTCATTGCCGCTGCCACCTGTAACGGAGTCGTTGCCACCCTCACCGGATATTCTGTCATTTCCGCCCAGACCGTTCAGCGTATCTGGATCATTGGTTCCGGCAAATACATCATCGCCACCGGTGCCGTTTACAGTCGACATTCCCACACTCCCCAGATCCGAAACATTTTAACCTAACTTAACAAAGTGTTCGCAAATTACGCACGAAGCTGGGCGCACAAAAGGGTGAAAGCTCAGGGAATTTGGTCACTTTTGGTAATCTAAAGGCGAGACCTTCCTTGGAAATGCGACAATCACAGCTTGCAAAGGCCACAAATTCCAATGGCGCAACAACGCCTAGCAAATCCCCCAAAAGGGTGACTCGGCCAGAACCTCAACGCACAAATCACGCGACGCACCGCTTGCGCCTGCAATGGAACAGCCGGGGCATTGGGCTCAAGGCCAGTGGCTTTCAGAAACAAGCGCCCCCGCCAGTCTGCGCCGGGACAAGCGGGATTAGCCTTCACCAGTCACAGGGCCGGGTCGTGGTCGCGCAAAAAGAAAATGGGAGGGGCCCAGGCGCCAAAGACACTGGATACCCCTCCCATTTGTTGATCTCAGAACAGCTTGTAGGGAATGTACAGCGCGAGATCCTGCCAGAACCACAGCAGAACCGCCGTCGACAGCATAATAAGCGCGAAGGGGATCGCACCTTTAATCACCTCTTCCAAACGCGCCTTGCCAACCGCTTGGATCACAAACAGGTTCAACCCCACCGGCGGCGTGATAAGCGCCGTTTCGATCAGCACCACAAAGAAAATCCCAAACCAGATCGGATCAATCCCCATCACCTGCAATGCCGGGAACAGCACGGGGACCATGATCAGCATCATCGAAAGCGCTTCGAGGAAGAAGCCGATGATCAGCAGCACAAGCCCTACGGCAAAAATGAACAGGGTCGGGTCAGAGATATTCTCCGTCAGGAAGCTGCTGATAGACTGCGGGATCAAATACAGGGTGATGGCATAGGAAAAGACCTTGGCCCCGGCAACGATGATGAAAATCATCGCGGTGGTCTTAAGGGAGTCATGCACCGCATCGCGCAGCTTGGTGAAATTCATCCGCCCCATGGCAAAGGTCATGATCATCGCAATGACAAACCCGACGCCTGCGCTTTCCGATGGCGTCGCGATGCCCGCGTAGATTGACCCAATGATTGCGATCGCCAGAACAACGGTCGGAAGGGCATAAAGCGTCACCAGCAGACGTTGGTTCATCGGCAGGCGTTCGACCTTCAGGCTGTCCTTCCCACGCGAATAATACATCGCATAGATGATAAAGAGCGTGGCCAGGAACAGCCCCGGACCGATCCCGGCCAGGAACAGGGTTGGGATCGAGGTCTCGGTTATCACGCCATAGATGATCAGCGGAATGGACGGCGGGATCAGGATGCCAAGCGTCCCCCCGGCGGCGAGTTGCCCCATAATGAACGGGCGGTCGTAACCGCGTTTTTCCATCTCGGGGATGGCTACCGTTCCGATGGTGGCAGCCGTGGCCACGGAGGATCCTGAGATCGCGGAAAACAGCGTGCAGCTTTTGATCGTCGCAACGCCCAAGCCCCCCGGCCAATGGCCCACCCAGGCCTGAACACTTGCAAAAAGGTCCCGCCCCACGCCGCCTTTCAGCAGGACGTTGGACATCAACAGGAACAAGGGCACAGCCAGCAGCTCAAAGCTGTCCATCGTCCCAAACAGACGCTGCGGCACCGCAATCAGGGGAAACCCCTTGAGCCACAGCAGCACCACACCCAAAGCCCCCATTGCAAAGGCAACGGGCACGCGCAGCAGCAACAGGCCGAGCAGCGCACCGATAATCAGAATGGATTCCATGAATTAGTGGCTCCCCAGTTCAGAGCGTTGCAGGTTTGCCTGCCCCGTCCACACCTTGTAGATTTCGACAAAAGCCTGCAGGGCCAGCAGACCAAACCCGACCCAGATCGCCGACTGGGTAAAGGTCTTGGGCACAGCAAGATAGCTGTCCGTTGTATGTCCGGCGAGCGTCGACTTCAGCCAGATGTCCCAGCCATATTTTGCAGCTACACAGCCAAAGACGGCGATCACCAGCAGGGAAAATGTTTCGACAATCCGACGTTGCAGCGAATGCACATCGCGAAAGGTCAGATCAATGATGATGTGCTGGCGGTGCTTCAGCACATAGGCGGTTGCGGCGAAGGTGCCCCAGACCTGAAAGATCCGTGCGATCTCGTCGACCCAAACCGTCGGACTGGTGAGCGCATAGCGCATAAAAACCTCGTAAGCCACGAAGATGCCGACGGCAAAGAACATCCAACCCGCGAGGATGCCAAAGAATTCAGAGAGACCGTCAACCAGATTGGTCAGCGCTTGCATGAGAGAGACGTATCCTAAGAGAAAGAAGCAACCGGGCTTTCACACCCCGGTTGCCAATAGATGATTTGAAAGGGTCACATGCCAGAGACGGCAGAAACCACTTGCGCGGCTGTGTCGCCTGCATCATCGACGAACCGCTGCGAGACGCTGGCGGTTGCATCAACCCACTGCTGACGCTCTGCTTCGGTCAATTCAACAACTGTCATTGTACTGCGCATCTCTTCAATGATGGCGTCTTCTTCCGCATAGATCGCGTCGCGCAGTTGCTGTTCAACTTCAGCGGCGGCCTCCAGCACGATCTGCTGATTTTCAGGCGAAAGCCCCTCGAAGAAGTCGTTGTTCATGACGGCCACGAATTCGATGGCGCTGTCATAAGACAGGGTCATATGATCCATGACTTCATGCAGCTTGCGGGATTTCACGGCAGAGGCCCCCGTCATGCCCACATCCACAGCGCCCTGCTGATAGGCAAGAAACTGTTTGGAACCGGACATCAGGGTCGGTGCGCCACCAAGCGCCTCAACCGTCCAGCCAAGAACCTTGCCATAGGTCCGCACTTTTTGATTGTTCAGGTCCGCCGGGGTGCGGATCGCTGTACCATTGGACAGGTAAACATTGCGGCCAAAGGCTTGCCACCACAGGACTTTAGCCCCTGTTTCCTTGAGCACGGCAGCATCCAAAATGTTGCGCATCGGGGATCCGGTTGCCACCGCGGCGCGCAAATGGGCTTCGTCACGGAAAAAGAACGGCAGATTCACCACGTCAACGGCCGGAACCGCGCCCGTGAAACGCCCAAGAAACGCCGAACCCGCCTCGACCGCGCCAGATCCCACGGCACTTGGCACCTCTTTGTCCTTGAAAAGCTGCGCCGATGGAAACAGCTGAACTGTCAACGCGCCACCTGATTTGGCTTCAACGATGTCCTTGAATGCGTTCCAGTTTTGCCCGAGCGAATGGGTTTCTGGCAATTGCAATGTGACACGAATAACCGATTCAGCCTGCGCCACCACCGGTGCCGCAATGACCATTGTCGCGGCCAAAGCCGCTTTCAACATGCTACGCATGCGCTCCTCCCTTGCGTTTTCGTGCTGTTCGCACTTTTGTCTTGCCCAACAGGCTTGCAATTCGGCAGCATAATTGTCAATTACATATGTAAATCATGGAGAGATTGTCGGGAATGGCGACCCAGGATGACATTCAAGAACCAATGGCCGGCGAAGGTTTGATTGCCGCCATTCACTCCCTTTCTCACAAGCTGATGCTGCTCTATTCCCAGATCGTATACGATCAAACCGGGTTGAATTGGCAGGACTGGCGCATCTTGCGGGCTGTGGTTGGGCTGCAATCTTGCCGTGCTCAGGACATCTGCGATGAATGCGGGCTCCAGAAACCCCATGTCAGCAACGGCCTCGCGCGGCTCGAGAAAGCCGGGCACATCAAGCGATCGCGAAACCCCGACAACTCCAAAGTCAAGCTGGTTCGATGTACAGAGCAAGGCGAAACCCTTGTTGAAAAAGCGCAGCCGGTTCTTGATGGTCTCAATGCACAGATCAAAGCAAAAGGCGCCCCTGGCGAAGGCCTGCTCGAAGAGTTGCGAAGTTATCAGTCTGAACTGGACAGATTGGCGAAAACAGCTTCCAGCGCCTAACCACAGGTGCATCCAGCCCAATCCCACCAGCCCCGCACACCACATCACGCATCCTGAAGAATCCACGAAAAGTCCGGAACGGCACGTCGCACTTTGGGCTCAGGCACTGAATCGCTTCGGGATATAGCGCATGTGCGTGAGCTCTGCTTACGCAGGATATGTCTCGCGGTTTGTTGGTAGGGTCTGTCCTTCGGTTTCAATGCACGGACTTTGGCATCGCTTAGAACAGCAATCCGAGGGCACCTCATTACAACGACCTTGCCCGCAGCCCGAGCCCTACCCCGATCGGGCGGATATTCAGCAGGATGCCGTCGGACAACTTCGGACACCACATCCGAAATTCTCAATAGAAATAAGGATATTAAGAGACGTATCGTAGCATATTCGGACGATAATATGGTGCCCCCACACGGTTTGAGGACGTGTTTGATCGGGGCTGCGATTTGGTTGCATTCCCGTTGCAGGCACCGTCTCAGCAGCTTGCATCAGCAAAACAAGGCCTAGCAGCCCTGTGCTGTCGCGGTCAACAGGCGCAGATTGTACAACGGTATGTACAACGGCCCGGGCGTAACGGCTTGCCGCGTCGATCACGGAGATTGGCGATCCCCCGGGGCAGGTGCCACCCCACCCCCTAGGGATACCGTATATGGCCCCGCCCCGAGATTGGGGTTTTCAACTCGTCAACATAGCTCAGCTCTGTGTTGGCTGGTGACCTCGGGTGCTTGGTCTCGCTGCGTGCGGCGTTGACGACTGCCGGAGAGTCAGTGGGTCGCAGTCGCATGCACGTGTCATGACCCGCGTGGAGATCGGTTGATGCCAGCGTTTTCCGGCTTGGCTATGCGACCGCACTTCAGCGAGGGAGTGGGATACACTCTTCTCGTGATGAGAGAAAGTGTAGAGGGTGTAGGCAGTGTAGACCTGCCGAAAAAGTCCCCCAGAGCAAAACCCAGAGAGACTTTAGGATTTCGGCTACACTGCCTGCACTGCCTACATCTTCAGCCCAAGGCGGGCCGGATGCCGTGCCATTGCATCCCGCTAGAGGCCCGGTTCTGGTAGACGCCAGGCAACTTCTCCAACGACCGTTTGAAGGAAGTCGTCGACTGCGGCTTGTTACCCATGGCCTGGCACCAGCCACGGTACTCCTCGTACAGCTTGGAGGCCCCGAACTTAGCGTCCGTGTCGATCTCGCATTCCTGATCAACGAACTGGCTCACGCTGTCCATGCTGGTCTTATAGGCCGCGACTTGGTCCAGTACGATCTTGGGTGGGTTCAAGCCCTGCTTCTGCCACTCCATGCAACCCTTTACAGCCCAATTCAAAATACCCGGCAGTTCAGCCATCAGCTTACGCC
>NZ_CYSD01000038.1 GCF_001458415.1 Tritonibacter multivorans | reverse complement strand
CCTTTGGATGGTCGCCATGATGGTGGTTATTATACCGTCAAGGACTGTGTGACTATTGACGTCCTTCCCCGTACGCCGGGCAATAATGTTTATGTTGGTTTCATGGTTTGGTCTAACTTTACCGCTACTAAATGCCGCGGATTGGTTTCGCTGAATCAGGTTATTAAAGAGATTATTTGTCTCCAGCCACTTAAGTGAGGTGATTTATGTTTGGTGCTATTGCTGGCGGTATTGCTTCTGCTCTTGCTGGTGGCGCCATGTCTAAATTGTTTGGAGGCGGTCAAAAAGCCGCCTCCGGTGGCATTCAAGGTGATGTGCTTGCTACCGATAACAATACTGTAGGCATGGGTGATGCTGGTATTAAATCTGCCATTCAAGGCTCTAATGTTCCTAACCCTGATGAGGCCGTCCCTAGTTTTGTTTCTGGTGCTATGGCTAAAGCTGGTAAAGGACTTCTTGAAGGTACGTTGCAGGCTGGCACTTCTGCCGTTTCTGATAAGTTGCTTGATTTGGTTGGACTTGGTGGCAAGTCTGCCGCTGATAAAGGAAAGGATACTCGTGATTATCTTGCTGCTGCATTTCCTGAGCTTAATGCTTGGGAGCGTGCTGGTGCTGATGCTTCCTCTGCTGGTATGGTTGACGCCGGATTTGAGAATCAAAAAGAGCTTACTAAAATGCAACTGGACAATCAGAAAGAGATTGCCGAGATGCAAAATGAGACTCAAAAAGAGATTGCTGGCATTCAGTCGGCGACTTCACGCCAGAATACGAAAGACCAGGTATATGCACAAAATGAGATGCTTGCTTATCAACAGAAGGAGTCTACTGCTCGCGTTGCGTCTATTATGGAAAACACCAATCTTTCCAAGCAACAGCAGGTTTCCGAGATTATGCGCCAAATGCTTACTCAAGCTCAAACGGCTGGTCAGTATTTTACCAATGACCAAATCAAAGAAATGACTCGCAAGGTTAGTGCTGAGGTTGACTTAGTTCATCAGCAAACGCAGAATCAGCGGTATGGCTCTTCTCATATTGGCGCTACTGCAAAGGATATTTCTAATGTCGTCACTGATGCTGCTTCTGGTGTGGTTGATATTTTTCATGGTATTGATAAAGCTGTTGCCGATACTTGGAACAATTTCTGGAAAGACGGTAAAGCTGATGGTATTGGCTCTAATTTGTCTAGGAAATAACCGTCAGGATTGACACCCTCCCAATTGTATGTTTTCATGCCTCCAAATCTTGGAGGCTTTTTTATGGTTCGTTCTTATTACCCTTCTGAATGTCACGCTGATTATTTTGACTTTGAGCGTATCGAGGCTCTTAAACCTGCTATTGAGGCTTGTGGCATTTCTACTCTTTCTCAATCCCCAATGCTTGGCTTCCATAAGCAGATGGATAACCGCATCAAGCTCTTGGAAGAGATTCTGTCTTTTCGTATGCAGGGCGTTGAGTTCGATAATGGTGATATGTATGTTGACGGCCATAAGGCTGCTTCTGACGTTCGTGATGAGTTTGTATCTGTTACTGAGAAGTTAATGGATGAATTGGCACAATGCTACAATGTGCTCCCCCAACTTGATATTAATAACACTATAGACCACCGCCCCGAAGGGGACGAAAAATGGTTTTTAGAGAACGAGAAGACGGTTACGCAGTTTTGCCGCAAGCTGGCTGCTGAACGCCCTCTTAAGGATATTCGCGATGAGTATAATTACCCCAAAAAGAAAGGTATTAAGGATGAGTGTTCAAGATTGCTGGAGGCCTCCACTATGAAATCGCGTAGAGGCTTTGCTATTCAGCGTTTGATGAATGCAATGCGACAGGCTCATGCTGATGGTTGGTTTATCGTTTTTGACACTCTCACGTTGGCTGACGACCGATTAGAGGCGTTTTATGATAATCCCAATGCTTTGCGTGACTATTTTCGTGATATTGGTCGTATGGTTCTTGCTGCCGAGGGTCGCAAGGCTAATGATTCACACGCCGACTGCTATCAGTATTTTTGTGTGCCTGAGTATGGTACAGCT